>NZ_ARVW01000001.1:0-1200000 GCF_000384315.1 Amycolatopsis nigrescens CSC17Ta-90 | reverse complement strand
TACCCACTGGCGGCTGATCCCAGACGCTAGTTCCGCACTTCGCGCACTGAACCCCGCACGGAGAGCGTTAGATGCTGAGAAGATGACCTTTCGGGATACGGGGGTTTCGGATTGCGTTTCGGCGTGCTGGGTGCGACAGAGCTCGACGGGGCACCGGTGGGACCAAGACAGGTCCGCACCGTGCTGGCGGTACTGCTGAGCAAGGCGAACCAGCCGGTGCCGATGGAGACGCTGATCGACGAGCTCTGGCCGGACCGCCCACCGCAGTCGTACCCTGCCGTGCTGCAGGGCCGGATCTCGGCGCTGCGCAAGCTGCTCTGCCCGGACCTGCCCGCCAGGTCCGCCGAGCACGTGCTCCGCACCAGGCACGGTTGCTACCTGCTGGACGTGGACCCGCGGCAGTTCGACGCGACCGAGTTCATCCGGCTCACCGAGGACGGCCGGGACGCGGCCGAGGCCGGCGAGTACCTCGAGGCCGACCACCTGCTTCGCACCGGGCTGGCACTCTGGCGCGGTTCGGCGCTGCAGGACACCGGACGCGGCCCGCTGCTCAGCGGTTACGCCGGTGGGCTGGAGGAACGCCGGCTGGCCGCGCTGGAGCAGGGCTTCGGCGTGGACATCGCGCTGGGCAGGCTGCCCGAGGCGATCACCGGCCTGACCGAGCTGCTCAACCGGGACCCGAGCCAGGAGAACATCGCCGCCCTGCTGGTCGACGCGCTGGTCAAGGTGGGCAGGCGAACCGACGCCAAAGCCGTTTTCGACAGCACCCGCAGCGCGCTGGCCGGCCTCGGCGCGGCACCGGGCGCACGGCTGCGCTGGGCGCAGACGCTGCTCGACCCGGTGCCGAAGGCGCGGCCGCTGCTGATGCCGGAGGCGCCGGCCCGGCCGGCGCAGCTGCCGCCGCGGCTGCCCGATTTCGTCGGCAGGGCAGAGCTGCTGGACCGGATCCGCGCCGAGCTGACCGGGCCGTACAACCGGCTGGTGCTGCTCAGCGGGCCGGGCGGGGTCGGCAAGAGCACCCTCGCGGTGCGGGCCGCGCACCTGGTCCGGCGCGAGTTCGACGGCGGGCAGGTGGCCGCCGACCTCACCGCCGAGCCGGGGCAGCCGGCCGAGGTGCTGCGCCGGTTCCTGCTCGCGCTGGGGGTGGACGAGGAGTCGGTCCCGGTCGGTTTCCTGGAACGGCAGCAGCTGTGGCGCAGCCGGACCGCGGACGCGCGGGTGCTGGTGCTGCTGGACGGTGCGCGGGACGAGGCGCAGGTGCGGGCGCTGCTGCCGGGCGGGTCCGGCTGCGCGGTGCTGGTCACCGCCCGGCGCCGGATGCTCGGCCTCGCCGGCGCGGTCACCATCGGGGTCGGTGCGTTCACCGGCCAGGAGGCGCACGAGCTGCTCACCAGGATCGTCGGCGCGGACCGGGTCGCCGGCGCGCCGGCCGCGGCCGAGACGCTGCTCGGTCACTGCGCCGGGCTGCCGCTGGCGGTGCGCATAGTCGGCGCCAAGCTGGGCGCCCGCCCGCACGAGACCATCGACGAGCTGGCCACCAGGATCGGCGCCGGCCGGTCGAGGCTGGCCGAGCTGCGCGCGGGGGACCTGGACGTCCGGGCCACCATCGGGCTGAGCTACGCGGAGTGCGGGCCCCAGCCGCGGCGGGCGCTGCGGCTGCTGGCCGCGCTCGGGCTGCCCGCGGTGTCCCGCGCCATGATCTCCCGGCTGCTCGAATCCGCCGGCCAGGACACAGCGAACACCGAAAAGACCGACAGTCCGGAAAAGGCCGCTGACACCGAGGACGCCGGGCGTGACGCCGCCGAGGCGCTGGTCGAGGCGCAGCTGCTGCAGGTGCGCGGCCGGGACGCCTTCGACCAGGTGCGCTACCAGCCGCACGACCTGATCGCCGAGTTCGCCAGGGAACGGGCCGAGCTGGAGGAGACCCCGCGGACCCTGGACCGGGCGCTGCGCGGCATGCTCGATTTCGCGCTGGACGGCGCGGGTTCGGCGGCCGCGAAGTCGAGCCTGGCGCTGTGGTCGGGGGAGGAGGCGGAGAACGTCGTCGCGCTGCTCTACGCGGCACTGCGGCGGGGCTGGTGGACCCGGGCCTGGACGCTGGCTGACACCTTCGGCGCGATCTGCGAGACGCGGCCGGGGCTGCGGTCCGCGCACAGCGCGACCGTGCTGGGGCTGGTCGCGGCGAGGTGGGCCGGTGACTCGCGCTCGGCGGCGGTCAGCCTGCGCCGGCTCGGCAACCTGCACTGGCATCAGGCCAGGGCGGGTACCGCGCTGCGGTATTTCCGCGCGGCCGCGAACCGGTTCACCGCACTCGGCGACGAGGCCGAGCTGGGCCACACCCTGGTGCTGAAGTCCGATGTGCTGGCCGAGACCGGCCGGGCCGCCGAAGCCAGGGAGATCCTGACCGAAGCCCTTACGCTGGCGGAGAAGTCGGGAGACCACCAGCTGCACGGGGTGGCACTGGACCAGTTCGGTTGCGTGTTCTCCGACGCGGGCGAATTCGATTCCGCGGACCGGTGTTTCCTCGGCGCGCTCCGGCTCGCCCGCGAGTTCGGCGACGAGCGGTCGGCGGTGAGCGCGATCAAACGTCGGGCGGATCTGCTGCGCCGGCAGGGCAGGTACGACCAGTCCGGCACCCTGCTGCACGAGGCGCTGGTCATCACGCGCCGCCTCGGGGATCCGCACTGGGAGGCGCACGTGCTGCGCAGCCTCGGGGAAACGCAGCGCTACACCGGTTATCTCGAGGACGCGGGGGCGAACCTGCGCCGGTCGCTGGAGTTGTTCACCGAGCACGGTCACCGGCACGCGGTGGCCTATTCGCTGCGCGGCCTCGCCGATCTGCACGCGCAACTGCGCGCGTACGAACCGGCGGCGGAGGCGCTGGCCCGTTGCCGCACCTTGTTCGAGTCGCTCGGTGACCGGCGCGGCCAGGCTTACACCCTGCGCAGTCTCGGCGCCCTGCACGTTCGCACCGGGCGTCTCGCGGACGCGGAACAGGCTTTGACCGACGCATTGGCGATTTCCGAAGCGCTTTCCCTGCGCTGGTTCGCCCGCGATGTGGCCAGGGCGCTGAACCAGGTTCGGAATTCGCTGCGCGCGGAATGAAGCCGTATCCGGTATTCACCGGCCACAATGGACTTTCGTCCTTTTCTCGCGGTTACTCGAAATCCTGTAGTGCGCGGCTCAGTGAGGGCCGGATGCGGAACCGATCGCGCAGGTTGGTGGCCAGCAGCGGGCGCAGAACTTCGCGACGGGTGGACACCAGGCTCAGCCGCGAGCCGTACCGCCGGGTCTGTTCGGCGGTCTCCACCAGCACGGTAAGCCCGGCACAGCCGAGAAAACCAACCATGGTCAGGTCAAGTACCAGTGCCCGCGAACCGGTCAGCAGTTCTTCGGCCACCGCTTGGCACACGACCGGCGCGGTGGCCTGATCGATATCTCCGCGGAACTCAACCACTCTGACCGCGCCCATTCGACGCTTCCTGACCACCAGCTTCCCAGCCCCCGACGTGGTCTGTCGGACGGTTCTTTGCACGAACGTCGTCACTGCTCTGCTCCCTCACACGCTGATGCTGTGTGGGAGGTACCGCCACCCGGAAATTCACTGCTCCGCCCCAGCGGGGAAGGTCTCCCTGCGGCTGTTATCTCAACCGAACGTGTTAGCACGGTATCGGGGTCCATGGCTGGGCACAACCTCACAACGAGTGAAGGCGGTGTGTCGGGGCGTGTCCGCCGGGCAGGCTCGTGAAGATCGTTTCTCCCGTGTCGACCATGGAAAAGCTCAGCCGTCGCGCTTGTCCTGCCGCTCCGCCTTGCGGGACTCCTTGGCCTGTTTCTTCTTCTCCTGCTTTTCGCTTTTCCCCGGAGGTTCGGCGCTCGTCGACGGTGCTGCCGGCGGTAGCTCGACGCCGGAAGTGGCCGAGGTGGGCGGCAGCTGGTGCACCACCAGCCCGGTGGCGGGCGGCGCGGGGGACTGCGGCGCCGCGGGCGTGCCCGCCGGGGAGGTGGGCACCGGCGCGGCCGGCGCCGGGCCGGGCGCGGGTGGTTCGCCGCCCGAACCGAACAGCGCGACGGCGCCAAGCGCGAGCAGTGCCAGCGGCGCACCGAGCGCCAGCAGCAGGCGCGACCGCCGCTTCCCGATACGCGGCACCGGAGTGGGCGGCGTGGTCAGCGCGCGCGTTGGCGCGCCGGCCTCGCGCAGTGCGTGCAGCGACGCGGCCACTTCCGTGCTACTGGGCCGTTTCGCGGGGTCGATACTGGTCATCCGACGGAGCAGGTCGGCGAACGGCGCGGGAAGCCCGGTGGGCAGCACCGGTTTCCGGTGCAGCCTGGCCAGCGCCGATTCGAGCAGCGTGCCGGGATACTCGCGGCGGCCGGTGAGGCATTCCAGCAGGACGAGACCGAAGGCGTAGATGTCGGCGGGCGGCCCGATCTCCCCGCCGTTGACCTGCTCGGGAGCCATGTACGCGGCGGTGCCGAGCACCACCCCGCTTTCGGTCATCCTGGTGGTGTCGAAGGCCCGCGCGATGCCGAAGTCGCTCAGCTTCGGGCCGTCCGCGCCGAGCAGCACATTGGCCGGCTTGAGATCGCGATGCGTCACGCCGGTGGAATGGACGTAGGCCAGCGCTTCCGCCAGCGGGGTGGCCAGTTCGGCGGTCTCCGCCGCGGAAAGCGCACCGCACTGGATCCGGGCCGCCAGTGTCTCCCCGATGACCAACTGCGTCACCAGGAACGCCCGCTCGTTCTCGGTGCCGGCGTCGTGCAGTGCGACCAGCCCGGGATGCTGCAGCTCGCTGAGGATGCGGATTTCCTGCGCGTACCTGCGCTCGCCGCTCTGCGCCGCGCCGGAGTGGAACAGTTTCACGGCGACTTCGGCACCGGTCGCGGTGTCGGTCGCGCGGTAGACCGTGGCGCTGCCACCGGTGCCGATCCGCTCCTTGAGCAGGTAGCGGTCGCCGACGGTGCTCGGCCGTTCCCGGCGCGGCTGCCCGTCCCCCAAACCGGCCACGGCGTCGAGATCGAACCGGGGCTCGGTCTCCTGCCCCATCAGACAACTCCTGTTCCGCCGGTCTGCCCCCGCCCGAAGCCTCTGAAGCTACTCCATCGGGTGGCCGAATCAACCCCCGCTTCGATTCGGCACGAATCCTACCGCTAACCTGAACTATAGTCGAGGTAGCGGTGCGGGGAGGGGAGATCGCGGCGATGGAAGAACTGAAGTGGGACCAGTCCCAGCTCACCGTCGGGCAGCTGGCCGACCGCAGCGGGGTGGCCGTTTCGGCGCTGCATTTCTACGAGCGGCAGGAGCTGATCGTCAGCACCCGCACGGCCGGCAACCAGCGCCGCTACAGCCGCGACACGCTGCGCCGGGTCGCGCTGATCCGGATCGCCCAGCGGGTCGGCATCCCGCTGGCCGACGTGCGCGAGGTGCTGGCGAAACTGCCGGAGGGCCGCACGCCGAACCGGCAGGACTGGCAGCGCCTTTCCCGGCATTGGCAGGAGGAACTCAACCAGCGCATTCGGTATCTGGAGCGGTTGCGCGACGACTTCACCGAATGCGTCGGCTGCGGTTGCCTTTCGATCAGCCGATGCGTGCTGGCCAACCCCTACGACAGCCTCGGCCAGGAAGGGCCAGGACCCCGCCGCATACTCGAAGGCTGAGAATATTCTCAGGAATCTCAGGAACGGGTGTGCGCGCCGCAGCACTCCAGCACGTAGCCGCGCCCCCATACCGTCCTGATCGACAGGTTCAGCGGCAGTATCCGCCGGCGCAGCCGCATTATGTGCAGGTCGAGCGAGTTCCTGGTCGGCGAGCTCTGGTTGGCCTCGCTGAGCCTGGTGCGCAACGCCTCCCTGGCCACCACCTTGCCGAACTGGGTGACGAACAGTTCCAGCAGCTCGGTCTGGGTGGCGGAAATGGTGATCGACTGCGCGCCGAACTGCAGTACCCCCCGATCGTCGAGCTGGGGCACCTTGTGCTCGTCCACCCGCGCGCGCAACGCGGTCAGCCTGGCGTCCAGGTCGGCCCGCGAAATCGGTGCCCGGACCCAGTCTTCGTACAGGTCACCGCACTGCGGCGGTAACGCGCTCCCCTCCACGACCAGTAGACGCGGTACCCCCGTTTTTCGATACTGGTCTCGAAGGGCGGCCTGCGCCGGCCAGCGCACGAGCTTGACTTCATCGACGTTCTGCACTCGATGCATGGCTACCCCAGCATGGTTAGACGACTGGCGGTAGACGCGAACGCGCGTACAGCCAGCCGTTAAGACATCCCCATTCGGGTCCCCGCTACCCAGACCCCTACTGACCCTGATGTAACTACGTTAGCCGGAGGAGGTCAAGGAGCATTCGGCGGTTGTCGGAAGAAACGACAAGTCTGATGACGTTCGGTGGGCATCCAGGGCAGCCCGGTAGGCCGAACGAGTGAGCCCAGCCGTCCGGAAATGGGTCGGGCCGCCCGGCCTAATCCGGTCCGGATCATCCGGTCCGGATCTCGGCCCAATCCGGTCCGGATCCCGCTGGGATTTGGGATTATGGGCCCTTGCCGGTAATTACCGGATACCGAAGACAGCCGAGCGAAGCGTCCGATCGTGAATCACCGATAGGCCTTTTGGAGTAAGGCCGCCCGGCCCGCCGGGGTAACCGGCCTGGTGCGGGCAGGACCGGATCCCGGGTAGCCGGGGACGGTCAACTCCTTGCGGCGGCCCGGATTCCACGCCGCCGGAGCGGGCGGACGCCGGATCGCCTGAATCGTGGCCTGAATCGATCTGTGCGGGCGGAGTGCGATCCTGGCCGGCTGGGGAGGCCGATGCCGGGGCCGTGGTCGTACGCGGACCGGAGTGGCCGGCGGGGGTAAGCGCCGGTACTCCGATGGCCGGTACGAGCCGCCTGGTTTCGCGGGAGGGGAGGGCACCGTGAGTAGGGGGGAGATGGGGCACGGTGCTCTCCCGGGGCAGTCGGGCGCCGAGTCGCGGCGCGACGAAATATTCGTACTAGCTGGGACTATGACCCACTTCGAGCCATCCTTCAACGGAACCGGTGGCTATTGGTGACTGATGTCAATGATCGGTTAGGCCAGATGGCCCATCGCGGCGGGTCGTGAGTGGAAAGTGTTGCCCGTGTTCTTGCGGGACACCCGCACCCGGGGCGACGACTTTCCACTCACGACCGCCAGGATTAGAAGGTTACTTTGTCAAGTTGCTTGTTCTTCGCGAACTTCGCGATCCGTTCCTGCAAAGTGGAGTTATTGCTCCCGCGTGCGGACGCGGACGCCCCGGCTGAGTCCGGCGGCACGTCCGGCCGGGGGTCGCCGGCACAGGTGGTCGTGGTGCCCGGCAGCACGCCGTCCACCAGGTAGCGGTCCACCAGCGCCTGCACGCAGGTGTTGCTGACGTAGAGCCCGTGCGTGCCGTCGTCGGGGACCGAGATCAGGTGGTCGCGGAGCTTGGCGGCCATCGCCGGCCCGCCGTCGTACTGGGTCTGGGTGTCCCCGTCGGCCTGGATCACCAGTCCGGTCGGGTAGCCGCGCTTGAGGTCGGTGACCCGGTCCGGCGGGGTGAAGCTGCGGAAGGTGCAGCCGTTCGGCGCGGCACGGGAGATACCACCGCCGTACGGGTACCGCTCGCGGTACAGTCGCATGTCGCTGTAGTAGATCTGCAGATCCTTCGGCCAGTCGGCCTCACAGGTGACGGTCTGGAAGACGCCGCTGATGGTCGACGGCACGGCCAGCGCGTACAGCGCGCGGGCCGCCTTGCCGGCGTCCACCATCTCCGGCGAGTCCGGCGCGATGACCCCGTCCGCCGCGTCCGACAGCCGCTTGATCACCTCACCGGCGGAGTCCCACAGCGGGCGGTACCTCGCCGCGCTGCCGAGCAGCACGTCGTAGATGGTCCGGTCGACCTCGCCGTACTCCGGGTCGGTGACCGGCCGCACCGCGAGCTTCGCGGCCAGCGCCTCGCTGTTGGCGAACACCTCGCCCGCCGACTTCCCGAGCCCGTAGGTACCGTCGCGCTCGCCGAGCCAGCCGACCAGCAGGTCCACATTGGACCGATGGGCCAGTGCCTGCTGCTTGAACTGCTCGCGCCAGATCCAGTCCGGGCTGACCGCGGAGTCCAGCACGTTCCGGTCCAGGCTCTTCGGGAACAGGCTGCCGAAGACCGCGCCGAGGTAGGTGCCGTAGGAGAAGCCGAGATAGTTGATTTTCTTTTCGCCCAGCACGCCGCGCATCACGTCCATGTCGCGCGCGGTGTTGGGGGTGTTGACGAACGGGCGCAGGCCGCCGGCGGCCCGCTCGCAGCCGTCCTCGCCCGCCCGCGCGTCCGCGGTCCAGAGCGCGAACTCCGCGTCGTCGGGGCGGCTGGACAGCCCCTCGATCGCCGGCGGGGCCTCGCAGTTGAGCGGGGTCGACCGGCCGACGCCGCGCGGATCGAACCCGATCAGGTCGTAGGCCTGCGCGATCGGCCTGTCCGCGAAGAAGTTCGGCAGGCCGATCCCGGAGCCGCCGGGGCCGCCGGGGTTGAGCAGCAGCACTCCGCGCCGCTTCGCCGGGTCCTTCGCGGGCAGTTTGCTGATGGTGACCGATATCCGTTCGGCGCCGGGCTGCCGGTAGTTCATCGGCACGGTCAGCGCGGCGCATTGCAGGTTGGCGAGCGGCCCGGAGGGCTCGCACGGTGTCCACGCCGGCTGCTGCCCGTAGAACTCGGTCAGCCCAGCGGGCACTGTGGGCACTGTGGGCACTGCGGTGGCGGCCGGGGCACCGGCCACCACCACCCCGGCGGCAACGGCCAGGCTCAGCCCGGCCGTGATGGCGCGCCGCCAACTGGATCTTCTTGCTGTCATGGAGACCCCTCGATCGCTGTGTGCTACCCAGACGGCTCCGACACTATGGGCGCGGCGGGTCGCCGACATCGGCCGATCGGCGCTTGTCGCCAAGTGACAACCCGGCCGGTGTCAGCGCTCGTCTCCGGCGACGATCAGCCCCGACTCGTAGGCGGCGATCACCAGCTGCGCCCGTTCCCGCGCGCGCAGCTTGCCGAGCAGGTGGCTCACATGCGTCTTCACCGTCCCGGTGCTCACCTGTAGCCGCGCGGCGATCTCCGAATTGGACAGTCCGCGGGCGACCAGCACGAGCACTTCCCGTTCCCGCGCGGTCACGCCGTCCAGCTTCGCCGGAGCCCGCCGTCCGCCATCCGGGCGCCGGGCGAACTCGGTGATCAGCCGCCGGGTGACGCTGGGCGCGAGCAGCCCTTCGCCGGCCGCGACCACCCGGATCGCGGCCAGCAGCTCGGCCGGCCTGGTGTCCTTGAGCAGGAAACCGCTGGCACCGGCGCGCAGCGCGGCGTACACGTAGGAATCCAGGTCGAACATGGTCAGGATGAGCACCCTGGTCTCGCTCGCCGCGCAGATCCGCCGGGTGGCCTCGATCCCGTCCAGCTCCGGCATCCGCACATCCATCAGCACCAGATCCGGCCGGTGCGTCCGGGTGAGTTCCACGGCCTCCGCGCCGTTCTCCGCCTCCCCGACGGTGCACAGCCCCGGCGACGCGTCGACCAGCGCCCGGAAACTGCCGCGCAGCAGGGCCTGGTCGTCCGCGACCAGTACCCGGATCACGCGGGCTCCCCGTACGGCAGCCGGGTGAACAGCCGGAACCCGCCTTCCGGGCGCGGCCCGGCGGCGAACTCGCCGCCGTACATCGCGACCCGCTCCCGGACGCCGATCAGCCCGTGCCCGCCGGGACGCGCCGGCAGCATCCGGGCGCCGGGGCCGTCGTCGGTCACCTCGATCCGCAGTTCGCCGCCGCGCCCGTCCACCGCCACCAGGCACTGCGCCGGTGCGGCGTGCTTGATCACGTTGGTCAGCGCCTCCTGCACGATCCGGTAGGCGGAAAGCTCCACCCCTTCCGGCAGCCGGGGCACCCCGTCCGTGCGCAGCTCCACCCGCACCCCGGCCATCGCGGCCCGGCCCGCCAGCTCCGGCAGTCCGGCCAGGCCGGGCACCGGGCCGAGTTCGGCAGTGGGCTCGGGGCCGTTCTCCGCCCGCAGCACGCCGAGCAGGTGCCGCATCTCGGTGAGTGCGTCCCGGCTGGTGTTCTCGATCAGCTCCAGCGCGTCCCGCGCCTGGACCGGCCGCACGTCGTGCAGGTGGTTGGTCACCCCGGCCCGTACCGCGATCAGGCCCATGCTGTGCGCCACCACGTCGTGCAGTTCGCGGGCGATGCGCAGGCGTTCCTCGGTGACGGCCTGGTCGGCGAGCTGCGCGGCGGTGTGCGCGGCATACGTGCGGCGTTCGCGGACGGCACGTCCGACCGTCCAGGCGCCGCCGAGCACGGCGACCCCGAACAAGTAGAAGCCGAACTGCGAGTCGATGCCGGGCCTTGGTGTACCGAGTCCGCCGGCGAGCACCACGAATCCGCTGAGCACGGCGATCGCCAGGGTGGGTTCCCAGTGCGGCCGCCTGCCGGTGAGCGCGACCAGGTAGAGCGCGAACCCGGCGGCGAGGAAGGACTCGGTGACCAGCCGCAGCGAAAGCGAGAGCAGCGACAGGCCGAACACCACCGCGAAGACCGGCAACGGCCAGCGCCTGCGCACCGCCACCGGCAACCCGATCCCGGCCACGATCAGGCATTCCCACCAGGACGGCTTTTTGCCGTCGGCGAGCAGCAGGGTGAGCAGCACGGTCGTGTAGAGCACCGCGGCCAGCGCGTCGAGCGCGAGCAGGCGGCCGGGCCCCAGCCGCCGGACGAAGAGCGGGCGCAGTTCGGGATCGGGCACTTCCCGACGGTATCCGTCCCGTTCGGCCGCCGCCTCTGTCTGGAGATAGAGACGCCGGTTCGGTCCGTGGCCCGATGTGCGCGGCGTCCGCGCCGGGCAACGTCAAGGGCATGATCGAAGTACGGGAACTGACCAAGCGCTATCGGGGCGCGGTCGCCGTGGACGGGCTGTCCTTCGTGGTGAAACCGGGCAGTGTCACCGGTTTCCTCGGTCCGAACGGCGCCGGGAAGTCCACCACCATGCGGGTGCTGCTCGGCCTGGACGCGCCGACCTCGGGCACCGCGCTGGTCAACGGCCGCCGCTACGGCGAGCTGACCGGGCCGATGTTCGAGGTGGGCGCGCTGCTGGACCCGGGCGCGGTGCACGGCGGCCGCAGCGCGTTCATGCACCTGTACTGCCTGGCGCGGACCAACGGCATCGGCCGCCGCCGGGTGGCCGACGTGCTGGAACAGGTCGGCCTCGCCGGGGTCGCGCGCAAACGCGTGCACGGGTTCTCGCTCGGCATGAAGCAGCGGCTCGGCATCGCGGTGGCGCTGCTCGGCGACCCCGGGGTGCTGATGTTCGACGAGCCGGTCAACGGTCTCGACCCGGACGGGGTGCGCTGGATCAGGGAGCTGATGCGCTCGCTGGCCGCCCAGGGGCGGACCGTGCTGATCTCCAGCCACCTGATGAGCGAGATGCAGCTGACCGCGGACCGGCTGGTGATCGTCGGCAGGGGACGGCTGATCGAGGACACCACGGTCGCCGAGCTGGCCCAGCGGTTCCGGCTCGGCGTGCTGGTGCGGTCCCCGCTGGCCGCCGAGCTGACCGGCGTGCTCACCGCGGCGGGCGCGGAGGTGGTGCCCGATCCCGGCGGCGGGTTGTCGGTGCACGGCATGGAGGTCGCGCGGATCGGGGACCTGGCCGCGGCGCAGGGCATCCCGGTGCACGAGGTGACTCCGCGCAGTGCGTCGCTGGAGGACGCCTATCTGGCGCTCACCGCGGCGGATGTGGAGTACCGGGCGGGTGCGCGATGACCGGCCCGCTCGCCGACGTGCTGCCTTCCGAATGGCTGAAGATCCGGTCTTTGCAGTCCTCGCGGTACTTCCTGGCCGCGACCGCCGGGGTGTGGGTGCTCGGGGTCGCGGTCGCGGTGATGTGGGCCAGGTTCTGGGACGGCCTGCGACCCGGCGAGCAAAGCGTCGTGGCGGCGGACCCGGACGCCACCGTCGGGGTGGCCACGCTGCCGTTCCTGCAGTTGTGCTTCGGGATCTTCGGCGTTCTCGTGATCACCGCCGAATACGGCAGCGGTACGATCTCGGCCAGCCTCACCGCGGTGCCGAGGCGGCGCGTGCTGTTCGCCGGAAAGGCCGTGGTGGTAGGGATTCTCGCGTTCACGGCCGGGATCGTGGTGATGACGCTGACCTATTTCGCGAGCGTGCTGATCCTGGGGGACCGGCCGTTCGCCGGATACGCCGCGCCGTTCACCGACGAGATCCCCGGCCTGTTCGGCGCTGGCCTTTCGGTGGCCGTGGTGGCACTGGCCGGGCTCGGCGTCGGTACCCTGCTGCGGTCCACGGCCGGCGGGCTTTCCGCGGTGGTGGCGCTGCTGTACCTGGCCGAGATGCTGCCGCAGATCCTGCCCTCGCCGTGGAACGAGTGGGTCCGGGCGCTGCTGCTGCCGCACCTGACCGAACGGATCACCGGCGCGGTGCCGGACGGGCTGCTGTCGATACCGGGTGTGTTGGCCGCGTTCGCCGCCTACCTGCTGGTCACCCTCGGCTTCGCAACCTCCCACCTGAACCGCCGAGACGCGTGAATATCCGGCGAGTCCCACACTCGCGCACCGCGAGTCCCACGTTCGCGCACCGCGAGTTCGACGTGCGGTGGGGCTCAGTGGGAGCTGGAGGCTTGCCAGAGGTTGATGCCGACGTCCACGGCGTGCTCGTCGATCTCCGCCAGCTCGGCGTCGGTGAAGTCCAGATTGGACAGTGCGGCCACGTTGTCCTCCAGCTGGTGCACGCTGCTCGCGCCGATCAGCACCGAGGTCATCCTGGGATCGCGCAGGCCCCAGGCGAGCGCGAGCTGAGCGAGGCTCTGCCCGCGCCGGCCGGCGATCTCGTTCAGCGCGCGCACCCTGGCCAGTTTCTCCTCGGAGAGCATGCCCCGGTTGAGGGCGCCGCCGGTGGCCGCGCGGGAGTCCTCGGGCACGCCGTCCAGGTAGCGATCGGTCAGCAGGCCCTGCGCCAGCGGCGAGAACGCGATGCAGCCGGCGCCCGCCGCGTCCAGGGTGCCGAGCAGGTCCTGCTGCTCGGTCCACCGGTTGAACATCGAGTAGGACGGCTGGTGGATCAGCAACGGCGTGCCGAGCTCCTTCAGCAGCCGGGCCGCTTCGGCCGACTTTCCGGACGAATACGACGAGATTCCCACGTAGAGCGCGCGCCCGGAGCGCACCGCGGTGTCCAGCGCGCCGACCGTCTCCTCCAGCGGCGTGTCCGGGTCGAAACGGTGGGAGTAGAAGATGTCCACGTAGTCGAGGCC
This sequence comes from Amycolatopsis nigrescens CSC17Ta-90, assembly GCF_000384315.1. Lineage (GTDB taxonomy): Bacteria > Actinomycetota > Actinomycetes > Mycobacteriales > Pseudonocardiaceae > Amycolatopsis > Amycolatopsis nigrescens. Next base: position 1,186,714 of record NZ_ARVW01000001.1, on the reverse strand, counting down.
CAGCCGGTCCAGCGACTGGTCCAGCGACGCGAGCAGGTACTTGCGCGAACCCCAGTCCCCGTACGGCCCCGGCCACATGTCGTAGCCCGCCTTGCTGGAAATGACCAGTTCGTCCCGGTACGGACGGAAATCGGTGGCCAGCAGCCTGCCGAAATTCCGTTCCGCGGAACCGTAGGGCGGCCCGTAGTTGTTGGCCAGGTCGAAGTGCGTGATGCCGAGGTCGAACGCCCGGCGGCAGATCGCGCGCTGGGTCTCGAACGGGCGGTCGTCCCCGAAGTTGTGCCACAACCCCAGCGAGATCGCGGGCAGCTTCAGCCCGCTGCGACCGCACCGCCGGTAGGGGATCGATTCGTATCGGCCGTCCGCCGCCAGATAGCTCACCCGCCGAGCGTAGACGACACCGATCACCGCCGGCCGGGATGGATTCGGCCCCGCGCCGCGTTGAAAAGGAGAACACTGGTCAGAACGACACCAGGAGGTAGCCCCAGTGCTGGATCCCGAAGAGCTCTACGAGGTGGACTCCGACGTCCCGAACCTCGAGGGTGCGGTACTGCTGCACCACTTCGACGGGTTCCTGGACGCGGGTGCGGCGGGCCGCACGCTCACCGACCACCTGCTGGAGGAGCACGAGCACCGGGTCATCGCCCGGTTCGACGTGGACCGGCTGATCGACTACCGCTCCCGGCGGCCGACCATGACCTTCCTCACCGACCACTGGGAGGAGTACGAGGCGCCGGAGCTGGTCGTGCGGCTGCAGCACGACACCGCCGGCATCCCGTTCCTGCTGCTCACCGGGCCGGAACCGGACCGCGAATGGGAGCGGTTCACGGCCGCGGTCGGCGCGCTGGTCGAGCGCTGGGGCGTCCGGCTCACCGTCGGCATGCACGGCATCCCGATGGACGTGCCGCACACCCGTCCGCTCGGGGTGACCGCGCACGGCACCCGCCCGGAGCTGGTGCAGGGCCACCAGCCCTTCCTCAGCCGGATGCAGATCCCGGGCAGCATCGCCGCGCTGCTGGAGTTCCGGCTCGGCGAATCCGGCCACGACGCGATGGGCTTCGCTGCGCACGTGCCGAACTACCTGGTCCAGGCGACCTACCCGGGTGCGGCGCTGACGCTGCTGGAGACGGTCGGCGAAGCCACCGGGCTGAGCCTGTCCGGGGACGCGCTGCGTGAAGCCGGCCGCCGGGCCGACCTGGAGATCGGCAAGCAGGTGGCGGAGTCCGACGAGGTGGCCGAGGTGGTGCGGGCGCTCGAGCGCCGCTACGACACCTTCCTGGACGCGAGCAAGCGGGAGAGCCTGCTCGCCGAGTCCGAGGGCGAGCTGCCCACCGCGGACGAGATCGGCGGCGAGTTCGAGCGGTTCCTCGCCGAGCAGGAGCGCACCGACCCGCGCGACTAGGCCCGCGCGTGCGCGGAAAGTGCCTTATCGGTGCTTTCCTCACCGCGTGGCCACTCCCGGGTAACTGAAACGATGCCTGACCGTTGCACGGCGAAAACGTCATTATGGCCGGTCAGGCTGCCACTGGCGGGTGTCGGTGCGGCGGAAAAGCGGCCCATTCTGGGCTTCCGCTAATTGTTCTTCGCAAAACTAACGAATTGGCGCGAGCCTGTCGCGCTGAACCGTGATCCCTGTCTCGATCGCAACCATTGCACGCCCGTACCACTTCGCATAGGCTCCGGGCACCTGAGGTTCCCCATCTCACCGAACACGAGATCCGCCGGCTCCTCGATACCGATCGGCGCCGGTATATCGGCGAGATTTGCCGAACCCGTCATTGAACAAGCCCAAGGACATGCAATGGACACATTTCTTCAGACCAAGGGTCCGTACTTCCGGGACCTTCCCGGCCATGGCCGTCCGCCCGTGATCGACGTGCCGAGGCAGCCCCAGCCACCCGTCGGGCTGCGCAGTTCCAAGAAGCACCGCACCCGCACCACGCTCTGGCTGGAAGCGATGAAACTGTTCGCGGACAAGGGGCCCAGCCAGACCACCGTGGCGGACATCGCGCGCTCGGCCGGCATCTCCGAGCGAACCTTCTTTCGTTACTACCCGACCAAGGAAAGCGTTCTGGTCGGAATGGTCGAACAATTTTACGGAAATCTCGCCAAGCTGGTGATCAGTCGTCCGGCGCCGTCCGGATTCCTGCGCTCGGTCTCTTCCTCCATTGCCGACGCATACGCGCTCACGCATGGATCGCCCGATGTGGACGGTCACATCCGGGAGGGAATCCGCAACTCTCTCGAGGTGTACAAGGCGACTCCGTCCGCCCGCTTCGCCGTGCACAACATCATCACCGACACCAAGGAACGCCTCGCCGGGCACCTCGCCGAGCAGTGGGGTTTCGACCCGGAGCGCGACCCGCGCCCGCGTGCGATGGCCAATATCGGCCTGTCCTTGGTGTACGAGACCGCGCACTGGTGGGCGCACGACCGCTCGCGCGGGCTCAACGAGATCGCCGGCATCATGGCCGAGGTGGCCACCGGTGGCGAGTCCGCGTTCATCGGCCGCTAGCGGACCCGGCCCGGCTCGCGTCACAGCCAGCCGGGCAGCACGAACAGCAGCCAGGTGGTCAGCGGCGCCACCACGATCATGGTCATGCCCCACAGCATCAGCCCGCGGAACACCTGGTCGCGGCGTTCCTGCGGGGTGCTCGCCACCACCAGCGCGCCACTGGTGGAGAACGGTGAGGAGTCCACGATCGACGAGGACAGCGCGAGTGCGATGATCACGCCCACCGCGCCGAGCTGGCCGGCCTGCAGGAACGGCACCGCCAGCGGGATCAGCGCGCCGAGGATGCCGGTGGTCGAGGCGAAGGCGGACACCGCGGCCCCGATCAGGCAGATCACCAGCGCGCCCAGCAGCGGCACCGGGATGCCGGCCACCTTGTCGCCGAGCCATTCGATGGTGCCGATCCGTTCCATCAGCCCGACGTAGGTGACCACCCCGCAGATCAGCAGCACGGTCGGCCACGCCACCTGCGCGACACAGGCCTTGGTGGCCTGCGGCGAGATCAGGCAGATCAGGGTGGCGATGCTGATCGACAGCAGCCCGACGTCCAGCCCGAAGAACAGTGCGCCGGCGGCGAGCGAGACCAGGCCGATCAGGGTCAGCCAGCGCTGCAGGTCCAGGGTGGTCACCGGCTCGTCACTGCCGGTCGAGTCACCGGCCGAGCCGGAGATGGTGGTGGCGGGCACGGTCACGCCGGTGCCGGTCGAGGTGCCGCCACCGACGGTCACCTCGGTCCGCTCGCGGGCGGTTTCGGTCACCCGCACCTGCTGCCGGAGCAGCGCCTTGCCGCCGAACAGGAAGAACACCACCACGCTGAGCAGCAGGTTGAAGCCGAACGAGCTCGCCCACAGCAGCCCGGGGTTGGCGGCGAGGCCGCTGCGCGACACCACGCCGTTGGTGATGCTGCCGAAGATGCTGATCGGGGAGAAGCCGCCAGCGCTGGCGCCGTTGATGATCAGCAGGCCCATCAGCATGGGGTTGATCCGGTAGCGCACGGCGAAGTTCAGCCCGACCGGCGCCATGATCGCCACCGCGCCGGGCACCACCGCGCCGACCATGGTGAGCAAGCTGGTCACCCCGAACATCACCCAGGGGATCAGCGCGATCCGACCGCGGACCAGCCGCACCCCGGCGTGGATCAGCCAGTCCACCGTGCCGTTGTTCTTGGCGATGGCGAAGAGCAGGGTGACCCCGACCAGCACGACGAACAGGTCACCGGGAAAACCGGCGAGCAGATCGTCCGCGCTCTCGTCGAAGATGAAGGTGCCGATGGCGAACGTGCCCAGAAAGGCCGCCGCGCCCATGTTCACCGAGCGCAGAGTGGCCAGTAGGAAAATCAGTACCAGACCGATGATGGAGATGACCTGCGTTGACATCTGCGGCTCGCTTCCACATTCCGGAAACCTTGTCTCGCAGAGAGGAATTATGGTCCACGACACATCCAGCGTCAAGGGTTGATTAGCATTGCAAAAGGGTTGGCGAAGCGGGTCGGGCGGGTTTAGGCTCTATCCACTAGGCGGTATTGTTTTTCCGCTATGTGGAATACCAGGCTTCAGTCCAGCGTCGAACGGAGTCAAGATGGCGCAGTCCACTGGTCGGCATTTCCTGCAGATTCCCGGCCCCACCAACGTTCCGGACCGGGTGCTGCGGGCCATGGCGGCGCCGACCATCGACCATCGCGGGCCCGATTTCGCGGCACTCACCACGGAACTGCTGAAAGGCCTCAAACCGGTCTTCGGCGCGGCGGGCCCGGTGGTCGTCTATCCCGCTTCGGGCACCGGCGCCTGGGAGGCGGCGCTGGTGAACACGCTGAGCCCCGGCGAACTGGTGCTCGGTTTCGAAACCGGCCATTTCGCCACACTGTGGCGAGAAATGGCCGAAAAACTGGGCTTGTCGGTTGATTTCGTACCGGGCGACTGGCGCCACGGCGCCGATCCCGGGGTGCTCGCCGAACGGCTCCGCGCCGATCCGGAGCACCGGATCAAGGCCGTCTGCGTGGTGCACAACGAGACCTCCACCGGGGTCACCAGTCGGATCCCGGAACTGCGCGCGGCGATCGACGAAACGGGTCATCCGGCCCTGCTGCTGGTGGACACCATTTCGTCACTGGGCTCGATCGACTACCGGCACGACGAATGGGGCGTGGACGTCACGGTCGCCGGCTCGCAGAAAGGGCTGATGCTGCCACCCGGCCTGAGCTTCAACGCCGTGAGCGAGAAAGCCTTGCGCACCAGCGAAAACGCCCGGCTGCCGAGATCGTTCTGGGACTGGGGCCCGATCCTGGCGGCGAACAGGCAGGGCGCCTTCCCGTACACCCCGGCGACCAACCTGCTCTACGGCCTCGGTGAAGCCCTGCGGATGCTGGAGGAGGAAGGGCTGCCGCAGGTGTTCGCCCGTCACGCCCGCCATGCCGAGGCCACCCGCGCCGCGGTCCGGGGCTGGGGGCTGGAGGTGCTCTGCGCCGACGAGCGCGAGCACTCCGGTTCGCTGACCGCGGTCCTGCTGCCGGAGGAGCATGACGCGGACAAGGTGCGCGAGGTGATCCTGGACCGGTTCGACATGTCGCTCGGTGCCGGGCTCGGCAAGCTGCGCGGCCGCATCTTCCGGATCGGCCATCTCGGCCACTTCAACGACCTCACCCTGGCCGGCACACTGGCCGGGGTGCAGATGGGCCTCGAGCTCACCGGGGTGCCGATCGACCGGGGCGGGCTGAACGCCGCCCTCACCGTGCTGGGCGCACCGTGACCCCGGCCGCCAGGGACCTGGAAAGCTTGCTGCGCAAGGACTTCCGCGGCGAGGTCAAGTTCGACGACTACACCAGGCACCTGTTCTCCCGTGACGCCAGCATGTACTCGATCACGCCGCTCGGGGTGGTCTTCCCGCGCGACACCGACGACATCGCGGCCGCCGTCTCCGCGGCCGCCGCGCACGGCGTGCCACTGGTGCCCAGGGGTGCGGGCACCAGCCTGGCCGGGCAGACCATCGGACCCGGTCTGGTGCTGGACTTCTCCCGGCACCTGAACCGGATCATCGAGCTCGACCCCGAGTCGCGGACCGCGGTGGTGCAGCCGGGAGTGGTGCAGGACCAGCTCAACCGGGCCGCCGCGGCGCACGGCCTGATGTTCGGCCCGGACACCTCCACCAGCAACCGCGCCACCATCGGCGGCATGATCGGCAACAACTCGGCCGGCAGCGGCTCGGTGCGTTACGGCATGACGATCGACCACGTCCAGGAACTCGACGTGGTACTGGCCGACGCCACCACCGCGCGGTTCGGCCCGGTCGACGCCGCCGAGCGGGCCCGACGCGCCGGCTCGCGCACCTTGGAAGGCGCGCTCTACCGCGAGCTGCCGACGATCGTGGAAAAGAACCGGGCCGCGATCGAGACCGGGTTCCCGGCGTTCTGGCGCCGGGCCGGCGGCTACCGGCTGGATCGGCTGGCGCCCGCGGTGCTGTCCGGAACAGAGCCTTTCGACCTGGCGAAGTTCGTGGTCGGCGCGGAGGGCACGCTGGTCGTGACCGGTTCCGCGACGGTGGGCCTGGTGCCGAAACCGAGTCGCACGGTGATCGCGGTCGGGCACTTCGACTCCACCGCCGCGGCCATCGCGGCCACCGGCGACGCACTGTCCTGCGAGCCGGCCGCGGTCGAGCTGATGGACCGGACCATCCTCGACCTGTCCCGCAAGAAGATCGAGTACGCGTCGCTCGGCACCATCCTGGAGGGCGACCCCGATGCGCTGCTGTTCGTCACCTTCACCGGGGACGACGAGCGCGAACTGCTCGCCGGCCTGGACCGGCTCACCGCGCTGTGGCGCAAGAACCGGCACGGCTACCACACCCTGCGCGCGGTGACCCCCGCGCAGCAGGGCGCATTGATGAAGGTGCGCAAGTCCAGCCTGGGGCTGCTGATGGCGGCCAGCGTCGGCGCCCGCCGCCCGCTGGCCTTCGTCGAGGACACCGCGGTGGATCCGGTGCACCTGTCCGAGTACACCGCCAGGTTCAAGGAGGTGCTGGACCGGCACGAGCTGGAGGCCGGGTTCTACGGCCACTGCTCGGTGGGCTGCCTGCACGTCCGGCCGTTCGTGGACCTCACCGTGCCCGGCCAGGTGGCGAAGATGCGGCGGGTGGCCGAAGAGGTCAAGGACCTGGTCGCCGAGTACGGCGGGGTCAACTCCAGCGAGCACGGCGACGGCCTGGCCCGCAGCGAGTTCAACCGCGAGATCTTCGGCGACGAGCTGTACCAGGCGATGCGTGCGGTCAAGGGGGTCTTCGACCCGCGGAACCGGATGAACCCGGGCAAGATCGTGGACGCGCCGTCGATGACCGACCACCTGCGCGACCCGGCGCTGCCCGAGCCGTCCCCGATCCGCACCAAGCTGTCCTTCGAGGTGGTCGGCGGCATGCGGGGCGCCGCGGACCGGTGCATGAACATCGGCCTGTGCCGCAAGAGCGACACCGGCGCGATGTGCCCGTCGTACATGGCCACCCGGCAGGAGGAGGACTCGACCCGCGGCCGGGCGAACGCGCTGGTGAAGGCACTGTCCGAACCGGACCCGAAGGCCGCGCTCGGCGACGAGCGGCTGCACGAGATCCTCGACCTGTGCCTGATGTGCAAGGCGTGCAAGAGCGAATGCCCGCTGGGTGTCGACATGGCGACGCTGAAGAGCGAGACCCTTGCACACCACCACGACCTGCACGGCGTTCCGTTGCGGTCCAGGGTGTTCGGCGGCATCCGCTGGCTCAACCGGCTCGGTTCGGCCACCGCGCCGCTGTCCAACCTGCCCGGCCGGATCCCGCCGCTGCGACGGCTGATGGAACGCTTCCTCGGCATCACCGCGGCCAGGCCGCTGCCGAAGTTCCAGCGCGGGCACCTGATCCGCTGGTTCCGCCGACGCCGGTCGACTCCGAATTATGTGGCGTCACGGGGAACGGTCACCTTCCTGGCCGACTCGTTCACCACCTACACCGAACCGAGGATCGGCAAGGCCGCGGTGCGGCTGCTGGAACGGGCCGGCTGGCAGGTGCGGCTCGGCGCGGAGGGCTGCTGCGGCCGTTCCAGCCTGTCGAAAGGACTGGTGGACGACGCGAAACGCAAGGCGGGGCGGCTGGTCGACGCGCTGACCGCGGATGCCGAGCCCGGCTCGCCGATCGTGGGCTGCGAACCGTCCTGCGTGATGACCCTCAAGGACGAGATCCGCTCGATGCTGCCCGGCGACCCCAGGGTGCTGGACGTCTCCGGGCGGGTGCGCCAGATCGAGGAGCTGCTCACCGAGGCCATCGACGACGGGACCCTGCGGCTGGCCGGGACGGGCTGGCCGGCCGGTCAGCGGATCCTGTTCCACGGGCACTGCCATCAGAAAGCGGAGGTCGGTACCGCGGCCACGATGGCCCTGCTGAAGCGAATTCCCGGTGCGGAGGTGGTGGAGCTGGACGCAGGCTGCTGCGGGATGGCCGGTTCGTTCGGGTTCGAGGCGGAGCACTACGAAATTTCCATGAACGTCGGTGCGGACCGGCTCTTCCCCGCGATCGAGGCCGAGCCGCGGGGCACGATCCTGGCCGCCACCGGGGTTTCCTGCCGCCAGCAGATCGCGCAGGGCACCGAGCGCACCGCCTGGCACCCCGTCGAACTCGTCCTCGCCGCCCTCCACGAGTGACCCCACCGGCAAATAGCCGGCTTTTCGCCCTGGCGCGCTGGGGCAAATAGCCGGCTATTTGCCCTTTCGCGGGTTACTCGGCGGTGGTGTCTTCGGGGGTGGCGCGGGCCAGGGCGGCGAGCAGGTCCAGCGCCGTGACCAGTACGTCCGGCGGGGGACTGGCCAGCGCCACCCGCACCGCGTTCGGCGCGTGCCCTGACCCGGCGGCGAAGGCGGCGGCGGGGCTGAGCGCGATGCCGTGCCTGGCCGCGGCCGCGACGAAGGTCTCCGCGCGCCACGGTTCGGGCAGCTCCCACCAGAGGTGGTAGGCGTGGGCGTCGCCGTGCAGCCGGAAACCGGCGAGCCGTTCGCCGGCGAGTTTCCGGCGGCTCACCGCGTCCCGTCGTTTGCCCCGCTCGATCGCGGTGACCGTGCCGTCGGTGATCCAGCGGGTGGCCGCCTCCAGCGCGAAATGGCCGGGGGTCCAGGTGCCGGACCGGAGCGCGCTCGCCACCTGGGCACCGACGGCTTCCGGGACGACCAGGAAACCGAGGGTCAGGCCCGGGGAAAGCCGCTTGGACAGGCTGTCCACCACGATCACCCGCTCCGGCAGCAAGGCGGCCAGCGGTGGCAGGTCGTCGCGGAGGAAGGCGTGCACGTTGTCCTCGATCGCGGGCAGGCCCAGCTCGTCCAGCGTTTCCGCCAGCTCGGCCCGCCGCTGCGGAGCCATCGTGACGCCCAGCGGATTGTGCAGGGTCGGCTGGAGATAGACGGCTCGTAATGCACCGAGCCGATGTGCGGACCTCAGTGCACTCGGGCTCAGGCCGTACTCGTCCGACTCCAGCGGCACCAGCGCGATGCCGAGCCTGGCCGCGATGGCTTTCACCAGCGGATAGGTGAGCGTGTCCACCCCGAGCCGTTCGCCGACCGGGACCAGCGCGGCCACCGCGGCGGCGATCGCCTGCCGGCCGTTGCCGGCGAACAGCAGCCGCGCCGGGCTCGGCCGCCAGCCCGCCCTGGAGAGCATCGCCGCACCGGCTTCGCGGGCGGCGCCGGTGCCGGCCACCCCGACCGGGCTGAGCACGGTGGACATCGGGCCGGCGGTCAGCAGCGGCGCCAGGCTCTGCGCCTGCAGGGCCGGCTGCTCCGGCAGCACCGGGAGGATGAGCTCCAGGTCGACCCTGGCCGCGGCCGGTTCGCTGAGCGCGGTCTCCACCGGTGGTCTGCCGGTGCGCACGAAAGTGCCCCGGCCGACCTCGCCCGCCACCAGCCCGCGCCGGTTCAGCTCGCCGTAGACCCTGGCCGCGGTGGAGCCGGCGATGCCGCGCTGCCTGGCGAACCGGCGCTGCGGGGGCAGCCGGTCGCCGGGTCGCAGCCGCCCGGCCGCGATGTCGCGCGCGATGGCGTCCGCGATCAGCCGGTAGTCGTCCATTATTGCTCCGAGTACATTGTCCTTATTGCACCGAGATATTGCCCGGCATAGCCTCGAGACGTCAAGGCGGTGTCGGGAAGGAACAGACGTGAGCAAGGCTTCGGTCAACGGGATCACCGTCGGATACGACGACCTGGGCGGCAGTGCCGTCGGCGCCGGTAGCGATGTTGAGCCGCCGCTGGTGCTGGTGCACGGCCATCCGTTCGACCGGTCGATGTGGCGCCCGCAGGTCCAGCGGTTCGGCCGGACCGGCAGGCGGGTGCTCGCGGCGGACCTGCGCGGGTACGGGGAAAGCACGGTGGTGCCGGGGAAAACCAGCCTCAGCACGTTCGCCGAGGACCTGGCCGCCCTGCTCGACCTGCTCGGGGTGGCGGACATCGTGCTCGGCGGCCTCTCCATGGGCGGCCAGATCGTGCTGGAGTTCTACCGGCTGTTCCCGGACAGGGTCCGCGGCCTGCTGCTCGCGGACACCTTCGCGCAGGCGGAGACCGGCCCCGGCCGGCAGGCCCGCTACGACCTGGCCGATCGGCTGGTCCGCGAGGGCATGACCGGTTATGCGAATGAGATACTGCCCAAAATGGTGGCTCCGGACAACATTCGGACACTGCCGGCGGTCGCCGCACAGGTATGGGACATGATGGCGGGCGCCCCGGCTGAAGGCGCAGCCGCGGCATTGCGTGGCAGGGCCGAGCGGCCCGACTACAGCGCGCTGCTTTCCGCCATCGCGGTCCCGGCCCTTGTCGTGGTCGGCCGGGAGGACGAATTCACCCCGGTCGCGGATGCCGAGTTCATGTCCGAACGGATCCCGGGTGCCGAGCTGGCGGTGATCGAGGGCGCCGGGCACCTGCCGAACCTGGAGCGGGAGAGTGCATTCAACATCGTGACGGCCCGCTTTCTGGAGACGGTCGGCGCGCACCGGCCCGGCCGGTGACGCACACGCTGACCAGCGGGTGGCCTCGGACACGTCAACCGGTGGCCGCGGCGGGCCCGGTTCGCCCCCGCCATACCATCGTGTACTGCGGAAATGCCGGAAATTCGGGCGACATGCGCTTCCCATTTCGGGTGAACCGCCATTCGGACGCCGATTGATCCGCGAACTCGACGGTGCGTCGCGTAGCGAAGAAAACGGGATGTATGGCATTCTGTGAGATGTCGGTCGTAGCGGGTGCTCACGGTATCCGCGGGGGTGAGTCTTCCGCCATGCATGGGCGAGAGGATTCCTGACCGTCACTTCTTCGGTACGTGACGAAACGGTGGAAAGCATGGCGCAGCAAGTTCTGGTTTCTCTGGTCGATGACATCGACGGCTCCGAGGCCGACGAAACCGTCGAGTTCGCTCTGGACGGGGTCACCTATCAGATCGACCTCTCCGAGGACAACGCGGGCGAGCTCCGTGACGCCCTCGCGCAGTACGTCGAGCACGCTCGGCGTTCCGGTGGCCGCAAGCGCACCGGTGGCAGGGCGGGCGGCACCGGTCGTCCTGCCTCGGCCGACCGCGAGCAGAACCAGGTGATCCGCGCCTGGGCCCGCGACAACGGGTTCGACATCTCGGACCGGGGGCGGATCCCCAGCGAGGTCGTCGAGGCCTACAACGGCAAGAAGTAGCACCCTTCTCGCGGGGCTTGGTTTGTCCGCACCAGTCCACGGGTAGCCCGTTCGCGCAGGCAACTCGTACGGAGGTGCTCAGTGGCAGACAACACCAGTGGTCCCGCTGAAGGCGTGAAGGGTGTCGTCGAGGACGTCAAGGGCAAGCTGAAGGAAGCCGGCGGCGTGCTCGGCGGCAACGACTCACTGCAACGCGAAGGTCAGGCCCAGCAGGACAAGGCCGAAGCGCAGCGTGAAGTCGCGGACAAGGAGGCGGCGGCCGAGAGGGCGCGCACCGAGGCCGCGGCGAACGAGGCACGTGAGCGGCGCGAGCAAGGCTAGGCGACCGCAAATCCGGCGCCGACGGAGAACTTCCGTCGGCGCCGGATTGCGTCTACAGCATTTCCGGTTCGAGGCCGGGCTCGGCGTCGAACCGGTCGAAGGGGAACATCGGCCGCCGGATCCGGTGATGGCCGAGCCTGGCCAGGTCCTGGTCCACCCCGCCGGGGGTCAGCGCCAGCAGCCAGTCGGCCGCCAGCTCGTACAGTTCCGGCTCCAGGTAACCGATCTTGACCACGGTCAGGTCCACTTCGGCCGGTTCGAGGCCGAGGTCGGTGAAGTCGCGCACGTGGTGGAAGGGCTTGCGGCGCTCGGTGATGATCGAGTAGACCCCGCCGGCCCGGAGCACCACGACGGTGCCGCCGACCGGGTCCTGGTGCACCCCGTGCACGTCGGCGGTGAGCCCGACCGGGCGGGACGGGCCGCCGTCGATCTTGCCGCCCACCCACAGGCTCACTTCGGCGCCGACGCCCGCCTTCGCGGCGACGGCGACGCTGTCCGGATCGACGATGCTCGCGTGGATCACGGTCGCGCCGGCCTCGGTGATCGACGGGTCGGAGAGCAGCTCACGCAGCGTCCAGGACACGTCGCCGGCACCGCCCGCGGTCGGGTTGTCACCGGAGTCGCTGATCAGGAACGGCCGCCGGGTGCTGGCCAGTCCCTTCGCCACGCATTCGGCCAGGGAGCCGGTCGGCGCCACGAACGAAAACTCGGCGCGCGCCCGCCAGTACCCTTCGGCCAGCTCACGCGCCTTGGCGCGGACGAGTTCCCGGTCGTCGCCGGTGACAACCACAGCAGCCTGGCACCGGGGCTCGTCCGCCCAGGCGTAGCCGACCCAGATCGCGGCGTCCAGGATTCCGGGCAGTGCCTCGATCTCCGGAATCCGCGCGTACAGGCTCTTCGCCGGCTCAAGCCGGGTACTGGTTTTCTCGCCGGGCAGGAGCACCGGGACCTGGATCCAGGCCTTCGCCGGTTTGCCGCCCTCGCGCAGCCGCGTCACCAGGTTCCTGGCCGCGCGTTCCCTGGTCTGCCAGGTGTCCTCGTGCGGGGCCGTCCGGTAGCAGGTGATCAGGTCGAGCGCGGTGGCGAACTCGCGTGAGACGTTGCCGTGCAAGTCCATCGACGCCGAGATGAGCACGTCCCGGCCGACCGCTGCCCGGAGGTCGGCCACCAGGTCGGCCTCCGCGTCGGTCATCCCGGCCACGCTCATCGCGCCGTGGATGTCCAGCAGCAGCCCGTCCAGCGGTGCGGTGTCGGCGATCCGCGCCAGGATCTCCGCCTTCAGCCGCCGGTACACCTCGGTCTCCACCGCGCCGCCGGGGAGCGAAACCGCGTGCAGCAGCGGAACCCACTCCGCGTCGAGGCCGGAGCCAGGTCTGGTCCACTCGTAGCGGTCCAGCAGCTCGTCGCCGCGGGTCACCTGGAAGGCGTCCAGGCCGGTGCGGTGCGGCGAGAAGGTGCTGCTTTCGATGGCGATTCCTGCGATGCCGATGCGGAGCGGGGTTGCCATGACCTGCCTTTCCGGGTTTCCGTCCGGGTTGAGTCCGGAGTGGACGTCAGCCGGTGAGTGCGTTGTCGAGGACCAGGATTCCGGCGCCGAGCACCCCGGCGTCGGCCCCGGCCCCGGCCAGCCCGATTTCCAGGTTCTGGGTCGCCACCGGCAGGCAGCGCTCGTACAGCGCACCGCGCACCGCCGCGACATAGGGTTCGATGGTGGCCATCCGGCCGGCGAGCAGCAGCGCGTGCGGGTCGAAGAAGTTGACCATTGTGGACAGCACCTCGCCGAGTTGCCGCCCGGCGAACCGGACCACCGAGGTGACCACCGGGTCGAAGTTGGCGGCCAGGCCGGCGAGTTCGGCGGTGGTGCTGATCTCGATGCCCTTGCCGGCCACGGTGGAGAGCACGGCGCCCCCGCTGGCGATGGTCTCCAGGCAGCCGGTGTTGCCACAGCTGCAGGGCAGGTCCCCGGCGGCGGGTACGCGCACGTGGGTGACGTCCCCGGCGACCCCGCTGGCGCCCCGGTGCACCCGCCCGGCGGAGATCATGCCGCAGCCGATCCCGTTGCCCGCCTTGACCACCATCAGGTTCTCGCCGGTCCGGCCGCGGGTGTGGTACTCGCCAAGCGCCACCAGGTTCGCGTCGTTGTCCACCAGCACCGGCACCTCCAGCCGGTCGGCGAGCCGGTCGCGTACCCCGAAACCGTGCCAGCCCGGCATCCGCGAGGCGCCGACCACGGTGCCGTCGGTGAAGTTCACCGGCCCCGGCAGCCCGACGCCGAGGCCGAGCAGCCGGCGGTCGAGCAGGGCGTCCTGGCGGATGAACTTCAGCGAGAGCGCCAGCAGTTCGTCCAGCACGGCCTCCGGCCCCGCGGTCACGTCGAGCTCGAAGTCCTCCGCGCGCACCAACGTGCGGCCGAGGTCTACCGCACCGAGGCGGACGTGGCAGACCCCGAGATCGGCTGCGAGCACGAAGCCGCCGTCGCTGCTGGGCCGCAGCAGCCGGGGCCGGCGCCCGCCGCGAGACGGGCCTTCCCCGGTCTCGGACAGCAGCCCGGCGTCGATCAGCTCCTGGACCCGCAGCGAGACCGTGGAACGGGCGACGCCGAGGATCCGGGCCAGGTCGGACCGCGAAGCGGCCGCTCCCGAGGACACCAGCCGCAGGATGTGCGCCGAAGAGTCCGGCTCGTCCACTACGGGGATCTGTCCGGTCATCGCGGCGCTCACCTTTGTTCGATCGTCGAATCAAGTGGGACGGCCGGGAACCCTCCTGCTTTCACCGTCGTACCCGGTGCACAATAGCCAGGCTGGTTCGATGGCCGGAACTTGGTCCGGCGAGGTCCCTACCTTGGTTCGATGGTCGGACTAATGCGGATCGTCACGGGGCGGAGCGCGCGGGGGTGGCTCCTTCGGCGATCAGGCGCTGGGCGCGCAGGGCGATCTGGATGTCCAGCCGGTCGTCCGCGTTGGTCAGCCGGGCACCGAACAGCTCCTCCAGCTGCCGCATCCGGTAGCGCACGGTCTGCGGGTGCACGCTGAGCTCCTCGGCGATGTCCGGCGCGCCGCCCCGGGTCTCCAGCCAAGCGAGCAGGGTCTCGCCGAGGCGTTGCTGCTGTTTGGCGGTGAGGCCGCGCAGCGGTGCCAGCGCGACGTCGGTGAGCTGCTCGATCAGGAACTCGTCGGCGAGCAGCCACAGGGAACGGAGCTGGTCGACGTACTGGGTCACCGGCTGGCCGGGCACGACCCCGCGTTCCACCAGGGAGATCGTCCGCCTCGCCCAGCGCAGCGAGGTGCGCGCGTCGGAGAGCCGGACCACCGGGCCGACCGCGGCCCGCCAGCCCTGCAGTACGGCGGGAAGGTCGGTCGCGCTGCCGGCGGGCAGCACCAGGCAGGGCTCCTCGGCCTCGACGTCGCAGAGCACGTCGGCCGGGATCGCGGCCGGTTCGAACCGGCGATGTGCGAGTCGTTCCAGCGCGACCACGGTGATCTGCTCCGGCACCGCCCAGCCCGCCGCCGCGGCCCGGCTCACGATCACCTTCGGCGACGCCGGGGGTGAGGCCAGGATCGCCTCGAGCAACCGCCGGCGATGGCTCTCCAGCGTGCGGGTCGCCTTGAGCTGCGCCCGGGTATAGCCCTCGATCGACATAGCGGACATTTCGTCCACGTAGGCGAAGATCGCTTCGGCGCCGACGCAGAGCAGTTCGGTCGGCAGGTTCAGCATCTGGCCGATCTCCGCCACGTACCGCCAGGCGACCCGGCCGCCGACCCGGTACGCGGTCTGCAGGCAGTTGAGCGAGCGGCCCTCGCCGAACTCCAGCTCGCCGAGACGCCGGAACATGGCGGCCCATTGGTCCTGCGGCGCCCGCGAGTCGCCGATGTTGTCCAGGCAGTGCAGCACCGCCTGCTCGATACCGAGCGTGATGGTCTCGCCGAAGAGCCCCTCCAGCGGCTGCGCGTACTCCGGTACCGCGCGCTGGATCTCCTGCAGGATGCTCTTGGCCATGGCGTCCGCGTGCGGGCGGAACTCGTCCGCGAGCTCCCGCGGCCACAGGGACCACAGCCTGCTGGCGCGGCCGATCTCCATGCCCCGTACCGCGCTCTCTTCGGCGCCTCTCCGCGGTGCGGGTACCGGGGCCTTGGCGCCCGTGCGCGGCCTGCTGCCCGCCGGGCTCGGGATGGAAGTTCCGCTGGGCCGCTTGGCGCGGCGGTGCTGGCCGTTCAGATCGGTCGGCATGCTTCCCCTGTGCAGCAAGAACGGTCGGTCGCAACCGGTGGTGACCGGCCGGTGGAATGGTGAATTTATTTTCTGGGTAAAGAGCTGTCAATGGCAGTGTCGTCGATTAATGGCAAAATGTCGCAGATCTTCACCTGTTTGAGTGAACGGAAGTTGGTTGTTGAATCTTATAGCAAACGCAGAGTTGCTTTACGGTGGAGTGTGGTGTGGTGTCGTCCTGATCGTTGGTCCCGTCGGGGGTCCGCCGAAGGGGTAAAGCCTGCCGTGCGTCCCAGTGCGGCGATCGAACCTGAAAAACATTTCAAAGAGATTCCGCCGGTGAATTACGGTCAGGCTCCGGGGAAGTCGGGCCAGCGGGTCGCGGGGCCACCTCGA
The DNA here is from genome assembly GCF_000384315.1 of Amycolatopsis nigrescens CSC17Ta-90. Taxonomy (GTDB): domain Bacteria; phylum Actinomycetota; class Actinomycetes; order Mycobacteriales; family Pseudonocardiaceae; genus Amycolatopsis; species Amycolatopsis nigrescens. The sequence goes on along the minus strand of NZ_ARVW01000001.1, from coordinate 1,170,610 downwards.
CCACAAGTCGCGGGACACTCTTTGGCACGCCGGTGACAATTTTTCGCGGCCGATCGTGGTTTCGTTCCCATGAAGTTGGAAACTCTTGTCAGTACCGCGGGGGGTCAGTAATATCCCGCCCGGTCCCACGTTCGCGGGGGTGTACGCGGGCCGGAATCCGGCCACCGGTCGTGGTGGACGTGAGCACCATGCGGAATTGCCGTCCGGTCCGGCGCGCCCGCCCCCGTTTCCGGTGTGCGCCGATGCCGCTCGAGGAGGGTGTCCTGGTGGCCAAGGCACGCCGTGCGCGCGAGGTCCTGCGGTTCGCCGTCGCCGCGTTGTCGCTGGCCGTGGTGGCCGCGACGGCGAGCGCGGGCCCGGCCGCCGCGGGCCCGGTGCGCGGCCACGGCGGCGGCACCTGCCGGTTCCCGCAGGGCGACGGCGAGGTGCCGGTCGGTCTCGCGCTGACCCTGCCGGAGGCCGCGCTGACCGGGCAGCCGGTGCAGGCCACCGGCCTGGTCTTCACCGTGGAGCTGCCGGCGAGCGTGGTGGACGCGCTGCGAAACTGGGGCGCGGTCCGGCTGGAAGGTCATGTGGGCGGCGAACTCGCCGTGCGCGACGGGGGCGGCGCCACCGCTGTGGTGCTCGCACCGATGCGGATACCGCTGACCACACTGCCCGCCGCTGGTGCGCTGCGGATCCCGGTTTACGGCACCGTGCCGCCGGTCATCGCGCACCGGCCGGGGCGGCTGACCGTTGAACTCGCGAAGCTCACCACTGCGCTCGTCGTGCACGGGCTCCGGGACCAGATGCCGGTGTCCGAGGCCGTTTCCTGTACTCCCGGCCCGGCGCCGCCTGCCGAGCTCGGCGCCATCCCGGTGCGCGGCAGCGAACTGCCCGCGCCGCCGGCGACGGACGGGTCCGGGGTGGAGATCGGCCGGGACGGTAGGCCGGAACCGCAGGCGGACGGCGGGGAAATCCCGGTGTCGCTCGAGGTGGACGGGCTCGCGCGGATCGCCGGTCTCGGCGGGGTGGTCGCGCTGGCCGACGGTCGTTTCGACGCGAAGGTCTATCCGCGGGGCAGTGTGCGCGGGAACTTCACGTCACCGGTGAAGCCGGGCTCGTTCGCCGTTCCCGGGGCCGAACGGGTGACCGGTGCGCTCGAATTCACGCAATATGGTGAAGCCTCGGGCGCGGCCACCGTGAAGATCACCCCGGGGCCGGGTTTCGTGGTGGACGCGGATCTGTCGATCAAGTTGTTCATCCGGCTGCTCAACGCCGAGGTGGACGGGCGTTCGCTGGACGTCGGCGGCGACTGCCGCACGCAGAGCCCGATCTCGTTGCGGCTGAAGGGCACGGTCCTGCTCGCCGGTGGATCGCCGCCGCCGACCGTGATGGGCAGCGGGTTCGCGGTGCCGCCGTTCGCCGGCTGCGGGGTGACCGAGGACCTCGACCCGCTGTTCACCGACATGGTGTCCGGGCCGGGCAACGAGCTGACCACCACGCTGATCCTGCGCTGCTTCGGTGCGCGACCCTGTCCGGTGGATTGACCGGTGATCGGCACAATAAATCCGATATCTTTTGTCGTGCGGGTGACAAGTTTCTTTCTTGACTATTGTTAAACCGAGGTAAACCGCGTTAACTCTTGCATTGCGGTGATCGTGCCGTTATCGTCTGACAAGAGCGAACGGCCAGCCCCCCGACGACAGGTTCGCTCGGCTCGAGAATACGGGTTTCGCATTCCGGGAATTCGTATTCGTCTCCCAGGTGAACCTCGTCTTGCCGCTCTGCCCCCAAGCGGCAAGACGAGGTCCCCGCCGGGTTCAGGGGTGATGCGTGGAGGCCACGGTGTACAGCTGCGGCTCCGGGTGGCTCATCGCCGCCGCGTCGGTCAGGTGCTGACGGCAGTCCGGGTGGCTGAGCATCGCCTGCAGCGACTGCTGGTCGGTCCACTGGGCGTAGTTCACCACGTGCTTGCCGTCCAGGCTCTTGTGCAGGTTCGCCGAGATGAAGCCGGGGAGATGCTTGATCACCGTCTCGGTGGCGTCCACCAGCAGGTCCACCAGTTCCTGCTGACGCTCCGGCTCCACGGTGAAGCGGTTGATCACGGTGATCACCCCGGCGCCGGTGTCGATCGTGCTGCTGGTCATGCGTGCTCCTCTTCGTCGTTGGTCCCCTTCGCAGTCAGCATAGGATCCGGCGCCAGCGTATTGACAAAGAAGTTTTGTACGTAAACACTTGGCTTTATGACTGAGCTGCTCCAGCTTCGCGCCCGCCTCGCCGCGACGCCGCCGGCGGTGTACTCGGCCCTCACCGAGGCCACCGCGCTGACCACCTGGCTGGCCGAGTACGCCGACATCTCCTTGCCGCAGCGGCGGTTCGAGTTCTGGGGCCGGTACACCCCGCAGGGTGCACGCGGCCGTCAGCGACTGCTCGAAGCGGAGCGGGACCGGCTGCTGAAGTTCGCCTGGACGCTCGACGGCAAGGCCACCACGGCGGAGATCCGGCTGGCTCCGGACGGGCGGGACGGCACCGAGCTCACCGTGGTCCAGGACGGGGCGCCCACGCTCGAAGAGTTGATGGCGCCCACCGGCCGTCGTGACGGGCTGCATTCGCTGCACACCTTCTGGGGGTTGGCGATCGCCGGGCTCGCGGAGTACGTCGAGGGGCGTGAGCTGACGCCTAAGTGCGATTTCGGCCCGGACCGGGCGGCCGAAATCCGCATCGAGGTGACCGTCGGCGCCCCCGCGGACGAGGTCTTCGAGTCGCTGATCGACCCGGTGCGGATCGGCCGGTGGTTCGGCTGGGAGGCCGAGGTCGAACCCCGGCTCGGCGGCCGGATGACGCTCGGCGCGGACGGCCGGATCTTCGAGTTCGAGCCCGGCCGGAAACTGGCCTACGGGGACGGGGAGATGGTGGTGCGCTGGGAGCTCGCCGAGTCCGGCGGCGGCACCAGGCTCACCTTTGTGCAAAGTGGATTCGAGCCGGGCGAACTGGACAACGCCGCGCAGCACGAGGCCGGCTGGCTGGCCGGGATCGCCGAGCTCAAGCGGATGCACGAGCTCGGTGAGCGGTGGCAGCCGCTGACCACCGAACTGCCCGCCGACCCGGAACGGTAAACCGCGGCGACTTCTCCGGCGGGCACTGAGACGATGGGCCGGTGACGTCCAACGAAGACGGCCTGCTGGCCGAACGCAACCCCTGGCCCGAAAAGCTCGAATCCCGACTGAAGGACCAGTTCACCTTCCTGATCGAGGTGGACCGGCTCAAGACCGTGCTGCGGCAGTCCCCGCTGGCGGCCGTGGACCGGCGGGAGAACGACGCCGAGCATTCCTGGCACCTGGCGCTGATGGTCACCATGCTGGCCGAGTACGCGGACGAACCGATCGATGTCGGGCGCACCGTGGAACTCGTCGTGCTGCACGATCTGGTCGAGATCTACGCCGGGGACACCCCGCTCTACGACACGGCCGCCGCCGTGGACCAACAGGAACGCGAAGAGGCCGCCGCGGACCGCTTGTTCGGCCTGCTGCCGCCCGACCAGGCCACGCTTTTCCGAGCCAGGTGGGATGAGTTCGAGGCGCGCGGCACCCCGGAGGCCAGGTTCGCCAAGGCGATGGACCGGTTGCAGCCGATGTTGCTGAACTGGATCGCCGAAGGTGGCACCTGGCTGAGCCACGGCGCGACCGCGGACACCGTGCGCGCCCGCACCAGCTCCATCGGCGACGCGTCCGCCGTGCTCTGGGACGCCGGCCAGGCGCTGATCGCGGAGGCCGACCGCCGCGGCTGGACCACCCCCACCGGCAAATAGCCGGCTTTTCGCCCTGGGTCAGGTCGCGTCGGCGACCACGCAGGTGATGTTGTCCGGTCCGCCGGCCTGGTTGGCCAGTTCGATCAGCCGGCGCACCGCGGCCTCCCGCTCGGCCGCTGTGGACAGTGTTTCGGCGATCGTGTCCGGTGCGACCACCGAGAACAGCCCGTCCGAGCTGAGCAGGTAGCGATCGCCCGGCCTGGCTTCGCCGCACCACAGGTCCGGTTCGCCGGAACCGTCGCTTTGCAGCGCCCGCATCAGCATCGACCGGCGCGGATGCCCTGCCGCTTCGTCCGCCGGGATGCGGCCGTCGTCCACCAGGCTCTGCACCAGCGTGTGATCACGGGTGAACTGCCGCAGTTCGCCGTCGCGGAGCAGGTAGCCGCGTGAGTCGCCGACGTGCGCAACGGCGAAGCGGCCACCGGCCCAGAGCATCGCGGTGAGCGTGGTGCCCATGCCGTGCAGGGCGGGGTCGAGCCGCGCGTGCTCGACCAGCCGCCGGGCGATGTCCGCGACACCGGCGGACAGGGTGGCCGCCAGATCCACCCCGCGAAGGTCCAACCCGGCCATGCTTCTGTCCAAATCGGACAGTGCGGCGGTGGCGACCGCGCTGGCTACTTCGCCGTGCGGCTGGCCGCCGATGCCGTCCGCGACGGCCAGCAGGCGTGGGCTCGCGTACGCCGAGTCTTCGTTCAGCGGGCGTTTCAGGCCGGGGTCGGTGCCGACGGCGTAGCTGAGGCCCAGGTTGAGGTTGTTCATGCGACCAGTAAATCAGTGGTTGATTCAGTTCACAAGCAAAACGGGTGTGGACCTGCGTTGTGCGGTGATCTAGGGTGAGTACATGAGTCAGGACGCCACCGTGAACGCCGCCGACATCGCCAGGCTGGTCGACGTCGGCCGCGCCGCGGTGAGCAACTGGCGGCGCCGCCACGAGGACTTTCCCCGGCCGGTGGGCGGTACCGCGTCCAGCCCGCTGTTCTCCCTCGCCGAGATCGAGCAGTGGCTCCGGCGCAACGGCAAGGAGTTCCGGGTCTCGCTCGCGGACAGGGTGTGGCAGCTGGTCCGGGCCGGTGACGACCTGAGCCTCGGTCGCCGGGTCGGCCGTGCTGGCGCGACCCTGCTGCGGCTGCGTGACGGCCGGGACGGGAACGAGGTACGCGACGACGATCCCGAGCTGGTCGCGTTGCTCACCGAGCTGGCCGTCGAGCGCGGGCACGCGGCCGCTTTTGAGTTCCTCTGCGAGCGCTACCTCGAGGTGCACTCGCGGCGGCTGGCGGTCACCCCACCCGAGCTGGCCGCGCTGATGGTGCGTTTGGTGGCAGCCGCGGGCGGCACCCTGTACGACCCGGCCTGCGGGCTCGGCACCTTGCTGCTGAACGGGCCGCAGGCCAGGGCGACCGGGCAGGAACTGAGCGGCACGGCCGCTCCGATCGCGGCCTGCCGGCTCGCCCTCCGCGACGTCGATGCCCAGGTGGCCACCGGCGACTCCCTGCGTGCTGACGCCTTTCCCGGGCAGCTGGCGGACGCCGTGGTCTGCGACCCGCCGTTCAACGAGCGCGCGTGGGGTTATGACGAGCTGACCGGCGATCCGCGCTGGGTGCACGGCCTGCCGCCGCGCGGCGAATCGGAACTGGCCTGGGTGCAGCACTGCCTGGCGCATGTACGGCCGGGCGGCAAGGTCGCCGTGCTGATGCCGGCCGCCGCGGCCGGTCGCCGTCCCGGCAAGCGGATCAGGGGCAACCTGCTGCGGTCGGGCGCGCTGCGTGCGGTGATCTCGCTGCCTTCGGGCGGCCAGGACCTGTGGGTGCTGTGCCGTCCGGAGGAGGGCGCACGGCCGCCGTCGTGGCTGCTGCTGTTCGAAGCGCCCAATCTGGCCGCGGTGGAGTCCGCTTGGCGCGGTTATCTCGAAGACCCGGAGCGGGCCGGCGCGGTCCGGATCATCGACCTGCTGGACGACCACGTGGACCTGAGCCCGGCCGGGCAGCGACCGCCCGGTGAGGCCGTCGCCGGGGACTATCTCGAGGCGCTGCACCGGTTTCAGGCTCTCCGACGGACGCCGCCCGCGCTGGTGGCGGAGCCCGAGCGGCGGGCGCTGCCGGTCGGCACGCTCGGCGAGCTGGTCAAAGCCGGCCTGCTCGGTATCGAGCACGCGCCGGCCAGGCTGCCCGCCGAAGACGGTGACCTGCCGGTGCTGACCGCGGACGACCTTGCCGCAGGCCGGCCGCCGACCGGGCGTACCTCGGCCGCACCTGGGCTGGTGTGGATCGAGCCCGGTGACGTGGTCGCGTCCGTGCTCGGTGCGGCCAGGATGCTGGACGAGGGAGGCATGGTGCTCGGCCCGTCGCTCACCCGGTATCGGACAGACCCCGATCATCTCGACCCGGACTTCCTGGCGGGCTGCCTGCGGGCGGCGGCGCCGCGCACCCGGTCCGGTTCCAGCCGGATCGATGTCAGACGGACCAGGATCCCGCGCATCCCGCTGGCTGACCAGCAGGGTTACGCCGTCGCCTTCCGCCGGTTGATCGAGCTGGAGGACGCGCTGCGGGCCACGGCCGCGCTGGGGGAGTCGCTGGTGACGCTAGGCTTTGCCGGACTCATTGACGGACATCTCCGGCCGGACGGCTAGGGGGAAGGTGCGGATGCTCATCGCCGACCGGTACGAGCTCGACGAGCTCCCGCTCGGCCGGGGCGGTATGGGCGCGGTGCACGGCGGGCGCGACAAGCATCTCGACCGCCGGGTGGCGGTCAAGTTCCTGCAGCTGCCGGGCGGGCCGGACGACGAGCTGGAGCGGCGGTTCGTCCGGGAGGCCCGCATCCTGGCCAGGCTGGAACATCCCGGTGCGCCGGTGCTCTACGACTTCGGCACCTTCGAGCAGCGGCTTTTCCAGGTGCTGCAGTTCATCGACGGGGTCACCGTGGCCGACCTGGCTGGCGAGTACGGGCCGCTGCCGGTGCCGTGGGCCGCCGCCATCGGCGCGCAGGCCTGCGCGGTGCTCACTGCGGCGCACCAGCTGGCCATCTGCCACCGCGATCTCAAGCCGACGAACCTGATGCTCTGTCCCGATGGCGCGGTGAAGGTACTGGACTTCGGGCTGGCCATGCTGCGCGAGGCCGACGTCGCGCAGTTCACCAGGGCGGGCCAGATCCTCGGCACCCCGGCCTACATGGCGCCCGAGCAGATCCAGCGCGGGGTGGCCGGTCCGCAGAGCGATCTGTACTCACTCGGCTGTGTGCTGCACGAAATGCTCACCGGCCGCCAGCTGTTCACCGGCCCGACCGCGTACGCGGTGTTCGAGCGCCAGGTGAAGGAGCGGCCGTCGCCGGTGCCCGGGGTGCCGGCCGAGCTGGACCGCCTGATCCAAAGCCTGCTGGAGAAGGACCCGTCGAACCGCCCATCGGACGCGGACGCGCTCTACCGCAGCCTGGCGCCGTTCGCGGAGGATTTGCCGCACCTGCCCGGTTTTCTCGCCCCGCCCGGCAGCCCGAGCCCCGGCCGGATGTACGCCCGCGTCCTCGGCCACGTGCGCTGAATCGGCTCAGTGCCCGCGTTCTCGACGGGCCGTCAGTGCCGGGTGGCCGTTGAGTTGGAGTTTGCCGATCGTGCTCGGCTTGATCTCGGCCCCGTCGGCGATCGAGTGCACCAGGCCGTTGTAGAGCAGGTCCCAGATCCGGCGGTCGCGCTGGAACTCACTGAAGGTGCGGCTCATGCCGTGCTTGGAGTCGTCGAAGATCTCCAGGTACAACTGGCCTTCGCCGTAGACGACGTCGATCTTCTTCAGCTCGTAGATCTTGAGCCAGTTCCGCCGCTTCCACCGGCTCTGCTCCCACCGCCCCAGCCGACACCGTCTCGACATTGAACGGATTCGACATCAGGTAGGTGGTCACAATGATCCCCAGCCAGGCCCACCAATAGCCCAGAATTTCCAGCCCATCCCCGGCGAACAAGGAAATCGGCCCATCCCGGGAGGCGGTTTCGGTTTTCGCGATAGCCGGATGTCGCGGTGACGATCGTGCTCGGGTTCCTTGTCGTTGCCGATGAACCCTGGACCATGCGGTGGAAATGGCTGACCAGTGCGCGGGTCAGGCAGGTGCGGCAATCGGCTGGACGCCGGGCCTCCGTCCTTGTCGCTGGTCACTACTGCGTCCTGATGCCCTTACACGGCGGCGTGGGCCGCGAGTCGCCATGCGGCGTACTCGCGGGCGACCTTAGCCCGTCGCGCCGCACCCGGTTGGGGGTCCGTGACCGCGCGATGTGTCCAGAGACCGGCGACATACACCGCGAAAGCGGTCAGCGCTTCTTCTGAGACGTCCGACCAGGCGGTCAGTTTCCGGGCCCACGACTCCGCGTCCGCCGCTGCGTGGCCGGATACCATCAACCGGATCACCAGAAAGGCCGCGTCGACCCACTTGGCGCCCGCGGCGGGCCATCCCCAGTCGATGACATGGACCTCGCCGCGCGCGCCGATCACGAACTGGTCCGCGTGGAGATCGGTGTGCAGAAGGTGGTCACCATGGACCAGTTCGGGAGCCCTGCCCGTCCAGTCGGCCAGCAGGTTCACATCGTTCACCCAAACATGCTCCGGTGCCTCTTCGGCGAGTTTCCGCCACCACTGCCCGCCGGCCCATCGATCGCGTAACGGCCGAAGCCCGGTTCCCGGTAGCGCGGCGATGCGATCCACAGTGGACGCTACAGGGGTCAGGTCGGCCGAGTCGGGCGTCAGGACCGCGGCCCGGCCGACGATGTGCTCGAAACCCACCACGAGCCAGTCGCCCACGTCCTCGTGGAACAGCACCTCCGGCGACACTCCCGGAGCAAGAACACCAGCGGTCGCCTCATTCCTCAGCCAACGCATCCGGGGGCTGACCCCACGGACTCCCTTGAGAAACACCAGCCGCCCGTCGGCCCGGTGCAGAGTGGTGGCCACATCACAGGACTGCCCGCCCGGTACGCTGGTCGCCTCGGCTACCGGGCCCACGTGGCCCTGGACGATGTCCTGAACTGCTTCGGGCAGTTCGCTCCACTCGTGCTGTACTGGCACATCAACCCTTCCGGAGGTACTGACTGGGATCGTGGGTTATTTGTTGGTGTCCGTGTTCTCGTTGCCATCTTCACCTGACGCACGGCACCCGTCGTCGCCGCTACTGCACCTGGCCGCGTTGGCCGACGCGGACGAGGGCAAGATCGGGTGTGTACCCGGAGGCTCGGATCGCGCCCAGCGTGACCTTAGCCCATTTCGGGTACTCGTCACCGCAGCACAGTGCCGGTCTGTCGTTGTTGTCGTCGGGCACGTGATGAATGAATCGACCCGCGATATCCCGGCAGAACCTCTGGTAGGCGCGAGTGTCGAGTAGGAAGGTGTGCCATCCGATGTCTACCAGTGGGCTGGGTGACAGGTCCAGTTCTGGATGTTCGGCCGCTGTCTTGGCACGGCCTCTGACCGAGTGAGATCAGCCTGCGACGGTGATGACCATGGCGACGCGAAGGCCCATGGTTTCGGCGTATTTCTGGACTTGCACCACGCGGACTTCGCTGCGGGCGCCTTGTTCGAGGCGGCAGATGGTGGCCGGGCTGACGCCCATGCGGTGGGCCACTTCCTTCTGGCTGAGGCCGCGTTGGCGTCGCAGCCGGACCAGTTCGGTCATCACGGCCACGAACTCGGCGCCGTTGCGTTCCGCGAGCGGCGTCTCAGAATGCATGGTGTTCGTCCTTTTTCGGAGCACCGGGATGGTCGCCGAGGATCGGTATCCCGTTGGCTCGCCGATAGATGTAATCGCATTTCCAGCACTGGAAGGTGCGCAGCGGCCGGTGGCCGTACTCGACCGTCCACTTGAGACCGCAAAGCAGGGTGACCGCCGTTCCGGTTGGCAGCGGCCCGCTCGTGGTGGCGATATGCCACCGGCTCCCGATGATCGGGTACCAGGGAGTCATCATTCGACCGGCCACCGCGTGACGATCAACCGGTGCGGGTACCGCCGGAGCCAGGAACAGCAAGCCCCGCAAAGGCGGCCGGCCGTGTCGAACTCGCCGCTCAGTTCGCGACGAGGATGCGGGGGAGTGGTCCGCAGTTCCCCGCATACCGGCAGCACTTCGAAGACCGTGTGATCGCGGAGCTCGCGATCCCGGTAAAGGTGCGGTTTGTCGCCGCGCCGCATCCGGAGCTGGACCGGAATCGGAGCCACTTCTTCTTCGCGTGCCATCAGCACTGTCACCTCCCCTGTGGAAGGCGACGCTAAAAGTGACCGGCTCCACCTCGTGCACAAGATGTGCACAGGCGGGTTGTTTCACCCGATAGGTGCCACGCCGACACGCCAGGCAAGTCCGCGCAACTCGCGACCGCCCGCATCCCGCCGGGCCCGGCGAAGCTGGTCTGACACGGCTTCGCGAACGAAGGGGTTCACTCGTACCTGTTGTGGGGTCAGGGTTTCAGCCTGCAGTAGCGCGCGCAGGCCGTTTTCCCGAGTTTGGCGATCCTGCAGGAGGCCACGCCCGAGATCCATCCAGAACGCGCCTTGCCTGGAGATGGGCATCCGCTGCCATTCCACGGTGCGCGCGATTTCGGCGATCTTTCCCCCGTCGCCCAGTTCGGTGCCGATGGCCACACGCCAGATTCCGACATTGGCCGGACTGAAGTTGAGGGTCCCCATGCCCCAGGATGATGTCGGGCTCACTTCTCGCGCCATCCGGTCGGCATCATCGAGATGTGCCCTTGCGGTGGATCCATCGCCTTGGGCGGCTGCTGCCATCGCGGCGGTCAGATGGCTCATGCCTCTGGATTCCAGGCGGGCACCCGGGAATTCCACGCTCGCCATGGCCAGGTCGTACTGTCGGCGACGTGATGCCGCGCTGAGGAACTGGGCGCGCACCCAGGCGGAAACGGCCAGCCACTCGGGCTGGCCCAGGAGTTCGGCGGCCGCGCGCACGCGTTCGCCCGCTACGTAGGTCAACTGCCGCTTGCCGAGCCGGGCTGCGACATTTCCGGCCGCATAATATGCGGTCATCAGGGCTTCGAGCGCGGAGTACCGGTGCTCGCTGTGCACATGGAACAGCAGGTCGCGAATCAGCAGCGGCAGGATCTCACCCTGTCCGGCGTAGTCCGACCGCGGGCGCAGTACCGTAGTGAGCCGGTCGGTCTCGGCGGCGGCGAGTGCCCACGGCCGAGGTGGCAGGTCATCCGGGATTTCGCCAGGCAACCATTCGGTCAGCACGGATTCGATGGCGTCCAGTGCAGCATGCGCATCGCTGCCGACCGGATCGGTCGGTGGGTATGGCGCACCGGTCAGTTCGGTCGGTGCGACGCGCAGTGTCTTCGCCAGCGCTTCGAGCACCCGCCGGTTGTTCACCGGCTTTTCGCCGCGTTCGATCTGTCCCAGATAGGTGTAGGAGATTCCGGAAAGCTGAGCTGCCGCACGGAGGGTGAGCTGCCGCCACGAACGAATCTCCCGCAGGCGACGCCCGAGCTCGGAACCGTCACCTGACGGCGGGTGGTTGAACACGATCAGCCTGACGTCAGGCCGATAGGTGCTACGCCCATCTGCCAAGCGAGGTAGCGCAGTTCGCGCCCGCCGGCGTCCCGGCGTGCCCAGCCCAGCAGGTCGGTGACCGCTTCGCGGGCGAACACGTTGTTGCGGACTTTCTCCGGCGCCAGCTTCTCTGCCTTGAGCAGGGCAGCAAGGCCGCGTTCGCGGTGTTTGCGCTCGGCGAGCAGGCCACGCCCGTAGTCGAGCCAGAACTGGGCTTGGCGATGGGCCACGGGAAGGGTTTCCAGCGGGCGCATGGCTGCGGCGATTTCCGCGACCTTCGCCCCATGGCCGAGCTCTACGCCGATCGATACTCGCCAGACATCGACATTGGTGCGGTTGAAGTCGGTCTTCGTCCAGGGCTTGTCGTCGGTGTCGATGTGCGCAGCGAGTTCCGCCGCCTCAGTGAGGCGACCTTGTGCGGTGTCCGCATCGCCCTGTGCGGCAGCGGCGAGTGCGGCGGTCAGATGGGCCATGCCCCGAAGGTGCGGGGGAATCTCGTCATCATCTGCGATGCCCACCGCGAGCTGGTACTGCCGTGACCGGTTGCCGCCACTGATGATCTGGGCTCGCCGCCAGGCGACATCCGCGATCTCTACCGGGTCGCCGAGTTCTTCGGCGGCTTGGCGCATTCTTTCCATGGCAAGTGCGGGCAGGCCACGGAATCCGAGGTCGAACGCGACATAGGTAACCGATTTGTACGCACCGATCAGGCCACGTAACGCGGCATCGCGCGTGGTCGGCTCCGCGGCCGAGACGAGCAGATCTCGGATCAGCCGGGGCAGTAGTTCGGCCTGCTCCAAGTAGGCGGCCCGTGGACGCAGAACCTTGTTCAGCCGGTCCACGTCGGCCAGAACCGCCGACCATGGGCGCCGAGGTGAGTCCGGCACTTCACCGACCCACCAGCCGCTGATCGCATCTTCGACCGCCGTCATGGCCGCGTGCGCGGCGTTCGAAGCCGGATCCAAGGGGGCGTAGGGCTTGCCGGTCAGTTCCGTCGGCGACACCCGGAGGGTACGCGCCAGTGCTTCGAGGACCCGGCGACTGTTGACCGGTCGTTCACCGCGCTCGATCTGCCCCAGGTAGCTGTACGAAATTCCGGACAGCTCGGCCGCCGCACGAAGGCTGAGCCGCCGCCATGAGCGGATTTCGCGTGCCCGGCGGCCGAGTTCGGTGACAGGGTCCATGCGGGCATCACTCCCTTGGCCGAACTTCCGGACTCCGGGCCTCCAGGGTAGCTGTTACCCGGGTGGACCAGTGGTGATCGCGGGAGGGCCCAGCACCGTGAGCGGAGGAGCGGGGTCGGTGTAGGGCTCGACCTGCACCAGGGCGTGCTGGCCGGTGCTGCCCTGGCCGAGTTTCGACGTGGGCACGTCGCCGGTGAGCACATTGGGGTTGCCGTGGCGGCAAAAGCTCGGGTCCGCCGGGTCCGGGTCGTACCAGGCGCCGGTGGAAAGCTGGACCACACCGGGGCGGACCGCGCTGCTCAGCACCAGGCCGGCCAGGCAACTGCCGCGATTGTTGAACACGCGCACCACCGCACCGTCCGCGAGCCCCCTGGCTGCCGCGTCCGCCGGGTTCATCCTGGCCGGCTCGCGGCCGTGGATCTTCGTCGACTGGCTGTGCTCGCCCATGTCGAGCTGGCTGTGCAGCTTGGCCTTCGGCTGGTTCGCGATCAGGTGCAGCGGGAATACCTCGGCCTGTGCACCGCCGAGCCATTCCTCCGGTTCCAGCCACACCGGGTGCCCCGGGCAGTCCGGGTAGCCGAAACCGTCGATGGTCTCCGAAAAGATCTCGATCTTGCCGCTCGGCGTGCTCAGCGGGTGGCCCTGCGGGTCCGCGCGAAACTCGGCCAGCAGCACCTGATCCCGGTCGGGAACCGGGATCTCCAGCACGTCGCTGTCCCAGAACTCGTCGAACGACGGCAACTCGTGGCCCTTGCGTCCCAGCCTGTCCCGCCATTCCGTGTACAGGTGCCGCAGCCAATCCTGCGCGTCACGGCCTTCGGTGAACCGGTCCGCTACCCCCAGTTGCTTGGCCAGCTCGGTGAAGACCGTGTAGTCGTCGCGGGCGTCCGCGTGCGGCTCGGTCAGTGCGTGCATCGGGAAGAACAGCGAGTCCTTGCGGCCGGCGCCGAAGTCGTCGCGCTCGATGGACATCGTGGACGGCAGCACGATGTCCGCGTGCCGCGCGGTCGCGGTCCAGAACGGCTCGTGCACCACCACGGTGTCCGGCCGGGCGAAGGCTTCGCGCAGCCGCGCGAGGTCCTGGTGGTGGTGGAACGGGTTGCCGCCGCACCAGTACACCAGCCTGATGTTCGGGTAGACACGACGCTCGCCGTTGTAGTCGTACTCCTGCCCGGGGTTGAGCAGCAGATCGGCGATCCTGGCCACCGGGATGAACTCGTCGATCCCGTTCTGCCCCTGGGGAAGCGACGGCGCCGACGCGATCCGCCGCGGCTGCCCGACATCGCTGCTGGACCCGTAACCATGGCCGAAACCGCCGCCGGGCAGGCCGAACTGGCCCAGCATGGCGGCCAGCACGACACCGAGCCACAGCGGCTGCTCGCCGAACCGGGCGCGCTGCAGGGACCAGCTGACCATGATCATCGTGCGCGAACGCGCCATCTCCCTGGCCAGCTCGACCAGCCGGGCCACCGGAACACCGGAGATCGCCTCGGCCCATTCCGGGGTCTTGGCCACCCCGTCGGACTCGCCGCGCAGGTAGCGCGCGAACTTCGGGTAGCCCACCGTGCAGCGGTCCAGGAAATCGTGGTCGGCAAGGCCCTCGGCGTCCAGCACGTACGCCAGCGCGAGCATCATCGCGGCGTCACTGCCCGGCCGTGGCGCGATCCACTCGGTCTCCGCCTCGGCATGGTCGTCGTCTGCGAGCGGGCTGACCGAGACGAACCGGCAGCCGCGCGCCCTGGCCTGCTTCACCCAGGACTGCTGCTCGTGCCGGCCGATGCCGCCGGGAGCGACCACCGAGTTCTTCTCGGAGAGTCCGCCGAAGGCCACCACCAGCTCGGTGTGCCGCGCGAGCACCGGCCAGGACGTGGACGCGGCCAGCAGCCACTCCAGGTTGCCGATCACGTGCGGCGTCAGCGCTTCGGCCGCGCCGTAGCTGTAGCTGCCGACCGAACGCACGTACCCGCCGAGGCTGTTCAGGAACCGGTGCACCTGGCTCTGCGCGTGGTGGAACCGGCCCGCGCTGCCCCAGCCGTACGAACCGCCGAAGACCGCGCGCGGCCCGTGCTCGCCGTACACCCGCCGCAACTCGGCGGAAAGCAGTTCCAGCGCGGTCTCCCAGGACACCGGCACGAACGGCTCGTCACCACGTCCGGGTGCGCCCGGCCCGTGCTCGGCCCAGCCCGCGCGCACGTGCGGCCGGTCGATCCGCACCGGATGATGCTGGGCCGACGCGATATTGCCGATCAGCGGCTGCGGCTCCGGATCGCCCTTCCACGGGCGGACCTCGGTCAGCCGCTGCCCGTCACCCTCCGCTTCGAAGGTTCCCCAGTGCGTCAGATGCAGGACCATGCTCTATTCCTCCCTACCCCCTCAGAGTTCCTTCGACCACCGTGCGCGCCCGGCCGGTGAGGCCGATCCGCCCCGGCCCGGCCACGGTGACCCGGACATAGCCGCCACGCGCCGACGCCTGGTAGCCGGTCAGTTCGGTCCGGCCGAGACGGTCGAACCAGTACGGGGCCAGCGCGCAGTGCGCCGAACCGGTCACCGAGTCCTCGGGGATGCCGCTGACCGGTGCGAAGAAGCGGGAGACGAAGTCGGCTTCGCGGCCGGGTGCGGTGAGGATCAGGCCGCGGACCGGCAGCGCGGCGAGTGCGGCCAGATCGGGCGCCGCCGCGCGAAGTTCCTCCTCCGTGCCCAGTTCGACCAGATAGTCCAATTCGGTGCGGTGCACGGACACCGGCGTGCTGCCCGCCAGCGCCTCGTCGAGCCCGCCGGTGAGTTCGGCGGTCCGAGCGGGCAGCGCGGGAAAGTCCAGTGTGACCCCGGTGTCGGTGACCTCCGCGCGCAGTTCGCCCGCCTTGGTGTGGAAGCGAATCGAGCCGCCATCGCGGCCGGTCTCGTGCAGCACGTGGGCGGTGGCCTGTGTTCCGTGTCCGCAGAGCGCGAGCTCGGCGGTCGCGGTCAGCCAGCGCAAGTCCCAGCCACCTTCGGCCGACGGGCAGGCGAACGCGGTGGCCGCCTGGTTCAGCTCGGCGCCCATCTCGCGCAGCCACGGCTCCGGCGCGGGTGCGTCGAGCAGCACCACCGCGGCCGGATTGCCGGTATGCGGCGCGTGCGCGAAGGCGTCGACGAGGTACAGCGGAACGGTCATCTCTTGATCGACGTTACGTCAGTCGTTCCGGCACGTCATAGGGTTTTCTTGGTCACGCCAGCGAGTCCGCCGGGTCGCCCCGGTGCAGCTCGGCATCGTCGTGGTCGAAGGTGCGTGCCGGGCCAGGACCGGTGCTGCGGGTCTCGAAACGCACGGTGACCCGGCCGAAACCGGCGCCCTGCACCCAACCGGACCCGAAGTGTTCATGGCGCACGTCGTCGCCGGGGCGCCAGCCGCTCGGCCGTGCCACCGGGGCAGGCTCCGGTGCGGCGGCGACCTCGGTGGTCTCCGGCTCGGGCGTGCCCAGCTGGAAGAGCGGCTCCTGGGAGATCTCCGCCAGCCCGCTGAACGCCACCCCGGCGAGCCGGACCGGGCCGAACTCCTGCGGGTCCGGCAGCAGCCGTTCGGCGATCGCGGTCAGCTGGTCCACGTCGGTACTCGGGAAGGCGGTGGTCTCCGATCTGCTGATCGTGTTCATGTCGGTGTGCCGGAGCTTGATCGACACCGTGCGGGCGCCCCGGCCGGCGCGGGTCAGCCTGGCGTGCGCGCCGTGCGCGATCCGGCGGACCTCGGTGCGCAGCCTGGTCAGGTCGGTCACGTCCACGTCGAAGGTGGTTTCCGCGCTGACCTGCTTCGCGTCCCCGCGTTCGGCCACCGGACGGTCGTCGGCGCCGGTGGCCAGCAGTCGGAGGTCCCGGCCGACCGCGCCACCGAGCAGCGAAGTGGCGTCCCGCTCACTTAGCGCGGCGAGCTGGCCCAGGGTGAGTACGCCGATCGTGCGGAGTTTCGCCTCGGCGACCGGGCCGACACCCCAGAGCGCTCGCACCGGCAGCTCGGCGAGGTACTCGCGTTCGGTGCCGTGCGGCACGACCACCAGCCCGTCCGGTTTGCCCTGGTCGGACGCGATCTTGGCGACCTGCTTGCCGGCCCCGGCGCCGATCGAGGCGGTCAGGCCGGTCTCGTTCCTGATCCTGGCCCGCAGCTTCTCGGCGAACGCGCGCACCTCGTCCTCACCGGCTCCGGCCAGGTCGGGCGGCTCGGCGAAGGCCTCGTCCAGGGAGATCCGCTCCAGCACCGGTGCGTGCTCCGCGACGATCTCGAACACCTGGCGGCTCATCAGCTCGTACAGCCGGAACCGCGGCGGGAGGATCACCGCGGTACCTGGCACCAGCCGCCGGGCCTGCGTCATCGGCATCGCCGAACGGGCGCCGTAGACCCTGGCCTGGTAGCTGGCGCCGGCCACCACCCCACGTGGCCCCGCGCCACCGACCAGCACCGGCCGCGTCCGCAGCGTCGGCCGGGTGAGCTGCTCGACCGAGGCGTAGAACGCGTCCATGTCCAGGTGCACGACCCATCGCCGTGGCACTGGTTCCGGACTCACAACGCTCATCAAAACACAGGGGCCCGACAGTTCCGGCCACTGTGGACGCACCGCGATCGAGTGACATATGCGGTTGCGCGAATGGATCCGTCGTAGCCTCGAATGGAGTAATCGACGACAGGAAGGGCCGAGATGACCACCGCACACGTTCAGCACCAGGGGCACGACCACGTGCACGGGGACGGCTGCGGGCATGTGGCCGTGCCGCACGGTGACCACGTGGACTACCTGCACGACGGGCACCTGCACACCGCGCACGACGGCCATTACGACGAATGCGAACCGGCCGGGCACAGCGCGCACGACGGCCACCAGCATGTGCACGGCGACGGTTGCGGCCATGTCGCGGTGCCGCACGGTGACCACGTCGACTACGTGCACGACGGCCACCGCCACGCCGCGCACGGCGACCACTACGACGAACACTGAGCATCGCAGCGAAGGCCACCTTGCCTGCGTTCAACGCAGGCAAGGTGGCCTTCGCTGCATCGTCGGTCAGGTGTCGCGGGGGAGGCCGAGCATGCGTTCGGCGATCACGTTGAGCTGCACCTCGGTGGTGCCGCCGTAGATCGTGGTCGCGCGCCCGGCCAGCAGCGCGTCCATCCACTTGTCGCTGGGCTGGCCAGGCACGCTGGTGACACCGGCGACGCCGAGATGGTCAACGCCGAACTCGGCGATCCACTGGCCGATCCGCATGCTCAGGAACTTGCCGACGCTGGACGTGGTGCTCACGTCGGCCCCGCTGAGCTGCTTGAGCACCACGCGCGAGCCGATCAGCTCGATCGACTGGCTTTCGCAGACCAGCTGACCGACCCGGTGCAGCGCGACGTCGCTCAGCTCGCGAGAACGGGCATACGCGAGCAGATCCTTGATCGACGCGTACAGCGCGATGCCCTGGCTGAGTGCGACCCGCTCGCCGGCGAGCGTGGTGCGGGCGACGTGCCAGCCTTCGTTGACGGCGCCGACCACGTTCTCGTCCGGGATGAACACCCCGTCCAGGAACACCTCGTTGAACAGTGCCGACCCGGTCAGTTCCTTGAGCGGCCGCACGGTGACGCCGGGGCTGTCCATCTCCAGCAGGAAGTACGTGATGCCGTCGTGCTTCGGCGCGGCGGGGTCGGTGCGGGCGATCAGGATCGCCCACTCGGAGAACTGCGCCAGCGAGGTCCAGATCTTCTGGCCGGTGATCAGCCAGCCGCCGTCCACCTTCTCCGCCTTGGTGCTCAGCGACGCCAGGTCGGAACCGGCGCCAGGCTCGCTGAACAGCTGGCACCACACCACCTCGCCGCGCAGGGTGGACGGCACGTGCTTCGCCTTCTGCTCCTCGGTGCCGTGCGCCACGATCGCCTGCACCGCCCAGCCACCCATGGCCAGCTCGGGCAGGGTGACCTCGGCGGTGCGCAGCTCCTGCGCGATGACCACCTGCTTCAGCGGCCCGGCGCCCTTGCCCCACGGCCGCGGCAGGTGCGGCTGCACCCAGCCCTCGTCGCCTAGCCGGACCAGCTGATCGTCCTGCGACAACGTGGCGATTTCGGCCAGTTCGGCGCGAATCCGCTCGCGCAGCGGTTCCGCCTCGGCGGGAAGCTCCAATGTGGACGACCGGGTGACGCCGTCCAGCGCCTGCCTGCCGACCCTGGCAACCCGCTCCTCGCCGCTGCCCAGCAGCCCCCGCAGGGAAAGCGCCCGCCGGTAGTAGACGTGCGCGTCGTGCTCCCAGGTGAAACCGATGCCGCCGAGCACCTGGATGCAGTCCTGCGCACAGCCGACCGCCGCGTCCGGCGCGACCACGGCCGCCACCGACGCGGCGAACCCGGCCGTGTCGTCCCCGGCGTCCAGCGCGGTCGCCGCGTCCCAAACCACCGCGCGGGCCTGCTCCAGCGCCACGCCCATCTGGGCGCACTTGTGCTTCACGCCTTGGAACTGGCCGATCGGGCGGCCGAACTGCACCCGGGTCTTGGCGTACTCGGCCGCGGTGGAGACGCACCAGGACGCGACCCCGACCGCCTCCGCGGCGAACAGCACCGCCGCGATCGCCCGGACCCTCGGCTCGGCAAGGTCGCCGAGCACACGCTCGGCCGGCACGGCCAGCTCGTCCACGACCACCTTCGCGGTGCCCCTGGTGACGTCCAGGCCGTCCTGTTCGGACACCTTCGCGTCCACCGCGTCCAGCACCACCCAGCTGATTTCGCCACCGGTCCGTACCGGCAGCAGCAGGATCTCGGCGAGGGTGCCGCCGAGCACCGAGCCGGTCTGCCCGGTCACCGTCAGCCCGGCCGCGGTCCTGGTGCCCCGCAACGGTTCGGACAGGCCGACCGCGGCCGTGGCGGAACCGTCGACGAGTTCCGGCAGCAGCTCGGCGCTGACCTTCGACTCGGCCGCGACGAGCAGTGCGGAGGCCAGCACGGTGGGCAGGAACGGCCCGGGATGTGCGGCGCGGCCGAGTGCCTCCAACGCCACCGCCAGCCCGAGCATGCCGGCGCCCTGGCCGCCGTGCACCTCCGGCACGTGCAGGCCGAGCAGGCCCTGGTCGGCCAGCGCGGACCAGAACGACGGCCTGGTCTCGATGGTGGCGTCCACTGCCGCGCGCAGCACCTGCGGGGTGATCTGGCGGTCGGTGAACCCGCGCACGGACTCGGCCAGCGCGAGGTGTTCTTCGCTCAGCCCCAGGCCGAGCTCGTAGGCGTTCTTGGCCACGTGTTTTCTCCCGGATCGGACGAGTTCTGGTGACACTATGTCTCAGATAAATGAGTGAGACAAGCTGTCACAGGAAGATTCGGGCGGATAGAGTGGCCCGCGTGCTAGACGCGGCGAAGGACACCACTGGAGCGGACGGGCGGGCCACGCGCTGGGATGCGCACAAGGCCCAGCGCCGGCTCGAGGTGCTCGACGCCGCGGTGGCCGCGATCGAGCAGGACGGCCCCGGCGTGGGCGTCAAGCAGATCGCTGAGCGGGTCGGCGTGCCGCGGCCGGTGGTGTACCGGCACTTCAAGGACCGAGAGGACCTCGACGAGCAGATCCGGCAGCGAGTGGTCGAGATGCTGATGGCCGAGCTCGCGCCCACGCTGGCCCCCGGCGGCACCACCAGCCAGACCATCCGGCGCGCGGTGGACACCTATCTCGGCTGGATCGAACGGCATCCCCGGCTGCATCACTTCCTCGGCGCCGGTTCGAACCGGGAACGCGGTACGGCTTCCCGGGTGGTCTCCGGCACCAAGACCGCGATCGCGATCCGGCTCACGGAACTGTTCGCGGATGCGTTGCGCCGGTTCGACCGGAACACCGCGTTCGCCGAGCCGCTGGCGTTCGGCCTGGTCGGCCTGGTCGACGCCACGGTGAACCGCTGGCTCGCCGATCCGGACAAGACGCTCACCTCGGCCCAGCTGGCCGACTTCCTGTCCGGTTCCGCCTGGTTCCTGATCGAGGGCAACCTCGCCGTGGTCGGCGTGCACGTCGATCCGGAGACCCCGCTGAGT
The DNA here is from genome assembly GCF_000384315.1 of Amycolatopsis nigrescens CSC17Ta-90. Taxonomy (GTDB): domain Bacteria; phylum Actinomycetota; class Actinomycetes; order Mycobacteriales; family Pseudonocardiaceae; genus Amycolatopsis; species Amycolatopsis nigrescens. Next base: position 1,150,107 of record NZ_ARVW01000001.1, on the reverse strand, counting down.
GAGCTGCTCGGCGAGTAGCTGACCGTCGTTGCGCGCCGTGCGCCGCTCATGACACAGTTACCTGAGACAATGCGTATCAGGTAGATGAGGATCCGATGGCCACCTACTTAGTCACCGGTGCGACCACACTGCTCGGCAGGCTGCTCGTGGAACGGCTGCTGGCCAGGCCGGACTGCACCGGAGTCCAACTGCTGGTCCGCGCGCAGGCGGCGGCCCAGGTACGTGCGGAATGGGCATCCGACGCGCGGCTCTCGGTGCACGTCGGCGAACTGACCGAACCCGGCCTCGGTGCCGGCCTGGCCGCGCCCGACCACCTGGTCCAGTTGAGTTCACAGGGCACATCGAACGTGCTGGACTTCGCCGCCGACGTCCGCGCCGGACTGGTGCACCTGCTCGCTCCCGCGGCCGACGACGACCGGCTGGCCAGGGCGCAGCGGGCGGTGCCGGCCCGGGTCTACCGGCATTCGGTGCTGCTCGGCGACTCGCGGACCGGTGAACAGCGTGCCGGTCATCCGCTGCTGCCGGTGCTCTCCCGGCTTTCCCGGTTGCCGTCGCGGCTGCCGCTGCTCGGCGCCGACTTCGGCCAGACCAACGTGGTGCCGGTGGACTACGTGGCGGACGCGATCGCGTACCTGATGCACGAGAACGCGTCGCCGGGGACGACGTATCACCTGGCAGCGCCGGAACCGCAGCCGGTGAACGAGGTCTACAACACCTTCGCCGTCGCGGCCGGAGCACCACGGGTGGTGGCGACCGCGCCGAAGCCGGTGTCGCGCCGGATGGCCGCGCTGGCGGCAGGCGGCACCCGGCTGGTCGACCGCGTGCCCGGCCTGCGCGCGTCCCGGCGTGCGGTGCTCGAGGAACTCGGCCTTTCACGGGATGCGTTGGCGGTGCTGAAAACCTCGGTGCTCTCCGAGTCGGCGGCGACCAGGGACGCGCTGGCCGGCAGCGGGCTTTCCGTTCCGCCGCTGGACGACTATGCCGGGCGGCTCTACGAGTACTGGCGGGGCCGGCTCGATCCGGACCGGGCGCGTCGCGGCGGTCCGGGACTCACCGGGCGGACAGTGCTGATCACCGGGGCGTCCTCGGGCATCGGCAGGGAGACCGCGTTGCGGGTGGCACGCCGGGGCGGGATTCCGTTGCTGGTGGCCAGGCGCGCCGACCAGCTCGCCGCGGTCCGCGACGAGATCGTCGCGGCCGGAGGCACCGCGTCGGTGTACCCGTGTGACCTCACCGATGGCGACGCGGTGGACGCGGTGGTCAAGCAGGTGCTCGCCGAGCACGGTGCGGTGGACGTACTGGTGAACAACGCCGGCCGGTCCATCCGGCGGCCGGTGTTCGACGCGACCGACCGGCTGCACGACTACGAGCGCACCATGGCGGTGAACTACTTCGCCGCCGTTCGGCTGACTCTCGGACTACTGCCGGTGATGCGGGCACGCCGCCACGGGCACGTGGTGAACGTGACGACCCAGGGCATCCAGAACCACACCCCGCGGTTTTCCGCCTATCTCGCGTCCAAGGCCGCGTTGGAGGAGTTCGGTCTGGTCGCCGGTCGTGAGACGTTGTCCCACGGGATCACCTTCAGCTCGGTGAAACTTCCGTTGGTGAGCACCGAAATGACCGCACCCTCGGAGAAGTTCAACGCCTTCGGCGCGCTGCCGATGATGGATGTGAACCGGGCCGCCGGACTGGTGATGCGGGCGATCCTGCGCCGACCGGAGACGGTGAACCTGGTCTTCCCGGCCGGGGTGCCGGCGGTGCTCGCGTCCCTGTTCCTGCCGAAGACGACGCGCGCGCTCACCCACCTGGTCGCTTTCGAGGGCATGCCGGACGGAGCGTCCGGACGGGGGCGGCCGATGCCGAGAATGGCGGCCGCCGTCACCAGGATGCTGTGGCGATGAGGTGCGGTGGCGATGAGGGCCGGTCCGGGAACCCTGGGGGACGGTTCCCGGACCGGAGCTTCCCTGATCAGTAGCGGTAATGGTCGAGCTTATACGGCCCGTCCACGTCCACGCCGATGTACTCGGCCTGCCTCTTGGTCAGCTTGGTCAGCTTGACGCCGAGTGCGTCGAGGTGCAGCCGCGCGACCTTCTCGTCCAGGTGCTTGGGCAGCACGTAGACCTGCTTGTCGTACTCGCCCGGTTTGGTGAACAGCTCGATCTGGGCGATCGTCTGGTTGGTGAACGAGTTCGACATCACGAAGCTCGGGTGACCGGTGGCGTTGCCCAGGTTCAGCAGGCGGCCCTCGGAAAGCACGATGACCGCGTGCCCGTCCGGGAAGGTCCACTCGTGCACCTGCGGTTTGACCTCGATCTTCTTGATACCGGGGATTTTCGCCAGGCCGGCCATGTCGATCTCGTTGTCGAAGTGCCCCACGTTGCCGATGATGGCGTTGTGCTTCATCTTCGCGATCTGGTCGGCCATGATGATGTCGAAGTTGCCGGTGGTGGTGACGAAGATGTCGCCCCTGTCGATCACGTCGTTCAGGTCCACCACCTCCAGACCCTCCATGGAGGCCTGCAGCGCGCAGATCGGGTCGATCTCGGTGACCACCACACGCGCACCCTGGCCGCGCAGTGACTCCGCCGCACCCTTGCCGACGTCGCCGTAGCCGCAGATCACGGCCAGCTTGCCGGCGATCATCACGTCGGTGGCCCGGTTGATACCGTCCACAAGGGAGTGACGAATACCGTACTTGTTGTCGAACTTGGACTTGGTGACCGAGTCGTTCACGTTGATTGCCGGGAACAGCAGTTCGCCTTCCTTGGCGAGCTTGTACAGCCGCTTGACACCGTTGGTGGTCTCTTCGGTTACCCCGCGGATGTCCTTGGCGATGGTGGTGAACCGCTGCTTGTCCGTGGCGAAGCTGTCGGCCAGCGTCTTGAGCAGGACCTGGTACTCCTCCGGGTCCTCATCGGTCGGCTGCGGGACGGCACCGGCCGCCTCGAACTCGACTCCCTTGTGCACCAGCATGGTGGCGTCGCCGCCATCGTCGAGGATCATGTTCGGCGCCTTGCCGTCCGCGAAGTTGAACAGCTGGTCGGTGCACCACCAGTAGTCTTCGAGCGTCTCGCCCTTCCAGGCGAAAACCGGGGTGCCCGCCGGCTTGTCCGGAGTGCCGTCCTTGCCGACGACCACCGCGGCGGCGGCGTCGTCCTGGGTGGAGAAGATGTTGCAGGACACCCAGCGCACTTCGGCGCCGAGCGCCACCAGTGTCTCGATCAGTACCGCAGTTTGCACGGTCATGTGCAGCGAACCTGCGACGCGCGCTCCCTTGAGCGGTTGCGACGCGGCGTATTCCTTGCGGGTGGCCATCAGGCCGGGCATCTCGTGTTCGGCCAGGCGCATCTGGTGACGGCCGGACTCGGCCAGCGCCAGATCCGCGACGGCGAACTCGATGCCGTTCTTCGTCTGCAGCTTCGGGCTCATGGTTCCTTTCCCTCCAGGGCATGGCTGTTTTCGGGCCTGACCAGGGAGTACCGATGCGCGCATCGGCATATATTCGAAGCGATTGTTCAGCTGGTCGACTAACTTGCTGGTGCGCGCCGAGTGGGGGCGTTGATGTTCGCTGACAAGAAAAAGGCACCTCCTGTGGTAGGAGGCGCCCTTACTTGCGGTCTGGCGAGCCGAGCGTGGCGGACCTCGTCCGTCGCAGCGCCTCTCGACTCCTGACTATCAGGATGGCAAGAGTCCTGCTGGCTGTCAACGTGGCCTCGACGTGGGGTCGAGCTCTTCTTGAGCCGCGTCTCCGATGGGCTTCGGGAGGTTTGGTTTCGGTCCGGCTCCGGTCCGCCTTTGGACGCTACCTGCCTCAAGGGTGGGGTGGCGCTGGCAGTCGGTGAGTCACAATTCCTTGCAGGCAATGGGTTTTGCGTTTTTGTCGGGGGTGGTGTTTAGGGTTTGGGCATGGACAAAGACAAGGCTTGCGCATTATTGAAAGAGATTCGGGTTCTTCAGGAGGACAGGTGCCGGTCGGAGGCGGCACAGCTTCGGCTCATCGCCCAGTTGAATGAGCTTGGAGAAAGAACCAAAGGAGTACCCGCCGAGCTCGCCCTCGGCCTCGCCATCACCGAGAACGCGGCGGTCAAACAGATCGCGCTCGCCGAGGCGTTGGTGACCCGGTTGCCGAGCACGTTGGAAGCCATGGAATCCGGGACCATCGACACCTACAAAGCATCGAAAATCGTTGATGCGACAGTGGTGCTGACCGACGCGAAAGCCCGCGAGGTCGACCTGGTGATGGCAGGCCGCCTGGCAGGAAAGAACCCGCAGAGCTTGCGGCGGGCGGTGCGCCGGGTGGTGGCCCGGATCGACCCGGACGGGCATGCCACCCGTACCCGGCACCGTCGCCGCGACCGCAAAGTCACCCTGCTACCCCGAGGCGAGGGCATGAGCACCCTCATCCTCGACCTCCCCGCCGAACTGGGGGCCGCGATCTACACCCGCACCGACCGTGACGCCCACGCGCTCAACATCGCCGGCGAAACTCGAACCCTCGACCAGCTCCGCGCCGATGTCCTCACCGACCGGTGTCTGTGGGAACGCGGCACACGCCGCAACCTCCACGCCGAAGTCCACCTCTACGTCGACCTCACCACCCTCGCCGGGTTGAACAACAACCCGGCCGAACTCGCCGGTACCGGACCCATCCCCGCCTGGCTCGCCCGCGACATCGCCAACAACCCCGCCTCCACCTGGCACCGCATCGTCACCGACCCCACCACCGCTACCCCTATCGACGTCAGCCGCCGCACCTACCGATCACCCACCGCCCTCGACGGCCACATCCGCGTCCCCAACCCCGAATGCAACCATCCCGGCTGCTACCGACCCATCCAACTCGGCGACTCAACAGAAACCAACCCCCGCTACTACTGCAAACACCACAAGAAACTCAAAAACCACCCCAGCTGGACTTACACCCACAACCTTGACGGCACGCTCACCGTCACCACCCCAGCCAAAGCCGTCTACCGCAGCACACGAGGAGGTGACTAGCGCAGCCGTTTCGCGCAGGGCCTGATGATCCTGCCTTGGGTGGGTCGGGACATGGGCGCGCGCAGGCCGCCGGCCTCCGGTGGTGTCGGCTGCTCCGAAATATCAATGGTGGATGGGAATCGTAGGTGCGTTTCCAGGTCCTGGTTGCGTTTCCTTTTCCTCGGAATAGGAGATCGTGATGATCGCGTCGAAGTTGATCTGCGAGAGGTCAGCCTAGATTCGGGCCAGCGCCCGCGGCTCAGGTTCGTTCCCGTGCGCTGCCCGCGCGGCGCGGACGGGATCTGGGTAACCCGAGCGAACATCCGGACTAGTCTCGGGTGCCCCACGGGTGGGGGACGCCGACTCGTACATCGAGGTCCCACAGCACGCATTCTTCGCCGGGCCTGGCCGCAAAGGACCATGCCACGGCGGTCCGGTGCAACTTGTCCCGCATCGATCCTGCTCTCTGAACGTGGCTGGGCGGCTCGCTGCCTTGAGGATGGTGGTGCAGAAACTGGCCGTATGCTGCTCGGCAGAATGTTGCGTAGCGTGCAGTGCAGAGGATGAACCCGTGCCACGCCTCGTCCACGGCATGCGAGGGCATGCCGATGATCTGTTTGTCGAGCAGCGCCGCGCCGCAGCAGCACAGCCACTGTCGCAGTCCGGTGTCCACCAGTTCCCTCGGCTGGAACGGGCACGTCTTGTAGACGGCGGGCGGCAATTCGAGGGCATCCACGGCGTGCCGCACGCGCTCAAGCCGAGCTGAGAAACTTCGCGGCAGCGCACTGCTTCTCCCGCTCTCCCGAGCTAACCTATTCATGGGAACCTTCGCCAAGGGCCGAGGGGATGCGCTGATGACCGGGCTGGTCGTATGGCTTCTGATTATTTGCTTCGTTGTGTGGATCGTCAACCAGCGCGGTGACGCAGTGGGACGCCAACAGCGCGGAAGGATGTACCGCGACAATAACTGGTGGCAGTACCGCGAGGGCGATTCGTGGACGTACCACGGCGGCCGGTGGTGGTTGTGGCGCGACGGCCAGTGGTGGCCTGGTGGCAGTGGTGGTGTGGGTTTCGGGGACGGTGGAAGTTTTACGGACGGCGGCTTTGGCCACGGAGGTCACGGCGGTCAGGAGAGTCACGGGAGCCATGACGGCCATGGGGGTCATGGGGGTCATGGGGGTCATGGTGGCGACGGCGGGCATGACAGCGGCCACACGGAAGGATGCGGCGGTGGTTGCAGCAGCGGCAGTTCTGGAGACGGTTGTGGCGCAGGCGACCATTGAGCCCGCGGGCTAGCCCGGTGATCGTGCGTGACATGTCGGGTCCGACGCCACACACCCGAATACCGGCGGTTTGGCACGCAGCGCGCCAATGTCAGCTAGGCAATCCTCACCCCACGCGACCGCGATGGCTGGGTACAGAACGATCTTGCCCGGGCCGGCCCTAGTGACAACCAGCTGGCCAAGCCGCCAGCTCAGCGGTACGCAGCAGCAACATCCGCCCCAGCCGGCGACAAATGGTGCTCCTGAAGCTGCGACCGATACGACCGTCGACGAGTGGAGCCCCCGGCGGCTACCTGCGGGACGGAACTCGGGGTGACTCGATTTCTGTCGCGGGCCTGCGCCGGTCAGCGCGGCGCTCCATCGAACCCGATCTCGTTTCCATCGGGATCTACGTAGATGGCTTTTCGCACGCCATGCGAGTACGCCTCCCGCTTCGCCGGCTCCAGCCCTCGTTCAGCTATTTCAGCCACCAGGTTGTCGAAGTCATCAACGAAGATGGAGTGCAGGGCGTGGCCGGCTGGCGACGAACGACGGCAGCGAGCCGAGCAGCTTCTCGTACCAGGCGAGCGCCGCGGCGTAGTCATCGACGGATATCCCTGCGTACAGGTCGAGAGCCGTGTCGACCATGCCAGCGGGATCGGTCGTCCAGGGCTGTCGTACTAGGCCAGCTCGAAGTCGGTGGGAACCGGCTCGGCGAGCATTCGCCGGTGACGGGCCGGTGTCCACGGCCAGAGTTCGGGTACCCCGTCCGGCCCCAGGTACCAGCTGTCGCAGCCACTGGTCCAGATCGTGCCGGACATGGAGTCGCGCAGGTCGCTGTTGAACCGTTCGGTCGCCTCGGTGGTCGGCGCCACCCGGCGCACCCGGCCGGCGCTCAGCTCGTCCAGCCAGCGCAGCACGTAGTTCGCCTGGGTCTCCGCGATCGCGATCAGCGAATGGTTGCCGATCGGTGAGTGCGGGCCGATCAGGGTGAAGAAGTTCGGGAACCCGGGTACCGCGACCGTGCGGTAGGCCCGCGGACCGTCCCGCCAGGCCTGCTCCAGAGTCACGCCGTGCTCGCCGACCAGCTCCATCGGCCGCAGGAACGCGTGCGCGTCGAAGCCGGTGGCCAGCACCAGCACGTCCGCCTCCCGTACCCGGCCGTCGGCGGTACGCACGCCTTTCGGCTCCACCGCGACGATCTTGTCCGTGACCACCTGCACGTCACGGCGCCGCACGGCCGGGTAGAACGCGGTGGACATGATCAGCCGCTTGCACATCGGCTCGTCCGGCGGGGTGAGCTTCGCGCGCAACTCCTCGTCGCGCACCGTCGTCCGCAGGTAGGAACGGCACAGCGCGGACACCGCGTCCCGTTGCCAGCCGGGTTCGATCACCGCGTGCCCGAAGATCAGCTCCATGATCCGCTGGTAACCCAGGTAGCTCAGCTTGTTCAGCCCCGGTACCAGTTTCAGCGCGGCCCGCGAGACCGGCGAGTACGGCAGCCGGGGCATCGGCAGGATCCACTGCGCGGTGCGCTGGAACAGATACAGCGGCTTCGCCACCCCGGCCAGCGCGCCGGTGATCTGCACCCCGGTCGAACCGGTACCCACCACCGCCACGCGTTTCCCCTTCAGCGCAACGGAATGGTCCCAGCGGGCGGAGTGGAAAGCGGCGCCGTCGAAGGAGTCCAGGCCGGGGATGTCCGGCAGCTTCGGCTCGCGCAGGATGCCGGTCGCGGAGACCAGCACGTCCACCGAGTCGGTCCGGCCGTCCGTGCTGCGCAGCCGGTAACGTGCGCCGTCCCAGCGGGCGCTGGCCAACTCGGTATCGAACCGGATGTGCTCGCGCAGCCCGAGTTCGTCGGTGACCCGCACGAAGTAGCGTTCGATCTCCTCGCCGGAGGCGAAGTTGCGGGTCCAGTCGGCGTTGGGCGCGAACGAGTACGAGTAGAACCGCGAAGGCACATCGCAGCTGAGACCGGGATACGTGTTGTCGCGCCAGGTGCCGCCGACCTCGCTGGCCTTCTCGTAGACGACGAAGTCCCGGTAGCCGGCGCGGCGCAGGGTCGCCGCCATGCAGAGCCCGGACATGCCGGCGCCGATGATGCCGACTCGTGGCCGGTTCGCGGGCAGGGTCACATTTCCACGCTAGGAGCCCGACAGGCGGTGGACCATGATTCAATCGGACAGTCACCTGTTTATTTCGGACACGCTCGGAGGGCGGATGCCTGGCTGGGACTTTCCCCGTGGCCCGGTCGGCGCCCGGCTGCTGGTGCGCACCGGGCTGGCGCACGGCCTCACCGCCGGGCAGTGCCTCGCCGGGACCGGGCTCGCCCCCGCTGACGTGGCCGAACACGGCAGGCTCGAGGCCGGTCAGGAGCTGGGCATCGCGCGCAACCTGGTGCGGTGGCTCGGCAACGAGCCTGGCCTCGGTGTGCAGGCCGGTCGTGACTACACCCTCGAGGCGGTCGGGGTATGGGGGTTCGCCCTGCTGACCAGCCCCACCTGGGGTGACGCGGTCGAAGTCGGAGTGCGGTACTTCGAGCTGACCACCGCTTTCGTCCGTCCCGAGCTGGTCCGCGCGAACGGTGAGCTGGCGCTGGTGCTGCACGACGACGAACTGCCCGAAGACGTCCGCGAACTGCTGGTGGAGCGCGACCTGGCGGCCATCGCCGCGCTGGTCGCGGCGCTGGTGGATGGCCTGCCCGAGGTGCGGTTCGAAACCACGCTGGACGACATTCGCGCGGCGAAGCTGTCCGAACTGCTGCCGGGAGCCGAGTTCACCGGCCGCGGCGCACGGCACCTGATCGCCGGCGACCATGCCTTGCTGAGCACCCCGCTGCCGCAGGCCGACGAGCACACCTGGCGGAATTGCAAACGGGACTGCCAGGCCCTGCTGGACGGCCGCTCGGCCAGGACCGGCACCGCCGCGCGGGTGCGGTCCGAACTGCTCGCCCATCCGGCGCGGAGCGTGCGGATGGACCAGATCGCCGCCGGGCTGCACCTGGACGTGCGGACGCTGCGGCGCAGGCTCACCGCCGAAGGCACCTCGTTCCGTGCGCTGAAGGCGGAGATCCACGAGACGATGGCCATCGAGCTGCTCGGCACGGTCGGCCTCGGCGTCGGCCAGGTCGCGCAGCGCCTCGGTTACTCCGATCTGACCAGTTTCACGCACGCCTTCACCCGGTGGACCGGCCGTCCGCCGAGTTCCTATCGCACCGGCGGTCAAAAATGATCTCCTGCCAAGGAATTTCCCCTTTTCTTCGCGGTGCGAGAATTCGTGTCACTGAAAGATCTGCCGCCGAACGGGTGATGTTCGGAGCATGAGGCGGCGGTTGTCCAGGAGTCCGCCCATTCCCGCGGAATCGGCCCGTAGGGTCCCGGAAAGTGAGGGCTGACGACAGCGGCGCCGCTGTCCACGCAGGGGGTGCGGAGTCCTGGCCGGTCGCCATTCGCGGCATGGCCGAGGACAAACCCGTTGGCGCGGGCATGATGCTGGCCGATGGCACGGTGCTCACCTGCGCGCACGTGGTGACCGCGGCCGCCGGATATCCGCCGGGTGCGGAGTTCTCCCTGCCGGGGCTGACGGTCGTGGTGAGCTTTCTCGGCCTGCCCGGGGTTCCATCGACGAAGGCCGCCGTGCTGACCGGTCATTGGGTGCCGCGGCACGAGGACGAAAGCGGCGATCTGGCGTTGCTGGCACTGGAATCGGTACCGCAGGGGGTGACGGGCGCGCCGTTGCGCAGGCTGCCCGCTCCGCGTAACCGGGCCGTGTCCACCTACGGATTCCCGGAATCGCTCGGCTATTCGCACGTGGTGTGGGCGCACGCGACACTGGCCGGGCCGACGGGGCCGAACGGGGAATGGGTCCAGGTCGACTCGGCCCCTGGCGACCAGCGCATCCGCCGCGGTTTCAGCGGGGCCGCGGTGATCGACGACCACACCGGCTCGGTGGTCGGCATGGTGGTCAGCAAGTACCAGGTCGCTGAGCACACCGACGAGGACGCCGGGCTGTCCTGGATGATCCCGGTGGACACCGTGGTGCGGTATTTCCGGCGGGTGCAGCGCTGCACCGGGCCGGATCTCGAACCGGTACAGCTCGGCCGGATTCTGGTGCTGCTCGGCGGGCCGCCCGGCCCGGACCTGGCGCGGGCCCCCGGACGGATGATCGTGGACGCGGCCGGGCTGACGCCGGGCGAAGTGCACCACGGCATCGAGTCCCGGATCAGCAGCCAGATCAGCCGTGCTCCCGGGCGGCCCCCCGAAAATCAAACAGACCAAGAAGACCAGGCCGACCCGGTGACCGTCGAGGTGACCGGGGTGGACGAGTCGAGGCAGCCGGAGGTGCTGCTCAACGACGTGGTGAAACCGTTGCTGGACAACGGGACCGAGGTTGGGCTCCGGTTCGTCGAGGAGAACTCGCCGGTGCTGGGCATCGTCCGGCGCTGGCAGCGCGAGGAGATCGACAGCAGGCTGACTGCGCTGCGCACCAGGGTGGCGGCGGTCGAGCGGATGGAGACCGCGGCACGAGAGCGGCATGCGGTCGCCGTCTCGATCGTGACCGGCGTGCCGGAAGTTCCGCTGCTGGCCCCGGACCTGCATCTGCGCGTCCGCGCGCTGGCGGGCGCCGGCCCGGGGGTGGAGCCGGGCAGGGTGCGGGACGCACTGGCCTCCACCGAGCGCAAGACCGAACGGGCCGCCCGCGCGCTGCACGAGATCGACGACCACCTGGCCGCGGCCACAGCCAGATACGACGAGCTACGCGGCCTGTTGCGGGCCTACAACGCGCGGGCCGCCGACCACGGCCTGGTGGAGGATGAGGAGCTTTCCGGGGCGTACCGGCCGGCGATGCGCGCGCTCGGGGCGAGGCCGGCGAACCTCGCGCAGGCGGAACCGCTGGTGCGGCGGTACCTCGCGCTGGTCCGGCAGCGGCTGGACGGGCTGGACGGCGGCACGGGGGTGGACCGGTGACCGAACTGCTCTGCTGCGGGGAGCCGGTGGGCCGCACGGGCTTCTGCGATGTCTGCGGCCGGCGGAAGGTGCCGGCCGAACCAGTGCCCGACACCGAGGTCACCGGATACCTGGCGGCGGCGCCTACCACCGCGAGCAGCAGGCGGACCCCGGACGGAGATCCGTGGGGCGCCGGCGAGTTCGCCCTGCTGCCACCGGTGGACCTGCCGGACCCCTTGGCTGGCCTGCATTCCGACGCGCGCTACCCGGAGGAGAGCCAGTACTGCGGCAACCCGGAGTGCCGGCGGCCGGTCGGCCGCGGCTTCGCCGGCCAGCCCGCGCTGGACGAAGGGTACTGCGGGTTCTGCGGCACGCGGTTTTCCTTCCGGCCCAAGCTGCGCACCGGCGAGCGGGTGGCCGACCTGTACGACGTGCTCGGCCTGCTCGCGCACGGCGGGCTCGGCTGGGTCTACCTCGCCGAGGACACGCAGCTCGGCCGGTATGTGGCGCTGAAGGGCGTGCTCAACCCGACCGACACCCAGGCGCTGAAGATCGCGAGCGTGGAACGGGATGTGCTGACCCGGCTGGACCACCCGAACATCGTGCGGATCGTCAACTTCGTCAGCCACCCCGACCCCGGTGGCGGCGAGCCCGACGACTACATCGTGATGGAGTACGTGGGCGGCAAGACCCTGCGCGAAATCCACGACGATCCGGCCGGGCTGCGGGTCGAGCACGTGGTCACCTACGCCCACGCCATCCTGTCCGCGCTGGACTACCTGCACGGCGAAGGCCTGCTGTACTGCGACATGAAGCCGGACAACGTGATCCACGGCGGCAAGCGGCTCAAGGTGATCGACCTCGGCGCGGCCAGGCCGCTCGGCGGGCCGCGGAGCAGGTCCATCGGCACCAGGCGCTACCGGGTGGAGGACACGGAGATCGCCAGGTACGGGCTGACCGTGCGCTCGGACATCCACACGGTGGGCAGGACCCTGCGGGAGATGCTCGACGTCGCTGGTGAGGAGCCAGGCGGCCCGGACGTCTCGTTCGGCGTGCGGTCCTTCGAGCGGTTGCTCGACCGCGCGGTGGCCGAGTTCCCGCAGCGGTTCGCGTCCGTCGCCGAGATGGCCGAGCAACTCGACGGGGTGCGGCGCGAGATCCTGTCGCTGCGGGACGGGGTGCCCCGGCCGGCCCCGTCCGGGAATTTCGAGGGCACCGCCGAACTGCTCGACTCCGGGCTCGGCTCGATCCCCGGCCTGGAGCGCTGGACCCGCGGTGAACCGGTGCCGAGTTTTCCGCGGTTTCACGACGGGTTGCCCACGCCGGCCGAGGCCGCCACCCGGCTGCCCGTGCCGTGGAGCGACCGGAACGACCCGGCCGCGCCCTTCCTGGAGGCGACCGCCGCGACGAACCCGGGACGGCTGCTGGACAAGCTGGCCACCTTCGAGGGCTCCTCGGTGGAGGTCGAGTTCGCCAGGACCCGCGCGTACCTGGAGCTGAACGAGCTCGCCGAGGTGGTGAAGTCCCTACACCGGGCCGGGCTGCTGCTCGGCGCGACGGCTTCGCACGACTGGCGGCTGCAGTGGCATTACGGGTTGCTGGCGCTGGCCAAGAGCAACGCCGAAGACGCGTCGCATGCCTTCCAACGGGTCTATGACGCGCTGCCCGGCGAAGACGCACCCAAGCTGGCGCTGGGTTTCTGCTTCGAGCACCTCGGACCTCGGACCGGGGGCGCTGGGACCGTCATGGACGCCTGGAACTGCTACCAGGCGGTCTGGCGGCGCGACCACGCACAGGTCAGCGCCGCGTTCGGCCTGGCGAGGCTGCGGCTGCGCGGTCCGCGCCGGGATGACCGCCTGGCGGCGACCGCCATCCTGGACCAGGTGCCGCAGGTGTCCCGCCATTACGACGCGGCGAAGGTGGCGGTGGTCCGGATCCACGTCGCGGCATTGCCTTCCGGGCCGCCGACCGCGGCCGACCTCGCCGCGGCGGCCCGCCTGCTACCCGAGCTGTACCTGGACGGCGGTGACCCGGAGGGCCAGTTCCGGGATCGGCTCACCACGGTGGTCCGGGAGACCGCGCTCGACCTGCTGTCGGCCGGGCGCGGCGGGCCCGACGGCGGGCCGGTACTCGGCGACCCGGTGCACGAGCAGGGGCTCCGGCTGCTGCTGGCGCAGTCCTTCCGCAAGCTGGCCGGCCACGCCCGCGACGAGCAGGAGCACGGCGTACTGGTCGACCGGGCGAACTCGGTGCGGCCGAAGACCTTCAGGTGAGGGGACGGTGACGTGGCGGAGAGGCCCGAATTCCGGCTCGAGCTGAGCCAGAACAAGTATCTGTCCACTTCGGACAAGGTGATGGACGCGGTGCTGACCGTCACGGGCACCGGCGGCGGGGTCGCCGCCGAGGCGGCGGAGGTGCTGCTGGTCGACTGCTCCAGCTCGATGGACTGGCCGCCGACCAAGATCGACGCGGCCAGGAGGGCGACCAGGGCGGCCATCGACACCCTGCGGGACGGCGTGTTCTTCGGCGTGGTGCAGGGAACCCTGCACGCGACCATGGTTTACCCGGACGGGCCGCGGCTGGTGCCGGCCGGCCCGGAGACCAGGGCGGCGGCCAAGGCGGCCGTGGCCGGGCTGATCGCCAGCGGGCAGACCGCGATCGGCCGCTGGCTGGCGCTGGCCGGACAGCTGCTGGACCGGCATCCGGACGCGGTCCGGCACGCGGTGCTGCTCACCGACGGCCGCAACGAGTTCGAGTCCGAAGCGGACCTGGCCGCGGTGCTGGCGTCCTGCGCCGGGCGTTTCGTCTGCGACGCCAGGGGAATCGGCGACGACTGGGACGTCGGCGAGCTGGAGCGGATCGCGGTCGCGTTGCAGGGCAGCGCGGATGCCGTGGTGGACGAGGCCGAGCTGGCCGCGGACTTCCGGAAGATGATCGGGAACGCGATGCGCAAGGTGGTGCCGGAGCTGCGGCTGAGGATCACCACCATGCCGTTCACCGAGCTGAGGTTCGTCAAGCAGGTCCACCCGTCCGTGGTGGACCTGACCGAGCGGTGCGTGCAGACGGGCCCGCGTACCTACGAGCTGACGACCGGTCCCTGGGCCGCGGAGGACCGCGAGTACCACCTGTGCCTCGAGGTGCGGCTGCCGGGCCGGCCGATGGGCGAGGACTTCCAGCTGGGCAAGGTGGAACTGGCCACCGGCGACCGCTGGGACGAAGCCGGGCCGGTACCGGTCGTCGGGCACGTCACCGAGGACGTCGTGCTGTTCAGCCGGCCCGATCCCAGGGTGGAGCGCCACACCGTGCAACAGGACCTCGGGCACGCGGTGCGGGCCGGCTGGGACGCCTTCGAACAGCAGGACAGGGCGGCAGCGGCGGCGGAATGGGGCACCGCCGTCCGGCTGGCCACCGGCCTCGGCAACGAGGAGATCCTCCGGCGGTTGCGCCGGCTGGTGGACGTGGAGGACGCGGCCGCGGGCCGGGTGCGGCTGCGGGACGACCTGCGCCGCCGCGACCTGTTCTCCGCGGTGCTGGGATCGAACCTCTCGGGCTTCGGTAGCGGGCAGGACAAGGTGGTGCCGGAGCTCGCCGTCGGCGCGGAGTGCGTCTGCGTGGTCTGCGCCTGGGTTTCGCCGCCGGGCTCGATGGTCTGCGTGAGCTGTGGCGAGCGGTTCCCGGCGGAGGGCTCATGACCGGCCGGCCGCGCAGCACCACCCGGCGCGACCTGCTGCGGCTGCGGTCCGCGCTGCTGATGCTCACCGCGATCGTGCTGGTCACCTCGCTGTTCGCGTTCACCAGGGCGCAGGCGACGGTCCGGGACGCCGGTGCGCGGACCGCGCCCGCGGTGCTCGACGTGGCCGCGGCACGGTCGGCTGTCGCACAGGCCGACAACGCGGCTATGGCCGGCTTCCGAACCGGGCAGGTGCAGCTGGTCGGACCGGGCGAGCGGTTCCAGAACCAGATCGCGATCGCCGGGCAGAGCCTGGCCGCCGTCGCCGAGCACAACGCGGCCGGGGAGACCGGCAGCCGCGTGCTTCAGGTCGTGCAGGGCCAGCTCGCCTCCTACACCGGCTGGGTCGGCCAGGCCGACGCGCACTTCCGCCAGTCGGGTGCGACCGCCATCGGCGTCACCGACCTCTGGTACGCGGCCCGGCTGGTGCACACGGCGGACTCCGGAATCCTGGCGCAGCTGGACACCCTGGACCGGCTGCAGCGGGAGGCACTGGCCAGGCAGCTTTCCGGCGGCTGGCTGGCGCCGTGGAGCGCCTCGGCATGGCTGGTGCCGATCGGGCTCCTGCTCGGCCTGCTCGTGCTCACCCAGGTCTTCCTGCGCAAACGATTCCGGCGCCGGGTCAGCCCGGCGCTGGTGGCCGCTTCCGTGCTGCTGATCCTGCTGGCCACGGCGGCCTCGATGGTCTTCGTTTCGGACACCCAGGCGGACACCGCGGGCCGGACCCTGGACCAGGTGGTGACGCAGTGGCGGGCGCAGACCGACCAGATCGCGGCCGAGGGGCGGCAGTCCCTCGCCGCGGTGATCCGGACCCAGTGCGGGGCGCCGGGCCAGGACACCTGCGGGGACACCGTGGACGCCTTCCTCGCCGGCCTGCCGCCGGTGGCGGGCGACCGGCCCGCGGTGACGGGCGGGCTGAGCGGCACCAAGCTGGTCAACGAGCAGCTGCTCGTGGCCGACCGGGGCGGCCTGCTGGAGTACCTCATGCTGCTGGCCGCGCTCGCGGTGGCCGCGCTGATCCTGCTGGCCCTGCACAAGCGCATCGACGAGTACAGATACGGGGCGACATGAGAGCGAACCGGATGCTGAGCGTGCTGGTGTCGATCGCGGCGCTGGCCGGTGCCTGCACGGCGACCGGCGGGGCCGGCGAACTCACCGTGCTGGCCTCCTGGACCGGCGACGAGGAGTCCGCTTTCCGGAAGGTGCTCGACGGGTTCTCCGAGAAGACCGGGATCAGGGTGAACTACACCGGCACCCGCGCGCTCAACCAGGTCCTGCTGTCCGACGTGCAGAAGGGGCAACCGCCGGACATCGCGGTGCTGCCCAGCCCCGGCGAGCTGGCGAAGTACGTGCGCAGCGGGGACGTGCGCCCGGTGGGCGGGGTGCTGGGGGAGCGGCCCGAGGAGTCCTACAGCGCGCAGTGGCTCCAGTTGCAGAAGGCGGGCACGGACCAGCTCTACGCGGTGCCGGTGAAAACCACGCTGAAGAGCCTCGTCTGGTACAACCCGGCCCAGTTCGACCGTCGTCCGCTCACCTGGGACGAACTGCTCGACGCCGGGGCCGGGGTGCGTGCCGCCGGGAAGCAGCCGTGGTGCCTCGGCATGGGCGCGGCAAGCACCTCGGGCTGGCCGGGTACCGACTGGATCGAGGACATCCTGCTCCAGCAGTCCGGCCCCGAGGTGTACCGGCGGTGGGCGGCCGGTGAGCTGGCCTGGACCTCGCCGGAGGTCGAGCGCGCCTGGACGACCTGGGGCCAGATCGTGGCCACCCCGGGTTCGGTCCGCGGCGGCCGCACCGCCGCACTGCTCACCGAGTACAACGACGCCGGCAAGGCGATGTTCACCAGCCCACCCGGCTGCGTGCTGGAGCACCAGGCCTCGTTCATCATGGCGGACTACCAGAAGGCCGGGCCGCGCACCGAGCCCCCGCGGCCGGGACGCGACTTCGACTTCTTCCGGTTCCCGGTGTTCGGCTCCGCCGAGCCGCGCGCCGAGGTGGCGGCCGACCTGGCCGCCGTGTTCCAGCCGAGTGACCGGGCCCGGCGGCTGATGGAGTACCTCGCCAGTGACGAGGGGCA
This sequence comes from Amycolatopsis nigrescens CSC17Ta-90, assembly GCF_000384315.1. GTDB lineage: Bacteria > Actinomycetota > Actinomycetes > Mycobacteriales > Pseudonocardiaceae > Amycolatopsis > Amycolatopsis nigrescens. The sequence goes on along the minus strand of NZ_ARVW01000001.1, from coordinate 1,133,109 downwards.
GCTCGTCCGCGACGGAGCCGAGCGGGTGTGGCCGCCGCCCGGTGCCTTCTCGGCGAACAAGAAGCTGCTGGCGCAGAACGCCTATCAGGACCCGGTGAGCACCAGGATCGCGGAGGCGCTGACCGCGCCGGGCGTGTTGTGCTTCGACGCGTCGGACCTGATGCCGGCCACCATGAGCGACGCGTTCTACCGGGCGGTACTGGAGTATCTCGGCGACCCGGCGCTGCTGGGCACCCTGCTGGACGGCCTGGACAGGGTGCGCGGGTCGATCCGGCAGGAGGACCGGTTCAGTGTCCCTTGTGGACGATGAGGAGCGAGGAGAAGGCGTGGCGGAGTACGCGAAGTTCGAGCTGGAGGGCGGCGGGTCGGTGTCCGTCGAGGTCGAGGAGCAGCCGGGGGTGGCCCGCGCGGCTGGCAAGTCCGGTGCGGTCATCCGGCAGGCGGGTGAGTCCTTCGAGCTCGCGCTGGGCGAGGTGCGCGACGCCGCGTCCGCCGCGCTCGGTCAGTTCCGGTCGATGGTGCAGCGGCCGGACGAGGTGGAGCTCAAGTTCGGCGTGAAGCTGGACGCCCAGATCGGTGCGGTGATCGCGAAGACCGGGCTGCAGGGCCAGTTCGAGATCAAGCTCAAGTGGGTGCGCGACCCGGCGCGCGAGGGGCGGGCCGCAGCCGAGGAAGAGGCCGCGCAGGCTGCGGACACGCGCGCATGACACGCGGGGGTTAGCGGCCGCGGGAGGCGCGGCGGGCGGCGGCGCCGGCACCGAGGGCCATCAGCAGCACGGTCAGTCCCCAGCGCCGTTTCTCCTCGGTCTGGTTCTTCCGCTCGGCGGCGGCTTCGGCGGCGCGCTGCTGGGCCCGTTTCCTGCTCGGCGGGGGCGGCGGGCCGGGTGGCTTCGGCACCACGGGCACGACCCCGGGGCCGGGTGGGACCGGGGTGGGCGCCGGAGCCGGTGTACTGGCCGGTGGTGACGCCGGGGGCGGCGTCGTCACCGGGGGCGGTGCCGGAGCCGGTGGTGGTGCGGGCGGTGTCTGGGGCGGCGGGGGCTTCGGCGGCTCCGGTGGCGGCGGGCCGGTGAAGCAGCCGGCCACGTCCGAGTTTGCCAGCGCCGGTCCGGTGGCGACCGGGTCGGCCTGGCCGACCCGGTACCACCGGCTGTGCTGCCCGCTCCGGTTGGCCAGTACGTAGAGGTCGCCACCTGGCGCGAGCACCACCGAGCCGAACGAGCCACCGGCGGGCACCCTTGGCAGCGCGGTGCGGCTCAGCCGCCCGGTCGCCGGGTCGATCCGGACCACCTTGCCCTCGTCGTGGAAGGCATGCGCCACCCCGTAGAGCCCGCCGTCCCTTGGATCGAAGTCGAAGTCGTCCACCTGGTCGGCGAGCACCTTCGGGCTGAGCGAGACAGTCCGGACGATCTTCAGATATGTCGGACTGCCCGGACGTATGTCCACTGTGTACAGACGGGCGCGGTCGCGGAGGTACCAGTCGCCGCCGTTGACGGCGCCGGCGACCGCGTCGGTGAGCACACCGTGCCGGCCCGGCACCGGGCCGAGGTCGGTGACGTGGCCGGTGACATCGACGGCGACCACGTGCCCGCCGTCGGAGAACCGGCCCTTCCGGCCCCCGGACGCGATGCCGTATGCGATCCGCTGCGCGGCCGAGTACCCCAGCGCGTTCACCTGGTAGCCGAGGTCGCCGAGCGGGACACCCGCGCCGCCGGGGAACTCGACGCGGGTCAGCGTCGAGGTGCCGTGGGACCGCGTGCTGCTCACCTGGAGTGCGACGCAGCCGGCCTGCACCGACGCTGCTGCTGCCGGCGCCGTCGGTGCGGAGAGCGCGAGCAGGACGACGGTGGCGAGCAGCCGGGGGACGGGGCGGCACGGCATGGCGCTCAGCGCAGTCTTTCCGCCGCGGCGGTGAACGCGTCCGGATCCACCGCGGCGCCGCCGGCGAACGGGTTCTGCAGCTGGTAGATCGCGAACAGCAGCAGGGTGATGGTGCCGGCAAGGGTGGACACGATGATCACGTGGGTGAGCAGCTTGGTGCCGCCGAACAGGTTCGGCAGCAGAGTGGAGATCACGCCGCCGAGGATCAGCGCGAACCAGAGCACCGCGTTCAGCTCGCCGTGCACGCCGGTCAGCCTCGCCTCACGCTCCTGGTACAGCTGCCACAGCTGGTCGGTGGCCTCCTCCTTGCGGCTCTCCTGCCAGTCGTCGGTCACCTCGGCGCCCGCCACCACCGCACGCAGCTCGTTCAGCTGGTCCCAGCCCGGGCTGGTCACCTCGTCGCCGGCGCGCATCTGCGGCCACTCCTGCTCGGCGACGGTGCCGGCGTAGGCGGCGCTGAGCTCACGCATCCTGGCGCCGACGTCGGCCGGCAGCGATTCCGCCGCCCAGGTCGCGGCGACCAGGCTGTCCGCCTCGGCGTAGGACCCCTCCTCCACCGCGTTCGCCCCGTCGAACAGGGAGATCAGCACGAACGCCATCAGCACCGCGTGCAGTCCGCTGATGATGGTGAAGACCTGGCCCGCCGCGTCGTTGTTGTCCGGCCTGCCCTCGTCCAGGCCGAAACGGCGGACCAGGTAGGCCGTCAGCCCGCCCACGGCGGCCGCACCCGCCACCCACAGCAGCCCGCTCAGGTAAAGGTTCAAAGTACGTCCTTTCGGGGGACCGCACACCAAGGAGGTGGTCGCCCCTGGTCGGATATCGGACGCTGTTCGTCAATTACCTTCATGGGGGACGTTTTGATTTCCGGATAACCCGCCAGTGGCCGACCGGGCCAAGTTAGCGACCGAGACCGTCAGCTCACAAGGTGAATTTTGGGGTTTCATTCGTCTGGCCTTTCCAATAATAGGGTTAATCACTGCTTTGGAGTATTGGCGAGTTCGCTGCGGACCCGATTGCCGGGCGACCTTCGCGCCATGGGCACGCCGTGTTACCTCGTTGGGCCAACCGGGGGCACGGCCAGGTCACGAGAAGTCATCACCCCGTCAGTGGCGTCCGAAGCCCTTTTGTGACAATGGGTTCCGAGCTACCAGGGTGACGGTCCCCGGTCGGCGTAACCCGGCCGGATGTTCCCTGCGCTGCTCGTGGCGCGGTTACGGAACACGGGTGAGTGGCAAAGCGGCGAGGTCTACTTTGGGTCTCGCTTCGGCCACGGCATTGAGTGCGCGGAACGCGGCCAGCACGGCTAAACAGGTGTTATCCCGTAGGCACGTTCGGGTGACTGTACGGCCACTGTACGGCGGTGCTAGCGTCGCAAATCGCGGCGGCCCGATCGAAGTCCATGGCCGGTGCAAAGTGCCTCTAGCCATCGTTGAAACTATTTCTTGATCATACTTTCTCGCTCGATTTAGACTGACGATTGGTGGTTTGTGTCGTGACTGTGACGGAGTCCAGGGAATCTGATTTCGGTGTAGAGGGCGAACAGCCGCAGAGCCTTGGCCGGGCAGCGGCGCGCAACCTGGCGACCACGACCAAGTCCGTACCGCAGATGCAGGGGATCACCTCGCGCTGGCTGCTGCGCATGCTGCCCTGGGTGCAGGCCTCCGGTGGCGCCTACCGGGTGAACCGGCGGCTCACCTACGCGGTCGGCGACGGCCGGGTGTCCTTCTCGATCGCCGGTGGCGAGGTTCAGGTCATCCCACCGGAACTGGGCGAACTGGGGCCGCTGCGCGGGTACGAGGACGAGGAGGTGCTGACCGAGCTGGCAGGCCGGTTCAGCCAGCGGGAGGTCGAGGCCGGCGAGGTGCTGGCCGAGTTCGGGCACCGCGCGGACCAGGTCTACCTGCTCGCGCACGGCAAGGTGAACAAGATCGGCACCGGCGAGTACGGCGACCGGACGGTGCTGGCCACCCTCGCCAACGGCGCCTACTTCGGGGAGCAGGTGCTGCTCGACGCGGACGGCATCTGGGAGTACACCATCAAGGCGGTCACCCCGTGCACCGTGCTTTCCTTGGCACGGCGGGACTTCGAGCAGATCCTGGACAACTCGGAGACCTTGCAGGCGCAGATCGACCAGGCCAGGTCCAGTGAGACACCGCTGTCGAACCCGCACGGTGAAGCGGAAATCGCGGTCGCGGCCGGGCACGAGGGCGAGTTCGCGCTGCCCAGCACCTTCGTGGACTACGAGCTCGCGCCGCGCGAGTACGAGCTGAGCGTGGCGCAGACCGTGCTGCGGGTGCACACCAGGGTGGCCGACCTCTACAACCAGCCGATGGACCAGGTCGAGCAGCAGCTGCGGCTGACCATCGAAGCCCTGCGTGAGCGGCAGGAGAACGAGCTGGTCAACAACAAGGACTTCGGCCTGCTGCACAACGCGGACCTGGCGCACCGGACGCCGACCAGGGCCGGCCCGCCGACCCCGGACGATCTGGACGACCTGCTCGCACTGGTGTGGAAGGATCCCGCGTTCTTCCTGGCCCATCCGCGGGCCATCGCCGCCTTCGGCCAGGAGTGCAGCAAACGCGGCATCTACCCGCAGAGCATCGACCACAATGGACACCAGGTGCCGTCGTGGCGCGGGATTCCGCTGCTGCCCTGCAACAAGCTCGAGGTGAGCAAGACGAGGACCACCTCGATCATGCTGATGCGCACCGGCGAGGCGAGCCAGGGCGTGGTGGGCCTGCACCAGGTCGGGCTGCCGGACGAGTACCAGCCCGGCCTGTCCGTCCGGTTCATGGGCATCAACGAGAAGGCGATCATCTCCTACCTGGTCAGCGCCTACTACTCGGCCGCGGTGCTGGTGCCGGACGCGCTGGCGGTGCTGGAGAACGTCGAGATCGGCCGGGAAGGCTGAGTTTCATGCAGCCGTATCAGCTGCCCGAGTTCTACCTGCCGCACCCGGCGCGGTTGAACCCGAACCTGGCGGCGGCGCGGGCGCACACCAAGGCGTGGGCGCACGGGATGGACATGCTGGACGTGCCGCAGCACGGCACGGTGATCTGGACCGAGGAGGACCTCGACTCCGATGACTACGCGCTGCTGTGCGCCTACACCCATCCCGACGCGCCGGCCCCGGTGCTCGACCTGATCACCGACTGGTACGTCTGGGTCTTCTATTTCGACGACCATTTCCTGAAGGTCTACAAGCGAACCGGTGACGTGGCCGGGGCGAAGGAGTATCTGGACCGGCTGGCCCGCTTCATGCCGGTGAAGCCGGGGCAGCCGGGGGAGCGGCCGCCCGAGCCGGGCAACCCGGTGGAACGCGGGCTGGCCGACCTGTGGGCGCGCACGGTGCCGGCCCGCTCGCTGGCGTGGCGGCACCGGTTCGCGGAGAGCACGCACAACCTGCTGGTGGAATCCCAGTGGGAGCTCGCCAACATCACCAGGGGCCGGGTGCCGAACCCGGTGGAGTACATCCAGATGCGCCGGCGGGTGGGCGGCGCCCCGTGGTCGGCGGATCTGGTCGAGGTCGCCAACGGGGCGGAGGTACCGGCCGCCGTCGCGGGCACCCGGCCGATGCGAGTACTGAAGGACACCTTCGCCGACGGGGTGCACCTGCGCAACGACATCATGTCCTACCAACGGGAAACGGAGGTGGAGGGCGAGCTCAACAACGGGGTGCTGGTGCTGGAGCGGTTCCTGGACATCGATCCGCAGCGGGCCGCGAACGTGACCAACGACCTGCTGACCTCCAGGCTGCACCAGTTCGAGAACACCGCGCTCACCGAACTGGCGCCGATGTTCGAGGAATACGGTCTCGCCCCGGAGGACCGGCTGAACGTGCTCAAGTACGTGCAGGGGCTGCAGGACTGGCAGTCCGGCGGGCACGAGTGGCATCTGCGGGCGGGCCGCTACATGAACGACGGGCAGCCCGGGACGCAGGGGCCGACCGGGCCGACGGGTCTCGGGGCCGGCGCGGCGCGGCTGCGTTCGGCCCGCAGCGCCTTGCAGCACCGGATCGTGCACAGCCGCCCGTTTCCCTTGCCCGGTAGTGATCACGACTTCCCGCGGCCGGAGTTCACCATGCCCTTCCGGGCCAGGACGAACCCGGGACTGGCGGCCGCGCGGGGCCGGGCCAAGGCATGGGCCGATGAGCTGGGCATGCTGGACACCGGGATCTGGAGCACGCCGGCGTTCGACGCGATGGACTTCGGCCGGTTCGGCGCGCTGACCCATCCCCGGGTGCCGGGTGCGGCACTGGAACTGGTCGTCGACTGGCACGTCTGGCGTTTCTTCCTGGACGACCTGTTCGCCGCCACCTTCGAACGCACCGGAGACCAGGCCGGGGCACGGGTGTTCGTGGAGCGGCTCGCGGAGTTCATGCCGGTGGAGGACACCGACGTCCCCGACGTCTCTGCCACGCCGGCGCCGGAGAACCCGGTGGAGTGGGGACTGGCGGACCTGTGGCCGCGCACGGTGGCCGGGATGCCCGAGGACCTGCGGCGGGAGTTCGCCGCCGGGCTGATGGAGTTCGCCCGCGGCATGCTGTGGGAGCTCGCCAACGTCGCGCAGAACCGCGTGCCGGACCCGGTGGATCTGCTGGAGATGCGCCGCAAAACCGCGGGCGCGCGGTTCTCCCTGCTGCTCGTCCGGCACGCACTGGGTACCGCGCTGCCGGCGGAACTGTTCGACTCGGCGCCGATGCGCACGCTGGCGGACACCTTCGCCGACACTTCGGCGCTGCGCAACGACATCATCTCCTACCCGAAGGAGGCCGGTACCGAAGGCGGCATCAACAACGGGGTCGTGGTCGTGCGGAAGTTCTTCGACCTCGATCCGGCGCGGGCTGCGCACATCCTGAACGACCTGGTCTCCTCGCGGCTGCGCCAGTTCCAAGAGGTGGCCGCGCGGGAGCTGCCCGGGCTCGGGCAGCGGTTCGGGCTGGACGAGGTCGCGAACACGCACCTCGGGGCCTACGTCCGCGGCCTGCAGGACTGGCTTGCCGGTGACCTGCTGTGGGAGTCGACGTCCGGCCGCTACCGCGAACCACGGCCGCCGGACGCGCGGCTACCCGGCCTCGTCGGCGCACCGAGCGGGCTGGGCACTGAGATCACCCGAATCGGCGCATTGCTGAACAGGAACTTCGAGAGCAGTTGGGGTGCAAGGTGACTTTGACCGATCTGGAACAGCCGGGCAGTGACGCCCCGGCGCAACCGTCCAGCCTGACCACCGCGGCCGCGCGGAACCTGGCGACCACGACCAAGACCCCGCCGATGATGCAGGGCATCACGCCGCGCTGGCTGTTGCGGGTGCTGCCCTGGGTCGAGGCGTCCTCCGGTACCTACCGGGTCAACCGGCGGCTGAGCTATGTCGTCGGCGACGGCCGGGTCAGTTTCCTGTCCGAAGGCGACCAGGTGCGGGTCGTCCCGCAGGAGCTCGCCGAACTGCCGCTGCTGCGGGGTTTCGAGGACGAGGAGGCGCTAGCCGCATTGGCCGGCCGGTTCGAGCAGCGCACCGCGGAGGCGGGCGAGGTGCTGGTCCGTGCCGGTGAACCGGCCGAGGAGCTGGTGCTCATCGCGCACGGGAAGGTGACCAAGCTGGGGGCCGGCGAGTACGGCGGCCAGAACGTGCTCGGGGTGCTCGGTGACGGCCAGTACTTCGGTGAGCAACTGCTCGCCGGCCAGGGTGGGAGCTGGGAGTTCACCATCAAGGCGAACACCCCGTGCATCCTGCTTTCTTTGCCGGGCAACGCCTTCCAGGAGATGAACGGGCAGTCGGTGCCGCTGCGCCAGCACATCCAGGCATTGGCCTCCGGGCGGAAGCCGCCGAGCAACAAGTCTGGTGAGGCCGATATCGCACTGGCCGCCGGGCACGACGGCGAGGTCGACCTGCCCGCCACCTTCGCGGACTACGAGATCAAGCCGCGCGAGTACGAGCTGAGCTTGGCGCAGACCGTGCTCCGGCTGCACACCAGGGTGGCCGACCTCTACAACCAGCCGATGAACCAACTCGACGAGCAGCTGCGGCTGACCGTGCAGGCGCTGCGGGAGCGGCAGGAGCACGAACTGGTCAACAACACGGACTTCGGTCTGCTGCACAACGCCGACCTCGCCCAGCGGCTGTACACCAGGACCGGACCGCCCACCCCGGACGATCTGGACGAGCTGCTCTGCCGCCGGCGCAAGACCCGGTGTTTCATCGCCCACCCGCGCACCATCGCGGCCTTCGGCAGGGAGTGTTCCGGGCGCGGTGTCTATCCGTCCACTGTGGAGTTCGAGGGCAGGCAGATGCAGGCTTGGCGCGGGGTTCCGATGCTGCCCTGCAACAAGATCCCGATCAGCGCCACCGGCACCAGCTCGATACTGGCGTTCCGCACCGGAGTGGAGGACCACGGAGTGGTCGGCCTGCACCAGACCGGCATGCCGGACGAGTACGAGCCAGGGCTCTCGGTGCGCTTCGGCGGCATCGACGACCGCGCGATCGTGTCCTATGTGGCCAGTGCCTTCTACTCCGCGGCGGTGCTGGTGCCGGATGCGCTCGGAGTGCTGGAGAACGTCGAAATCGGTCGTTGAGGGGAACAGGGAGATGACGGATCTGGAGGTCCGGCCGACGGGCCGGTCGGCGCGTGAGGTGCTCGCGTGGAGTCGCGGCGAGTTCGACCCGGCACTTCGGGAGGCTGTCGGGTCACTACCGGAGTCCATGCGCGTCGTCGCGGGCTACCACATCGGCTGGTGCGACGAGACCGGCCGGGAGACCGAAGGCGCGGCCGGCAAGGCGATCCGTCCCGCACTGGCGCTGCTGGCCACCGAGCTCGCCGGTGGCGCGCCGCCGGCCGCGGTACCGGCCGCGGTCGCGGTCGAGCTGGTGCACAACTTCTCCCTGCTGCACGACGACGTGATGGACGGTGACGTCACCAGGCGGCACCGGCCGGCGGCGTGGACCGTGTTCGGTACCGGCGCGGCGATCCTGGCCGGTGACGCCCTGCTGACCCTGGCGCTGGACGTGCTCGCGGCCAGCGGCCACCCCAGGGCCGCCGACGGGATGCGCCTGCTCAGCGCCGCGGTGCAGGACCTGGTGGACGGGCAGAGCGCGGACATGTCCTTCGAGCGGCGGGACGACGTGGAGCTCGCCGAATGCCTGCGGATGGCCGAGAGCAAGACCGGGGCGCTGCTCGGCTGCGCCTGCGCGATCGGCGGCCTGTTCGGCGGCGCGGATGGGGGCCAGGTGGAACGGCTGCGCGAGTTCGGCAGACGGGTCGGGGTGGCCTTCCAGCTGGTGGACGACCTGCTGGGGATCTGGGGCCAGGCCGCGGTGACCGGCAAGCCGGTGTACTCCGACCTGCAGAACAGGAAGAAGTCGCTGCCGGTGGTGGCCGCACTGGCCACCGGCACGCCGGGCGCCCGTGAGCTGGCCGCGCTCTACCGGCTCGACCGGCCGCTGTCCGGGGCGGAGCTGGTGCGCGCCGCGGAGCTGGTCGACGACGCGGGCGGCCGGAGCTGGAGCCAGACCAGGGCGGACGAGCTGCTGGCCGGTGCGCTGAGCCTGCTGGACGTCCCGCCCGCCGGCGCGGCGCCGCCGGTGCCCGCCGCCGAACTGGCGGCACTGGCCAGGTTGATCATCCGCCGCGACCGCTGAAATCCGGTCCGACCCTCCAGGGAGACGAATCGATGCCAGCCGACCCGATCGATCCGAAACACCCGGCCTGGCGGGCGGTGACCGGCCCGCGCACGGTGCTGCTGGCCGCGCCGAGATCGTTCTGCGCCGGGGTGGAACGCGCCATCGAAGTGGTGGAGAACCTGCTGGACAGCCGCGGCGGGCCGATCTACGTGCGCAAGCAGATCGTGCACAACAGCCATGTGGTGGCCGACCTCGAGTCGCGGGGCGCGGTGTTCGTGGACGACCTGGACACGGTGCCCGAAGGCGCAACCGTCGTCTTTTCCGCGCACGGGGTGGCGCCGGCCGTCCGCGCGCAGGCCGCGCGGCGCGGCCTCGACGCGGTGGACGCGACCTGCCCGCTGGTCACGAAGGTGCACAACGAGGCACTGCGGTTCGCCGGACGCGGGGACACCGTGGTGCTGATCGGGCACGCCGGGCACGAGGAGGTCGAAGGCACCCTCGGCGAGGCGCCGGAGCACACCGTGCTGGTGCAGAGCGCGGCCGAGGCGGCGGAGCTTGAGGTGCCCGACCCGGAGCGGGTCTCCTACCTGACCCAGACCACGTTGGCGGTGGACGAGACCGCGGAGGTGGTCGAGGCGCTGCGGGCCAGGTTTCCCGCCCTGCGCGGGCCGGGCTCGGACGACATCTGCTACGCGACCACCAACCGGCAGCTGTCCCTGCGGGCCATCGCGAACGAGTCGGAGCTGGTGCTGGTGGTCGGTTCGGGCAACTCGTCGAACTCGGTGCGGCTGGTGGAGCTGGCGCGGCGGCAGGGCACGCCCGCGTACCTGATCGACGACGTCGGTGACCTGCGGCCGGACTGGCTGGACGGAGTGCGGGTGCTCGGCCTGACCGCGGGTGCCTCCGCGCCGCCCCGGCTGGTCGAGGAGGTGGTCACCGCGCTGGGCGGGCTCGGGCCGGTGACGGTCGAGGAGCGGGAGACCGCCAGGGAGAGCATCCACTTCACGCTGCCCTCGGCGGTGAGGCGGGGATGACCACCCAGGCCGAGCCGTCCACCGCCATTCCGGGACCGGCCGGGCTGCGCGAGCTCTCCGCCGGTCAGCTGCTCGACCTGGCAGGGCGGATCCGCGAGTTCCTGATCGACCGGGTCTGCCGCTCAGGCGGCCACCTCGGGCCGAACTTGGGCGTGGTGGAGCTGACGCTGGCACTGCACCGGGTGTTCGACTCGCCGCGGGACGTGCTGCTCTTCGACACCGGCCACCAGTCCTACGTGCACAAGATGATCACCGGGCGGGCCGGCGAGTTCGGCTCACTGCGCCAGTCCGGTGGATTGTCCGGCTATCCGTCGCAGGCCGAGTCGGTGCACGACGTGATCGAGAACTCGCACGCCTCGACCGCGCTCAGCTACGCCGATGGGTTGGCGAAGGCGTTCGCCCATCGGGGTGAGCTGGACCGCCGGGTGGTCGCGCTGGTCGGCGACGGGGCGCTCACCGGCGGCATGTGCTGGGAGGCGCTGAACAACCTCGCCGGCGCCCCGCACCGGCCGGTGATCATCGTGCTGAACGACAACGGCCGCTCCTACGCGCCCACCGTCGGCGGGCTGTCCGGCCACCTCGCCCGGCTGCGCGGGCCGGCGCGGGCCAACCTGTTCGAGACGCTCGGGCTCCGCTACCTCGGCCCGGTCGACGGGCACGACGTGGCCGCGGTGGAGGACGCGCTGCGGTGCGCGGTCGCGCTGGACCGGCCGGTGGTGGTGCACTGCGTGACCAGCAAGGGCAAGGGCTACCCGCCCGCCGAACAGGACGAGGCGGACTGCCTGCACGCCGTCGGGGTGGTGGACCCGGTCACCGGACGGCCCGGCAAGCCATCGGCGGTGGGCTGGACCTCGGTGTTCGGCGCGCGGCTCGCCGAGATCGCCGAGGTCCGGCCGGACGTGGTGGCGGTGACCGCGGCGATGCTCGGCCCGACCGGTCTCGGCCGGTTCGCCGAGCGGTTCCCGGACCGGGTGTACGACGTGGGCATCGCCGAGCAGCACGCGATCACGTCGGCAGCCGGGCTGGCCCTCGGCGGGCTGCACCCGGTGGTGGCCATCTACTCGACCTTCCTGAACCGGGCCTTCGACCAGTTGCTGATGGATGTGGCGCTGCACCGGCTGCCGGTCACCGTGGTGGCCGACCGGGCCGGCATCACCGGCCAGGACGGGCCGAGCCACCACGGGGTCTGGGACGCGTCCGTGCTGCCGGTGGTGCCGGGGCTGCGGCTGGCCGCACCCCGCGACGGCGCCCGGCTGCGGGAGCTGCTGACCGAGGCGGTCGACGTCCGGGACGGGCCGACCGTGCTGCGCTACCCCAAGGGCGCGCTCGGGCCGGACCTGCCAGCGGTGCGCCGGATCGGCGGCTGCGACCTGCTGCGCGTGGCCGCGGATGTCCCGGCCGCCGCGGACGTGCTGCTGGTGGCGGTCGGCCCGATGGCGGAGCCCTGCCTAGCCGCGGCGGCCGAGCTGGCCGCGCTCGGGCCGAAGGTCACCGTGGTGGATCCGCGCTGGGTCGCGCCGCTCGACCCGGCGCTGCTCGAACTGGCCGGCGCGCACCGGAAGGTGCTGGTGGTGGAGGACGCCGTCGCGACCGGCTCGCTCGGCGCCAGGCTGGCGCAGGCGCTGCCGGAACGCACCGTGGCGACCCGCGCGTTGCGGCCCGGTTTTCTCCCGCACGCGGCCCGCGGCGAGCTGCTGCGGGCGCACGGCCTGGACGCGGAAGGCATTCGCAACGCGGTGCTGGACCTCATCACCGGACTGAATCCCGAGGAGTGCTGATGACCCTGGTCGAGCTTGGCATGCCGTCGGTGCAACCGGAGCTGCCGCGGCGGACGTCCCGGCAGGTGCTGGTGGGCGGGGTCGCGGTGGGCGGCGGGGCACCGGTGTCGGTGCAGTCCATGACCACCACGCTGACCGCGGATGTGGACGCGACCCTGCAGCAGATCGCCGAGCTGACCGCGGCCGGCTGCGAGATCGTGCGGGTCGCGGTGCCGTCGCAGGACGACGCGGACGCGTTGCCGATGATCGCGCGGAAGTCGAAGATCCCGGTGGTCGCGGACATCCACTTCCAGCCGAAGTACGTGTTCGCCGCGATCGACGCCGGGTGCGCGGCGGTGCGGGTGAACCCCGGCAACATCATCAAGTTCGACGACAAGGTCAAGGAGATCGCGCGGGCGGCGGACGGTGCGGGGGTGCCGATCCGGATCGGGGTCAACGCCGGGTCGCTGGACAAGCGGCTGCTGGCCAAGCACGGCCGCGCCACCCCGGAGGCGCTGGTGGAGTCCGCGCTGTGGGAGTGCTCGCTGTTCGAGGAGCACGGGTTCGGTGACCTGAAGATCTCGGTCAAGCACCACGATCCGCTGGTGATGATCGCCGCGTACCGCCGGCTCGCCGAGCGCTGCGACTATCCGCTGCACCTCGGGGTCACCGAGGCGGGGCCGCGGTTCCAGGGCACCATCAAGTCCGCGGTGGCCTTCGGGGTGCTGCTCGCGGACGGGATCGGCGACACCATCCGGGTGTCGCTGTCCGCACCGCCGGTGGAGGAGATCAAGGTGGGCGCGCAGATCCTGGAATCGCTGGGGCTGCGGCCGCGCCGGCTGGAGATCGTGTCCTGCCCGTCCTGCGGGCGAGCGCAGGTGGACGTGTACGAACTGGCCGAACAGGTGACCGCCGCCTTCGACGGCTTCCCGGCGCCGCTGCGGGTGGCCGTGATGGGCTGCGTGGTGAACGGGCCGGGCGAGGCCCGCGAAGCCGATCTCGGCGTGTCCTCCGGCAACGGCAAGGGGCAGATCTTCGTCCGCGGGGAAGTGATCAAAACCGTGCCGGAAAGCCAGATCGTGGAGACCCTCCTGGAGGAGGCCATGAACCGCGACTGGTCGGTCGGCTGAACCGGTACCGGTGCTCGTGCGGATGCATGTGTCCCGCGCGGTGACAATCTCGCACAGCTGCCGGTCAATCTGCCGGTGAATCTGCCGCTGGAGCGCAGGGCCTCAGTCGTCCGGCCGTTCCGGGATGGCGTCGCGGTTGCGGGCGTGCTGGTGCAACAGTTCGCTGGTCTCGGCGAGCAGTTCGGCGAACTCGTGCTGCCGCCGCGTGCTCAGGCTGCCGTCGAGCAGGGACAGGGCCACTTCGGGAATCTTCTGGTTGAGCGCTGCCAACGCGGCGAGTAACTCACGTGTCTGGGGTGTCACGGTAGCCACTGCGCCGTTGGGGTCATCTATAGGAGAAATCCCGGCCGAACATAGTCCGAATAGGCACTCTATGGAGCCAACCGCTCGATAACCGGGTCATCGTGTTGCTCCGTTCAGGTAGTGATGGAGCGGTACCCGGCGTTGAGGATCGCAGCCACAAACGGCGGGCATTCGTGCGGGATGCCGGCCCTTTGGCTCTGGGAAAGGGGATCTACTCAACACCGGGTACCTGTAGACAAGTTTGCGCCCCGGCGGGCGGTGATTGGAATGAACCAATGTTGCACTCGTGATGCACTTTCGCTGCACAAGCACGTGTCGACCTGTCAAGATGAAAGGGGGAAAGGAGACACGCTGTGGCCCCAGTGTGCCACTGGAGCGGTCGAGAGGCACGGTTCTTGCGCCGTGCCCTGCGGCTCAGTGTGCGTGCCTTCGCCGAGCATCTCGGCGTCGCTCCCCGTACTGTGGCGAAATGGGAGGCCGGGGGCGCGGACACCGTGCCCCGCCTGGAAACCCAGGCGATCCTGGACGCTGCGCTCAACCGGGCGGATGGCGAAGCGCGGGACCGTTTCGAGCTGCTGCTCGGCGAAACCGGGGAACACTGGATTCCGGCCCAGCGGGCGCCCCAGGCAGACCCCGGCCGGAGCCAGGTCGACTACGAGTCCTGGTCCGACGATCTCGACCGCACCCTGGTCTGCCTCGGCCGCCAGGAGTTCCGGCTGGCGCACAACCTGCTGCAGCGGTGGCTGTACGGCTACGAGCCGAACAGCAACGACACCAGGGGTCTGCAGCTCTACGGCCGTTCGCTGTGGCTGCTCGGTGAAGTGCAGCAGGACCAGGGATCCATCCAGGGGCCGCTGTCCGCGCAGCAGAGCTACCGCAAGGCGGTCCGGATCTACACCGAACTGGACATGCCGCGCCGGGTGGCCCAGCTCGAACTGCAACTCGTGGTGGTCGAAGAGATGTGCGGCAGGCTGGATGTCGCCGCACAGCGCTACGAGCTGCTCGCCACCGACCATCGGCTGAGTGAACGCGATCGCACCAGGGCCAGGCTCTGGATCGGCACCGCACTCAGCAAAAGAGGCCTGAACGAGTCCGCGACCCAGCACATCGTGCCCGCCATCCACGGTTTCGAAAACCTGGAAGAGCCGCTGGACTGGTCCATCGCGCACCAGAAACTCGCGCTCGCGCATCGCGGCGCCGGTGATCTGCGGACCGCGTCCCAGTTCATCGATATCGCGCTGTCCAACCGCGCCGGTGACACCCCGATGCAACGCGTACGCCTCGACACCGCGTACGCCCACATTCTGCTGTCCGACAAGGCGACTTCGTCCAGCGGACTGGAGATCCTGGATCAGGCCGGCCGGCTTTCGGCCCAGTACGGCCTGCTCCACCAGCTGCAGAGCATCGAGAACATTCGCCGCACGTTCGAGGGGCAGTCGGCGTAGCGGCCCGGGAGCGACCGTGAGTAGGAGTAGTGGTGTCGTGGATGTACGGCAGCAGGTGACGGATCAGCAGTGGGCGGACGCGGAACTGGTTTGGGAATACCACCGATTGCACCACGAACTGAGGCCGTGCTCGGCCGCCATCGCGCTCGGCTGCAACGACATCGGGGTGGCCGCCTACACCGCGGAACTGTTCCACCGTGGCCTGTTTCCGGTGGTGGTGTTCAGCGGTGCCAACAGCCCGGACACGTGGAGTCCCTTTCCACGGGGCGAGGCGGTGCACTACCGCGAGCACGCGCTGCGGCTCGGGGTGCCGGACCGGGCGATACTGGTCGAACCCGACGCGATGAACACCGGCGACAACGTGGCGCTGTCCAGGGAGGTGCTCCGGGACCACGAGGTGGACGTCAACTCGCTGATGCTGGTCTCCATGCCCTATATGGAGCGCCGCGCGTACGCCACCGTGCGCAAGCAATGGCGTGAGGTGGAGCCGGTGTGCGCGTCCGAACCACTGACGCTGGCCGAGTACATTCAGGAGCTCGGCGGTGATCTCGAGGTGATCGACATGATGGTCGGCGACCTCCAACGGGTGATCGAATATCCGAAGCGTGGTTTCGCCATTGATCAAGAGGTGCCCGCTGCGGTGCTCGGTGCCTTCCAACGTTTGGTTGAATCGGGGTTCGACAGCCGTCTGCTGCGTTAGACTCGCGCCTCTCTATGGGAAATCATCTTGTCTGTGCCATCCATCAGCCCAACCTCTTTCCTCGACTGTCGACGCTGGGCAAGCTGTCGCAGGCGGACGTGTGGGTCGTACTCGACGATGTCCAGTTCAACGCGCGCGACTACCAGCACCGCACCCGGCTGGCCGGCTTGGACGATCCGGCGCACCAGCAGTGGCTGACCGTGCCGGTGCACCGGCCGCACGGCAGGGACAGCCGGATCAACGAGCTGGTGCTGGCCGAACCGGAGAAGAGCAGGCGGCGGATCGACCAACTGGTGCGGCAGTACTACGGTCGCGCGCGGCACTGGGCGGACGTGGCCGCGGTGGTGGACGAGGTCTCCACCGCGCTGTTGTTCAGCGCGCGGATCGCGGACGTGGCCGAGGTCTCCGCTCGTGCCCTGCTCTCCGCGCTCGGCTGGCGCGGCCGGGTGGTGCGCAGCAGTGAGCTGCCGGCCCGTGCCGGGCGGTCGATCCGGCTGGCGGACCTGACCGCTGCGGTCGGCGCCACCGAGTACCTGTGCGGCCGCGGCGGCGCCAAGTACCTGGACGAGCGGCCGTTCGCGGAACTCGATCTCGACGTCCGGTATGTGGCCCCGGTGGACCGGGACATGCTGCCGGCACTGCGCCGGGTGGGGCCGTTGTGGGAGCTGGCGGCGCAGGGCATCGTGGCCATGCGCGCCGAGCTGGCCGCGCGGTACTCGAGGGTCAACCTCTGACCGGCGGACCCGCCTTGGCAGACTCGGGGCCGTGAAGGGCACGGTTCTGGTACTCGGCGGCCGCAGCGAGATCGGTCTGGCGGTGGCGCGGCGGCTGGTCGCGCAGGGCACCCGCACGGTGGTGCTGGCCGCCCGGCGCAGCGCGGAGCTGGACGCCGAGGAGGAATCCCTCCGGCAGGCCGGTGCGGGCGAGGTGGCGCGGGTCGAGTTCGACGCCGACGACGTGACGCGGCACGAGGAGCTGCTGTCGGCCGTGGTGCGGGAGCACGGCCCGCTCGAGGTGGTGGTCACCGCGTTCGGGGTGCTGGGGGAGCAGCAGCGCGCCGAACGGGACGCCGCGCACGCGCTGGAGGTGCTGCACACCGACTTCACCGCGCACGCGAGCGTGCTGACGCATCTGGCGAACCTGCTGCGAGCCCAGGGCCACGGCCGGCTCGTGGTGTTCTCCTCGGTGGCTGGCGTGCGGGTGCGGCGGGCGAACTACGTGTACGGCTCGGCGAAGGCCGGCCTCGACGGGTTCGCCTCCGGTCTCGCCGACGCGCTGCACGGCAGCGGGGTGCACCTGCTGCTGGTCCGGCCCGGTTTCGTGATCGGCAGGATGACCGAGGGCATGGCACCGGCCCCGTTCTCCAGCACCCCGGACCAGGTCGCGGACGCCACCGTCGCCGCGCTGCGCCGGGGCCGCGGTGAGGTCTGGGTACCGGGCCTGCTGCGGCCGGTGTTCGCGATCATGCGCCTGCTGCCGAGGCCGCTCTGGCGCCGCCTGCCCCGCTAGCTACTCCCAGGTCCTGGACTGCGGATAGTCGTCCTGCCGATCCTGTCCTCCCTTCTTTTCGTCGACTTCACCCACGTTCGGCTCGTCTTCGAGATGCCCCGGCCCTGGGCGGTCGCCCGGAGCCGAGACATCGTCGAAGTTCCTGGCACCCTCCTTGGCCTTCTCAAGATCATTCAGAAGTTCTTCAAGTTTGGCATCGAACTGTTTCTCCGTAATGCCGTCGGGGTACTCCTTGTAAAGCTCTATTCCGAAACGCATGACAGCCATGTCTCCGGCGTCTTCTTGGCCGCCTCCTTTTCCCTCGAGGATATTGTTGGCGCTTGGCCCGTATAGAAGCTCAAGATAATTGAACCCAGCTTTCTTGCCGATGTATCCGTAATGTATATTAGCCCAGATATCGTAGTACACTCGCGTGTCGCGACCGGGCACCTTGGTATACAAGGAGTCCTCGTCTTTGCCGAGTATCTCACTCAGTGGTCCCTTGAAGTCCCACCTCTTACCCTCGGCGACGAGGTCTTTCCACATGTCATATTGTTTCTTTCTTTTGAAGAAAGGGTCCATGAATATATCGCCAGTCTCAGATTTGCTCCATTGGTTCCGTATTTCCTCGATTTCTTTCGCGCTCAGATTCTTGTTCATCTGGGCGAGGATGAACTTCTTCATGGTGATGAAGTCTTGTTCGCTGGCCTTCGTCGTGGCTTCCAGGTTCTCGAACTCAGGCGCCCGGAAGTCCTTTCCCTTGCTGACATTGCCCCGCAGCGCGGTGGCCGCGCGCCCGTCGACCGAGGTGGCGTTCTCGAGCACCTTCGTCATGTCGCCGGCTACTTGACCGATGCTGCGGCCGGCGGGGTTGAGAGGTACGAGCGCATTGACCGGCTCCGGGTATCCAGCATTCATCTTGTAGCCGACCTGGGCGGCTTCCTGCTTCAGTACCTTCAGCTCTTTCTGGAGTGCTTCGAGCTTCTTCTGGGCCGGAGTGGCGATCGGTCCTACGGCACCGGCCAAGGCGGTCGCGTCGTCGAACTCCTGCGCGAGTTCGTTGATCACGCCGAAGATCAGGTCCGCGTCATCGCCCCGGAACTTGTCCTTGAAATCCCGCTGAACGTTGTTCCGGAAATCTTCGGCGATCAGGGTAAGACTGCTCTTGAACTTGTTCCAGGTCTCGACCTGGGTGGCGATCTTGGTGAGGTCCGCGTCGTGCAGTGCGTCGTAGCCGATCATCGTGTCCCCCTGGTCATTGCATGCGGTCGAGGTTGTCGTACATCTTCAGCGCCGTGGCGTAGTCGAATTCCTGTTTGGTTTCGGCGCTGCGCTGTAGTGCTCGACCTACCTGCTCGCAGGCGTCGACGAAGCGCTCCATGCGCCGGTTCCAGCCGTTCGCGAATTCCTTGAAGCCGTCGTCGAGATCGAAACCTTCGCCGACCGTGGCCGGAGGCTGCGCGCCCGCACCCTGCCCTCCCGCCCGCGACAATCCGGTCGGCCCGTACGTGGCTTCCAGTCGAAGGCGGTGCGCCACGTCCAGCGCGGCCTGTGCCGCCTGTCGTACCGCGTCCGGATCGATGAAGAACCCGCCCGCTCCGCCACCGCCCGATTCTGGCCGTGTTTCGCTCATCCCGCCGCCGCCCCTTCAGTTGTTTCAGTGCGCCTTGCTCGATGTCTTGGACGTGTTGCCGCTGGTGACCGTTCCGCTAGAGGTTGTACGTGAAGGTCTGGTCCCCGAAGTCCTCGTCGTCGTCGGTGCGCCGGGCCGGCCGCTCGGGCCGGGGTTTCGAGTCCGGCGCACCGAAGCGTTCGTCGATGGCGTCGTAGTAGCTCTGGTCGGTTTCGATGCCGGTCTCGGCTTGCAACTCCTGTTGCGCGGCAAGGTGCACCGTTCGCTGGGCACGCCGCCATGCCTGGAGGATGTCGCGTTCGAGCTGCTTGACGTCACCGGCGCGGGGATCGATGTCGATGCCGGCCAGGTCACCGTTGCGGGCGAGGTGCACGATGACCTGCCCGTTGTCGGAAGCGGCGTCCGCGCCGGGTTCGCCGAGCCCGGCGAGGATCGTCCGTGCGGCGGCTGCACGGGCCGCCGCTGTCTCGTCGAAGTCCACCTTGCCATCATGACTGTGCGCTGAGGTCTCCATTGATCATTAACTTAAGTCGGTGGCAGTGTTAGGCCGAAAGAGTTAGTGTGGTTACACGCAAATTCGGTTCTGCCGAGCATTCGGAGAAAGGCGATGACCGCGGGAGCAAGGCGATACGCGACATACTGCCGCCGGCATTTCGGTGAGCAGAGCCCAGCGGCGGACTCCAAGCCCGCGGCCGAGCACAAGACGGCCGCCGCGGCGGCCAACCCCTCGACGGACGGCAAGCAGCAGGCCGGCGGGCCGCAGGCGGCCGCGGGCGGCAGGAAACCTTGATCGACAAGCTCTCCTGATCGAACTGCTACCGTTGCCAGCCGACAAGGCAGCCGTGGGTGTTGGGGGAGTAGTGCGAGGTCGCTGGGCCATCTGGCTGGTACTGGCGCTCGTGGTCGCCGGGTTCACGGTGCGCGGGGTGCTCTCCTACCTGAACGGGTTACCCGAGGGCGGTGACACGGCCGTCTACCACGGCGGCGCGGCCGCGCTGCTGCACGGCTTCCCGCTGTACGACTCCGACTCGCTGCCGTTCGAGCCCGCCTATGCGCAGCTCCCGTTCACCTACGCGCCGTTCGCCGCCCTGCTGTTCGTGCCGCTGGTGCTGTTCCCGCCGCAGGTGGCCTGGGGCCTGCTGAACGCGTTCTCGGTGCTGTGCGTGGTGCTGGTCGCCTACCTGGTGCTGCGCCACCTGCCGCGGCGGCCGTCGTGGCTGTCCCCGGCTTGGGGCGCGGTGGTGCTCGGCCTGGTGCTCTCGGCCACCACGCCGGTCTGGGTGACCCTGGAGTACGGCCAGGTCAACGCGTTGCTGATGGCGCTGGTGGTGGTGGACCTGCTGGTGGTCTGCGGGGCCACCGGGCGGGCCGGCAAGTTTGGCGGGGTGCTGGTCGGGGTCGCGGCGGCGACCAAGCTCACCCCGCTGATCTTCGTGGTGCACCTGCTGCTGACCGGCCGCAAGGCGGACGCGGCGCGGGCCGCGGGCACTTTCGTCGGGCTGCAGGGGCTGATGCTGCTGATCGCCCCGCACGACACGATCCGGTTCTGGACACATACCGTGTTCGACTCGTCACGGATCGGTCCCACCGACTGGACCTGGAACCAGTCCGTCGGCGGTGCGGTGCGGCGGCTCTCCGAACAGGCATCCTGGTCGCAGCCGGTGGCCTACGCGATCGCCGCGGTGTTCGCGGTCGGCGGGCTGGTGCTGGTGCGGCACTACCACCGGCAAGGGCGGCCGGTGTCCGCGATGCTGGTCACCGCGTTCCTGGCGCTGCTGGTCAGCCCGGTGTCCTGGATTCACCACTGGGTATGGGTGGTGCCGCTGGCGGTGCTGCTGGTCGCCGAATCCGGGCTGGGCGACCGGCTGGCCCAGGTGCTGCTGCCGATCACCGTGGCGGTGTTCCTGCTGCGCCCGCCCTCGTGGACGCCCGGCCGCAACGGCGACGCGCCGTTGACCGCCGGCACCTTCCTGGTGGCGAACTTCTACCTGCTGTTCGTGGTGGTCATCGGCGCCGTGCTGCTGGTGCGGCAGCGGCGTGCGCGGGTCACCCTCGACCCACTGGTGCCGGTCAGGACGTGATGGTCGCCGGGTCTTCGCCGGTGGTGCTGACCTTTTCCGCCAGGTCCCGCAGCTTGATGTTCAGCCGCTGGGACGCCTCGGTGAGCGTCGTGAAGGCGTCTTCCGAGGTCAGGTGGTGCCGCTCCTTGAGGATGCCGAGCGCCTCGCCGATCACCTGCCTGCTTTCGATCGCCGCCCGCAGCTCGGTGCGGGTCCTGGCCGCGTCCAGCGCGACCGCGGCGTGCGCGGCGAGCAGCAGCCCGAACTGCTCGTCCTCGTCGGTAAAGCCGCGCACGCTGCCCGAGTAGAGGTTGAGCGCGCCCAGCGTGCGCTTGTCGGTGAACAGCTGGAAGGCGAGCATGGACCGGGCGCCGCGGGCGGCCGCGGCCGGGCCGTACTTCGGCCAGCGCGGGTCCGCGGCCAGGTCGGGCACGCTGAAGCTGCGCTCGTCCCAGATCGCCTGCACGCAGGGGCCTTCGCGGAGGGTGTACTGGAGCTCGTCCAGTTTCGCCGCCCGGTCGTCGGTGGTGGCCGGGGTGCTGATCCGGCCGCCGCGGCGGACCAGTGAGACGCCGGCATGGTCGCAGCCGGTCAGCCCGGTGACCGAGTAGGCGAGCACGGCGTCGATCACCTGCTCGCCGCTCTGTCGTCCGTACAGGTGATGGGCCAGGTCGGCGAAGCTGCGGGCCAGTGCGACCGGGGCGTCCGCCGCGTTCGCCGTCCGCAACTCGGCGACGGAGAGGTTCTCGGGTACGTCCAGTATCCAGCGGCTCGATCGCACGGCCTCGGTCATGTCCCGTCCTTCCGTGCCTGCTCTGGGCCACCCCGACCCGCCTTCAACATATGCGGTCCGGCCCGCCGCCGGGCGCCGAGGGGGTTTGGCCGGCCAGGGAAACGGCTATACGTCGCTCAACGGTCCCCCTTTTCGTGCGACTCCCCGGGAGATACCGATGACCGAGCCTAGCGACGACGTCCAGGTCCGATGGCCGAGCTGAACTCCGAGTTGAACGCCGAGGCGATCCCGGCGAGCGCGCCAGGAGTCGCCGAGGCACAGGCCGAGTTGGCGGCCATCGCGCGTACCGCGGCCACGATCACCGGCAGGCTGGACCGGCTTCGCGGGCAGCCGCCCGCCGGGCTGACCGATCCCGAGCTGGTCGCGATCGTGCGCTGCGAGCTGGACCAGGCCGCGGCCGCCGCGGAGGACCTGCGGATCGCCAGCACCGAGCTGGCGGGCAGGCTGGCCGTCCGGCTGCCCGGGGACGGCCGGTGAGCGCGCACTCCGAGAAGTCTGTTCGAATCCGGTGGTTCCGTCCCCGATAGGTGGTACAGGTGGTGTCGGGGGCGCGCCCGATTTCAGCGGATCGCGACAGGAACCGATACGACACCCGAGCGCGCCACGATGAAGAAGCTGTACACACAGCCGTGCGTGGTGCCGCCGACCGGTGGCGGCCGGCTTCGAGGGCGGGTGACCGGGATGAATGAATGGTTCGTCGCTACCTTCGTGGCGACCGGCCGGGTTCCGTTGCTGTGCTTTTTCACCGGCATGATCGTCGGGTTCGGCTTCATCCGGCTCTCGGTCCGGCTGATCCGTGCCGAAGTGCGCTGGTGGCCCGGCAACATCACCCCCGGCGGGCTGCACATCCATCACGTGGTCTTCGGTGTGGTGTTCATGCTGGTCGGCGGCGTGGCCGGGCTGGTGGTGCCGGACGGTGAGCCGGTCTGGCGGGCGGTGGTGGCCGCGTTGTTCGGCGTCGG
The DNA here is from genome assembly GCF_000384315.1 of Amycolatopsis nigrescens CSC17Ta-90. GTDB lineage: Bacteria > Actinomycetota > Actinomycetes > Mycobacteriales > Pseudonocardiaceae > Amycolatopsis > Amycolatopsis nigrescens. Next base: position 1,110,309 of record NZ_ARVW01000001.1, on the reverse strand, counting down.
CTCGGCACTGGTGCTGGACGAGTTCGCGCTCATCCTGCATCTCAGCGATGTTTACTGGTCCGAGAAGGGCCGGGTGTCGGTGGACGCGGTGTTCGTCGCGATCGCGTTGACCGGGCTGATGCTGCTCGGATTCCGGCCGGGCCCGGTCGACGACCTCGGCGCGCTGGCGCCGGCGGACGGTGACGGGATGGTCACCGTGATCGTGGTGCTCGACTTGCTGCTGGCGGTGGTCACGCTGCTCAAGGGCAAGATCTGGGCCGGACTGATCGGGGTGTTCATCCCGGTGCTGATCGTGGTCGGCGCGGTGCGGCTGGCCAGGCCGCACTCGCCGTGGGCCCGCTGGCGCTACCGCGGCAGCGGCCGGAAGCTGACCAAGGCGCTGTGGCGCGAGCGCAAGCTGAGGGAACCGGTGGTGCGGGCGAAGATCTGGGTCCAGGAACTGATCGCGGGGCGGCACGAGCGCGAGCCGCACTGAGCGTCCGTCCCGTGTACACGACTTGTATCCGGGCGCTCCAGGCTTGCGGGCATGGCGAAAATCCCGCACAGATCCCTGCCGGTGCTGCTCGGCGTCCTGCTGGTACTGGCCTTCACCCCGGCGCCAGCGGCGTCGGCGGCCATCGCGAACACCGTGGTCTTCCGCGAGAAGACCGAGGGCTACGACTGCTTCCGCATCCCGTCCGTGGTCAAGGCGAACAACGGCGACCTGCTCGCCTTCGCCGAAGGGCGCAACGGCGGCGCCAAGTTCTGCGCCGACGCCGGTGACATCGACCTGGTCTCCAAACGCTCCACCGACGGCGGCAAGAGCTGGGGCCCGGCCAAGGTGGTGATCGAGGGACACGGGGACACCAAGGGAAACCCGGTGCCGATCGTGGTCCCCGGCACCGACCGGATCGTGCTGCTGTCCACCTACCAGTGCGTCAAGGCGCCGGCCTGCGGCCGCATCCCGCGGGTGTCGATCAGCGAGAACAACGGGCTGACCTGGGGCGTGCCCCGCGAGCTGACCACCGAGCTGGGGTTCCCCGTGGCGCCGGGCTGGCTCGCCACCGGGCCGTCCCACGGCATCGTGTTGACCAGGGGCGAGCATGCCGGGCGGTTGCTGGCCGGGATGAGCTTCGGCTCCGGTGAAGGCGCGGGATCGCTGGTCTACAGCGACAACGGGGGACTGAACTGGCGGCGCGGAGCCACCGACATCAGCACCACGGCCACGCTCAACCCGCAGGAGATCAGCGTGGTCGAGCTGACCGACGGCCGGATCTACGCCGCCGCGCGCAACGACGCGAACAGCGACGGCGACAAATGCGTCAACCAGGGCCGCGACAACCGCGCGTACGCGATCAGTTCCGACGGTGGCGCGACCTTCAGCAAGAAGTTCACCTTCGAGCCCGACCTGGTCACCCCGCCGGTGCAGGGCTCGGTGGGCCGGCTGCGGGCCACCGACGAAGGTTCGAAGTACAACCGGATCCTGTTCGCCGGCCCGTCCACCTGCGACCGCCGCAAGGAGCTGCGCGTGCGGTCCTCCTTCGACGAGGGCGCCAACTGGGACCAGGGGGTGCTGGTCTGGGGTCAGGACGCGGCCTACTCCGACCTGGTCCCGCTCGGCGCCGGTACGGCCGGGCTGCTGTTCGAGGCGGGGCCGGAGTTCAACGCGAACGAGACCATCCGGTGGGCGACGCTGACCGAGTCCGCGCTCGGGCTGCCGGACGGCGCCACCGCCGGCGTGCCGGTCACCCCGGATGTCTCACCGCAGGGCAACAACGCCTACCTGCGCGGCGGCCCGGTGCTCGCCGCGGGCCGGTTCGGGAAGGCGGTCTCCTTGGACGGCACGGACGACTACGTGCAGCTGCCGTTCGCCGAGTCGTTGGCCACCGGCGGCGGCGACTTCACCTGGTCCGGCTGGTTCAACTACGGCGCGAGCACCGCCGGGCAGGCGCTGTTGTGGGCGTACAACCAGGGTGACGGGTTCTCGCAGGTGTGGCTGCGGGCCGAGCCGGAAAGCGGCCGGATCCGGGCGCATCTGGAGAACGGGCCGACCGGCGGGGTCACCGTTAGTTCGGCTGCCGCGCTGAACGACAAGGCATGGCACCATTTCGCGCTGCAGCGCGCGGGCGGCACGGTCCGGCTCTACCTGGACGGCGCGCTCGCCGCCACCGGTTCCGGGTTGCAGGGCTCGGTCAGCCCGGGCCGGCCGTTCGCCGTGCACGCCGGGCAGCGACTGGACGGCCAGTACCGGTTGCGGGGCTCGCTGGACGACTACCGGCTCTACGACCGGGCGTTGACCGCCGCGGAGATCGGTTCGCTGGCCACGTCGGACGGCGGCCCGTCCGCCGGGCTGCGCCTGCACCTGCCGTTCGACACGACCGGATAGGGCCGGATTTGTACGGGTCTTGTATGTCGCCTTTTTACGCTTCGCCGCACAAGGAGAGTTATGCACATCGAGCCGACGGGGCCGCCCGGAGGGTGGTCGCGGCGGGTCGATACCGGGGAGACGGGCGTATGAGCCGTACCAACTTGGGTGCATAAATCTCCTTTTTTAGAAGACACAGCATGGCTGGGATTTCCGTCTTTCGATCTTTGAAAACTGGAGGAATCGTCATGGCAACCAAGACCGCCAGCAGAGTATTCGCCGGGCTCGCGGCCGGCGCCGCGATCATGGCAGGAACCGCGGTACCGGCGAGCGCCGACGTGCAGGCGCAGGCGATCAACTTCCGCACCCCGTTCGACTGCGGGCAGGTGTGGAACGCGAACACCCGCACCAACCACAACCCGCAGAACTCGGTCGACTTCCAGCGCAGCGACGCACTGGGCAAGAACGTGCACGCCAGCGCCAGCGGCAAGGTGACCACCGTGCGGGACCTCGGCGGCACCTCCTACGGCAAGTACATCGTGATCGACCACGGCAGCGGCTGGACCACTTTGTACGCGCACCTCAACTCGTTCAACACCTCGGTCGGCGCCAGCGTCACCACCAGCAGCATCATCGGCAAGGTCGGCAGCACCGGCGGTTCCACCGGCCCGCACCTGCACTACGAACAGCGCGCCAGCGGCGTCGTCAAGCGCGTGGTGCTGAACGGCCTGGCGATCAAGTACTTCGGCAACACCACGGTCACCAGCAGCACCGGCTGCTGATTCCGTTCCCCGAAAGCCCGAAGGCCACTTTCACCCGCGTGAAAGTGGCCTTCGGGGTTTTCGGTGTCAGCCGACGGGCACGGCGTCGGCACCGTGGGGGTCGGGATCGGGGACCAGCGCGGCGCGGACTTGGTCCGGATCGTCGGTCAGCCGGGGAACGGCGAACACCACGATGGCCCGTTGCTCGCCCTGACGGGTGGCGAAGGTGACCATCCGCCATTCCCGTTCATCCCAGTGATCCAGCACCGCCGAGGAGATCAGGTCGTGTGCCGACCGGTAGGCGGTACTGCGGTAGAGCTGCTGCAGGGTTGCCTGCAGCGGGACCTCGGTGCTGACGGTCTCCCGCAGCGGATGCCGCAGCCGCGCCCGGAAACGGCGCAACGGCAGCAGCCATCGGTGGTCGAGCTCGGCGGACAGCGCCACGAACAGCGCGGCCTCGGCGAGCAGCAGCGCCGCCATCGCCAGCGGGGCGGTGATCTCCGGGGTGCTGAAGACGGCGGCCGCCGAAGCGGCCACCAGCAGCCCGGCCCTGGCGAACGCTCGCCAGGTGATCGGAGCCTCCTTCGCGCTCAGGCAACCGCACGAAGAACCCGGCGCGGACACCTTGGCATAGCCCAGATAACCGAGCATGCCGGTGCTCCAGCCGGTGGCCAGCACGGCGGCGTACGGTCCCGCCGGCACCAGCGGTGCCAGCAGCAGTGCCGCCGCGATCGCCAGTTCCGCCATGCCGATCAGTTTGAAGGCGGCCACCGCCCGTTCCTTGCCGAGCACCCTGGCGAGCGCGGACCGCCTTGCCGCGACCGGCGCGCCGCGCGCCCACAGTTTGAACACGCCGGCCGCCGCCAGTGCCCCGGCGACGAAGACCAGCTGAGTTGCCGCGATCCAGTGGAGCATCCGGAGACTCCTTTCAAGCGGCGGAGGTGTACAGCGTGGAGATCTGCACCTCGTTGGTCTCCGGCACCCAGGCGCCGATCACCTGGGCGTGCCTGCCCACCTGCACCATCGACAGGTCCCGGACCGCCGGGGTGCTGTTGTAGACCGCGGCCGTGGTGCCCGGCACGACGTGCCCCACCACCCGCTCGCTGCCGCTGTCCAGATGCAGCACGTTCGCCGACATGCCGACGATCGTGGTGCGCAGGTTGACGATGTTCAGCCACACCGAGTCCGCGGCCAGCGTGCCGTCGTCCAGCCGGACACCGCGCGCGTAGAGCCCATCACCGACCTCCGCGTCGGCGAAGGTGGTGTGCCGCAGCTTCCAGATGCTCGTCCCGTTGGTGACGTGGATGCGGTGGTAGGACCGGTCGGAACTGGTCACCCACAGCATGTTGTCCTTGATCCCGGTGATCCGGCCCTCTATGAAGTTCGGGTCGTACAGGTCCGCGCCGAGGCCGACGTTGGCGTCCTGCTCGGCGAGCGCGACCTCGGGGGACACCGAGCCGAGCGCGGTCGCGCCGGCCACGGTGGCGGCACCGCCGAGCACCGCCCTGGTCAGGAACCTTCTTCGATCCACAGTAGACATGGCGGTGCTCCTAACTACGGAACTGGACGGGGATGAGGCCGGCGTCGAGGCTGCCGATCGCGCTGAACGCGGCGGGCGTCAGGTCGATCAGCCGGTTGGTCGCGCATTTCCCGCTGCAGCACTTCTGCTCCCCGCACCAGCGGTCGGTGTCCGGGCCGCAGTCCGCGATCTTGACCCCGATCTCCTTGGTGCCGCACAGATGCTTGACGTAGAAGGTGTGCCCGCAGCCGCGGCGGGTGAGCGTGTCGCCGCAGCGGTCGGGTCGGGTGATGTCGAAACAGGCTTGCGAGGCGTTCGGCCACGCGCAGTGGTAGCTGCCCGACTTGCAGTTCCCGCAGGCGCCGCCGCCCGCCGCGCTGCACCGGCCCCATGCCGGTCCGCAGCAGAACCATGACGCTTCACTGTTGGCCGCGGCCAACAGACCGATCTCTTGTCCCGCCATCTCTTCTCCCTCGCTGGTTACTTTCCTTCACTTGCAGGGGCTTGCAGGGATTTCTCGTGCAGGGTCAGCATTTCGGGGCGACCGGGCGGCCGGTCCCGCTCTGGAGGTAGGTGTCGGACACGTAGTGGTCCTGGCCGATGCGGTGCCAGATATTGCTGGTGCCGTACCTGCCGGTGACGGTCTGGCCTTCGATCTGGCATTCGATGGTGACCTTGGCGTAGTTCGCGGCGAAGCCCTTGATCGCGGCGGAGGTGGACGCGTCCGCGCGCACGTTCAGCGGGCCGCCTTCGGTGCCCACCACCGCGGTCGGCCCGGCACCGGTCCACAGATAGGTGATGTCGACCCAGGCGTTGCCGGTCAGTTTCAGGCCGTCCCAGTAGGTGCCGTCCGCCAGGTCGATCCCGGCGGGGTTGGCCACCTTGCGGTTCTTGTCGTCGCGGCCGCCGTTGTAGCCGTCCTGGTACGCGGCCTGCGCCTCCGGCTTGCCCTGCGGCAGGTCCTGCCACATCTGGCGTTGCGCGGACGGGTTCCAGTAGTCGTCACGGATGTTCCACGGCCCCTTCTCCCAGACCGGCGCGTATTCGCAGCGGCTGCGGTCTTCCCGGCAGACCCGCACCGTGTAGTCGCCGGTTCCCTTGGGAGACAGCGACTTTCCGGAAGGAAAGGAGACGAAGTGGTCGCGTGCGGTGATGATGTGCCCGTTCGCGGTCTGCCCGCCGACCAGGCCCTCGCGGGTGGCGAACACCCGGTAGGTGAGCGGTTCGGCGACGGCGGCCCTTGGCGCGGCCGTGCTGCCGCTGTTCTCGCCGGTGAGCCGGACCGCGGACACCACCGGCGAGGCGCCCGCGGGGTTGCCCGAACGAAGTTCGATCCGGACCTGCACGGCCCGCACCGGCCGGGGCAGCACCGCGGGCGCCGGCTGCCACTCGGTCCACGTCCGCTCGTCCAGCCTGCCCCGCACGGACACGTGCACTGCCGAACCCGCCGGGGTCACCGCGTCGACCTCCGCGCGGATCCGGTCGACCGGCCGGTCCAGTGCGCGCTCGGGGAGCAGCAGCTGACCTTCGTGCCCGGCTCCGTGGTCACCGAGGTCGCCGAGGTCGCTGAGATCACCGTGGTCACCGGCCGGGCCCGTGCGGGGCTCGGTCAGGCGCAGTGCGCCGTCGAACCGGACGTTGACGTCATCCCCGTCCACAGTGGAAAGGTCGGCCTGCCAGCCGATGCCCGGCCCGGCCTGAGCCGTCGCGGTTCCGGCCGGAATCAGCACGGCGACCGGAGCGAGCACGGCGGCCGCGGTCAGGCGCCTGAGCCGGGGGAAGCGGCCAGGCGACCGGGACACCGAAGACCGGACCATGCCGGGCTCCTTTCCACCACATGGAGGTATTGGTAACCGGCGGTGCCGGATACAAAGCGGAGTGTGCGTCGCGCATGTACACGATCGATACAAACGTGGCCGGAATCTGGCGAAGTACTGTCCGAACGGTGACAGCGCGTGCTGTAGCTCTGGCAGGTTCGCTCGGTTTCCCGACGCGATCGGCCCGGCTTTTTATAGCGGTTTTCCGTCGGTGCGGAATCGGGCGCGCTTTTCCCGTTCAGGTGATGTGCGCGGGAACGGCTTCAGGCCAGTTGCGCGGCTGTGCCGTTGGTGGTGGCCCGCAGCCGCAGGGCGAGCGCCGACTCCTGGGGACCGGCGGAGAGCTCACGCCAGATCGCCATCGCCCGCTCGTAGTAGCCGCGGGACCGGTCGGCCTGGCCGAGCGCGTCGTGCAGCTCGCCGAGCCGCTCGGCCACCTCGGCCTCGGAGCGGCGGTCGCCGTTGCGCCGGTGCACGCTCAGCGAGTTCACCAGCAGCAGCCTGGCGTGCGCCAGCTCGCCGCTGCACAGGTACAGCTCGCCGAGGTGCTGATGCGCGTAGCCGACGCAGTGGTCGTCGCCGAGCTCGTTGAAGATGGCGATCGCCCTGTCCACGTCCTCCCTGGCCGCGGCCAGGTTGCCGCGGTGCTGGTGCAGCATGGCCAGCCGCTTCAGCGCGTGCGCCTCGCGGTGCCGGTCGCCGATGGCCGCGGCCAGCTGGTATGCCTCGGTGAACCACCGGCCCGCCGAGGAGTAGCAGCCCTGCGCCAGCCTGGCCGCGCCGACGCCGATCCTGGCCACCGCCTCGCCGTGCTGGTCGCCGACCCGGATGAACAGGCTCAGCGCCTGGTAGCAGTGGTCGAGGGAACGTTCGTGCTCGCCCTGGAAGCGCAGCGCGGTGGCTAGCCCGGCGAGCGCGGTTGCCGCCCCCCGGTCGTCCGCGACCAGCCCGAACAGCCGGCGGGACTCCTCGAACGCGGTCAGCGCCTTGACGTAGTCGTCCTGGTAGATGTGCACCTGGCCGAGGTTGCGCAGCAGGATCGCCTTGCCGCGCAGGTCCGCGGTCCGCCCGGCCGCGGCGACCGCGACCGCGTGCGTGTGGTGCCAGTCCTCGTGGTGCCCGCGCAGGTCGAAGTACGGGGTGAACGCCGTGGTCAGCCGCCAGGCCAGCGCGTCGAACCCTTCCCGCGCGGCCAGGTCGACCAGGTCCACCGCGGTTCGCCGTTCGGCCTCGAACCAGTCCGCCGGCTCGGCCGCGAGCTCGTCCGGGCGCTCCGGGCACCACAGCTCGTCCCGGCCGTCCACCGCCACCACGCCGAAGAAGTGGATGGGCATGCGTTCGCCGGCGGTGATGGCCATCGCCAGATAGCCCTCGATGACGCGGCGCTGCGCGTCCCGGTGCTCGGCCTGGTCGTCGCGGGCGGCCTGTTCCGCGGCGTAGCAGCGCAGCAGGTCGTGCAGGCGGTAGCGCGGCTGACCGCAGCCGTCCGAGCCGACCAGTTCGACCAGGTGCGCGTCCACCAGCACGTCCAGCACGTCCTCGGCGGACGGGCGGTCCAGCAGCGCGGCCACCACCCAGCCGGGGAACTGCACCGGGCCCAGCGCGCCGAGCCCGCGGAAGGCGCGCGCCGCGTCCGGCGGCAGCTGGTCATAGCTGAGTGTGACGCTGGCCCGGACCGCCAGGTCACCGACCCGCAGCTCGTCCAGCCGCCGGTGCTCGTCGCGCAGCCGCTCGGCCAGCACGCGCAGGGTCCAGCCCGGTCGGTGCGTCAGCTTCGCGCCGACCACCCTGATCGCCAACGGCAGGTAGCCGCAGCAGCGCAGGATCGCCTCCGCGCTGTCCGGTTCGGCGGCGGTCCGCCCGGCGCCGACGATGCCGGCCAGCAGCCGTTCGGCCTCGGCGGCGGGCAGCACGTCCACGTCCACCGGCCGGGCGCCGGCCAGGTCGGGCATCCGGGCCCTGCTGGTGACCAGCACCGCGCAGCCGCCGCTGCCCGGCAGCAGCGGGCGGACCTGCGCCGCGTTCGCCGCGTCGTCGAAGACCAGGCACAGGCGGCGGCGGGCCAGCCTGGACCGCAGCAGCGCGGCGCGTTCGGCGAGTCCGCGCGGCATCCCCGCGTCCGGCACGCCGAGTGCGCGCAGCAGTTCCGGCAGCACGTCCATCGGCGTGCGCGGGGCCACCGAGGTGCCGCCGAGGTCGAGATGCAGCTGCCCGTCCGGGAACTCCGCACGTACCGCATGCGCCACCCGCACGGCCATCGCGGACTTGCCGACCCCGGGCGCGCCGGAGAGCACCAGCACGGCGGGCTGATCGCAGTCTCGCCGGTTCCGCAGCCGGTCGACCAGGTCCGCTACCAGGTCGTCCCGGCCGGTGAAGTCGGGTAGGTCGAGCGGGAGCTGGCAGACCGGGAACGCCGACGGCGGCTTCGGCGGCGCCTTGGTCGGCCCGGTACCGGCCAGCCCGGCCCGCAACCGGCGCAGCTCCGGACCCGGCTGGGCGTCCAGCTCGTCCCGCAGGATCCGCTCGACCTGTCCGTAAGCCTGCAGGGCTTCGGCTTTGCGCCCGCCCGCCTCCAGCGCCAGGATCAGCTGCTGCCACAGCTCCTCGCGCAGCGGATGGGCGGCGAGCAGTCCGCGCAGCTCGACCACCGCGTCGTGGTGCTCGCCGAGTTCGATCCGGATCTTCAGCCGCTGTTCCTGCACGGACAACCGCAGCTCACTCAGCCTGGCCAGGGTGGAGCCCCAGATATGGCTGTGCGGCAGGTCCTCCAGCACGTCGCCGCGCCACAGCCGGTCGGCGTCGTCAAGGAGCGCAAGTGCGGTTTTCGGGTCGTTTTCGGACAGTGCCCGCTGCGCGGTGGCCACCAGGTCCTCGAACACGGCCAGGTCCAGTTCGCCCGGCGCGGCGGTCAGGATGTAGCCCGAGGACCGGCTCTGAATGCGTTCGGCCAGTTCAGCGGCGCTTTCGGCGAGCCGCCTCCGCAGCGAATGCACATAGGTGCGCACGTTCGCCGAAGCGGAGCGCGGGGTGCTGCTCGGCCACAACACCTCGATCAACTGGTCTGTGGAGACTGCCACATTCGGTTGCATCAGCAGTGCGGCCAGCAGCATGCGCGGTTTCGGCCCGCCGAGCGGAACGGCCCGCCCGGCCACGGTGACCTCGAGCGGGCCCAAAACGCGGAAGGAAATCGCAATCACTATTACCGCCCGTGCGCAGGAGCCCCAATCCAATCGGATGGTAAGTCGGGTTGTGCCAGATAGCTAGCACCATTGGGATGGCCAGAACGTAAACGATGATCCCATGTTTGTACGCGTCGTGTACACCTGTGAGTGACGCTGATCGTATGATGCGTTCCACGTTCCGGCGACGGGCTGGTCGGACGGCCGCGATACTGGCCGCCGCGAGTGGTTTTCTCCTGGTCAGCGCGTTTCCGGCGCTGGCGGCAAGCGGAACCGTGCAGACCGCCGGTGATCCGCTGAATGTCCGGCGGGCGCCCACTACCAGTGCCACCGCGGTGGGCACGGTGGCAAATGGCGCAACCGTGACCATCGACTGCCAGACCATCGGAAGCTCGGTCAGCGGTCCGCTGGGCACCAGCACCATCTGGGATTACGTGCCCGCGTTGCGCGGCTACATCTCCCACAGCTATGTCAAGTCCACCCCGGCCGGGCGGATCGCCCCGGACTGCGGGGTGGGCAGCGGAAGCGCCGAATGCTCCACCGGCGCCTGCGCGGGGGAGGCGCAGTTCCGTTCCTCGGACGCGCACTTCATCGTCTACGACCGGGCCGGTGACGGTAAGTCCGCCGTGGTGGCTTATTGGCTCGAAGGCGGCGCCGGCCCACTTTATGTGTGGAACTCCAACGGCAACGGAACCAGCGTCGACAAGGCGGTGAACGTGCCGAAGGGGAGTTGGGTCTACTACAAGGTCTGCATCGCGGACTATTCCGCGACGAACCCGATTCTGCAGAACTGCAGTGGTGGACTGACAGATTACGCATCTTGAAAATTCAATTTCTGCACTGAAGGTGTTACTGAGGTGTTTCGGAGGGAATTCACATGGCCACGGTGAACAGGCGACGGGTTTTGCTCGGCGGGCTCGCCGCAGCCGTTTCGGGCGCGGTCACCCTGCCCTCCTCGATCCCGTCCTGGGCGAGTGCCAGGACGACCGCCGCAGCACCCGCGATCCGGGACCCGTTCCAACTGGGGGTGGCCTCGGGTGACCCGCTGCCCGACAGCGTGGTGCTGTGGACCCGCCTCGCTCCCGCGCCGCTGAACCCGGACGGCTTCGGCGGCATGCCCGACGCGACGTACAACGTCGAGTGGGAGTTGGCGAACGACCAGGCCTTCGGTTCGGTCGTGCAGCACGGGACAGCGGCGGCGGTGCGGGCACAGGCGCACAGCGTGCACATCGAGCCGGTCGGCCTGGAGCCGGGACGCGAGTACTTCTACCGGTTCAAGACCGAGGGCTTCATCTCCCCGGTCGGGCGGACCCGCACCGCGCCGGCCGCCGGAGCCGCGGTCAACCAGCTGAAGTACTGCTTCGCGTCCTGCCAGCACTGGGAGGAGGGCTGGTACCACGCGCACCGCGGGATCGTCGCGGACAACCCGGAGCTGGTGTTGTTCATGGGCGACTACATCTACGAGAAGCCCTCGGGCCGCGGACCCGAGCTGAAGGTGCGCGGGCTCGCGGTACCGGAGGACACCGCCACGCTGGCGCTCTACCGGGCCCGGCACGGCCAGCACAAGACCGACGCAGACCTCCAGGCCGCGCACGCGGTGGCGCCGTGGATCACGGTGTTCGACGACCACGAGGTGATGAACAACTGGAACGCCACCACCGCCCCGGCCAGCACGGCCCGCAAGACGGCGGGTTTCCAGGCGTTCTACGAGCACATGCCGATCCGGTCCACCGCGAAGCCCAGTGGCGCGTCGATCCAGCTGTACCGCCAGCTCGCCTGGGGCAATCTGGCCCGCTTCCACATGATGGACACCCGGCAGTACCGGAACGCGCAGGCCACCGGGGACAACTGCACGACCATGCGCGATCCGAAGCGGACGATCACCGGGAGCGCGCAGGAACAGTGGTTGCTCAAGGCTTTCGAGACGCATCCGTGCACCTGGGACTTCCTCGGCCAGCAGGTGTTCTTCGCCCAGCGGGACGGCGACGGCAAGAGTTCCACCTGTGAGTCGCCGGACTCGTGGAACGGCTACCAGGGTTCGCGGGACCGGATCACCAAGGGTTGGGTGGACCGCAAGGTGCCGAACCCGATCGTGCTGACCGGGGACGTGCACCGGCACTGGGCGGCCGACCTGCGCCAGGACTACTTCGACCACAGCGACCCGATCGTGGGTTCCGAGCTGGTGTCCACTTCGGTGACCAGCACCAGCGCGGGGTCCGCCCCGCCGACCGCCGGGTGGTACGCGAACAACCCGCATGTGAAGTACTGCAAGGGCGAACGCGGGTATGTGCGGGTGACTGCGACCCCGCAGCAGATGAAGGCGGACTTCGTGACGGTGTCCAACGCGCTGGAGCGGGACCCGGCCAAAGTGGTGATCAAGACGGACGTGAGCTACGTGGTCCAGGCCGGCAAGCCGGGCCTGCAGAAGGCCTGATATTCGGCTGCGGGCAGGCCCGGCGGGGTCCTAGCATGCGAGCGCATGAACGACATCCCCGCCGAGATCCTCGCGCACTACCGCACCATCGACGAGGGCGCGCGGATCATCGACGGCCTTGGCAGGCTGGAGTTGCTCCGGACGCAGGAGATCCTGCGCCGGCACCTGCCCGGCGCACCGTCGCGGGTGCTGGACATCGGTGGGGGCACCGGGGTGCATGCCGCATGGCTCGCCGACGACGGGCATGAAGTCGAACTGTTCGACGTGGTCCCGAACATGTCGAACAGGCGCAGCGGCTGCCGGGCGTGACCGCATCGCTCGGTGACGCCCGCGTGCTGCCGGTCCCGGACGCCGGTTTCGACGCCGCGTTGCTGCTGGGCCCGCTCTATCACCTCACGACCCGCGAAGACCGGGTGATCGCGCTGAGCGAGGCCGCTCGCGCGGTTCGCCCCGGCGGCTTGGTGTTCGCGGCCGCGATCTCCCGGTTCGCGTCCTTGTTCGACGGCCTCAGCGGTGGCGCGTTCTTCGACCCCGATTTCCGTCGGATCGTGGCGGCGGATCTGGTCGACGGTCAGCATCGCAATGAGGCGGAGAACCCGCGCTGGTTCACCACGGCATACTTTCACCAGCCCGAAGAACTACGCGGCGAATGCGCGGACGCCGGGCTCGAGGTGCTCGAAGTGGTCGGCGTGGAGGGCATCGCCTGCTGGCTGCCCCAACTCGCCGATCGTTGGGAGACGCCGGACGGCCGGGCTGCGATCCTGGATGCGGTCAGGGCGGTGGAGTCGGAACCCAGTGTTCTCGGCGCGAGCGCACACCTGATCGCCGTCGCCAGGCGGTGAGGATCTTGTCCGTTATGGACGGACTCCAAAGGCACCGTCCACTTGGTACATGGCATCGCTCCCGTTCACAGGTTGTAGGCGATTTCCTTGGCTTGCCGGGTGAGGATGGGGCCGGTGTCGGCGAGTTCGGCGGGGTTGTTGTTCGACCTGGCCAGGGTGGCGAAGTCGGCATAGTGGGTACACACCGGCCTTGGGGTTACGCGATGTGCCGCGTTCGCGGAGGCACCGGTCGGCGAGCACGTCGGCCCGAAGCTGGTCCAGTGTGCGGGGCTCGCCTTTGACCTTGAGGGTGCGGGCTTCGCGGTCGGTGCGGGCGTAGATCGCTGTGCCGACTTCCACTGGAACATCGACAATCAGGGTGGACATGCCTTTGCCTTGGTGCACCAGCTCAACTTTGCGGCCCAGGTGGCGGCGCAGGGTCCGGGCGGCGTGTCCGTTCGGGTCGATTCGGGCGACCACTCGGTTCACTGCCCGCCGCAGGCCGGAGGGGTTCTTGCCCGCCAGTCGATCGCCCATCACAGCGTCGACTTCGCGGGCCTTCTCATCGGAGAGTGCGGCGGTGGCATCGAAGATCTTGGAGGCTTTGTACCCATCGATGACCCCGGATTCCATGGCCTGCAACGTTTTCGGTAACCGTGTCGCCAATGCCTCGGCGAGCGCGACCTGCTTACCGGCCATGTTCTTCGTGATCGCCAGCCCGAGCGCCAACTCCGCTGGCACCCCTCTGGTTCTTTCTTCGACCTCGTTCAACCGCGCTACCAACCGGAGCTGTGCCGCCTCCAACCGGCACTTCTGCTCCTGAATAACCTGAATGTCCTTCAACAACTCGCAAGCCTGGTCTTTGTCCATGCCCATAATTCTATCGGCGACCCCCGACAAAACCGGGCTACCCCGAATATCCCACAGCCACAAGAGAACGAGAACAAGAAGGAGAACCAACCTCCCGCACCACAACCACCGCAAGATCCGAGTACGAGAACCCCTCCGAAGCCGGCAGAACCGAAACCCCACCCACCCGGTACCTCCCCGCACGCGCGTCCCCGTCGCCCAGCACCACCGGCGGCGGCGCGAACATCACCCAGTCCAACTCGCCCGCCTGGAGCACCTCCAACCCCGCCGCATGTCCCAGCGAGAACACCCTGGCCTCGGCCGGGAAATCGGGTGCGTCCAGCACTCGGACCCCCGGCGCGGTTTCCAGCAAGGACCCGATGCCGACCACCAGCAGCCGCTCGGTGCCCGCCCGCTTCAACCCGTCCAGCAGGGCTCGCGCGGCCGAGGCGTAGAACTCCCGGGCGTCCACATCCGCCCGGTAGACGGTACTGATCGCCACGTCGTGGCCCGCCGCGGCCGCCGCCACGCTGTCCGCGTCGGTCACGTCACCGGCTGCCACGGTCACGTCGGCGGGAAAGTCGTGCCGTGCGGGGTCGCGGACCACAGCGGTGACCTGATGGCCGTGGTCGACCGCCTCGGCCACGATCCGCCTGCCGGCCCGTCCGCCCGCGCCGAAAACCACGATCCTGTCCATGATGGCCACTCCGTCCGCCGTGGCCGGCGCTTTCGCCGGCCTGCCGCGAAGGTAGCCGCGGAGGTGATGGTTACCGCAACGATAGTTACGTACCTTGGGCAGGGTGAGCACACCACTGGACCCTGACCTGTTCGCCGGCTGCGCGCCGATCACCCCGCTGTTCCGGATCGGCGACAAGTGGACGTCAAAGATCATCACCTGCCTGCTTGACGGCCCGCGGCGCTTCTCCGAACTGCAGGTGCCCCTGCGCGGCATCACTCCCAAGGTGCTCACCGAATCACTGCGGGCGATGGAGCGGGACAGGCTGATCACCCGCACCGCCTACCCCGAGATTCCGCCCAGGGTCGAGTACGAGCTGACCGAACTCGGCCGCAGCCTGCGCAAGCCGATGGCCGCCCTGTGCGAATGGTCCCAGGAGAACCTCGCGAAGCTGATCGAAGCCCGCGAGAACGGTTAGCCCTTCGCCACCTCGCCGGCGGGGACGAACTGGTAGCCGAGGCCCTGGATGCCCTCCACGACCTTGCGGAGGTCGTCCACGCCCAGGTACGGGTGGTAGAAGAAGCTGGCCGTCCCGTCGGTGACCGCGAGGTTCGCCTTCGCGGCCGCCACGATCTCCGCCGGCAATCGCGGCGGATGGTGGTTCATCTCTTCGAGCTCGACGTTGCCGAGACCCTCGGGGATCACCGTCGAGCCGTAGACATCCCTTACCAGGTAAGGAAAGTACTGGCCGTACTCGCGGGTGTAGTCCGGCTGGCCGGAACCGCACTTCCCAGCGGGGCACCAGCCGGGAAAGTACAGCCCCCGGTCGTAGCGCAGGCCGAACTGCTGGTTGAACACCTGGTAGTCCACCGCCGAAGCGGCGTAGTGCGGCGGTTCGAAGATGGTCGGCTCGGCCAGGCCGGCGGCCCGGAACGCGCCCCTGGACGCGATGACTCGGCCGGTGGCCCAGAGCGCGGAGTCCTTGGGCACCGGCCCGTCCAGCCTTACGTAGTCCGCTTCGTCCACGTGCGCGCCGTAGAACTCGAAGTCGTCCGCGCTGACCGCGTCGTAGGGATTGTCCACCGTCTCGTACTGGTGGGTGTAGCCGTGCATCAGCAGCGTGCCGCCGCGCGCCTCGGCGTACCGCAGCGCCTGCACCACCTCGGGCACCTCGCGCAGGTCCATCCGGGTCGGGACCCCGTTGTGGTAGACGCCCTTCGGGTCTTCGTAGCGCGGGTACACCGCGAGAGAGAACGGCACCCGCTTGCTGTGCAGGTAGTCCGTGATCGCCCGCAGCTCGGCCGGATCGGCGTCCGGGCCGACGTCCTCGATCCGCACCAGCGCGCGCTTGCGGTCCGGCGCCCCCGGCCGGACCAGCCCGCTGACCACGTCCGCCAGCGCCAGGTAGCGGTCGCCCTCGCCGATGTAGGACAACGGGATCTCACCGATGTAGGTCAGCGCGCCGGAGCGCACCCCCCAGGGAAAGGTGCTGCCGTCCGGGCGGACCGCCGTGCCCACGGTGGTGACCAGGGCCGGGTCGTCGATTTCCGGGCGCAGGATGCCGCTCGGCGCGGCGAGCTCACTTCGGCTCAGCGACGCGCCGCGGTACCGGATGGTGCGCACCGTGCTGGTGTCGAACTCGTCCGGCTCCCAGCCGTACCGGGCGGGGAAGTCACCGGCCCTGGCTTCGAGCTGCCAGATGTTGTCGTTCAGCCACAGCACCGGGCGGGTGCCGCCGAGCACGTCGTCCAGGAACGCCGACGGCAGCGGCTCGTCGTAGGTGGACCCGGCGTAGATCACCGACGTGTAGCCGGCCAGTTCGCCCTTGGTGTACTGGGTCACCGGCCGCATCGCCCAGCTTCCGCCGTGCGAGGCCAGTTGTCCTATTTGGACCGCGTACGGCTCGCCGAGCCAGCCGTAGGGGCCGGTGGTGTCGTAGAGCACCAGTGTCCTGCGGCCCGGGTCCGAACCGGGCGCGCCGGGGTAGGACGGCGCAGGTTCGGCGGCCCGTGCAGTGCCGGGTACGGCGAGCAACAGGACGACCGCCGCGAGCACGGTCCGCATGGTTCTTCGTGAGCCAGCCAAGATATCCCGCCTTTCAGAAGGGGTGGATCGAAAAGGGGGTCAGCCGCGGAGAACGTCGCCTGGTGAGGCGAACTGGTAACCGAGGCCGCTGATGCCGTCCACCAGCGCGGCCAGGCCGTCGGTGCCGAGGAACGGGTGGTAGAAGAAACTCGCCACGTTGTCCCGCACCACCCTGGCGGTGGCGGCGTCGGCCACCATTTCCGCCCCGGACCTGGCCGAGTGCTGGTTGAACGAGGACGGTGCGACGTTGCCGATGTTCTCCGGCACCACGACCGCGCCGTACACGTCCCGCACCGGGTACGGGAAGAACTGCCCGTAGACCTCCTGGTACGAAACGGTGCTCGAGCCGCATTTGCCACCAGGGCAGAAACCGGCGTAGTAGCTGCCCCGGTCGTACCTGGCGCCGAAGATCGGCGTGACGGCCTGGTAGTCGGCCGCGGAGCCGGCGTAGTGCGGGAACTCGAAGAACGCGGGCCTCGGCAGGCCGACCCTGGCGAACTCGCCGAGCCCGGTGGCGATCCGGTCGCTGAACCACTGCGGGGAGTCCTCCGGCACCGGGCCGGAGAGCCGCACGTTGTCGTCCTGGTCCAGCGCAGCGCGGAAGAACTCGAAGTCGGCGGCGCTCACCCCGTCGTAGGGGTTGGGCTGTTCGCGGTACTGGTGGCTGTAGCCGTGCATGAGCAGGGTGGCGCCCCGCTCGGTGGCCTCGCGCAGCGCGTCGACGAGATCGGGGCTGTCCACCAGCCTGGCGAAGGTGGGCTGCCCGTTGTTCGCCTTGCCGAGCGGGTCCGTGTAGTACGGGTAGACCGCCAGCGAGAACGGCACCTTCTTCGAGGCCAGATACGAGGTGATCGCCCGGATCTGCGCGGGGTCGGTGCGCGGCCCGACGTCCTCGATCCGGACCAGCGCGCGGTGCCGTTCCGCGGTGTCCGGGGCCAGAGTGCCGAGCAAGATATCGGCGGCGGCGAGATAACGGTCACCCGCGCCGGTGTAGGCGTAGGGCACCTCGGCGAGGTAGGTCAGCGTGCCGGCGCGGACCGCCCACGGCGTGCTGTGCTGCCCGGCCTTCGCCTCGGCCAGCACGGTCGCCTTGCGCGCGTCGGTCACGTTGATGCCGAGCACCCCGGTGCCCGCGGCCGGGTCCCGGCGCAGCGCGGTCCCCTTGTAGTCCACTTCGGACGGTGAGTCGGCGCGGTAGCCGGTCTGGGTCCAGCCGAGCCGCCCGGCGGCGCCGGGCACCCGGTCGAAGAGCTGCCAGATGTTGGCGCCGATCCAGAGCACCGGCACCGGCGAGCCGAGCACGTCCGCGCTGAACTCCGCGGGCAGCTCGCCGTCGTAAACCGAGCCGATGTACACCAGGGACGCATAGTCCATCGCCTTGCCGCGCCGGTAGTCCGCGGCCGGGAGCAGGTCCCAGGCGGTGGCCCTGGAGACGAGGTTGGCGGTGAACATCGCGTAGGCCTCGGCCTGCGCCACGTCCTCGGCGGCGGCGTGGGGCAGCCCGGCGCGCCTGCCGTCGTCGTAGAGCACCAGGGTGCGCCGGTCGTCCCGGCCGCCCGGCCCGGCGGCACCCGCGTTGCCGGCCGCCGCGGCGGGCCCGGTCAACGGCACCGGATCGGCGGGCGCGCTGGCCTGGCCGGCTGGCCGCGACGTGACCCGCAGGACGAGCACCGCGACGAGCACGAGCACCGCGGCCAGCACGACCAGCCGCAGCGCGGCGGGCAGGCGGCGGTGGAACGAGAGGACGCGGCCGGGCATCGTGCTCACGGGCGGGTCGAGTCGTCGGCCAGCGCCGTCAGGTGCTCGAACGGGGCGGGCAGCCATGGATCGAGGCCGAGCAGCCAGCCCAGCGCGCGTTCGGTGCGCTCGGCCGCGAGGCCGTCGCCGAAGGGGTTGCCCGCGCTCATCATGGCCGCCCTGGCGGTGGCGTCGGCCAGCAGCCGCGAGGCGGTGCGCACGATCAGCTCGCGGTCGGTGCCGACCAGCGCGGCGCAGCCCGCGTCGACCGCCTCCATCCGCTCGGTGACCTCGCGCAGCACCAGCACCGGCACGCCGAAGGTGGGCGCCTCCTCCTGGATGCCGCCGGAGTCGGACAGCACCAGGGTGCTCGCCGCGAGCACCGCCGCGAGCTCCTGGTAGGGCAGCGGCTCGGTGAGCAGGATGCGCGGCGTGGCGCCGAGCGCGGCCGAAACCAGCCGCCGCACCTCCGGGTTCGGGTGCACCGGGAGCACCACCTGGAGGTCTTCGTCGGACGCCACCAGCTCGGCCACCGCAGACAGCACCTGTGAAAGCGGCTGGCCCCAGGATTCGCGGCGGTGCGCGGTGACCAGCATCAGTTTGTGGTGGCCGCGGGTGGCGTTCTCCACGACGTCGGCCAGCGCCGGGTCGGTGAACCGCACCGGGCGGTCGGTGACCGCGAGAATGGCGTCCACCACGGTATTGCCGGTCACCAGCACGCGGTCCGGGTCGGCGCCGCCGTCCAGCAGGTTCTTCGCGGCGTCCGCGGTCGGCGCCAGATGCAGACCGGCGGCCTGGGAGATCATTCTGCGATTCAGTTCCTCAGGAAACGGAGCATCGAGGTCGAAGGAACGCAATCCGGCTTCCAGGTGAATGATGGGAATTCGTCGCCAGAATGCGACCATCGTGCCGGCCAGTGTTGTGGTGGTGTCGCCCTGTACGAGCACGGCCGCCGGCTCGCGCCGGGCGGCGAGCCGATCCAGTCCGGTGATGAGCTGAGCGAAGAGTTCGGGCTGCCCGCCGTCCGCGCGGTCGAGGGTGAGCCTTTCGTCCGGTGCCATTCCGAAAGCGGCCAAGGCCTGGTCGACCATGGCCGGGTGCTGGCCGGTGGCCACCATCACAGGCCGCAGCCGACCCACTTGGGTGAGTGCCTTCGCGACCGGAGCCAGTTTCACCGCCTCCGGGCGGGTACCTGCGACAAGCCAGATCTCTGGTTTCTTCGCCTCCGGCTGCGTGCTCACCTAAATACACTCCAATGACAGTTTTTACAAGGTTTGTGACGGGTTGTTCTAGGGCGTTTTCCCGACAGGGTGATCAAGAACGCTACGCAGCGCTTTCGATGTTTGTAACATACCTCAGGCACAACTCGAATGAGTGAGCGATACGCGCGTAATTCCTGCTCGACGCACTCTGGGTAGCCGGTGCGCCGAGGAACTCTAACGGAGGAAAAATGTCAGTGGTCAGGGTGTTTCCTGCCACGGTCTCGGTGGCCGGGGTGGGAGTGGTCGGGGGGCCCTACTGGATGCTGATCGCGGCCGGAGTGGCCGCGCTGCTGATGAGTGCGCTCGCCACCCGTTCGCTGCGGCTGCGGCAGCGCACCGGCTCCGCACCGGCGCACCGGCTTTGACCGGGCCGGTCTCCTCCGTGCTGATGGCCGTGCTGCTGCTGTGGTGGCCGGTGCACAACCTGGTGCTGGCGGCGTTCACCTGGCGGGTGCCCCGGCCGCGACGGCCGGACGCGCCGCCCAACGAGCAGCTGACGTTCTGGATCATCATCCCGGCGCTGAACGAGGAGCGGGTGGTCGGCAAGACCGTGCTCAACGCCTTGTCCCTGGGCGCCGCCGGCACCCCGGTCCGGGTGCTGGTGGTGGACGACGGCTCGGACGACGCCACCCCGGAGGTGCTCGCCGGGATCGCCGACCCGCGGCTGCACGTACTGCGCCGCGACCCGCCAGAAGCCAGACAGGGCAAGGGAGAGGCGCTCAACGCGGCCTACCGCCACATCCTCGCGGCGGCGAAGGAAGAGGGCTCGGTGAGCCGGACCGTGGTCGGTGTGATCGACGGCGACGGCCGTGGCAGCCCCGGCATGCTGGGGGAGATCGCCAAGCTGTTCGCGGAACGCTCGGTCGGCGCGGTGCAGTGCCGGGTGCGCATCCACAACCGCAGCAACGTGCTGGCCCTGTTGCAGGACCTCGAGTTCGGCGTGGTCGCGGACGCGTCGCAGTCGCTGCGGGACCTGCTCGGCAGCGTCGGCATGGGCGGCAACGGGCAGTTCACCAGGCTGTCCGTGCTGGCCAGGTTCGATCCGGCGCCGTGGTCCAAGTGCCTCGTCGAAGACCTCGAACTCGGGCTGCGGCTGCACCTGGCCGGGATTCGGTTGCGCTACACCAAAACCGCGTGGGTGACGCAGCAGGGGCTGACCGATGTGCGCCGGCTGCTCCGCCAGCGCGCTCGCTGGGCGCAGGGCAACCTGCAGTGCGCCGGACACCTGCGCCGGCTTTCGATGTCCAGGTTCGTCGGCAGCGTCGGGCTGGTCGACTTCGGTCTCTATCTGGTCACGCCCTGGCTGACCGTGCCGTTTTCCTTGCTGGTGTGCGGAGTGCTGGTGGCGTCCGCGGTCGCGGTGGCCACCGGCGGCACCCTGGGCGGGCTGGTCGCGGCCGGCTCGGCGTTGCCGGTGGCGGGGGTGGTCTGGCTGGCGATGCTGCTGGTGCCCGGTCTGATCTGGGCGGTGGTGTACCGGTACCGGCTGCGCGAAGAACCGCTGTACCGCTGCCTGCTGGCGGGCCTGCTGTACCCGCTTTTCCTGTTCCTCGGCGTGGTCTCGACGTGGCGGGCGCTGTTCCGGATGTTGGCCGGGCGGAACTCGTGGACCAAGACCGAGCGACTGCTCGAAGACGGTCCCGCGGCTGCCGCCGTCCCGGACGTGCCGGTCGCCGCCGTGGAAGCGAGCCGCGGATGACAGGTCGCCGCGGGCTGTTCGCCGCGGCCTGCGCGATGGTGGCGATCGCCGTGCTGGCCGGCCTGCTGCTCTGGCGGCCGGGGCGGGACGAGCCGGTGCCGGCCAGGTCCGAGCACTGGCTGGTGACCGTGTACTACACCGCGGTGGAAGCCTTCCAGGACGGCGAACTCGAACCGGTCACCGGCTGCCCGGTGCTGGACTGCGAGCGCGGGGACGCAGACCTGGGCAGCTATCCCGGCGGTTTCGCCGAGGCCGTCCGGGACGAGGGCACCGGGCGGATCACCAGCGGGCCGCACGCCGGGAAATACCTGAACTGGTCCCACAACGTGGGCTACTGGCTGGACAGCGCGCCGCGCGACAGTGCCGGCCGCGCGCTGGAGCCATTCGTCTCGGCCGCCGCCGATCCCGGGGTGCTGCCGGCGGGCAGGCGATTCCGGATCGCCGACTGCGGCAGGGCCGAGGACGGCGCCGCGATCGATCCGGAGGTCTGCGGGCTGCTGGCGGGGGCGAGCTGGCGGATCAGCGACGAGTTCACCCCGGGCTTCGGCGGCGACCGGCACGTGGACGTCTACATCGGCGAGCAGACCGGTCCCGGCTTCACCGAGAACAAGCTCTACACCACGCTTTCCGAGGCCGCGCTGACCCTGGACGGTTCCTGAACCAGCTTGATCACCCCGCCGCTGAGCGACTCGTACATGTCGTAGGAGATCCCGGCGATCGTCCTGGTCGGGTCCCGAACCCACCAGTAGGTCGACTCGCGCACCAGGGCCAGCGCGGCGTGCGCCTCCCCGTAGGCGCGGGGATCTTCGTCGGTGCCGTGCCGCCGGCAGAGCAGCTCGCCGAGCCGGTTCTTCGCCTGCACGATCTGCAGGTTGTTGGTGTGGTTCAGCTCGGGCGCCGCGGCGAGCACCTTCAGCAGGTTCCGCATGCCGTCCCGGACGTCGCCGTCCACCTCGTCGGTCTCGAACGTGGTCGCGTAGGCGGCGTGGATGCTCAGGCTCACCGAGCGCAGCATCGGCTCGTCCGCCGGGCGCTGCGCGGCCAGTGTCACGAAGCTTTCCCAGAACTTCTTCGTGATCCCGGTGACCAGGCTCTCCTTGGACGGGTAGTAGCGGAAGAAGGTCCGCTCGGACACGCCGACCGACTCGGCGATGTCCGCGATGGTGGTTCTGGTGATGCCGCGGTCGGCGAACAGTCGCATCGCCGAGCACCACAGGGCGGTGTGCGTCCGCTGCTTCTTCTGGCGTCGCAGTCCGGCCGGCTGGGCGGACGGGCGGCGCAGCCGGCCGGGAGGCCCGGGTGGGTGCTGGTCCAGTGTCATATCTGCTCCCCGTATCCGTCGTCGTCGCGTGCCTGGGTGTCCAGCCGACGACAAACCTTTCAACGAATATCTGGCCGATCCGATGCGGTACGTGCCGTAATCGTCGCGCAAAGGCATAAAGGAAGGGTCTCGGCGGGGGAGTTCGGGGGTGGCCGGGAACTATTCCGGGCCGGCGTGGTGAACGTGCAATGCCTCGGGAAGCGCGAAGGACGGCAACGGAACACCTTCCGGCGCGACCGGCAGCCGGGGTCCGCGCGGTTCACGGGCGGCCAGCCGGTAGCAGGCGAGCAGCCGGAGCCCGGTCCACTCGCCGGGCGTCCAGTCCGCCGGCTCGTCGGGCGGGCGCCAGCCGGTGCGCAGCGCGAGGGCGCGGACGTCGTGCGCGTGACTGGCGAGCAGGACCAGCGGGCTCACCGGGGAGGTGCGCAGGACGAGTTCCTCCTCGCGGCGCACCGAGTCGGCGGCGCCGCGCAGATGCCGTTCGAAACCCTTGTGCAGGGAGGGGTCCGCGGCCAGTGCGGCCCAGCCGGCGGTCAGCTCGGCGGCCACCGCGGACAGCCAGCGGCGCGCCGATCGGTCGGTCAGCAGGTCCAGCCAGCTCATGTTCCGATGATGCACTGGGTAGCCATCCGATCGCCAACGGTAGTGATGAAGTCACCCTCGCCGGGTTAACCCGCGAGAGTGCCGCCTTTCTGCCGCCGTCCGGGGCTGGACGACGGCCGTGCCGCCCTGAATAGTGTTGGCAGGGAAACCGGAATCCCTGTCTGCTGGGTTCTGCCGGAAACCGTGAAGTTTCTCTTTCAACCATCTTGCGGCTCACCCGTCTGAGTAGGTCCGCCCGGCTGAATTACGCCTTTGCCGGTTTCGTTTGCCGTGCGCGAAAGATCGTTGTCACCTGCGCCGGAGCGAAGAAAGGCGACAGTTGTTCACGTTACTGATTCTCCTTGTCCGGTCCGTCACAGGACCGAAATTCACCGACGGTCGTTGACCGGGTTCACGAAGATCGCCTGGCAGCCCGCGGGCGTCGTGTCAGAAGGGGACGGTAACCATGGCAGAGATTCTCGGACCCTGGTTGCGAGTCGTGCGCCGGGACGCGGACGGCGTCGTCGTGGTGCAGGCTTCCTACGACGAGGACTCGCTCTCCGGCGGCCGGTGGGTGGTGGACCTGATCTGCGCGCTGATCACCGGCGCGCCACTGACCTCGGTGGTGGTGGACCTCAGCGCGTCCCGCCGGCTGACCCCGCTGCGGATGTCGGTACTGGCAAGGGTCTCCGAAGCGGTGGAGGTGCGGGAGGTTCCGCTGCGGCTGGTGGCCACGGACCACGACGTACTGGCGGCCCTGCGCGCGGACCGGTCGCTGCGCTCGCTGGAGGTGTATCCGGAACTGGGGGTCGCGGTCGCGCTGGACGACGCGCCCGGGGTGCGCGTTGGATGACCCGGCGAACCGCCATGCCCGGACTGACGGCCGGACCTACGGCCGGACGATCGTGGTGTTCGACCCCTATCCCATCTCCGGTCTCGGGGTCGCCGCCAACGCGGCACTGGCGCTGCCCGAACTCAGCACGGCGGCACCGGCGGGCACGGTCGATGCCGTCTTCGAGCTGATCGGCGCGACCGGTCCGGCGATGGTGATCGCGCACGCCGAGGCACCGGAGGCGATGCGGCTGGCGACCCGGCTCGGCGAGCGACACCCGGAGGTGCCGCTGCTGGTGCTGCTCTCCGGTGCGGCCGGGGCGGACACGCTGCGCGCGCTGCGGGCGGCCGGGGTGCGCGGGCTGCTGCCGTCCGACGTCACTGCGGCCGAACTGCGGGTGGCGATGGCGAGGACGTGTTTCCGGCGGGGACACCACTATCCCGGCTCACCCGAAGAACTCACCGCCGCAGGGCCGGGGCGCCGCCCGCTCAGCGCACGGGAGCACACCGTGCTCGTACTGGTGGCCGAGGGCATGACCAACGACGCGATCGCGCGGCAGCTGTACCTGAGCACGGACACCGTGCGCTGCCACGTGCGGTCCGTGCTCAGCAAGCTGGCCGCGCACAACCGGACGCACGCGGTCGCCCTCGGCTACCGGCTGGGCCTGCTGCCCTGCGAACCCGAGCCGGCCACTGTGTCCACGGCGGCCACGGTGGCCGACACCGCCGAGGACGTCCCCTTGCACGCCTGAGGAGTCACGGGCAGGCGATCGGCACCGCGCGCTTGTGCGCGGTGCGGCGGTGCCAGCTCAGGATGGTCCGGTATGCCTTGTCGCTCACCGGGTTTCCCTCCAGGAACTCGTCGATCTCGTGGTAGCCGATGCCGAAGGCGTCTTCATCCGGCAGCCCGGGCTGATCGGACTCCAGGTCCGCGGTCGGCACCTTCTGCACCACCTCCGGCGGCGCGCCCAACTCGGTGGCCAGTGCGCGGACGCGCCGTTTGGTCAGCCCGGACAGGGGGGTCAGGTCGCAGGCGCCGTCGCCGTACTTGGTGAAGAAGCCCATCACCGCCTCGGCCGCGTGGTCGGTGCCCACCACCAGCCCGCCGATGTCGCCGCCGATCGCGTACTGGGCGATCATCCGCTGACGGGCCTTGATGTTGCCGAGCAGGAAGTCCTCTCGCCCGGCGGTCGACAGTTCCGGTCGCACCGACTCGAACATCGCGTCACTGGCCGGTTTCACGTTCACCGTCACCGTCCGGTCCGGCCGGATGAACTCCAGCGAGCGCTGGGCGTCCGCCTCGTCGCCCTGCACCCCGTAGGGCAGTCGCATCGCGACGAAGGTCGCCTCCCCGCCGCCGTCCCGCACCCGCTGCACGGCGAGCTGGCACAGCCGCCCGGCGGTGCTGGAGTCCACCCCGCCGCTGATGCCGAGCACCAGGCCGTTCGCGCCGGACGTGCGCAGGGTCTCGGTTAGGAAGGTGACGCGCCGCTCGATCTCGGCGCCGCTGTCGAAAGTGCGTGGTACGCCCAGCTCCGCGATGATCAGTTCCTGGAGGTAACGGCGCTCGAGGTCACTCATCGCGCCAGCCTCGCATATCGGGCTCAGCCGCAGCCGGCCAGTAGCGGGGTCAGCACGGTACAGGTGGTGGCCGCGGTGTCGTTGGCGGGGTTGGGATCGTGGCTGTCCGATGCGGTACGGCTCGCGGTGAACCGGTACGGCAGGCCAAGGGAGAGCAGCTTCAGCGGCACCGAGAAGGTGAGCTTGGTGGTCGCGCCGGCGGCCAGTTCGGGCACGGTGCAGACCACTCCGGCGGCGCCCGCCGCACAGGCGCCGCTCGCATTGGCGTTCAGCCCGGCGGGCAGCGTGGTGGTGACCTTCGCGTTGCGGAGCCGGGCCGGGCCGGCGTTGCCGATCGTGACCGTGAACTCGAGGCGCGACACCAGCAGGCCGAACTTCGGGGTGCCGGTCAGTTTTACGGACGCGTCCGCGTCGGCCCGGACGGTGAGGGCGGGACCCGGGGTCTTCTCGGTCGCGTAGTTCCGGCCGAACAGCTGTCCCAGCAGGGTTTCGTCGAGCTCGGTGAGCTCGGCCGAGAGGCGCAGGGTGAAGGTGACCGTCACGGCCTGGTTGTTGTCCATCGCGGCGGCCAGCACCGCCTGGTAGCCCACCGGCCCGTCCGGACCGTCCACTGTGGTGCACACGGCGGCGCCGGTGCAGCCTTCCAGCGTGCTGTAGGCGGTGATCGGGGTCGGCTCGCTGAACAACCGGGCGGTCGGGTTGAGAATGGAGCCCCCGGTCTGGTTGCGGATCGTTTCGGTCACGGTCAGCACGTCACCGGGTTGCGCGGTGGACGGCGAAACGCTCACCTCCACTTCGGGTTCCGCCGCGGCCGCTGGACTCGCCGTGGCGATACCGGCGCTGAGCAGTACGACTCCGGCCAGCGCTGCACCGCGCCGCAACAGGGATCTGGGGACCATAGGGCACCTCGTTCTCGTCGCCCATGATTCGCAGGGCGAGCGGGTCCCGTTACAGGCTCGCGGAAGAACAACCCCTATGCGGCACGGTGCTTGCTGGCCGGGCGGTGGAAGCGGTGCACCCGCCGCGGCCCGCGGCCGCCGGAGTCGAGCGCGTGGTCGTCGTCCGTCGTGCTCGCCGAGGTGTCCCCGGTGCCCGACGAGTCGCCGTAGCCGGCGGGCAGCGGGTGGTGGCCGCGGTACTGGCGGTGCACCAGGAAGAGCAGCAGCAGCCCGAGCACGACGAGGCCGTGGGAGAGCACCCGGCCCACCGAGACCGCCTGGTTGATCAGGTCGCCGGTGGAGAGCACGGTCAGCACCGCGACGAACCCGGCGAGCACCGGCAGCTGCCCGACGGCGGCCCGCGGCCGCAGCGCCGCCCAGAGCAGCCCGACCCCGACGGCCAGGTTCCAAGCCGCGCTCTCGTGGTCGAGGTGCCCGAGCTGGAGGCCGCCCGCATGCCCGGCGTGCCCGGCTCCCAGCAGCTGGGACACGGCGAGGGTCAGCTGGGCGATCGCGACCACGCCCAGCGCGATCCGCAACGCCCAGCGCTCGGCGGGTGGCGCGGGGGTCCGGTCCAGGATGACCGTGGTCAGGTCCGGCACCGCCGGCGCCGGGCGCAGCGTCATGGACCGGTGCAGCAACTGGGCCCTGGCCTGGTAGGACCGGCAGCCAGGGCAGCCGGCGAGATGCCGGTCGACCGCTTCGGCCGGCACCGGTTCCTGCTCGCCGTCCAGCCGGGCGGACAGCGCTTCTCGGCATACCTCACATCGCACGGTTAGATAGTCGGCCCTCGGCGCGCGTCGGTTCCCGGCGGCCCGTGTAATAACCTGTCGCCATGTCGAGGCAGCGCGACGGCGATCACGACGAGCGGGTGACCGCCATGGCCATCTCGGCCGCCCGTGGCGACCGGCGTGCCCTGGAGGACTGGGTCCGGGCCACGCAGGCCGACGTCTGGCGGTTCGTCGCGCATCTCGCCGATGTCAGCTCGGCCGACGACCTCACCCAGGAGACCTATCTGCGGGCGTTCGGCAGCCTGCGCCGGTTCGCCGGGCGGTCCTCGTCCAGGACCTGGCTGCTGTCGATCGCAAGGCGGGTCGTGGTGGACAGCATCCGGTCCGCTTCCGCGCGGCCCCGGATCAGCGGCGACGCGGACTGGGAGTCCGTGGTGGAGCGCCGCAACGAGCAGCGCACCGGCGGTTTCGAGGACCTGGTCGAGCTGCGCCTGCTGCTGTCCGGGCTGGACTCGGACCGGCGGGAGGTGCTGGTGCTCACCCAGGTGCTCGGGCTGTCCTACCAGGAGGCGGCCGACGTGTGCGGCTGCCCGGTCGGCACCATCCGCTCCAGGGTGGCCCGCGCCCGCCAGGACCTGCTGGACGCCAGCTGGGAAGCGGACAACGGCGCGGTGTGACCGGTGTGGCCAGTATGACCGTCGTGAGTGAAAAGTGTTGCCCCAGGAACACTTTTCACTCACGACCGTGCGCGTGGTGGTAAGTTACCCGCCAGTAAGACGGCGAGGAGGCCATCCATGGGCAAACAGCCCGCAGCGCTGCTGAACCCGCACACCTACGACCCGCGGCAGTTCGACGCGGAGACCCGGCGGCTGCTCCGGGCCACCATCGACTGGTTCGAAGGCCGCGGCAAGGCGAAGCTGACCGAGGACTACCACGCGAAGGTCTTCTACTCGGACTTCCTGGAGTTCGCCGGCAAGGAAGGGTTGTTCGCCACCTTCCTCACCCCCGCCGGCGACGCAGACGGCCACCCGGACAAGCGCTGGGACACCAGCCGGATCGCCGCGCTGTCGGAAATCCTCGGCTTCTACGGGCTCAACTACTGGTACCCGTGGCAGGTCACCATTCTCGGCCTCGGCCCGGTGTGGCAGAGCGGGAACGAGACCGCCCGCAAGCGGGCCGCGGACGCGCTGGCCGCCGGCGGAGTCGGCGCGTTCGGATTGTCCGAAAAGGAGCACGGCGCGGACATCTACTCCTCGGACCTGGTGCTGACCCCGGACGGCGCTGGCGGCTACCTCGCCAACGGCTCGAAGTACTACATCGGCAACGGCAACTGCGCCGGCACGGTGTCGGTGTTCGGCCGGCTGGACGGGGTCGAGGGCCAGGACCAGTACGTGTTCTTCTACGCCGACTCGGACCACCCGAACTACCACGTGGTGAAGAACGTGGTGCCGTCGCAGATGTATGTGGCGGAGTTCCGGCTGGAGGACTACCCGGTGCGCGAGGAGGATCTGCTGCACACCGGCGCCGAGGCCTTCAGCGCCGCGCTGAACACGGTGAACATCGGCAAGTTCAACCTGTGCTTCGGCGGCATCGGGATGGCGACGCACTCGCTCTACGAAGCGATCACGCACGCGCACAACCGGGTGCTCTACGGCAATCCGGTCACCGACTTCCCGCATGTGCGCAGGGAGTTCGTGGACGCCTACGCCCGGCTGGTGGCGATGCGGCTGTTCTCCGACCGGTCGATCGACTACTTCCGTTCGGCGAACGCCGAGGACCGCCGGTACCTGCTGTTCAACCCGATCACCAAGATGAAGGTGACCACCGAGGCGCAGCGGGTGATCGGCCTGGTCGCGGATGTGGTGGCGGCCAAGGGTTTCGAGGCGGACACCTATCTCGCGATGGCCAAGACCGACGTGGACGGCCTGCCGAAGCTGGAGGGCACGGTCGCGGTGAACCTGGCCCTGATCGCCAAGTTCATGCCGGCGTACCTGTTCCAGCCGGAGAGCTACCCGGAGGTGCCGACCAGGGCGGACGCGGCCGACGACGAGTTCCTGTTCCGCCAGGGACCGGCCCGCGGACTGTCCAAGGTGCGCTTCCACGACTGGCGTGCGGTGTACACGCGTTCGGCTGGCGTGCCGAACGTGGCCAGGTTCACCGAACAGGCCGAGGGACTGGTCGAGCTGCTGGCCAAGGCCACCCCGGACGCGGACCAGCAGGCCGACCTCGACTTCGGGCTCGCCGTGGCGGAGCTGTTCACCCTGGTCGTCTACGGGCAGCTCGTCCTCGAGCAGGCGGAGATCACCGGGCTGGCGGACGACGTGCTGGACCAGATCTTCGAGGTGCTGGTGCGGGACTTCTCGGCCGGCGCGGTTGAGCTGTACGGCAAGTCCGGTTCCACCGAGGCGCAGCAGCGGCTCGCGCTGGCCGCGGTGCGCAAGCCGGTGGTGGACGCCGGTCGGTTCGACCGCGTCTGGGCCGAGGTCGCGGCGCTGAGCGGGACCTACCGGATGAACCCCTGACCCGGTATCACGAGGCGAGTCGCGGTGGGCGCTGGACCGGCACCGGAAGCTGTGCGGACGAGCCGTAGCCGAAGCGGAGCACGATCACCGGCAGTGCCGCGTCGTGGCGCAGGCGGCGCAGCACTGTGCTTTCGGTGCTCTCCGTGCCGTCGGTGAGCGGCTGGTAGAGCACGCCCGCACCGGCCCCCGCGGCGGTCGCGGTGAGCAGCACCCGCTGCAGTGCCTGGCCGGCGCAGAGGTAGCCGCGGATGCTCTCGTCCCGCAGCACGAGCCGCGCCACCGTCGGCTCGTCCTCCTCGCCGGACGGCCGGTCCAGCACCAGCTCCGCGCCCTCGCTGCGGGCGGCCTTGACCAGTGACCGCCGCAGTTCCGGTGGCAACGGCTGCTCGCCGTACGGGCGGCGGTTCGGCCAGCAGTGCGAGATGGCCTGGTAGAGCGCCTGGTCGGCGCGGGTCGTCGGGCGGGCGCCGTTGAGCCAGACGGTGGCGAGGTGCACTGGCCGACGTCGGCTCGGCAGCAGGTGCGTGACCGATCCGCGGCCGGCCGCGCGCAGGCCCACCCGCAGGTTCAGCAGTACCGCGCCGCAGGACAGCAGCACCTCACGGGTCTGCGCCCCGCCGCCCGGCAGCCGGTCTTCGGCGAGCAGCAGCTCGATCCGGTCACCCCTGGTCTCGGTCCGCCATGGCCGGGCCGGGGTGGCCGAAGGCACCCGGGCGGCGGCCTGCAGCGCGGTGTGCATCTGGCTGCCGGTGATCAGGGCGTGCACGGTGCTCTCGCGGTCGCTCCGGGGCGCGCCGCCAGAGGGCCGGCCAAGACCAAGTCGGATGGTCATCTGCTCAGCCTCCAGTCTTCGCGAACCGTGGCTTGCCGGCCCGCACCAAGCCAACAGCGTGTGCCGGGTGACCGGGAGTTCGAAGAGGCTTTGGTCCCTGAATCCGGGGCCGACGGTCACCCCGGTCCGCGCTGCTCGGCCCCTGGCGTGTGATCCGGACCGCGAGCACAGTGGGGCTCTGCGGGACACCGCAGGGACGGGCGGGTGGCGAGGAGTTCTGGGGAAAGGGGCGGAATGATCGGTGCGGAGACCTTGCGGCACGGTGAGTGCCTGCGCTTGCTCGGCAGCGTCTCCCTCGGCCGGGTGGTGTACACGGACAATGCGATGCCCGCCATCCGGCCGGTCAATTTCCTGCTCCGGGAGGGCGTTGTCGTTTTCCGGGTCGGTGAGGACCAGCAGATGGCGACCGCGATCAAGGGGGCGGTGGTGGCATTCCAGGCGGACCGGTTCGCGGCGGACCTGACGGTGGGCTGGACCGTGCGGGTGATCGGCCGCGCCACCGAAATCCGTGATCGTTCCGAATGCGCCCAACTGGCCGATCTCGGTCTCCGCGGCTGGTCGCCGGCCGACGCGCGTTATATCGCGGTCGAAGTCGAACTGGCCATCGGTGAGCGCATCGCCGTAACCTGAGGCCGGAACGAGAAGGTGGCGCATGATCAAGGTATTCCTGGTCGACGACCACGAAGTGGTGAGACGCGGTATCGCCAATCTGCTGGAGGCCGATCCGGAACTGGCCGTGGTCGGCGAGGCGGGCACGGTGTCCCAGGCGCTGGCCAGGGTTCCCGCGCTGCGGCCCGACATCGCCGTGCTGGACGTGCGGCTGCCGGACGGCAGCGGGATCGAGCTCTGCCGTGAGCTGCGGTCGAAGCTGCCGGCGCTGAACTGCCTGATGCTCACCTCGTTCACCGACGAACAGGCCATGCTCGACGCGATTCTTGCCGGGGCCGGCGGTTATGTGATCAAGGATATCCGCGGAATGCAGCTGGTTTCCGCGGTGCGCGAGGTCGGCTCCGGCCGCTCGCTGCTGGACAACAGGGCCGCGGCGGCGCTGATGGCCAAGCTGCGGACCGATGTGGAGAATGCCGATCCGCTGGAGGCGCTTTCCGAGCGGGAACGCGTGCTGCTGAATTTGATCAGCGAAGGGCTCACCAACCGGCAGATCTCGGAACGAATGCATCTGGCCGAGAAAACCGTGAAGAACTACGTTTCCCGGCTGCTCGCGAAACTCGGTATGCAACGGCGCGCGCAGATCGCCGCATTGGCCGCGAAACTACGGTGGTGACGGCCGAAATACCGGCCACGAACGGGGCTGGCACAGCGCGGGGACCAGTGCCAGGCTTGACCGGTGACCGAGGGTGGCAGACCGCGTCCGCTCGGCCGGATGGACGGTCTGGTCGAAGCGATGCTCGAGGTCGGCTCGGGGCTGGAGCTGCGGCCCACCCTGAAGCGCATCGTCGGGGTGGCCAGGAAGCTGGTGCACGCGCGTTACGGCGCGCTGGGCGTGCTCGCTCCCGGTGGCGGGCTGGCGGAGTTCCTCTGCGAAGGGTTCGACGAGCGGGTCTGCCAGGCGATCGGCGGGATGCCGACCGGGCGTGGCCTGCTGGGTGTGGTGCCGGCGCGGGCCGCACCGCTGCGCCTGGACGAGCTGTCCGCGCATCCGGCGGCGGAGGGTTTTCCGGAGCACCACCCGGCGCTGCGATCTCTGCTCAGCGTCCCGGTGCTGGTGCGGGACGAGGTCTTCGGCGTCCTCCACCTCAGTGAGAAGGAGGACGGCGCCGCGTTCACCGAGGCGGACGAGGTGGTGCTGCAGGCGCTCGCAGCGGCGGCCGGTATCGCGGTGGAGAACGCCCGTCGCTACGAGGAACTCCGTGCGCGCGAGCGCTGGCGTGAGGCGGCCGCGGAGATCAGGTCGGCCCTGCTGGTGGCCACCGACAGCAAAGAGGTGCTGAACCTGATCGCCGCCAGGGCGCGAGACTTGGCGGAGGCCGACTACGCCTTCATCGCACTGGCG
Source organism: Amycolatopsis nigrescens CSC17Ta-90 (assembly GCF_000384315.1). Taxonomy (GTDB): domain Bacteria; phylum Actinomycetota; class Actinomycetes; order Mycobacteriales; family Pseudonocardiaceae; genus Amycolatopsis; species Amycolatopsis nigrescens. The sequence continues at coordinate 1,077,777 of NZ_ARVW01000001.1, read as the reverse complement.
GACGACCCCGAGCTGCCCGCGGAGGAGGTGCCGGAGCTGGTGGTCCGGGTCTGCGCCGGGCTGGACGCGGGTGCGCTGACCGGCCGCGCGATTCCCATCCAGGGCTCCACCTGCGGCGAGGTGTTCCGCGGCAAGGCGCCGCGCCGGGTGCCCGCGCTGACCTACGATCTCGCCACCGGCACCGGGGCCGCGTTCGGGGCCGCGCTCGTGCTGCCGCTGCGGGCCGGCGACTCGGTGACCGGGGTACTGGCCGCACTGCGTGCGCGGGGCGGCCGGCCATTCGGCCCGGAGCTGCTGCCGTTGATGGCCTCCTTCGCGGACCAGGCCGCGCTCGCCCTGCAACTGGCCGGCGACCAGCGCCGGCAGCGCGAGCTGGACCTGCTGGCCGACCGGGAGCGGATCGCGCGCGATCTGCACGATCACGTCATCCAGCGGGTGTTCGCGATCGGGCTTTCCCTGCAGAGCACCCAGCAGCGCAGCAGGTCGCCGGAGATCCAGGTCAGGATCGGCGAGATCGTGGACGAGCTGCAGGAGCTGGTGCGGGTGATCCGCACCGCGATCTTCGACCTGCACGACGGCGCGCAGGGCGGCGGCCAGCTGCGCAAGCGCTTGCACGAGGTGATCGCCGAGCTGACCGGGGACGCCGGGCTGCGCTCCACGGTGCGGATGTCCGGGCCGCTCAGCGTGGTGCCGGCGGCGCTGGCCGACCATGCCGAGGCGGTGGTGCGGGAGGCGGTCAGCAACGTGGTGCGGCACGCCAGGGCGACCACGGTGAACCTGACCGTGTCGGTGGCCGACGATCTGGCCATCGTGGTCACCGACAACGGAGTGGGCATCCCGGACTCGGCGGCCCGCAGCGGGCTGCACAACCTCGTCCAGCGGGCGGACGCGGCGGGCGGCCGGATGGCAGTGACCAAGGTGTGGGACGGCGGCACCAGACTGGCCTGGTCCGCACCCCTGCCCTAGGCGCAGCTCAGGGCCGTTCGGGGGCCGAGTGGCCGGCCTTCGGAGGTCTTTCGGCCCTGCCGTGCGCCCGCGCCAGGCTGCCATCTTCGGTCCGGAAGTTCCCTTCGGCCGGAGGTACTTCGATGGACTACGGATCGCCGGATCAGGACACCGTGCTGGCCGCGCTGGCGCTCGCCGCACGGGCACCGTCCGCACGCAACTCGCAGCCGTGGCACTGGCGGCTCGAAGAGCGGTGCCTGCACCTGCATGCCCGCCCCGATCCCGAACGCCGCCCGGAGTCGCTGCTCGACTGCGGGGCCGCGCTGCATCACCTGCGGGTGGCGCTGGCCGCGTCCGGCTGGCGGAGCAGGGTGCACCGGCTGCCCGAGCCGGCCGACCCTTCGCATCTGGCCACGGTGCTGCCGTACCGCGGCGCGCCCTCCGGTGACGAACGGGCGATGGCCGCGGCGATCCCGCTGCGGCGGACCGACCGGCGGCGATACAGCTCGTGGTTCGTGCCGCGGTCCCAGGTCGCCGCGCTGATCGCGCACGCGGGCGTGGAAGGCGCGGTGGTCCGGATCGCCGGTGACTCGCTGACCAGACGGCGGCTGGCGTACGTGGTGGCGTTGCCGGCCAGGATGTATCGGCTGGAGCCCGACTACCTGCTCGAGCTCGCGGCGGCGGCGAGGCTGCACGCGACCCCGGAGGCGCTGCTCGCGGACGAGGGCAACGCGCTGGTGGACGAGGACGGCCAGTCGATGTTCCTCGCGCTGGGCACCCGCGCGCACGACCGGCTGTCCCGGCTGCGGGCCGGTGAGGCGATGAGCGCGCTGCTGCTAGCCGCCACCGCGCTCGGCCTTGCCACCTGCGCGCTGACCGAACCGCTGGCGAGCGCCGGGGTCAGCACGCTGCTCCGGACCAGGGTGCTGGACGGCGCCTTTCCCCATGCCGTGCTGCGCCTTGGCCGGGTGGTCAAGGATTCGGCGCCGCTGCCGCCCACACCAAGGCGCCCCTTGGCGGACCTGCTCTCCTTCCCGGCCGCCCTCGCCGCCTAGACCACCCCGGGGAAGGCAAATAGCCGGCTTTCTGCCCTTTGGATGGGCGAAAAGCCGGCTATTTGCCGGAGAGAGTCAGCGTTTGTTGTCGTAGCCGGCGCGGCGGAGGGCGTCGGCGAGGGCGCCGCCACCGCTGGATCCACCCGAGCCACCGGAGCCACCCGAGCCGCCGGAGTCGCGGCCCTGCCGGCGTGGCTGGCCGCCCTTGCGCTGGGCCTGGCGGTTGCCGCCGCCGTCGCGGCCGCCACCGGAGGAGCGGCGCTGCTCGCCGCCACCGGCGCCCGGCTCGTCGTCCAGCCGGAGGGTGAGCGAGATCCGCTTGCGCGGGATGTCCACCTCGAGCACCTTCACCTTGACGATGTCGCCCGGCTTCACCACTTCACGCGGGTCTTTGACGAAGTTCTTCGACAGCGCCGATACATGCGCCAGGCCGTCCTGGTGCACGCCGACGTCGATGAACGCGCCGAACGCCGCCACGTTGGTCACCACGCCCTCCAGCCGCATCCCCGGCTTGAGGTCGGAGAGCTTGTCCACGCCCTCGGCGAAGGTCGCGGTCTTGAACGCGGGCCGCGGGTCGCGGCCTGGCTTGTCCAGCTCGGCCAGGATGTCGGTGACGGTCGGCAGGCCGAAGGTGTCGTCCACGAAGTCCTGTGGCCGCAGCTTCTGCAGCGCGCGGGTGTTGCCGATCAGCGAACGCAGCTCGGTGCTGGTGGCGGACAGGATCCGGCGCACCACCGGGTAGGCCTCCGGGTGCACGCTGGAGGAGTCGAGCGGGTCCTCGCCGCCGGGGATGCGCAGGAAGCCCGCGCACTGCTCGAACGCCTTCGGCCCCAGCCGCGGCACCTCCTTCAGCGCGCCGCGCGAACGGAACGGGCCGTGCTCGTCGCGGTGCCCGACGATGTTCTCGGCCAGGCCGGTGGTGATGCCGGAGACCCGGGTCAGCAGCGGTGCGGAGGCGGTGTTGACGTCCACCCCGACCGCGTTCACGCAGTCCTCGACCACCGCGTCCAGCGAGCGGGAGAGCGAGACCTCGGACAGGTCGTGCTGGTACTGCCCGACCCCGATCGACTTCGGGTCGATCTTCACCAGCTCGGCCAGCGGGTCCTGCAGCCGCCGGGCGATGGACACCGCGCCGCGCAGCGAAACGTCCATGCCGGGCAGTTCCTGCGAGGCGAACGCGGACGCGGAGTACACCGAAGCACCGGCCTCGGACACCACGGCCTTGGTCAGCTTCAGCTCCGGGTGCTTCTTGATCAGCTCGCCGGCCAGCTTGTCGGTCTCCCTGGACGCGGTGCCGTTGCCGATCGCGATCAGGTCCACCTGGTGCCGGGCGGCCAGTTTCGCCAGCTCGGCGATCGAGGCGTCCCACTTGTTGGCCGGCTGGTGCGGGTAGATCACATGGGTGTCGACCACCTTGCCGGTCGCGTCCACCACGGCCACCTTCACCCCGGTGCGGAAGCCCGGGTCGAGGCCCATCGTGGCGCGGGTGCCGGCCGGGGCGGCCAGCAGCAGGTCACGCAGGTTCGCGGCGAACACGCGCACCGCGTCGTCCTCGGCCGACTGCCGCAGCCGCAGCCGCAGATCGATGCCGAGGTGCAGCAGGATCTTGGTGCGCCAGGCCCAGCGCACGGTGTCGTTGAGCCACTTGTCGCCCGGCCGTCCCTCGTCGGTGACGCCGAACTTCTGCGCGATCCGCCGCTCGTAGTCGGTCGGCCCCACGCGCGGCCCAGCGGTGTCATCGGCCGGCTCCTCCGGCTCGACAGTGAGGTCGAGGATCTCTTCTTTTTCGCCGCGGAACATGGCCAGGATGCGGTGCGAGGGCATCTTGGTGAACGGCTCGGAGAACTCGAAGTAGTCGGAGAACTTGGCGCCCTCGTCGGCCTTGCCGTCGCGGACCTTCGACGCCAGCCGTCCTTCGGCCCACATCTTCTCGCGCAGTTCGCCGATCAGGTCGGCGTCCTCGGCGAAGCGCTCGACCAGGATCGAGCGGGCGCCTTCCAGCGCCGCGGCCGCGTCGGCCACGCCCTTCTCGGCGTCCACGAACACCGCGGCCGCCGCCTGCGGATCGGTGGAGGGGTCGCCGAGCAGGCCGTCCGCGAGCGGTTCGAGGCCGGCCTCCCTGGCCACCTGCGCCTTGGTGCGGCGCTTCGGCTTGTAGGGGAGGTAGATGTCCTCCAGCCGCGACTTGGTGTCCGCGGCCATGATCTGCGCTTCCAGCGCCTCGTCCAGCTTGCCCTGGCTCCGGATCGACTCCAGTACCGAGCCCCGGCGTTCGTCCAGCTCACGCAGGTATCGCAGCCGGTCCTCCAGCGTGCGCAGCTGCTCGTCGTCGAGCATGCCGGTGGCTTCCTTGCGGTACCTGGCGATGAACGGCACGGTCGAGCCGCCGTCGAGCAGGTCGACGGCCGCCTTGACCTGGTTCTCGCGTACCCCTAGTTCTTCGGCGATCTTCTGCTGCACCGACTGCACGGCCACTGTCACGATTCTGTTCCGCCCTCTCGTGTAAGTCCGGTAGAGCATTCTGCCTGCTCGTGCTTCGCGACTTTCGTAGGGCATCTGATCCGGCGACTTGACAGCTCTAGTGGTCTAGACCAAATTTGACCGTGCTTGTTGTGGTTCACGTCACCCTGCGCTGGAGGAAACCGTGACGATCGAGAAGAAACCCTGGCCACTGGTCCTGCTGGCCGCGGTGGTGGTCTTCGCCGGGCTGGTGCTCGCGCTGTCGTCCGGAAACGCCTCGGCGGCCAACCTGATGCGCAACGCCGGCTTCGAAGCGGGCAGCACCGATGGCTGGTCGTGCTCGGCGGGCGGGGGAGTGGTGAGCACCCCGGTGCACGCCGGCTCGTACGCGCTGACCGGGGTGCCGGCCGGGCAGGAGAACGGCCGCTGCGCGCAGACCGTGCCGGTGCGGCCGAACAGCGCCTACAAGCTGACCGCGTGGGTGCAGGGCGCGCACACCTACCTCGGCGTGACCGGGACCGGGGGCGCGGACACCAGCACCTGGACGCCGGGCACGGGCTCATGGACCCAGCTTTCCCTGGAGTTCACCACCGGCGGTGCCGCCGAGAGCGTGACAATCTACCTGCACGGCTGGTACGGGCAGGCGGCCTACTTCGCCGACGACGTGAGCCTGGACGGTCCGGGTACTCCGCCGACCACCAGCACCAGCCCGACCACCAGCCCGACCACGACGACACCGACCACCACCACGCCGCCGCCCAGTGGTGGCGCGCTGCCCAAGCACGTGCTCACCGGCTACTGGCAGAACTTCTACAACGGGGCCAAGGCGCTGAAGCTCGCCGACGTGCCCACCAGCTACGACATCGTGGCGGTGGCCTTCGCGGATGCGGTGCCCGGCCGGTTCGGCGCGGTGTCGTTCACCCTGGACCCCGCGCTGTCCTCGCGGCTCGGCGGCTACACCGACGAGCAGTTCAAGGCCGACATCAAGACCCTGCAGTCGCGCGGCCAGAAGGTGATCCTGTCGGTCGGCGGTGAGAAGGGCACCATTTACGTCGGCGACGCAGCCTCTTCGGCGAACTTCGCCAGCACTATGAGCGAGCTGATCCAGCGTTACGGCTTCGACGGCGTGGACGTGGACCTGGAGAACGGGATCAACCCCACGCACATGGGCTCGGCGCTGCGCAAGATCCACGCCGCCGGCGGCACGGTGATCACCATGGCGCCGCAGACCGTGGACATGCAGTCCACCCAGGGCGGTTACTTCCAGCTCGCGCTGGCGGTCAAGGACATTCTGACCATCGTCAACATGCAGTACTACAACTCCGGGACCATGCTCGGCTGCGACCAGAAAGTGTACGGGCAAGGGAGCGTGGACTTCCTCACCGCACTGGCCTGCATCCAGCTCCAGGGCGGGTTGCGGCCGGACCAGGTCGGGCTCGGCCTGCCCGCGTCCCCGTCCGGCGCCGGCGGCGGTTACCAGTCACCGTCGAACGTGAACGCGGCGCTGAGCTGCCTCGCCGTCGGCACCAACTGCGCCGGATTCAAGCCGGCCACCACGTATCCGTCGATCCGGGGCGCGATGACCTGGTCGATCAACTGGGACGCGTCCAGCGGCTACGCCTTCGCCAACCCCGTCTCCGCCCACCTCAAGAAGCTCCCCTAGCCCCCGAACGTGGGACTCGCCAGTGCGCCCCTCGCCCGGCGAGTCCCACGTTCGGCCCCCGCGAGTTGACCGTTGGCGCACGGCGAGTTCGCCATTCGGGTGCCAGTACGGCTGGCGGGCCGACGACACGAATGTGGAACTCGCAGTGCGCGAACGTGGGACTCGCGGTGTGCGAGTGTGGGACTCGCGCGCGAAAGCTGGTTAGCGCAGGACTCGGCCGAGGAAGTCGCACAGGTGGCCTGCGACCTCGTCCAGGTGGCTCTCGAGCAGGAAGTGGCCGCCGTTGATCAGGTGCACCTCGGCGTCCTTGGCGTCGCGGGCGAAGGCCTGCGCGCCCGCCGGGCCGAAGATTTCGTCGTTGCGGCCCCACACGGCGAGCACCGGGACCTCGCTGGTGCGCAGGAACTCGTGCAGCAGCGGGTAGAGCGGGCGGTTGTTCGGGTAGTCGCGGAACAGTGCCAGCTGGACCTCGTCGTTGCCCTCGCGGGAGACAAGGGCGAAGTCGTGCTCCCAGGTGTCCGGGCTGACCAGGCTCGGGTCGGGCACGCCGTGCACGTACTGCCAGCGGATGGCGTCGATGCTCAGCGCGGCGCGGACGGCGGGTTCGGTGCCGGGGCCGGGATTCGCCCCGTACGCCCAGACGTCGGTCCAGAACGACTCGACGAACCCGTCCTCGTAGCCGTTGCCGTTCTGGGTGACGATGGCGGAGATCCGTTCGGGGTGCTCGAGCGCGAGGCGCCAGCCGATGGGGGCGCCGTAGTCCTGGACGTAGAGGGCGTAGCGGTCCAGGCCCAGTTGGTCGAGCAGCCCGGAGGTGAGTTCGGCGAGGGCGTCGAAGGTGTAGGCGAACTCCTCCGCGCGGGGAGCGGCGGAGCGGCCGAAGCCGAGGTGATCCGGCGCGATCACGTGGTAGTCCCCTGCCAGCAGCGGGATGAGTTCGCGGAACATGAACGAGCTGGTCGGGTAGCCGTGCAGCAGGACGATCGCCGGAGCGTCGGCGGGGCCGGCTTCGCGGTAGAAGATCTCGTGGCCTTCGACGGTGGCGGTCCGGTGGTGCACCGAGCTCATGCCTAACCCCTTTGAATGTTTAATCCGGTTAGTTCCTGGCCATGCAAGCACGAAGTGGGCTAACCTGTCAAAGGGTTCGATCTGGTTAGAGGGAGAGCGACGGCTGATGGACACGCTGCTGGACCTGCTCAACAGCAGGCCGCGGGTCGACGGCGAGGAACGGGACGCGCTCGGCGAGCCGGCCGCGGGCAGGCGCTGGGCGCGGGAGCACGGCGGCGAAGGCAGCCTCGCGGAACTGGCCTTGCTGCGCGCGGCGCGGGACGCACTGCGGGACGTAGTGCGGGGAGAAAGTCCGCCCGCCGCGTTGCGCCCGCTGCTCGAAGGGGTCCACCAGATCCCGGAGTTCACTTCGGACGGTCTTCAGTGGACAGTCAAGACGCCACCGCACGCCCGGCTTGCCGTCGAGGTGGTCCTCGCCTGGGCCGCCACCGAGAAGCGGCTACCCGGCCGGCTTCGCCCCTGCGCCAACGACGAGTGCCGGCTGTTCCTGCTCGACCGCAGCCGCGCCAACCGCGCCCGCTGGTGCTCGATGGCCGTCTGCGGCAACCGCGAAAAGGCACGCCGCCACTACGAACGCACCCGCTAGGCCGGGAAAAGGGGGAGGCGGAGGGTGCCGGGGACACCGTCGGGGACGGCGGGGTTCTTCGGGGCGACCGGGCGGATCGCGCGGTACGGCGCGCCGAGCGGCGGGCGTTCGTCGTGTTCGCCCTTGTTGGGCCAGAACGCCATCGCCCGCTCGGACTGGGCGGTGATGGTGAGCGACGGGTTGACGCCCAGGTTGGCGGAGATCGCCGAACCGTCCACCACGTGCAGCCCGGGATGACCGTAGAGCCGCTGGTAGGCGTCCACCACCCCGGTCTCCGGGGAGTCGCCGATCGGGCAGCCGCCGATGAAGTGGCCGGTGATCGGGATGTTGAACAGGTCGGTCCAGGCGCCCTGCGGGATGCCGTCGATCTTCGCGGCGACTCGGCGGGCCACGTCGTGCCCGGCGGGCACCCAGTCCGGGCTCGGCTCGCCGATGCCCTGGCGGGTGGTCATCCGGCGGCCGAACGGGCCGCGGCGGGTGTAGGTGCTGACCGAGTTGTTCAGGGTCTGCATCACCAGCAGCCCGATCATCCGCTCGGAGAACCGGCGCGGGCTGTGCACGCGGACCAGGTCCCGCCACTGTTTCGCCAGCTCCCGCAGGCCCAGCGCCCAGCGCCGGCGGCCGGGCTCGGCGTCCACCAGCACGGTGGCCAGCAGGCCGAGCAGGTTGCTGCCCTTGCCGTACCGCACCGGTTCCACGTGCGTGACCGGGTCCGGGTGGATGGACGAGGTGATCGCCACGCCCGGGGTGTAGTCGGTGCCGCCGCGCCTGGCCTTGACCGCGAGCACGGCCTCCGAGTTGGTCCTGGCCAGCATGCCGAGCCGGGGCGAAAGACGCGGCAGGGTGCCGTTGTCCCGCTGCCGGTGCAACAGCCGCTGGGTGCCGAGGGCGGCGGCGGAGAACACCACCTGTTCGGCGGTGTGCACCCGGCGCCGCTTGCGCAGCCAGCGCCCGGTCCGTTCGGTCTGCACCGCGTAGCCGCCGGGCACCGGGCGGACCGTGGTCGCGGTGGTCAGCGGATGCACCCGCGCGCCGGCGCGTTCGGCAAGGTGGAGGTAGTTCCGCACGGTGGTGTTCTTGGCGCCGACCCGGCAGCCGGTCAGGCATTCGCCGCAGTGCGTGCAGGCGCGCCGGTCCGGTCCGGCGCCGCCGAAGAACGGGTCGGGCGCCTGCTCGCCGGGCCTGGTGCTCTCGTCGCCGAAGTACACGCCGACCGGGGTGCGCCGGTAGGTGTGGCCGACACCGAGGTCGTCGGCCACCTCGCGCAGGACCCGGTCCGGTTCCGTGGTCAACGGGTTCTCGGTCACCCCGAGCATCCGCTTCGCCTGGTCGTAGTACGGCGCCAGCTCGGACTTCCAGTCGGTGATGCCGGCCCACTGCGGGTCCGCGTAGAACTCCGCCGGGGGTTCGTAGAGGGTGTTCGCGTAGACCAGCGAACCGCCGCCGACCCCGGCGCCGCTCATGATGAAGGTGTTCTTCAGCAGGGTCATCCGCTGAATCCCGAAGCAGCCCAGTTTCGGGGCCCACAGGTACTTCCGCAGTCGCCAGGAGGTTTTCGCGAACTCGTGGTCGGCGAACCTGCGGCCGCTTTCGAGCACCCCGACCCGGTAGCCCTTCTCGGTCAGCCGCAGCGCGGTGACGCTGCCGCCGAAGCCGGAGCCGATCACCAGCACGTCGTAATCGAAAGCACCGTCGGACCCGGTCACCGGAGCGCCGCCTTCGCCACGCCCGGCACGGTGACCGTGCGGTAGTCGGTGAGGGCGAGGATCTTGGTGCGGCGGTCGTATTCGGAGACCGTGCCCGGCCAGTTGGTCGGCACCCTGCCGTTGGCCTGGCGGTACCAGGACGAGCACAGGGTCCACACGCTGTGCGCGAGACGGCCCTGGATCTCCTCGTCGTAGTCCCGTTCCACCTCCGCCCGAACGTCCAGATAGGACGGTGCGGTGGCGGAGAGGTGCTCCACCGCCTGCCGGATGTAGGACGCCTGGCGTTCGATCATGTAGATGATCGAGCCGGAGCCGAGGTTGGTGTTGGGGCCGTACACGCAGAACAGGTTGGGGAATCCGGGCACGGTCAGTCCGAGGTAGGCGCGGGCGCCGCCGGCCCAGGCGTCCTTCAGCTCCCTTCCGTCCAGGCCGCGGACGTCCAGTCCGCCGAGGAAGTCGGTGGCCGCGAACCCGGTGCCGTAGACGAGCACGTCGGCCGGATGCTCGATGTCGTCCGCGGTGCGCACCCCGCCGGGGGTGATCTCGGCGATCGCCCCGGTTTGAACGTCTACATTGGACTGGGTGACGGCGGGGTAGTAGTCGTTCGCGAAGAGCACCCGCTTGCAGCCGATCGGGTAGTCGGGGGTCAGCTTGGCGCGCAGCGCGGGGTCTGCGACCTGGCGGTCGAGGTGCTTCCTGGCGATCCAGCCGATCAGCCCGGCGACCTTCTTGTTGCCGTTCAGCCCGAACACCGACAGCTCGCCGGCGCTCCAGAACAACAGCCGCTCCAGCGACTGCGCGGGCGGCAGGGCCCGGAACAGCCGCCGCTGCCAGCCGCTGTACTCGCGATCCGGCTTGGGCACGACATAGGGCGCGGCGCGCTGGAACAGGGTCAGCCGGGCGACCTCGGGCTGGATCTTCGGCACGAACTGGATCGCGCTGGCGCCGGTGCCGATCACCGCGACCCGCTTCCCGGCGAGTTCGCAGCCGTGTGCCCATTCGGCGGAGTGGAAGGCCGGCCCGGCGAAGGTCTCCCGGCCGGGGATGTCCGGCCGGACCGGGCGGGAGAGCTGGCCGAGCGCCGGCACGAAGACGTTCGCGACGTGCTCGGCGCCGTCCGCGGTGCGAACCCGCCAGCTCGCTGTCTCCCGCTCGAAGGCGGCGCCGACCACCTCCGCGCCGAACCGGATGTGCCGGGCCAGATCGTACTTTTCCACCACGTGCTTCATGTACGCGTGAATGTCCGCCTGGAGCGAGTACCTGGTCGGCCAGGCCGGGTTCGGCTCGTAGGACAGCGAGTAGTACGGCGACGGCACGTCGCAGGCCGCGCCGGGGTAGGTGTTCTCCCGCCAGACGCCGCCGATCTCGGCCGCCTTCTCCAGCAGGGTGAACTGGTGGAAACCGGCTCGCTTGAGCTCGATCGCCACGGCGATGCCACCGAACCCGCTGCCGGCGATCAGGATCGAGGGGCTGCTCATGCACAGACGGTACGTCCGGGAGCGGCCTGGCTGAAGACCCTCGCGGCCATCGAATTGAGATTTCCGGCCAGTCGATCAATAATCCGGACCCATGGAGTTCGCCGCGCCCGTGGTACGTGACTGGGACTTCGCGCGCAGCGCGGGCAGCATCCTGCTGATGGCGAAGTTCGCGGGCGAGCGGGGGATGCCGGCGGACCGCGCGCTGGCGGGCTCCGGCCTGGCCGAGCGCGATCTGCACGACCCGGAGCTGCAGGTGGACGCCAGGCAGGAGCTGGCCGTGGTGCGGAACCTGGCCGGCGGCCTCGGCGCCCCGGCGGTGGCGCTGGAGCTGGGCCGCCGGTACCACGTGACCACCTTCGGCATCTTCGGTTTCGCCTGCATCAGCAGCCCGACGCTCGGCGACACGATGCGTTTCGCGTTGCGCTACCTCGACCTCAGCTTCACCTTCTGCATCCCGCACGTGGAGCTGTCCGGGGACGAGATCGTGGTGTCGATGCGGGACGAACGGGTGCCGTCGGACGTCGCGGAGTTCCTGGTGCTGCGCGACCTCGCCGCGATCTACACGGTGCTGCTCGACCTATTGCCGGAGGTTCCGTTGCGGGCGGTGCGGTTCCGGCACGCGGAACCGTCCTCTGTGGACGGATACCTGGAGACCTTCGGGGTGCGGCCGTCGTTCGGGGCCGCGGACAACGTCAGCACGATCGACGCGGCCTACCTGGACCATCCGCTGCCGCAGGCGAACGAGCACACCGTGGCGATCTGCGAGGCGCACTGCCGCGAGCTGGTCACCCGGCGCCGGGCTCGCAGCGGGATCGCGCACGAGGTGCGGGAACGGCTGGTCCGGGTCGGCGGGGTGGCGGCCGGGATGGACGACGTGGCCAGGCGGCTGGGGATGAGCCCGCGGACCCTGCGCCGGCGGCTGGAGGACGCGGGCACCAGCTACCGCGCGCTGGTGGACGAGGTGCGCCAGGCGCTGGCCGAGGAGATGCTCGCGACCGGCGCGCTGTCCGTCGAGGATGTCGCGATCCGGCTGGGCTATGCGGAGGCGTCGAGCTTCATCTACGCGTTCAAACGGTGGAAGGGCGTCACCCCGGCGGCCTATGTGCGCGGCGATCGTTGCCGAAACGGGACAACTCCGCGGTAACCACCTGGGGCTCTCCGGCGAAAGGAGGGCAAGAGGGATGGCGCTTCGTGGGGGCAGGGCAGTGATGATGGACAGCTCGAGCGGCGAAGCCAGGCCAACCGGAGGGCGGACGGTGGGCCTGAACCTGGACCACCGGCAGGTGGTGATCGAAACCTCGGCGGGGGAACAGGTCACGCTGACCTACTCGGGCATTCTGATCACCAGCTACGACGACGGGGAGAAGGTCGCGGAGAAATGGCTGCCGATCGGCACCGAGCCAACCGAGGCCGACGACGAGCGCGTGATCCAGTTGCTGCGCAACGCTTTGCTCTGGCAGTCCGGCAAACCTCGCCCGCAGGTCGACGGTCGTGAGTGAAAAACGTTGCTGGGGCAACACTTTTCACTCACGAGCGGCGGAGGCCGTCGAAGGCGATTTTGCAGACCGCGTCGGCGAGTTCGGCGCCGCTGGAGCCGCGACGCGGGCGGTACCACTCGATCAGCGAGTTCACCGTGCCGAACAGCAGCCTGCTGGTCAGCGCCGGGTCGACGTCCGGGCGCACGTCGCCCTCCGCCTCGGCCTGCTTGACCAGGTCGGTGACGAACCGGTCGAACTCGCGGCGGCGGGCCAGCGCGGCGCGCTCCACCTTCGTGTTGCCGCGCACGCGCAGCAGCAGGGTGACGAACGGCAGCCGCTCGGTGAGCACCCCGATACTGCCGCGCACCAGCAGCTCCAGCCGGTCGATCGCCGGCCCCGGCGCGGCCTCCGCCTCGGCGGCCACCTCGAACAGGCCGTCCAGCGCGCGGTCCACCGCCAGCCGCAGCAGCTCGTCCTTGCTGCGCACGTGGTGGTAGATGGCGGACTTGGTGATGCCCAGCTTCCTGGCCAGGTCCTCCATGCTGGTGCCGTCGTAGCCGCGTTCGTTGAACAGCTTCACCGCGACCTGCAACAGGGACTCCAGGTCGTAGCCGGGGCGCCCGCGCCGGGCCTGCTTCGGCTCGGTCAACTCCGGCCGTCCCGCTGGTCGAGCACCCGCCGCATCTTGCCAAGCGAGCGTTCCAGGGTGTCCGGGTCGAGCACCGCGACCTCCACTGTCACGCCGACCCCGTCCTTGACCCCGGCGACCAGCTCGGCCGCGGCGGCCGCCCGGCGCCCGGCCGGGGTGTCCGCGCGCGCCTCCACGTGCACGGTGAGCTGCTCCATCCTGCCCTTCGTGGACCGCACCAGCTGGAAGTGCGGCGCCAGCCCTTCGGTGCGCAGCACGATCTCCTCGATCTGGGTGGGGAACACGTTCACCCCGCGCAGGATGATCATGTCGTCGGTCCGGCCGGTGACCTTCTCCATCCGCCGGAACGCGGGCCGCGCGGTGCCGGGCAGCAGCCTGGTCAGGTCCCTGGTGCGGTACCGGATGACCGGCATCGCCTGCTTGGTCAGCGAGGTGAACAGCAACTCGCCCTGCTCGCCGGGCGCGGCCACCTGATCGGTGAACGGGTCGATCACCTCGGGGTAGAAGTGGTCCTCCCAGATGTGCAGGCCGTCCTTGGTCTCCACGCACTCCTGCGCGACCCCTGGCCCCATCACCTCGGACAGGCCGTAGATGTCCACCGCGTCCAGGTTCGCCCTGCCTTCGATTTCGGCGCGCATCCGCTCGGTCCACGGTTCCGCGCCGAAGATGCCCACCCGCAGCGAACTCGCCGCGGGATCGATGCACTGGCGCTCGAACTCGTCGAGCAGGGTGAGCATGTACGAGGGCGTCACCATGATCACCTCGGGCCGGAAGTCGGTGATCAGCCGCACCTGCCGCGCCGTCATCCCACCGGAGGCCGGGATCACCGTGCAGCCCAGCTTCTCGGCGCCGTAGTGCGCGCCGAGCCCGCCGGTGAACAGGCCGTAGCCGTAGGCCACGTGCACCTTGTGGCCGGGCCGCCCGCCGGCCGCGCGGATGGACCTGGCCATCACGGTCGCCCAGACGTCCAGGTCGGCCGCGGTGTAGCCGACCACGGTCGACTGCCCGGTGGTGCCGCTGGACGCGTGGATCCGGCTGACCTCGGACTCCGGCACCGCGAACATGCCGAACGGGTAGTTCTCGCGCAGGTCCTGCTTGGTGGTGGTGGGGAACTTCGCCAGGTCCGCCAGCTCTCGGCAGTCGTCCGGGTGCACCCCGGCCTCGTCGAACTTCCTGGTGTAGCAAGGCACGTTCCGGTACGCGTGCCGGAGTGTCCATTGCAGACGTTCCAGTTGCAGCGCGTGCAGCTCGTCCGCGCTCAGTGACTCGGCGGACTCGGCGGACTCGGCGGTGTCGGTGCTGTCGCTCACTCGGTGTCCTGTTCTCGCTGGATGACGCGGCTGCGGCCGCGGAACTCGGCGATCACCGCACCGGCCGCGCCGCCACGGCGGACCGTCACGTCGTAGATCCCGCTGCGCCCGTACCGGGTGCGCTCCTCGGCGGTGGCCACCAGCTCGTCGCCGAGCCGGGAGGCCGCCACGAACGAGATCTCCGCCCCGGCGGCGACGGCCACCGGACCGTGGCTGTTGCAGGCGCAGGCGAAGGTGGTGTCGGCGAGCAGGAACACGTAGCCGCCGTGGGTGATCGAATGCCCGTTGACCATGGCGGGGGTCACCCGCATCCTGGCCACCGCGTGCCCGTCCGCCGCCTCGACCAGCTCGATGCCCAGCGCCCTGGATGCCTCGTCCACGTCGAACATAGCGTGTGCGGCGTTGCGTGCCACGGGCTTCCTCCGCCTTGCCAACTGACCGAATGGACGGTTAATAGTGTGTCGGCAAGTAAAGGTACCGCCCAACCCGGTGTCAAGAGGAGAGAATCATGAGCGAGCTCGGCACGACCCCGGCGACCGTCGGCGTCCTCGGTGGTGGCCGGATGGGCGCCGGTATCGCGCAGGTGTTCGCCGCGGCCGGTTCGGCGGTGTCCGTGCTGGAGAGCGACGACGCGGCCGCGGACGTCGCCCGCGACCGGGTGCTGACCGGGCTGCGCCGGGCCGCCGAACGCGGCAAGCTGGACGGCGAGCCCGAAGCCGTGCTGGAACGGGTCCGGCTGATCACCGACCCGGTCGCGTTGGAGGCCGGCACCGAGCTGGTGGTGGAGGCGGTGCCGGAACGGGCCGAGCTCAAGGTGGCCGTGCTGACCGCGGCCGAGCGGGCCGTCGGCGAGGACGCCGTGCTGGCCAGCAACACCAGCTCGCTGTCCATCGGCGAGCTGGCCGCGGCACTGGCGCGTCCGGCGAACTTCCTCGGCATGCACTTCTTCAATCCGGTGCCGGCGTCGGCGCTGGTCGAAGTGGTGGTGGGCGGTCAGACCTCGGACCGGACCATGCAGCGGGTGCTCGGCTGGGTCGGCGCGCTCGGCAAGGAAAAGGTGGTCGTCCGCGACTCGCCGGGGTTCGCCACCAGCAGGCTCGGGGTGCTGCTCGGCCTGGAGGCGATCCGGATGCTGGAGGAGGAAGTGGCCGACGCGGAATCCATCGATCGGGCGATGGAACTGGGCTACCGGCACCCGATGGGGCCGTTGCGCTCCACCGATCTGGTCGGGCTGGACGTGCGCCTTGCCATCGCGGAGTACCTGCACCGCACCCTCGGTGACCGGTTCGCGCCACCGCGGCTGCTGCGGGACAAGGTCGCCGCCGGGGAACTGGGCCGTAAGAGTGGCAAGGGTTTCTACCGCTGGGACTGAACCGGAAGCGAATCACTCCCGTTGACAGCCAGTGTGGCCTGCTTCACTCTCGGTTCTTTGGATTGTGAGCGGCGAGCACTGGAGCGGACCAGATGATCCTGACGACTCTCGATGTCTTCGACCCACAGGTTTTCGCCCGCGGCCTGCCGCACCGGGAGTTCCGCGTGCTGCGGGACAACATGCCGGTGTATTGGCAGGTGGAGCACGAGGTGGACGACTGGCCCGGTGGGCCCGGTTTCTGGGCGGTGACCAGGCACGCGCACGTCAAGGAGGTGCTGCGGACCCCGGAGGTGTTCTCCTCCGCGCTCGGCGCCACCCAGATCCGCGACCCGGAGCCCGAGGATCTGGCGTTCATCCGCCGGATGATGCTGAACATGGACCCGCCCGAGCACAACCGGCTGCGCCGGCTGGTGTCGGCGGTGTTCACCCGGCGGCGGCTGGAACGGTTCGCCGGGCAGATCGCCGACCGGGCCAGGGCGCTGCTCTCGGCGGTGGCCGGCCGCGGGCACTGCGACCTGCCGGTGGAGGTGACCGACGACTTCCCGCTGCAGAACCTGGCCGACCTGCTCGGCGTCCCGGCGGAGGACCGCGGCCTGCTGCTGCACTGGACCAACCGGGTGATCGGCTACCAGGACCCGGAACACGCGGAGATCGTGCGCGACCAGCACGGGAAGCCGGTGAACCCGCGGTCCCCGGCGATGCTGCGCGACATGTTCGACTACGCCCAGCGGCTGGCCGAGCACAAGCGCGCGCACCCGGCGGACGACCTGATGACCGCGTTGGTGCAGGCGTCTGTGGACGGGCGCGCGCTCGATGACGCCGAGCTGGAGATGTTCTTCTTCCTGGTGGTGGTCGCCGGCAACGACACCGTGCGCAGCGCGCTGCCCGGCGGGGTGCTGGCGCTGCTCGAGCATCCCGAGCAGTACCGCCGGCTGCGGGCCGACCTGCGACTGCTGCCCACGGCGGTGGAGGAGATGCTGCGCTGGCATCCGCCGGTGCTCACCTTCCGGCGCACCGCGACCAGGGACGTGCAGCTCGCCGACGCGCAGATCAAGGCGGGGGACAAGGTGGTGGTCTACCACGCGTCGGCGCACTACGACGAGCGCGCGTTCGACGAGCCGTACCGGTTCGACGTGGCAAGGCACCCGAACGACCATCTCGCCTTCGGGCAGGGGCCGCACCAGTGCCTCGGCGCCCAGTTCGGCCGGCTGCAGCTGCGGATCTTCTTCCGCGAGCTGCTCACCCTGCTGCCCGAGGTGCGTCTCGACGGCGAGGTGCGCCACCTGACCTCGAACTTCATCAACGGCATCACCCACCTCCCACTCCGCTGGCCCTGACCCCCTACCGGCAAATAGCCGGCTTTTTGCCCTTCGGTGTGGGGGCGAAAAGCCGGCTATTTGCCGTGCTGGGGTGTGCGGAGCAGGGCAGCCGGGTTAGGATAATTACTGAACGCACGGTTGGTAATTCATCCCGGGAGGTCGGCTCGATGGTCTTGCTGCGCAGTTACGTCTCCGGTGCCTGGCACACCCCGGCGGACGAGGGCGCGCCCCTGCACGACGCGGTGACCGGCGAAGTGGTCGCGAGCATCTCCTCGGCGGGCGTCGACATGGCCGCCGCGCTGGAGTACGGCAGGCGGGTCGGCGGCCCGGCGCTGCGCGAGCTGACCTTCCACCAGCGCGCCGCGCTGCTCAAGGCGCTCGCGTCGCACCTGCGCGAGCACCGTGACGAGCTGTACGCGCTCTCCGCGCGCACCGGCGCCACCCTCGGCGACTCGAAGTTCGATGTGGACGGTGGCATCGGCGTGCTGTTCGCCTACAGCAGCAAGGGAAAGCGCGAGCTGCCCAACGACACCGTGTACGTCGAGGGCGCGGTGGAGCCGCTGAGCAAGGGCGGCACCTTCCTCGCCCAGCACATCGCCACCCCGCTGCGGGGGGTCGCGGTCCAGATCAATGCGTTCAACTTCCCGGTCTGGGGCCCGCTGGAGAAGTTCGCGCCGGCGTTCCTGGCCGGGGTGCCGAGCCTGGTCAAGCCGGCCAGCCAGACCGCCTACCTGACCGAGAAGCTGGTCGAGCTGATCATCTCCTCCGGGCTGCTGCCCGAGGGCTCGCTGCAGTTCGTCTGCGGTAGCGCGGGTGACCTGCTCGACCACGTCACCGGCCAGGACCTGGTGTCGTTCACCGGTTCCGCGTCCACCGCGCAGCGGCTGCGCGCGCACCCGGTGATCGTGCGCAACTCGGTCCGGTTCAACGCCGAGGCCGACTCGCTGAACTGCTCGATCCTCGGCCCGGACGCGGTCAAGGGCACCGCGGAGTTCGACCTGTTCGTCAAGCAGCTGGTCACCGAGATGACGGTGAAGGCGGGGCAGAAGTGCACCGCGATCCGGCGCGCCTTCGTGCCGGCCGGGCTGATGGACGACGTGGCGGAGGCGGCCGCCGCGCGGCTGCAAAAGGTCAGCGTCGGCAACCCCGGCACCGAAGGCGTCCGGATGGGCGCGCTGGCCAGCCTGGAGCAGCGGGAAGAGGTGCGCCGTTCGCTGAAGGCGCTGCTGGCCGCGGGGAAGGTGGTCTTCGGCGACCCCGAGCGGGTCGAGGTGGTGGACGCGGACGCCGAGCGCGGCGCGTTCCTCTCGCCGGTGCTGCTGCGCGCGGACGACCCGGACCGGGCCGAGCCGCACGAGGTGGAGGCTTTCGGGCCGGTGTCCACCCTGCTGCCGTACGAGTCCACCGCGCAGGTGATCGAGCTGGCCGCCCGCGGCCAGGGCAGCCTGGCCGGTTCGGTGGTCACCGGCGACGCGGAGTTCGCCCGCGAAGTGGTGCTGGGCGTGGCGCCGTGGCACGGCAGGCTGCTGGTGCTCGACGCCGACGACGCCAAGGAGTCCACCGGGCACGGCTCCCCGATGCCGCAGCTGGTGCACGGCGGTCCCGGCAGGGCCGGCGGCGGTGAAGAGATGGGCGGCATCCGCGGGGTGCTGCACCACATGCAGCGCACCGCGGTGCAGGGCAGCCCGAAGGTGCTGACCGCGGTCACCGGCCGCTGGGTCAGCGGCGCACCGCGGACCGAGGGGACGCACCCGTTCAGGAAGTCCTTGGCGGAGCTGAAGATCGGCGACTCGGTGGTGGCCGGCCCGCGTACCGTCACGCAGCAGGACGTGGACCATTTCGCCGAGTTCACCGGGGACACCTTCTACGCGCACACCGATCCCGAGGCGGCCGCGAAGAACGAGCTCTTCGGCGGCATCGTGGCGCACGGTTACCTGGTGCTCTCGTTCGCGGCGGGGCTGTTCGTCTCGCCGGAGCCAGGGCCGGTGCTGGCCAACTACGGCCTGGAGAACCTGCGCTTCCTCACCCCGGTCAAACCGGGCGACTCGCTCACCGTCACGCTCACCGCGAAGCAGATCACCCCGCGCGAGAACGCCGAGTACGGCGAGGTGCGCTGGGACGCCGACGTGGTCAACGGCGAAGGTGAGTCCGTGGCCAAGTACGACCTGCTGACCCTGGTGGCGAAGGAGCAACCGTGACGTCGACGATCTCCGAAGTGAGCCTGGAACGGCATTTCCAGCACACCATCGAGCGCGACCAGCGGATCGAGCCGAGGGACTGGGTGCCCGACGGCTACCGCAAGACGATGATCCGGCAGATCGCGCAGCACGCGCATTCCGAGATCATCGGCATGCAGCCGGAGGGCACCTGGATCACCAGGGCGCCTTCGCTGCGGCGCAAGGCGATCCTGCTGGCGAAGGTGCAGGACGAGGCGGGCCACGGACTGTACCTGTACTCCGCGGCGGAGACGCTGGGCGCCGACCGCGGGGACCTCACTGAACGGCTGATCAACGGCAGGCAGAAGTACTCGTCGATCTTCAACTACCCGTCGCTGACCTTTGCCGACGTCGGCGTGATCGGCTGGCTGGTGGACGGGGCGGCGATCTGCAACCAGGTCCCGCTGTGCCGCAGCTCCTACGGGCCGTACGCGCGGGCGATGATCCGGATCTGCAAGGAGGAGTCCTTCCACCAGCGGCAGGGCTTCGAGCTGCTGATGACCATGATGCGCGGCACCGCCGGGCAGCGGGAGATGGTGCAGGATGCGGTGGACCGCTGGTGGTGGCCGTCGCTGATGATGTTCGGCCCGCCGGACGCGGACTCCACCAACACCGAGCAGTCGATGGCCTGGAAGATCAAGCGGCACACCAACGACGAGCTGCGCCAGCGGTTTGTCGATATGTCGGTGCCGCAGGCCGAGGCGCTGGGCGTGCGCTTCCCCGACCCCGAGCTGAGGTGGAACGGTGCGCGCGGGCACTACGACTTCGGCGAGATCGACTGGGCCGAGTTCAAGGAAGTGCTCAAGGGCAACGGCCCGTGCAACGCCGAGCGAATCACGAACCGGCGCCGGGCGCACGAGGACGGCGAATGGGTCCGTGCCGCGGCGAGTGCGTACGCGGCGAAACAGGAGGCGAGGAACCGATGAGCTGGCCGTTGTACGAGGTCTTCGTCCGCGGGAAGCGGGGACTGAACCATGTGCACGTCGGCTCGCTGCACGCGGCGGACGACGACATGGCGCTGCGCAACGCCCGCGACCTCTACACCCGGCGCAACGAAGGGGTGAGCATCTGGGTGGTCAGGGCGGCCGACATCACCGCCTCCAGCCCGGACGAGAAGGACCCGTTCTTCGCGCCAAGCGCGGACAAGGTGTACCGGCACCCCACGTTCTACGAGATTCCCGAGAATGTGCCGCATATCTAGGGGAATGAGCTGCCGTGTCCTTTGACAACGCCTACGAGGCGATCACCGAAGAGAACGACTCCCGCTGGGCGTTCGGCACCGGGTTCGCCGAGCCGCTGTCCGGAGTGGACACCACAATTCCGTCCGGAGTGGACGGTGACGAGCTGGCGGCCTACTGCCTGATGCTCGGGGACGACGCGCTGGTCATGTCGCACCGGCTGCAGGAGTGGATCACCCGCGCGCCCGAGCTGGAGGAAGAGGTGGCGCTGGCCAACATCGGCCTCGACCTGCTCGGCCAGGCGCGGCTGCTGCTGGCCAGGGCCGGCCGGGCCGAGGGCGCCGGGCGCGGCGAGGACGAGCTGGCCTTCTTCCGCGCCGAACACGAGTTCCGCAACGTCCGGCTGGCCGAGCAGACCGACGCCGACTTCGCCGGGGTGATCGCCAGGCTGCTGGTGTTCTCCACCTGGCGGCTGGCGCTGCTGGGCAGGCTGGTGACCTCGCGCGACCCGGTGCTCGCGGCGATCGCGGACAAGGGCGTCAAGGAGCTCACCTACCACCGGGACTACGCGGCGCAGTGGACGCTGCGGCTCGGGGACGGCACCGAGTTCTCGCGCGAGCGGATGCGCGACGGGCTGGCCGCGGTGTGGCCGTTCGTCGGCGAACTGTTCACCCCGCACCCGATCGAGCTGCGGCTGACCGGGGTGGCGGTGGACCCGTCCGTGCTGTGGGCGGAGTTCGACGAGGTGCTCGGCAAGGTGCTGCCACTGGCCACTTTGGACCGTCCGAAGGCGAGGGGCGGGGCGGGCCCGCTCGGCCGCGACGGCACGCACACCGAGGCGATGGCGGAGCTGCTGGCCACCCTGCAGAGCGTGCCGCGGGCCCATCCGGGGGCCACGTGGTGAGCCCGGTGCTGCGCGGCGCGCTGGCGGTGGCCGAGACGGTCACCGACCCGGAGCTGCCGATGGTGACGCTGGCCGAGCTCGGCGTGCTGCGCGCGGTCGAGGAGTCCGGCGCCGCGGTGACCGTGTCCATCACGCCGACCTACAGCGGCTGCCCGGCGATGGACACCATGCGCGACGACCTGGAGCACGCGCTGCTCGCCGCGGGGTACCGCGAGGTCGAGGTGCGGACCGTGCTGCGGCCGGCCTGGAGCACCGGGTGGATCACCGAGGCCGGGCGGCGGAAGCTGGCCGAGGCCGGCATCGCGCCACCGGGGGAGGTGCCGCGCCGTGGCGGTGGGCCGGTCCCGCTGACCCTGCACGCGCCGCCGTCGCGGGTGGCCTGCCCGCGGTGCGGTTCGGCGGAGACCGAGCTGCTGTCCGCGTTCAGCGGTACCGCCTGCAAGGCGCTGCGGCGCTGCCGGGGCTGCACGGAACCCTTCGAGCACTTCAAGGAGCACTGACGTGACCGTTACCAGCACCGCGGGCACCCGGCGCCGCACCGGTTTCCATCCGCTGCGGGTCGCCGGGATCGCGCGGCTGTGCGAGGACGCGGTCGCGGTCACCTTCGACGTGCCGGCCGAGCTGGCCGACGAGTTCCGGTTCGCGCCGGGGCAGTCGCTGACCCTGCGGCGCCGGGTGGACGGCCGCGAGGAGCGGCGGTCGTACTCGATCTGCGCGCCGGCCGGTGCCGCGCCGCGGATCGGGGTGCGCGAGGTGCCCGGCGGGCTGTTCTCCAGTTGGCTGGTGCACGAGCTGCGGCCGGGGGACGAGGTCGAGGTGCAGGGGCCGACCGGGAACTTCGTGCCGGACACCGAGACCCCGGGGCACCACGTGCTGATCGCGGCCGGCTCCGGGATCACCCCGGTGCTGTCCATCGCCGCTTCGCTGCTGCGGAACCCGGAGATCACGGTCACCGTGCTCTACGGCAACCGGCGGGCCGCCACGGTGATGTTCGCGGACGAGCTGGCGGATCTGAAGGACTCCTGCCCGAGCAGGCTGGAGCTGGTGCACGTGCTCTCCCGCGAGCCGCGTGAAGCGGAGCTGTTCACCGGGCGGTTGGACGCGGCGAAACTGCGCGAGCTGCTGGCCGCGCTGGTGCCGGTGCCCGAGGTGGCGCACTGGTGGCTGTGCGGGCCGTACGGCATGGTCACCGACGCCCAGGACGTGCTGAGCGGGCTCGGTGTGCCGTCTTCGCTGGTGCACCAGGAACTGTTCTATGTGGACGATCTCCCGCCGGCCCCGGTGCGGCACGAGGAGGCCCGGATCGAGGGGGCGACCAGCGAGGTCACCGTGCTGCTGGACGGCAGGGCGAGCACGATGGCGCTGCCGGTGGACCAGCCCGTGCTGGACGGCGCGCAGCGGTCCAGGCCGGACCTGCCGTTCGCCTGCAAGGGCGGGGTCTGCGGCACCTGCCGGGCCAAGGTCACCGACGGCAAGGTGGAGATGCGCCGCAACTTCGCCCTCGAACAGTCCGAAGTGGACGCTGGTTTCGTGCTCACCTGCCAGTCCCTGCCCCTGACCCCCACCCTCACCGTCGACTACGACTCCTGACTCTCCCCGCTGTCCGTGAAGGCCACCTTGCCTACCTTCAAGGTAGGCAAGGTGGCCTTCACGGACTGGGATCAGCGGGTGCTGCGGAGGATGACGGGGGCGCCGGCGCTCAGCATGACGGCCCAGGTGGTGGCGCCGCTGGGCGTGGTCGCGATGGCCCGGGGGTAGCCGCGGCCGGGTGCGGCTACCGGGTTCCACTGGATGCCGTCCCAGTGCGTGAAGACCGGGGTGTCGCCGTAGCCGCCGCTGAGCCACGCGCGGCCTTCCCGGTCGACGGCCAGCCCGGTCACCGAAGTCGTCACGGAGTCCGCGGGAAGATCGGGCAGCACGGTCCAGCGGTGGCCGTCCCAGAGCTGGACGACCGGGCGGACCACGCTGTTCGTCTCGTTGTGCTGACCGGCCAGCCAGACCCGCCCGTCCGGCAACGCGGCCACGGCGATGCCCTTGTCGATCCGGCCCGGCAGTCCGGTGATGTCCAGCGACGTCCAGCTCGTGCCGTCCCAGTGCGCCAGCAGCGGGATGTTGCCGCCGCTGCGGCTGGTCCAGCCGGTCGCCCAGACGTCATCCGCACCGGTCGCCGCGACCGAGGTGAAGCGGCCGATGGTGGTGCCCGCGGCGTTCGGCAGGTCCGTGGTCGTCCAGGTGTCCCCGGCGCGGTGCAGCACGACCGGGTTGGCATTGGGCCCGTTCACCCGGATGCCCACCGCCCACAGCTCGTCCGCGCCGGCCGTGGTCACCGCCTGGAACTCCACCCCGCTGAGCGGTTCGCCGGTGGGCACCAGCGACCACGGGCCGCCGTCGCTGTGCAACACGGTGCCGAAGTTCGGGTTGGGGTAGACACCGGGGTCGGTGCCGACCGCCCAGAGGTCGGTGGTGCTCACCGCGGCCACCCCGTTCAGCGTGACCCGGCGGGCCAGCGGTGCGTCCGCGACGCTCCACGCCTTCTGGTCCCAGTGCTCGATCAGGGTGCCGGTTTCCGCCCGGCCCACGGTCCACGCCTGGTCCTCGCCGAGCGTCGCGACCCCGCTGAGGTCGGTGCCGCCGGGCAGCGCCGGCGATTCGACGACCTCGAACGCGGTGGGCACCGGCACCCCCGCCTCCGCGATCGCCGGGCTGAGCAAGAGGCCGCAGGCGGCAACGGCCAGCACTCGTTTCATGATCCCCTCCAGGTAACGGGCATTCCCTCGGCGATGCGCCCCGCAGCACGCCCCTGGCAACAGCACGATCAGCCGGCCCGCCTGGTTGCCATCGAAGATCAGGTTTCTGACCGGCGCGATCAAGCGGACGCAGCGAAGGCCACCTTCGCTGCGTTCAACGCAGGCAAGGTGGCCTTCGCTGCATACCGGCGTGAAGGGCTAGTCGGCTTCGAGGTCGCCTTCGACGCGGAGGTAGACGTCGCGCAGCCGGGCGAGCAGGTCGGGGTCGGGCTCGGCCCAGAGGCCGCGGTCGGCGGCCTCGGTGAGCCGCTCGATGATGCCGCGCAGCGCCCACGGGTTGGCCTTGGCCAGGAACTCCTGGTTCTCGGCGTCCAGCACGTAGGACTCGCTCAGCTTCTCGTACATCCAGTCGTCCACCACCCCGGCGGTGGCGTCGAAACCGAACAGGTAGTCCACCGTCGCGGCCAGCTCGAACGCGCCCTTGTAGCCGTGCCGGCGCATCGCGGAAAGCCAGCGCGGGTTGACCACCCTGGCCCGGAACACCCGCGCGGTCTCCTCGCCGAGCGTCCTGGTGCGCACCGCGTCCGGGGTGGTGCTGTCGCCGACGTAGGAGGTCGGCGCCTTGCCGGTGAGCGCCCGCACGGTGGCGATCATGCCGCCGTGGTACTGGAAGTAATCGTCGGAGTCGGCGATGTCGTGCTCGCGGGTGTCGGTGTTCTTCGCCGCCACCTCGATCCGGCGGTAGGAGCTCTCCATGTCGTCCCTGGCCGGGCGGCCGTCCAGGCCGCGGCCGTAGGCGAAGCCGCCCCACACCGCGTACACCTCGGCGAGGTCCGCGTCGTCGCGCCAGTTGCCGGAGTCCATCAGCGGCAGCAGCCCGGCACCGTAGGCACCCGGTTTCGAGCCGAAGATGCGAGTGGTGGCTCGCCGCTCGTCCCCGTGCGCGGCCAGGTCGGCGCGGGTGTGCGCGCGCACGAAGTTCTGCTCGGCGGGTTCGTCCAGGCCGGCGACCAGCCGCACCGCGTCGTCCAGCAACGCGATCACGTGCGGGAAGGCGTCCCGGAAGAACCCGCTGATCCGCACCGTCACGTCGATCCGCGGCCTGCCCAGTTCGGCGAGCGGGATCGCCTCGATCCCGGTGACCCGCCGCGACGCCTCGTCCCAGACCGGCTGGACACCCAGCAGGGCGAGGACTTCCGCGGCGTCGTCGCCGGAGGTCCGCATGGCCGAGGTGCCCCAGACCGACAGCCCGACCGAACGCGGCCACTCTCCGGTGTCTTCGCGGTAGCGCCGCAGCAGCGAATCGGCCAGCGCCTGCCCGGTCTCCCAGGCCAGCCTGCTCGGGATCGCCTTGGGGTCCACGGTGTAGAAGTTGCGCCCGGTGGGCAGCACGTTGATCAGCCCGCGCAGCGGCGAACCGCTCGGCCCGGCCGGGATGTAGCCGCCGTCCAGCGCGTGCAGCACGGCGTCGATCTCACCGTCGGTGCCGGCCAGCCGGGGCACGACCTCCTTCGCGGCGAAGGTGAGCACAGCGCCGACGGACTCGTCGTCGCAGACGTGAGGCACCGCCTCGGGGTCCCAGGAGCGTGCCTCCATGGCTTCCACGAGTGCACGCGCCCGCTGCTCGATATCGTCCACTTCGGATAGTGGAGCGTCGCTGTTCTCCTTGAGCCCCAAGGCGGACCGCAAACCCGGTACCGCACCCTGCTGGCCGCCCCACATCTGCTTGGCGCGCAGCATGGCCAGCACCAGGTTCACCCTGGCCTCGCCGGCCGGCGCCTCGCCGAGAATGTGCAGGCCGTCCCGGATCTGGGCGTCCTTCACCTCGCACAGCCAGCCGTCGATGTGCAGCAGGAAGTCGTCGAACTCCGCGTCGTGCGGCCGCTCGTCCACGCCGAGGTCGTGGTCCAGCTTCGCGGCCTGGATCAGGGTCCAGATCTGGGCGCGGATGGCGGGCAGCTTCGCCGGGTCCATCGCGGCGATGTTCGCGTGCTCGTCGAGCAGCTGCTCCAGCCTGGCCAGGTCGCCGTAGGACTCGGCGCGGGCCATCGGCGGGATCAGGTGGTCCACGATGGTGGCGTGCGCACGGCGTTTCGCCTGCGCGCCCTCACCGGGGTCGTTGATCAGGAACGGGTAGACCATCGGCAGGTTGCCCAGCACCGCGTCCGGGGCGCAGGACGCGGACAACCCGGCGGTCTTGCCCGGCAGCCACTCCAGCGAGCCGTGCTTGCCGAGGTGCACCACCGCGTGCGCGCCGAATTCCTGCTCCAGCCAGCGGTAGGCGGCCAGGTAGTGATGGCTCGGCGGCAGGTCCGGATTGTGGTAGATGGCCACCGGGTTCTCGCCGAAACCCCGCGGCGGCTGGATCATCAGCACCAGGTTGCCGGCCTGCAGCGACGCCAGCACGATCTCGCCGCCGGAGTCCTTCGAGTGGTCCACGTACAGCTCGCCGGGCGGCGGTCCCCACTGCCCGGTCATCTCGTCGCGCAACTCCGCCGGTAGCGCGTCGAACCACTCGCGGTACTTCGCCGCGCTGATCCGGATCGGGTTGCCGGCCAGCTGCTCCTCGGTGAGCCATTCGGGGTCCTGGCCGCCGGCCGCGATCAGCGCGTGGATCAGCGCGTCGCCGTCCGGCTGCTCGGTGCCGGTCGGTTCCACCCCCGGGAACGGGTCGTCACCGAGGACGTAACCGGCGTCCCGCATGGCGCGCAGCAGTTTCACCGCGGAAGCCGGGGTGTCCAGGCCGACCGCGTTGCCCACCCGCGAATGCTTGGTCGGATAGGCGGACAGCATCAGCGCGATCCGGCGCTCGGCCGGGGGAGTGTGCCGCAGCCTGGCGTGCGCCAGCGCGATCCCGGCCACCCGCGCCGCGCGCTCGGGATCGGGCTGGTACCTCGGCAGCCCGTCGTCGTCGATCTCCTTGAAGGAGAACGGCACCGTGCTCAGCCTGCCGTCGAACTCGGGCACCGCCAGCTGGTTGCCCGCGTCCAGCGGGGACAGCCCCTCGTCATTGGCGGCCCAGGTCTCCCGGTCGCTGGTCAGGCAGAGCGCCTGCAGGGTCGGGACGTCCAGCGCGGCCAGCTCGGCCACGTCCCACGCCTCGTCGCCCCCGCCCGCACCCGCCTCCGACGGCCGGGTGCCGCCGGCCGCGAGCACGGTGACCAGCAGGGCGTCCGCCCGGCGCAGCTCGGCCATCATCACCGGCTCACGGGTGCGCAGCGACGCGCAGTGGATCGGCAGCGCCTGCCCACCGGCGTCCTCCACGGCGTCGGCCAGCGCCTCGACGAAAGCGGTGTTCCCGGACAGGTGATGCGCCCGGTAGTAGAGGATCGCGACCACCGGGCCCTCGGTGCGGCGGGCAGGCCGGTCCAGGACACCCCAGAGCGGCTGCTCGGCGGGCGGGGCGAACCCGTCGCCGGTGAGCAGCAGGGTGTCGGAGAGGAACCGGTGCAGCTGGGTGAGGTTCTCCGGGCCGCCCTGGGCGAGATAGCGGTGCGCTTCGGTGGCGATCCCGGCCGGTACCGACGACAGCTTCATCAGCTGCGCGTCCGGCGCCTGCTCACCGCCGAGCACCACCACGTGCGCGCCACTGGCCCGGACCAGCGCCAGTCCCTCGGCCCAGGACCGCTCCGACCCGAGGATGCGCACCACCACGATCGGTGCGCCGTCCAGCAGGGCGGGCAGCTCGGCGAGGTCCAGCCGCGCCGGGTTGGCCAGCCGGTAGTCCTGGGCGCTGGCCCGTGCGCTGAGCAGATCGGTGTCCGAAGTGGACAGCAACAGGATCACGGTGCCGCGTCTCCTCCTCGGGGTGTCCTCGCCCCGGGTAGCAGTGCGCGCGGGCCGGAGTTCCTGGCTGCCGGAGTCGCCTCCGGTCACAGTGGCGGGACCGCCCCGGACTCGCACCGGGTTCCTCCACCTGCCTGCGCGTGTGGTCGCGACTCACCTTACGCGGTGTTGGCCGCGTCACCGATGCGCGGGAACGGGGCGGTGGAGAAGATCACCTCCACCGCCACCTCGAAGTACTCCGCGATCCGCAGGGCCAGATAGAGGCTCGGGCTGTACTCGCCGCGCTCCAGGTACCCGATGGTCTGGTAGTGCACGCCCAGCGCCTCGGCGAGCTGGCGCCGCGAGATCCCCCGCTCCGCCCGCAGCATGGCGATGCGGTTGTAGATCGTCTCGCTGCTCATGACTCCTCCGCGGGAAGGAGTACGTCGTCGCTGCTCATGACTCGCTACCTATCCCACCCGTTGCATCGCCTTTTCCCGCCGTGCCGCCACCGACGACCCCGACTCCCGCCTCGCCATCCGGCGTAACACGATAGGCGCCAGCACCAATCCGATCACGGCCCATACCCCCAGCACGCCCAGGGTCTCCAGGTGCCGCCAGGACTGCCCGATCTCGACGGCCACCGCGTCCACGGGCAGCAGCGCCGAGCGCATGCCGAGGCCGAGCCAGTACATCGGGAACACCTGGGCCACCACCTGCAGCCAGTCCGGCATCGCGGTGATCGGGTAGAACACCCCGGA
Source organism: Amycolatopsis nigrescens CSC17Ta-90 (assembly GCF_000384315.1). Classification (GTDB taxonomy): domain Bacteria; phylum Actinomycetota; class Actinomycetes; order Mycobacteriales; family Pseudonocardiaceae; genus Amycolatopsis; species Amycolatopsis nigrescens. The sequence continues at coordinate 1,049,117 of NZ_ARVW01000001.1, read as the reverse complement.
GATCGCGCCGAGCCCCAGCACGGGCAGCATGATCAGGCCGAGGTTGCGCGCGTTCGTGGTGAGCGAGCCGAGCACGGCGCCGACCGGCATGGTGGCGACCAGCCCGAACACCAGCACCCAGAGCAGGCCCAGCCAGGAACCCAGACCGCCGGTGGCCAGGCCGTCGAAGAGGAACAGGCTGGGGATCAGGGTGAGCAGCATGCCCACCACGGCCGCCCCGGAGACCGAGAGCACCTTGCCGACCAGGTAGCCGAGCATCCCGTTCGGGGTGGCCTTGGCCCGCAGCAGGGTGCCGTCCTCCCGTTCCACGGCGAGCACGCCCGCCATGCCGAGCATGCCGCTGAACATCACGCCCGCGCCCAGCACGCTGGGCACCGTCATGGTGCCGAGCGAGATGTTCGTGCCCGGGATGGACGAGCCGCGCATGAAGATCATCACGACCAGGAAGATGATCGCCGGGAAGATCATGTTGAACACGTCTTCGCGGTTGGTCAGCTGCTGGCGGAACTCGATCCAGCCGCGGCTCAACCCGGCCCGTGCCGCCACCACGGTGGGACTCATGCTGCTCATCACGCGTTCACCTCCGCGAGGTTGTGCACGGCGACCGGCTCGCTGCCCGACTCGGCCTGCCGAACCAGGGTCATGTAGGTGTCCTCCAGCGAGGCGCGGCGGACCTCGAGCTCCTCGATCGCCTCGCCGTGCTGCTTGAACAGCTCGAACACGTACTTGGTGGACTCGGTGGTGGAATGCACGAACCGCTGCCCGTCGCGGGTCCAGCGCACCTCCGCCTCCCCGGCGATCCGGCGGCTCAGCGCGTCGGCCGAGCCGTCCGCGATGATCCGGCCCGCGGTCAGGATCAGGATCCGGTCGGCCAGCTTCTCGGCCTCGTCCAGATCGTGCGTGGTGAGCAGGATGGTGGTGTCGTCGTCGGCGAGCCGGTGCACCAGCTCGTGGAACTCCCGGCGCGCCTCCGGGTCCAGTCCGGCCGTCGGCTCGTCCAGGAACAGCAGCTCCGGCCGTCCGACGATGCCGATCGCCACGTCCAGGCGCCGCCGCTGGCCGCCGGAGAGCATCTTGATCTTTTTGTGCGCGTGCTCGGTCAGCCCGACCGCGGCCACCAGCTCGTCGGTGTCCCACGGCCGCTGGATGCGGTCGGTGGAGTAGCAGCGGTAGTACGAGCCGAGGTGCGCGAGCAACTCGCGCACCCGCCACTTGCCGTGGTCCCGCCAGGATTGGAGCACGACCCCCAGCCGCGCCCGCCATTCCTCGCTGCCGTGTGCCGGGTCGATACCGAGCACCGAGACCTCGCCGTCGGACCGCATCCGGAAGCCTTCGAGGATCTCGATCGTGGTGGTCTTGCCCGCGCCGTTCGGCCCGAGCAGGCTGATCACCTCGCCCCGGCGCGCCTGCAGGCTCACCCCGTGCAGCACGTCCGTGCTGCCGTAGCGCATCCGGAGATCCCGGACGTCGAGCACCACATCTTCGCTCGTGGTCATCAATGGTCACCCCCATCTAAGTGATGCGGTGAAACGTAGCACACCTACTACATCCGATCATAAGGGTGCTCTGCGTGTCCGGGTGTTCGAGGGTGCCCATCTACAGTGATGGCCATGGTCGATCCGGTGCGCGCGCGAGCTGACGCGTGCCCGGGTGTTTTCGCCACCCACGACGCCGCGGACGGCGCGCTGGCCAGGGTCCGGCTGCCGGGCGGGCGGCTGAGCGCGGCGCAGGCGAACGTGATCGCGGACTGTGCCGAGGACTTCGGCGACGGCGCGGTGCACCTGACCTCACGCGGAAACCTCCAGCTGCGCGGGGTGCGCGGGGACGGGCTGGTGCGCCGCCTGTCCGGCGCCGGCCTGCTCCCGTCGCCCGCGCACGAGCGGGTCCGCAACTACCTCGCCTCGCCGGGCAGCGCGTGGTGCGGGCGGCTGGCCGCGGAGCTGGACGCCGCGGTCTGCGCCCGCCCGGAGCTGGCCGCGCTGCCCGGCCGGTTCCTGTTCGCCCTCGACGACGGCTCCGGGGACGTTTCCGCGGAAGGCGCGGACGTCTGCTGGCGTGCGCTGGGACCGGGTACCGGGGCGCTGCTGCTGGCCGGCGTCGACACCGGGCTCCGGATCCCGGCCACGCGGGCGGTGGCGGCGCTGGTGCTGGCCGCGGGCACTTTCGTGGCGGTGCGCGGCGACGCCTGGCGGGTGCGTGAGTCGCCGGAAGCCGCGGTCGCGCTGACGGCGGCCGTCGCCGGGCAGGGGGAGTTCACGGCGCCGGTGGACCTGCCGGCGTCGAAACCGGTGCCGGGGGACGTCTTCCCGTTGTTCGGGCTGCTTTCCGCGGCACGGCTGCGATTGCTGGCCACCTGCAGCGGCGAACTGGTGGTGACCCCGTGGCGGTCGGTGGTGCTGCCGGGTGCCGGGCGGCGGGAACTCGCCGGGTTCGGGCTGCCGGTGGTCGAGAACGGGATCAGCGCGTGCATCGGCAGCCCCGGCTGCGCGAAGTCCGCGGCCGACGTGCGGTCGGACGCTCGGCGGCTGAGCGCGACGGGCGTGCGCGCGCATTTCGCCGGCTGCGAGCGCCGCTGCGGCAGGCCGAAGGGCGAGCATGCTGACGTGCTCGCCGTGCAGGGCGGCTACCGCGTCGACGGTGTTTTCGTGCCACTAGACCGACTCGCGACAACCATGCAGGTCAAAGGTCGTGAGTGAAAAGTGTTGCCAGGACAACACTTTTCACTCACGAGCAGGAAAGGGTAAGCGTGACCGAGTATCTCAGGGACGGGGCGGAGATCTATCGCCGTTCCTTCGCCACCATCAGGGCCGAGGCCGATCTCGGCGGCCTGCCCGAGGACGTCGCGGTGGTCGCGGTGCGGATGATCCACGCCTGCGGTCAGGTCGACCTGGCCGCCGATCTCGGTTACTCCCCGGATGTGGTGAAGGCGGGCCGTGCGGCGCTGCGGGACGGGGCGCCGGTGCTCTGCGACGCGAACATGATCGCCAGCGGGGTGACCAGGAAACGGTTGCCCGCGGACAACGAGGTCCGCTGCACGCTGTCCGACCCGCGGGTGCCGGAGCTGGCCGAGCGCCTTGGCACCACCAGGAGTGCGGCGGCGCTGGAGCTCTGGCGGGACCGGCTGCCGGGCTCGGTGGTGGCCATCGGCAACGCGCCCACCGCGTTGTTCCGGTTGTTGGAGCTGATCGACGAGGGCGCCGGGGCGCCGGCCGCGGTGATCGGCGTGCCGGTCGGTTTCGTCGGCGCGCTGGAGTCCAAAGTGGAGCTCGCGCGGCTGGCGCCGTCGCCCTACCTGGTGGTGCACGGCCGCCGCGGTGGCAGCGCGATGGCGGTGGCCGCGGTGAACGCGATGGCGAGTGAGGTCGAATGAGCGGGACCTTGTGGGGCGTGGGGCTGGGGCCCGGCGACCCGGAGCTGATGACGGTCAAGGCCGCCAGGGTGATCGGCGAGGCGGACGTGATCGCCTACCACAGCGCCAGGCACGGCCGCAGCATCGCGCGTTCGGTGGCGGAGCCGTACTTGCGCGAGGGGCAGCTCGAAGAAGCGCTCGTCTACCCGGTGACCACCGAGACCACCGACCATCCCGGCGGTTACGAGGGCGCCATCGCGGAGTTCTACGAGCTGTGCGCGAAACGGCTGGCCGGGCACCTGGACGCCGGCCGTGACGTGGTGCTGCTGTGCGAGGGCGACCCGTTCTTCTACGGCTCCTACATGTACATGCACGAGCGGCTCGCCGACCGGTACGACGCCCGCGTGATCCCCGGGGTGACCTCGGTGAGCGCGGCCTCGTCGGTGCTGGGCAGGCCGCTGGTGCAGCGGGACGAGGTGCTGACCGTGCTGCCCGGCACGCTGCCCGCGCCGGAGCTGGCGCGCAGGCTGGCCGACACCGACGCCGCCGCGGTGCTCAAGCTGGGCCGCACCTTCGGTTCGGTGCGCGAGGCGCTGGCCGAAGCGGGCAAGCTCGACGAGGCTCTGTACGTGGAACGGGCCACCTGGGGCGCGCAACGGGTGGCGCCGCTGGCCGAGGTGGACCCGGAGTCGGTGCCGTACTTCTCGCTGGCCATGCTGCCCAGCCCGGCCTATTCGGCGCGGAAGGCCGCGCCGGTGGTACCGGAAGCCTCGCGCACCGGGGGCGAGGTGGTGGTCGTCGGGCTCGGTCCGGCCGGACCGCAGTGGCTCACGCCGGAGGCGCGCGAAGCGCTGGAGGCCGCCGAACATCTGGTCGGGTACGGCCCTTACCTGGCGAAGGTGCCCCAGCTTGCGGGTCAGCAGCGACACGCGTCCGGGAACAGGGTAGAGGCGGATCGTGCCGTGGAGGCGCTCCGGCTCGCGGCCGGAGGCGGCCGGGTCGCAGTGGTGTCCTCGGGCGATCCGGGGGTGTTCGCGATGGCGTCGGCGGTGCTCGAACAGGCCGCGCTGGGCCGGGCCGAAGGCGCGGAGTGGGCGGACGTGCCGGTGCGGGTGCTGCCCGGGGTGACGGCCGCGCAGGCGGCCGCGTCGCTGGTGGGCGCGCCGCTCGGGCACGACTACTGCGTGCTTTCGCTGTCCGACCGGCTCAAGCCGTGGGAGGTCATCGAGCGGCGGCTGGACGCGGCCGGGGCCGCGGATCTGGTGCTGGCGCTGTACAACCCGGCGTCCCGCAGCCGGGTTGTACAGCTGGAGCAGGCCAGGCAGGTGCTGCTGCGGCACCGCGCGCCGGAGACGCCGGTGGTCGTCGCCCGTGACGTGGGCGGGCCCGAGCAGTCGGTGCGGGTGACCACCTTGGCCGCCCTCGATCCGTCCGAAGTGGACATGCGCTGCCTGCTGATCATCGGCTCGTCCCGCACCAGGGCCGACCAGCACGGCGTCTGGACCCCCAGGAGCTACTGACGCTCCGGGTGCCCCGGCCCGGGGCACCCGGAGACGGTGAGTCGCCAGAGGGTTCGTCGTTGTCGTTCAGCTCGGCTTCGATCAGGGCGGCGAGTTGGCCCTCGACGAGCACCGGCGGCGGGCACGCGGGCCAGTTCGGGCGGGAGTGCGAGTCCGTTCTCCGCCATGATCCGGCGCAGCGCCGGGTTCCAGATGGTGGCCTCGGACGAGGACTGGTGCGGCGGCACCAGTCCCTCGATGTCGAGAAGATCGGGGTAAGCCCTTTCATGCTGATAGAGGAACTGCGTCATCCACCTTTCGCCAGCCGGTGGCAGTTCCACGCCTGCGGCACCACGTCGATTCCGTTGGAATAGCGCGCGACTCGTTTCAGCCGCCGGTCGAGGTAGTTCGCGACTTCCCTGCGTCGGTCTTGTGCTGCGCCAGATAGATCGCGTTGGTGGCCAGGCCGTCTTCCTCCCTGTCTTCCAGGGCTCTGCCCGGCTGGATCCGGCATCCGTGCGACAGTTCGGATCACGCGGTGACAGGAACTCCCGGCACTGCTGTTCACACTTTTGGTGGTTGTTTTCTTGGTATTATGGAGCTAACCGATTGATTCTTTTCAGGGGGTTGTAATGTTAAGAAGATTGGGTCCGGAGCCGGGTGATGAAGTGTTGTCGCCGTCTCGGTTTTTCGGGTTGTCCGCGGAGGTGATCGACGGGTTCGATGACGTCGGGTCGGTGGATGCCGTGGCGGCTTGTCGCCGGTTGCGGTGTCAGATTGATGCGGTGGAAGTTCGTTTCGTCGCGCGGTTTTCCGCGCTGCGGGGCGGGGCGCGATCCGTTGTCGATGAGCTGGCGCCGGAGCTGCGGTTGTCGCGTGAAGCCACCGCTACCCGAGTGGCGTTGTCGGTCGCGCTGGTGACTCGGTTGCCATGTTTGCTGGCGGCAATGGAGGAGGGTGAGCTGGATATCGGCAAAGCCCGCCAGGCCTTCGATGGTATCGCCGTTTTACCGGATGAGCTGGTGGGTGAAGCCGACCGTTTGCTTGCCGAGCGGATTGGCCAGAAGAGCCCGTCGAATTGGCGCAAAGCAGTCACGCACGTGGTCGCGGGTCTGGACCCGGAAGGCCAGAAGACCCGAGCCGCTGCCCGCCGCCTTGATCGCAAGGTGGAGTTGATCCACGAGCCGGATGCGATGGCGTCGCTGTGGGCGTACCTTCCCGCGGAGATCGCTACCGCGGTGTATGCGCGGGTGGATGCTCTGGCCCGCAAGCTCCACACCCGGGATGAGCCGCGCACGATGGATCAGCTTCGCGCGGATGTGTGCACCGAGTTGCTGCTCGGTCAGCATGGCGGTATCGATGGTGTGGCCGCGCAGGTGTTCATCCACATCCCCCTCGACACCGCCCTCGGCCTCCGAGAAGACGGCTGCGAACTGGTCGGTCACGGCCCCATCCCGGGTGAGATCGGCCGCCACCTCATGAACCAACCTGATTCGGTGTGGCGCAAGGTGTTGACCGACCCCGTATCCGGCACCGTCCGGGATGTCGGCCGGACTCGCTACCGGCCACCCGCCGACCTGGCCGAGTTGGTCCAGGTCCGCGACCGCACCTGCCGCGCCCCCGGCTGCAATCGCCCCGCCCAGCGCTGCGACACCGACCACTGCACCGCCTGGTCTCAGGATGGCGACACCTGTGAACACAACCTCTGCTGCCTGTGCCGCTACCACCACCGCCTGAAAGACCAACCCGGCTGGACCTTCGACTTCAACCCCGACACCGCCGACCTCACTGTCACGACTCCGACCGGCCGCACCTACACAACCCGCCCAGAACCTCTCGTCGATCCAGCGGTGCCGTCGTCGAAAAACGACGACGAACCCCCACCCTTCTAGCCATCCGGCCCCGCCCGGCCGAGTAGAACTCGGGAGTTCTTCCTTCCGACACCGCGAGTTCCGCGTTCGCGCAGTGCGAGTTCCTCAGGGGCGGGTCGTGAGTGAAAAGTGTTGCCAGGACAACACTTTTCACTCACGACGCCGCATGACGAGCAGCGGGTCTTCGCTCAGGGTGAGGGCTTCCACCGGGTTCACGGCGCCAAGGGTGAGGCCGTGTTCGGTGAGCAGGCGGACGATCCTGGACGCGGCGTTGCGCCTGCCCGGTTCGCTGGCCCGCATGACCAGGGCCAGCGTGGTGCCGTCCTCGTCCGCGGCGAGCCGGTAGGACGCCGAGCGCACGCTGCGCAGTGCGCGCTCGACGTCCTCGGGCTGAACCTGGCTCACCGGGTCTGCGCTGAGCCGTTCGGCTGACGCGGTCCCGGCCCAGGCGACCACCAGCCGCTCTGCATCTCCTTGCCGCGGACCACCGTCGGCGTGGTGCCCTCGGTGTACGGCTCGATGCTCTTCAGCTGGCCCCACGGCTGACCTGGCTCACCCAGCAGGAAGCTCGGCACCTCGGGCTCGTCGGCCAGCTCCTCCAGGAAGCCGTTCGGCCCGCCGCCCTCGTTGCCGGCTACGCCGCCCTCACCGGCCAGCGGGCCGGCGGTGATCCGGTACTTCGGCACGTCCGAGATCCCGTCCTTGGACTGGACCGGGTTGATGCAGGGGTACACGAAGGACGATGGCCAGTCCATGTACACCGGCTCGTTGCCGACCCGCTCGGTGAGCGTGGTGAAACTGGGCACGCGCGGCGCGGTGACCGCGACCCAGCCGTCCTCGGTCAGGTCGTCGTCCTTGGCGACCACCCGGACCAGGTTCGAGCCGGGCGGCGCGTTGCGCAGGTCCAGCCGCACGTCGCCCCAGCTGCCGGTGCCGCCGCCGGTGCCGAGCACCTGCTGGCTCTGCAGCACCCGCACGCCCTCCGGGGTCTCCGTGCCGAACTCCACCGACACCGTGGTGGCCTTGTCGCTCGCGGCGGCCACCGCGACCGCGACCTGGCCGTCCGGCTGGTCCTTCGGCACCGCGTACCAGTCCGTGCGCAGCCTGGCGACCGGGGTGTTCGGGTCCCGGTAGCTGCTCCACATCGGCACGTCCGAGGTGGTGAACCCGTGCGGCGGGTCGGCCAGCGGGTCGTCGTCCAGGGTGGCCGTGGTATGGAAACCGACCTCGGTCTTGCCGGTGCCGTCGTTCGGCGGCGGCGGAGTGGTCACCACCGGCGAGTCCGGGGAGGGCGGGGCCGGCGGCTGCGCGGGTGGCGGGGTGGCGGGCAGCGTGGTCGCCGCCACCGGTTCCAGCACGCTGGACACCGGGTCCCGCTCCACCATCACGTGGTCGGACAGGTTGCAGTTCTTGCCGGTCAGGTGCGCCACGTTGGCCGCGCCGAGGCTGTAGCTGCTCCACTGCTCCTGGATCGCCTTGGCCATGCTGGCGAACTCCAGCGCGGCGACCGCACCGCAGACGGCCACCAGCGACATCGAACCGAGCCGCAGCGACCGGCCGCGGCGTTCCTGCGGTCCCGGCGGCATGTTCGGCCGGTGCGCGCGGACGTTCTCCACGAAGGCGAAGACCGCGGCGACCACCGCGCCAAGCAGCAGCACGCTGGACAGGCCGATCCCGTTGATGGAGATCGGTTTGTCGTTCCACGGCACGCCGATGTTGGACACGAACCAGTAGGAGTTCGGCCCGGTGGCGGCCAGCGCGGCCATCACCAGCAGCCCGGCCAGGAACGCGGCCCGGTTGCGTTTCGAGCGCAGCACGGTGGAACTGGTGGCCAGCGCGGTGAGCGCGGCCATCGCCGCACCGACCGCGGCGAAGGCACCGAAGTGGTGCGTCCACTTGGTCGGGGTCAGCGTCAGCATCAGGAAGAACAGCGCCACGGTGCCGATCAGCCGCCGGGCCGGGCCCAGCGCGGCTCCCTGGATCCGGCCGCGCCGCAGCAGCACCACCAGGCAGGTACCGGTGCACAGCACCAACAGCAGCACCGGGAACCGGCGTGACAACGAACCGTCCGCCGAGTTCGCGAACAGCAGCTCGTAGCGGGAAAGCTCCTCGAACCAGGACAGGCTGGGCCCGACCTGGGTGCGCAGCCTGCTCGCCTCCAGCACGCTGGCGAAGGTCTGGTCGGCGAAGATCACCACCAGCACCAGCAGCCCGGAACCGAGGATCGGCGCGAGCACCGGCAGCCAGCCCTCCTTGGCGCGGCTGCGCAGGAGCTGGAACAGCGGCCTGGCGGCGACCAGGAACGGGGCCACCGCGATCAGCCCGGTCGGGGTGGCGGCCAGGGTGAAGGCGGCCGCCAGCAGCCCGAGGCACAGCGGCAGCATCCGCCGGGTGACCAGGGTCCGCTCCACCGCGCACAGCGCGAGCAGCGAGCCGACCGCGGCCACCGGCTCCGGCCGGACCCCGTTGTTGTAGGGCATCCACCAGACCAGGAACACCGCGGCGGCGGCCCAGCCCGCCGCGCGGCTGACCCGGACCTGGCTGCCCAGCCTGGGCATCACCTCACGGCTGATCAGCAGCCAGCTGATCACGCCGAGCAGGAAGGACGGCAGTCTGATCCACGGCGGCACCGTGCTGACGTGCGCCATCAGTTCGTACACGTGGTAGAACCAGCCGAACGGCGCCTCCGCCACTCCGAACCAGCGGTGGTAGTTCGGCAGGAAGCCGGCGTGCTCGGTGACTCTGGCCATGGTCAGGATGTAGCCGTCGTCCGAGGTCACCGGGCCGATGAAGACCCAGGCGCCGAGCGCCAGGATGACCGTGGCGTCCCGTCCGGTCAGCCGCCACCAGCCGACCGGCGCCCAGCGCGGCGCCCGACGCGCGTTGCCGCGGTCCAGCCGGTTGACCGCGATCAGGCAGCCGATCAGGGCCAGCACGCCGACCGCGCCGACGGCGATCTTCCAGCCGGTCGGTGAGGACTGGTAGCGGGTGTCCGGGGTGATCTCGACCTGCAGCCCGGCGGTCGGGTCCTTGGCGCCGGCGATGTCGGTGAAGATGCCCACCACGCGCGGGCGGGCATCGCCGTTGACGTCGTAGATCGGGGTGCCGGCCACGGACAGCGTGGTGCGTTCCGCGGTCGAGCTGATCCGCACGTCGCAGCCGGACGGCGGCAGCGGCTGCCTGGCCACCTGCTGGCCCCGGTTGGACGCGGTGAGCAGGCCCCGGTCGATGCTCAGCTGCATGCCGGCGCCGTTCTCGGCCCTGGCTGGCGGGATGGTGGAGAACAGCAGCACCGAACCGGAGGTGCGCTCGTCCACCGACTTGACCGTCTCGCAGGGCAGGTTGACCTGGATGTCCTGCGCCCAGTAGCCGGTCAGGGGGGCGTTGACCGAGGTGGTGTCGGTGCCCGACGGCCAGACGATCTTGGCTGTGTCCTGCCAGACCGGCAGAAACGGGAATGCCAAAGCAGCCCCGGCGGCTATCAGGCCCAGAACGAGCGCCAGCCGCCGCCACATCCGGTGGCGGGATCTGCCGGCACTGCTCGTCTCCGGGCTTTCGAGCTCGGGGTCTGTCACCTCATCACGGGCCTTTGAAGGCGGCCTGGTGGCGATCCGCATTGCAGCAACGCTATCGCCCGGCCCTGTGATACCCGCGTGGGGCTACTCCGTTTGCTCATCGGACTGGCGAGTAAGGAACCGTTCGCGGTGCACCGCGGCGGCCAGTGGACGACGGCTTCGCCAACCATGTCTCTCCAGGTCAGGGGCATCTTGGAGGGTGTGCACGGGGCCGAGGCAGAGCCACGCCACCGGCCGGATCCCGGCGGGCACGGCGAGCAGTTCACGCAGGTGCTCCTCACGGTAGAAGCTGACCCAGCCCACGCCGAGGCCCTCGGCGGTGGCCGCCAGCCACAGGTTCTGGATGGCGAGGCAGACCGAGTACAGCCCGGCGTCCGCGATGGCGTGCCGGCCGAGCACGTCCGGAGCGCCGCGGGTGGGGTCGTAGGTCACCACCACGCCGAGGCTGGACTCCAGGATGCCCTCGATCTTGATCTTGCCGAAGGTGCCGTTGCGCTCGGCGGACAGCGAGCCGGCGAACGCCTCGCGCTCGGCGAGCACGTGCTCGCGGAACGCGCGACGGGTGTCCTCGGCCGCTACCAGCACGAAGTCCCACGGCTGGGTGAGCCCGACACTCGGTGCGGCGTGTGCCGCGGCCAGCACCCTGGTCAGCACGTCCTCCGGGATCGGCTCGCCGGTGAACTCCGCGCGGACGTCGCGGCGGCGCTCCAGGACGCGGTAGAAGGCGTTGAGCTCGTCGTTCATGGTGTTCCTCGCAGTACCCAGTTGGCGGCCGCCTCGACGGTCTCCACGGTGCGGGCCGCCGGCCGGGGCGGGCGGCGGACGACCACCACGGGCAGGCCGAGCGTACGGGCGGCGGTGAGCTTCGCCGAGGTGTGCGTGCCGCCGCTGTCCTTGGTGACCAGCACGTGGATCCGATGCTCGCGGAGCAGGGCCGATTCCCCTTCCAACAGGTACGGGCCGCGGTCGAGGAGCAGCTCGAACCGGGGCGGGAGCGGCGGGCCCGGCGGGTCGACGCAGCGGGCCAGAAACCATAGGTCCCGAAGGTGCGCGAAGGCGGACAAGCCCTGCCGCCCGGTGCTGAGGAAGACCCGTTTGCCCAGGTCCGGCAGCATATTCGCGGCCTCCGCCAGCGAGCCCGCCCAGTGCCAGTCGTCCTCCGGGCCTTCCTGCCAGCCCAGCCGTTGCAGCCGCAGCAGCGGCACCCCGGCCAGCCGCGCGGCGGTGACCGCGTTGCCGCCGATCTTCTCCGCGAACGGATGTGTGGCATCCACCACAGCGGTCACGCCCAACTCGGCCAGCCACCGCGCCAAGCCCTGCACACCGCCGAAACCGCCCATCCGCACTTCCCCGGTGGGCAGCCGGGGACTGCTCACCCGCCCGGCCAGCGAGGACACCACGCCGATCCCGCGCCGATGCAGTTCGGCGGCCAGTTCGCGGGCCTCCGCGGTGCCTCCCAGCAGCAGTACGAGGGTCATGCGGTGATACTGCCCGCGATGGAAGATGGCTGAGCGACGGACCCCGGAAGGGCTGCGATACGGCTGGACCACGGGCGCCTGCGCGACCGCGGCGGCCACCGCGGCCTACACCGCGCTGCTCACCGGCGAGTTCCCGGACCCGGTCGAGGTGCTGCTGCCCAAGGGGCGGCGGCCGAGTTTCGCGCTGGCCACCGAGTCGCGGGCGGCCGGGTCGGCGAGCGCCGGTGTGATCAAGGACGCGGGCGACGACCCGGACGTCACGCACGGCGCGCTGGTCGTGGCCACCGTGCGGGCCGGCGAACCGGGCAGCGGGGTCGCCTTCGCGGCAGGGCCGGGCGTGGGCACGGTGACCAGGCCGGGGCTGCCGCTGGAGGTGGGTGAGCCGGCGATCAACCCGGTGCCGCGGCGGCTGATCACCGAGGCGGTGCACCGGGTGGCGGCCGCGCACGGCGGTACCGGTGACGTGCTGGTGGAGATCTCCATCCCGGACGGCGAGGAGATGGCGCGGCACACCTGGAACCCGCGGCTCGGCATCCTCGGCGGGCTGTCCGTGCTCGGCACCACCGGGGTGGTCGTGCCCTACTCCTGTTCGGCGTGGATCGACAGCATCCGGCGCGGGGTGGACGTTGCGCGGGCGATGGGCGTGACGCATGTCGCCGGTGCGACCGGCAGCACCTCGGAGCGGGTGGTGGCCGAGCTGTACGGGCTGCCGGAAACCGCGCTGCTGGACATGGGCGACTTCGCCGGCGCGGTGCTGAAGTACCTGCGGCGGCACCCGGTGGACCGGCTGTCGCTGGCCGGCGGGTTCGCCAAGTTCAGCAAGCTCGCGGCCGGGCATCTGGACCTGCATTCGAAACGGTCGCAGGTGGACCTCGGGCTGCTCGCGGGACTGGCGGAGCGGGCGGGGTTCGCCGGGCTGGCCGGGCCGATCACCGAGGCGAACACCGCGCTGCACGCCCTCCGGCTGGCCGAGGCCGAGGGGCTGGAACTGGGCGGGCTGGTCGCCGAACGGGCCCGCGCGGTGGCCGCGGAGGTACTCGGCGACGCGCCGATTTCGCTGGACGTGGTGGTGATCGACCGCGCCGGCGTCATCGTCGGCCGGGCCGGACCGAGCCCAACGTGACGTTCGGCCAATAGAACACACCAAACGTCACATTGGGCTCGTACGGGCGGCGGCGAATCGGCGGAGTCACTGGCCGTAGGAGTGCCGCAGCTTTTCGTTGATCAGCTTGTTCAGCCGGAAGCGCAGGTGCCCGAGCTTGCTCTCGTCCGGGGTGTCGCCGGTGGTGGTCAGCGTCCAGCGCAGGGCGGTCTCCACCCCGGCCGGTTCGAGGTCGAAGCGGATCTCGTCGTTCGGCCGGCTCGGCCACAGCGAGGACCAGACCACCAGCGCCGGCCGCTGCGCCGCCACCACCCGCGGCTCGACCTCGTCGGAGAGCAGCTCCAGCCACGGCCGCGCGTCCGGTTGGTGCGGGCGCGCCAGCGAGTCCCAGACGACGTGCGGCGGCGGGGGCAGCCTGCTCTTTCGGTGGCCCAGCTCGGTCATCGGGCCAGCGTAGGTTTCTGTCGGTGCCGGCGGCTAGTTTGTTTTCATGCGCGTAGGGATCACGATTCTGCCGGAGTACCGCTGGACGGTGGCCCGCCCGAAGTGGCAGGCGGTCGAGCGGTACGGGTTCGACCACGCCTGGACCTTCGACCACCTGGGCTGGCGGTCCCTTGTGGACGGTCCATGGTTCGGCTCGGTGCCGACGCTGACCGCGGCCGCGCTGGCCACCAGCCGGATCGAACTCGGCCCGCTGGTGGCCTCGCCGAACATCCGGCACCCGATCCCGTATGCCCGTGAGCTGACCGCGCTGGACGACGTGAGCGAGGGCAGGCTCACCGTCGGCCTCGGTGCCGGCAGCGCGACCGACTACGACAGCACCGTGTTCGGAGCGGACGGGGTGGTTTCCGGGCGAGGGCGGCGGTTCGGCGAGTTCATCGAACTGCTGGACGCGCTGCTCACCGGTGAGCCGGTGAGCTGGCAGGGCGAGTACTACGAGGCGGTGCAGGCGCGAGTCGCGCCGGGTTGCGTGCAGCGGCCGCGGGTGCCGTTCGTGGTGGCGGCCAACGGGCCGAAGGTGATGCGGCTGGCGGCCAGGTTCGGCCATGGCTGGATCACCACCGGCGGCAAGGCGGAGGAGTTGGACGGCTGGTGGGCCGCGGTCGCCGACGTGGGCACCCGGTTCGACGAAGCGCTGGCCGAAACGGGCCGCCCGCACGGCGAACCGCGGCGGTTCCTGCAGACCGACGCCGCCCCGGTCTTCTCACTGTCCAGTGTGGAGTGTTACCGGGATTTCCTCGGCCGGGCGGGCGAACTCGGCTTCACCGACGTGGTGGCGCCGTGGCCGCGGTCCGAGGGTGTCTTCGCGGGCAGCGAGTCCGTGCTGGAACAGGTCGCCGCGGAGGTGTTGCCCTCCCTCGACCGCTAGAGCGTGAGCACGATCTTGCCGCGCACCCGGCCGGTTTCGCTGAGCCGGTGTGCTTCGGCGGCTTCGGCCAGCGGCAGCACCTGGCCGACGTCGACCCGGAGTCGCTCGGACTCGATCAGCTCGCTGAGGCTGTCCAGATCGGCCGCGGACGGGGACACGTAGAACCGGTGGAAAAGCACTCCGTGCGCTGCGGCGGCTTCTTCGGTATCGGGGTCAGCGGCCCCGGAGGCGCAGAGCAGGATCCCGCCGCGCCGCAGGGCGGGCAGTGAGCGCTTGCCGTAGTCGCCGCCGACCAGGTCGAGCACGGCGTCCACCTCGCCTGCCGCCTCGGCGAAGTCGGTGCTGGAGTAGTCGATCGGCTCGTCGATGCCGAGGCCGCGCAGGAACTCGTGCTTCGCCGCGCTCGCGGTGCCGAGCACGTGGGCGCCGCGCGCCTTGGCGATCTGCACGGCCAGATGGCCGACCCCGCCGGCGGCGGCGTGCACCAGCACCCGCTGCCCGGCGCTCACCCCGGCCACCCGCACCAGTGCCTGCCAGGCGGTGAGCCCCGCCGACGGCAGGGCCGCGGCGTGCACGTGGTCCAGTCCCGGCGGTTTGCGGGCGAGGGTGTCCTCCCCGGTGACCAGGTACTCGGCGTAGCCGCCGAGGCGGGGGAACGGCAGGCCGTAGACCTCGTCGCCCGGGGCGAAGCCGGTCACGCCCTCGCCGGTCCGCTCGACCACCCCGGACACGTCCAGGCCGAGTACCGCGGGCAGCGTGACCAGGTCGCCGCCCACCTTGCCGGAGCGGATCTTCCAGTCCGCCGGGTTCACCGAGGTCGCGCGCACGCGCACCAGCACCTCACCTTGGCCGGGCTCCGGGCGGTCCAGCTCGACCAGCTCCAGCACCTCCGGCCCGCCGAACTCGGCGAAGGACACCGCTTTCATCCGGTTCGTCATCGTGTTTCCCCCTCGGGTCGATCCAGTTGGTGTCCCCATCCTGCGAACCCCGGTACCTGTTGTGAAGTAGGCACCTTTTTGATATCCAGGTACCTGATGGATACCACCAAATCCGACGGGCTCAGCCTCACCGAGCTCTACGTGCGCGACTGTCCCGCCCGCACCGTGCTCGCGGTGCTGGCCAACAAGTGGGCGGTGCTGGTGATGGGCTCGCTGCGCGAGGGGCCGATGCGGTTCAACGAGCTGCGCCGGCTGCTCGACGGCATCACGCAGAAGATGCTCACCCAGACGCTGCGCTCACTGGAACGGGACGGCCTGGTGCACCGCACGGTGTATCCGACCGTGCCGCCGCGGGTCGAGTACTCCCGCACCGAGCTCGGCGTCGGCGCGGCGGAACTGCTGGCCGCGATCGGCGAGTGGTCCTACGCGCACATCGACGAGATCTTCGCCGCCAGGGAGGACTACGACCGCAAGGCCCGGCTCGCTCCGGAACCGCTGCCGAGCTAGCCCTGGGAAGAGTGCGGCTGGGCGGAGCGGTCGCGGCCGGGGGAGTAGAGGAAGCTGTCCGGGAAGCTTTCGGCGGCGAGCACCCGGCCGACGAAGATCATCGCCGCGGCACCGATCCCGGCCGCGCGGACCTGCCCGGCGATCTCGTCCAGCCGTCCCCGCAGCACCTGCTCGGCGTCCTGGCTCGCCCTGGCCACCACGGCCACCGGGCAGTCCGGCCCGTAGTGCGGCAGCAGCTCCTCGGCCACCTGCTCGATCCGGTTCACCGCGAGATGCAGCGCCAAGGTCGAGCCGGTGGCACCGAAGGCGGCCAGCGTCTCCCCGGGCGGCATCGCCGTGGACCTGGCCCGCACCCTGGTCAGCACCAGGCTCTGGCCGACCTCCGGCACGGTCAGCTCACGACCGAGCACCGCGGCCGCGGCGGCGAAGGCGGGCACTCCCGGGGTGATCCGGTAGGGCACACCGGCCGCGTCCAGCCGCCTGGCCTGCTCGGCCACCGCGCTGTAGATCGACGGGTCGCCGGAGCACAGCCGTGCGACCTCCTTGCCCGCCCGGTGCCCTTCGACCAGTTCGGCCACGATCCGGTCGAGATCCAGCCCGGCGGTGTCCACCAGCCGCGCCCCCGGCGGGCAGTACGCCAGCAGATCGTCCGGGGTGAGGCTGCCCGGGTACAGGCAGAGTTCGCAGCGGGCCAGCAGGTCCCGCCCGCGCACGGTGATCAGGTCCGCCGCGCCGGGGCCAGCCCCGATGAAATGCACCGTCATCCGGTCGCCTCCAGGCTCATCTGGTCATGCTCCACTGGGTCACCGTCCTGGCCGGTTTCCAGCCGGTGAAACCACCGAGCGGCGCGGCCTGTTCGACGGCGATCCGGATCAACTCGCCGCCGTGCTCGCCGTAGCCGGCGGCGAGCGCCTGCTCGGACTCCACGGTCACCCCGTGCGCGACCAGCCTGCCGCCGCGGCCCAGCGCGGCAAGGCAGGCGTCGAGGACCCCGGGCACGGTCAGCCCGCCACCGATGAACACCGCGTCCGGGGCGGGCAGGCCGGCCAGCGCGTCCGGGGCGGACCCGGTGACCACGCGCAGGTCCGGCACGCCGAGCCGGTCCGCGTTGCGCCGGATCGCGGCCGCCCGCTCTGGCGCCCGTTCCACCGCCACCGCCCGGTTCCGCGGGTGCGCCCGCGACCATTCCACGGCCACGCTGCCGGCGCCGGCCCCGACGTCCCAAAGCAACTGCCCGGGAAACGGGCCGAGCCTGGCCAGCGCCGCGGCGCGCAGGTCCCGTTTGGTCAGCTGGCCGTCGTGCTCGAAGGCGTCGTCCGGCAGGCCGGGTACCGGTGGCCGCGGTGCCGCGTCCCGGCCGGCCCGGCATTCCACGGCCAGCACGTTGAGCGCGGCGAGGTCGCGGTGCGCCCAGTCCGCCGCGGTGCCGCGGACCAGCCGTTCGGCGGGGCCGCCGAGCTCTTCCAGCACGGTCAGCGAGCTCGCGCCGAACCCCTGCGCGGTCAGCAGCGCGGCCACCGCGGCGGGGGTGGACGCGTCGGAGCTGAGCAGGATCAGCCGCGCGTCCGGCGCCAGCGCCCGGTTGACCCGGTGCACGTCGCGGCCGACCAGGCTGATCACCTCGGCCGACTCGGCGGGCCAGCCGAGCCTGGCCATCGCCAGCGAAGGCGACGAGACCGCCGGCAGGATCCGCACCCGCTGCGCGCCGAAGCGCCGGACGAGGGTGGAGCCGATGCCGGAGACCAGCGGGTCGCCGCTGGCGAGTACGCAGACCCGGCGCCCGGCGTGCGCGTCGAACAGGGAGTCCAGGTTCGGCAGCAGCGGGCTCGGCCAGCTGAGCTTGACCGGCCCGGCCGGCACCAGATCCAGCTGACGCGCGCCGCCGAAGAGCACCTCGGCTTCGGTGACCGCGGCCATGGCCGGTTCGCCCAGCCCGGCCCAGCCGTCGGCGCCGATGCCCACCACGGTGATCGTCTGTTCTCCGGACACGGTGCCTGACGCTACTGGGTGGCTTGGCGGTCGGTTTTCTCACGTTTCCGGCCGCTGACGATGTGCGATGATCTGGCCGACGGCCGCCGAGGAACCTGGTGAGCGCTTCCCGCGCGAGTCCAGGGCGGTCCCGCCACTGTGACCGGCCCGAACCGGGCCGGGAGTCAGAGCTTCGGCAGGCCGTTGCGTGCCACGGGTTTCCGTCGCACGCACCGGTTTCAGTGGGCGTGGACACCCACTCGAGGCGAGGAGTCGTATGCGGCCGTATCCGTTCACCGCGGTTGTCGGCATGTCGGATCTCCGGCTTGCCCTGGTGCTTTCCGCGATCTCCCCGGCGATCGGCGGGGTGCTGGTGCGCGGCGAGAAGGGCACCGCGAAGTCGACCATGGTGCGGGCGCTGGCCGGCCTGCTGCCGGGGGTGCGGGTGGTGGAGGACTGCCGGTTCTCCTGCGACCCGGCGGTCCCGGACCCGGCTTGCCCGGACGGTCCCCACCCGGCCGCGGCGCCGTCGCACCGGCGGCCCGCGAAGCTGGTCGAACTGCCGGTGGGCGCGGCGGAGGACAGGGTGGTCGGTTCGCTGAACCTGGAGCGCGCGCTCGGCGCCGGGGTGACCGACTACCAGCCGGGGCTGCTGGCCGCGGCGCACCGCGGACTGCTCTACGTGGACGAGGTCAACCTGCTGCACGACCATCTGGTGGACACCCTGCTGGACGCGGCCGCGATGGGCCGGGCCACCGTGGAGCGCGAGGGCGTGTCCGTTTCGCACGCGGCCAGGTTCGTGCTGATCGGCACGATGAACCCGGAGGAGGGCGAGCTGCGCCCGCAGCTGCTGGACCGGTTCGGGCTGACCGTCGAGGTGGCTTCCAGCCGTGACCCGGAGCAGCGGGTGGAGGTGATCCGCCGTCGGCTGGACTACGAGGCCGACCCGGACGCCTTCGCCGCCCGCTATGCCGGTGACGACGCCGAGCTGGCGGTGGAAATCCAGGCGGCGCAAGGACTTCTCGGTTCGGTCCGGCTGACCGATGACGCGTTGCGGCAGATCGCCGAGGTGTGCGCGTCCTTCGAGGTGGACGGGATGCGCGCGGACATCGTGACCGCGCGCACCGCGACCGCGCACGCCGCCTGGTGCGGTCGGGAAGAGGTGGGCACCGAGGACATCAGGGTGGCGGCCAGGCTGGCGCTGCCGCATCGGCGCCGGCGCAACCCGTTCGACGCGCCGGGCATCGACTCCGAGCAGTTGGAGCAGGCGCTGCGGGACGCACAGCCGCCCGAGGACGAGCCACCACCGGACGGTCCTGGCCCGGGCGGCGAGCCGGATTCCGGTCCGGCGCCGGAAAACGGCCAACTCGGTGACGGGGACGGCCAACCGGATGACGGGGACGGCCAACACGGCGACGTGGACGGCCAACACGGTGGCGGGCAGCGGACGGTCGGGAGCGGGAGCCCGTATCGGGCGAGGGTGTTCACGGTGGCGGGCACCGGGGAAGGGGCGCAGGGGAGGCGGTCGCGGGCGATCACCGAAACCGGTCGGACCGTGGGGGTCCGGCCGGCGGGGGAGCGGACCGGGCGGCCGCATCTGCTGGCGACGGTGCGGGCGGCGGCGCCGCACCAGCGGGCCAGGGGCAGGTCCGGGGCCGGGCTCGAGCTGCGGTCGCGGGATCTGCGGTTCGCGTTGCGCGAAGGGCGCGAGGGCAATCTGGTGCTGTTCTGCGTGGACGCGTCCGGCTCGATGGGCGCGCGGGCCAGGATGCGCGAGGTCAAATCCGCCGTGCTGTCCCTGCTGCTGGACGCGTACCAGCGCCGGGACAAGGTCGGCCTGGTCACCTTCCGTGCCGCGGAGGCGGAGCTGGCGCTGCCGCCGACGATCAGCGTGGACGCGGCGGCGTCCCGGCTGGAGGCGCTGCCGACCGGTGGCCGCACCCCGCTGGCCGAGGGGCTGCTGAAGGCGGCGCACGTGCTGCGCGTGGAGGCGCTGCGCGACCCGCGCCGCCGTCCGCTGCTGGTGCTGGTCACCGATGGCAGGGCGACCAGCGGCCAGGACGCGGTCGCCAGGTCGCAGACGGCCGCCGGGCTGCTCGCGGCCGCCGGGGTGACGTCGGTGGTGATGGACTGCGAGACCGGCCGGATGCGGCTCGGCCTCGCCGCCGAACTGGCCGACCGGCTCGGCGGCGAGCACGTGGCGCTGGGCGAGGTCGCCGCGGACGCGCTGGCTGGTGCCGTGCGTTCCAGGACCGGGAGGGCCGCGTAATGCCCAAAGGGAAGCCGGAGGTCGTGCCGGAGGACGGGCTGACCACGCGCCAGCGCCGCAACCGGCCGTTGCTGGTGGTGCACACCGGGGAGATGAAGGGCAAGTCCACCGCCGCCTTCGGGATGGCGCTGCGAGCGTGGAACCAGGGCTGGTCGGTCGGCGTGTTCCAGTTCGTGAAGTCCGCGAAGTGGAAGGTGGGCGAGGAGTCCGCGTTCCGCGCGCTGGGCGAGTTGCACGCGTCCACCGGGCAGGGCGGGCCGGTGGAGTGGCACAAGATGGGCGAGGGCTGGAGCTGGGCGCGCAAGTCCGGCACCGAAGAGGACCACGCGGCGAACGCGCGCGAGGGCTGGGCGGAGATCCGGCGCCGGCTTTCCGAGCAGCGGCACGACTTCTACGTGCTCGACGAGTTCAGCTATCCGCTGCACTGGGGCTGGGTGGACGTGGCCGAGGTGGTGCACGCGCTGACCGGCAGGCCGGGCCGGCAGCACGTGGTGATCACCGGCCGCAACGCGCCGGAGGAGCTGATCGAGGCCGCGGACCTGGTGGTGCGGATGACCAAGGTGAAGCATCCGATGGACGCCGGGCAAAAGGGCCAGCGGGGCATCGAATGGTGACCGCGTGGTGACCGGGTGGTAGCGCGGGTGGTGATCGCGGCGCCGGGTTCCGGGCACGGCAAGACCACCGTCGCCGCCGGGCTGATGGCCGCGCTGCGCGGGCGCGGGCTGCGGGTGTCCGGGCACAAGGTCGGTCCCGACTTCATCGATCCCGGCTACCACGCGCTGGCCACCGGGCGGCCCGCCCGGAACCTGGATCCGTTCCTGCAGGGCGAACACCGGCTGGTGCCGCTGCTGCGCCACGGTGCCGGTGACGCGGAGCTGGCCGTGATCGAGGGCGTGATGGGCCTGTTCGACGGCGCGCTCGGCACCGAGGGTTACGCGTCCACCGCGCATGTCGCGCGCCTGCTGGACGCGCCGGTGGTGCTGGTGGTGGACGCCAGCGCGGCCAGCCGGAGCGTGGCCGCGGTGGTGCTGGGTTTCGCGCACTACGACCCGGCCGTCCGGCTGGCCGGGGTGATCCTGAACAAGCTCGGCTCGCAGCGGCACGAGGACGAGATCAGGGCGGCGCTGGCGCCGACCGGGATCGAGGTGCTCGGCGCGTTGCGGCGGACCGACGACATCCACGCGCCGAGCCGGCATCTCGGCCTGGTCCCGGCGGGGGAGCGGATCGCGGAGTCGCGACGGATGCTGCCCAGGCTGGCCGACTGGATCACCGAAGGGGTTGACCTGGCGGCGGTGCTCCGGGTCGCCGGGTCGGCACCGCCGCTGGCCGGGCCTGCCTGGGATCCCGCCGCCGAGGTCGAATCGGGGCCGCCGGCGGTGGTCGCCGCCGCGGCCGGGCCGGCGTTCACCTTCCGCTACACCGAGACGGCCGAGCTGCTGGCCGCCGCCGGTGTCCGGGTGGTGGACCTGGATCCGTTGCACGACAAGGCTTTGCCCGACGGTTGTGGCGGCCTGTACTTCGGCGGCGGGTTTCCCGAGGTGCACGCGGACGAGCTGTCCGCGAACGAGCCGCTGCGCACCGCGGTGGCCGAGGCGGCGCGCAGCGGGATGCCGGTGGTCGCGGAATGCGCCGGGCTGCTGTACCTGTGCCAGGAGCTCGACGGGCTGCCGATGGCCGGGGTGCTGCCAGCGTCGGCGCGGATGACCCGGCGTGGCGCGCTGGGCTACCGGAAGGCGGACGCGCCCTCGGCGAACCTGCTCGCCGAAGCAGGCCAGCGGGTCACCGGGCACGAGTTCCACCGCACGGAAGTCGTGCCAGGGCAAGGGGAATCGCCGGCCTGGCGGTGGGACGGCGAGGGCGAGGGCTTCGCGACGGCGACGGTGCACGCGTCCTACCTGCATGTGCACTGGGCCGGTCATCCGGAGCTGGCGCGGCGGTTCGCGGCTGCGGTGCGCGCCCGTGGTTGAGCCGTTCGTGGACGGTACGGTCGACCTGTGCCACCACGGCGACCGGGAGGTCGGCGCCGGGCTGGTGGACCTGGCGGTGAACGTCCGGCTGCCCGCGCCACCCGAGTGGCTGCGTCGCGTGCTGATGGCGAGTGTGGCGGACCTGGCGGCGTACCCGGACGTCCGCGCGGCCACCGAAGCGGTCGCGTCGCGGCACCGGCTTGCCGCAGGGGAGGTGCTGGTCACCGCCGGCGCGGCGGAGGCGTTCACCTTGCTGGCCAACGCTTTCACCCCGCGCCGCGCGGCGGTCGTGCACCCGCAGTTCACCGAGCCGGAGGCGGCGCTGCGGGCGGCCGGGCACCCGGTGCACCGGGTGCTGCTGTCGGCCGCGGACGGTTTCGTGCTGAAACCCGACGCCGTGCCCGAGGACGCGGACCTGGTCGTGTTGGGCAACCCGACCAACCCGACTTCGGTGCTGCACCCGGCGGCGGCGATCCTGGACCTGGTCCGGCCCGGCCGGCTGCTGGTGGTGGACGAGGCCTTCATGGACGCGGTCCCCGGTGAACCGGAAACCCTCGCCGGCCAACGGGTCCCCGGGCTGCTGGTGATCCGCAGCCTGACCAAGACCTGGGGCATCGCGGGGCTGCGGGCCGGGTACCTGCTCGGCGACCGGGAACCGCTCGACCGGCTGCGGGCGGTGCAGCCGCCGTGGTCGGTGTCCACCCCGGCCGCGGTCGCGGTGGCGGCGTGCAGCGCCCCGGCGGCGGTCGCGGAGGCGGCCGGGCTGGCCGAGTCGGCCGAGCACGACCGCCGGTACCTGCTGGACGGCCTGCGCCGGCTCGGGGTCGAGGTGAGCGGGCGGCCGCGCGGACCGTTCGTGCTGGTGCGCCTGCCCGGCGCGGACCGCGTCCGGGAACGCCTGCGCGCGGCCGGTTACGCGGTCCGCCGCGGCGACACCTTCCCCGGCCTCGGCACCGACTGGCTCCGCATGGCGGTCCGGGACCGGGAGATCACCGGCGACTTCCTCGAGCAGCTGGGTCGCCTACTGGCGTCGTGAGTGAAAAGTGTTGCCAGGGCAACATTTTTCACTCACGAGGCCAGGGCGAGAAAGGCGGCTGCGGTGGCGAGTTCGACGCAGCCGCCGAGCACGTCGCCGGTGATGCCGCCGAGTCGCCGGACGCAGCGGGCGAGCAGCAGGGCGGCGGCCGCGTAGGCGAGTACGACGGCCAGCGGGCCACGCCACCACGTCAGGCCGGGTGAGAGCACCGAAAGCCCGGCGAGCAGCAGGAAGACCAGTGCCGCCAACGGAACCGCCACCGACTCGGCGACCGTCGCGCCCAATCCTTCGGCTCGCGCGGAGGGAACTCCCTTGGCGCAGCACAGGGAAAGCGTCGCCCGACCGGCCAGCACCCCGAGCACGGCCGCGGCCACCCCGTGCCCGGCGGCGACCGCCCCGGACAACCCGGCGCACTGGGCGAGCAGCACGAAGACCAGGGTCGCCACCCCGGCCGGTCCCGAGTCGCCGCGGCGCATCACGTCCAGCGCCCGCTTGCGGTCGTACGACGCGCCGAGCCCGTCCGCGGTGTCGGCCAGCCCGTCCAGATGCAGCCCGCGGGAGGCCAGCGCCACCGCGCCAACGGCGAGCACCGCGGTCGCGAAAGCGGGCAGCCCGACCACCTCCCCGCCGAGCACGACCAGCCCGGCGACTACGGCCAGCGGCACCGCGGCCGGCACGGCGAGCAGCATCGCGGCACCGGCCACCCGCCGGTCGATGCGTCCTGGCGGCGGCACCGGCAACGCGGTCAGCGTGCCGAAGGCCATCCGCAGCGCGTCCCTCACAGGTCGAGATCCGCCAGCGAGCCCATTTCGGCCAGCACCGCCCGCGCGGACCGCAGGATCGGCACCGCCTGCACCGCACCGCTGCCTTCACCGAGTCGCAGCCCGAGATCCAGCAGCGGCACCAGGCCCAGCTTCCCCAGCGCGAACGCCTGCGCGGGTTCGGTCGAGCGATGCCCGGCCAGCCACCAGTTCGCCGCGCCGGGCGCGAGGTCGTGCGCGACCAAAGCCGCCGCGCTGGAGAAGACCCCGTCCAGCAGCACCGGAACCCCGCGAGCCGCGCCCTGCACCAGGAAACCCGCGGTGGCCGCGGCGCACGCACTGCCCAGCGCGGTGAGCAGCTCGAACGGCTCGCCGGCCCGCCCGGCCGCCCTGGTCAGCGCGGCGTCGATCACCGCGGCCTTGCGCGACAGCCCGGCGGCGTCCACCCCGGTGCCGGTGCCGGCCACCTCCACCCCGGACAGTCCGGTGGACGCGGCCACCAGCGCGGCCGCCACCGTGCTGTTCCCGATCCCCATGTCCCCGGGGATCAGCAGCTCCGCACCCGCGTCCACCTCGACGTCCGCGATCGCGCGGCCCGCCTCGAAAGCGCGTTCCGCCTCACCGGGCAGCAGCGCGTCTTCCACGTCGATCGAGCCGGAACCACGGCGGATCTTGTACTCGGACACCTCCGCCGGCACCCCGGCCAGCTCGTCGTCCACCGCGATGTCGCGCACCCGCACCCGCGCGCCGACGGTACCGGCGAGCACGCTCACCCCGCTGTCGCCGGCGAGGAACACCCGCACCATGGCCGCGGTGATCTCCCGCGGATAAGCGGAAACCGCGGGGGATTCGGCCGCGGTCACCCCGTGGTCCCCGGCGAACACCACCACCCGCACGTCGTCGAGTGGCCGCGGCGGCACCTCGCCGTGCGCGGCACAGAGCCAGGCGGCCACCTCCTCCAGCCTGCCCAGCGCGCCGACCGGTTTCACCAGCCCGTCCAGCCGACGGACCGCTTCGGCCTCGGCCTCGGCATCCGGCACCGGAATCTCGAAGCCGGTCACGCTGCACGCTCTTCGCTCAATTCCAGCAGCCGCCCGGCGACCACCAGCCGGACGCTGTCCGAGCCGGCCGCGACCCTGGTGTTCAACGCGCCCAGCACATCGCGGAACAGCCGCCCGGCGACGGTGCCCGGCACCACCCCGCTGCCCACCTCGTTGCTCACCGCCACCACCGGCACGTGCGCGCCGGCCCATGCGGCGAGGAAGTCCTCCAGCCGCTCGTCCAGCCGCAGCTCCCAGCCTTCGGTCTGCTGCCAGGCACCGACCTCGTCCAGCACCCGGCTCAACCAGGTGCCGAGGCAGTCGATCAGCAGCGGGCGCGACGCCTCCCGCAGCACCTTCGCCAGGTCGCTGGTCTCCAGCGTCCGCCAGTTCGCCGGCCGGCGCGCGCGGTGCGCGGCGACCCTGGCCGCCCATTCCGGATCGTCCTCGCTCGGCGGCAGCCCGGCCGCGACGTAGACCACCTCGGGGTGGCGGGTCATGAGCCGTTCGGCGTGCCGGGACTTCCCGGAGCGGACACCGCCGAGGACCAGTACCTTCTGGTCTCCGCGCGCGTACCGCCGGAGCAGCCGCGCCACCATTTCGAGCAGGGCCGCGAGCCGCTGGGTCAGCTTGGTCATAACCCGCATTGTCGCCGAAGCACTAGGGTGCCGGTCGTGGCACTGGCTGTTTTGCGCGGACGGGCGTGATGCGCGTGCGCGGTCCGGTCCCGGCGGCCGGTCTTGTCGCCGGATATGCGGCCGATGCCCTGTTCGGCGACCCGCGGCGCGGGCATCCGGTGGCGCTGTTCGGCCGCGCCGCCGCCGCGCTGGAACGGCGCGTGTGGGCCGGATCGAAGACAAGGGGAATCGGTTACGCGGTGCTCTGCACCGGCCTGCCGGTTGCGCTCGGGCTCGCTGTGCAGGCCGCGACCCGGCACCGGCCCGCCACCCGGTTCGCCGCGACCGCGCTCGCCACCTGGACCGTGCTGGGCGGGCGCGGGCTGGCCGGTGAAGGTGCCGCGATGGCGGAGCTGCTCGACCGCGGCGACCTGCCCGCCGCGCGGCTGCGGTTGTCGCATCTCTGCGGCCGGGACGCCGATGGCCTCGACTCCGCCGCGCTGGCGCGTGCGGCTACCGAGTCGATCGCGGAGAACACGTCGGACGCGGTGGTCGCGCCGCTGCTGTGGGGCGCGGTGGCCGGGCTGCCGGGACTGCTCGGCTACCGGGCGCTGAACACTTTGGACGCCATGGTCGGCCACCGTTCGCCGCGGCATCTGCGGTTCGGCTGGGCCACCGCGCGCGGCGACGACCTGGCGAACCTGGTGCCGGCCAGGGCGGGCGCGCTGGCCGCCGTGCTGTGCGCGGCCGCGGCGGGCGGACGGCCGGACCAGGCGTGGCGGATCTGGCGCCGCGACGGGGCGAGACACCCCAGCCCGAACGCCGGTCAGGTGGAGGCCGCGTTCGCCGGTGCGCTGGGCGTCCGGCTCGGCGGGGTGAACAGCTACCACGGCGAGACCGAGGACCGCGGTGTGCTCGGGGACGGGCCCGCGCCGGGCACCGAGGACCTGCGCCGGGCGGTGACCCTGTCCAGGGCGGTCGGGCTGGCCGCGCTGATCCTCGCGGTGGGACTGGCCCGATGAGCGGGCTGCTGGTCGCGGGTACCACCTCGGACGCCGGGAAAAGCCTTGTCACCGCCGGAATCTGCCGCTGGCTGTCCCGCAGGGGGGTGCGGGTGGCGCCGTTCAAGGCGCAGAACATGTCGAACAACTCGATGGTCTGCGCGGACGGCGCGGAGATCGGCAGGGCGCAGTGGCTGCAGGCGGTGGCCGCCCGGATCGAACCGGAGGCCGCGCTGAACCCGGTGCTGCTCAAACCGGGCAGCGACCGGCGCAGCCACGTGATCGCGATGGGCAAGCCGTTCGGCGTGCTGGACGCCGGCGAGTACGCCACCGGCCGGACCGCACTGGCCGGGATCGCCTTCGACGCACTGGCCGACTTGCGCGACCGGTTCGACGTGGTGGTCTGCGAGGGCGCCGGCAGCCCGGCCGAGATCAACCTGAGGGCCGGCGACTACGTGAACCTGGGGCTGGCCAGGCGGTTCGGGCTGCCGGTGGTGGTGGTCGGCGACATCGACCGCGGCGGGGTGCTGGCGTCCATGTTCGGCACCTTGGCCCTGCTCGACGGCGCGGACCAGGCGCTGCTGGCGGGCTGGATCGTGAACAAGTTCCGCGGCGACGTCGGCCTGCTGCGGCCCGGCCTTGACCGGCTGGCCGAGCTCACCGGGCGCCCGGTGCTCGGCGTGCTGCCCTGGCTGGACGGGGTGTGGATCGACTCGGAGGACGCGTTGGCAGCGGCCGGCTGGGCCGGGCAGCGGGCGAGAGCCACAGGGCGTCCGCTGAGGATTGCGGTGCTGCGTTTTCCCCGCGCCTCCAACGCGACCGACGTGGACGCGCTGGCCGCCGAACCGGGGGTGGCGGTCGGGCTGACCGCCGACCCGGACCAGGTGGCCGAGGCGGATGTGGTGGTGCTGCCGGGAACCAGGGCCACCGTGCACGATCTGCGCTGGCTGCGGGAGCGCGGGCTGGCCGCGCCGCTGCGGGCGCGGGCCGAAGCCGGCCGCCCGGTGCTCGGCATCTGCGGCGGCTACCAGATGCTGGCCGGACGCATCTGCGACGAGCTGGAATCGGGGGAGGGCGTCGTCGAAGGGCTCGGGCTGCTGCCCACGACGGTCACCTTCGCCGCGGAGAAGGTGCTCGGCAGGCCGTCCGGGCACTGGCGCGGACACGCCGTACCGGCCTACGAGATCCACCACGGCAGTGCCGCACTTGAAGAGGAAAGTCCCGCTGTGGAGCCATTTCTGGATGGCTGGCGGCGCGGCTCGGTGTGGGGGACCACCTGGCACGGCGCCTTCGACAACGACGGCTTCCGCCGTGCCTGGCTGGCCGAAGCTGCCGCGCAGGCCGGGGTCGACTGGTCGCCCTCGCCCGGCGCGCCGGGGTTCGCCACCCTCCGGGAGTCCATGTTGGACGGACTGGCCGACGCCATCGACGAGCACCTCGACACCGCCGCCCTGCTCCACCTCGCCACCCACGGCCCTCCCCCATCCCTGCCCCTCCTCCCACCCGGCCACCCCGGCGGCCACCCCGGCAAATAGCCGGCTTTTTGCCCTTGGGGTCAGGGGGAGAGGGCGCGAAGGACGAGGGCTACGGCGGCGTCCGCGTAGTCGTGCGTGAGCGGGCCGGTGCGCAGCAGCCAGCGGTAGTAGAACGCGCCCCACAGCAGTTCGAAGGCCAGGTCCAGGTCGAGGTCCGCGGCCACTTCGCCGGTTTCCTGCGCGCCGCGCAGCCGCTGCTTCGTCGCGGCCAGCAGCGGCCCGTGGAACTGGTCGAGCAGCTCGGCGGAAAGGCCGGGGTCGTGCTGGACTTCGGTGAGCAGCGCGCGGTAGGGCAGGTCGAAGCGCGGGTTCACCAGTTCGTCGACGCCCGACCTCGCGACCGACCGGAGATCGGCCGCGAGGTCGCCGGTGTCCGGCAGCTCCAGCACGCGGTCTTCGCCGAACGCCAGGAAGGCGTCGAAGAGCACCGAGCCCTTGGACGGCCACCACCGGTAGATGGTCTGCTTGCCGACCCCCGCCCGCGCCGCGATCGCCTCGATCGTCAGCTTCGCGTACCCGGACTCGCCGAGCAGCTCGAACGCGGCGGCCAGGATGGCCTGCCGGGAACGTTCACTGCGCCGGGACGGGTCGGGCGCCCTGTCACTCATCCGCGAATGCTAGGCGACCTCGGCTCGTTCGCGGCTGAAGGCCTTCTCGGCCAGCGCCCCGAAGGTCAGCCCCAGCACGGTCCACAGCACGAACTGCGTGCCGGCCGAAGCGATCCGGAAGTTCCACAGGGTGGACCCGGGGAACTCCGCCGGCACCTCGTCGATGGCGGGCATCAGCCAGGCGGTGACGCCGATCGCGACCAGATAGCCCGCCACGCCGAGCAGTCCGCCGGTCCACGCGCCGAGCCGGTCGGCGAGCTTGCGCCCGGCCACCGTCGCGGCGACGCCGAAAACCAGTGACAGCGCGACGAAGGCGAAGTACAGCCCGGTCCGGTCGCCGATCGTGCCCGGCTGCCCGACCGCGGGCGGGTTCGCCGGGTACTTCAGGAACGGCACCCCGAACACCACCACGAAGGCGCCGGCCGCGAGCAGCGCCGAGGTGTGCCGTGGCCGCAGCGTGCCGACGCGGCCGTAGCCGAACGCGAACGCCAGCGAGAAGAGTCCGCCGACCGCGACGCCGTAGCCGCCGACACCGGTGAACAGGCCGAGCGTGCTCTGCACGTCCCGGCTGACCAGTTCCTCTTCCGCCGGTTCGGTTTCCGGCGCCGGGGACGACGCGTCATGGACGTGCGAGTGCGCGGCCGAACCGGCTTCTTCGATGCCGATCGCCGCGTTCACCGAAGGCTCGCCGAACAAGTACGCGAACAGGGTCGCCAGCACACCGGCGATCAGGCCCGCGAGCATGCCGCGGACCAGCAGGGTCCTCATCATCTTCCCCTCGCCCGCCCGCTCAGTGGCAGGGGAAGGCGAGCAGGTGCCTGCCGTCGTGCACGAATTCGTGCACCAGGTTGTTCGCGAACACCGCGAAAGCGCCTTGCTCGGTGCTCACGAAGTACAGCGCGATCAGCGCGAGCAGGCCGAAGAAGACGGCCCAGGGCAGGATCTCGCGGATCGGGATGCGGACGGGCGAAGGAATCGATACTGCGGGGATGGCGGCCTGGGACGTCATCGGGGGCCTCCTCGGGCTGGCGCGGCCTCGTTCGGATGGTGCTCGGATCACTGCGACGGCACCGGGTCTGACTTCTCCGCCGGTTCGGCGAAGTAACAGTGGCGCGTCCGCGCGGATTCTCACCGCATTCCGGTCGTCGTCGCCTAGCCGGACGAGAGTAGGTCGGCGGTTGAGGGCGAGTCAACGTGAGCTGATCGACTCTCCGGCAGGAAATGATCGAAAGTGAGCGAAACGTCGATTGACCACGCATAAACAAGCATCTAGGGTGAAGCTCATGACGCGCTCTTTCATGGACGAGGAGATCGCCAGCCAGCCGGCCCGCTGGCGTACGGCGAGCGAGCTCGCGACGTCGTCGCGGGCTTCGCTGCCCCAGCCGGGCCGCCGGGTGGCCGTGGTCGGCTGCGGCACGTCCCGGTTCATCGGCGAGTCCTACGCGGTGCTGCGGGAGTCGGCCGGCCTCGGCTACACCGATGCCTTCGCGGCTTCCGAGTTCCCGATGGGCCGCAGCTACGACGAGGTGGTGGCGATTTCGCGCTCCGGCACCACGACCGAGGTGCTGCGGCTGCTGGAGGCGCTGCGCGGGCAGACCCCGACCACGGTGATCACCGGGGTGCCCAGCGAGATCGCCGCGGTCGCGGACACCGTGGTCGATCTGTCCTTCAGCGACGAGCGCTCAGTGGTCCAGACCAGGTTCGCGACCACCACGCTGGCACTGCTGCGCAGCCATCTCGGCGAGGACGTCACCCGCGCGATCCGGCAGGCCGAGGCGATTCTCGCGGCCCCGGTCGACGAGCAGGTGCGCAAGGCCACCCAGTTCACCTTCCTCGGCACCGGCTGGACCGTCGGCATCGCCAACGAGGCCGCGCTGAAGTTCCGCGAGGCGTCGCTGAGCTGGACCGAGTCCTACCCCGCCTGGGAGTACCGGCACGGCCCGATCAGCATCAGCGAGGCCGGCCGGGTCACCTGGATGTTCGGTCCGGCCCCCGAGGGACTGGCGGAGGACGTCCGGCGGGCGGGCGGCACCTTCGTGGACGACGAGCTGGACCCGCTGGCGGACCTGGTCCGCGCCCAGCTAGTGGCCGGCGCGCTGGCCGCGGATCGCGGGCTGGACCCGGACAACCCGAGGAACCTGACCCGCTCGGTCGTACTGGGCTGACCTGGCCGCACGGCTTCGGAAAGAATCCGCCCATGACTGAAAAACTGGTCGCGGCCTTCGACGTGGGCGGCACGAGTGTCAAGGCGGCCCTGCTCGACGAGGAGCTGCGGCAGCTCGCGGCCCTGCGCGAACCCACCGCGCGCGGAACGGACGGCACCGCCACCGCGGAGGCGATCGGCGACCAGGTCGCCCGGCTGGTGGCCGGATTCGACCGGCAGGTGGCGGCGGTGGGCGTGGTGATCCCCGGGATCGTGGACGACCAGGCCGGGATCGCCCGGTTCTCCGCGAACCTCGGCTGGCGCGAGGTGCCGTTCGCGGACCTGCTGCGCCGCCGGCTGGACGTTCCGGTGGCCTTCGGGCACGACGTCACCGCGGGCGGGCTGGCCGAGTACCGGCTCGGCGCGGCTCGCGGTTTCGCCAGCGCGGTCGTGCTGCCGGTCGGTACCGGGATCGCGGCCGCCCTGCTGCTGGACGGCCGGCCGTACCGTGCGGGCGGGCTGGCCGGCGAGCTCGGCCACATCGACGTGGGGCACCAGGAGAAGTGCGGCTGCGGGGCCACCGGCTGCCTGGAGGCGATCGCGTCCGCGGCAGCGATCGCCCGGCGGTTCGCCGCGCGGACCGGGCGGCCGGCGGCCGGTGCGGAACAGGTGGTGCAAGCCGCTCGCGCGGGCGACCCGGATGCCGCCGCGGTGCTCGAGGAAGCCGTGCACGCTCTCGGCCGGGGCATCCACACGCTGACCACCCTGCTGGCGCCGGAGGTGGTAGTGCTCGGCGGCGGCCTGTTCGGCGCCGGGGACTTCGTGCTCGACCCATTGCGGCACTGGCTTTCCGCGCGGCTGACCTTCCAGCGGATGCCGGAGCTGCGGGTCGCCGAACTGGGCGACGAGGCGGGCTGTCTCGGGGCCGGCCTGCTCGCGCTGGAGGCGGCCGGATGATCCTGACCGTCACCCCGAACACCGCGCTCGACGTCACCTACACGCTCGACCGGCTGGTGCCCGACCGCGCGCACCGGGCGAGCAGGGTGGACCGGCGGGCCGGTGGCAAGGGCGTGAACGTGGCGAGGGTGCTGCACACGCTTGGGGTGACGGTCTGCGCGGCGGGCACCGCGGGCGGGCCGGACGGCGAGTCGCTGCGCGCCGACCTGGCTGCGGCCGGTATTCGGCACGAGCTGGTCGCGATCGGCGCGAACTCCCGGCGGACCACCACCCTGGTGTCCACAATGGACAAGACCGTCACGCTGCTCAACGAGCCGGGTGCGGAGCTGACCGAACGCGAATGGGCCGCGCTCACCTGGCTGGTCGAGCGGCTGGCACCGGCGGCGTCGGTGCTGGTGTGCTCGGGCAGCCTGCCGCCCGGCGCGCCCGCGGACGGGTACGCGCGGCTGCTCGGTGCCGCGGCCGGACCGTCCGTGCTGGACACTTCGGGCGACGCGCTGCTGGCCGGGCTGGCCGCCCGCCCGTCCGTGGTCAAGCCCAACCTGGCCGAACTGCTCGAGGTGACCGGGATCGGCGACCCGCGGGCCGCGGCCGCCGCGCTGCGCGAGGGCGGCGCCGGTGCGGTGCTGGTGTCGCTCGGCGAGGACGGCCTGCTGGCCAGTACCGCTGACGGGGAATGGCTGGCGAAACCCTCCGAGGTCCTGACCGGCAACCCCACCGGCGCCGGGGATGCCGCCGTCGCCGGTATCGCGCTGGAACTCGCGCGGGGCGCCGGCTGGCCCGCCGTGCTCCGCCGCGCCGTCGCCCTGTCGGCCGCCGCCGTGCTCGGCCAGCTCGCCGGCGACGTCGACCTGGCGCACTACCGCTCCGAACACCACTCCGTCACCGTCACGCAACTCGATGGTCCGTGAAAGAGAGGGAAGGGTCATGTCGCTGGTTGGGGCGGGGGAAGTGCTCGCGGCGCGGGGCGACGGCGGGTGCGGCGCGTTCAACGTGATCGGGATCGAGCACCTGACCGGGATCGTCGCCGGGGCCACCGCCGCCGGGCAGCCGGTGATCCTGCAGCTGAGCCAGAACGCGGTGCGCTACCACGGCGCGCTGGCGCCGATCGGCTCGGCGATGCTGGCCGCGGCGCGGGCGGCCGAGGTGGAGGTCGCGGTGCACCTGGACCACGCCGAGTCGCCGGAGCTGGTGCGCGAGGCGGTCGAGCTCGGCTTCGGCTCGGTGATGTTCGACGGCTCCGCGCTGGACTACCCGGAGAACGTGCGGGCCACCAGGGAGATGGTCGCCCACTGCCACGGACGCGGAGTATGGGTGGAGGCCGAGCTTGGCGAGGTCGGCGGCAAGGACGGGGTGCACGCGCCGGGCGCGCGCACCGATCCGGCCGAGGCGGCCGCGTTCGTCGAAGCGACCGGGGTGGACGCGCTCGCGGTGGCGGTCGGCAGCTCGCACGCGATGCTCACCCGCGACGCCGCACTGGACTTCGGGCTGATCGCGGAGCTGCGGGCGGCGGTGCCGGTCCCGCTGGTGCTGCACGGTTCGTCCGGGGTGGCGGACGAGCACCTCGCCGCCGCGGTGCGGGCCGGCATGGCCAAGATCAATATCGCCACCCAGCTGAACAAGGAGTTCACCGCCGGGATGCGGGCCTTCCTCACCGACCGCCCCGGCACCGTCGACCCCCGCAAGTACCTCGGCGCCGGCCGCGACCACCTCGCCGCCGAAGTCACCCGCCTGCTCACCCTGCTGGCCGCCCCTTAAGGCCACCATGAGGGCGTTCAACGCCCCTAAGGTGGCCTTGAGGGACCACCGGGAGAGCTAGGCGGTGAGGACTTTGACGCCTTCGGTTTCGAAGGCGGTGACGGTGGCCGGGTCCGCGTCGGTGTCGGTGATCAGCAGGTGCACCGCCGAGGTCGGGCTGATCTGCGCGAACGCGTGCCCGCCCAGTTTCGAGCTGTCCGCGACCACGACCACCTGCCTGGCCCGCGAAGCCATCAGCTTGTTGATGCTGGCCTCGCCCTCGTGGTGCGCGTAGGCGCCGCGGGCGGGGTCGAAGGCGTCCACGCCGAGGAAGACCACGTCCAGGGTGATCTCGTGCAGGATCAGCGTGGCCAGCGGCCCGGTCAGCTCGAAGGAATGCTGCCGGGCCACCCCGCCGGTCACCACGATCTTGATGTTCGGCCGCACCGCCAGCTCGTTGGCGATGTTCAGCGCGTTGGTCACCACGGTCAGCGCCGGGGTGTCGCCGCGGTCGTTGAAGTCCGGCCGGGTGGCCACCGCGCGGCCCACCTCGGTGCTGGTGGTGCCGCCGTTGAGCCCGATCACCATGCCGCGCTCGACCAGCCGGGAGGCCGCCGCGCTGATCCGCTGCTTCTCCGGCGCGTGCCTGGCCGCCTTGTGCCGCAGCGGCAGGTCGTAGGCGACGTTGCTGGCCACCGCCCCGCCGCGGGTGCGG
The DNA here is from genome assembly GCF_000384315.1 of Amycolatopsis nigrescens CSC17Ta-90. Classification (GTDB taxonomy): domain Bacteria; phylum Actinomycetota; class Actinomycetes; order Mycobacteriales; family Pseudonocardiaceae; genus Amycolatopsis; species Amycolatopsis nigrescens. The sequence continues at coordinate 1,015,075 of NZ_ARVW01000001.1, read as the reverse complement.
GTGAGCAGCTGGCGCCCTGCCAGGTGGTCGAGGTCGCGACGGATCGTCGCGGGTGACACGTCGAGCTCTTCGGCCGTCTGCTCGACGTCGATCTTGTCCCGCTGCCCGATCATGTCCAGCAGGGCACTCAGCCGTTCGTGCCGATCCACGCCTCGACCCTTCCACCGCGGTTGCAAGTTGCACCGAAACTACTACGCGCGGCGGTGCGGGTAGGGCCGAACGGCTCAGCCCGGCTTCGGCGAGTCGGTTCCGGGGTGCGGAGTCTTCCAGGCGCCGCGGGTGAAGTCCGGGAAGGGGATCGGCGTGCCGCCGCGCTGGACCGACATCGCGCTGAGCGCGAACGGTGCGTTCCAGGCCGCGGAGTCGTAGACGTCGATGTCCGGCGCGAGCCCGAGCCGCATGGTCTGGGCCAGCCGGTAGACCATCAGGTAGTCCATTCCGCCGTGCCCGCCGGGGCCGGGGCCGACGTCCTTCCACAGCCAGTGGTCGTAGCCGGCGAAGTCGGCGAAGCTGCCCCAGCGGTCGCCCGAGTGCTTCGGCTCGAGGTAGATCCGCGCCGGGTAGTCCTCGAACACCCCGTTGGTGCCGGCCAGGTGGTTCAGCCGGGAGTACGGGTGCGGGTTCGAGACGCCGTGCACCAGGTGGATGACCCGGCCGCGTTCGGTCTGCAGCAGGCTCATCGTGACGTCGCCGTCCACGTAGCGCTCGCGCCACTTGGGGTCGCCGGCCGGCACGTGCTTGGCGCGGTAGTCGGCGAGGCCGAGCGCGGGCGTGCTCATCGAGCTGATCCGGACCAGCCGGTCACCCCTGTTGATGTCCATGTAGGACGCGACCGGGCCGAGGCCGTGCGTGGGGTAGAGGTCGCCGTTGACCTTGGTGTGCCAGCCGCGCCGCCACTGGCCCTGGTAGTAGGTGTCGGAGAAGAGCAGCTCGCGCAGGTCGTGCAGGTAGGCGCCGGAGCCGTGCAGCAGCTCGCCGAACAGGCCTTCGTGCGCCATCCGCAGCACCCGCAGCTCGTTCTGCCCGTAGCAGCAGTTCTCCAGCTGGATGCAGTGCCGCCGGGTCTGCTCGGAGGTGTTCACCAGCTCCCACAGGTCGGCCACCGTGGTCGCGATCGGGCACTCCGAGCCGACGTGCTTGCCGCCCCGCATCGCGGCCAGCGACATGGTGGTGTGCCATTCCCAAGGTGTTGCCACGTAGACGAAGTCCACGTCGTCGCGCCGGCAGAGCTTTTCGAAGGCGTGGTCGCTGCCGGTGAAGGTGGCCGGGGCGGGCTGGCCGGCCTTGGTGATGGCCGCCGATGCCTTCGCCACGAAGTCCGCGTTGATGTCGCAGATGGCGGTTACCCGCACTTCCGGCACGGCGAGGAACAACGGCAGCATCGACGCGCCCCGGTTGCCGAGGCCGATGATGCCGACCCGCACCGTCGCCCGCGGTTCGAAGGGGACGCCCATCATCGTCTTGCCCCGCGGCTTCGGCGACCATTCGTCCGCGCTGAAGCCACTGAAGCCACTGAAGTCGCTGGAGCCACTTTCCGCGGCGGCCGCGGGACCGGTGCCCAGCGCGGCCATGCCTGCTCCGGCGGCGACGGCACCGGCGCCGGTTCGCAGCGCGGTCCGGCGGGACAGCCGGGACAGCTCGGGGTGGGGTTCGTCGACCATCTGCGCCTCCATCATGGGCGGGTCTCGGTGATGCTCCGAGGATCCGATCGAAAGTGCATGCAAGTCAAGGCTTTCACGTAATTTCGATCAGAAAAGAGCAAGATCGAGCACTTGTGCACACGGTGATCACGCGTAGCCTCTAGGTGACGTTCGCGCAGCTTCCTCCGAGTGCGACTGTTGACAACTGCGTGAAATCGAACAAAACTGCGCACCAACGTGCAGAATCTGCGCGAAATCTGCTGACTTCGATCAGGTGGTGACCATGCGGGAAGCTCGCGGAAGGTCAGGCAAGACCGGCAGGAAAAGCACAGTGGTGGTGGGCCTGACGGCCGTGCTGGGGGTGCTCGGCCTGACCGCCTGCGGCACCCCGACCGGCCAGGAGACCGCCGGCGGCGGCGAGAACAAGCTGCCCGGCGCCGACCAGTACCTCAGCGCGCCCTGTCCGGAGCCGGGCGTGAAGCCCGCCGGCAAGCAGTTCACCTACTGGTCCATGTGGACCGCCGACGAGCCGCAGGGCAAGGTGCTCAAGAAGGCGATCGACTGCTTCACCCAGAAGACCGGGGTGGCGGTGGACGTGCAGTGGCTCGGCCGCAAGCTGCTCACCCAGAACGTCGCCCCGGCGCTGAACACCGACGACGTGCCCGATCTTGTCGACCAGGACCTGAACCAGATGAACGCGGCGGTGGTCGCGCCCGGCGGGACGCAGAGCGTGGAGGACGTCTTCTCGCTGAAGGTGGGCGAAGGCGACAAGACCGTGCGCGACGTGCTCGCGCCGACCTCGTTCGAGATGCCGCAGAACAAGGACGCGGCCGGCAAGCCGGTGCTGGTGCCCTACGAGCTGATCAGCGACGCCTGGTGGTACCGCAAGGAAAGCGGGCAGATCACCCCGCCGAAGACCATGCCGGAGCTGTTCGGGTTGTTCGACAAGAGCAAGCAGGCGGGGAAGCCGGCGATCAGCCAGGACGGCGACATCAACGACTACAACACCTACTTCTTCACCCAGCTCGCCGCCAGGTACGTCGGCCCCGGCGGGCTGGCCCGCGCGGTGCAGGATCGCACCGGCGAAGCATGGCGAGACCCCGGTTTCCTGAAGGCCGCACAGCTGGTCGAGCAGCTGGCCAAGGGCGGGTACCTGGTGGACGGCTGGGACGCGTCGAAGTTCCCGCAGGTGCAGCAGCGCTGGGCGGACGGCGAGTCGGACTACATCTTCAACGGCAGCTGGCTGCCCAGTGAGACCCGCGAGTACCTCGGCAAGCAGGGCGGCGGCAAGGCGATCAGCTACGGCTCCTTCCAGTTCCCGATGCCCGACGGCGCCACGCACGACATCGTGGAGCAGCTGCCGATCGGGTTCTCCGTGCTGGCCAAGGCGAAGAACCCCGAGCCGGCCAAGGCGTTCATCGCCTACCTGCTGAACAAGGACCTGCTGGCCGGGATCCCGGCGGTCAGCGACAACCTGACCCCGCGGCCGGACCTGCCGGTGCCGGACGACCTCAAGGAGATCAAGGCGGTGCTCGACGATCCGAAGAAGGAGCACATGCTGATCAAGGACGGGATCGACGGGCTGTTCGGCGGCAAGTACGTGGACGGCGTGTTCTACCCGATCAGCAACGCCGCGCTGAAGGGCACCATCACCGCGCAGCAGTTCGTCGACCAGTTGGTGGTCAAGACGGCCGAGTTCTGGCGGGCTCAGGGCTGATGGCGCAGCTGGTAGCTCCTGCGCCGCGCGCCACCAGTTCGAACGCGGGCGCGGCGCTGAAGGGGAAGCGGCGGCTGTTCTGGCCGCTGCTCACCCCGGCGATCGTGCTGTACGTGGTGTTCCTGGTGGTGCCGACGATCGCCACCGCGGTGCTCAGCTTCTCCAGCTGGGCCGGGGCCGGGGACACCCCGAAGTTCAACGGGCTCACCCAGTACCGGGAGATGTTCGCCAGCGAAGCGTTCCGGTACTCCTTCTTCAACACGCTGCTCTACATCGTGGTCGGCGGGGCGGGCACCTTCCTGCTCGCGTTCCTGTTCACCATGGTGCTGCGGGACATGCGCGGCGGGAAACTGGTGCGCGCCATCCTGTTCTTCCCGAACATCGTGGCGCCGGTGGCGCTGGGCATGTTCCTCGGCTTCGTGTTCAAGTACCAGCCGGGCAAGCAGGGGCTGGCCAACTTCATGCTCGAAGGCATCGGGCTGGACGCGGTCAAGTTCCTGCAGCCGGAGAACGTGACCTACGCGGTGATCGCGGCGCTGGTCTGGGCCAGCTCGGGCTTCTACATCACCATCCTGATGGCCGCGGTGGACCGGATCCCGCCGTACCTCTACGAGGACTCCGAGATCGCCGGTGCGTCGCCGTGGCAGAAGTTCCGCAACATCACCCTGCCGCTGACCTGGGACGTGGTCGGGGTGGCCGGGGTGCTGTGGACGATCAACGCGATGAAGATCTTCGAGATGGTCTTCGTGCTGGCCGGGCCGGGCACCTATTCGCCGCCGATCCGCTCGTGGACGCTGGGCATCTACGTGTTCGACCGGTCCTTCGGCACCAGGGGCACCCCGGCCTACGGCGCGGCCTGTGCCTGCGCGGTGATGATGATCGTGCTGGTGTCGGTGTTCGTCGTCCTGCTGCGCCGGCTGATGCGCCGCGACGCGATCCAGTTCTGAGGGGAAGCGCGAATGTCCACAGTGTCCGAACTACGGCGGCCACCGCGCAAGCCGAAGCGGCCACCCGGCTCGAAGCGGTTCAGCCCGCTGCGGCTGCTCGGCATGACCGTGGTCTGGTTGTTCACCGCGTTCAACGTGTTCGTGCTGTACTGGCTGATCTCGTCTTCGTTCAAGACCCCGGTGGAGATCTTCACCCAGCCCTTCCAGCTTCCACGGCAGTGGTTCGTCACCGGGGAGCCGTTCCGCAACTTCGTCTACGCCTGGAACCAGGCCGGGTTCGGCTCGGCGTTCCTGACCACCGTGCTGCTGGTCGGGCTGTCCGCGGTGGCCGTGGTGGCGATCGCCGCGCCCGCCGCCTACGCGCTGACCCGGCTGGGGGTGCGCGGCTCGAACGGGCTGACCAACTTCTTCGCGATCGGCATGGGCGTGCCGTTCCAGACCGTGATCATCCCGCTGTTCGTGGGCATGGCCGAGTTCCGGCTGGTGAACAACCTGTTCGGGCTGTTCCTGGTCTACGTGGCGCTTTCGCTGCCGTTCACGGTGTTCCTGCTGACCGGGTTCTTCCGCTCGCTGCCGGACGAGATGGAGGAGGCGGCGGCGATCGACGGCGCCTCGCCGATCCGCACTTTCCTGTCCATCATGCTGCCGCTGGCAAGGGGCGGGCTGATCACCGCGCTCATCCTGAACGCGATCGGGCTGTGGAACGAGACCCTGCTGGCCATCGTGTTCCTCCAGGACAACGCCAACTTCACCCTGGCAAGGGCGCTGTTCACGTTCTACGGCGCGGCCAGCTACCAGTCCGAGTACGGCGGCCTGATCGCCGGGGTCACCATCGTGGTGCTCCCGATGCTGGTGCTGTACATCCTGCTCGCTCGACGCATCATCACCGGCCTCACGCTCGGTGCCGGGAAGTAGGGAGAAGCCAAATGGCGACCGTGTCGTTCAAGGGCGCGACGCGCTACTACGCGAATGTGCCGAAACCGGCCGTGGACCGGCTGGACCTGGAGGTCGAAGACGGCGAGTTCCTGGTGCTGGTCGGCCCGTCCGGCTGCGGGAAGTCCACCACCCTGCGGATGCTCGCCGGGCTGGAGGGGGTGGACGAGGGGCAGGTGCACATCGGCGCGCGGGACGTGACCGACCTGGCGCCGAAGGACAGGGACATCGCCATGGTGTTCCAGAACTACGCGCTCTACCCGCATATGACCGTGGCCGAGAACATCGGCTTCCACCTGAAGATCGCCAAGACGCCGAAGGCCGAGCGGGAGCGCGCGGTGGCCGAGGCCGCCGAACTGCTGGACCTGACGTCCTATCTGGACCGCAAGCCGGCCAAGCTTTCCGGCGGGCAGCGGCAGCGGGTGGCGATGGGCAGGGCGATCGTGCGCCGGCCGCAGGTGTTCTGCATGGACGAGCCACTGTCCAATCTGGACGCGAAGCTGCGGGTGCAGACCCGTACCCAGATCGCGTCCCTGCAGCGCCGGCTCGGGGTCACCACCATCTACGTCACGCACGACCAGGTGGAGGCGATGACCATGGGGGACAGAGTGGCCGTGCTCAAGGACGGTGCCCTGCAGCAGTGCGACACCCCGATCGGGCTGTTCGGCAAGCCGGCCAACGTGTTCGTCGCCGGGTTCATCGGCTCGCCCGCGATGAACCTGCTGGACGCGACCGCGGACGCCGAGGGCGTGCTCGCCGGCGGGCAGCGCATTCCGCTCACCCCGGCCCAGCGCGCGGCGTTGACCAGCGAGCGGGTGGTGGCAGGGGTGCGGCCGGAGGGCTGGACGCTGAGCGAGCCGGGGACCGGGATCACCGCGACCGTGGAGGTGGTGGAGGAGCTGGGCAGCGACCAGTACCTGTACTGCCAGGCGGAGAAGGTGATCACCGTGCGCACCCCGGGGATGTCGCCGTGGCGGCGCGGCACCGAGGTCGGGCTGGTGCCGCGGCCCGGCGCGGTGCACCTGTTCGACGCGGCCACCGGCGACCGGCTGCCGGACTGATGTCCACCGCACAGCGCACTTCGCTGTCCGTCGAGGGCCTGCGGCTGCCCGCCGCCGAGCTCGGCCGGGAGAACCCGTTGCCGCCGCTGCTCCCGCCGGAGAAGGCGCAGCGGGTGAGCAACCTGGCCGAGCTGCCCGCCGACCTGGCCGGGAACCTGACCTACGGCAAGCTGGACAGTGTGCTGCCCTGCCTCGTGCAGGACGGCTACCGGCGCGAGCGCGTGGAAAGCGAGCTGCCCGCGCTGGTGCTGGAGAACGAGCTGTTGCGCGCGACCGTGCTGCCGTCGCTGGGCGGGCGGCTCTACTCGCTGGTGGACAAGGTGGCAGGGCGCGAGCTGCTCTACCGCAACCCGGTTTTCCAGCCGGCGAACCTCGCCCTGCGCGGCGCCTGGTTCGCCGGGGGAGTGGAGTGGAACCTGGGCAGCACCGGGCACACCACGCTGACCTGCGAGCCGCTGCACGCGGCCGGGCTGGCGGCGCCGGACGGATCGCCGATGCTGCGGCTGTGGGAGTGGGAGCGCACCCGGAACCTGGTGTACCAGCTGGACTTCTGGCTGCCGCCGGGTTCGGCCTGGCTGTTCGTCGGGGTGCGGGTGCGCAATCCCCGCGACCACGCCGCCGGGGAGGTGCCGCTGTACTGGTGGTCCAACATCGCCGTGCCGCGCGCGGCCGCGACCAGGGTGCTGGCGCCGGCGGAGAAAGCCTGGCACTACGGCTACGGCGGCAGGCTGGACCTGGTGGACGTGCCGGGCGAGCCGGACCTGACTTACCCGGCCGGACATCAGCAGGCGGCGGACTTCTTCTTCGACCTCCCGGCGGGCACGCCGCCGTGGATCGCCGCGCTGGACGGCGACGGGTACGGGCCGGCGCAGTTGTCCACCGGGCGGCTGCGCGGGCGCAAGCTGTTCGTCTGGGGCGAGTCGGCGGGCGGGCACCGCTGGCAGGACTGGCTGGCACCTGGCGCGGGCGGTTACCTGGAGATCCAGGCCGGGCTGGCGAAAACCCAGCTCGAACATCTCAGGCTGCCCGGGGGTGAGTCCCGCGACTGGCTGGAAGCCTACGGTCCGGTGCGGGCCGATCCCGCGTCCGTCCACAGTGGAGACTGGGCGACCGCAACGGGGTCCGTGCTGCTGCCGCACGAGGAACTGGCCCGGCGGCACGTCGAGTGGCGCGCGGTAGCCGATACCGAACCCGGCGAAACGCTGCACCGCGGGTCCGGCTGGGGTGCGCTGGAACTGGCCAGGACCGGTGAGGCCGCGCCGCCCGGCACCCCGTTCCCGGCGGAAACCCTTGGTGCGCAACAGGAATCGTGGCTTCAGTTACTGGCTGGACGTCAGCCTCATGCCGATCCGCTGTTGCCGCCGCCCGGCACGCTGGTCGCGCCGGAATGGCGGGCGCTGCTGGAGAAGACCGCCGACGACTGGCTGAGCTGGTACCACCGCGGGGTCGCGCGCTGGTACGACGGCGACCGGTCGGGAGCGGTGGCCGCGTGGCGTTCGTCGGACGAGTGTGCCGGGAATCCCTGGGCGCTGCGGAACCTGGCCGTGGCCACCGGCGATTCAGCCGACTTGGACGAATCGGCGGACCTGTACGTAGCGGCGCTGGCCTTCGCCTCCGACGTGCGGGCGCTGGCGGTGGAGGCGGTGACCGCGGTGCTCGCGGCGGGCCGGGCGGTGCAGGCTGCCGAACTGGTCGAGTACCTGCCCCCGGAAATCCGGGCCGACGGCCGGATCCGGTTGCTGACCGCGCGGGCCAGGCTGGCCCTCGGCGACGCCGAGGGCGCGCTGGCGATCTTCGAGCAGGGCTTCGACGTGCCGGACGTGCGCGAAGGGGAGACCGCGCTTTCCGACGTCTGGGTGGAGATCCAGCACCGGCTCGGCCGAAACCTGGCGCTGCCAAGGCGTTACGACTTCCGGATGACCGGATGAAACGGCACGAACGGCTGAGCGGCATCCTGCAGCTGGTCGGTGAGCGCGGCAAGGTGGACGTGGACGAGCTCGCCACCGGGCTGGTGGTCTCGCAGGCCACCGTCCGGCGCGACCTCGACCACCTCGCCGGGCAGCACCTGCTCACCCGCACCAGGGGCGGTGCGGTGGCGAACAACGTGTCCTACGATCTGCCGCTGCGGTACAAGACCGCGCGGCACGCGCCGGAGAAGAGCCGGATCGCGCACGCGGTGGCGATGCTGGCCCAGCCCGGCGGCGTGATCGGGCTGAACGGCGGCACCACCACGACCGGGATCGCGATGGCACTGGCCGCGCGGGCCGACCTCGACTCCGGCGCCGCGCCCCGGCTGACCGTGGTCACCAACGCGCTGAACATCGCGAACGAGCTGACGGTGCGCCGCCAGATCAAGCTGGTGGTCACCGGCGGGGTGGCCAGGCCGCACTCCTTCGAGCTGACCGGCCCGCTGGCCACCCCGGTGCTCGGCGAGATCGCGCTGGACCTGCTGGTGCTCGGGGTGGACGCGCTCGATCCGGAGGGCGGCGCCTTCGCGCACCACGAGGGCGAGGCCGATATCAACCGGCTGATGGTGGCGCGCGCGGCCAGGGTGGTGGTCGCCGCGGACAGCTCGAAACTGGGCCACCGGGCCTTCGCGCGAATCTGCGAAATCGCCGACGTCGACGTGGTCGTCACCGACTCCGACGTCGCACCCGACTTGGCCGCTCGCTTCCGCGCCTCCGGCGTCGACCTCCGCTCCGTCTGACCACTGCCCCTTAAGGCCACCTTAGGGGCGTTGGATGCCCCCATGGTGGCCTTAAGGGATCTCCGTAGCGGGGATAAGGCGGGGGTATGGGGTGGGCGGTATGCCGCCGGTCGGCGGGTATCGAGGCGTCCCAAATTGGTCTATACCAGATCTATCGGGTTTTCCTGCATCCCCGTACTCCCCAGGAGAGAGCCATGAATCGCACCCTTGTCCGGCTGACGGCGGCCGCTTTCGCGGTCGCCGCGATGGCCGCCGGTCCGCCGGCCACGGCCGTCCAGCCACCCTCCCACCAGCAGTTCGCACCGGCCGCCTCGCCCGAGATGCTCGAAGCGATGAAAAGGGATCTCGGCCTTTCATCGGACCAAGCAAGCGCCCGGATAGCGAAGGACATCCGGGCGAGCGCACTCGGCGCCGCTTTTGACCGACGCCTCGGTGACCGTTTCGGCGGCGCCTGGCTCACCCCGGACGCGGAGCTGGTGGTGGCGGTGACCGACCAGGCCGACGCGGCCTTGGTCCGGGCCGCCGGCGCCGAGCCGCGGGTGGTGACGCGCAGCGAGGACGTGCTGGACGCGGCCAAGTTCCGGTTGGACGGTCTCCGTGCACCAGCCACGGTGTCCGGCTGGGCGGTGGACGTCAAGACCAACAGCGTGGTCGTCTACTCGCAGCCATCCGCGCTGGCCGAGGCGGACCGGTTCGTGGCCGACGCCGGGGTGGACCGGTCGCTGGTGCGGCTGGAGGCGTCCACCGACTCGCCGCGGCTGCTGGCCGACGTCCGCGGCGGCGACGCGTACTACATCAACAACAGTTCCCGTTGCTCGGTGGGATTCTCGGTGAACGGCGGCTTCGTCACCGCCGGGCACTGCGGCCGGGTGGGCGCGCCCACCACCGGTGCCGACCGGACCGCGCAGGGCACCTTCCGCGGCTCGGTGTTCCCCGGCAGCGGTGACTACGGCTGGGTCGCGACCAACTCGAACTGGACCCCGCGCGGAGTGGTGAACAACTACGCCGGCGGCACCGTCGCGGTGGCGGGCTCGCAGGAGTCCGCGGTCGGCGCGTCGATCTGCCGGTCCGGTTCGACCACCGGCTGGAAATGCGGCACCGTACAGGCCAAGAACCAGTCGGTGACCTACCCCGAGGGCACCATCACCGGACTGACCCGGACCAACGCCTGCGCCGAGCCCGGTGACTCCGGCGGCTCGTGGCTGACCGGGCAGCAGGCCCAGGGCGTGACCTCGGGCGGTTCGGGCAACTGCACCTCCGGCGGCACCACGTTCTTCCAGCCGGTGAACGAGATCCTCAGCGCGTACAGCCTGACGCTGGTGACCAGCGGCGGCGGCGACCCGGACCCCGAGCCGCCGGTGGACTGCATCGGCATGCAGGCATGGGCCTCCTCGACCGGTTACGTCCCCGGTGACGTGGTCTCGCACAACGCCCACAAGTGGGAGTCCACCTACTGGTCCACCGGTGCCGAGCCGGGCGACCCCGGCTCCTGGGCCGTCTGGAAGGACGTCGGCCCCTGCTGACCCGCCCCGAATAGAAGCGCCCCGAATAGAAGAGTAGCCGGCTTCTTGCCCTTCCCCCCGCAGGGCAAGAAGCCGGCTATTTGCCGGTTAGAGCGAGCGGAGGAAGGCGAGGGACGGCATGAAGAAGTACTCGCCGCCCTTCATGGTGACCGCCTGCGGGGCGGGCGCCACGGCCTGGTCGCCTCCGGCGCCCCACACCGGGGCGAAGGTGCTTTCCAGCCGCTCGCCCTGGCCGATGACCAGATCGAGCCCCGGCGCCTTGTGCCCGGGCGGGACCGCCGGGAACTGGTCGTTGTTCGCCCAGGTCTGCTGGATGAACTCGAACTGGCCGGCGAGGTCGGAGTTGAACGCCATGAACAGCAGGCCGACCCCGCCGGTCGGCCGGACCACCGGCGGCAGCGACGCGTTCGGCGGGTCGAGCCTCCTGCCGTAGGTCTGCGCGCGGCGCGGGAACAGGTGCCTGCGCTCCTCCTCGGGCTGTTCGAACCCGCCCGAACCGCGCGGGTTGGTCTTGCGGATGTGCGCCTGGAACGGGCATTTCTGGCCGAGGTCGTCGCTGAAGTAGCTGAAGTCGTTGCCCACCGGGCTTTCCGCGCCCGGCTCGCGCTGCAGGGTGAGCGGGGTGCCGTCCTCGAACCGGCCGACCAGCATGGCGCCGGCCCGTTCCCGGTCGTCCCCGCGCAGTTCCAGCGCGTCGGCCAGGTCCTGTTCGGCCTGTTTGAACAGCCGGACGTTCTGTTCGAGCTTGCGGAAGACGAAATAGCTGCCGAAGTGCACGGCCGGGTTCGGCGCGGCGGTGTCGGGCACCAGCACCCGGTCCAGCGCGGCCGAGGGGTCCCATTCGTTGATGCCGTCGGTGGTCCGCTTCTCGTTCTCGATGTCCTCGGTGAGGAACAGCGGCTGGCTACGACCGTCCACATAGCCGAAGTGCTCGATGCCCTCGCCGTTCTTGTTCAGCTGGGCCAGCCCGGTCTCCTCGCCCAGCACCGTGATTCCCCTGGACAGCAGCGCCTTGACCTTCCGGCGGGTGGTCTTCACCGGGGCCTCGTCGGCGTCCCCGATCAGCACCACCGCGTCCACGACCTCGCGGTAGGGCACCTCCCAGTCCGCCACCCGCGGGTCCTTGAGCCGGGGTACCGCGTTCTTCGCGCCGGCGCCGAAGAGCTGGTCGCCGGGTGTGCCGGGCGCACCGAGCTTCCGGTACGCCTCCGCGCTCAGGCCGAGGCCGACGTAGGGCGTGCCGGCGACGCGGTCTTTCTTGAACGCTTCGACCTCGGTCAGATGCGCTTTCGCGGATTTCATCAGCGGGACCAGCCGGGTGAGGAAGGTCCTCGCCGCCTTGGCGTCGTCGAAACGCAGGAACAGGATGGCCAGATGGTCCCGGACGTGCGCCTTGAGAATGTTCGGTTGCAGTTCTTCGAGCATGGCCGCGGCGTCCCCGGTGGCGTTCTTCCAGGACAGCGGCACAGACAGGTCTACGGACACGTTTACCCCCTGCGGTCACGGTGAGTTCCCCTCGGGCGCCTCCCCAGGGCCCACTACCCATAGTTGTCATTTGTGGGCCGTTTCGCTTGCGCAGTTCGTGATATTCACTCGAATGCCCTAATGTTTAGTTACCGAAAGTGATCATGAAAAGCGGCCGCCGACTGCGCGAAAGATGCTCGTTTCTGTTGACTTTTGACGTTTGAGCGCATAAAACAATCACAAACGCACGCTCGACGGTTGGAGGCTTCATGCCTGTCCGCTCGGCTCGTTCTCGCCTCGGCGTGGTCGCCATCGCCCTCTGCACACTGGCCGCCGGCGCGCCCGGTCCGGCGGCGGCCGCCGCGCCCGCCGAGCTGAAGATCTCCTCGCCGGAGCTGGAGGTGACCCTCGGCGCGTCGTTCCCGTATGTCGGCCGCTATCTGGATCGCGCCACCGGCGCCGGCTTGGATGGCCGCAGCTCGGCGCTGGATTCGATCACCTTGAACGGCAGGCCGTACCGGGTCACCGGCACCGGCTCGGTCGGCCAGGACGGCGCCGCGCACTATTCGCTCGCCGTGGACGACGCGCCCGGCGCCCGGATCGACGCCTCCATCCGGGTGGCGGGTCGGGCCGTCACCTTCCGGATCGACCGGATCGTCGAGACCGCCGCGCTGCGCGTCGGCACCATCGACATCCCCGGGCACGACCTGGTGTCGGTGACCGGCGGGCAGCAGGGCGCGGCGACCGCGTTCACCACCCTCGACCCCGACTCCACCCGCACCGCGGACCGGTTCGCCCCGGTCACCGCGCAGACCCCGGTGGAGCAGAACCCGGTCGGCGCGAGCTACGCGGTGCTGAACACCGCCAGCCTCGCCGCGTCGGTGGAGACGAACTCGGTCTACGACAAGCCTTCCGGTCCGACCAACCGGGACGCGGCGCGGCTGTGGCACCAGGCCCGCAAGGAAGGCGACGGCGTCCGGGTCGGCCTGTGGAGCGGGCAGTGGACGCACCGCGGCGACACCGCGACCAAGCCGGAGGAGCTGCCATGGGCCAAGGTGGTCGTCACCCCGGACGCCAACGGCGACGGAACCCTCGACTGGCAGGACGGCGCGATCGCGTTCCGGCAGATCGCGATCACCCCGGCCGGCGCGGAGCAGACCGCGGACCGGGTCGTCACGCACATCCCGTTCAACTTCGCCAGCCAGGCGACCCATCCGTTCCTGCGCACGCTGGACGACGTCAAGCGGATCTCGCTGGCCACCGACGGGCTCGGCCAGCTGGCGATCCTGAAGGGCTACGGCTCCGAGGGCCACGACTCCGGGCATCCCGACTACGGCGGCGACTACAACACCCGTGCCGGTGGGCTGGCCGACCTGAACACCTTGCTGCGCGAGGGAAAGCAGTGGGGCGCGAACTTCGGCGTGCACGTCAACGCGACCGAGTCCTATCCCGAGGCGAAGGCATTCGACGAGCGGCTGGTGGACGTCGGCCGCAAGGGCTGGAACTGGCTGGACCAGTCCTACGAGATCGACCAGCGCCGCGACAACGCGTCCGGTGACCTGGCGAGGAGGTTCCAGCAGCTGCGCGACGAGACCGAGCAGAACCTCCAGTTCCTCTACATCGACGTGTACCGCAGCTACGGCTGGCCCGCCGAGCGGATGCTGAGCACCCTGCGCGAGCAGGGCTGGCAGGTGGGCACCGAGTGGTCCGACAAGCTGGAGCGTTCCGCGCTGTGGTCGCACTGGGCCAACGATCTCGACTACGGCGGCGCCACCAACAAGGGGCTGAACTCCCAGCTGATCCGGTTCATCCGCAACGACCAGAAGGACATCTGGAACAACCATCCGATCCTGGGCAACACCCGGATCGAGGAGTTCGAGGGCTGGACCAACGAGGTCGACTGGAACGCCTTCTACCGCAACATCTGGACCAGCAACCTGCCGGCCAAGTTCCTGCAGCACTTCCAGATCCAGCGCTGGGGTGCGCACCAGATCGACTTCACCGGCGGGGTCCGCGGCAGTGACGCGGCCGGTAAGCGCGAGTTCTTCGTCGGCGACGCGAAGGTGCTCGACGGCGACCGCTACCTGCTGCCGTGGGACGACGGCAAGCTCTACCACTACAACCCGGCCGGCGGGCGCACCGAGTGGACGCTGCCCGCGGAGCTGGGCGGGACGCGGAAGGTGAATGTCTACCGGCTCACCGACACCGGCCGCCGACTCGTCTCGACGGTGCCGGTGCGCGACCGCAAGGTCTCCCTGGACGCCGAACCGGGTGTGCCGTATGTGATCTACCCGGACACCCCGGCGCCCGTGCAGGGCAAACCCGGCTGGGGCCAGGGTTCCCCGGTGACCGACCCCGGGTTCAACGCCGGTGACCTGCGTGCCTGGCACCCCGGCGGCGCGGTGTCCATCGAACGGACCGACCGCGGTCAGCAGGTCGCCAGGTTCGGTGCCGGTGCCGGCTCGCTTCAGCAGCGCCTCGGCACGCTCGCACCGGGTACCTACAGCGCGTCGGCCTGGGTGGAGGTGCAGCGGGGTGAAACGAGGCGCACCGAGCTTTCCGTGCGGTCGGGCGGAAAACCGGCCAAGACGGCCTTCGTGGATTCGTCCGCCGCGCAGAACCTGGTCGCCGCGGACGACAAGCACGACACCTACTTCCAGCGGATGCGGGTGCTCTTCGACGTTCCACCGGGTGGTGCCGCGCCGACCTTGCGGATCTCCACCGCGGACGGCGACGCCACGGTGCGCGCCGACGACATCCGGGTGGTGCCGGTGCGGCCGTCGGTGCAACCCGGCGCGCAGGTCTTCGAGGACTTCGAGCACGTGGACCAGGGCTGGTGGCCGTTCGTGAAGGGCGACGCGGGCGGCAGCACCGACCCGCGCACGCATCTCGCCCAGCTGCACGCGCCGTACACCCAGCGCGGCTGGAACTCGAAACTGGTGGACGACGTGCTCGGCGGCGAATGGTCGCTCAAGGCGCACGAGGAGAACGAGGGCCTGGTGTACCGGACCGTGCCGCAGAGCGTGCGGTTCACCCCCGGGCACCGGTACCGGGTGGAGTTCGACTACCAGAGCGGCCAGGCCGGCCAGTACACCTGGGTGAACGGCGCGGACAGCGGTACGAGGACCGTGGAGTGGCGGCGGACCCCGTTCGGCGAGCAGCGGAGCACCGCGAGGTTCAGCCAGGAGTTCACCGCGGGCGGCTGCGGGGACGACTGGGTCGGCCTGCGCAAGCTGCCGGGGGAGGCCGAACAGGCCGACCTGGTCATGGACGGCTTCACCGTCACCGATCTCGGTCCGGCCGCGCCGGCGCCGTGCCCCGCGTCATGAGGCGGCTCGCGCCGCTGCTGGCGCTGGTGCTGCTGGCCACCGGGATGCCGGTCACCGCGAACGCTTCGGCGAGCAACCCGGAAGCTCTGGCAGCACTGAAAAGGCTGCTGCCCCAGCACTTCCGTCAGTTCAGCCTGATCGTGCGGCCCGGGGTGGACGGCTACCGGGTGACCGGCGGGACCGGCCGGATCAGGGTGGAAGGCGGTTCGCCCGCGAACTTGCTGACCGGGGTCGAGCAGTACCTGGAACAGGTCACGCACACCGGCCTCGGCTGGCCGGGGGAGAGCGTTTCGCGGCTGCCGGGCCGGTTGCCCGCGCCGGCTGGCGAGCTGCGGAAGTCCGCGGTGGTGGCGCACCGGTTCGTGCTCAACGACACCGACGACGGCTACTCCGGCGCCTACCGGAGCTGGGCGGACTGGGAGCGCCAGCTCGATCTGCTCGCGCTGCGCGGGGCGAACGAGGTGCTGGTCACCGTCGGCGCGGAGGAGGTCTACCGGCGCACGTTCACCGGTTTCGGCTACTCCGACGACGAGATCCGGTCCTGGATCCCGGCTCCGGCGCACCAGCCGTGGTGGCTGCTGCAGAACATGTCCGGTTTCGCCGGCCCGCCGACGCCCCGGCTGCTGGCGAACCGGGCGGAGTTGGGCCGCCGGATCGTCACCCGGTTGCGGGAGCTGGGCATGACGCCCGTGCTGCCCGGCTACTTCGGCACCGTGCCCGCTCAGTTCGCGGCTAAGAACCCCGGCGCCAAGACCGTGCCGCAGGGCAACTGGGGCGGGTTTCAGCGGCCGGACTGGCTGGATCCCCGCGACCCGCACTTCGCCAGGGTGGCCGCGTCCTTCTACGCGCACCAGCGGAAGCTCTTCGGCGACAGCACGATGTACAAAATGGACCTACTGCACGAGGGCGGGCAGGCCGGGGATGTGCCGGTGGGGGAGGCGGCCACCGGCGTGATGAACGCGCTGCAGGCCGCGCATCCCGGCGCCACCTGGGTGCTGCTCGGCTGGCAGAGCAACCCGCCGGTGGCGATCATCGACGCGGTGGACCGCTCGAAACTGTTCATTGTGGACGGTCTGTCCGACCGGTACGCCGAGCTGGACCGGGAGCAGGCGTGGAAGGGCACGCCGTACGCCTTCGGCACCATCTACAACTTCGGCGGGCACACCACGATCGGCGCCAACGCCGGGGTGTGGGCCGAGCGGTTCCCGCGGTGGCTCGCCAAGCCGGACAGCGCGCTGCGCGGGATCGCGCTGATGCCGGAGGGCACCGGGACCAACCCGGCGGCGGTGGAGCTGTTCACCGAGCTGGCCTGGCGCGACGAGCCGATCGACCTCGCGAGCTGGTTCGCCGGTTTCGCCCGGCGGCGCTACGGCGGCGCGGATCCGCACGCGGCGGCCGCCTGGGACGTGCTGCGGCGCACCGCCTACGCGATGCCGGCGGACGGCTGGAGCGAGGCGCAGGACGGGCTTTTCGAAGCGCGGCCCAGCCTGGACGCGACGACCGCCGCGGCCTGGTCGCCGGGGAAGCTGCGCTACGACCCGGCGGAGTTCGCCAAGGCCGCCGGTGAGCTGCTGGCTGTCGAGCCCGGCCTGCGCGGTACCAGCGCGTACCGGTTCGACCTGGTGGACGTGACCAGGCAGGCGCTGACCAACGAGGCACGCGAGCTGCTGCCGGAGATCAAAGCCGCGTACCTGGCCGGTGACCTCGCCGGATTCCGCGCGCTGACCGGGAAGTGGTCGCACTACCAGGAACTGCTCGACGAACTGCTCGGCATCGACCGGAATTTCCTGCTCGGGCCCTGGCTGGCGAGTGCGCGGGCGGCGGCCGGCAGCGAGCGGGAGGCGGCGCGGCTGGAGTACGACCAGCGCTCGATCATCACCACCTGGGGTGACCGGGCCGCCGCAGAGGAGGGACTGCACGACTACGCGAACCGGCAGCTGGCCGGGCTGGAGTCGGATTTCTACGCGGCGCGCTGGCGGCTCTACTTCGACTCACTGGAACAGGCGCTGCGGACCGGGACGGAACCGGCGGCCATCGACTGGTTCACCTTCGAGGACGGCTGGGCGCATCGCCGGAATGATTACCCGGTCGAGCCGTCCGGTGACGCGCACCGGACGGCCACCGAGATCTGGCGGCTGTTGTTGAGCTGAACCGTTGAGCTGAACCGTTGAGCTGAAACCCTTTCAGGACGGGGAGTCCGGGAGCACCACGAGGTCGCGGAGGGCGGCCCGCAGCCGGCCGGCCTGCAGGGGCGCGAACGACAGCTGTTCACCCGAAGGTGTGGTCAGCACGATTTCGCCGTCCTCATGCCGCACGGTGAGCGACTGGTTGCGGCCCTTGCTGTCGCGACAGCGGACTTCGAGGTTGTGGCCGCTCGCGGCCCGACGCCGGAAACTGGGCATTGCCGACCTCCGTTCTGGTGAGGCGGAAAGTGAACCCGGGCAACGTATCGAGAGTGGTACCTCGGTACAACAACTCTAGTTGATCTTGCTCCCGCGTGTCGCGGCGGATCCGTGAAGGGCACCTTGCCTACCTTGAACGTAGGCAAGGTGCCCTTCACGGACGACGGTCATGAGATGGGGCGGTCGGTGGGGGCGATGGGGGTGGGGAGCAGGTCCCGGCCGGTGAGGTAGGCGTCCGCGCCGGCTGCGGCGGAGCGGCCTTCGGCGATCGCCCACACGATCAGGGACTGGCCGCGGCCCATGTCGCCGGCCACGAACACGTTGTCCAGGCTGGTCTTGAACTCCGCGTCCCTGGCCACGTTCCCGCGCCCGTCCAGCTCCACGCCGAGGGAGTCGAGCAGGCCCTCCTTCTGCGGCCCGACGAAGCCCATGGCGAGCAGCACGAGCTGGGCCTCCAGCTCCTTCTCGGTGCCTTCCACCGGAACGAACTTGCCGCCCTCGTTGCGCACCTCGACCAGCTTCAGCGCGCGAACCCTGCCCTCATCATCACCGAGGAACTCCTGGGTGTTCACCGAGTACAGCCGCTCGCCGCCCTCTTCGTGCGCCGACGACACCCGGTAGATCATCGGGTAGGTCGGCCACGGGTGCGCCGCCGAACGGGTCTCCGGCGGCTGCGGCATGATCTCCAGCTGAGTCACCGAAGCCGCGCCCTGCCGGTGCGAAGTGCCGACGCAGTCCGCGCCGGTGTCCCCGCCGCCGATCACCACCACGTGCTTGCCGTGCGCGTCGATCGGAGAGCGCTCCAGCTCTCCGGCGGCCACCTTGTTCGCCGGCGGCAGGAACTCCATCGCCTGGTGGATGCCGTCCAGCTCGCGGCCGGTGATCGGCAGGTCCCGCCAGGCGGTCGCCCCGCCGGCCAGCACCACCGCGTCGTAGTCGGCCCGAAGCTGGTCCGCGGTGATGTCCACGCCCACGTTCACGTTCGTCCGGAACTCGGTGCCCTCGGCCCGCATCTGGTCCAGCCTGCGGTCGAGCCGGTGCTTCTCCATCTTGAACGCCGGGATCCCGTAGCGCAGCAGGCCGCCGATCGCGTCCGCCCGCTCGAACACCACCACGTCGTGCCCGGCGCGGGTCAGCTGCTGCGCGGCGGCCAGCCCGGACGGGCCGGAGCCGACGACGGCGACCTTCTTACCGGTCTTCAGCTCGGGGATCTCCGGCACCACCCAGCCCTCGTCCCAGGCCCGGTCGATGATCGAGATCTCCACCCGCTTGATGGTCACCGGATCGTCGTTGATGCCGAGCACGCAGGCGGTCTCGCAGGGCGCCGGGCAGAGCGTGCCGGTGAACTCCGGGAAGTTGTTCGTGGCGTGCAGCCGCTCGCTGGCGTCGCGCCAGTCCTTGCGCCAGACCAGGGTGTTCCACTCCGGGATCAGGTTGCCCAGCGGACAACCCTGGTGGCAGAACGGAATCCCGCAGTCCATGCAACGCCCGGCCTGCTTTTCCAGCTTGTTCGACGCGAAGTCCTCGTAGACCTCACGCCAGTCGAGCAGCCGGAGGTCGACCGGACGGCTCTTCGGAGTCTCTCGCTCGGTAGTAAGAAAACCCTTGGGGTCAGCCATGAGCCGCCTCCGTTCCTTGCGGGACACCCGCACCCGGTCGGCACTCATGGCCAGCTTCGCGATTGTCAGCCATGAGCCGCCTCCATGATCGCTTCGTTCACGTCCCGACCGTCCCGCACGGCCGCCTCCTGTGCCGCGAGCACCCGCTTGTAGTCCTTCGGCATCACCTTGCCGAACCGCTCCACCGCGACGTCCCAGTCGGCGAGCAGCCGGTGCGCCACCGCGGACTCGGTCTCCGCGTAGTGCCGCTCCACCGCGTCGCGCAGGAACTCGGTGTCCTCGTCGTCCAGCGGGTCCACATCCACCATCTCGTGGTTCACCCGCGCCGGGGACAGATCGAGCACGTACGCGATGCCACCGGACATCCCGGCCGCGAAGTTGCGCCCGGTCGGCCCGAGCACCACCACCCGGCCACCGGTCATGTACTCGCAACCGTGGTCGCCGACCCCCTCGACCACGGCCAGCGCGCCCGAGTTCCGCACGCAGAACCGCTCGCCCACCTTGCCGCGCAAGAAGATCTCGCCGCTGGTGGCGCCGTAGCCGATCACGTTGCCGGCGATGATGTGCTCCTCGGCGGCGAACTGCGCCTCCCTCGATGGCCGCACGGTGATCCGCCCGCCGGAGAGCCCCTTGCCGACGTAGTCGTTGCCGTCCCCGACCAGCCGCAGGGTGATGCCCCTGGGCAGGAAGGCACCGAACGACTGGCCGGCGGTGCCGGTGAAGGTGACGTCGATGGTGTCGTCCGGCAGGCCCTCGCCGCCCCACTTCTTGGTCAGCTCGGAGCCGAGCATGGTGCCGACGGTGCGGTTCACGTTGCGCACCGGCAGTTCCAGCCGCACCTTGTCCCCGGCCGAAAGCGCGCCCTCGGCCAGCTGGATCAGCGTGTTGTCCAGCGCCTTGTCCAGGCCGTGGTCCTGAGCCACCTGCTGGTGCCGCGACGCGCGCGGCGCCAGCTCGGGCACGTGGAAGATCGGCGTCAGGTCCAGCCCGGCCGCCTTCCAGTGCTCGATGGCCTGGCGCTTGTCCAGCATCTCGGCGTGCCCGACCGCCTCGGCGATCGACCGGAAACCCAGCTCCGCCAGGTACTCCCGGACCTCCTGTGCGATGAACTCGAAGAAGTTCACCACGTACTCGGCCTTGCCGCTGAACTTCTCGCGCAGCTTCGGGTTCTGCGTGGCCACGCCGACCGGGCAGGTGTCCAGGTGGCAGACCCGCATCATGATGCAGCCGGAGACCACCAGCGGCGCGGTGGCGAAGCCGAACTCCTCGGCGCCGAGCAGCGCGGCGATCACCACGTCCCGGCCGGTCTTGAGCTGCCCGTCGGTCTGCACCACGATCCGGTCGCGCAGCCGGTTCGCCAGCAGGGTCTGCTGGGTCTCGGCCAGGCCGAGCTCCCACGGCCCGCCGGCGTGCTTGATCGAGGACAGCGGCGAGGCGCCGGTGCCGCCGTCGTGCCCGGAGATCAGCACCACGTCCGCGTGCGCCTTGGACACCCCGGCCGCCACCGTGCCAACGCCCACCTCGGACACCAGCTTCACGTGGATCCGCGCGGCGGGGTTGGCGTTCTTCAGGTCGTGGATCAGCTGGGCCAGATCCTCGATCGAGTAGATGTCGTGGTGCGGCGGCGGGGAGATCAACCCGACGCCCGGCGTGGAGAACCGGGTCTTGGCGATCCACGGGTACACCTTGGCGCCCGGCAGCTGACCGCCCTCACCCGGCTTCGCGCCCTGCGCCATCTTGATCTGGATGTCGTCCGCGTTCACCAGGTACTCGCTGGTGACCCCGAACCGTCCACTTGCGACCTGCTTCACCGCGGACCGGCGCGTCGCGTCGTAGAGCCGCTCGGCGTCCTCGCCGCCCTCACCGGTGTTGGACTTGCCGCCGAGCGCGTTCATTGCGATCGCCAGCGTCTGGTGCATCTCCATCGAGATCGAGCCGTAGGAGATGGCGCCGGTGGCGAACCGCTTGACGATCTCGGAGACCGGCTCGACCTCCTCGATCGGTACCGGCTGGCGCTGCCCGGTCTTGAAGCCGAACAGCCCGCGCAGGGTCATCAGCTTCTCGGCCTGGTCGTCGACCGCCTTGGTGTACTCCTTGAAGATCTCGTACTTGCCGGACCTGGTGGAGTGCTGGAGCTTGAACACGGTCTGCGGGTTGAACAGGTGCGGCTCGCCCTCGCGACGCCACTGGTAGTCCGCGCCGGTGTCCAGCTCGCGGTGGCTCGGCCGCACCCCGTCCGGCGGGAACGCCCTGCGGTGGCGCTCCCGCACCTCCTGCGCGAGCGTGTCGAAACCGACCCCGCCGAGGCGGGAGGTCGTTCCGGTGAAACAGTTCTCGATGACCTCTTCGCCGAGGCCGACCGCCTCGAAGATCTGCGCACCGGTGTAGGAGGCGACGGTGGAGACGCCCATCTTGGACATCGTCTTGCGCACGCCCTTGCCCAGCGCCTTGATCAGGTTGCGGGTGGCCTCCTTCGCGGTCACCCCGGGGATCAGGCCGCGCTCGGCCATCTCCTCGACGGTGGCCATCGCCATGTACGGGTTCACCGCGGCCACGCCGTAGCCGATCAGCAGCGCGATGTGGTGCACCTCGCGCGCGTCCCCGGCCTCGACCACCAGGCCGACCTGGGTCCTGGTCTTCTCCCGGACCAGGTGGTGGTGCACCGCCCCGGTGAGCAGCAGCGACGGGATCGCGGCGTGCGTCTCGTCCACCCCGCGGTCGGAGAGCACGATCAGCCGCGCGCCGTCCTCGATCGCCTCGGACACCTCGGTGCGGATCTCGTCGAGGCGTCGGTTCAGCGCGGCACCGCCGCCGTTCACGTCGTACCGGCCGAGCACGGTGACCGCCTGGAACTCCGGCAGGTCCCCGTCGTCGTTGACGTGCACCAGCTTGGCCAGCTCGTCGTTGTCCAGCACCGGGAACGGCAGCACGATCCGGCGGCAGGACTCCGCGGTCGCGTCCAGCAGGTTCGGCTCGGAGCCGAGCTGCGTGCCCAGCGAGGTGACCAGCTCCTCGCGGATCGCGTCCAGCGGCGGGTTGGTCACCTGGGCGAACAGCTGGATGAAGTAGTCGAAGATCTGCCGCGGCCGCGAGGACAGCGGCGCCAGCGGCGAGTCGTTGCCCATCGAGCCGATCGGCTCGGCGCCGTTGCGCGCCATCGGCTCCAGCAGCACGTCGAGCTCTTCTTCGGTGTAGCCGAAGGCCTGCTGACGGCGGACCAGGGTGGCGTGCTGCGGGACTTCCCGCTCGCGTTCGGGCAGGTTCTCCAGGGAGAGCAGGCCGCCCCGCACCCAGTCGCCGTACGGGTGCTCGGCGGCGAGGCCGCCCTTGATCTCCTCGTCGTCGATGATCCGGCCCTCGGCGGTGTCCACCAGGAACATCCGGCCCGGCTCGAGCCTGCCCTTGCGCACGATGGTCGCCGGGTCCAGCTCCAGCACCCCGACCTCACTGGCCAGCACGACCAGGCCGTCCTCGGTAACCCAGTAGCGGGCCGGCCGCAGCCCGTTGCGGTCGAGCACCGCGCCGATCTGGGTGCCGTCGGTGAACGACACCAGCGCGGGACCATCCCACGGCTCCATCAAGGTGGAGTGGAACTCGTAGAACGCGCGGCGCGCCGGGTCCATCTCGGTGTGGTTCTCCCACGCCTCCGGGATCATCATCAGCACCGCGTGCGGCAGCGACCGGCCACCGAGGTGCAGCAGCTCCAGCACCTCGTCGAAGGAGGCCGAGTCGCTGGCACCGCGGGTGATCACCGGGTAGATCCGCTTGAGCTCACCCGGGATCAGGTCGCTGTTCAGCATCGACTCCCGCGCGTCCATCCAGTTCCGGTTACCGCGCAGGGTGTTGATCTCGCCGTTGTGCGCCACGTAGCGGTACGGGTGCGCCAGCGGCCACGACGGGAAGGTGTTCGTGGAGAACCGGGAGTGCACCAGGCCGATCGCGCTGGTCACCCGCTCGTCGGTGAGGTCCGGGAAGAACTTCTCCACCTGCGGCTCGGTGAGCATTCCCTTGTAGACGATGGTGCGCGCGGACAGGCTGGGGAAGTAGACGTCCTCGCCGGCCAGCTCGTGCTCGGCGCGCTTGCGGACGCAGAACGCGGCCCGCTCCAAATCGAGCCCGGTCAGTTCTTCTCGCTGTCCTGCCACGAAAAGCTGGGTGAAGTGCGGCATCGTGGTGGCCGCGGTCGGCCCGCAGTGCTCGGGGCGTACCGGCAGCTCGCGCCAGCCGAGCACGCGCAGGCCCTCTTCGGCGGCGATCCGCTCGATCGCGCTCATCGCCCGGCCACGCGGCTTTTCGTCCACCGGAAGGAAAGCGGTGCCGGCGGCGTAGCCACCCGGCTCGGGCAGCTCGAAGCCGACCACCTCGCGGAAGAACTCGTCCGGCAGCTGGATCAGCAGGCCGGCACCGTCACCGGTCTCCGGCTCGGCACCTCTGGCGCCGCGGTGCTCGAGATTGCGCAGGGCGACCAGCGCCTTGCTGACGATGCCGTGGTCGCGGCGGCCCGCGAGGTCGGCGACGAAGGCGACACCACAGGCGTCGTGCTCGTACTGCGAGTCGTAAAGACCCTGATTCGGGTACTGCGTGTGGCGGGTCACGGCTGGCCGCCTCCCAAGGCGTCGGCGCGATCCGGGTTCACTCGATAGGGCCAGGTTTGGCGACCTGGCTAACGATGCGGTCCGGAGCAGCGATGGTCAGTCGAGAGTGTTTGCGAAAGAAACCTGGACAGAGGCAGGCTTCACCGCGGAGCCACACGTCACTGGGTGGCCGTTCTCCGCACGTCGTTGTGCCAGATGTCGTAATACCGGCGCCGCACGGGCGCCCCACTGCTGGTGTAGGTACCTGGCGATCCCACGTGGTGGTGGGAGTCGCCGGCGCACGCTACCTACTCCCGGGTTCGCCGGGTCTTATGACAGTAGTGTGAATTCAGCGTTATCGACATACGTCAGCCGGGTCGCGTGGGAAATACCACGTGGCCGTTGACTGCGTAGAGCTCGTCCACTTACTGGACCTCTCCTCCGCGGAACACCGCTGAACAGCGAAAACGGACCGGACCAGCACTCCCGCATCGTGGTCACCCGGACCACCGAGACACGATAAGGTTACGATTCGCTACTTGCGGTGAGGCTCAACTCGTGCTTCAGCCCTGCTGCGCAGGGGTGCGGCCGATCCGGCCCGCCTCCGCCGGTGACAATGGGTGAACGGCCGTCCGGCGCCGGTGAAAGCGGGACTTCCGCCATCGAAAGGCGCGCCACGGCGGCGCCGGGCGAAAGGGCGGGATCGACCGGTCAGGCAGCGGCCGTGGTTTTCCTCGACTCGCCCAATGCGGCCATTCCGGCCGTGCTGAGCCTGGCCGGTACCCGCTCTCCGCGGCGGCCGGTGCGCTCCGGCAGCACCAGGCCGCGGGCGGCCAGCCGGTGCGCGGTGGCCTGATCGCAGCAGGCCAGGCCGTCGATGAACAGGTCGGGCTCGCAGCTGCAGCTGATCTCGGCGGTACCGAGTGCCACCGCGCGCAAGGTCGCGCGTTCGCGGTGGTTCAGTTGTATCTCGCTGTCTTCGGGCTCCTGAGGCATCTTTTCGCCCCCTTCCAGCTGCCCCCGATTAAAACGCACGGCACCGACAATTCCCGGGACCTTGTGCGCTGTGTCTCATGCGGACGCGCGTTATGCACACTCGCCGCCGCGCCTGCCCTCTGTGCGCCGCCGCATCCAGCCGCCGCGAGCCACCCTCCGGGCGGCCCCGTCGACTGGATAGTGCATAACCCGCTATGTCTCATGCCCGGTTCGAAGACCATTCGGCCGAGTGCCCGCTTTATCACCGCGGGTAGTCCGAATGGGTCGGCCGAACCGATTCAGCCGCCGGAAACGGTCAAACTGCCGAGGCTCGCGAAGTGCGCGGCCACCCGCGCGCCCGGCTCGATCTGCACCGTGTCGGTCAGCCCGCCGGTCAGCACCAGCCAGCCCGGCTCCAGCGCCAGGCCGCGTTCGGCGAGGATGTTCGCGGCCATCGCCAGCCCCTCCGCCGGGTGCCCCTTCGCCGCTCCGGTCGCACTGTCCACAACGGAACCGTCCAGCTCCAGCAAGCAGCCCTGCAGCGTCAGGTCCAGCCCGGCGGGCGGCGCGGCGACCGGGCCGAGCACGAACCGGCCCATCGAGGCGTTGTCCGCCACCGTGTCCGGCAGCGCGGGCCGCGAGCCGCTGTGGCTGCTGTAGCGGCTGTCGAGGATCTCGATGCCGCCGTAGACGGCGTCCACCGCGGCCAGTGCGGTGGCCGCGGTGACCCCGGGCCCGGCAAGGCGCCGGCCCATCAGGAACACGATCTCCGGCTCCGCGCGCGGCCGGATCAGCCCGGCGCGCGGCAACGGCGTGCCCGACGGCAGCGCCATCGCGTCGGTGAGCCAGGCCAGTACCGGCCGGTCCACACCCATTTCCCGCTGCTTGGCCTTCGCGGTCAGCCCGAGCTTGACGCCGACCGGTCGCTCACCGCGGGCCCGCCGGCGCCGCAGCGCCTCGTCCTGCACGGCGTAGGCGGTGCGCAGGTCGAGGTCGGGCCATTCCTCGGTGAGCGGGCCGCGGGCGACCCCGTCGCGTTCGGCGGCCAGCAGCACTTCGGCCGCACGCTCGATGTTCCACTCGCTCACGAGTCACCCTTCCCGAACACGGCCGTGACGCTGCCGAGCCCGGCGACCGTGGACACCACGGTGTCGCCGGGGCGCAGCGGGATCGCCTTGGTCATCGAGCCGGGCAGCACCACATGACCCGGTTCCAGCGCGATGCCCAGCGGGCCGACCGTGTTCGCCAGCCAGACCAGCGCGTTGAGCGGGGAGCCGAGCACCGCGCCACCGGCCCCGGTGGCCGCGAGCTCGCCGTTCGCGTGCAGGGTGCAGCCGGCCAGCCGCAGGTCGACCGCGGACAGCGGGGTGGGGCGGCTGCCCAGCACCACCCCGCCGGAGGAGGCGTTGTCGGCGATGGTGTCCACGATCGAGATCTGCCAGTCGGTGATCCTGGAGTCCACGATCTCCAGCGCGGGCAGCACGAACTCGACCGCGCGCACCGCGTCCGCAACCGTCACCCCCGGTCCGGCCAGCGGCCTGCCAAGGACGAACGCGATCTCCGGCTCGATCCGCGGCTGGAGGAAGGCGCCGGCCGGGATCGGCTGGTGCTCCAGGTGGAACATCGCGCCCAGCAGGTGCCCGTAGTCCGGCTGGTCGACGCCCATCTGCCGCTGCATCGCCGCCGAGGCCAGCCCGACCTTGTGCCCCTTGACGGTGTCCCCGGCCTCGGTCCAGGCGCGGACCTGCTCCTGCTGGATCCGGTACGCGTCGGTGGTGGTGGCGCTGGGAAAGGTGCCGATCAGCGGCGGAATGGGCGTGCCCGTGGTGTAGGCCGTCCGGAGCAGCGCGGCCGCGTCCCGCACGGCGGTGGCATCCATGGGTGAACTCTCATCGCGGCCGGCGTGCCGCGCAAGGGGCTCGTCCCACTGGGCGGCACGTGGTCCGCCGGGACGGGCCGGCCGCAAGGTTCGGGAGGTGCCCGCCCGGGGTAGCGCGGGCACCTCCCCACCCCCAGTTTCCTCGTCGGCATTCATTCGCCGGTCAGGTGTTGGGTGGCGGCAAATCCCTTACTAGAGAGTGTCCGCTAGACACCGGGTGGCACGCATTGTGTTTGCGGCACTTTGTCAGGTCCCGGCGAACGACCGCGCCACCGGTAACCGCGTGCAGCAGTCGCGTCGCACACCGTCGCTAACTAGCTACTTTTGGTGCGGTGCCACGTAATCTTTTGCCTCAGGGGCTTCGAACAAGGGCTTTACATAACGCACTCCGCCTTCGGCCGAAGCGTCCGGAGTGGCCACATAGACCTGACGAGTCGGCGGCCAGCCCGGTTTGGAGAAGTCCAGTGCCGCGACCAGGTTTCCGGTATTCGCCGAAGTAGTCTGCTTCAACGCCGCCTGAATGCCGTCCCGGGTCAAGTCCTTGTTTTCACAAGCTTTCCGGAGTACTGATCCCCACACTTCGGCGACCGCGTAGCCGTAGGGCACGCCACCGTTCGGCGTCTCGGTGTAGGCCGCCTTGTACTTCTGCGCGACCTCCCTGGCCTTCGGGATGTCCGCGGAGAACGGCACGCTGCTGGCCACCACGAACAGCTTGTCCAGCGCGCCGGCCGCCGGACTCTTCAGCAGCACCGGGTCGAACACCGGGTTGTTGCCGAGCACCGGCACGTTCAGCCCGAGCGCCTTGTTCGCGGCCAGCGCGGAGCCGCTCTGGGTGGGCGAGGTGGTCAGCAGGATCGCCTTGACCCCTTCGCCCTTGAGGCCGGTGACGATATTGGTCAGGTCGTTGTCCGTGGAAGTGATCTTGACTTCCTTCAGCGCGAGGTTGTGCCGCTCGGCGTAGAACTTGGACCCGCGCAGGCCGTTGGCGCCGTACTCACCGTCGATGTAGACGTGACCGATCGTGTCGCCGTCCGCCAGCAGGCCCTGTTCGGCCAGGTAGGACAGCCCGTCGATCATCTCCACGTCGTAGGTGGTGCCGACGATCATCACGTACGGGTTGTCCAGCAGCTCCGAAGACCAGGACGCCGGGGCGGCCAGCGCCTTGTCCCCGGCCAGGTTCTGCTTCAGCGCGGCGACCACCGGTGAGCCGAGCAGCTGCACGAAACCGAGCACCTTCGGCTCGATCTGCGGGTACAGCGTCTTCGCGGTGTCGGCCTTGTAGCCGTGGTCCACCGTCTCCAGCCGGACCTTGCGCCCGCACACCCCGCCGGCGTCGTTGAAGTCCTTCGCCCATAGCTCGTTGCCCTGGGTGATGCCGAGCCCGAGGTTCTTGAACACCCCGGTCTTGTCGGTCATCGCGCCGAGCACGATCTCCGTCTCGGTGACCCCGATCCCGCTTTTGACCCCCGAGCCGTCCTGGCCGGACGACCCGCTTTCGCCCGCCTTGGTGCTGCACGCGGCGAGCGTGAGCAGGGCGGTCAGCGCCAACGAGGCGCCGAGGTGCTTCCTGTGCATGACTTACCGTTCCTCTCCGGGGTGTTTCCTGCGGCGCCTGCCCGTGATCCTGCGACCGATCGCCGCCAGGCCCCCGGGTTCGAACAGCACGACGAGGATGATCGCCGCGCCGTAGACGAACGAGCTGATCAGGATCGGGGTGAGCGCACCGTCGCCGGTGCCGGTGAACCAGCCCAGCTCGCCCGCGTAGAGCGAGAGCACCTGCGGCAGGCCGTTCACGATCAGCGCGCCCACCAACGCGCCGGTCACCGAGCCGAGCCCGCCGATGATCACCATCGCCAGGAACGCGATGGACACGTTGATGCCGTAGCTGCCGAATTCGCTCTCGTCCGGTTTCAGGATGTCGAACCACAGCACGGTCATCACCCCGGCCAGCCCGGCGTAGGCCGAAGACACCGCGAACGCGCCCGCCTTGGCCCGCGCCACGTGCACCCCCAGCACGGCGGCCGCGGCCTCGTTGTCCCGCACCGCGCGCCACGACCGGCCGACCCGTCCGCGTACCGCGCCACGGGCCACCACCAGCGCGAGCACGGTGAGCAGCAGGAACAGGTACCAGGTGCGCTCCGCCTGCCGCATCGGCACGCCGAGCACCTCCAGCTCCGACGCGCCGGGGCCGAAGGAGAAGCCGAACAGCTCGAACGGGGCCGGGGTGCGGCCGGTGGAGGTGCCGCCGGTCAGCCGGTCCGCCGACTGTCCGAAGTAGAGCCCGAGGAAGACCAGGGACAGCGAGGCCACGCCGAGGTAGATGCCACGCAGCCGCCCGGAGACCGGGGCGAAGGCGAGCCCGAGCAACGCGGTGATCAGCACCGCGCCGAGCATGGCAAGGCCGGGGTCGAGGCCGAAGCCGAGCACCCGCGGATCGTCGGTTGGCCCGGCCAGCACCGCGTAACCGGTGCCACCGGCCAGGATGAAGAACGCGTGCGCCAGTGAAAGCTGCCCGGCCTGGCCGACCAGCATGGTCAGCCCGATCGCGCCGACCGCGCCGACCATCATGTACTGCCCGGCTTTCAGCCAGGCCGCGTCCACGTACAGGGGTAACGCCAGCAGCACCACGAACAGCGCGAGCCAGGCGGCGGCCTTCAGCAGCCGGACCGGCTTTCGCGGCGGCTGGGCGGACACCGCTTCGGCCTCGGCAGCTTCGAGCAGAGTGTCAGAGCTTTGGAAACGCGCATCCGCGATCGCGTCGACAGGGCTCGACTTCCCGATATCGTCGGCCGTGTGCTGTCCGGAGCCCTGCCGCCGCGATAGCGGGCCTTCGGCGGATGCGCGTTCGGAACTCGCCTCGGACTGCACGCGCGAGTTGTCCTGTGCTCGGCTAGACACGGGTGCTCTCCCTGGTGCCGAACAGCCCGGACGGCCGGAAGACCAGCACCACCAGCATCACCAGGAAGACCGCGCTCTTCGAGAAGTCGAAGGAGATGTACTGCGCGGACAGCGCTTCCACCAGACCGACCACCAGCCCGCCGACCACCGCGCCGGCGGTGGAGTCCAGCCCGCCGAGAATGGCCGCGGGGAACGCGGCCAGCGCGATCGAGTGCGTGCCGCGGGACAGCCCGGCGCCGGAGAAGTCCTGGGTGGCGATGAACAGCACCGCCACCCCGGCCAGCGAACCCGCGACCAGCCAGGCGGTGGCGGTGACCCGCGCGCTGCGGATGCCCATCAGCGCGGCGGCCTCGCGGTTCTCCGCCTGCGCCCGCATCGCCACGCCCCAGTCCGAATGCTTGAACGCCAGCCAGAACGCGGTGATCAGCACGGTGGCCACCACCAGCGCGACCAGTTGGGTGCGGAACAGGGTGATGCCGCCGAGCTGGAACGGCTGCGCGTCCCACGCCTCGCCGAGGAAGGGCAGGGTGACCCCGAGCCGCCGCACGATCTCCTCGGTGATGATCACGTCGATGCCGATGGTGAGCAGGGCCAGGCTGTTCGGGTCGGCGAACCGGGAACGCGACAGCAGCAGCCGTTCCACCCCGAGCGCGAGCAGCCCGGCACCGGCGATGCCCACCAGCGACGCGCCGGCCCAGCCGAGCGCGTCCCTGGTCACCACGACCAGGTAGCCGCCGAGCAGCACCAGCGACCCGTGCGCGAAGTTGATCACTTCGGTGGCCTTGAAGATCACCACGAAACCCAGCGCCAGCAAGGCGAACACCGCGCCCTTGCCGAGGCCGTTCACCACCAGCTGCAGAAAGGTGTTCACGCGGACTCCTCGGTGCTCTCCGTGCTCGTGATGCCCAGGTACGCCTTGATCACCTCGGGGTCGGACTGGACCTCGGCCGGGGTGCCGTCCGCGATGCACCGGCCGAAGTCGAGCACGGTGACCCGGTCGGCGATGCCCATCACCAGCCCCATGTCGTGCTCGACCAGCAGCACCGAGATGCCCAGCTGGTCGCGGATCGCGCGGATGGTGCCCGCCAGCTCGGCCGTCTCGCCCGCGTGCATGCCCGCCGCCGGCTCGTCGAGCAGCAGCAGCACCGGTTCCACCGCCAGCGCCCTGGCCAGGTCCACCCGCTTGACCGCGCCGTAGGGCAGCGCCGCCACCGGGGTGTGCGCCAGCCCGGCGATGTCGAGGAACTCGCAGATCTCCAGCACCCGCGCGGTGTGCCGCCGCTGCGCGCGGACCGTCCACGGCAGCCTGAGCCCGCAGGCCAGGAAACCGCCGGTGGTCAGCGAGTGCCGGCCGAGCAGCACGTTGTCCAGCACGGTCGAGCCGGGGGACAGGGCCGCGTTCTGGAACGAGCGGCCGACGCCGAGCGCGGCCAGCCGGTGCGGGCGCAGCCCGGTCAGCGAAACGGCACCGAGCCGAACCCGGCCGGAGCCCGCCCGGTAGAGCCCGCTGATCACGTTGAAGCAGCTGGACTTCCCGGCGCCGTTCGGCCCGATCAGCGCGTGCAGCGAGCCGGGGCGCACGGTGAAGGACACGTCGTCGAGCGCGGTGATCCCGCCGAACCGCAGGGTCAGGTGCTCGACGACGAGCTCGGGGACGCCGGTGGTCATCGGCGCCACCTGGTCAGGGTCCGACCGGCCCGATCTTCCCGTGCCGCCACGTCCTTTTCGGGTCCCGCGTGCCCGCCGAGGTACAGCCGCCGCACGTCCTCGCTCGCGGCGAGGTCGGCGGCCGCACCGGCCAGTGCCACCCGGCCGACCTCGAAGACCACCGCGCGCTCGGCCACCCGCAGCGCCATCATCGCGTTCTGCTCGACCAGCACCACCGCGGTGCCCTGCGCGTGGATCTCCCGCACGATCCGGCCGATCCGCTCGACCATCCGCGGCGCCAGCCCGAGTGACGGCTCGTCGAGCAGCAGCAGCCGCGGCCCGGACATCAGCGCCCTGCCGATGGCGAGCATCTGCTGCTCCCCGCCGGAAAGCAGGCCGGCCCGCTGCTTGGCCCGATCGGCCAGCACCGGGAAGAGTTCGAGCACCCGCCGTCTGGCGGCGGCGCGCTGCCCGGCCGATGGCGCGCCGATCCCGCCGGCGCGCAGGTTCTCCTCGACGGTCATCCTGGCGAAGATCTGCCTGCCCTCGGGGACCCCGACCACGCCGAGCCGGACGATCGCGGCCGGGTCCAGCCGGTGGATCGGCCGGTCCTGGTAACGGATCTCGCCGCCGGCGACCGACCCGCGGTGCATCCGCAGCGTGCCGGAGACCGCGCGCAGCAGGGTCGACTTCCCGGCGCCGTTGCCGCCGAGCACGGCCAGCACCCCGTCGGAGGGCACGTCGAGGTCCACGCCGTGCAGGGCGGCCACCGATCGGCCGTACCGGACCCGGAGACCGCGCACGCTCAGCACGAAGATGCCTCCTCCGATCGTGTGACGTGAGTCACGCTCAGTGGCGGCAATCCTGAATCGGTGCGGACAGATCCGACACCCCCACCTGGAGAGGTAAGAACGACGTGAAGACAACAAAACGGACACGCCTGCACCGCGAGTACCCAGCCGCGCACCGACCGAAGCGGCGGACCGGCCTCGTGAGTGAAAAGTGTTGTTCCGGCAACCTTTTTCACTCACGACCCTGGGGCCGTCAGGTTGTGGCCGTGCGCTCCTCGCGCCGACCGGCGAGGGCGACGGCACCGGCCGCGCCGACGATGCCGCCGACGATCGCGGTGGTCCACCCGGCCAGTGCCTGTCCGGACAGTGCCGCCCGGCAGGACGCCGCGTGCTGCGCCGCCTGCGAGGTCTTCGGGCTCACCGGATTGCCGCAGTCGTAGCCCGAGGCCGAGGTGACCGGGCTGAGCAGGATGACCAGGCCGACGATGACGGCTACGGCTCCCAGGATGACCCCGAGAAGTAAGACCAGTCTTTCTGTGGGCACGGCATGCTCTTTTCTTCGACGGGACGTGGCACGGGTGGCTTGGTACTCGTGCCGTCCGGGCAAGCCGTTAACGACCGAAACCGATCCGAGACGGGATCAGAGCAGGCCGGCTTCGCTGGCCTTGCCGATCGCCTCGACCCGGTTGCGCGCGCCCAGCTTGTGCAAAGCGGACTGGAGGTAGGTCTTCACCGTGTTCCGGGTCAGCCCGGTGGTCTCCGCGATCTCCGGGTTGGTCTGGCCCTGCGCGGCCAGCCGCAGCACCTCGTACTCCCGCCTGGTCAACCCGCTGCGGGCCAGCGCGTCCGAGCGGCGGCCGGGCGCGGGCAGGATCCGGGGATCCACCACCCGCTCGCCGTGCAGCACCCGGCGCAGCGCGGCGACCAGGTCGGTACCGGCCACATCCTTGAGCAGGCAGCCATCCGCCCCCGCGTCCAGCGCGGCGAGCAGGCCCTGATGATCGCCGTGCGCGGTGAACACCACGATCCGGGCCGCCGGATGCACCCGGCGCAGCTCGGCGATCACCTCCGGCGCCAGCATGTCCGGCAACCGCAGGTCGAGCAGCACCAGCTCCGGCCGCAGCTCGCTGACCAGCGCGATGGCCGCGCGCCCCGATTCGGCCGCACCCGCCAGCTCCAGCGACGGCTCCGCGCGCAGCAGCAGCGTCACCCCGTCCCGCACCACCGGATGGTCATCGACGACCACCACCTTCGCGGTCATTTCGCCGCCTCAGCGGGGGGAAGTGCTTCGGCGGTCATTTCGCCGCCTCAGCGGGAGGAAATACTTCGGCGGTCATATCGCCGCCTCAGCGGGAGGAAGGCTCATCGGGGCGAGTCCACGCCCGGCACCCACGCGCGCAGCGTGCAGCCCCCGTCCTCGTTGCGCACCAGGCTGACCCGGCCGCCGAGCCTGGCCGCCCGGTCGGACAGCGTGCGCAGCCCCATCCCGGTACCGGCCTGCTCCTCGGCGGCATCACCGGCGCCATCGTCGGCCACCACCACCTGCACCCCCTCGTCGCTCGGCCCGAGGCTCACCACCACGGAGAACGCCACCGCGTGCTTCTCCACGTTCAGCAGTCCCTCGCGCACGGCGGCGATCAGCAGCCCGGTGCGCTCGGCGTCCAGCGGCCGGACCGGCGCCAGCTGCACGAACCTGGCCGGCACCCCGCAGCGCGACTCGAAGGAACGCGCGTGCTCGGCCATCTCCACCGGCAGCGCCCGTTCCGGACTGGACTCCGACAGCGCGAGCAGCGACTCCCGCAACGCACTGGACGCGGCCGAAACGTCCGCCTCCAGGCTGCGCAGCCGGTGCTCCAGCATCGGGTTGTCGCGGATCGCCTGGTGCAGGTCACGCACCTGGACCCCGATCGAGAACAGCAGCGCGCCGACCGAGTCGTGCAGCGCGGCCTGCATCCGGCGACGCTCCGCGGAGACGGCGTTCGCGGTGCTCGACTCGGCGACCCCGGCCAGCCGCAGCGCGGTGGCGGCCTGCTCGGCGATGCCCTCCAGCCTGCCGACCGCGTCGTCGCCGAAGTTCGCGGACTCCCGCATCGCGGCGTAGGCCACCGCCACTGTCCTGGTGGAGCCGCCTTCGCGGCTGAAGATCGGCACCGCGACCATCGCGGTCAGGCCCTCGCCGCGGACCTGGGCGTCGAACTGGTGGGTGATCGTGGACGAGCTGACGTAGTCGCTGACCCGCACCGGTTCGCCCAGCGCGAGCACCCGGCCGCCGATGCCCTGGCCGATCGGCACCGCCAGGTTCTGCAGCGCGTTGGTGCGGTTCCCGGCCAGCCAGCGGATCACCGCCCGGTCCGGGCCGTCGAGCTCGGCCACGAAACCGGAGTGCGAGCCGATCGTCTCCCGGATCAGCCGCGCGGTGCCCTGCAGGGCGACCACCCGGTCGAGGGTGCCGAGCAGCCCTTCACGCTCGCGAAGCAGTTCGTCGAGCACACTGCTCTGCTCGACGGCCTTGTCCTTCGCGACGCGCTGTTCGGCCGTCACGCGCTCACCATGGCATACCGCGGGCGATTCGGACATCCCAAGACCAACGCAACTCGGCGTTTAGGCTCCCTTTCGTGCGCGAACTCCTCGAACAGCGGCTGCCCGGTCTGATCGCCTTCGACCCCGGCACGCTCGCCCTCTACACCACGGACGCGTCGAACTACCGGCACGCGCCGCTGGCCGTGGTGCTGCCCAGGACCGAAGCCGACGTGGTGGCCGCGGTCGCCGCCTGCCGCGAGGCGGGCGTTCCGCTGATCGCCAGGGGCGGCGGCACCAGCATCGCGGGCAACTCGTGCGGGCCAGGGGTGGTGCTGGACACCTCGCGCCACCTGTCCGGGGTGCGCGAGCTGGACCCGGTGGCCAGGACCGCGGTGGTCGCCCCCGGCACCGTGCTGGACGACCTGCAGGCGCTGGCCGCCCCGCACGGGCTGCGGTACGGGCCGGACCCCTCCACGCACAGCCGGTGCACGATCGGCGGGATGATCGGCAACAACGCCTGCGGCTCGCACTCGGTTGCCTGGGGGCGCACCGCGGACACCGTGCGGGAGCTGGACGTGCTGCTCTACGACGGCACCCGGCTGACCGTCGGGCCGACGTCAGTGTCCGAAGTGGACAGACGAGCCGCCTTGCCCGGTACCGAAGGGCGGGTCTACTCCGAGCTGCGCGCGTTGGTCCGGGACAACCTCCAGGTGCTGCGCACCGAACTGTCCACCTGGCCGCGCCGGGTCTCCGGCTACGGGCTGGAACACCTGCTGCCGGAGAACGGGTTCGACCTGGCCAAGGCGCTGGTGGGCAGCGAAGGCACCTGCGTCACCGTGCTCCAGGCGCGGCTGGAGCTGGCGGAGCTGCCGAAGCACAAGGTGCTCGCGGTGCTCGGCTTCGGCTCGGACGTCGAGGCGGCGGACGCGGTGCCGCGGATCCTGCCCTGGTCGCCGCTGACCGTGGAGGGCGTGGACGCCGAGCTCGTCGCGCTGCTGCCGGGCCCGCGCGCGGAGGGTCTGCCGCCGGGTGGCGCCTGGCTGTTCGTGGAGCTGGCCGGGGACGAGCCGGGGGAGGCCGACGAGCGGGCCCGGCGGCTGGCGGCCGAACTGGGCGACCGGCTGACCGGGCAGGTGGTGCTCACCGACCCGGCCGCGCAGCGCCGGCTGTGGCGGATCAGGGAGGAGGGCGCCGGGCTGGCGACCAGGCTGGCGGACGGGTCGGAGGCGTGGCCTGGCTGGGAGGACGCCGCGGTGCCGCCGGAACGGCTGGGCTCGTACCTGCGCGGGTTCAAGGAGCTGATGCGGGAGTACGGCAGGCAAAGCGTGGTGTACGGGCACTACGGCGAGGGCTGCCTGCACATGCGGCTGGACTTCGACCTGCTGTCGGAGCCGGGGGTGGCCGGCTTCCGGTCGTTCCTGGAGCGGGCCGCGGACCTCGTCGCGGCGCACGGCGGTTCGCTGTCCGGGGAGCACGGCGACGGGCAGGCGCGTTCGGCGCTGCTGCCGCGGATGTACAGCCCCGAGGTGCTGGCGATGTTCGCCAGGTTCAAGGCGATCTTCGACCCGGACGGCCGGATGAACCCCGGCATCCTGGTCGACCCCCGGCCGGTGGACGAGGACCTGCGCGTGCGGCGCGCACCGGCCGCGTTCGAGTCGGTCACCTTCCTCGGCTACCCGGAGGACCACGGCAGCTTCGGTGAAGCGATGCGCCGGTGCGTCGGGGTGGGCAAGTGCCGGAACACCAGCGGTGGCGGCGTGATGTGCCCGAGCTACCGGGCCACCCGCGAGGAGAAGCACTCCACCAGGGGCCGCGCCCACCTGCTCGCGGAGATGATCAACGGCGAGCTGATCACGGACGGCTGGCGTTCGGCCGAGGTGCACGAGGCGCTGGACCTGTGCCTGTCCTGCAAGGGCTGCCTGTCGGACTGCCCGGTGGACGTCGACATGGCGACCTACAAGTCGGAGTTCCTGTACCAGCACTACCGCGGGCGGGTCCGGCCCGCTTCGCACTATTCGATGGGCTGGCTGCCGTTGTGGCTGAGGTTCTCCGCCCTGGCACCGAGGGCGGCGAACGCGATGCTTCGCCGCCGTGGCCCGGCGGCGATGATGAAGCGGATCGGCGGGCTCGCCCCGGAACGGGACCTGCCGTCGTTCGCGCGCAAGCCGTTCACCCGTGCCCGCGCCGACCTGCGCGGCGCGGCCCGCGGCGAGGGCAGGCCGGTGGTGCTGTGGCCCGACTCGTTCAACAACCACTTCACCCCGGACGTGCTCGCCGCGGCCACCGAGGTGCTCACCGCGGCCGGCTACGCGGTGGTGCTGCCGCACAAGGCGGTGTGCTGCGGGCTGACCTGGGTGTCCACCGGGCAGCTCGGGGTGGCGAAGAAAGTCCTGCAGCACACCATGTCCGTGCTGAAGCCGTACCTGGAGGCCGGCTACGACGTGGCCGGGCTGGAACCGAGCTGCACCGCGCTGTTCCGCGGTGACCTGGCCGCCCTGCTGCCGGGGGACCCGACCGCGGAGCTGCTCGCGTCCCGCATCCGCACCTTCGCCGAGCTGGTCGAGGACTCGCCGCTGGAGCTGCGGCCGCTGGACGTGGACGCGATCACCCAGGTGCACTGCCACCAGCACGCCGTGCTCGGCTTCGGGCCGGACGAGCGGGTGATGGCCGGCGCCGGCATCCGGAACTCCACTTTGGACTCGGGCTGCTGCGGGCTGGCCGGCAACTTCGGTTTCGAACGCGGCCACTACGAAGTGTCGGTGGCCTGTGCCGAGGATCGCCTGCTGCCCGCCGTTCGGGCCGCGGCCCCGGACACCGTGGTCATTTCGGACGGCTTCAGCTGCCGTACCCAGATCGACCAGGAGTCCGACCGCAGCGCGGTGCACCTGGCCGAGCTGCTCCGCGACGCACTACGGAGGTCGTGAGTGAAAAGTGTTGCTCCGGCAACGTTTTTCACTCACGAGGTCGGTACCTCGGCTAGTACGAGGTAGAGGGTGGCGGAGGCGAAGAATGGCTGGGTGGCGAGGTGTTCGAGCCAGCGCCCGGCACCCGCTTCGGGCAGGTGGCCCGCGGCCACGCCCCGGCGGGTGACCCGCTCGAAGCCCAGCACGCGGTCGGCCTCCCGGACGTCCCGGAACACCGTGGTCACCGGGACCACGGTGGGCACCTCGAACCCGGCGCCCACCGCGTAGCGGACCAGCTGACGGCCGATCGCCGCGTTGCGGACCACCTGGTCGCTGACGTAGCGGGTGTACGCCCTGGCGAACTCCAGCTCCGGCGCGTCGATGGCCAGGGTGTCCCAGTCCGGCTCGGCGAACACCGCCTTCGCGCCGGGCCGCAGCACTCGCCGCAGCTCGCCCAGCACGGCCGCCGGATCCGCCACGTGCTGGAGGACCCGGTCGGTGTGCGCCCGGTCGACGCTCTCCGGCGGCAGGTCGATCGCGGGCAGCACGCCGGCCAGCAGCTCGACCTGACCCAGCCGCGCGGTGCGCTGCCGTGCCTTGGCCAGCGACTCCGCGTCGTGGTCGAGGCCGATCACGCGCCCGCGTTCGGTCACCGCCTCGGCGAAGGCGGGCAGGTCCGTCCCAGGGCCGCAGCCGAGGTCGAGCACGACCTGGCCCGGTTCGACGTCCAGCAGGGAAAGCGCGAGCCGTTTGTACGAGCCCGCTTCGGACTCGGCCAGGCGCAGCAGGTAGTCCTCCGGCCTGGAGGTCTCGAAAACACCGGAACTCATGCCGGCGAGTCAACCAGAGATCGGCGGGAACTATCTTGCCGGAATGGCGATGACACCGAACGCGCTGGACGGGATCACCGTGGTCGCGCTGGAACAGGCGGTGGCCGCGCCGCTGGCCACCCGCCAGCTCGGCGACCTCGGCGCCAGGGTGATCAAGATCGAACGGCCTGGCCAGGGTGACTTCGCCCGCGCATACGACGAGACCGTGCACGGCCAGTCCAGCCATTTCGTCTGGCTCAACCGCAACAAGGAGAGCATCGCGCTGGACGTGAAGGACGAGGCCGACCGCGAGGTGCTGACCGCGCTGCTGGCCAGGGCGGACGTGTTCGTGCAGAACCTCGCGCCGGGCGCGGCGGACCGGCTCGGCCTCGGCCCGGATGTCCTGCGCGAGGCCCACCCGCGGCTGATCGTCTGCAACATCTCCGGTTACGGCACATCCGGGCCGTATCGGGGCAAGAAGGCGTACGACCTGCTGGTGCAGTGCGAAGCCGGGGTCGTCTCGATCACCGGCACCCCGGAGGAACCGGCCAAAGCCGGCATCCCGGTGGCCGACATCGCGGCCGGGATGTACGCCTACAGCGGGATTCTCGCCGCGCTGTACGAGCGGGAGCGCACCGGCGCCGGCAGCAGTTTCGACGTCGCGATGCTGGACGCGCTCGGTGAATGGGTCGGTTTTCCGTACTACTACGCGAACTACGGCGGAAACCCGCCGCCGCGCAACGGCGCGCGGCACGCCGCGATCTCGCCGTACGGCCCGTATACCGCGGGAGACGGCGCGGTGGTGTTCATCGGCGTGCAGAACGAACGCGAATGGGCGGCCCTGTGCGAGCGGGTGCTCGAACACCGGGAGCTCGCGGTGGACCCGCGGTTCGCCGGCAACTCCGCGCGTACCGAGCACGACGGCGAGCTGACCGCCATCATCGAGCGCGCGCTGGCCGGGCTGTCCGCGGCCGAGGTGGAGCAGCGGCTCGACGAGGCCGGGATCGCCAATGCCAGGATGCGCACGATGGCCGAGTTCGCCGAGCACCCGCAACTCGCCGCGCGCCGGCGCTGGCGGCGGGTGGACACCCCGGCCGGCCCGGTGGACGCCCTGCTGCCGCCGGTCGACGTGCCAGGCCGCGAGCCGCGGATGGACCCCGTCCCCGCCGTCGGCGAGCACTCCGCCGCTATCCGCGCCGAACTCGGCTTCGATCGTCCGTGAAGGGCACCTTGCCTACGTTGAAGGTAGGCAAGGTGCCCTTCACGGACTAAGCGCCCCACCAGGTAAGGGCGAGGGAGGGGAGGGTGGGAGCCGGGGGTGCGGGCAGGGTCTCCAGGAACCAGCGCAGGTTCGAATACTTGTGCAGCAAGGCATACGCGAGGCAGCGGCGGGCGAAGGTCTCGTCCAGCTGCGCGGCGGAGCAGCCGTAGCCGAGCAGCAGCCGGCGCAGGAACGCCGGGTCGCCGCCGGCCACGAAGATGCCGGCGGCCACGAAGTCGTACTCGGCCGCGCCGCGCATCGCCGGCTCGAAGTCGAACAGCCCGGAAACCTGCCAGCCCTCCCGGCCGCGGACCATCATCAGGTGGTCCCGCATGAACTCGGTGTGCAGCAGCACCGGTGGCGGCGAGCCGAGGTCCACCGAGTCCAGGAACTCCGGGATCTGCTCGAGCCAGGCTTCGGCCAGACCGGTCCGCCGCTGATGCGCCACCACCTTCGCCCGCTGCGCGGCCAGGAATCCTTGCCAGTCCTGGGGTTCCAGCGCGTCCAGAGACGGGTCGCGCACCGCGTGCAGTGCGGCCAGCGCTTCCCCGAGCCGCGGCCCGAGCCACTCCTTGTCCGCTTCGGAGAGGTCCGGCCAGACGGTTTTGAGCGTGTGCCCGCGGAGCTGCTCCATCAGCACGTAACCCCAGCCGTCCAGCTCACCGGTCTCGCGCAGGCCCGGCGTATCGATCGGCAGCCTGCCGTCCAGCGCCCGCAGCACCGAGCTTTCGGTGGCCGTTTCGGCCGCGAACACCGGCGGAAACAGCTTCAGCACCCATTTGTCACCGAGCGCGTAGACCGGCAGCGAACCGTCCTCGTACCGCCGCACGGGCAGCTCCGTAAGGCCGAACTTGGCGCGCAGGGTGGCGACGCCCGGCTCCAGTTCTTCTTCGCTGAGCGCGTCGAACTCGTCCTCGGTGGCCGCGGCCGGCAGGATCGCCATGAAAGGCGACGCTAGCGCCCGGTTTCGACCCCTGCTACCGAATTACCCGCCCGGCCCGCTGTCCGGCCCGCTGTCCGGCTCACCGTCCGGCACTGTCCGTTCCAGCAGCTGCCGGGCGGCGTCCAGCACCAGCGCGCAGACCTGGTCGGGATCGGCGCTGGCCAGCGGCTCCTTGCCGGTCACCCCGCGCACCAGGCTGATGCCGAGCAGCCAGGCCAGCATCAGGTCGGCGCGCAGCTCGGCGTCCTCGGCGTCGGTCAGCGAGGCCAGCGCGTGCGCGTACTCCTTGCCGAGCCGCCGCCGGATCCCGGTGGCCGCCTCGTCGTTGGCGGTGGAGCGCAGGAAGGCGGCCAGTGCCTGGTGGTCGGCCTTGGAGCTGGAGCTGAGCATGCTGCGCAGGATGGTCTCCAGCAGCTTCTCCGGCGGCGTCCCGGCCAGTTGCGCGCGTCCGCCGCGGGCCACGATCTCCTCGAACAGCGCCTCTTTCGAGCCGAAGTAGCGGAACAGCAGCGCCTGGTTCGCGCCGGCCCTGGTGGCGATGTCGCGCACCGTGGTGCGGTCGTAGCCGCGTTCGGCGAACAGCGCGGACGCCGCGTCCAACAGCGACTCCTTGGTCGCGGCGGCGTCGCGGCGGCGTCCGTGCGGTTCCTGCGGTCCTGCGGTCACCGCACCTCCCAAGCGCACTCGAAAACGACCCGAAGCGGCCCAAAGCGACACGGTACTTCGGAAGCACTCGGTTATCGCATTGACGCGGCCGGTCACCGCACCTACCGTTGTAAGCAGTCGCTTACAAACCTGGACCCGGGGGTTTCGCCGATGACCGCCACGCATACCGAGCCGCTGGCCTACCCGTTCAACGAGGTGGGCGGCCTGGAGCTGCACGACGCCTACGCCGCCGCGCGCGATGGCGACGGCATGATCCGCGTCAAGCTGCCCTACGGCGAGCCGGCCTGGTTGGCCACCCGCTACGCGGACGCCCGGTTCGTGTTGGGGGACAGGCGGTTCAGCCGCGCGGAGGCGTCCGCCCACGACGCGCCGCGGCTGTCCGCTTCCCAGAACAACACCGGCATCCTGGCGATGGACCCGCCGGACCACACCCGGCTGCGCACGCTGGTGGCGAAGGCGTTCACCGTGCACCGGGTGGAGCGGCTGCGGCCACGGGTCCGCGAGCTGGCCGAGGGCATGCTGGACGAGATGATCGCCACCGGCCCGCCCGCCGACCTGGTGGAGAACTACGCGCTGCCGATCCCGGTCGCGGTGATCTGCGAGCTGCTCGGGGTGCCGGCCGAGGACCGCCCGCAGTTCCGGGTGTGGAGCGACGGCCTGCTCACCACCAGCGGGTTCACCGCCGAGCAGTTCGATGCGAACCGGGAGGAGATCCGCGCCTACATGGGCGGCCTGATCGAGCAGCACCGGGCGGAACCGGCCGACGACCTGATGACCGCGCTGATCGAGGCGCGCGACGTGCGGGACCGGCTGACCGAGCTGGAGCTGATCGACCTGTGCGTTGGCATCCTGGTCGCCGGGCACGAGACCACCGCCAGCCAGATCCCGAACTTCGTGCACGTGCTGCTGGAACGCCCGGAGGCGCTGGCGAAGCTGCGCGAGCACCCGGAACTGCTGAACAGCGCGATCGAGGAGCTGCTCCGGTTCGTGCCGCTCGGGGCCGGCGCGTCCTTCCCCCGCTATGCCACCGAGGACATCCAGGTCGGCGACGTGTTGGTGCGGGCGGGTGAGCCGGTGCTGGTCGCGGTCGGTGCGGCGAACCGGGACGCGCTGCGCTTCGATTCGGCCGAAGAGCTGCGGCTGGACCGCGAGTCCAACCAGCACCTCGGTTTCGGGCACGGGGTGCACCACTGCCTCGGCGCGCCGCTGGCCAGGCTGGAGCTGCAGGAGGCGATGGGCGCGCTGCTGACCAGGATGCCGGGGCTGCACCTGGCCGGTGACATCGTCTGGAAGACCCAGCTGATCGTCCGTGGCCCGCGCACGATGCCCGTGGGATGGTGAACCGATGACCTGGAAAATCGACGTGGACCAGCACAGCTGCATCGCGTCCGGGATGTGCGCCGGGATCGCGCCCGACGTGTTCGCGCTCGACGACGAGTTCGCTCGCGCGCTGGCCGACGAGATCCAGCCCAACGAGGTGGTGCTCGACGCCGCCGACTCCTGCCCCGCGATGGCGATCACGGTGACCGAGGCGTTGTCGGACGAGGTGCTCGGCCCCCGGCAGTAATTCCGTGCGATCCCCGGCGGCCTGCGTCG
The DNA here is from genome assembly GCF_000384315.1 of Amycolatopsis nigrescens CSC17Ta-90. Taxonomy (GTDB): domain Bacteria; phylum Actinomycetota; class Actinomycetes; order Mycobacteriales; family Pseudonocardiaceae; genus Amycolatopsis; species Amycolatopsis nigrescens. The sequence goes on along the minus strand of NZ_ARVW01000001.1, from coordinate 972,271 downwards.
AGCTGGTGCCCTAGATACCGGAAATTGCGCCGTGGCGCTGTTCCCATGCGCCGGGCGCATAATCGGCGGATGGACGTCCGAGAGCTGACCTGGTTCACCACGCTGGCCGAGACCGAGCACGTCACCGAGGCGGCGGCCGCGCTGAACATCGCGCAGCCGACCCTGTCCAGGGCCATCGCCAGGCTCGAGCGCCGGCTCGGCACCCCGCTGTTCGACCGGACAGGGCACCGGCTGCGGCTGAACCAGTACGGCCAGGTGTTCCGCTCGCACGCGGTGCGCGCGCTCGGCGAGCTCTCCGCGGCGGAGCACCGGATCGCCACCCTGATCGACCCGGACGGCGGCACCATCGCGCTGGCCTTCCTGCACTCCTTCGGCACCTGGCTCATCCCGGACCTGATCCGCGGCTACCGCGAGCGGGTGCCGCGGGCGAACTTCGTGCTGCGCGGCGACGCGCAGGACACCATCCTCGCCGACCTGCGCCACGGCCATGTGGACGTGATCGTGACCAGCCCGCGGCCGGACGGCGAGGACGTCGCCTGGTCACCGGTCGCGGAGGAGCGGCTGTGCGCGGCGGTGCCGCGCGGGCACCCGCTGGCCCGGCGGCGCCGGGTGTCGCTCGGTGAACTCGGCGGCGAGGACTTCGTCGCGCTGAGGCCGGAGTTCGGCCTGCGGCAGATCACCGACCGGCTGTGCCGCCATGCCGGGTTCGTCCCGCGCATCACCTTCGAGAGCACCGAGCTGGCGACCATCCAGGGGCTGGTGGCGGCCGGGCTCGGCGCGGCGATCATGCCCAGGCCGCGGGGCGGGCTCGGCGAGGACGCCCCGGTCTTCCTGCGGCTTTCGGACGAGGGGGCGCACCGCACGGTGGGGGTGGCGGTGCTGGCAGGGCGGCACCAAGCGCCCGCCATCGCGCGCTTCCACGAGTACGTCAGGGATCATGCCTCTGATGCATGAACAAGGCGAACACTGGTCATTTTGCGTATCGGCCACGCGGGTGCAGGCTGGAGAGTGCGGTGACCGCCGCGGCAGGGAAGGGGAGTTCGGATGACCGTTCGGCTGGACCGGCCGGAGGAGCCGGCGGCGGTGCTGGCGCACATCCCCGAGGGCGCGGACGTGATCGTGCCGCTGATGCTCGGCGAGCCGGTCGGCCTGCTGGACGCGCTGGAGGAGCACGCGGCCGAGCTGCGCGGGGTACGGATCCACCGGATGGACCCGTACCTGCGGCGCCGCTACATCGACGGCGCGTTCCCCGGACGGCTGAACCACGTCGACTACTTCCTCGGCTCCGGTTCGCGGCAGGCGTTCTGGGACGGCAACTGCGACCTGGTGCCCAACCACTTCAGCGAGATGCCGCTGCTGCTGCGCAAGTCGACCCGCTGCACGATCGCGCTGGCCGCGGCCAGCCCTCCGGACCGGCACGGCTACTTCAGCCTCGGCACCAACGCCGACTACACCGCGGCGTTCATCGGCGAGATCCCGTTCTTCCTGGAGGTCAACGAGCGGATGCCGCGCACCTTCGGGCACAACCAGCTGCACCTCAGCCAGGTCGCCGGGTGGTGCCGCACGGACCGGCCGCTGTTCGAGGTACCGCCCGCGGTGCCCGACGAGCGGGACCGGCGGATCGCCGCGCTGATCGCCGAGCGCATCCAGGACGGCGCCTGCCTGCAGGTGGGGGTCGGCCGGATCCCGAACGCGCTGCTCGCGTCGCTGACCGGGCACCGCGACCTCGGCCTGCACACCGAGGCGTTGTCGGACGGGGTGCTGGACCTGGTGGAAAGCGGCGCGCTGACCGGCACCCGCAAGCTCCAGCAGCGCAACAAGCACGTCGCGACCTTCTGCCTCGGCACGAAGAGGTTGTTCGACTGGCTGGACAACAACACCGCGGTGACCATGGAGCCCGTGGACTGGGTCAACGATCCGCGGGTGGTGGCGAAGGAGCCCAACTTCGTCTCCATCAACGCGACCAGTGAGGTGGACCTGATGGGCCAGGCGGCCAGCGAGACCATCGCGGGCCGGTACTGGTCGTCTTCGGGTGGGCAGTCCGACTTCGCCCGCGGCGCGATGTACTCGCCGGGCGGCAAGGCGTTCCTGGTGCTGCACTCGGCCACCCGCGGTGGCGCCAGCCGGATCAACGTCCAGCTCACCCCCGGCAGCGTGGTGACGACCTTGAAGAACACCGTGGACCACGTGGTCACCGAGTACGGGGTGGCCGAGCTGCGGGGGCGGAGCCTGTCCCAGCGCGCGCAGGCGCTGATCAGGATCGCGCACCCGGAACATCGCGACCGGCTGACCGCCGACGCCCGCCAAGCGGGTTTGCTTCATTAGCCACCACGCCACGAGCGGGAGAAACGAGGAAAGCATGACCACCGTTGCCGATCAGCTGATCGATGTGCTCATCCAGGCGGGCGTCCGCCGCATCTACGGCGTCGTGGGGGACAGCCTGAACCCGGTGGTGGACGCCATCCGGCGCAGCGGCGGGTCCGCGCACGGCGGGATCGACTGGGTGCACGTGCGCAACGAGGAGGCCGGGGCGTTCGCCGCGGCGGCCGAGGCGCAGCTCACCGGGCAGCTCGCGGTCTGCGCGGGCAGTTGCGGGCCGGGCAACCTGCACCTGCTGCAGGGCCTGTTCGACGCGCACCGCTCCGGTGCGCCGGTGCTGGCCATCGCGTCGCACATCCCGGCCGCGCAGATCGGCACCGGGTTCTTCCAGGAGACCCATCCGGAGCGGCTGTTCCAGGAGTGCTCGCACTACTGCGAGCTGGTCAGCGGGGCGGAGCAGATGCCGCGGCTTGGCCGGATCGCGGTGCAGAACGCGGTCGGCAGGCGGGGTGTGGCGGTGCTGGTGCTGCCCGGCGACGTGGCGCACGAGTCCGCCGTGCACCCGACCGGGCGCAGCGGGGTGCTCGGCCGGACTCCGGCGGTGGTCCCGGACGCCGAGGACGTGACCGCGCTGGCCGAGCGGATCGAGCGCGCGGAGAAGGTCATGATCATGGCAGGGGCCGGCTGCCGGGACGCGCACGACGAGGTGATGGAACTGGCCGGCCACCTCGGTGCGCCGGTCGGGCATTCCTTGCGCGGCAAGGAGTTCATCCAGTACGACAACCCGTTCGACGTGGGCATGAGTGGGCTGCTCGGGTACGGCGCCTGCTACGACGCCATGCACGCCGCGGACCTGGTGCTGCTGCTCGGCACCGACTTCCCGTACGACAACTTCCTGCCGCAGGCCAACACCGTGCAGGTGGACATCGACCCGGCCAGGATCGGCCGGCGCAGCGTGCTGGAGTTCGGCGTGCTGGGCGATGTCGGTGCCACCATCCGCGAGGTGCTGCCGCGGCTGCGCCGCCGCGGGGACCGCACCTTCCTGCACGACATGCTGCGCAAGCACGAGCGCGGCCTGCAGACCGTGGTGGACGCCTACACCCGCAACGTGGAGCGGCATCTGCCGATTCACCCGGAGTTCGCCGCCGACATCCTGGACGACGAGGCCGCCGACGACGCGGTCTTCACGGTGGACACCGGGATGTGCAACGTCTGGTCGGCCAGGTACGTCACGCCGAACGGGCGTCGGCGGCTGCTCGGCTCGTTCGTGCACGGCAGCATGGCGAACGCGCTGCCGCACGCGATCGGGGCGCAGGCCGCGGACCGGGACCGGCAGGTGATCGCGATGGCCGGGGACGGCGGGCTGGCCATGCTGATGGGTGAGCTGCTGACCTTGAGGACGCACAACCTGCCGGTGAAAGTGGTGGTGTTCAACAACTCCTCGCTCGGCATGGTCAAGCTGGAGATGCTCGTGGACGGCCTGCCGGAGTTCGGCACGGACCACGATCGGGTCGACTTCGCGGCCATCGCCCGCGCCGCCGGGATCCACTCCCGGCGGATCGAGAACCCGGCGGATGTCCGCGACGGCATCAAGGAGCTGCTCGCGCACGACGGGCCCGCCCTGCTCGACGTGGTGACCGACCCGAACGCGCTGTCCATCCCGCCGAACATCACCGCGGCACAGGTGAAGGGCTTCGCGCTGGCGGTGAGCCGGACGGTGCTCAGCGGAGGGGTGGGCAAGATGCTGCAGCTGGCGAAGTCCAACCTCCGCAACGTGCCCCGCCTCTAAAAGTTGCGCTGCGGGGCTTGGCCAGGCCGGTAGACTGAGGAGAATGCCGGGCTCTTACGGGAAACGCCTGGCGGCGCGTTACAGCAGGGGCTCCGCCGCCCTGTGGGTCGCCGCCGGGTATGCCGCACTGGTCGTCGGGGTGACGATCTTCGTGGTCGTGGACAGCCTGGTGAGTTCGGGTTCCCTGGCCGCGATCTGGCTGTTCTTCGTCACCCTGCCCATGTCGCTGGTGGTGATGCTGGTGCTGAGCCTCTTCGCGTTGAAGGGTGCCGCGCTGGCCATCCCCTACGTGCTGGGCGGGCTGTTGCAGGCTTGGGTGCTGTGGCTGGTGCTGCGCGGCAGCAGGGTCGCGAAGACAGGCAGGGTCAGCGCGGATTCCTGAGTGTGCCGCGGAAAACGCCGTCCTCGGTGACCACCGCGGTGATCAGGTCGACCGGGGTGACGTCGAAGGCGGGGTTGAACACGGCGGCGCCTTCGGGCGCGGTGGACTGCCCGGCGAACCGGGTGACCTCTTCGGCGTCCCGCTCCTCGATCACGATCGCGCCGCCGTCCGGGATCGTGTTGTCCACAGTGGACTTCGGTGCGACCACGAAGAACGGCACCCGGTGCCGGGCCGCGGCCAGCGCCACCGGGTAGGTGCCGATCTTGTTCGCGGTGTCCCCGTTGGCCGCGATCCGGTCCGCGCCGACCACCACGCAGTCCACCAGCCCGCGGGCCAGCGCGGTCGCCGCCGCGGAGTCGGGCAGCACCCGGTACGGCACGCCGGCTTCGGCCAGCTCCCATGCGGTCAGCCTGGCGCCCTGGAGCAGCGGCCTGGTCTCGTCCGCCAGCACGTACTCGACCCCGCCCTCGGCCTGCAGGTGCCAGACCACGCCGAGCGCGGTGCCCCAGCTGACGGTGGCCAGCCTGCCCGCGTTGCAGTGCGTGAGCAGCCGCACCGGCCGGTCCGGCGCGTGCGCGCGCACCAGCTCGGCCGCGTGCCCGGAAGCGCGGCGGTTGACGTCCTCGTCCTCGTCCAGCACGGCCAGCGCCTCGGCCAGTACGGCGCCGGGGCCGGCGGGCAGTTTCGCCAGCGCCCGCTCGACGCCCCAGCTCAGGTTGACCGCGGTGGGCCTGGCGTCGGCGACCCTGGTCGCCTCCGCACGTACCGCATCTTCGTCCGCGTCCGGTTTCGCGGCGGCCATCGCCACCCCGAGCGCCCCGGCGGCGCCGAGCGCGGGCGCCCCGCGCACGGCCAGCCGGCGGATCGCGTCCACCAGCTCGGTCACCGTGTGCAGCCGCAGCGTGCGGTAGGCACCGGGCAGCGCGCACTGGTCGATGATCACGATGGCGCCGTCGTCCCAGTCGATCGTCCTGCGCATCGCCGCCCCCTTATTGGTTTGACCGCCTCCGCGGCCGTTTGCTTGGCTCGCCCGGTGATCATCGAACGCGACAACCCGGCCGGCCTGCACTCCACTCCTGGTTACCACCATGTCACTACCGTCGAGTCCCGGCGCCTGGTTTTCCTGGCCGGGCAGTGCCCGCTCGCCGCGGACGGGCAGGTGGTGCCCGGCGGGCTGGGCGCGCAGACCGACCAGATCGTCGCCAACACCCTCACCGCGCTGCGCTCGGCCGGTGCCGCGCCGGAGCAGGTGGTGCGCACCGTGATCTACGTGGCCAGCTCCGTCGGGGAGGAGCTCGCCGAGGTCTGGGCCAGGTTGAACGACTCCGCGCTCGCCCCGGCGTTCAGCACCGCGAGCACGCTGCTCGGGGTCGCCGCCCTCGGCTTCCCCGAGCAGCTGGTGGAACTGGACGTCACCGCCGCTCTGGACTGATCCCGCCGATCCTGCTCACAATCCGGCCATCAGGTCGGTTTCGGTGATACCGGGGCCCTGTCCCGCCCGGATGAAGTACTCGGTGCCGAAGGCGAACTTGAAGACGTCGTCCGGCATCGACAGGAAGAAGGACTCCTCGGAGATCTGGCTGGCGTGCGCCCGCATCGCCTTGCGCTTGTACTCGTGGAAGGCGGTGACATCCACCGCGCCGGTGATCTCCGACTCCGGCTTGCCGAAGTTGTCCGGGATCTGGTCCGGTATCCCTTCGGCGCTCTCCGCGCCCTCGCCACCTTCGGCGGCAGCTGTGCGTGCGGCGGCGGCGCGTGCCTCCATCCCGCGCCGCATCTGGTCCCGGTTGATGGTGTGCTGGTAGACCCGCGGGGTGCCGGCCAGTTCGGCGGCCCTGATGCCGACCCGGTGCACCTGGATGTGGTCGGGATGCCCGTACCCGCCGTTGTCGTCGTAGACGGTGAGCACGTCGGCCTTCTCCTCGCGGAGGATCGCGGCGAGCTTCGCGGCGGCATCCTCCACCGGAGCGGTCCAGAACGAGCCGGGCAGCTCGTTCTCCGGCTCGCCCATCATCCCGGAGTCGCGGTAACCGAGGAACTCCACCCGCTGCACGCCCAGTATCTCGGCCGCGGCGTGCGTCTCCTCGACGCGGCGCTGCCAGAGCTGCTCGCCATCGGCGAGGAAGCCGTCCGCCACCTCCCCGTGCTCTCCTCGGGTGGCGACCACCAGTACAACGCGGTGGCCTTCTTCGTACGCCTTGCGCATAACCCCACCGCAGGCGATGCACTCATCGTCGGGGTGGGCGTGGAAAGTAACCATCGTGGCCATGGTCCCGAGGTTACGGGAACACCCCGACAGTCCGGTTCAGTCCGAGCCCGTCCCTGGCTTCCTGGCCGGCGCCGCCGCGGCGGGACCGCCGAACCTTGGCGTGCTCTGCACGATGGTGTCCTGCGCCCAGCGTTCGCTGAACCCGGCCAGGAAGGCCAGCCCGGCGAAGAACAGGCCGACGTCCTTGCCCGCCTGGTCGGGCAGCTCCAGCGGCACCAGGCCGCCCATCACCAGGATGAACAGCACCGCGCCGAAGACGGCACCGACCACCGGCCGGAACGCCCCGGCCAGCATGGTCACCCCGCGGCTGTGCTCCCAGTCCACGTCCACCTGCTGGCGGCGGGTGACCCGGACCATCACGCTCACCATCGCCCCGATCGCGCCCAGCGCCACGCAGAGCGCGAGCTGCCCGTTCAGGCCCTGCGCCCCGATCCGGTAGGGCAGCGTCAGCAGCGCCGCCACCAGGCCGAAGCCGAACAGCATGCCGGGCACGATCCCGATCAGGTACCAGACCAGCGCAGAGCTTCTGGCGGCGCCGCGGACGAAGGTCTCGATCTTGACCAGCTCCCGCCGCGAGGACTGCACGGCGAGGTCCACCCGCGCCTTCTGCTCCTTGGCGTCCAGCGTGCTCTCCGGCAACGCGTCCAGCAGGCTCAGCAGGTAGGCGCAGAGGGTGTAGATGCTCTGCGCGAGGATCTCCTGGGTCCGCGCGTTGAGCAGCACCGAGGACTGCCTTTCGGTGCGCCGCGCGGCGCGCAGGCAGTCGTCGATCTCGGACCCGGAAATGCTCGCGTCGTAGTACATCTTCGTCTGGTACGTGTGCCCGCGCCGGTCCGGGCGCGGATGGTTGCGCACCAGCACTACGGCCGCTGGCAGCGTGCGGGCGTAGTACTCCTCGACGACGGTGGCCTTCTGCTCCCGCTGGAACCTGGTGCGGACACCGGCGAACTCCGCCCGCCCCGGTTTCCGATGGGCGGCCATCAGGTCGTAGATCGACGGCGATTCCTTGTCGATGTCTTCGGTCTTCTCCGCGGCGGAAGGTGCGGTCACCGATTGCCGGCCGTTCGCGGAGAACGGCTCAGGCCGCGGTTCCGATACCGGATCACCGGTCAGCTCGATGGACATATCCGATAAGTCCCTTCCCCGCCCCGGCCTGATACCACCTCCGGGACACGGTTCGGTCACAGTCCCGCGAGTCAGGCGAAGGCATCGGTGAGAATGCCGGCGACGGTCCTGGCCTGTGCGCCGTCCGGATCGAGATCGGGGTCGAAGACGGTCAGCTCGAGGCCGGCCGCGCCGGGCAGCGCGAGCAGTCCGCGAAGCAGGGCCACCAGGGTTTCCCGGTCCAGGCCCTCCGGATCGGGACTGTCCACAGCGGACACTACGGTCGGGTCGAGCACGTCCACGTCCACGTGCACCCAGAAGCCGTCCAGCACTCCGCGGCCGAGCACCTCGGACGCGGCGGCGAGGCCGGCACCGGCGCCATCGGCCATGATCGACTGGCTGGTCACGGTGCGGATGCCGGCGGCCTTGGTGTGCACCGACTCCACCTCGCGCACGCCGAGCAGCACCACGTCCTCGTCGCGGACGTAGGGCACCAGCCCGTCCAGGTCGACCAGCTCGTCGGCGCCGCGCCCGGTCACCAGCGCCAGGTCTTCCCCGGCGGCGGCACCGACTTCCGGCGCGTTGTCCAGGCTGCGGAAATCGTCGTGTCCGTCCAGGTAGGCCAGGCCGTAGCGGCCGGTCCGGCGCAGCGCGAGCGCGGCACCGAGCAGGATCGAGCAGTCACCGCCGAGCACCACCGGGAACGAGCCAGCCTCCAGGATCCGGTCCAGCCGGTCGGCCAGTTTCCTGGCGTAGGAGGCGATCGCGTCGGCGTTGCGCACGCCGTCGCCCGGCTGCCAGCCGGACAGGTAGCGCGGCGGGGTGACCACCCCGGCGTCCGCGGCGCCGAGCCGGTTCAGCAGCCCGGTGTCGCGCAGCGCGCCGGGTGCCTTGTAGCAGCCGGGAACCGCACCTTCGACCGGCGGGCGGAGGCCGAGGTTGGACGGTGCGTCGAGCAGGACCAGTTCACGAGTTGGGGACCCCATGCCGTGCACCGTATCGGCTGGGGCTGGTCCGTCGACGCCGATGCCTCTAACTTGGACCCGTCGATCACCTCGATCACCCAGGAGGCGCCATGACTGGCACCGGCGGAGCCCGCACGAAGTACCTCCTTGACGAGTCGGAGATGCCGACTACCTGGTACAACGTCATTCCCGACCTTCCGGAAGCGCCACCGCCGCCGCTGCACCCCGGCACCAGAGAGCCGATCGGCCCGGACGATCTGGCGCCGCTGTTCCCGCAGGCGCTGATCGCCCAGGAGGTCACCGGTGACCGGTACGTGGACATCCCGGGTGAGGTGCTCGACGTCTACCGGCTCTGGCGGCCGTCCCCGCTGTACCGCGCCCGCCGGCTGGAGAAGGCGCTCGGCACCCCGGCTCGGATCTACTACAAGTACGAAGGGGTCAGCCCGGTCGGCTCGCACAAGCCCAACACCGCCGTACCGCAGGCTTTCTACAACGCGGAGGAGGGCGTCACCAGGCTGACCACCGAGACCGGCGCCGGTCAGTGGGGCAGCGCGCTCGCCTTCGCCTGCGCGACCTTCGGCCTCGAATGCGAGGTGTGGCAGGTACGGGCGTCGTACGACCAGAAGCCGTACCGCAAGCTGATGATGGAGACCTTCGGCGCGACCGTGCATCCGAGTCCGTCGGAGCTGACCGACTCGGGTCGCGCGGTGCTGACCGTCGACCCCGGCTCCACCGGCAGCCTCGGCATCGCGATCAGCGAGGCGGTGGAGATGGCCGCGGCCGACCCGGAGGCGCGGTACGCGCTGGGCAGCGTGCTGAACCACGTGCTGCTGCACCAGACGATCATCGGCGAAGAGGCGCTGAAGCAGTTCGAGCTGGCCGGGGACACCCCGGACGTGGTGGTCGGCTGCACCGGCGGCGGCTCGAACTTCGGCGGGCTGGTCTTCCCGTTCCTGCGGGAAAAACTGGCCGGCCGGATGTCACCGGTGCTCCGCGCCGTGGAGCCGGCCGCCTGCCCGTCGCTGACCAGGGGCCGCTACGCCTACGACTTCGGTGACACCGCGGGGCTGACGCCGCTGCTGAAGATGCACACCCTCGGCCACGACTTCATCCCGGACCCGATCCACGCCGGTGGCCTGCGCTATCACGGGATGTCGCCGCTGCTGTCGCACATCTACGAGCTGGGCCTGATCGAAGCCGAGGCCGTGCAGCAGAAGGAATGCTTCGCCGCGGGTGTGCGCTTCGCCAGGACCGAGGGCATCATCCCGGCGCCGGAGCCCACCCACGCGCTGGCCGCGTGCATCCAGGAAGCCCTGCGCTGCAAGGAAAGTGGCGAGGAAAAGGTGATACTGACCGCGCTCTGCGGGCACGCGCACCTGGATCTGCCCGCTTATGACGCCTATTTGTCGGGGAAAATGTCGGACAACGAACTGCCCGACGCCGCGCTCGCCGCCTCCCTCGGCGCGCTGCCCTGACCCCGGCCCCGGGCCGCAGTGAAGGCCACCTTGCCTGCGTTCAACGCAGCGAAGGTGGCCTTCACTGCGTTGAACGCCAGGGAAATCGAAGATCAGGTTTCGTTGACGTGGTAGCCCACGACTCCGGCCGTATTAAGCAGTCCGCCATGACATTCGGCGACCGATGGGCCGAAACCGTAGGGTACCCAGCTTCCGCGCGAGTACCAGTAAGTGCCGCCGGTCGAGCAGTGCGCGATCACCTGGTACATCTCGTAGGGGCCGAAGGAGTAATCGCAGGTCACCGCTATTCCCTGGCCGAAAAGAAGGCCATATCGGTCAGCGAAGCAGCCGGGTGGCGGTGAGTCGGATTCCGCCGCGGAGGCCGGCGCGGCGGCAATGCAGAGCAGGGAAAGAATACCGAACAGCAAACCGGCTGCTTTCCTTCGCATAACTACTCCTCAGCTACGAGAATGTGACAGCTCCGAGGGTAGGGATACGTTCGAATTACCGGCAATTCATCGGACAAGTGACCCGAAACAGCAAACCGTCACCACGGCTGCTCCATGTGGGCTAGCCCACCGCCCCGAGGTGATGACGGGCGGAGATCGGAACCGCTATTTCCGGAACAACGCCCGCGAGATGATCTCCCGCTGAATTTCCGAAGCGCCTTCGTAGATCCTCGGGGCACGGACGTCACGGTACAGATGTTCCAGCGGATGTCCCCGCTCCAGCGCCCGCGCGCCGTGCACCTGCACTGCGACGTCCACCGCCACCTGCGCCGTTTCGGTGGCGAACAGCTTCGCCATCGCCGCCGTGGCGGCCACGTCCGCCGACCCGGCGTCATAGGCCGCGGCGGCGTCGTGCACCAGCAGCCTGGCGGCCCGGAGCCGGGTCGCCACGTCCGCGAGCTGGTGCGACACCGCCTGGAACTCCCGCAGCGGCTTGCCGAACGCCTTCCGTCGCGACACGTGGTCCACCGCCAGGTCCAGCGCGGCCTGGCCCATGCCAACGGCGAACGCGCCGACACTCGGCCGGAACAGGTTCAGCGTGCCCATCGCGACCGCCATCCCGCGGTCCGGCTCGCCGAGCAGGTGCGATCCCGCCACGAACACCCCGTCGAACCGCAGCCTGCCGATCGGATGCGGGGCGAGCAGGTGCAGCCGTTCCCCGGACAGCCCGGGGGAGTCGCCGGGGACGCAGAACGCGCTGATGCCGCGGGCCCCGGCGCCCGGCGTGGTCCGCGCGAACACCGAGTAGACCTCCGCGTCCGGCGCATTGGAGATGTAGACCTTCTCCCCGGTGAGCCGGAACCCGGTGCCGTCCGGTTCGGCGGACAGGGTCAGCGAGGCCACGTCCGAACCCGCGTCCGGCTCGGTGAGCGCGAACCCGGCCGCGGCCTCGCCGGCGGCCACTCGCGGGATCCACTCGTTCGCCACCTCGGGCCGTCCGGCGGAGAGGATCGGGTACGCGCCGAGCCCTTGCAGCGCCAGTGCGGTCTCCGCCTCGGTGCAGCGCCGGGCCAGCCCTTCGCGCAGCACGCACAGCTCCGTCGCGGACACCGGTAGATAGCCGTCCTGGCCGCGCCGGAACAGCCTCCCGAGCAGGCCACGGGTAGCCAGCGCGGCCAGCATCGGCCGGTTGATCCCACCGTTCTCACCCGCCAGGCCGGTCAGCTCGTCGGCGATCTTCGCGATCTCGCTGATATCGCCGTTCATGCCGGGATCACCGCGGTGCCGACCAGCTCGATCTTCGCCTCCGCGTCGAACAGCTCCGCGACCCCGAGCAGCGCGATCGCCGGATAGTGCCGGCCGAAATGCTTGCGGTACAACGGTCCCAGCTCCTTGAGCGCGTCGCGGTAGGCGGGCACGTCGGTGACGTAGAGCAGCAGCGACACCAGGTGCTCCGGTCGCCCGCCGGCCGCGCGCAGGGCGCTGACCACGTTGCCGGCGGCCACGTCGAACTGCTCGGACATGCTCGTCCCGCGGATCGCGCCGTCCGGTCCCTGCGCGGTCTGCCCGCCCAGGTACACCGTGGTGCCCGGCGCGGGCACCACGGCGTGCGCGAAACCCACCGGCTCGGCCAGTTCCGGCGCCACCACGATCCGGTGCGGGGTCATCGGCCGGTCCATTGCGGACTCCGTCCTGCCGACCAGGCGGCGTAGAACTCGTGGTGGTCTTCGCAGGTCATCAGCAGTGCCTGGGTCATCGCCTCCAGCTCGATCGCCGAACCGAGGTCCATGTCCTGCTCGCGGGTCAGCAGCACCTTGGTGGTGGCGTAGGCCAGCGCGGGCCCGTCCGCGAGCCGCCGGGCCAACGCGACGGCGGCCGCGGGCAGCTCCTCGTCCGGCAGCACCCTGGTCGCCAGCCCGATCCGCTCGGCCTGCTCGGCGTCCACCTTGTCGCCGAGGATCAGCAGTTCGGTGGCGCGGCCGAGGCCGACCAGGCGGGGCAGCAGATAGGCCGAGCCCATGTCCGCGCCGGCAAGGCCGACCTTGGTGAACAGGAAGGCGAACTTCGCCGAACGCGCCAGCAGGCGGAAGTCGCTGGCCAGCGCGATCACCGAACCGGCACCGGCGGCCACCCCGTTCACCGCCGCGATCACCGGCAGCGGACACTCGCGCAGCGCCCGCACCACCGCGCCGGTCATCCTGGTGAACTCGAGCAGTTTCGCGCCCTGCATGGTCTGCAGCTCACCGATGATCTCCTCGACGTCCCCGCCGGAGCAGAAACCGCGGCCCTCGCCGGTCAGCACCAGCACCCGGACGTCCCCGCGGTGCGGCAGCTCACCGAGCAGGTCGCGCAGGTCCGCGTAGGCCTCGAAGGTGAGCGCGTTGAGCTTCTCCGGCCGGTTCAGCGTCACCGTCGCCACGCCGTCGGCGATCGAAAGGTCGAAGTGCGCCCAGTCCCCGGTGAAGCCGGGCGAAGCGCGGAACGGGCTCATAGCTGGATTCCTCCTCCATCGAGGACGATGGTCTGTCCGTTGATCGCGGCCGCCTCCTCGGCGGCGAGGAACGCCACCGCGAAGGCCACTTCTTCCGGTTCGAGCAGCCGGCCCAGCGGGGCCGCCGCGGCGAGGGCGGCCTCGGCGTCGGCCTCACCGCGGCCGGTGCGCTCGGCGATCCGCCGGATCGAACGCTCGGTCATCGCGGTCCGCACGAAGGCGGGGCAGACCGCGTTCGCGGTCACCCCGGTGCCGGCCAGCTCGGCCGCGACCGCCCGCATCAGGCCGACGGCGGCGTGCTTGGACGCGGTGTAGCCGGTGGTGTAGCGGTAGCCGACGTGCCCGGCGGTGGAGGCCACGGTCACCACCCGGCCGCGGTCGCGCTCCCGCATCCCGGGCACCACCGCGCGGGTGCACAGGAACGCGCCGGTCGCGTTGACCTGCCACTGCTCCCGCCAGTCGGTCAGCGTGCTGCGCGCCAGCGGGGCGCTGGCCGACACCCCGGCGTTGTTCACCAGCACGTCCACCGGCCCGGTCCGGTCGAAGAACTCCCGCACCGAGTCCTCGTCGGTGACGTCGCAGTCCGCGCGCCCGACCGCGAGCACCCGGTCGCCGGCCGCCTCGAAACGCGCCGCCACCGCCGCCCCGATCCCTTTCGTCCCGCCCGTCACCACCACCGTCCTCATCACCCGCGCCCCCACTGGCAAATAGCCGGCTTTTCGCCGTCCGGCCAAAGGGCAAATAGTCGGCTATTTGCCGGTTCGGGGGTCATGACCGCTCCCGCAGCGCGCGGCGGTCGAGTTTGCCGTTGGCGGTGCGGGGCAGGGACGGCACGAAACGGAAGTCACGCGGGCATTTGTGCCCGGCGAGCCGCTCCTTCGCGTACTCCCGCAGCGCGTCCGCGGTGACCTCCGCGTCCGGCACGGTCACCACGAAGGCGCGGGCCCTGGTCAGGCCATCGGACTCGTAGCCGAGCACCGCGCACTCGAGCACCTCCGGATGGCCGATCAGGCAGTGCTCGATCTCGGCGGGGGAGACGAAGATGCCGCCGACCTTGAGCAGGTCGTCCGCCCGGCCGCGGTGGGAGAAGTAGCCCTCGGCGTCCCGGCTGAACAGGTCGCCGCTGCGCAGGGTGTCGCCCTGGAAGGTGCGCGCGGACTTCTCCTCGTCGCCCCGGTACTCCAGCGCGATGGTCGGCCCGGTGACCTCCAGGGTGCCGATCTCGCCGTCCTCCAGCGGTTCGCCCGCCTCGCCGAGCACCCGCGCGGAGTAGCCGGGCACGACCTGGCCGAGGGTGCCGTGACGCGGCCGGCCGGGACGGTTGGAAAGGTAGATGTGGTACGCCTCGGACGAGCCGATCCCGTCGATCACCTCCACCCCGAAAGCCTTGTCCCACTTGCGATGCAGCTCCTCCGGCAGTGCCTCGCCGGCCGAGGTGCACAACCGCAGCGAGCTCAGGTCCGCGGTCGCGGCGGCCGGGTGCGCGAGCATCGCGCTCATCATGGTGGGCACGTTCACCAGCACGGTCGGCCGGTGCCGCTCGATCAGCTCGAAGATCAATTCGGCGGTGCTGCGCTGGGGGAAGGCGATGCCGGAGCCGCCGACGCCGAAGGGGAACATCGCGGCCAGGTCCCTGGCGTAGCCGAAGAAGAGCTTCGGCACCGCGAGCACCCGGTCGTCCTGGCGCAGGCCGAGCACTTCGACCGCGTAGTGCCGGAAACTGGCCAGCGGGCTGCGCGCCGGGTGCACGCAGGCCTTCGGCGAGCCGGTGCTGCCGGTGGTGAACTTCCAGATCGCCACGTCCTCCTCCCGCACCGGCGCCGGGGCCAGTTCGGCGGACGCCAGGTCCACGAGTGTCCGGAATGGACGCTCATGGGGCAGCACCTCCTCCGCCGGGACGCCGGCGACCAGTAGGTCCCGTCCGCCCGCGGCGCGCAGCGGAGCCAGCGTGACCTGGTCGGCGACCACCAGCTTCGCGCCGGTGTAGGACAGGTAGTAGGCGTAGTCCTTGGGCTGCAGGAAGGTGTACACCTCGGCGGTGACCGCGCCGAGCTTCTGCGCGGCGTACCAGGTGGCGACGAACTCGGCCCCGTCGCTGAGCGCCAGCAGCACCAGGTCACCGGCCCGCACCCCGAGCTCGTGCAGCACGTTGCCGGTCCGGTTGGTCAGCTCCGCCAGTTCCGCGTAGCTGTACGAACGGTCTTCGCAGATCAGCGCGGTGCGGTCGGCGCGCCCTTCGGCCAGGTTGCGGTCCAGGAAGAACGAGGTCAGGTTCATATCGCCTCCTGTGCGGTAAACCCGCAGGTCAGCGGTCGTGAGTGAAAAGTGTTGCCGGGGCAACCGAAAGCACTCACGACGCCACGTCCCGAATCGTCTCTATCAACATCTCCGTCAACTTCTCGAAACTGGCTTCCCCTTCTTCAACCGTCGCTTCGGCCGGATCTCCGCAGTAGGCGCGGGTCATGCCCAGTGCGGCGAAGTCGGTCTTCCCGGCGGCCATCGCGGCGGGCAGGTCCACCGGCACCCTGGGCAGCTCCGCCATCAGCTCGGTGTCCACCTGCTCCGGCGCGTCCGCGAGCACCAGCGAGGTCTCGTACCGGCCGGCGTGACACTCGCCGCGGCGGAACTCTTCGGTCAGCCGCTCGGCGTGCCGCCGCCGCACCAGGTCCAGGTGCCCGATCCGGACGCCGTGGGAATCCGCCACGGTCCGCACCACCCGGCGCAGGGTCGCCAGGTGCTCGGGCTCGAAGTGGTTGTTCACCAGCACGATCCGGTCGAGGCCCTGGCCGAGCAGCGCCGCGCACAGCTCGGTGAGCAACGCGTGCAGGGTCTCTTCGCCGATGTGCACCCCGCCGGGGAAGGCGGCCGCGTACCTGGTCACGCCGTAGGGCACCGGCGGCAGGATGAGCACGCGCACCGCCGGGTCGCCTTCCAGCGCTTCCGCGGCGCGACGGCACATCCCGGCCGAGATCAGCGGGTCGGTGCCCAGCGGCGCGTGCGGGCCGTGCGGTTCCACCGCGCCGACCGGCAGCAGCAGCACCGGGGTCCGGCCGTCCGCGCCCAGCGCGGCGACCGCGGGCGAGGTCAGCTCCGCGAAGTAGTGGCTCACAGCTGCTCCAGTTCGCTGTCCGGCAGGTCCAGTACGCACAGGTCGCCGCGGCCGGCGGCGAGCACCGTGTTCACCGCGTCGGTGCTGGTCAGGTAGCCGCCGACCAGGGTGGGCACGGCGGCCTCGCTGCGCACCCGGTCGCTGATCGCGGTGAGGAAGCCGCGCCGGTACTCCGGCCTGCCGTGCGCCACGTTCTGCCCGGCGGTGACGTGGATCAGCGCGGCACCGGCCTCGGCCATCGCGCGGGCCGCTGCGATGCCCTCGTCGAGTTCGAGCCCGCCGGCCGCCCAGTCGGTGACGGTGAGCCGGACGGCCAGCGGGCGCCGCGCCGGCCATTCCTCCCGTACCGCACGCAGCACGTCGAGCGGGAAGCGGAGCCGGTTCGACGGCGAGCCGCCGTAGTGGTCGGTGCGCCGGTTCGCCAGCGGGGAAAGGAAACCGGCGAGCAGCCTGCCGTGCGCGCAGTCCAGCTCCAGCAGGTCGTAGCCGGCTTCGGCGACGGCCCGCGTGGCGGCGACGAACTCGCCGAGCACCCGCGCGAAGTCCTCGTCGTCCATTTCCTTCGGCACCTGCCCGAACGGCCCGTAGGCCAGTGCGGACGCGGCCAGCAGCGGCCAGTCCAGCCCCGGCGGCAGCGGGATGTCCACGCCGTGGGCCGGTGGCCTGGTCGCTCCTCGCCGCCCGGCGTGCCCGAGTCGGGCCCCGGCCAGCGCCCCCGCCGCCCTTGCAGTGTCCACTAAGGACTGATCGGGTGCGGTCGGAGTATTCGGAGTGCCACGGCCCGCGGCGCTGACCGCGATCAGCTCGCCGAGCAGCAACCCGGCGCCGCTGGTGTCGGTACCGCCGTCCCGCACCACCCGGTTCGGCAGTTCGAGGCCGCCGAGCCGGAACGGCGAGAGCATCGGCGGCGGGCCGAACCGGCCGCTCGTGCCAGCGAACCGCGCGTCGGCCACCCGCACGAAGTCCGGGTCGCGCACGGCGAGCCCGGCATGGCTGATCCGGCCGCTGCGGGTGAGCAGGTTGAAGGCGAACTGCGCCGGCGCCAGCCCGGCGTGCCGCCGGACTCGGGTGAAGTAGTCCGCACTGTCCGCGGCCGCCTGCTGGAACCGCTCAAGTACGGGCTGGCGGGTCAGCTCGTAGTCCACCAGCGCTGCCTCGCGCTCGGCCGCGGTGCGGTGCCCGTGCCGGACGAACGCGTTGGCCAGCGCGATCGAGTCCTCCATCGCCAGCTTGGTGCCCGAACCGATGCTGAAGTGCGCGGTGTGCGCGGCGTCGCCGAGCAGCACCACCCTGCCGTCGTGCCAACTTCGGTTGCGCACCAAGGGAAAGCTGAGCCAGGCCGACTTGTTGGACAGCAGCCGGTGCCCGCCGAGCTCCTCGGCGAACAGTCCGGAGCAGAACTCGATGCTCTCCTCCTCGCTCATCGAGTCCAGCCCGGCCGAGCGCCAGACCGGCTCCGGGCACTCGACGATGAAGGTGCTGCGGTTCTCGTCGTAGGGATAGCCGTGCACCTGCACCATGCCGTGCGGGGTCTGCTTGAAGATGAACCGGAACGCGTCGAAGACCAGGTCGGTGCCGAACCAGATGTACTTGCAGCCCAAGGGCTCCACCGTGGTGCCGAACAGCGGGGCCCGGCCGCGCCGGACGGCGCTGTTCGCCCCGTCCGCGGCCACCAGCAGGTCGCCGGCCAGCTCGTCTCCATCGGTCACCTCTTCGCCGAAACGCAGCGTCACGCCGAGTTCCGTGCAGCGGCGCTGCAGGATGTTCAGCAGCTGCTTGCGGGCGATCGCGGAGAACGCGTGCCCGCGCGTGCGGATCAGGTGGCCGCGGTAGGAGATGTCGATGGCGTCCCAGCGGGCGAAGGTGTCGGTGATCTCCAGGTAGGTCGGGTAGTCGGCGTCCCGCAGCGCGCCGAGGGTCTCCTCGGAGAACACCACGCCCCAGCCGAAGGTGGCGTCCGGTGCGTTGCGCTCGATGATCGTGACCTCGTGCCCGGGATCCGCCTTTTTCAGCAGTATCCCCAAATAGAGCCCGGATGGCCCGGCCCCGAGAATGCTCACTTTCATCCCAGCACCTCGGCCAGCCGTTCGACCTCGTCCGGATCGGCGACGGTGGGCAGCAGGATCAGCTCGTCGCAGCCCTCGGCCCGGTAGCCGCGCACGAAGTCCTTGATCGCCCTGGCCGTGGTCAGGTTGGCCGCGGCGATGTTCTCCGCGAACGGCCCGGTGAACGCGTAGTAGTCGCGCAGGTAGTCGGTGCCCCGGTCGGGGTCGCCGAGCGCGAAGTAGCCCTGGCCCCACAACCGCGGGCGGCCTGGGCGGCCGAAGTCCCGCCAGGCCGCGTTCGCCTTCGCCGCCGCCGACGCGAACGCCCTCGGCGGGCCGCCGCCGTGCGCGTATCCGTCGGCATACCTGGCCATCCGCGCGAAGGCCGGTCCGCTGCCGCCGCCCACCAGCAGCTCCACGTCGTGGTCCTCGGTGCGCAGCCGGGCCAACTGCTCGGACAGCAGCCTGCCGCGTGCGCCGTAGGAGATCCCAGCTTCGGTGTAGTCGTCCTGCCGGGCGCCGACGGCGAGGCCGAGGGTGAGCCTGCCGCTGGAGAGGGTCTGCACGGATTCGGCCTGCTTCGCCAGCATCGCGGCGCCCCGCAGCGGCCCGATCGCGATCATGGTGGCGAGCCGGATCCGGGTGGTCACCGCGGCCGCGGCGGACAGCGCGGCGAACGGGTCCACACTGTCGTAGACCAGCCGGTCGAGCACCCCGAGGGTGCTGAACGGGCCCTGCTCCGCGCGCTTGGCCCAGTCGACGAGCACCGCGCCACTCGCCCCCGGAGTGGTGTTGGGCAAACCGATTCCGACCTTCACCCAAGTTAAGCTACACCTGAGCTGGCTGGAGTGTATAGAGTTGACGGCATGACCAACCGGTTCGAGCCCGCCCCGCAGGAACTGGTGCTCACCTTGCTCGGTGCCTACGTCCGGCCGAGGGAAAGCGCGCTGGTGTGGTCCGGCGGGCTGGTCGAACTGCTCGCCGGTCAGGGATTCTCCGCCGGCGCGGCCAGGATCGCACTGGCCAGGCTGGTCCGCCGGGACCTGCTGGAGCCCAGCAAGAAGGGGCGGCTGGTGTACTACCGGCTCACCCCGCGCGCGATCGCGGTGCTGGAGGACGGCGACCGGCGGATCTTCACCCTCGGCCAGGGCAGGCGCCCGGCCGGGCAGTGGACGGTGCTCTGGCACAGCATCCCGGAGACCCGGCGCAAGGCAAGGGAAAAGCTGGTGCGGCGGTTGCGGTTCCTCGGTTTCGGCTCGGTGCAGGACGGCACCTGGCTGGCCCCGCACGATCGTGAGCAGGAAGTGGTGGCCCTGCTGCGCGAGTTGGAGGTGACCGAGCACGCCGGGCTGATGCTGGGCAGGCCGGCCGCCTCGCTGGACGTGCGGGTGTTCGCGAGCAGGGCATGGGACCTCGACGCGCTGGCGGCGGACTACGCGGAGTTCGCCGCCGAGTTCCGCGGCTACCCGAGGCGGCGCCGCACCCTGCGCGAGCCGGAGGCGTTCTCGGTGCGCACCAGGCTCATCCACCGGTTCCGGCAGTTTCCCGCGCAGGACCCGGAACTGCCGGAGGAGCTGGTGCCCGCGCCGCCGCGCCGGGTCGAGGCGGTCGCGCTCTTCCACGATCTCTACACCGCGCTGGCCGAACCGGCCCAGCGCCACTTCGACGAGGTGACCGGCAAATGAGCACCGACGACGCACTCTTTCCCGCGGAGGAGCCATGAGCACCGAAGATCCCAGCAATGCGGCGTTGACCTACACCTCCTACCTGGCACTGGACGAGGTGCTCGGCGCGCAGCGGCCGCGTTCGGAAGAGCACGACGAGATGCTGTTCATCGTCATCCACCAGGTGTACGAGCTGTGGTTCAAGCAGATCCTGCACGAGCTGGGCCATCTCCGGCAGCGGCTGGAGGCCGGCGACACCGCGCACGCGATCCGCACGCTGCGGCGGGTGCTGACCGTGCTCAAGGTGGTGGTCGCGCAGATCGACGTGCTGGAGACGATGACGCCGAGCCAGTTCGCCGGCTTCCGGGCCAGGCTGGACGCTTCGAGCGGGTTCCAGTCGGCGCAGTTCCGGGTGCTGGAGGCGATGCTCGGCCGCCGGGACGCCGGGGCCTTCGAGCACTACCCGGCGGGGGAGGACCGCGAGCGGATCGTCGCGGCGATGGCAGAGCCTTCGCTGTTCGACTCCTTCGTGCGGTACCTGTCGGTCCGCGGCTATCCGGTGCACACCGGGCGGGACGTCCGGCAGCCCGCCGAGGCTTCGCCCGAGCTGCAAGAGATCCTGCTGCGGGTCTACCAGGACGACGGCGGGGAAGCGGTGATCGCCGAGCACCTGGTGGACCTGGACGAGGGCATGCAGGAATGGCGGTACCGGCACGTGAAAATGGTGCAGCGCACGATCGGCGACAAGACCGGCACCGGCGGCTCGTCCGGCGCGGCCTACCTGCGCACGACCTTGTTCGCGCCGGTCTTCGGTGATCTGTGGGCCGTGCGGAGCGCGCTGTGAACGGGCTGGCGGCGCACTACCGCCGGTTCCGGGTGGCCGAGCGGCTGCTGCTGACCGGGCATTCGCACCAGGCCTGGCCCGATGTCGCGGAAGAGGGCCTGCTGGAGGCTTTCGCGGACGCCGCGTCACAGGTGGACGAGAAATGGACGGCCGCTTTCGCCAAGGCGGACGAGCTGCGGGCCGGGGTGCGGCTGCTGCTCGCGGATCCGGCGGCGGAGATCGCCTTCGGCACCAGCACGCACGAGCTGGTCATCCGCCTGCTGTCCGCTTTGGACCTGGCGGCCAGGCCGCGGCTGGTCACCACGGACGGCGAGTTCCACACCCTGCGCCGCCAGCTCCGCCGGCTCGCCGAGGCGGGCATCGAGCTGGTGCGGGTACCGGCCGAGCCGGTGGACACCCTGGCCGCGCGACTGGCCGCCGAGGCGGACGACCGGACCGCCGCGGTGCTGGTGTCCAGGGTGCTGTTCGAGACGGCCAGGATCGTGCCTGGCCTGGACGAGCTGGCGCTGGCCTGCGCACGGCGGCGAGTGGAGCTGGTGGTGGACGCCTACCACGCGATCGGCGTGACCGAGCTGCCGGTGCCCGCACTGGGGCTGGACTCGGCCTGGGTGCTCGGCGGCGGCTACAAGTACCTGCAGTGGGGCGAGGGCAACTGCTTCCTGCGGCTGCCGCCGCACGCGCTGGAGCTGCGGCCGGTGGTCACCGGCTGGTACGCCGAGTTCGGCACGCTGGCCGAGGACGGCCGCGCGGACCGGGTGCGCTACGCCGCCGGGGCGGACCGCTTCGCCGGCGCGACCTACGACCCGACCAGTCACTACCGGGCGGCCAGGGTGCAGCGCTTCTTCACCGAGCAGGGCCTCACCCCGGCCGTGCTGCGCGAGATCTCCTTGCGGCAGAACGAGTTGCTCGCCCGGCTGTTCGACGACCTCGACCTGCCCGACGAGCTGGTGACCCGCGACCGGTCCGCCCCGCGGTCCGCGTTCGGCGGCTTCCTCGCTCTCCGCTGCCGGGACGCGGGCGGTTTGCAGCGCGCGCTCGCCGAGCGCGGTGTCGCCACCGACAGCCGCGGCCCGTACCTGCGGTTCGGCCCGGCTCCCTACCTGTCCGACGCCCAGCTCGAAGCCGCCATCGCCGCGCTCGCCGAGGTTGCGGTCACATAGGACGGCACAGCACCGGGTTCTCCAGCTCCGAGCAGGACCGGTTGCCGTAGGAGCGCACGATGTCCTTGCCGACCTCGTTGGTGAGGTAGCGCAGGAAGCTGGCGGCCAGCGAATCCGCCTTGGTCTCGCCGTAGGTGTAGGCGAACTCGGTCTCCCAGAACGGGTAGGCCCCGGCGTCGGCGCCCTCCAGATCGGCCTGGTGGCCGCCGATGCGCACCAGCACCAGGTCTTCGCGACCGGTCGCGGCCCCGACCTCGCTGTAGCCGATCGCGCCGGGAGTGCGGGCGACCGTGTCCAGCACGTCGTTGGTGGACACCCGTTCGCAGCGCACGACCCCCGGCTCGGCGCCGGGATCCACCGTCCGGCAGTCGTCGGAGTTGCTGCCCGGTTCCCGCTTGCCGTCCAGGAGCTGCTGCTGGAAGGTCTTTCGGGTGCCCGAGTCGGGCGGGCGGCTGACCAGCCTGACCGGCAGGTCGTTGCCCCGCAGCTGGGCCCAGTTGGTGATCTGCCCGTCGTAGAGCTGCTTGATCTGGTCCAGGGTGAGGTCCCCGACGCCGGTGTCCTTGTTGACGAGGAGGGTGAACAGCGAGAAGGCGATGGGGCGGGGAAGCAGCTGCGGGTACCCGTCGGGCTTGGCCCCGTCGGAGAAGGCCAGGATGTTCGGGCTGCCCGACTCCAGCTTCCGTCCCTCCTGGTTCAGCCTTTCCAGCCCGGTGCCGCTGCCCTGTGCGTCGAGGGTGAAGTGGGCGTCGGGGCAGGTTTTCTGGTAAGACGCGGCGGCGTCCTTCAGCACGGGCGCGAACGCGGTGGACCCGGTGAGGGCGAGCTGGCCGCCGGCGCAGTCCAGCGGAGCGGTGCGGTTGCTGGTGAGGCTGACGGTGAGCTGGGTGAGCACGACCACCACCAGGAAGCCGACCAGTGCGATGGTCCGCCGGGAGATCCCGGTGTGGCTCTTGGTCTCCTGTATCCCGCCCCGGCCGGCACCGCCCTTGATGCCACCGACCACCTGCGGCTCCTCGAACTCCGTCCGGTCGCCGGGCAGGTGGGGATCGCGCTGGAGGACGGTCAGCACCTTGTAGTGCTGGCCGCGGTTCATCGGCGCCTTGGGCAGCAGCACCATGCCGACCGGCGGGTCCGAATCCTCGGCGTTGCGCACGCCAAGGCCCGAACCCTCTTCGAAGGAGCGGCCGAGGTGTTCGTCGCTGAGTTCGGTCACCACCATGCCGGCGACCCGGCGGCCGGGGAACTTGACCTGGATGCCGACCTTGTCCTCGGGGAGCACGGCGTAGTCGCTGGTGTCGATGTTGGTCGCGCCGTTGTTCTCGATGCGCAGCAGGACGAACGAGGGGTCGAACAGTTCCTGCGTGGGTTCGTCGTCCGCCGACCTGCCGTTCTGTTCCTGCAACTGCCGCAGGGCGCCCGCGTACTCCTGGTTGACCACGCCGGCGGCCGTGGTGTCCATCTGCACGCGGTACCCGAGGCGCTTGCGGCCCACCACGGCGAATTCGTACACGAAGGCGAGCAGCGGGACCACGGCGCCGACCACCGCGATAACGATCTCCCAGGGAAAGTTACCCAAAACAGGCCTCCGCCTTGCAGAAAATCACGACAGCACCGACCGGGTCGGCTGCCATCAGGCTACTGAGCGACCGGTCCTATCGTGGGCGGTTTCCTCAGGGACGTAACAACTTTTGGCCTTTTGTTGCCAGACGCTTCGGCGTCAACCATGGCCAGGTGAACAAAAGGGGAATATCAGTTCGCGAGGCGCAGGCGATCCAGTAAAGGGAGCAGGGCGGCCGGGTTTTCGACGTGCGCGTTGTGGCCGAGCGACGGGAGAAGCACCGGCTCCGGCAGAAGGGCGCGAAGGTGCTCGGCGGGGCACATCGGGTCGTGTTCACCCGCGGCGAGCAGCACGGTGGAGTTCGCAGCTTTCGCGGCGGCCAGCAGCCCGGGAAGGTCGGGCGCGCCGACCGCGAACGCACCCGGATCGAGGGCGGTCCGCCAGCCGTCCGGGGTCTGCCTGAGCCCGGCGGCCACTTCGGGCGCGTCCGGGGCCCAAAGGCCGTGCAGCCCGGCGACCTTGAGCCAGCGGTCCGCGGCGGCTTCGCGGGTGTCGAAGGTGCGCGCCGGCTTCGCGGCCAGTTCGGCGGACTTGGCCAGTTCCTCGTCGCTCCACCGGACCTTGATGCCCAGCCCGCAGGCCGCGGTCACCCGCACCCCGAACCAGCCGGCGGCCAGGGTCAGCGCCACCACCCCGCCGAGCGAGTGCCCGAGCACCACCACCGGCCTGCCCGCGGGGACCACTTCGGCGACCGAAGCGGCCATCGAGCCGAAGGAGTATCGAGGCGCGTCCGGCGACCGGCCGTGCCCCGGCAAATCCGGCACCAGCCACTCACCCGGCCAGCGCTCCCGCAGCCCCTCGACGAGCCCGCGCCACACCTCGCCGGTCGCCCCCAGCCCGTGCAGCAACAGCAGCACCGGCTCGCCTTCCCCACCACGCTCCACATACACCATCAGACAATCCTGCCACCTCGTGAGTGAAAACTGTTGCCCGAGCAACACTTTTCACTCACGACCGCTGACCTGGGAAAGGAAGGCCGACCAGGTGTTGTGCGGCAGATTCAGGGTGCCGATCCCGGGGTTCTTGCTGTCCCGCACCCGGACGCAGTCCTTGTCCAGAGCCACCTCGACGCACTCCACTTCTTTGCTGCTGTGGCTGGACTTGCGCCAGGGTGCGGGCGGGTTCATGTCTTGGCCTCCAGCTCTGCGGTGCGCCGGGCGATGAACTGGGCGCTATCCGCCGGGCTCAATGCCGCTTCGACCAGCTTAGGCACGGCCTCCCGGTACGCGTCAACATCCTCGGGCAGGTGGAACAGAGCGCCGGAGACCAGATACTCAAGCTGGACCACGGACTGGCCTTCGTGGTCCTCCAACAGCATGAAGGGGCCGGTCAGCAGGGGCGTCCATCCGGCCGAGTCTGGCAGCACCCGCAGATCTATGTTCGCCCGTTCCCTGCAGGCAGCCAGATATTTCAGCTGGTGCAGCAGCACAGGCGGCCCGCCGATTTCGTGGCGCAGGGCTGCTTCGCCGATTAGGGCCAGCAGTTCCACCGGGGTGGGCTTGGTCAGCACCTCGCGTCTGCCTGCTCGAACTCGAACCCGGCTTTCCGCTTCGGCCGGGGAGAGCCCGCCTGTGGTCATGATGGCCCTGGTATAGCCGCTGGTCTGCAGTAGCCCAGGGACCAGAAGTGGCGCCGCGTAGACGATCCGCCGCGCGCATCGCTCGTACTCTAGGAACGCCATCATCATGAGTTCCCGGTCGGCCAGGCGTAAAGACAGCCATTGTTTGGGGTTGGCGTAGCGAGCCAGTTCTACCAACTGCTCGCGGCGGCGTGGGTCGGCGCCGACGGCGGTGAGCATCGCTGACACGTCTTCCGGCCGGGGAAACCGATCGCCGGTCTCCCAGCGGGAGATCGTGGGAATGCTCGTGCCTATCTTCACGCTCACGTCGCGAAGGCTCTGTCCGGCTGCTTCGCGCGCTGTACGCAGTGCCCTGCCCAGCGCTCTCGCTATCGGGCTGTTGCCGCTCATGCGACGAGATACTAAGGCCCCGACAGCCCAACAAATTTCGCCCGATGAGCTAGTAAAGGCCCTTGTATGCCAAGCCGATTCACTATTGTGCGCACCGAAAGAGGGTTACCACCGCGGTAACTGTCGTGAGTGGAAAGTGTTGTCCGGGCAACACTTTCCACTCACGACGGGTCAGACGCCGAACCAGCCGGTCAGGGCCGCTTCGAGTCGTTTGACCGGCTCGGTGGGGGAGTCGCCGGTGGCGGCGGTCCAGCAGACGTAGCCGTCCGGGCGGACCAGCACCGCGGCGGCGTCGAAGCCGGGGAGCTCCGGCACCGGCACCACGTCCACCCGCCCGGCCCACGGTCGCGCGGCCTCGCCGTACCGCGCCATCGTGGTGAGCAGCACGCCGTGCCCGTGGTGCAGCAACGAGCTGGCCTGGCGGTCCTGCCCGGCCACGCGCAGGTCGACGTCCGGCATCCGGGCGCCGAGCAGTTCGTGGTCCGCGCCGTCGAGCGGGTAGCGAATGTCCAAACCGGACACCATGCCGGACAGATACCTGGTCACCTCCGGCTGTTCCATCAGCTTGGCGAACACCTTGCGCAGCGCGAACGGTCCTGGCCCGTCGTCCATCAGCACGCCCTGCGCCCTGGTGTTCTCCAGCACCCTGGCACCCACCGGATGCCGCTCGTCGTGGTAGCTGTCCAGCAGCCCCGGCGGCGCCCAGCCGGCGATCTCGGCGGCCAGCTTCCAGCCCAGGTTCATCGCGTCCTGCACACCCAGGTTCAGGCCCTGCCCGCCGGCGGGCGCGTGCACGTGCGCGGCGTCGCCGGCCAGCAACACCCTGCCCACCCGATACCGCTCGGCCTGCCGGGAGCCGTTGCCGAACCGGGACGCCCAGCGGACCTCGGAAACCGTGACCTCCTCGTCGTAGGCCACCAGCAGCGCCGCTTCCAACTCGGCCTGCGGCACCGGCGCCCGCGGGTCCTCCGGCTTGCTGTTTTCGCCGCGGTACGCCAGCCGGTACAGCCCGGGCTCGCCCAGCGGGAGCAGCCCGGCGGTGAGCTGCCGGTCGCCGCGCGGCCGGAGCATGTCGCGCATGGACGTCCACCGCTTCGGCACGGCGGCCGGAACCTCGGCCAGCACCACGTCGGCGACCACGCCGTACTCGGTCGCGTCGATACCGGGGAACCCGACGCCGAGCGCCTTGCGCACTGCGCTGCGGCCGCCGTCGCAGCCGGCCAGGTAACCGGCGCGCAGCCGCAGTTCGCCATCCGGCCCTTGCACCGTGGCGACGACTCCGTCCTCGTCCTGCGTGAACCCGGTCAGCTCGTGCCCGCGGCGCACCTCGATTCCGTAGCTGGCCAGCCGTTCCTCCAGCACCTCCTCCACCCTGGCCTGCGGAATGCCCACCTGGTACGGATGACGGGTCCGCCAGCCGTCGTAGACCACCGGCAGCCCGGCGAAATGCCCGTCGCCCACGTTGCCCAGCGACCGGTCCTGCGCCATCGCCAGCAGGCCGCGCTGCTCCAGTACCTCGGCGGTACGCGGCTGCAGGTTGAGCGCCTTGGACTGGTCGGTGCGCTCCGGCAGCCGGTCCAGCACGATCACGCCCGCGCCGGCCAGCGCCAGTTCGCAGGCCAGCATCAGTCCGGTGGGACCCCCGCCCACCACGATCACATCGGTCTCGATCCCCTGCACGAGCCCTCCTTAACGTTGTTAAATGACCCGCTGCCCAGGATGTCCTTAATAGCGTTAAGCTGTCAACCCGGACGAAAAGGAGGACACCGGCATGGCCTTGAACAGGCGGGACATCGCCCGCGCCGGCCTGCGGCTGCTCAACGAGGTCGGGCTGAACGGCCTCACGCTGCGGCTGATCGCGGACGAACTCGGGGTCAAGGCTCCGGCGCTGTACTGGCACATGAAGAACAAGCAGGAACTGCTCGACGAGATGGCCACCCAGATGTACCGGGACGCAGCCCCCCAGCTGACGAGCATCGCCGACGACGCGGACTGGCCGGAGTTCCTCGCCGCCAGGGCGCACGCGCTGCGGCGGATGATGCTCGGCTACCGGGACGGTGCGAAGGTCTTCTCCGGCACCTTCTTCAACGACCCCGAGCTGCCCAACCGGAATGCGCTCGCGCGGCTCATCGCCTCCGGGTTCGAGCCACGCCGGGCGGGCCGCGCGATGTTCACCGTCTACAGCTTCGTCGTCGGCTTCACCATCGAAGAACAGGCCGTCTACCCCGAGCCGGGCAAGCGCGACCCCCGTTACGACGAGGTGCTGGACGGCCTGAGCGAGCACATGGACCCGGCGCTGATGGCGGCGATTGCCGAGGGTGTTTTCGGCGGTGACGGGGAGCAGCGGTTCGCGGACGGGCTGGGCATCGTGCTCACCGGAGTCCGGCACTGGCCGGGGTCGTGACCGGTCCGCGCCACGGCGGGCACGGCCCGGCCACGAGCCCGGTCACCCTTCAGCGGGTGCTGACGCGCGGGGCGTCGACCGCCCAGTACCAGTTGTTGCCGGCCGCGTATAGCCGCCAGGAAACGCGCATTTCGCGCGCACCGGCGGGAATCCGCACCTTCGCGGAGACCGGGGTGGCCAGGATGTCGCCGCCGCGGTTGGCGTCACCGGCATCCGGCCCGTAGGCGAGCACGGGCTGTTCCGGGCCGCCGTCGAAGGACACCGTGAGCGAGCCGCGCTGGGTGCCGTCCTGGCGGTAGTGCGACACGAAGCCGATCTCGGCCTCGCTCTTGCCGTCCACCCCGATCGCGGGGGAGCGCAGGGTCGAGTCGAACTCGCCGCGGGCCGACGGTGAGCCCTTGTCGTCCCACTCGTCCGGGTCGGCCACCGCGAACACGCCGCGGGCCCGCACGTTCGCCTCCCGCTGCTGGCCCGGCGCGGTCCTGGTCCAGAACTCGTCGGTGGTGAACGCCCAGCCCTGCCACTCGGCGGTACCGGCCGGCATGGCCGCGGCGTTGTGCACGGACCAGCCGCCGGGGCCGTCGTGCGTCCAGCCGGGCAGGTCCGCCGGCACCCCGGTCTCGTCCTGACGCGGTTTCAGGGCCGCGCCGTCGAAGACGTCGGCCGGTGCCGCGCCCAGCGGGTAGCCGTCGTAGCCCCAGCTTTCCGCGACGCCGATGCCGAGGTGCCGCAGCACGGTCGGCGCGATGTCCACGATTTTCGGTGCCACCGAAGGCTTTCCGGGCGGTACCGCACCCCCCGCCGCGATCACGAACGTCATCCGCTCCTCGGGGCTGTCGCCGCCGTGGCCGCCGGCCGGGGTGTGCCCGTGGTCGGTGCTCAGCAGCACGAGCCAGTCCTCGTCCTGGTACGACGGCCGCTTCTCGACGGCGGCGAGCAGCCTGCCGATCAGCGCGTCGTCGGTGCGCAGCGAGGCGTCGTACTCGGGTGAATCCGCGCCGTGCTCGTGGCCAGCCTCATCGGTCTGTCCGAAGTAGACGAACGAGGCGTCGGCCTTGTCTGCGGCGAGGTGCTTTTCGGCGTCCACGGCCACCTGCTCGTCGGTCTTCTGGTAGCCGGCGCTGTCCCCGTCGAGCACGAACTTCCGGTCCTGGCCGGTGCGCAGGATCCGGTCGCCGATCGGCTGCCAGTCCACCGCGGCATAGGTGTCCAGCGCGGGCGCGGCCTGCTCGGCCCTGGCCAGCCAGCTCGGGTGGTCGGCCAGCGCGTTGCCGGCGAACGAGTTGTCCTTCACCTTGTGCTTGTCCGGCCACACCCCGGTCAGGATGGTGGACCAGCCGGGGCCGCTGACCGTGGGCGCCATCCCGCTGCCGTAGAGCGCGCTGCGCGCGGCGTAACCGCGCTCGACCAGCTTGTGCACGTTCGGGGTGTCCGCCGCCAGCAGCTTGTCGAACCTGGCCCCGTCGAGACCGATCACCAGCGCCTTCGGGGTCTTCGCCGGTGCCGCCGTCGCTGGCACGCCCGTGCTCAGGCCGAGGACCGTGGTGAGCACGGTCAGCAGGACGATTCCTCTTCGCACGCCGCCTCCTTGGTAACTTGTTCGAACCAATCGGGATGAGCCTAGAAGCGGTGCATGTCCGGCACGCCGTCCAACAGGTGAACGTCCGGTGGCCGAACATCCGTGCCCCCATGGCGTCCGCGCGCGGCGGGCTCTAGGTTCTCCAGTGCGGCGCTGTGGGGAAGGACCTTCCGCGCTCCGCCGCGCCAACCGACAACCGAAACACCGTCTCGCGCGCCACAAGCCCGCGAGCCGGTGGAGACAAAGGAGTCACCACCGTGACCGAAGGGGTATTCGGCCGGGAAACCGGCCATGAGCAGGTCGTCTACTGCCAGGACGCAGCGACCGGCCTGAAAGCGATCATCGGCATCTTCTCCACCGCGCTGGGCCCCGCGCTGGGCGGCACCCGGTTCTACCCGTACGCCTCCGAAAGCGCCGCACTGGACGACGTGCTCGCCCTGTCCAAGGGCATGGCCTACAAGAACGCGCTGGCCGGGCTCGACCTCGGCGGCGGCAAAGCGGTGATCATCGGCGACCCCGCCACCGTCAAGTCCGAAGCGCTGCTGCGCGCCTACGGGCGGTTCGTGCAGTCGTTGGGCGGGCGTTACGTGACCGCCTGCGACGTCGGCACCTACGTGGCCGACATGGACGTGGTCGCCCGCGAAAGCCGGTTCGTCACCGGGCGTTCGCCCGAGGACGGCGGGGCCGGCGACTCCTCGGTGCTCACCGCGTTCGGTGTCTTCCAGGGCATGCGCGCCTCCGCCGAGCACGTCTGGGGCAACCCCGAGCTGGCCGGGCGCCGGGTCGGCGTGTCCGGGGTCGGCAAGGTCGGGCACATCCTGGTCGGGCACCTGGTCGAGGCCGGCGCCGAAGTGGTCATCAGCGACGTCGCACCGGCCGCGATCGAGCGCACCAAAGCGAAGTACCCCGGGGTCGAGGTGGCCGCGAACGCCGGTGCGCTGGTCCGCTCGGAGCTGGACGTCTTCGCGCCCTGCGCGCTAGGCGGGGTGCTCGACGACGAGACCGTCGCCGTGCTGCGGGCCAAGATCGTCTGCGGCGCCGCCAACAACCAGCTCGCCCATCCCGGGGTGGAGAAGCAGCTGGACGACCGCGGCATCCTGTTCGCGCCGGACTACCTGGTCAACGCCGGCGGCGTGATCCAGGTCAGCGACGAGCTGCACGGGTTCGACTTCGCCCGCGCCAAGCGCAAGACCACCGCGCTGTTCGACACCACCAAGTCGGTGTTCGCGCTGGCGAAGGCCGAGGGTGTGCCCCCGGTGACCGCCGCCGACCGGCTCGCCGAGCGGCGCATGGCCGAAATCAGCCGCCTGAGCTCCATCCGCACCCCGTAGCCCACCGGCAAATAGCCGACTTTTCGCCCGCACGCCAGGGGGCAAAAAGTCGGCTATTTGCCGTTCAGGGGGTCAGCCGCTCTTGCGGCGGAACTCGCGCTTCCCGGCGGCCGGGCCGTGCGCGGTGTTGCCGACCTTCGACCCGCGGTCCTCGTGCGACTGGCGCGCCTTGGTCTGCGCCTGCTTGCGTTCGAGTGCCTCGCGGAACTTGCGCTTGACGCCGTCCTCCTGAGCGTCCTCCGGAGCACCGTCCTGCTGCGACGGGGTTTGTTCGGACATACGGACCTCCAGGTGGTGACGGGTGCAGCGACGTTCAGGCTCCAGCCTGTCAGGAGCACCGATCGAAGGCGAGTTCATTTCGCCGGCGGCGAGGTGACGGCGGGCACCCGGACGGACCAGTCCGGGCCGCCCTCGAACCGGACCGCGTTCCGTTCGAGCGGCTTCCCGCAGTGATCGCACAGCAGGACCGGGGCCAGCCGGTGGCCGCAGTCGCGGTGCCGCAGGAACACCCCGGCCTCGCCGGACGGGCAGCGGGTACGCGCGAACTCCACGATGAACGCCAGCGCTGGGAAGAACGCCCGGCCCATCTCGGTGAGCCGGTAGGCGTGCGCGTCGGTCCTGGTGCCCGCGGTCCCGGTGCGCAGCACGCCGACTCGGCGCAGCCGCGCCAGCCGGTCGGACAGCACGCTCGGGCCGATGCCGAGCTCGCGCTGGTACTCGGAGAAATGTTCGGCGCCGAAGAAGGAGCTGACCATCAGCGCGATGGACCAGCGGTCACCGAGCAGCTCCATGGTGGCCGGGAAGAACAGCAGCGGGTCACCGGCCAGCCGGTCCGCGTCCCGGCGGCGGAACCGCCTGCTCGTGCTCGGCATCGGGATGGTGGCCGGCTTGCCCTGCGCCGCGTCCACATCGCGCAGCCGCACGGTGCGCAGGCAGCCGCCGCAGCCCAGCGGGGCGGCCGTCTCGACCCCGCAGTCCAGGTGCGTCAGCGCGGGCAGCTGCTCGCGGCGGCCGGCCACCCATTCCCGCTCCCAGGCCCAGATCGACACCAGCAGCGACCACAGCGGCAGGCCCTGTTCGGTCAGCCGGTATTCGAGCCTGGTCCGGTTGTGGTCGCGGTACGCCACCCGGGTGAGGATTCCGGCGGCCACGGCCTCGTTCAGCCGCCCGGACAGCGCGGTCGGCGAGATGCCGAGGCGCCTCCGCAGCTCTTCGTAGCGGCGGATGTGCAGGAACACGCTCTGCAGGATGAGCAGCGTCCACTGGTCGCCGAGCAGGTCAAGGGCGTGCCGCACCGGTTCGCCGGCGCGAACCCCGCAGGTGGCGAGTGGTTCGGACATGGGACCCCCAGGTTCCAACTGGGGCCCATTTTAGCGCTGGCTACAAAGAACGAACCCTATTGACCCCTGGATACACAAATCGTAGTGTCCTATCGGTCGCCGTGCGCCTACGTGAACTTGACGACCCAGCGGTGAAGCGGCCCGCGCGGCTCCTTCTCTCCCGGGGGGAGAAGGAACCCGGCCGTGACGCCCTGGTCGTCGGGGTCAGTGAGGTGGGCGCGCCACCGGTGCGCCCACCTCGCCGAAACCAGCGCCGACGTTAGCCCGCCGAGACGACCCCGGCCAGGTGCGCGCCGATCCCGGCCATACCGGTGGCGTTCGGATGCAGCGGGGCCGCGATCGAGGTGGGCACCAGGCCCTCGAACCACTTGTCGGCGGGCGCCTGGCAGACGTCGTGTCCCTCGCTCGGCCCCTCGATGTCGACGAACTCGGCGCCGTGCGCGGCGGCCTGCCCGGCCAGCGCGTCGTTCATCCTGCCGATGCTGTCCTGCAGGTAGTTCGCGTCACGGGCCCACAGCGGCACGGCCGGCCAGCAGCCGTCGGGCGGCAGGTAGGTGCCGTAGCCGACCAGGTAGACCTTGGCCTTCGGGGCGCGCTCGCGAACCTGGTCGAGCATCGCGCCCCAGCGCGGGGCGAACTCGGTGATCTGCTCCGCGATCTGGTCGCGGCCGCCCGAGGTGTACCGGTCCGCGCAGGACGTCCCGGCCGGTTCCGGCAGTGCGTTCACGCAGCCCAGCGCCACGCCGACCAGGCCGATGTCGTTGCCGCCGATGGTGATCGTGACGATGTCGGTGTCCGGTCGCAGTGCGTCGAACTGGGGCGCGACCGGGCCGGCGAAGGTGGGCTGCGACTGCTCGAAATGGTCGGTGGTGGCGGACGAACAGGTCACGTCGGTGAGCTCGGCTCCGAGCGCTTCGGCCGCGATGTGTGGATAGTCCACGAGCGAGCGCAGGCAGCCCGGCGAACTCAGGTCCGGCGGCAGCACCAGCGGGCCGGCTGCCGCGGAGTCACCGAGCGCGACATAGCCGATCGGCTCGGCGGTCGCGGCGGTGCTGGTGCCGGTGGTGAAACCCAGGCCCAGCACCGCGCACAGCAGCAGCGGCAGCCCGGACCGGGCCGTGCTCGCGGTTCGACCTCTCACGTGATCCTCCTTGACCGGCGAAGTGGCGGCAGAGCGAAAAGTGCGAAAAAGCTCTGAGTGACATCATGAGCACGGTTCGGGTGCGCTGTGACTGGGCGCACAGGCAGAGTCGGCTGGAGATGGTTGTGACGGGTCACAAGGCGACGGTGGAACTGGGACTGCGGGGCGTGCCCTTCCACGCGCTGCTCGCCGGCCGGATGCCGGAGCTGAGCCGGCTGGTGCTGAGCAGGCTGCACGAGGAGATCCCGGCCTACCGCCAGCTCCCGGTGGAGGAACTGCGCGGCGACATCTCGTCGATCACCGCGGACACCCTGCGGGCCTTCAGCCGGAGCCTGCGGGAGGACCGGCCGTTGAGCGCGGCCGAGCTGGAGCAGATCACCGCCTCGGCCGCCCGGCGCGCGGAGGAGGGCTTCCCGCTCGCCGCGGTGCTGACCGCCTACCAGCTCGGCACCCGGATCACCCTGGCCGAGATCACCGCCGACGCCGGGCCCGAAGACGTGGCCGATGTCCGGGCCGTCACCGACCGGGTGCTCGCCTTCCTGCAGGACGTGGTCGGCGCGGTGACCACCGGCTACCTGGACGAGCTGCAGATCAAGTTCGGCCAGGAGCACAACGCCAGGGGTGCTCTGCTCTCCGCGCTGCTCGAAGGCGGTCAGGCGGAGGCCGGCGCGCGCTCGGCCGGGATCGAGCTTTCGCCCGCGTACCTGGTGCTCAGCCTGGCCGTCGGTGCGCATCCGGACGAGGTCGTGCCCGGGGTGGACGCGGCCATCGCGGTGCGCCGGAAGCTGCGCCGGCTGCTTGCCGAGTTCGACCACTTCGGCCGCGGCTCGGTGCTGGCGTCACTGGACGGCGCGGGCGGGGTCCTGCTGCTGCCCGCCGGCGGCGAGGACTGGGCCGACTGGTCTGGGCTGCTGCGGCGGGCGGCGCGGGCGGCCGGGGCCGAGGTCACCGCCGCCGGGCAGGTCGCCGGCCCGGCGGAGCTGCCGGAGGCCGCCGAGCGCACCGCCGAGGTGCTGGAGGTGGTGTCCTGGTTCGGCCTGGCGCCGGGGCTCTACCGGCTGGAGGACGTACTGGTCGAGTACCAGCTGACCAGGCCGGGCGCGGCGCGCGACCGGCTGGCCGCGCTGCTCGACCCGCTGGCGGACCGGCCCGAGCTGCTGGAGACCCTGCACACCTACCTGGCCGACGAGCTCAACCGGCGGCGCACCGCCGCCCGGCTGCACGTCCACCCGAACACGGTGGACTACCGACTGCGTCGGATCCGGGAGCTGACCGGGATCGACCCAGGTCACCCGGCCGGCCTGCCGCGCATCACCGCGGCGGTCGCGGCCCGGCGGGCGGGCGTAGGCCCGGAGCGGCGGACGCGCTGACGCGCGTGGTGCAGCGCGAGACCGCAACCGTGCGCGGCGGCCGCGGTCACCAGCAGGATCACCGCGGCCCGCCCGGCCGCCGGCGTCCAGACCAGTTCGCCGGCGCGGCCGAGCACGAACCCGGAGTGACACGCCCAGGCCATCGCGGCGGTGCCGAAGGCCGCGGGCAGCGTGGTCAGCACCGCGACCACGGCGGCCGCCCCGCACAGCGCGGCCAGCGCCGCGTCCGGATGCCCGGTGCCACCCGCGGCCACCGCCGCCACCGCGGTCAGTCCGGTGACCGCGAAACCGAGCGGGAAGCCGAATCCACCGTTGATCCGGCCCGGGACGGGCATACGCACGAGACGATTGCACGTCATGGCAAGCGTTTCCGGCTGCCCTGAACACGTTTTCCGTACGGTGCGGAAAACCTTGTTGACGGTTCCTTGACGTTGTGCCGCTTCGGCCGGACGCACGGAAGTCCGGTGGTTGCTCAGCGCGGGGGAGGGCGCGCCAGTACTGTTCCCCTCGTGGCGATGTCTTCGTCGGAGCCGGGACACCACCGGCCGCGGTCGCGGTTCGCGGCCGGACTGCCCGCGGTGACCGCGGAACGGGTGGTGGACGCCGCGCTCGGGCTGACCGAGGAGCTGGGCCTGGAGAACTGGACCCTGCGTCAGCTCGCGGCCGCGGTGGACGCCTACCCGGCGGTGATCTACCACCACGTCGGCGACCGGGACGCGGTGGTGGCCGCGGTGATCGAGCGGGTGATCACCGGCTACCCGCTGCCGCCGGACGACCTGCCGTGGCGGGACTGGTTCGTCGAGCTGCTCCGGGAACTGCGCGGCGTGCTGAAGCAGTATCCCGGGGTCGCGCGCCGGCTCTCGCTCTACGGCCCGTCGGTGAAGTCGGCGGCCAAGACCATCGACCGCGGGGTGCGGCTGCTCCAGCAGGCCGGTTTCGGCGACGAGTCGCCGCTGGTGTACCACCTGCTGCTGAACACGGCGTGCCAGTTCCTGGCCGCGGAGGACGACCGGGTGCGGGATCCGGCGGAGGGGCTGCGGGTCGCGCACGCCTGGATGGCCTACCGCGACTGCGCCGAAATGCCCGGTATGGCGTTGATGGCGGAGTCGGTGCGGGCGCGGGTGGAGAACCCGGAGCTGATCGCGGCCTACTACCCGTCGCTGTACGAGTACGCGATCCAGCGCTGCCTGGACGGCGTCGCCGTCCGGCTCGAAGAGCTCAAGCGGAATACCTGAGGGTGCCATGGCCGCGGACCAGCTGATCGTTTCGTCCACAGTGGACAGTGAGCGGGGTGCGCTCGAACTGGCCTCGTCCGCGGTGGAGGCAGGGCTCGGCGCCTGTGCGCAGGTCGTCGGCCCGATCACCAGCGTGTACCGCTGGCAGGGCGAGGTGCAGACCGACCAGGAGTGGCGGGTGGAGATCAAGACCACCGCCGGCCGGGCGCCAGAGCTGGTCGAGCACCTCAAGGCGAAGCACGGCTACGACCTGCCCGAGATCATCGCCACCCCGATCGAGGGCGGCAGCGCCGAGTACCTGCGCTGGCTGGCCGACGAGACCCGCTAGGGCGCTTCGCAGACGATCTTGGGCTGGGGGTTGTAGCGGACCGTGCGCGGCTCCCGGCGGACCTCCCGGTTGGACGCCGCGTCCCGCAGGACCCTGGTGTCGGTGGCGGTGAAACCCTGCGCGCCGTTGCCGGCGTGGCAGTTCTCCGCCGGGCCCGGCTTGGTCTGCGGCTCGGTGAAGTTCGTCCTGGCGCCGGGCACCGACTCGACGTTGTACTTCTTGGTGCCCCACAGCTTCACGGTGATCTGGGACGGGGTCCAGATGGTCTGCACGGCCACCCCGGTCTCGCTGTCGTTGGTGAACTTCAGGTCGATCACGCTGGCGCCGCCGTGGCTCTGGAACACGGTCGCCTCACGCGCCGCGGGGTAGCGGCTGATGTAATAGCTGTGCTCCTTGTGCCCGGCGTCCTTCATGCCGGCGAAGTAGGAGGCGTTGAACAGCGTGGTGGCGAACTGCGAGATGCCGCCGCCGACCTCGCGGCCCGGCGCGCCGTCGGAGATCACGCCCGCCTCCACGTAGCCCTGCGCGGTGCCGCGCGGGCCGGTGAAACCGTTGAGGCTGAAGGTGTCGCCCGGCTTGACGATCGCGCCGTCCACCTTCTGCGCGACCACCTTGATGTTGGTCCCGGAGTCCGCGGCGAAGCCACCGGTGCTGAACTCGCCGATCACCTCCTTGATGCCCAGCTGGTTGGCCTGCTCGGTGGTCACCTTCGCCGGGCTGGTGGTGTACTGCGCGACCAGCTGGCGGTCGCCGGTCCGCTTGAGCACCTCGGCCAGCGGCGCCAGGCTCGGCTCCCAGTTGACCTTCTTGCCGTCCTCGGACGGCTCCACCGCGGGCGAGCCGCCGTGGAAGACGATCTCCGCGTCCTTGCCCTCTTTTTCGGTGGACTTGAGCTGCGGGCCCACCGCTTCGACGATCTTGCCCTGGTCGAGCTTCGGGTTCAGCACGCCGCCGTCACCCGGCTCGAAGGTGAGCGCGGCCGCGATCGCCTTGGGCTCCAGCTTCGCGTCCTTGCCCTCGCCCTTGACCGTCACCGGCCCGGAGACCGCGGGCCTGGCGAACTGCTCCAGCGCCGCCTGCACCGCGCCCGGCGCGGTGCGCACCGGGGTGAGGTCCACCGGCAGGTCCAGCGGCTTGCCGGAGGCCCAGTCGCTGAGCACCACCTGCGTCGCACCCACCGGCTCCAGCTTCTGGCCCGGTTTCGGCTCCACCGGCACCGGTTTGGTGTTCTCGAACCGGACCGTGCCCTCGATCGGGTCGCGGTCCACCTTCGCGCGCAGTGCTTCGATGGCGGTGGACAGCTTGTCCTGCGCGGTCGCCGTGACCACCCCGACCTCGCGGCTGGAGAAGAACGAGGCGATCCGGGTGAACGGGTTGAGCGGCTGGCTGCCCGCCTGGTCCAGGGTGGCGGCCCAGTCCAGGTCGAGCCCGGCCTGCTTCGGGTCCAGGGACTGCTCGACGTCCCCGGCCTTGACCTGCACCGGCTGGGTGAGCCGCGGTTCGATCTGCTCGCGCAGGTGCTGCCCGGCGGCGGTGTGGTCCAGCCCGCCGACGTCCACCCCGGCGACGGTCACCCCTCGCGGCACATCACCCTGGGTGACCAGCAGGTCGACGCCGTAGAGGACGGCGAGCACGCCGACCACCGCGCCGCCGATGATGCCGGCCCGGCGCAGCGATCTGCGTCTGCCCGGGGCCGGGTCCTGCTGCGGTGCCGGCCGGTCGCTGATCGCGGGCAGCACATCGGTCTGCTCGGAATGCGACTCGGGCCAGACGGGTCCCTGCGGCAAGGCTCCACCCTCCACGTCCGACTGCGGGATACCGGACAACTGCACCCAAGATACGGGCGGCTCACCGTGGGTCCGGTTCCGGGTTGCCTCCGGTCCGCGCGAGGAAGCCGAAGTCGCAGCCGAGGTCCGCCTGGGTGACGTGCTCGCTGTAGAGCGCGCCATAACCACGCTCGAAACGCCGGGCGGGTTGCACCCACTGTGCCCGTCTTCTGGCCAATTCACCCTCCTCCACCTCCAGGCGCAGGAGCCGGCCCGGCACGTCCAGGGTGACCAGGTCGCCGTCGCGGACCAGCGCGAGCGGGCCGCCGACCGCCGACTCCGGCGCCACGTGCAGCACGCAGGCGCCGTAGGAGGTGCCGCTCATCCGCGCGTCCGAGATCCGCACCAGATCGCGCACTCCCTTGGCCAGCAGCCGGTCCGGGATCGGCAGCATGCCGTACTCGGGCATGCCCGGCCCGCCGATCGGTCCGGAACCGCGCAGTACCAGCACCGAATCCTTGGTGACCGGCAGATCCGGGTCGTTGATCCGCCGCTTGAGGTCGCGGTAGTCCTCGAAGACCACGGCGGGTCCGGTGTGCCGCAACAGGTCCGGCGCGGCGGAGAGGTGCTTGATCACGGCGCCGTCCGGGGCCAGGTTGCCGCGCAGCACGGCGACCCCGGCCTCGGCCGCCACCGGGTCGTCCAGCGTGCGGATCACGTCGTCGTTGTGCACCCGAGCGTCACGCAGGGTGTCGCCGAAGGTCCGCCCGGAAACGGTGAGCCGGTCGAGGTGCAGCAGGCCGGTCAGCCTGGACAGCAGCCCGCGCAACCCGCCCGCGTAGTAGAAGTCCTCCATCAGGTAGGCACCGCCGGGCCGGATGTTCGCCAGCACCGGGACCCGCCGCGCCGCCGCGTCGAAGTCGCCGGGCCGCAACGGGATTCCGCTGCGGCCGGCCATCGCGATGAGGTGGATCAGCGCGTTGGTCGAGCCGCCGAGGGCGAGCACGGTGGTGATCGCGTCGGCGTAGGCCTCGCCGCAGAGCACCCGCGAGATGGTCAGGTCCTCCCAGACCATGGCCACCGCGCGGGCCCCGCTGGCGGCGGCCATCCGCTGGTGCGCGGAGTCGACGGCGGGGATGGCGGCCGCGCCGGGCAAGGTCAGCCCCATCGCCTCGGCGGCCGAGGTCATCGTGGACGCGGTGCCCATCGTCATGCAGTGTCCTGGCGAGCGGGCCAGTCCGTTCTCCAGCTCGGCCAGCTCGGCGTCGCCGATCAGGCCGGCCCGCCGGTCGTCCCAGTACTTCCACAGGTCGGTGCCGCTGCCGAGGGTCTCGTCGCGCCAGTGCCCGCGCAGCATCGGCCCGGCCGGCACGAACAGCGCCGGCAGCCCGGCGCTGGCCGCGCCCATCAGCAGCGCCGGGGTGGTCTTGTCGCAGCCGCCCATCAGCACCGCGCCGTCGAGCGGGTAGGACCGCAGGATCTCCTCGGTCTCCATCGCCAGCAGGTTCCGGTAGAGCATCGGCGTAGGCTTCTGGAAGGTCTCGGACAGGGTGGCCACCGGGAATTCCAGCGGGTAGCCGCCCGCCTGCCAGACCCCGCGTTTGACCTGTTCGGCCCGTTCGCGCAGATGCTGGTGGCAGGGGTTGATGTCGCTCCAGGTGTTCAGGATGCCGATCACCGGTTTGCCGAGGTGCTCCTCCGGGTTCAGCCCGAGTTGCCTGGTGCGTGAGCGGTGGCTGAAGTTCCGCAGTTCGTCGCCGCCGTACCAGCGATGGCTGCGGAGGTCTTCCGGGTTCTTCATGCGGGCCGCCTCGGTGTGAAATATGAAGTCTCATATACGATAGGGCGGTTCCGTCCGAAGGGGGAGTAGCCGATGCCGGAAACGTTCAGCCTGCCCGCCTCGCGCACCGAGGTCGTGCTGGAGGAGATCCGCCGCAGCATCCTCACCCGCGAGCTCAAGCCGGGCCAGCCGCTGGTGGAGGCCGATCTCGCCGCCCGGCTCGGGGTCTCGAAGACGCCGGTGCGCGAAGCGCTGAAGGTGCTGTCCAACTCCGGCCTGGTCACCTTCAGCCCGTACAAGGGCGCTTCGGTCTGCACGGTGGACGCCGAAATGGCCAAGTCCGTCTACGACGTGCGGCTGGTGCTGGAGCCGGAGGCGGTGCGCCGCTCGGTGGCGGCCAAGAACCCGGCGTTGCTGGAAGAAGCGGCCGAGACGCTGAAGGAAGCGTCGTCGGCTATCGCGGAGCGGGACCACGCCGCGTTGAGCCTGCTGAACCGGCGCTTCCACCGCGCGCTCTACCGCGGCTGCGGGAACCCGCTGATGATCGGCATCCTGGACGACCTCAAGGACAGGGCCGCGCTGATCAGCATCGTCGGCTGGGAGAGCAACCCGAGCTGGCGCAAGGAGTGGACCGAGCACAAGGCGGTGCTTGCCGCGGCGAAGAAGGGGGACGCGGAGGGCGCGGCCGGGTTGCTGCGCGCGCACATCGGCGACTTCCTGCAGCGGATCCTCGCGGCGATCTGAGTCGGTCGTGGAACTGCTGATCATCGCGGACACCCATCTGCCGAAGCGGGCGCGCGACCTGCCGGACGAGGTCTGGCGGCTGGCCGCCTCGGTGGACGTGGTGGTGCACGCGGGGGATTGGGTGGAGGCGGCGCTGCTGGACCGGCTGGAGGCCGCGGCGAAGCGGGTGATCGGGGTCTACGGCAACAACGACGGCCCGGACCTGCGGGCCAGGCTGCCCGAGGTGGCGGTCGCCGAGCTGGCCGGGCTTCGGCTGGCGGTGGTGCACGAAACCGGCCCGGCGAAAGGTCGCGAGCTGCGCTGCGCCCGCGACTACCCGGACGCCGACGTGCTGGTCTTCGGGCACAGCCACATCCCGTGGGACAGCACCGCCCCGAACGGCCTTCGATTGCTCAACCCCGGATCGCCGACCGATCGTCGCCGTCAGCCCCGGCACACCTACCTCACGGCACGGGTCGATCACGGTGCCCTGGCAGAGGTTGAACTGCACGCGCTCCCGCCGCGATGATCGGGGCCCGCCGACGAGGAGGAGATACCCGATGCCCGCGCTGGCGACCTTCCCCCAGCAGCTCGCGGACGCCGCCGGCACGCACGGCGACCGCATCTTCATTTACACACCATCGGGTGAAATCTCCCGCGAAATCTCCTATGCCGATCTGGACCGGCTGAGCACCAGGGTCGCGTCCGGGCTGCTCGGCCGGGGCCTGCGCCCCGGCGACCGGATCGCGATCGCGGCCCCGAACGGGATCGAGTGGCTGGCCCTGTTCTTCGGGGCGACCAGGATCGGGCTGCTGGTGGTGACGCTGAACGTGCGCTACCGGGAGCACGAGCTGGAGTACATGCTCAACCACTCCGGGGCGAAAGCGGTGGTCACCGTTTCGGCACTGGCCGACTTCGACTACGCCGCCTTCTACGCGAGCTTCCGCGAGCGCATCCCCGGCGTGGAGCACATCTTCTTCATCGAGGGCGTCGGCGGTGCTGCCGCTGCCGGCCCGGCCTTCAGCGAGCTGGCCCGCGCCGAGCCGGACACCGACGCGGTGCTCGCCGCGGAGGCGGGCGTCGAGGCGGACACCCCGGCGGTGATCCTGTACACCTCGGGCACCACCGGCACGCCCAAGGGCGCGGTGCTCACCCACGGCAGCGTGCTCGCCTCCGCCGCCGCGCAGGCCGGGCATCTTGGCACCGGGGACGAGGACGTGTACCTCGGCCTGCTGCCGCTGAACCACGTCGGCGGGCTCACCTGCACGGTCTCCGCGGCGCTGGTGTCCCGTGCCGCGGTGGTGCTGATGCCCTCGTTCTCCCCGGAGACCGCGATCGCGGCCGCTGAACGGCACCGGGTCACGGTGTTCGGCGGCGTGCCGACCATG
Organism: Amycolatopsis nigrescens CSC17Ta-90; assembly: GCF_000384315.1. Taxonomy (GTDB): domain Bacteria; phylum Actinomycetota; class Actinomycetes; order Mycobacteriales; family Pseudonocardiaceae; genus Amycolatopsis; species Amycolatopsis nigrescens. The sequence goes on along the minus strand of NZ_ARVW01000001.1, from coordinate 930,252 downwards.
TACACGCTGATCCTCGGCCGCCCGGAATTCGCGTCGGCGGACCTCGGCTCGGTGCGGATCGCGCTGGTCGGCGGGTCGAACGCGGACCCGGCGCTGTGCGCGTCGATCGCCCAGCGGTTCCCGGACGCGCGGCTGACCAACCTGTACGGGCTCTCCGAATGCTCGGGCGGCTGCGTGTTCAGCGCCGCCGAGGACGATCTGGCCACCGTGTCCAGGACGCTCGGCGTGCCGATCGGCGACTTCCAGGCCCGCGTGGTGGACGGCGGCGGAACCGAGGTGGGCCCTGGCGGCGAAGGCGAGCTGCACCTCCGCGGCGGCGGGGTGGCGGCCGGTTACTGGGGCACGGCTGGGGAAGGCGCCGAGACCTTCCTCCCCGGCGGCTGGCTCGCCACCGGGGACATGGTCGCGCTCGAACCGGACGGGCACCTGGTGCTGCGCGGCCGGAAGAAGGAGATGTTCCTGCAGGGCGGCTACAACGTGTACCCGGTCGAGGTGGAGAACGTGCTGACCGCGCATCCGGCGGTGGCGATGGCCGCCGGGATCGGCGTGCCGGACCCGGTGCTGGGGGAGATCGGCCGCTACTACGTGGTGCCCAAGCCCGGTGTCGACGCACCGGGAGAGGCCGAGCTGATCGAGTTCTGCCGGGCTCGTCTTGCCGACTACAAGGCCCCCAGGCAGATCCGCTTCGCCGAAGAGCTGCCGCTCACCCCGGCCGGCAAGATCGCCAAGGCCGCGCTCCGCGCCTCCGCCGACACGTGACGTTCAGTCCGCTCAGGACGTCACGTAGCTGCGGGCCCCGGCGAAGATGCGGATGACGTCGGGCAGCACGTTGACCGGGATGCCGGGGTCGATGGCGCGTTGCACGCCGAGCCCGATGCCGAGGCTGAGCAATGCGGTCGCGGTGTCGTCGGCGGACATCGGCAGCACGATGTCGAACCGGTCGGAGTAGCTGGTGAGCAGCCCGGCGATGGAGTCGCGGATGGCCTTGTCCCGTACCGCCAGCTCCCGCCGGATCTCCGGGTCGTGCCGGGCGTTGGTGGCGAACTCGACCTCCAGCGCGGTCCACGCCTCGTCGCCGATGCTGCGTTCGGCCCAGGCTTGGAACGCGGTGAGCAGGCCGTCCATCCCCTCGGCGCCGACCAGCGACTCGGCCATCAGCTCGGCCTGCTCCTGGTGGATCCGGTCCAGCGCGGCCAGGCAGAGCTCGTCCTTGCTGCGGAAGTTGGAGTAGACCGCGCCCTTCGAATAGCCCGCCTCGTCGGCGACCTTCTCCAGCGACGTGGCGGAGTAGCCGTCGCGCAGGAACAGGTCCTTGGCCGTCGCGACGAGCTGCTCGCGGGTGCGCGCCTGGCTTTCGGCGCGGGTGAGTCTGGCCATGGGAACACTCTATTCGCTGATCGGGCCAGTATCGGGATACTCGCGGTCTTTATTGAACATTGTTAGGGGTACCCTTGGTATTGAGATACTGCTAGTCTCCGGCCGTATGGAGCAACGTCACTTCGAAGTGCTGGTGATCGGTGCCGGCGCCTCCGGCATCGGCGCCGCGATCCGCCTCCGCCAGGCCGGGATCACCGAGTTCGCGGTGCTGGAGAAGGCCGCTGAGCTGGGCGGCACCTGGCGCGACAACACCTATCCCGGCTGCGCCTGCGACGTGCCATCGGCGCTGTACTCGTACTCGTTCGCGCCCAACCCGGAGTGGACCCGGATGTTCGCCGGGCAGCCGGAGATCCGTGCCTATCTGGCCGACACCGCGCGCCGCCACGGGGTGACGGGGCACCTGCGGTTCGGGGTGGAGATGCTCCGGGCGCAGTGGGACGCCGCCGGCAAGCTCTGGCGGCTGGAGACCAGCAAGGGGAAGTTCAGCGCGCGGATCGTGATCGCCGGCACCGGGCCGTGGCACGAACCGAAGATCCCCGAACTGCCCGGCCTCGACGGCTTCCGTGACTCCGGCGGCGAGGTCTTCCACTCTTCGCGCTGGAACCACGAGTACGACCTGACCGGCAAGCGGGTCGCGGTGGTCGGCACCGGGGCGTCCGCGGTCCAGTTCGTGCCGGAGATCCAGCCGAAGGTGGCCGCGCTGCACCTGTTCCAGCGCACCGCGCAGTGGGTGCTGCCCAAGCCGGACCACTACGTGCCGCGCGTGGAACGCCGGCTGCTGCACCGGTTCCCGCGGACCCAGCGCGCGCTGCGGGCCGTCGAATACGGCGCGATGGAGGCGCTCGGCGTCGGCTTCCGGCGGCCGTGGATCCTGCGCCAGGTGCAGCGGATCGGCCTGGCGCACCTGCGGCTGACCGTGCGCGACCCGCGGCTGCGCGCGGCGCTGACCCCGGACTACACCCTGGGCTGCAAGCGGCTGCTGATGTCCAACCGCTACTATCCGGCGCTGACGAAGTCCAATGTGGACGTTCATGCCACCGCGGTGCGCGCGGTGGAAGGGAACAGGGTGCTCGGCGCGGACGGTTCCTCGGCCGAGGTGGATGCCATCATCTTCGGCACCGGCTTCCACATCCTGGACATGCCGGTGGCGGACCGGGTGTTCGACGCGGGCGGGCGCAGCCTGGCCGAGCACTGGCAGGGCAGCCCGCGGGCCTACCTCGGCACCACGGTGGCCGGGTTCCCGAACGCCTTCCTGCTGCTCGGCCCCAGCCTCGGCACCGGGCACAGCTCCGCGTTCATGATCCTGGAGGCGCAACTGGCCTACGCCATGGACGGCGTCACCCGGATCCTGCGGCACGGCTGGACCGAGGTGGACGTGCGGCGCGACGTGCAGGACGCGTTCAACGACGAGGTGCAGGCGGCGTTGCCGGGCACCGTCTACAACTCCGGTGGCTGCTCTAGCTACTACCTGGACGAGAACGGCCGCAACAGTTTCAACTGGCCGTGGTCGACCGGGCGGCTGCGGGCGCGGATCCGGGAGTTCGACCCCGCCGAGTACACGGTCGACACCGTCGGCCGGGACGTGGAAGCAGAGCGGAGCGTGTCGTGAAACTGCCTTTCTCCCACCGTTACCCGGCGATCGACCTGGCCGGCGCGGTCGTGGTGGTCACCGGCGGCGGGCGCGGGATCGGCCGCGCCACCGCCGAGGCGTTCGCGGCGCGCGGCGCGACCGTCTGCCTCGGCGACCTGGACCGCGCGGCAGCCGAGGAGGCCGCGAAGGCGATCGGTCCGGCCACGCGTCCGTACACAGTGGACGTTTCGGCGCGGGCGTCCTTCGAGGCGTTCAGCTCCGCGGTGCTCGCCGAGTTCGGCCGGATCGACGTGCTGGTGAACAACGCCGGGGTGATGCCGCTCGGCGACTTCCTGACCGAGGCGGACGCGCTCAGCCGGACCACGATGGACGTCAACGTCTGGGGCCCGATCCACGGGATGCGGCTGGTGCTGCCCGCGATGATCGCCCGTGGCCGCGGGCACGTGGTCAACATCGCCTCCATGGCCGGCAAGATTCCGTTGCCGGGGATGGCGGTGTACAACGCGAGCAAGTTCGCCGCGGTCGGGCTGACCGCCGCGGTCCGGCGGGAGTACGCGGGCACCGGGGTGAGCGTGAGCGCGGTGCTGCCCAGCGCGGTGCGGACCGGGCTGGCGTCCGGGGTGCCGCTGGGCGGGGGCCTGCCGACGGTGGATCCGGAGGACATCGCCGCCGCGGTGCTGCGCAGCTGCCGCACCCGGCGGGCGGAGATCCCGGTGCCCGGCTACGTCGGCGCCTGGGACCTGCTGGCCGCGCTCACCCCGGAACCGCTGATGAACCTCGGTCGCCGGCTGATCGGCGACAACCGCGCCCTCACGTCAATCGATCCCGCCGGACGTGCCGACTACACCCAGCGCGTCGCCAAGCAGGTCGAGTCCCGCGGTCAGGGTCGTGAGTGAAAAGCGTTGCTGGGGGCAACACCTCGGGTGCGGGTGTCCCGCTTAGACACCGTCACTCACGAGCCGGGCAGGGTGCGGAAGGTGATGCCGGCTTTGGTCAGGCGATCGACGAGCGCGTCGCCCATGGCGACCGCGGTGGTGAGCTGTCCGGCCGTCTCCGGTAGATCGTCCACGGCCAGGCACAGGGCCGACTCGGCGAGCATCTTCGCGCTCTCGTCGTAGCCGGGGTCGCCGCCGGAGACCTCGGTGACCACCCGCTGCCCGCCGCCCTCGCCGACGAACCTCACCTCGAACCAGGACTGCGCCCGCCGCTCCGGGCTCGGCCCTTCGCCGGGCTTGCGCAGGTTTCCCAGCGCGTTGCGGACGGGCGGGACCTGCGCGAGGGCGGCCATGGCCGCCACGCCCGCCGCGCCGGCGAGGACGGTCGGCAGCCGCTTGACCGCGGCGTAGTGCGTGTAGCCGAAGTCCGGTCCGTACTCCTCGAGCGCGGCCGCCGAGCGCGCGACGATCTGCGGGTCCAGGTTCGGCAGCGGCACCAGCCAGTGCCCGGTTTCGTGGTCGCGACGCGGCCTACCGGTCAGTGCCCGCGCCCGGCGCCCTTCGGGGCGTGGCTCGGCATTGGCGCGTTCCTTCGCCGCCCGCCACATCGCCACCGGCCTGGCGGCTGCGGTCAGGGCGCTGGCGAAGGTGCCGCCGGAGAGCGTCGCGCCGATGCGGACCTGCCCGCGGACCTGGAGCGGTACGTCCGAGGGAAGCTGCCGCACGGTGTAGAGCACCCCGAGGTCGTAGGGGATCGAGTCGAACCCGCAGGCGTGCACGATCCGCGCCCCGCTCGACCGCGCCTTCGCATGTTGGTTCAGGTAGGTGCGGTCGACGAACTCCGGCTCACCGCACAGGTCGACGTAATCGGTGCCCGCCTCGGCGCAGGCCGCCACCAGCGGCGCGCCGTACAGCGCGTACGGCCCGACCGTGGTGATCACCACCTTGGTGGCCCGTGCGACTGCCAGGATCGAGTCCCGGTCGGTGATGTCCGCGGTCAGCAGCGGCAGCTCCGCGCAGGCCGGATCGAGCGCGGCCAGCCGGGCGCGCACGGCTTCGAGCTTGCCCCGGTTGCGCCCGGCCAGCGCCAAGCGAAAGCCGGGTGGCGCGGCGCGGGCCAGGTACTCGGCGGTCATGCCGCCGGTGAACCCGGTCGCCCCGAAGACGACCACGTCGTATTCGCGTGCAGCAGTCATGAGGGTTATGCACTATCTGGTCGACGGGGGCCGCCCGGAGGGTGGCTCGCGGCGGCCGGATGCCGGTGACGCACGGACGGCGGGCGCACCGGCAAGGGTGCATAACGTTCATTTGAATTAGACACAGTCATACCTGGTCACTCCTGTGTGTTGACACTGCGTACCGGGAGCGGCGATAGTACTGACGGTAACAGATACTTACGGTATCTCGTATCTCCCAGTCGAAGGGACGCGCGGATGAAGGACTTCACCGGCAAGGTCGCGGTGATCACCGGGGCCGGTTCGGGCATCGGCAGGGCGCTCGCGCTGAACCTGGCCGGGAAGGGGGCCGCGCTGGCTCTGTCCGATGTGGACTCCGCGCGGGCCGCGGATACCGCGGCGCACTGCGAGAAGGCCGGTGCGCGGGTGCAGTCCTACCAGCTCGACGTGGCCGACCGGGGGGCCGTGCTGGCGCACGCCGAGCAGGTGGCCGGGGAGTTCGGCAAGGTCAACCTGGTGGTGAACAACGCCGGGGTCGCGCTCACCGGCACGGTCGCCGAGATGACCTGGGACCAGCTCGACTGGATCGTCGGGATCAACTTCGGCGGGGTGGTCAACGGCACCAAGGCGTTCCTGCCGCACCTGATCGCCTCCGGGGACGGGCACCTGGTGAACATCTCCAGCGTGTTCGGCTTGATCGGCGTCCCGTCGCAGAGCGCGTACAACGCGACCAAGTTCGCCGTCCGCGGGTTCACCGAGGCGCTGCGCCAGGAGATGCTGATCGAGAAGCGCCCGGTGCGGGTCAGCTGCGTGCACCCCGGCGGGATCAGGACCAACATCGCCCGCGACGCGCGGGCGGCCGCGAGCCGCAACACCGACGAGCTCGCGCGCGCCTTCGACAAGATCGCGCGCACCTCGCCGGAGGCCGCGGCCGCGACCATCCTGCGCGGCGTGGCCCGCAACAGCCCGAAGATCCTGATCGGCGCGGACGCCTACCTGATCGACGCGCTCCCGCGCGTTTTCGGTGCCACCTACCAGCGCCTGGTCGCCCTCGCCGCCAAACGGACCCTCCGCTGACCCGTCGTCACGAGCAAACTCACCGCCGCGTTCGGCAAACTCGCGAGTTGGCCGTTCCCGGCACCGAGTTTGCTCGTGGCGGCACCGAGTTGGCCGGTGGCGTCAGTGGGTGAGCCGGGCGGCGAAGGTGTCGAGTTCGGTGGTGAGGGTGGCGGCGGCCGGGATGGTGCGGCGGGGGAGGCGGGACGCCAGCGCGGAGCCGAGGCCCGCCATCCGGATGGTGTCGTCGATGAAGGCGTCGAGGTCCTCGGGCCAGGCGAAGCCGGGTTGCGCGATCAGCAGTGAGACGCAGCCGTGCAGGGCCGACCACAGGCCGAGCGCGAGCACCTTCGGGTCGCCGCGCAGCACACCGGCACTTACGCAGGCCGAAACGCCGTCGACCATGTGCCCGAAGCAGGTCGCCGAGGCCTGCGGGCTACCCGGCCGCATCATCAGCAGCCGGTACTGCACCGGGTGGTCGAGGGCGAACCTGGCGTAGGCGTGCCCGCACCGGCCGAGCGCGAGGAACGGGTCCTCGGCACTGGCCGCGGCCGCGTGCATCCGTTCGCGCAGCTCGTTCCACGACCGCAGGCAGACCGCCTGGACCAGCGCCTCCTTGTCGGCGAAGTGCAGGTACACCGACGGCGTGGTGACCCCGGCCAGCCGCGCCACCGCCCGCAGGGTCAGCGCGTCCTCGCTGCCGGACTCGACCAGCAGCTCCTCGGCCACCCGCAGGATCTCCTCCCGCAGGCGCTCGCCCTCACCGCGCCGGGCCCGGACCCTGGTGCTCATGGGACGAGGTTGACATCGTTAACCTGACGGTGTCAACTTGATCGCAGGGAAGGGAGGGCTGATGGGAAGCTTCACCGAGGCCACCGCGGTCGTGCCGCGCGGTTCGAAGTCCGGGACGGCGGTTTTCGACACCGAGCTCGACCCGCAGTGGGCGATCGGCACCAAGCTGCACGGCGGGTACCTGCTCGCGATCCTGGCCAGGGCGGCCGCCGAGGTGACCGGCCCCGCGCATCCCCAGCCGACCGCGGTGAGCGGCCTGTTCAGCACCGCCCCGGACTCCGGCCCGGCGGTGGCCGAGGTGGAGGTCCTGCGCGCCGGTCGCGGGGTGACCCAGGTCAGGGCGCGGCTGAGCCAGCACGACCGGCCCTGCGTGGAGGCACTGATCACCCAGGGCACGCTCAGCGCGGACGCTCCGGCCTGGTCCGCGCTGACCGCGCCCGAGCTGCCGCCGGAACAGGACTGCGTGCCGGCGACGGTGGAGGCGCCCGGCGGCGAGTTCAAGGTGCCGCTGATGGAGGTCGTCACCCAGCATCTCGACCCCGGCTCGTTCGGTGCCGACTTCGGCACCCGCTCGGCGCCGGGGTGCATCCAGACCTGGCAGCGGCTCGCCGACGGCACCGACTGGGACCCGCTCAGCCTGCTGGTCGCGTTGGATCCGGTGCCGCCGGTGTCCTACCAGCTCGGCCTGCCGGGCTGGGCGCCGACCGTGCAGCTCAGCGCCTATCTGCGCGCGCTGCCCGCGCCGGGCCCGGTGCGGGTGCGGATGACGGCTACCGAGGTGACCGGGGACCGGATGGACGAGGTCGCGCACGTCTGGGACGCCACCGGACGGCTGGTCGCGCAGGCCACTCAGCTCGCCGGGGTGCGGCTGCCGGGCTGAAAACCGCTGGACGGCCGGGTCAGGATGGCTGTGTGCGCAATTCGGTGACCCCCACCCCGGCGTGGGAGATCAGCCCCGCCCGGCCCGAGCAGCCGGAGGCCGCGGCCGTGCTCCGGCGCTACTACGTCGAGATCGTCAACCGGTACTGGCAACGCGAAGTGGCCGAGTCCGTGGTCGACATGGCGATGGCGGAGGAGCCCAGCGACGACCTGGTGCCGCCGACCGGCCTGTTCCTGGTCGCCACCGCCGGCGGGCGAACGGTCGGATGTGTCGGCCTGCGACTGCGCGAACCCGGCACCGCCGCGCTGACCCGGATGTACGTCGACGCCGCCGCGCGCGGCCAGGGCGGCGGCTCGCGGCTGCTGCGCGCCGCCGAGCGGGAGGCGCGCGCCCTCGGCATCCGCCGTCTCCGGCTGGACACCCGGAATGACCTGGTGGAGGCCAGGGGGCTGTACGCCAAGAACGGCTATGCGGAGGTCGAGCCGTTCTGGGAGGCCACCTATGGGGAGCACTTCTTCGAGAAGCACATCGACTGAGCTGATCACTCCGCGATCACAACCCGTCCGCCCCCTAGATTCCCGGCGGGCGATGAGATATACATCGGATGTCTTGCTTGCTAACGCTCCGGCGAGAGGAAACATCCGTGCAGTTGCTGCGCCTCGGTGCCCCGGGAAGTGAACGCCCCTATGTTCGCGCGGACGGCGGGACCCTGCACGACCTGAGCCCGCTGACCGCCGACATCGACGGCACTTTCCTCGCAGCGGACGGCATCGCGCGGGTACGGGACGCGCTGCGCGACGGTGCGCTGCCCGCGGCCGTCGAGCCGGGAACGCGGAACGGCGCGCCGATCGCTCAGCCGGGCAAGGTGGTCTGCGTCGGGCTGAACTACCGCGGGCACGCCGCCGAGACCGGTGCCGCGATTCCCGAGGAGCCGGTGCTGTTCATGAAGGCGCCGGACGTGGTGGTCGGCCCGGACGACCCGGTGTTCCTGCCGCGCGGCTCGGTCAGCACCGACTGGGAGGTCGAACTCGGGGTGGTGATCGGCAAGACCGCGCGGTACCTGGAGAGCCCGGCGGAGGCGCTCGGCCACGTCGCCGGCTACGTGCTGTCGCACGACGTCTCCGAGCGCGACTTCCAGCTCAACCGCGGCGGAACCTGGGACAAGGGCAAGTCCTGCGAGAACTTCAACCCGCTCGGCCCGTGGCTGCGGCCGGCCGACGAGATCGCCGACCCGCAGGCGCTGGGCCTGCGGCTCTGGGTGAACGGCCGCAAGTGGCAGGATTCGTCCACAAAGGACATGGTCTTCGGGGTGGCCGAGATCGTGCACTACGTCAGCCGGTTCATGGTGCTGCGGCCCGGCGACCTGATCAACACCGGCACCCCGGCCGGGGTGGCGCTCGGCCAGCCGGAACCGAAACCGTACCTGCGGGCCGGCGACGTGGTGGAGCTCGAGATCGACGGGCTCGGCCGCCAGCGCCAGTCCGTCACCAAGCAGGGCTGAAATGGCGCGCATCACCGGGATGGAGGTGCTCGACGTCCGCTTCCCCACGTCGCGGGAGCTGGACGGGTCCGACGCGATGAACCCCGATCCGGACTATTCGGCCGCGTACGTGGTGCTGCACACCGACGGTGGGCCGGACGGCTACGGGCTGACCTTCACTATCGGCCGGGGCAACGACGTGCAGGCCGCCGCGATCGAGTCGCTGTCCGGGCACGTCGTCGGGCGGGAGGTGCCCGAGGACGCGGCGGCGCTGGCCGCGCTTTCGGCCACGCTGATCGGCGACTCGCAGCTGCGCTGGCTCGGCCCGGAGAAGGGCGTGGCGCATATGGCCGTCGGCGCGGTGGTGAACGCGGCATGGGACCTCGCCGCCCGCCGGGCCGGCCGTCCACTGTGGAGGTTCATGGCGGAGATGAGCCCGGAGGAGCTGGCCGGGCTGGTGGACTTCCGCTACCTCAGCGACGCGCTCACCGAGCAGGAGGCGCTGGACATCCTGCGCGCGGCCGAGCCGGGCCGGGCCGAGCGCACCGAACGGCTGCTCGCCGCCGGGTACCGGGCGTACACCACGTCACCTGGCTGGCTCGGCTACTCCGACGCGAAGCTGGTGCGCCTGGCCGAACAGGCCGTGGCGGACGGTTTCGGCATGATCAAGCTCAAGGTGGGCGGCGACCTGGCCGACGACGTCCGCCGGATGAAGCTGGCCAGGGAGACCGTCGGCGACGACGTGCGGATCGCGGTGGACGCGAACCAGCGCTGGGACGTGGACGCGGCGGTGCGCTGGATGCGCGAGCTGGCGCCGTACGACCCGTACTGGATCGAGGAGCCGACTTCGCCGGACGACGTGCTCGGGCACGCCAGGATCGCGCGCGAGCTGGCGCCGATCAGGGTGGCCACCGGGGAGCACGTGCACAACCGGGTCGTTTTCAAGCAGCTGCTGCAAGCCCGCGCGATCTCGGTGCTGCAGCTGGACGCGTGCCGGGTCGGCGGGGTGAACGAGAATCTGGCGATCCTGTTGCTGGCGGCCAAGTTCGGCGTGCCGGTGTGCCCGCACGCGGGCGGGGTCGGGCTCTGCGAACTGGTCCGGCACCTGGCCATGTTCGACTACGTGGCGGTCTCCGGCACCGACGAGGACCGGGCCATCGAGTGGGTGGACCACCTGCACGAGCACTTCACCGACCCGGCCGTGGTGCGGGACGGCCGCTATCTCACCCCGACCGTTCCGGGCTTCTCCGCGCGGATGCACGACGCTACGCTGCGGCGGTTCCGGTTCCCGGACGGTCCAGAGTGGACGGAGACGAGCCCTTGACGGATTTCCACGGACTGAACGCGGTGGTCACCGGCGGTGCCTCCGGTATCGGACTGGCCACGGCCGGGCTGCTGGCCGCGCGCGGCGCGTCGGTGGCGGTACTGGACCTGAACCCCGAGGTGCCCGGTGAGCTGGCCGGTTTCCGCTGCGACGTCACCGACGACGCGAGTGTGGTGGCGGCGGTGGCGGCCGCCGCGGACGCACTCGGCGGGATCGACGTGCTGGTCAACAACGCCGGAATCGGCGCGCAGGGCGACGTTTCGGCCAACGGCGACGATGAGTGGCACCGGGTGCTGGACGTGAACGTGGTCGGCATGGCCAGGGTGAGCCGGGCCGCGCTGGCGCACCTGCGGCGTTCCGAGGCGGCCGCGATCGTGAACACCTGCTCGATCGCGGCCTGGGCCGGGCTGCCCGGCCGCGCGCTCTACTCGGCCAGCAAGGGCGCGGTGCTCGCGCTGACCCTGGCCATGGCCACCGACCACCTCGCGGACGGGATCAGGGTGAACTGCGTCTGCCCCGGCACGGTGGACACCCCGTGGGTGGGCAGGCTGCTCGACTCGGCCGAAGATCCGGCCGCGGAACGGGCCGCGCTGCGCGCCCGGCAGCCGATCGGGCGGCTGGTCGGCGCGGACGAGGTGGCGAACGCGATCGCCTACTTGGCCAGCCCGCTGTCCGCGTCCACCACCGGCAGCACGCTCGCCGTGGACGGAGGCATGTACGGGCTGCGGCCGCGCCCGAAGAACTAGACCACCCGCTGGCATCAAGCATCAAGGAGGATGCGGTGCGCAAGAAGTTGATCAATGCCGCGGCGGCGGCTTCGGTGCTCGCCCTTGCGGTTTCCGGCTGTGGCTCGACCAAGGACGCGTCGGCGCCCGCGCAGAACAGCGGCGGTGGCGGCAAGGCCGGCGCGACCGTGCCGCTGCTGACGTCGCCGTTCTGGCAGGCCTACAACAACTACGTGCCGAAGATGGCGCAGGAACTCGGCGTGGACGCGCTGCCGACGGTGAACGCCAACAGCGACCCCACCAAGCTGATCACCGACATGAACAACCTGCTCAACCAGAACGTCAAGGGCATGGTGGTGACCCCGCTGGACTCGGCGGCCGTGGTCGCCGGGCTGAACCAGGCCGAGCGCAAGGGCGTGCCGGTGGTGGCGGTGGACGTGGCGCCGGAGAGCGGCAAGGTGGCCATGGTGGTGCGCGCGGACAACAAGGCGTACGGGGTAAAGGCCTGCGAGGCCATCGGCGAGAAGGTCAGCAACGGCAAGGTCGTGCAGATCATGGGCGATCTGGCCTCGGTCAACGGCCGCGAGCGTTCCGAAGCCTTCCGCGCCTGCATGACGACCAAGTTCCCGGCGGTGCAGGTGCTCGAGGTGCCCGCGGACTGGAAGGCGGACAAGGCGGCCAGCGGGCTGGAGGGCGTGCTCACCTCGAACCCGGACCTCAAGGCGGTGTACATGCAGGCCGGCGGGGTCTACCTGGCACCGACCCTGCAGGCCTTGCAGCGCAAGAACATGTCCTTCCCGGTCGGCGACCCGAAGCACGTGGTGCTGGTCAGCAACGACGGCATCCCGCAGGAGCTGGACGCGATCCGCAAGGGCGAGCTGGACGCCACGGTGTCCCAACCCGCCGACGACTACGCCAAGTACGGGATGTACTGGCTCAAGAAGGCGATGGCGGGGGAGACCTTCCAGCCCGGCCCGACCGACCACAACAGCACCGTGGTGGAAAGCAGGCCCGGCATTCTGGAGGACCAGCTGCCCGCCCCGGTGGTGACCAGGGCGAACGTGGACGACAAGGCGCTCTGGGGCAACAACCTATGAGTGCGGTGGACCTGCCGGTGGTGCGGGCCAGCGGGGTCGGGAAGCGCTACGGGCCGACCGTGGCGCTGGCCGACGTGAGCCTGACCGTGCGCCCCGGCGAGTCGCACGCGCTGGTCGGCCGGAACGGGGCCGGCAAGTCCACCCTGGTCTCGCTGCTCACCGGACTGTCCAAACCGGACACCGGCACGGTGGAGTTCGGCGGGCTGCCCGCGCCGGCACCGGCCGACCGCGAGGGCTGGCAGCGCCGGGTCGCCTGCGTCTACCAGCACTCCACGGTGATCCCGCACCTGACCGTGGCGGAGAACCTGTTCCTCAACCGCCAGCCCGGCGGCCGGTTCATGATCAGCTGGCCGAAGCTGCGCCGTCAGTCCGCCGAACTGCTCGAAGGTTGGGGCGTCGCGGTCGACCCGGAGGTGCCGGCCGGCGAGCTGTCCGTGGAGGACCGCCAGCTGGTGGAGATCGCCAGGGCGCTGTCTCGGGGCGCGCGGTTCATCGTGCTCGACGAACCGACCGCGCAGCTGGACAGCCAGGCGATCGAGCGGCTGTTCGGGCGGATGCGCGAGCTGCAGGCCGCCGGGGTGACCTTCCTGTTCATCTCGCACCACCTGCAGGAGGTGCACGAGGTCTGCCAGGCGGTCACCGTGCTGCGCGACGCCAGGCACATCGTCACCGCGCCGGTGGCCGAGCTGAGCCGGGCCGAGCTGGTGGACGCGATGACCGGCGCCCGCGGCGGGCTCGCGGTGGCGGACGGCTCGGCGCGGGACCCGCTGCCGCCGGACGCCGCGGACGTGCTCACCGTGGACGGGCTGTCCGGGGACTCGTTCACCGGGATCTCCTTCCGGCTCCGCGCCGGCGAAGTGCTCGGGCTGGCCGGCAGCAACGCCAGCGGCAAGCACCAGCTCGCGGAGACCGTCTACGGGCTGCGCGCACCCGCCGACGGTTCGGTCGAGGTGGCAGGGAGGGCGCTGCCTCCCGGCGACGTCGGTGCCGCGCTGAAGGCCGGGATCGGTTGTGTGCCACGGGACCGGCATCATCAGGGCTTGGTACTGGGACTGTCCATAGCGGACAACGCGACGATGTCCATTTTGGACAGAATGGGCCCTGCCGGTACCGCGTCCCCGGCGGCGCGGTTCAGCTCGGCGAGCCGGGCGGTGACCGAGTACGACATCGTGGCCGCCGGGCCGGAGCAGCCGGTGTCCGCGCTCTCCGGCGGCAACCAGCAGAAAGTGGTGCTGGCCAGGGCGCTGGCCAGCGACCCTCGGGTGCTGGTGCTGATCAACCCGACCGCCGGGGTGGACGTGAAGTCCAAGGAGGCGCTGCTCGCCGTGGTGGACAGGGTGCGCGCCGAGGGCAAGGCGGTGCTGATCGTCAGCGACGAGCTGGACGACCTGCGACCGAGCGACCGGGTGCTGGTGCTGCGGGCCGGCGAGCTGGTCGCCGAACACCCGGCCGGCTGGTCGGACGCCGAGCTGGTGGCCGATATCGAAGGAGTCGAACAGTGACCAACTCCGTGCTGTCCGAGACCGCGCCGGCCGCGCCGCCGTCGCCAGCGCGGCGCCGGCGGGTGCCGCGGCTGCGGGAACTGGCGCTGCTGCCCGCGCTGGCCGTGCTGATCGTGGTCGGCGGGCTGGTCAACGACAACTTCCTGGCCGCGGACAACCTGATCAGCATCCTCGGCGCCTCGGCCGCGCTGGCGCTGGTGGTGCTCGGCGAGTCGCTGGTGCTGATCAGCGGCAAGTTCGACCTGTCGCTGGAGTCCACCGTGGGCATCGCGCCGGCGCTCGGCGCGTTGGTGGTGATCCCGGCCGCCTCGGCCGGTTTCGGCGTGCAGCTGCCGGCGGCCGTCGGCATCCTGGTGATCCTGCTGGTGGGCGCCGCGATCGGCACCTTCAACGGGTTCCTGATCGTCAAGCTGCAGCTGAACGCGTTCATCGTGACACTGGCCATGCTGATCGTGCTGCGCGGCCTGCTGGTCGGCGCCACCGAGGGCAAGACCCTGTTCGACATGCCGGAGGCGTTCTTCGCACTGGCCACCGCTACCTTCCTCGGCCTGCCCGCGTCGGTGTGGCTGGCCGCGGCGGCCTACGCGATCACCGGGTTCGTGCTGCGCTACCACAAGGTCGGCCGGGCGCTGTACGCGATCGGCGGCAACCGCGAGGCGGCCCGCGCGGCCGGGATCAGGGTGAACCGGATCTCCTGGCTGGTCTTCGTGGTCGCCGGGGTGCTCGCCGCACTGGGCGGGCTGGTGATGACCGGCTACGTCGGCGCGATCAACGCGAACCAGGGCGACGGGATGATCTTCACCGTATTCGCCGCGGCGGTGATCGGCGGGATCTCGCTGGACGGTGGGCGCGGCACCATGTTCGGCGCGCTCACCGGGGTGCTGCTGCTGGCCGTGGTGGAGAACCTGCTGACGCTGGCCCAGGTGCCGTCGTTCTGGATTCAGGCCGTCTACGGCGGCATCATCCTGGTGGCACTGATGATCGCCCGGTTCACCGGAGGGAAACCGCAGACATGACCGGCTCAGGAGGGGTCGTCGGCGGTACCGAGTGCGTTGCGCAGCCACTGCTCGACACCGGCCACGTGCACGGTCGCCCAGGAACGCGCCAGCTCCGGTTCGCGCGCCGCGATCGCTTCGTAGATCGCGAGGTGCTGCTCGCGGGTTCTGGCCACCGCGCCCTCCTGGGTCAGACCACGCCAGATCCGGGCCCTGGCGGTCGGCCCGGACAGGCTGTCCAGCAGCGAGCAGAGCACCGGGTTGCCGGAACCCTCCGCGATCCGGCGGTGGAACGCCAGGTCGTTGGCGACCAGCGCCTCGACCGTCGGGGAGTCCGCCAGCTCGTCGAGCAGGACGCGTAGCTCCGCGATGTCCGCCTCGCTCATGTGCTGCGCGGCCAGCCCGGTGGCCGCGGGCTCGAGGATCCGCCGTACCGCGAGGAAGTCGAGCACGGTGTCGTCGCGGTGGAAGTCCACCACGAAGGTCATCGCGTCCAGCAGCAGGTGCGGCTCCAGGCTGGTGACGTACGTGCCGTCGCCCTGGCGCACGTCGAGCACCCTGATCAGGCAGAGCGCCTTGACCGCCTCCCGCAGCGAGCTGCGGGACAGGCCGAGCCGCTGGGCCAGCTCGGCCTCCTTGGGCAGCCGGTCGCCGGGCGCCAGCTCGCCCGAGATGATCATGTCCTTGATCTTGTCGATCGCGACGTCGGTGACCGGCACGCGACCCTCCCTGTTCCAGAACCTGCGCAGACCTCGGATGTTTCTCGCCCAGATTGCCATGGACGTTCCCCAGGAGCCGCAATGACCCAGCGTGTCGCGCTGCACACCCGTCTCAAACCCGGCCGGGAAGCGGAGTACGAACGGGTGCACGCGGTGATCCCGGACGAGCTGGACGCCCTGCTCACCGAGGCCGGGGTGCGTTCGTGGCGGATCTGGCGGGACGGGCTCGACCTGTTCCACGTGGTCGAGGTGGACGACTACGCGGCCATGCGCGCCAAGCTGGCCGGCCACCCGGTCGAGCTGGCCTGGCAGGCGCGGATGGCCGAGCTGCTCGACGAGGACGAGGGCTACTCGGTCTCCGACGGCAGCCTCGGACTGGTCTGGGAGAAACCGTGAATCTCACGTCCGGTCTCGGCTGCGCGCAGCTGGGCAACCTCTACCACGCGATGTCCGACGAGAACGCCACCGCCACCGTGGATCGCGCCTGGGCGGAGGGAATCCGCTACTTCGACACCGCGCCGCACTACGGACTCGGGCTGTCCGAGCGGCGGCTCGGTGCCGCGCTGGCGTCCCGCCCGAGGGACGAGTTCACGGTGTCCACCAAGGTCGGCCGGATCCTGGAGCCGGACCCGGCCGGCGCCGGTCGCCGGGACGACGCCGGGTTCGACGTGCCGGCGGCCTACCGGCGCCGCTGGGACTTCAGCCGGGACGGGGTGCTGCGCTCGATCACCGAGAGCCTGGCCAGGCTGGGACTGGACCGGATCGACCTGGTGTACGTGCACGATCCGGACCAGCACTTCGCGACCGCGCTGGACGAGGCGCTGCCGACGCTGGTCGAGTTGCGGGAGCAGGGCGTGGTCGGCGCGGTCGGGGTGGGCATGAACCAGTGTCCGATGCTCGCCGAGTTCGTCCGCGCGGCCGAGCTGGACGCGGTCATGCTGGCGGGCCGCTACACCCTGCTGGACCAGTCCGGGCTGGACGAGCTGCTGCCGCTGTGCGAAGAGCGCGGGGTGCCGGTGCTGGCGGCCGGGGTGTTCAACGGCGGCATCCTGGCCACTCCGGAACCCGGAGAAATGTATGACTACCGGCCGGCCACGGCCGAGCTCAGCGCGCGGGCGGCGAGGATCGCGGCGGCCTGCGCACGGCACGGGGTGGAGCTGCCGCAGGCCGCGCTCGCGCTGCCCGCGGCGCATCCGGCGGTGGCCGGCGTGGTCGCCGGGGCGCACAGGCCCGAGCAGGTGAGCGCGAACGTCCGGCGGGCGCGGCGGCCGGTGCCGCCGGCGCTGTGGGCCGAGCTGATCGAAACGGGCCTGCTGCGGGCAGGCACACCGATCCGGGAGCGGGTCCCATGATCGACGCACACCACCACCTCTGGGACCCGGCACGGCGGGCGTACCCGTGGCTGGCGGCCGACTCGCTCACCCCGATCCGCCGCCCCTACACCGTCGAAGACCTGCGGGCGGTCGCCGGTGCGGCCGGGATCAGGGAGACCGTGCTGGTGCAGACGGTCTCCTCGGCCGAGGAAACCCGGGAGTTCCTGGACATCGCGGCCGCCGAGCCGCTGATCGCCGGGGTGGTCGGCTGGGTGGACCTGGCCGCGCCGGACGTGCCAGAGCGGCTGGCCGAGCTTGCCGGGCGCGGCGGGCTGGTCGGGATCAGGCACCAGGTGGAGGACGAAGCGGACCCCGACTGGCTGAACCGGCCGGAGGTGCGCCGCGGGCTGTCCGCGGTCTCCGCCGCCGGGCTGGTCTACGACCTTCTCGTCGGCCAGCACCAGTGGGCCGCCGCGCTGGCAACCGTGGATGCGTTGCCGGAGTTGAGGTTCGTGCTCGACCACGCCGGCAAGCCGCCGATCGCGAACGGCCCCTGGCAGCCGTGGGCCGGCGCACTGGCCGAGCTGGCGCGCCGGGAGAACGTGGCCTGCAAGCTTTCCGGTCTGGTCACCGAGGCCGACTGGGAGCAGTGGCGGGTCGGGCAGCTGCGCCGGCACGCGGAGCACATCCTGGATTCCTTCGGGCCCCGGCGGGTGCTGTTCGGCTCGGACTGGCCGGTCTGCGAGCTCGCTGCCGCCTATCAGGTGGTGCGGGACGCGGCGGTCTCCCTCACCGGAGGGCTGTCCGACGACGAACGGGCCGAGGTCTTCGAGCACACCGCCCGACGGGTCTATCACCTGGCCGCGTGACGTGTAAGCGGGCCACGGCCTGGGTACCTCCTTTTCGGACGGGCAGTGCCGAACGAGCTGTGGAGGTGGGCACGATGGCGGACACCAGCAGGTTGCCGACACCGGTCGCGGAGACCTGGGAATGGCAGCGGCACGGGAACTGCCGGAACCTCGACAGCGCGGTGTTCTTCCACCCCGACGGGGAGCGCGGGTTCGCCCGCGCGGACCGGGTCGCGCGGGCGAAGCTGATCTGCCGCAGCTGCCCGGTGATCGTGGAGTGCCGGCACCACGCGCTCACCGCGGAGGAGCCGTTCGGAGTCTGGGGCGGGCTGGACGAGTGCGAGCGCCGCGACGCCATCAACCGCCGCCGTCAGCTGCCCGCCGCCTGAACGATCCCGCCAGCGCTTTGCCGAAGGGAGCGGTCAGAATTCGCCGTCGGGCCGGACGACGGTGCGGAGCTTGGTGATGGCGCGGTGTTGGGTGACCCGTACGTTGCCGGGTGAGATGCCGAGCGCTTCGGCGGTCTCGTTGGCGGACAGGCCGACCGCGATCCGCAGCGCGAGGATCTCCTGCTGCAGCTGGGGCAGGCAGGACAGCAGCCCGGTGAGCCGTTCGCCGAGGTCGAGTGCGAGCGCGTGCTTTTCCGGCTCGTTGTCGGCCAGTGGCCGTTCCGGCAGTTCGGGCACCGGTTCGGAGCGGTCGCGGGAGACAAGGCGGTAGGCGTCGGCGACCTTGTTCGCGGCGATGGCGTGCACCAGGTACAGGAAGGAGCCGCCGCGGTCCTGGTAGGCGGGCAGCGCCTTGAGCACGGCGAGGCAGACCTCCTGCGCGACGTCGTCCGCGGACAGGTAGGACAGGTCCCGGCCGCCCATCCTGGCGCGGCAGTACCGCACCACGACCGGCATCAGGGTCTGCAGCAGTGCCTGCACCGCGGCGGGGTTCTGGTCTGCCGCGTCCCGCACCAGCGGGGCCAGCTGCTCCTTGGTGAGCCGCTGCCCGCGCGGGTACGCCTGGGGCGTCAGGTAACCCGATACCGGGTCGCGTTCGGACCTGGTGGTGGGGCTGGTGTCAGCGGTCCTCGGTGTCACGTGATTCCTCATCGTCGGCTCCCCACGACTCCCCGGGCCGGATCCGGTGCGGGGTACACGCTCAGTGATTCACCGTCGGCGGATACTCCAAACGATCCGGGGCGGTCAGCCGTCGGTGCGACTGAGCGTAATCGTAGGCCCCGTCAAGCACGCAGTCCAGAATTCAACTAGATATACCCCGTTCGCAGGAACGGGACGCTCGGGAACATGCTCGAAACTGCTTGTTCGAGCATAATCCGATCGCTCAACGCAGCAGCGGAAGCGCAGAAACCACGGTCATCACAACCATGACGGCCGTGACTTTAATCGTGGAACGATTAATCGGGGTTGTCGGATTATCGGCCCGGAGCGCTCGCTCACGACGTCTGCCGGCCCCGGACAGCATCACTGTGGTGATTGCGCCGAACACTACGGGTAGTAGTCCGATCCCCCAGTCCTGCTTCCCCGCGGCGTGCGCGAGCAGCAGGGTGCACCCGGCGGCGCCCAGCGCGGTCCGCTGCCACGCCAGCCCGGTCCGCTGCCGCTGCGCCCCGTCCGTCATGCCGTGCTCACCCGGCGCTCATCCGGCGATCACGAGAGCCGCCGCGAAGCCCGCGATCAGCAGCACGCCGGTGGCGAGCACCGGCAGCATCCGGGACCGGGGCAGCGGGTCGCCGCGCCGCATCGCGGTCTGCACCCGCCGCCAGCGCGGGTAGCTGGTCGCCGCCAGCGTCGCCGCCAGCGCGACGCAGCCCAGCGCGAGCACGGTCCGAACCCAGGAGCCGGACGGCAGCGGCACCAGCTGGTCCACCGCGACCCCGCCGGCCAGCAGGCCGAGCGCACTGCGGATCCAGGCCAGGAAGGTGCGTTCGTTGGCCAGCGTGAACCGGTAGTCCGGTTCGGTCTCGGTGCGTTCGGTGTCCGCCATGCGCTCTTTCTGACCGGTCGGCAAGGGCGGGCCAAGGCTAACCGCGGGCCGTCCGGGGTGCCCGTCCGCCGGTCCCGGCGCTCACCGGGCGGTGCGGGCGAAAACCCACCAGCGCAGCAGCACGAACCGCGCGACCCCGCCGAGCACGCTGGCCGCGGCCAGCACCGTCGCCTCCTCGGTGGCCGAGTAGCCGGGGTCCAGCACGTGCAGCGAGGCCAGCACCACCGAGCCGTAGCCGGCGTAGAACAGGAAGGTCAGCACCGACTGCAGGTGGCGGCGGGCGGGGCGGCTCGGCGTGTCCGCGAAGGTGACCCGGCGGTGGAACTCCGTGTTCGCCACGGTGGTCACCGCGATCGAGGCCAGGTTGGCGGCGAAGGAGCCGAACGCCGGCTGTGCGAGCAAGAACAGCGCGCTCTGCAGCCCGGTGGTGATCGCGCCGGCCAGCACGTACCAGGCGACGTGGTGGCCGACTTCGTGCGTTCGCGCGGGTGCCGGCCGGGCCGGCCCTGGCATCCACCGGATGGTGGTCATACCCGCAACGCTACATACTCTTCACAAAACTATGAATACTTCCCTGGGTGATCTCGGTCTCGGCCGCGAGTTTGGCGACCGGGCGGCCCGGGTACTGCCGGGTGACCAGCAGACCGAGACGGGAGGTTGACCCATGGCCGAGGCGTCCGAGGTGGAGCGGGATCCGGCCGCGCTGAGCGCCAGCGAGGACCTCGACGAGGACCGGCTGCAGGCCGATCCGCTGGAAGAAGGGGTCGAGCCGCCCGAACGTTGGACCGCCGCCGACGGCTACGGCATGACCCCGGCGGAACAGCGGGCGGGGGAGAGCCTGGACCGGAAGCTGGCCGAGGAGCAGCCGGACGTGCGACCCGAGGACGTGCCGGAGCGGCCGATCGCGGCGACCCCGGCCCAGGAGCTCGACGAGTCTGTCGACGACGCACCGCCCGACGCCGAGGAAGTCGCGCCGGACGAGCGGCTGGACGGCCCGCGCTCTTCCGATGTGGTGCGCGGGCAGAACGCGGATGTGGCCGGCGGGTCGGTGGCCGAGACGATCCGCACCCCGGAGTGACCGAGCGCACCGGCCGCCCGATCGGCGGGCCGGAGCAGGGCCCCCTACGGTGGACGGTCAGATCGCAACGACCGCAAACCGAAGGGAAGGCCGAGCATGCTCGCCATGACAGACGCCGCCGCCGAGGCGATCAGCGCACTGACCGCACAGCAGGGCCAGGACGAGGCCGGTGGCCTCCGTTTCGCCGTGCAGAACGAACAGCAGGAGGGCGCGCAGCTCGCGCTGTCCGTCGCACCGGCGCCGGAAGACGGTGACCAGGTACTCGGCACCGACGGCGGGGGGAAGGTCTTCCTCGAACCGCAGGCCGCCGCGTTCCTCGACGACAAGGTGCTCGACGTCCAGCAGGACGACCAGGGCCAGCTGAACTTCGCCGTCCTCCAGCGAACCGACGAAACCTGACCCGCTCCCGTTCGTCCGTGAAGGGCACCTTGCCTACGTTCAAGGTAGGCAAGGTGCCCTTCACGGACTCGGGACCGGGGTGAGGGCGGGGGAGCCGGCGAGGACGGCGGCGACGTTGCGGGCGGCGAGCACGGCCATCGCGGTCCTGGTCTCCACGGTGGCGGAGCCGAGATGCGGGCTGAGGACTACGTTGTCCAGCTCCAGCAGGCCAGGGTCGACCTCCGGCTCGCGTTCGAACACGTCCAGCGCCGCGCCGGCGATCACCCCGTCCCGCAGCGCGGCCGCCAGCGCGGGCTCGTCGACCACCGGGCCGCGCGTGGTGTTCACCAGGAACGCGCCCGGCTTCATCGCGGCCAGCGCGTGCGCGTCGATCAGGTGCCGGGTGTCCGGGGTCAGCGGGCAGTGCAGCGAAACCACGTCCGATTCGGACAGCAGCTCGTCGAACGGGAGATACCGGGCGTCCAGCGCGGTCTCCGCGTCCGAGCGGGACCGTCCTGAGTAGACGATCCGCAGGCCGAAGGCGCGGGCGCGGCGGGCCATCGCCTGCCCGATCTGGCCGAGGCCGACGATGCCCAGCGTCTTGTCCTGCAGTCCGGTACCCAGCATGAAACCCAGGTGGAAGGACCACGGGCGGCGGTCGCGCAGCAGCCGCTCGGCCTCACCGAGCCGCCGGGTGACGGCCAGCAGCAGACCGAAGGCGAGATCCGCGGTGGCCTCGGTGAGCACCCCCGGCGTGTTGGTCACCAGTACCTCGCGGGCCGCCAGCCCGGCCACGTCCAGGTTGTCGTGACCGACCGCGACGTTGGCCACCACTCGCAGGTTCTCCCCGGCCGCGTCCGCGACTTCGCCGTCGATGCGGTCTTGGAGCATGCTCACCACGGCTGACGCGCCGGCCACCGCTTCCCGCAGCTCGCCGGGGGCGAGGGCGCGGTCGGCCCCGGAAACCCACACCTCGCCCGCCGCGCGCAGGATCTCCAGCGCCGGCTCGGGAATCTCCCTGGTCACCACGATTCGTGGCCGTTCGCTCATGGGCACACCTTCTCTTGCGCGCCGAGCCGCCCACAACTATGTTCATATGAAGAACGTGTGTGCGTAATGCGAACGGAGGCCGTGGATGGCCGAGCTCGTTTCACTGGCCGAAGGGGTGCGCGAGCTGGTGCACGACGGGGATCTGGTGGCGCTGGAGGGTTTCACCCACCTCATCCCGGTCGCGGCCGGCCACGAGATCATCCGCCAGGGCCGCCGGGAGCTGACGCTGGCCAGGATGACCCCGGACATCGTCTACGACCAGCTGATCGGTGCCGGCTGCGCGCGGAAGCTGATCTTCTCCTGGGGCGGCAACCCCGGAGTCGGCTCGCTGCACCGGTTCCGCGACGCGGTGCAGAACTCCTGGCCGGTGCCGCTGGAAATCGAGGAGCACAGCCACGCCGGGATGGCCAACCGCTATGTCGCGGGCGCGTCCGGGCTGCCGTTCGCGGTGCTGCGCGGCTACACCGGCACGGACCTGGCCGAGCACACCGACACCATCAAGCCGATCAGCTGCCCGTTCACCGGCGAGCGGCTCACCGCGGTGCCCGCGCTCAACCCGGACGTCACCATCGTGCACGCCCAGCGCGCGGATCGCGCCGGTAGCGTGCAGTTCACCGGGATCACCGGCGTGCAGAAGGAAGCCGTGCTCGCGGCGAAGCGCGCACTGGTGACGGTGGAGGAGATCGTGGACGAGCTCGAACCGCGGCCGGGCGCGATGGTGCTGCCGGGCTGGGCGGTGACCGCGGTGGCCGAGGTGCCGTCCGGGGCGAGACCGTCCTATGCGGCCGGCTACTACGAACGGGACAATTCGGCCTACCAGGACTGGGACGCGATCAGCCGGGACCGTGCCGAGTTCAAGAAGTGGCTCGCTGAAACGGTGGGGGTCACGGCATGATCGACTACAGTGTCGACGGGAATTACAGTGCCGACGAAATGATGAGCGTGGCCGCGGCAAGGGCGCTGGGGGACGGAATGTCGTGTTTCGTGGGCATCGGCCTGCCCAGCACGGCGGCCAACCTCGCCCGGCGCACGCACGCGCCGAAGCTCGCGCTGATCTACGAGTCCGGCTGCCTCGGCGCCAAGCCGACCCGGCTGCCACTGTCCATTGGGGACGGTGAGCTGGCGGAGACCGCGGACGCGGTGGTCAGCGTGCCGGAGGTGTTCAACTACTGGCTCCAGCCCGGCCGGATCGACGTCGGTTTTCTCGGCGCCGCCCAGCTGGACCGGTTCGGCAACATCAACACCACGGTGATCGGCTCCGACTACGACGACCCGAAGGTGCGCCTGCCCGGTGCCGGTGGCGCGCCGGAAATCGCCGCGTCCTGCCGCGAGGTGTTCATCGTGCTCCGGCAGAACACCCGCGCCTTCGTCGAGCAGGTGGACTTCATCACCTCGTTCGGCCACGGCTCCGGCAAGGGCGACCGCGCGCGGCTCGGCCTGCCCGGCGCCGGGCCGACCCTGGTGGTCACCGACCTCGGGCTGCTGCGGCCCGACCCGGAGACCAGCGAGCTGACGCTCACCGAGGTGCACCCCGGCGTCGAGCCGGAGCAGGTGCGCGCGGCCACCGGCTGGCGGCTCAAGGTCGCCGAAAACCTCGCGACCACACCCGCGCCCACCGGCGAAGAGCTGGCGGTGCTGCGTGCGCTGAAGGCCGCATGACCGAAACTGGCGAAGCCCCGGTCATGCGGGCCGATCGGGTGCGGGTGTCCCGCAAGACACTGAAGGCCGCATGAAGCGAAGAAGGTGAGCATGACTGCTGAAGTGTTCGTACTGGACGCGGTGCGGAGCCCGTTCGGCCGCTACGGTGGCGCGCTGTCCGGGATCCGCCCGGACGACCTGGCCGCGCACACCCTGCGCGCGCTGAGCGGGCGCAACGAGTTCGATCCGGCCGAAGTGGACGAGGTGATCCTCGGCGACGCCAACGGTGCCGGCGAGGACAACCGCAACGTGGCCAGGATGGCCGCCCTGCTCGCGGGCTGGCCGACCTCGGTGCCCGGTGCCACGGTCAACCGGCTCTGCGGTTCCGGCCTGGACGCGGTGATGCAGGCGAGCCGGGCGATCGCGGTCGGCGACGCGTCGCTGGTGGTGGCCGGCGGCGTCGAGTCGATGAGCCGGGCGCCATGGGTGATGCTCAAGCCGGAGAAGGGTTTCCCCGCCGCGCCGCAGACCCTGCACTCCAGCACGCTCGGCTGGCGGATGGTCAACCCGGCGATGCCGGAGCAGTGGACGATCTCGCTCGGCGAGTCCACCGAGCGGCTCGCTGAGCGCTACCGCGTCGGCCGCGAGGCGCAGGACGAGTTCGCGGTGCGCAGCCACCGCGCCGCCGCGCGGGCCTGGGACGAGGGTTTCTACGACACGCACGTGGTCGCCGTGCCCGGCACCGAGCTGAACCGCGACGAGGGCATTCGCCCGGATTCCACCCCGGAGAAGCTGGCCGGGCTCAAACCGGCCTTCCGGCCCGACGGCACGGTCACCGCGGGCAACTCGTCACCGCTGAACGACGGCGCCTCCGCGGTGCTGCTCGGGGACAAGGTCACCGCGAGCAGGCTCGGCAAGCAGCCGCTGGCCAGGATCGCCGGCCGGGGCGCGGCCGGGGTGGACCCGGACGTGTTCGGCATCGGGCCGGTGCGCGCCGCCGAGATCGCGCTGGAACGGGCCGGGATCGGTTGGTCCGACCTGACCGCGGTGGAGCTGAACGAGGCCTTCGCCGCCCAGTCGCTGGCCTGTCTCGCGGACTGGCCCGAACTGGACCCGGAGATCGTGAACGTCAACGGCGGCGCCATCGCCATCGGCCACCCGCTCGGCGCGTCCGGCGGCCGGATCCTCGGCACCCTCGCGCACGAGCTGCGGCGCCGGGGCGGGGGATGGGGCCTCGCCGCCATCTGCATCGGGGTCGGCCAGGGCCTCGCCGTGGTACTGGAGGCGTGATGACCGGACAATCGCGGAGCCTCGGTCCTCGCGCCGACCGGGTGCGGGTGTCCCGCAAAGCACTGGAGGCGTGATGGGCGTGATGGGTAACGAGGTTCCGGCACCGGGCTTCCGCCGCGACCCGGCGGGCACCCACCCGCCGCTGGACTCGCCGGGCTACCGGTCGACCGCGCTGCGGCACCCGAAACAGCCGCTGGTGCTGATGCCGCACCGGCTCACCGAGCTGACCGGGCCGCTGCTCGGGCCGGGCAGGCTTGGCGAGCACGACAACGACCTGACCCGACGGCACGCCGGCGAACCGCAGGGGCAGCGGATCGTGGTGACCGGCAGGCTGCTCGACGGCGACGGTCGCCCGGTGCGCGACTCGCTGGTGGAGATCTGGCAGGCCAACGCGGGCGGGCGCTACAAGCACACCCTGGACCGCTGGCCGTCGCCGCTGGACCCCAACTTCGACGGGGTCGGGCGCACCCTGACCGACGGCGACGGCCGCTACCAGTTCACCACCATCAAACCCGGCGCGTACCCGTGGCAGAACCACGACAACGCCTGGCGCCCGGCGCACATCCACTTCTCGGTGTTCGGCACGTCCTTCACCCAGCGCCTGGTGACCCAGATGTACTTCCCGGACGACCCGCTGTTCGACCAGGACCCGATCTTCAACTCGGTACCGGACGAGAACGCCCGCAAGCGGATGATCTCGCGGTTCGACCTGGAGCGGACCGTGCCGTCCTGGGCGCTGGCCTACGAGTTCGACATCGTGCTGCGCGGGCGGGAGGCTTCGGTGTTCGAGGACGAGGAGCACGACGAATGAGCACTCCTTCGCAGACGGTCGGGCCGTACCTGTCGATCGGCCTGCCGTGGCCGGACGGCCCCGAGGTGGTGGCCGAGGGCACGCCCGGCGCGATCTGGATCCGCGGCACCGTGTTCGACGGCGCCGGGAACCCGGTGCCGGACGCGATGGTGGAGAGCTGGCAGGCCGATCCGTCCGGTCGGTTCCCGGAGTCCGGCGAGCCGGGCGGCGACTTCCGCGGTTTCGGCCGCTGCCCGACCGACGACAACGGCGAGTACGGGATCTGCACGCTGCTGCCCGGCGCGCTGCCGGGACAGGCGCCGCACATCGACGTCTCGGTGTTCGCGCGCGGACTGCTCAGCCGCGTGGTCACCCGGATCTACTTCGCCGACGACCCGGAGGACCCGGTGCTGGCGTCGGTGCCCGAGGAGCGGCGCGGCACCCTGATCGCCACCCCCGCCGACGACGGCTACCGCTTCGACGTGCGCCTCCAGGGCGACGGCGAGACGGTGTTCTTCGATGTCTGAGATTTCCGGCGCCTTTCCGCACTACGTCCTGGACGGCCAGGAGGACGGGCCGGTGGTGCTGCTGAGCAACTCGCTCGGCAGCGACCTGCGCATGTGGGACCCGCAGGTGGGGCCGCTGGTGTCGGCCGGATTCCGGGTGCTGCGCTACGACCACCGCGGGCACGGCGGGTCCCCGGCACCGCCGGGGCCCTACACCTTGGACGACCTCGGCGCGGACCTGACCGGCCTGCTCGACCGGCTCGGCGTGCCGCGCGCGCACCTGGCCGGGCTGTCGCTGGGCGGAATGGTCGCCATGCACGTGGCCGCCCGGGCCCCGGAGCGGGTCGCCAGCCTGGTGCTGTGCTGCACCTCGGCCAAGCTGGGCCCGCCGAGCAGGTGGTCGGACCGGGCCGCGGCGGTGCGCGCCGGTGGCACGACGTCGATCGCGGACGGGGCGATCGGGCGCTGGCTCACCCCCGGCTACGCGGCCGCGCACCCGGACACCGTGGCCGTGCTGCGGGAGATGATCGAAACCACCTCGGACGAGGGTTACGCGAGCTGCTGCGGGGTGATCGAGCGGATGGACCAGCTCGACGCGCTCGGCCGGATCAGCGCGCCGACCCTGGTGATCTCCGCCGCCGAGGACCAGGCGACCCCGCCGGAGCACGGCCGCCGGATCGCCGATGGCATCCGGGGTGCGCGGCTGGAGATCGTGCCCGGGGCCGCGCATCTCGGTAGTTTCGAGCAGCCGGAACGGTTCGGCGAACTGATGGTCCAGCACTTCCGGCAAAGCGGAGACCCACGATGAGCAAGTACGAAGACGGTATGCGGGTGCGCCGCGAGGTGCTCGGCGACGACCACGTGGACGCGGCCATCGCGGGCACCACCGAGTTCACCGCGCCGTTCCAGGAGTACATCACCGAGGCCGCCTGGGGTTCGGTGTGGACAAGGGACGGGCTGGACCGGCGCACCCGCAGCTGCATCACACTGGCCGCGCTCACCGCGACGCGCAGCCACGGGGAACTGGCCATGCACGTGCGGGCTGCGATCCACAATGGACTGACCGCGGCCGAGATCGGCGAGGTTCTGCTGCACACCGGCGTTTATGCCGGGGTACCGGCCGCGAACGAGGCTTTCGCCATCGCCCGGCGCACCCTCGCCGAGCTGGGTGAGCCCTCGGCCGTGACGGACAGTGCCGGTCGGGCCGGTAGCGCCGGATAGGCTGGCCCGATGGACGAGGCCGAAGCGACCCCGCGTGGCGCGCACCACGTGCAGTCGCTGGAGCGCGGCCTCGCGGTGATCAAGGCGTTCGGCAGCGGCGCCGCGGAGCTCACCCTCAGTGACGTCGCCAGGACCACCGGGCTGACCCGCGCCGCGGCCCGCCGATTCCTGCTCACCCTGGCCGACCTCGGTTACGTCCGCACGGACGGCAAGTACTTCTCCCTCACCGCGCGGGTGCTGGAACTCGGTTACGCCTTCCTGTCCGGTATTTCGCTGCCGGAGGTGGCCCAGCCGCACCTGGAACGGCTCTCCGCCGAGGTGCGCGAGTCCAGTTCGGTGTCCGTGCTGGATGGCACCGAGATCGTCTACGTGGCCAGGGTCGCGGTCTCGCGGATCATGACGGTGACCATCGACGTGGGCACCCGCTTCCCGGCGCACGCCACCTCGATGGGGCACGTGCTGCTGGCCGGCCTGGACGCCAAGGCGCTCGCGGGCTACCTCGAAGCGGCCAGGCTGGAACGGCTCACCACGCACACGCTGACCTCTCCGGCGGCGCTGCGCACCGAGCTGCTCTCGGTCCGCGAACAGGGCTGGGCGCTGGTCGACCAGGAGCTGGAAGAGGGGCTGCGCTCGGTGGCGGCGCCGGTGCACGACCGGCACGGCACGGTGGTCGCGGCGGTGAACGTGTCCACGCACGCCAGCCGCACCAGCCGGGAGTCGGTGCGCGCGGACATGGTGCCACCGCTGCTCGCCGCGGCCGCCCGGATCGAGGCGGACCTGGCCGTCGCGCCGCCGGCAAGGGCACGGCGTGGCTGACGTCCCGGCCGGCCTGCTGCTGGCCGCGGGCGCGGGACGCCGGTTCGGCCGCGCCAAGGCACTCGTCGAATACCAGGGCGAGCCACTGGTGCGCCGCGCGCTGAACGTGCTGTCCGGCGGTGGCTGCGACCCGGTCCGGGTGGTGCTCGGCGCGCACGCGGAGTCCGTGCGCGCGCTGCTGCCGGACCCGTCGATCGCGGTGTTCGCGCCGGACTGGGCGAGCGGGATGGGCGCGTCGCTGCGGGCCGGGCTGCACGCCGTCGCCAGGCTGGACCCGGTGCCGGACGCGGTGCTGGTGCACCTGGTCGACCTGCCGTGGGTCCCGGCCGCCGCGCTCACCCGGTTGTGCGCGTCGGCGGGGCCGGAGGTGGTGGCCAGGGCGGCCTATGACGGGGTGCCCGGTCACCCGGTGCTGTTCGGGCGGCGTTGGTGGGCCGAGGTCGCGGCGAGCGCGAGCGGCGACCGAGGCGCCAGGGACTGGCTGGCCGGCCGGGCGGATCTGCGGCTGGTCGAATGCGGGGACCTCGGCCGCGGAGCTGACGTGGACCGCCCCGACGATCTAGTGTCGGACGGGTGACAGGCGACCTCGGTTCACCCCGCGAGCTGGCACGGACCCTGGAATCCGTGGGCTACCTAGCCGACGACGGGGTGGCGACGGCCGCCTTCCTCGCGTTGCGCATGCAGCGGCCGTTGTTCTGCGAAGGCGAGCCGGGCACCGGCAAGACCTCGCTCGCGGTGTCGCTGGCGCGGGGGCTCGGCCTGCCGCTGATCCGGTTGCAGTGCCACGAGGGCATCGATGCCGCGCAGGCGCTGTACGAATGGGACTTCCCGCGGCAGCTGCTGCACCTGCGGGCACTGGAAGCCGGTGACGGCGGACTTGACGTGGAGGCCGCCGAGCAGTCGCTCTACACCGAGCGTTTCCTGCTGGCCAGGCCGTTGCTGCTGGCGCTGACCTCCGCGCCGTGCGTGCTGCTGGTGGACGAGATCGACCGGGCCGACGACGAGTTCGAGGCCTTCCTGCTGCAGCTGCTGGACGAGAACGCGGTGACTATCCCGGAGTTCGGTGAGGTGCGGGCCGCGCAACCGCCGCTGGTGGTGCTCACCTCGAACCGCACCCGCGAGGTGCACGACGCGCTCAAGCGCCGCTGCCTGTACCACTGGCTGGAGCATCCGGACCTGGCCCGCGAGGTCGCCATCCTGCGCCACCGGCTGCCCGGGATCGGTGAGCGGCTGGCCACCCAGGTCGCCGCCGCGGTGCACCGGCTGCGCGAGCTGGAGCTGCTCAAACCTCCGGGCGTCGCCGAGTCGCTGGACTGGGCGATGGCGCTGGACACCCTGTCCCGCACCGACCTCGACGCCGAGTCGGCGGCGGAAACGCTGGGTGCGGTGCTGAAGTACAGCGAGGACATCGACCGCGTCCGCGCCAAGCTCGACGTGCTTTTCGCCCAGTGAAGCCATTCGCGACCTCGTGAGTGAAAAGTGTTGCTGGGGCAACGTTTTTCACTCACGACCGTTGAGGCGGGTGAGGAAGGTCCGCTCGAACCGTGCCCGGTCGGCGGTGTGCGCGACCCGCTGCGGGGTGCCGTCCGGGGTCACGACGGTGCGGCCGGAGGAGACGCCGGGCAGCACCACGTCCACCTTCCGCACCCGGTAGCCGACCATGCGGTGGTCCAGGATCGAGGTCGCCGCCAGCGGGTCCCACCAGAACATGCCGCCGTCCTCGACCAGCGGCGGGATTTCCGGGTGGCTCATGATCCGGTGCACCAGCCTGGCCTCTTCGGTCTCCGCTTCGGCGCCGAGCCGGGCCAGGTAGGGCAGGGTGATCGGCACGTACTGGGTGGCGTCCAGGCTCACGATGCGCACGCGTGCCCGCGGCACCCGCTCGAACACCTCGCCGGCCGACGGCGGGTCCAGCCAGATGTTGACCTCCTGCGTGTTGTCGAACCCGCCCGCGGTGGAGCCGAACAGGTTGCCGGGCACGTCGAACGCGCCGCCCATCACGTACAGCCGGTCGATCCGCTCGGCCACCCGCGGATCGCGCACGGCCGCGGCGACATTGCTCAGCGGACCGGTGGCCAGCACGGTGACCTGCCTGCCGGAGTGGCGCACGGTGTCCGCGATCAGCCTGGCCGCCGGGACCGGGGCGGGCTGGTCCGGCCGGTCGCCGTCGCCCAGTGCGCCGGTGAGCACCCGCTCGAACAGCTCGAGGGCTTCCGGCGGCGGTGGGTGCACCCCGGTGTCCGACCCGTCGGCCACCGGCACCTGGGAAAGGCCGCAGTGCCGGAGGATGCTGCGGGCGTGGGTCAGTGCCCGGCCGGGAACGCCGATCCCGTTGTTGGTCACGGTCACCGCGCGCAGATCGATCCGCTGCCGCTTGTGCTCGCGGCACAGGTAGGCGAGGGTCACCGCGTCGTCGAAGTCGAGGTCGCTGTCGTAGACGACCGGGATCGGTCGGTGCGGCCGTGCGGCGGCGGTGGCTGACGCGGGTGTGATGCCGGCCAGCGCCAGCACGACGGCGAAGATCAAGGCAGGACGGAAAGATCCCATGACGGTGCCCCCAGTGCCAGATGCCGGAGTTACCCGAATCGGTTCACGGTAGCGGCCTGGTGTCACCTGGTCGAGCCGTAGTCGCCGATCCCGCGCTCCAGCAGATCGAAGGCATGGTCGATCACCCCGGCCTGGTCGCGGCGGACCTCGTCGACCCGGTCACCGGCGAGCATGCGCTGCACCGCGGTGTCGAAAACGGCGCCGATGGTGGCCGCGAGCAGCCCGGCCACCAGCCTGGCGTACATCCGGCCGACCAGCGCCTCGCTGGACCGCAGCACCTGCCAGAACCCGATCACCCCCTCGATCGCGCCGGACAGCGGATGCCCGGCGGCGAGCACTGCCGGGACGGCGCCGCGGTGCTGCTGGACCTCGCCGATTCGGCGGAGCTGCGCTCACTCGCCGGCAAGTACAGCGGCGTGGGGGTGGTGACCGCGAAGGCAGCGGACGGCGGCTCGCTTTCGGGCCTGCTGGCGCGTCCGGACGGCTGCGTGGCATGGGCCGCCGAAGACGGCGACCTGACCGGACTCGGCGACGCGTTGAACCGCTGGTTCGTCCGCGCCTAGCCGTCGAGGGTGTGTTCCAGCTTGAGCAGCGCGTTGACCAGTGCGTTGGGGTGCCCGGGGGCGAGGTGGACCTCCGCATCGTCGCCCGACCCGACGGTGTAGTTGAGGTACCGGCCCCAGTCGGTGTCGGCGTAGTGCAGCGGCTGTTCGAGGCGGGTGTAGCGGCCGACTTCGTCACGGCGGCCCGCGTAGAGCTCGCCGGTACCTTCGACCGGGCGTTGCAGCACCTTCACCAGCTCGCGGATCGCCGGCGGAGGCAGCATGTCCGTGGTGGTGCGGCGGCCGGCCTCCTCCAGCTCGGCGATCCGGACCATCAACGGCCTGCCGGCACCGGGTGCGACCTCCGGCAGCTCCGCGACCAGCGACTCGGGCAGCCGGTCCCGTCGGACGGTCCGGATCGCCACCCCGTCGCCGGAGCGGATCGCGATGATGCCCTGCAGGCCGCGCGCGGCGGCCAGTACCCCGAAGGTGCGTTCGCCGTCGTTCGCCCAGCCGTAGTACTCCAGCGAGGGTGTGGTGAGCAGCGGCAGCCAGTCGAGGAAGTCCACCTCGATCCGGCCGCGGCCGTCCACCAGCCCCGCCTCGCCGAGCGCCTGCTGCATCCGCTCCTTGGCGTGCAGCTTCTCGTCGTCGCTGAGCCACAGCGGTTCCGGACGCAGCACCACGTGCAGCGCACCGGCCCGTTCCTGTTCGGCCAGCCCGGCCAGTGCGCCGACCGGCAACTGCACGTAGTCGCTTCTAACCGCAGGCATTCGCTGTGCTTCCTTGTCGGTCGGTGGCTATTCGCCGATGACCGGCGGCGTGGCGCGCTCGTCGGTACCGAAGATCGAGTCCGGGTCGGCCTCGATCAGGAAGTCCGGGCGCTGGTGCTCTTCGTCCTCGCTGCCCTGGCCACGGCCGGCGCCCATCGGGGCCCCGCCCATGCCGCCCGCGGCACCGCGGCCGCCCGCCCCGGCGGCGCCGCGGCCCGCGGCCGCTTCCGCCGCCGAGCCGCCCGGCATCCCGGCGCCGGTGCCTTTGCCCGCGCCGAGCCCCCGTTCCGCGGCTCCCATGCCGCGGCCGCTTTCGCCGACCCCGCCGCGGCCGCCGGTGCCCTCGCCGAGCAGCCGCCCGGCCGCGCTGCCCCGGCCCTGCCCGCTGCCGGTACCCGTACCGGCGCCGGTGCTGGTCGAACGCCCGAAGCCGGTGCCCGGCCCGGTGCTCGTCGGGGTGCGCCCGCTGCCGGTCCGTCCCGTGCCGTCCTGGTTCCGCCCGATCGGCTGATTGGGCAGGTAGCCGCCCGGTGTGGTGTTCGGCCCGCCCTGCCCGCCGCCGGGCACGTTCGGCAGGTTGCCCAGGTTGCCACCGCTGGGACCACCCTGCGACGGGATCGCGGCCCCGGTCGCGGGCGCCGCACTGCTCGTGTTCGGCGCCGCACCCACCTGGCTGACACTCCCGCCCGTCGGTGCCTGGTACGACTCGGTCCCCGAACTCTGCGTCACCTGCCGCACATTCGGGTTCTTCCCCTGCCCACCGATGATCGCGCTGTCGCCGAAAGTGATCGCGGCTCCGTCGCTCGACGGCAGGGTCTGGTAGTCCATCGGGATCTGGCTGCGCGTAGACGATGTGGCCGAGGCGTACTGGTCCATCACCCGGACGTTCGTCTCGTTGGCAGCGTTGTGCTTGTTCATCCCGTTCTCGTACGACTTGACGTCATTAACCGCCAGCGCGGGCCCCACGATCGGAATAGCGGCTTTGAGCCCGGTGGACCAGCCACTCGGCTTCTCCGGAGCCGGCGGCACCGGGACCACGGCACTCTTGGACCGGTCGAACGTCGAAGACTGCTCGATCATCGACCTGTTGGTCTCGTCCAGCGGCACCGCAGACTCCGCGTACGCCCTGGCCAGAGGGCCCGCGCCCGCGTAGGCGGAGTCGCCGGAGTTGCCGGTCCAAGCCGGCGCCATGCGCTCCTGAAGCGCCTTGATCGCTTCCGCCTCGTCGTCGTAGCCCTTCGACAGTTCACGTAGCAGTGTTGCCACGTTATGCAGGCCGCGTGAATTGCCCTGGGTGAAATTTTGATAGATCTGAGTGCCGTCCAGAGCTCCCATTTTCATGCGCCCCCTTGCAGCTTCTTTATTATGCCGTCCGCGATTTTCGTGGCCGCCTCGCAGGACTGGGTCTTGTTCGTGTATGCCCCGATGCTGGCCAGAATTGCCAAGTCATCGGCTGCTCCGAAGTAGATCCGGCAACTGCCGAATTTCCGCCGGTCCGTGAAGTCGGCGTGTACAGCCGGGTATCCCGAAACCTCCGTCGGTTCGATGAAGGTGAATCGCCCTTGGTCGTGCAAGCTGTAGATACCGCTGAGTCCGCCCAAGCTCAGTTCGCGCAGTTTGGTTTCGATCACCAAACCCATTGTCTGCCCAGGCGATGCGCCCCAACTGCAACTAGGTCCGTCCGTCATGCCCGGCGGGGCGAGTTCGTATGCCGGGTTGGTCGAGCCAGGACCGGAAAAACCGAGTTCGGTGACGATTTCGGTCGGCACGAGCTCGCACGGCTTCGCTAGGTACGGATCCGCGTTGAGCGGCCGGCTGACCCTGGGGATCTCCGGCCTGGCCGGCCCTGCCGAGCTTGCCCCGGTCGAAGGCGTGGCCTCCGGGGTCCCGCCGACGGGCTGCGAACAGCCGATCAGGATGGTGGCGAGTGCGATGCCGAGCGCGGACATCGCCAGCTTGCGTCGGGTCCTCACTGGCCGGAATCCCCGCCCGCTTTGCTGGCCGCCTCCGCGGCGTTCTGTTCGCCCGTCTGCTTCTCCGTCTTGGCGGTTTCCAGCTTGGCTATGTATTCCTGGATGTAGGCGAGCATCGAGTCATGCTGCTCCTGGAGTTTGGCCAAGCAGTCGGCGAAGGTCTTCTGGAAGCCGTTACTGGCGTCGTCCGGAGCCGGGCGAGCGACGCCAAGGTTGCCGATGAGCTGTTCGACGATGGATCCGCGCTTGGCGATGCTTTCGGCGCGGGCGCGCCACAGGCCGAGCAGTTCTTCGATGTCGTCCGCGCTGGGGAAGGTGAAGCCGCCGGAGACGCCGCCGGCGAGGGGTCTCGGCTCGTTCTCCCAGGGGACGAAGTCGGCCAGGATGTTCTGCGCGGACGCTACGGCCTGGCCGACCGCTCCGAACCCTTGCTCAGCCATTACCCGTCTCCCCTTTGCGTCCAGCGGTGACCCTCTGACGTGCCAGGGTAGCGGATCGTTCCCCGGTGAAAGGCCGGTTCGGGGCATCTCGATGTTGATCACCGTTTCAGCTGGTCGATCATCATCGCGGCGAGTCCGAGGCCTTCCTTCTCGACCTGCTCCTGGGGCAGGTCCGGGTTGCTGTAGTCGACCTGGAACCGGACGTTCTCGGCCAGGAGACCGAGGATGATCGACCGTTCGGGCTCCAAGTTGTGGCGGGCAGCCCGGTCGGTACCGTGGACCTCGACGCGGCGCCACTTCGCGGGCGAGAACCAATCTTCGAATGACCTGCCGGCCTGCCGGATCGCTTCCTCCTCGGTTTTGGCGGCCGTCACGCCCGTCCGCTCGAAGGTCAGGCTTATGGTGCGGCTGTAGACCCCGATGTCCTTGTCCGGGATCCTCGAGGTGCCCGTCCAGCGGCAGGTCAGGAACTCGTGCCCGATCTCCGGTTTGCCGGAGTAGTTGTCGTTCAGCAGCTGGACGGTTTCCTTCAGCAGGCGCGTCAGCTCATCCGCCGGAACGTATGCCTCGCAGTTGTCCGCCGGCAGCCGGTGGACGAAACCCGGTGGCGTACTGGGCACCGGCGAAGCCTCTGACGCGGGTGCAGGTGCGTCGGCGGGCGCCGCTGTACCGCTCGTGCTGGAGCTACAACCGTGGAGCAGCAAGACCGCCGCCGCCCATAACCATCTCGCCCGCATCGGACTCCCCCCGTGCTTGATCGATTTGCCAGGGTAGCCGTGGAACCGGCCGGGGACTGTGGGAAACGACGGGGCTGGAGGGCGGGGAGCCCGGCCGGGTTGTGGGGTCGGCCAGTACCCGGGGTGGGCGGGGCGGGGGACAATGGACGGATGGGCACGAACGACCCGCGAGATCCGTTGCCGGGGCTGGTCGGCTTCGCGACGGCGTTGCGTGAGGCCGGGGTGCAGTGCGGGCCGGTGCGGGTGGAGGCGTATCTGGCGGCGGTGGGTGAGCTCGACGTGGGGGACGTGACGCAGCTGTACTGGGCGGGGCGGTTGACGTTGTGCGCGGACCCGGACGACCTACCCCGCTACGACGACGCCTTCGCGCAGTGGTTCTCGGTGGACACGCCGGGGCTGGTGGCCGGCACGAAGCCGAAGCCGAAACAGGTGCGGATCGCGTCGCTGTCGGCGCAGGGGGCCGACAGCGGCCAGGCAGGCGCTGACGCCGATCAGCTGCCGACCGCGGCCAGTGACACCGAGGTGCTGCGCCGCCGGGACCTGAGCGAGCTGTCCGTGGCCGAGCGGATCCACCTGCGTGAGCTGCTCGCGGTGCTGCGGCCCGAGCCGCCGACGCGGCGGTCGTCGCGCCGCAGGCCGGCGAACCGCGGGCAGCTGGACCCCGGCCGCACGCTGCGCGCGATGCTCGCCGCCGGGGGAGAGCCGGTCCGGCCGGCACACCGCCGCCGCGCCCGCCGCCCGCGCAAAGTGGTGCTGCTGCTGGATGTTTCCGGATCGATGAGCCCGTACGCGGACGCGCTGCTCCGCTTCGCCCACGTCGTGGTGCGGCGGGCACCGGCCACCGTCGAGGTCTTCACCCTCGGCACCAGGCTGACCAGGGTTTCGCGCCAGCTGCGCCAGCGGGACCCGGAACGCGCGATGCTGGCCGCGGGCAACGCGGTTGCCGATTTCGCCGGCGGCACCCGGCTCGGCGAGACGCTGCGGATCTTCCTGGACCGCTGGGGCCAGCGCGGGGTCGCCCGGCGCGCGGTGGTCACCGTGTTCTCCGACGGCTGGGAGCGCGGCGACCCCGCCCTGCTCGGCGAGCAGTTGGCACGAATGCGGAGATTGGCGCACGCTGTGTTCTGGGTGAACCCGCATGCCGGGCGGGACGGCTACCAGCCGGTCCAGTCCGGGATCGCGGTGGCGCTGCCGCATATCGACCGGCTGCTGGCCGGCCACAGCCTGCGCACACTGGAACTACTGTTGCGGGAGATTCGTGATGCATGACGTCCTGGACGAGCTGTACCGGCGCTGGCAAGACGGCGAAGTGGTCGGCCTCGGCACCGTGGTGGCCACCTTCTCGTCGGCGCCCCGCGCGCCCGGCGCGGCGATGCTGGTCGGCGCCGGGGGTGAGGTGGTGGGCAGCGTTTCCGGCGGCTGCGTGGAAGGCGCGGTCTACGAGCTGGCCCAGCAGGTGGTCGCGGACGGCACCCCGGTGCTGCAGCGGTACGGGGTAACCGACGACGACGCGTTCGCGGTCGGGCTCACCTGCGGCGGGATCATCGACGTCTACGTGGAGCGGGTGGACTCGGAGACCCTTCCCGAGCTGGGTGACGTGGTCGAGTCGGTGCGCCGGGGAGAACCGGTCGCGGTGGTGACCGTGGTGGAGCACGAGGAGGCCGGCCTGCTCGGGCGGCACCTGATCATCTGGCCGGACCGGGTGGCCGGCACGCTGGGCTCCACCCGGATGAACGACGCCGTCGCCGACGACGCTCGCGGCATGCTCGCCGGGGGCCGCACCGGGGTGCTGCACTACGGCCCGGACGGCCAGCGCCGCGGCGAGGGCATGACGGTGTTCGTGAACTCCTTCGAGCCGCCGCCCCGGCTGCTGGTCTTCGGCGCGATCGACTTCGCGGCCGCGATGGCCAAGATGGGCGCCTACCTCGGATACCAGGTCACCGTCTGCGACGCCCGTCCGGTCTTCGCCACCACCAGCCGGTTCCCGGAGGCGCACGAGGTGGTGGTGGACTGGCCGCACCGCTATCTCCGCGCCGAGGCCGAGGCGGGCAGGGTGGACCGGCGCACCGCGATCGCGGTGCTCACCCACGACCCGAAGTTCGACGTGCCGCTGCTGGAGGTCGCGCTGCGCCTGGACGTCGGCTACGTCGGCGCGATGGGTTCGCGGAAGACCCACCACGACCGCTTTTCGCGGTTGCGCGACGCCGGGCTGACGGAGGCGGAGCTGGAGGGGCTCGCTTCACCGATCGGGCTGGATCTCGGCGCGCGCACCCCGGAGGAGACCGCGGTGTCGATCGCCGCGGAGATCGTCGCGCTCCGCTGGGGCGGCGGCGGCAGGCGGCTGACCGACCTCGCGGGGCGCATCCACGGCTGAGGGCAGCAGCGCGGCGAGTTCCGCGTATTCGGGTCGATGATCGAGTTGCCGCCGCACCTGCGGAGTGCTGCGCGAACGGGTCACCAGGGCGGGGGTTGTCCCGGCGGGGTTGAAGTAGCACGCTCCTGTGTGAGCACGATCACCGCCAGCTCCCACCACTGGAGGCCCGATGCGCATCACCGTCAACGTGGATGGAACCAGCTACACCGACGATGTCGAGCCCCGCACCTTGCTCGTGCACCATCTGCGTGAACGTCTGGGCAAGGTCGGCACCGTGGTCGGCTGCGACACCAGCAACTGCGGCGCCTGCACCGTCCATCTCGACGGGCACAGCGTGAAGTCCTGTTCGGTGCTCGCGGTCCAGGCCGACGGCCACGAGGTAACCACGGTCGAAGGACTGGCCAGGGACGGCCAGTTGCATCCGGTCCAGCAGGCCTTCCACGACAACCACGCGCTGCAGTGCGGGTTCTGCACGCCCGGCATGATCATGCAGTCGATCGACCTGCTCGCGGAGAATCCCGATCCGGACGAGAAGGCGGTCCGCGAGGGTCTCGAAGGCAACCTGTGCCGGTGCACCGGCTACCAGAACATCGTGCGCGCGGTGCGCGACGCGGCGCACCAGATGCGACCCGGCGCCGGGCCGGACGCGGAGAGAATCACCGAGGACGTGGGGACCGGAACGGCCGCCGACACGGCTTCGCGGGTCGGCGGGGGTGGTGAGTGATGACCTCCACCCTCGAACCCGAGGTAGGCAAGTCCAGGCTCCGCAAGGAGGACGCGCGGCTGATCACCGGCCGCACCCGCTGGACCGACAACCTGACCTTGCCCGGGATGCTGCACCTCGCGGTGCTGCGCAGCCCGATGGCGCACGCCAGGATCAGCTCGATCGACGTCACCGAGGCGAAGCGGGCACCGGGTGTGGTGGCCGTCTACACCGCGACCGACCTGGATCCGGACGGCTCGGTCGCGCTGCCCTGCGCCTGGCCGATCACCCCGGACATGAAGCACCCCCGCCGCCCGATCCTGGCCGCGGACACGGTGAACTTCGCCGGTGAAGGGGTGGCGGTGGTCGCCGCGCGCACCGCGGCCGAGGCGCAGGACGCGCTGGAACTGATCGACGTCGACTACGAAGAGCTGCCGGTGGTGCTGGGCCTGGAGAACGCGCTGGCCGAAGGCGCCCCGCTGGTGCACGAGGAGCTGGGCACCAACCGCAACGCACTGTGGGTCTTCGACTCCGCCGAGGCCGGTTCCGGTGGCAGCGTGGACGAGGCGATCGCGAACGCCGAGGTGACCGTCAAGCGGCGGTTCCGCCAGCAGCGCCTGGTGCCGGCGTTCATGGAGCCGCGGTCCTGCGTGGTGGACCCGACCGCCGCGCAGCTGACCATGTGGTCGGCCACCCAGGTGCCGCACATCCTGAAGACCATGTGCGCGCTCACCCTCGGCATTCCCGAGCACCGGCTGCGCGTGATCGCGCCGGACGTCGGCGGCGGTTTCGGCGGCAAGATCGCGGTGCTGCCCGAGGAGACGATGTCGCTGCTGGTGGCGCAGAAGCTCGGCAAGCCGGTGAAGTGGACCGAGTCGCGCACGGAGACGATGCTCGCCGCGCACCACGGCCGCGACCAGATCCAGGACATCACCATCACCTCGACCAGGGACGGCAAGGTCACCGGGCTGAAGGTGGAGCTGCTCGCCGACATGGGCGCCTACCTCGGCCTGGTCGGCCCAGGGGTGCCGATCCTCGGCGCGTTCATGTTCAACGCGATCTACAAGATCCCGGCGTACCACTTCGCCTGCACCAACGTGTTCACCAACACCACGCTGACCGACGCCTACCGCGGCGCCGGCCGCCCGGAGGCCACCTTCGGCATCGAGCGGATGATGGACGAGCTCGCCGCGGAGCTCGGCATGGAACCGTTGGAGCTGCGGGAGAAGAATTGGATCTCCCACGAGGAGTTCCCGTACACCACCGTTTCCACGCTCACCTACGACTCGGGCAACTACGAGGCGGCCACCGCGAAGGCCAAGGAGCTCTTCGACTACGACGGGCTGCGGCGCGAGCAGAAGGAACGCCGGGAGAGCGGCGACCCGGTCCAGCTCGGGATCGGCATCTCCACCTTCACCGAGATGTGCGGGCTCGCCCCGTCCAGGGTGCTCGGCTCGCTGGACTACGGTGCCGGCGGCTGGGAGCACGGGGCGATCCGGATGCTGCCCAGCGGCAAGGTCGAGGTGATCACCGGCGCCTCGGCGCACGGCCAGGGACATGAGACGGCGTGGAGCCAGATCGTGGCCGACCAGCTCGGCGTGGCCTTCGAGGACGTGGAGGTGCTGCACGGCGACACCCACTCCTCGCACAAGGGGCTGGACACCTACGGCTCGCGTTCGCTGGCCGTCGGCGGTATCGCGCTGGTCAAGGCGGCGGAGAAGGTGATCGCCAAGGCCCGCACCATCGCCGCGCACATGATGGAGTGCGCGGAGGACGACCTGGAGTTCGGCGCCGGCAAGTTCTCCGTGCGGGGCACCGAGTCCGCGACCACGATCCAGGACGTCGCACTGGCCGTGTTCGCCGCGCACGACCTGCCGGACGGGGTGGAGCCCACGCTGGACTCGGAGGCCGTCTACGACCCGGAGAACTTCTCCTTCCCGCACGGCACGCACCTCTGCGCGGCCGAGGTGGACACCGAGACCGGTCGGGTCGCGCTGCGCAAGTACGTCTGCGTCGACGACGTCGGCGCGGTGGTCAACCCGCTGATCGTGGAGGGGCAGGTGCACGGCGGGCTCGCCCAGGGCATCGCGCAGGCCCTGTTCGAGGAGGCGGTGCACGACGAGTCGGGCACCCTGACCACGGGCACCTTCGCCGACTACCTGCTGCCATCGGCGGCGGACCTGCCCTCGTTCGTCACCGACCGCACCGAGACGCCGTCCACGACGAACCCGCTTGGCGTCAAGGGAGTCGGCGAGGCCGGCACGATCGCGGCCACCCCGGCGGTGGTCAACTCGGTGATCGACGCGGTGCGCCATCTCGGGGTGAACGAGATCGAGATGCCGTTGAGCCCGATGCGGGTGTGGTCCGCGATCCATCGCGGCAGCACCGCGGAGGGCGGAGCAGGTACCGAACCCGGTGGCGGGCTCGGTTCGATCGACGCCGCTGGAGGTGCCCGATGATCCCCGCCGCCTTCGACTACACGGCTCCGTCCACAGTGGACGAAGCGGTCCGTGCGCTGGCCGACGCCGGCGAGGACGCCAAGGTGCTGGCCGGCGGGCAGAGCCTGCTGCCGGTGCTGCGGATGCGGCTGGCCGCGCCGACCGTCCTGGTCGACCTCGGCAAGGTGGCCGAGCTGCGCGGTATCCGTGAAGACGGCGACGCGCTGGTGATCGGCTCGATGACCACGCACTACGAGGTGCAGCGGGACGCGCTGGTCGCCGAACACGCCGCGCTGCTGGGCAAGGCGACCGACACGGTGGCCGATCCCCAGGTGCGGCACCGGGGCACCTTCGGCGGTTCGATCGCGCACGCCGACCCGGCGGGTGACCTGCTCGCCCCGGCGCTGGCGCTGGACGCCGAGATGGTGCTGGCCGGTCCTGGCGGCCGTCGCACGGTGGCCGCGGCCGAGTTCTTCCAGGACTTCTTCACCACCTCGCTGGCTGCGGACGAGATACTGGTCGAGGTGCGGGTGCCCAAGCACACCGGCTGGTCGGCGCACTACGAGAAGTTCAACCGGGTCGCACAGGCATGGTCGATGGTGGCGGTCGCGGTGACCGTGCGGGCCGACGGCGGCGCCATCGCCGAAGCCAGGGTCGCGCTGACGAACATGGCCGCGACCCCGGTCCGGGCCACCGCGGTGGAGCAGGCGCTGCTCGGTCAGTCCGCCGGTTCGGACGCCATCCGCGCCGCCGCGGAGCACGCCGCCGAGGGCACCAGCCCGACCGCGGACGGCAACGCGGACACCGAGTACCGGCAGCACCTCGCCCGCGTACTCACCGGCCGCGCCGTCACCGCCGCGCTCAGCGCCTGACACCTGCAGCGAAGGCCACCTTCGCTGCGTTCAACGCAGGCAAGGTGGCCTTCGCTGCGTTTCCGGACAGTGAGAGAAAGGAGTGTGCGCCGGTGAAGCTGGAGCACGAGTTCACCGTCCCGGCGTCCCTGGACGAGGTGTGGCGGGCGGTACTCGACCCCGAGCGGGTGGCACCGTGCATGCCCGGCGCCACCCTGACCGAGGTCGACGGCGACAGTTTCAAGGGCACCGTGAAGGTCAAGCTCGGGCCGATCTCGCTGCTGTACAAGGGATCTGCCGAGTTCGTGACGAAGGACGAGGCGGCACGCAAGGTGGTCGTCAAGGCCGCCGGCAAGGACGCCAGGGGCGCCGGCACGGCGGCCGCCACGGTCACCCTCACGCTGACCGAAGAGGGCGGTTCGACCACGGGCAAGGTGGACACCGACCTGAGCATCACCGGCCGTCCCGCGCAGTTCGGCCGCGGGCTGATCTCCGAGGTGGGCGGCAAGCTCCTCGACTCCTTCGCGGCCTGTCTGTCCGAGAAGCTGGCCGCCCCGGCCGCCGAGGCGCAGGAGGAAATCGAGCCGGAGCCCGTCGCACCGCCGAAACCCAAACTGGAGAGCGTGAAACCGGCGGAGCAGCCGGAGGCCGAGCCGATCGACCTGTTCGACTACGCCGGCGACTCGGTGCTCAAGCGGCTGGCCCCGGTGCTGGCCGTGGCCGCCGCCGTGTTCGCGGTGCTCGCCCTCCGCCGCGCCCGCCGCCGCTGACCCTGGGTGGTGTGACGGGGGTCGTGGGTGCGGAGGGAAGTGCCCGGCGGCGGGGATCGTTGAAGCCGGTGTGGAGACGAAGGCGGATCACGAGACCGACGTGGTGGTGGTAGGCGCCGGGCAGGCGGGGCTGTCGGCCGCCTACTTTCTGCGCCGCGCCGGGCTGCCCGGCGGCTTCGTGTTGCTGGACCACGGCAAGCGGGCCGGCGGTGCCTGGCAGTACCGCTGGCCGTCGCTGGTGCTGGGCAAGGTGCACGGGCTGCACGATCTGCCCGGGATGGCGCTCGGCGAGCCGGATGTGCGCAGGCCGGCGTCCGAGGTGGTCTCCGAGTACTTCGCCGCCTTCGAGCGCGAGTTCGACCTGCCCGTGCGGCGGCCGGTGGACGTGCTCTCGGTCAGCCGCGGTGCAGACGAGCGGCTGCTGGTGGCGAGCGCCGCGGAGACCTGGTCGGCCCGCGCGGTGATCAACGCGACCGGGACCTGGGACCGGCCGTTCTGGCCGCACTACCCCGGTCAGGAGACCTTCACCGGCAGGCAGCTGCACACCGCGGACTACACCGGGGCCGAGGAGTTCCGGGACCTGCGGGTGATCGTGGTCGGCGGCGGGACCTCGGCCGTCCAGCTGCTGCTCGAGATCGCCGCGGTCACCGGGGAGACCACCTGGGTCACCCGCCGTCCGCCGGTGTTCCGCGAGGAGCCGTTCAACGAGGACTGGGGCCGGGAGGCGGTGGCGAAGGTGGATCGCGCGGTGCGCGCCGGCAGGCCACCGGCCAGTGTGGTGAGCGTGACCGATCTGGCGCGCACGCCCGAGGTGGTCCGCGCGCAACGCGACGGCATCCTGGACCGCAGGCCGATGTTCGAGCGGATCACCCCCGACGGTGTGGTCTGGCCCGACGGCAGCACGCAGCGCGCCGACGTGATCCTGTGGGCGACCGGGTTCCGCGCCGCGATCGACCACCTGGCGCCGCTGCGGATCCGCGAGCCGGGCGGCGGCATCAGGATGGACGGCACCAGGGTGGTCGCCGAACCGCGGCTGCACCTGGTCGGCTACGGCCCGTCCGCGAGCACCATCGGCGCCAACCGGGCCGGCCGCGCCGCCGTACGCGAGGTCAGGCGGCTGCTCCAGAACTGAGCACTACGGCATCCGGGCGATGTTCTTGCGCGGAAAACGGCAACTCGTTACAGTTTCTCGTTAATAAAGTTTCTTAACGAACAGCCGCCAGTTCGCCCGGAAGCAGAGGAGCACGCCGTGCAGTCAGCCAGCCTCCGCCGGGTCGCGCCCGCCGTGGCCGCGATACTGGTACTACCTCCGATGATCAGCGCGAGCGCCACCGCCCAGCCGGCCGATGTGCTGCTGTCCAAGGGAAAACCGGTGGCCACCTCCACTGTGGAGGGCAGCGGGTTCGCCGGTGGCCTCGCCGTGGACGGTGATCCCCGCAGCCGGTGGGCCAGTGCGGTCAGCGCCGATCCGCAATGGATCCGGATCGATCTCGGCGGGCCGTCCACCGTGCACCGGGTGAAGCTGAGCTGGGAAGCGGCCTACGCCGCGAAGTACCGGCTGGAGGTCTCCGACGACGGCACCCACTGGTCCACCGCGCGCGAGGTCACCGGGGGCGACGGCGGCACCGACGAACTGACCGGCCTCGGCGCGCACGGCCGTTTCGCGCGGCTCGTCGGCACCGAGCGTGCCACCGAGTACGGCTACTCGCTCTGGGAGGTCGAGGTCTTCGGCACCTCGGACGC
This sequence comes from Amycolatopsis nigrescens CSC17Ta-90, assembly GCF_000384315.1. GTDB lineage: Bacteria > Actinomycetota > Actinomycetes > Mycobacteriales > Pseudonocardiaceae > Amycolatopsis > Amycolatopsis nigrescens. The sequence continues at coordinate 885,790 of NZ_ARVW01000001.1, read as the reverse complement.
CAGCGGTGACACGGTAGCGCCCAGCACGCCGGCCGGGCTGAAGGCCGGCGCGGTGACCGCGACCAGTGCCGCGCTCGGCTGGAGCGCGGCCACCGACAACGTCGGCGTCACCGGTTACGACGTGCTGCGCGACGGTGCGGTGGTGGCCACGGCCGCGTCGACGGCGTTCACCGACAGCGGTCTCTCGCCGGACACGGCCTACCGTTACGCGGTGCGCGCCAGGGACGCCGCCGGGAACGTTTCGGCACCCGGCGACGAAGTGACGCTGAAGACCACGGCCGGCAGTGGCAACGCTTTCGTGGTGGCCGCCGCCGGCGACATCGCCGACCGGTGCCTGGCCTCCAGTTCCAGCTGCGTGCATCCGAAGACCGCGAAACTGGTCGAGGGGATGAACCCGGCCGCCGTGCTGACCATGGGGGACAACCAGTACGACGACGCGCACCTGTCCGACTTCGAGAAGTACTACGACAGCACCTGGGGCCGGTTCAAGGACATCACGCATCCCGTGCCAGGCAACCACGAAACCTACGACGATCCCCCGCTGGGCGGGTACAAGGACTACTTCGGCCCGATCGCCACCCCCGCGGGGAAGACGTACTACAGCTGGGAAAAGGGCAACTGGCACTTCATCGCACTGGACTCCAACGACTTCGCCCCCGGCGCCATGGAGCCGGAGCAGCTCACCTGGCTCAAGGAAGATCTGGCGAAGAACACCAAGGGCTGTGTGGCCGCGTACTACCACCACCCGCGGTACTCCTCCGGTGACCACGGGGACAACCCGACCGTGGACGAGCTGTGGCAGACCTTGGTGGACAACAAGGTCGACCTGGTGCTCAACGGGCACGACCACCACTACGAGCGGTTCCTGCCGCAGAACGCCGAAGGGCAGCCGGATCCCGCCGGCCCGACCCAGATCATCGGCGGCACCGGCGGGATGACGCTGTACGACGTGCACGCCGCGCACCCGGCGACGGCGAAGCTGCTGTCGGAGTTCGGGGTGCTCAAGCTGAACCTCTCCGACACCACCTTCGCCACCCAGTTGCTCGGCCTGGACGGCAAAACCCTCGACAGCAGCCCGACCTACAGCTGCCACTGACGAGGGAGGCGGGCATGTACATCGCGACCAGCCGGGCGCACCAGGCGATCGGGGGCACGGGCAGTACCGGCGGGGCGCGGCGCGCGGTGCCGGCCAACGTGCTGGCGCTGGGCGCGGTCAGCCTGGTCACCGACATCTCGTCGGAGATGGTGACCGCGGTGCTGCCGCTGTACCTGGTGCTCGGGCTGGGGCTGAGCCCGTTGCAGTTCGGGATGCTGGACGGGCTGTACTCCGGGGTGACCGTGCTGGTCCGGGTGGCGGGCGGGCATCTGGCGGACCGGTGGCGGCGGCTGAAGGCGGTGGCCGGCTTCGGGTATGCGCTGTCCGCGGTGAGCAAGCTCGGGCTGCTGGCCGCGGGCGGGTCCAGCGCGGCGATCGGGGCGGTGCTCGCCGTGGACCGCACCGGCAAGGGGCTGCGCACGGCACCACGGGACGCGCTGATCTCGTTGAGCGGCGAACCGGGCGCGCTCGGTCGTTCGTTCGGGGTGCACCGGGCGATGGACACCGTGGGCGCGTTCCTCGGTCCGCTGGTCGCGATGTTCGTGCTGTGGGCCGCGCTGGGCAGCTACGACGCGGTCTTCTTCACCAGCTTCTGCATCGCGTCGCTCGGGGTGCTGCTGCTGGTGCTGCTCGTCCGCGACCGGCGGCCGCCAGTGGACCGCGCCGCGATCTCGGTTCGCGCGGCGGCCGGGCTGCTGCGCGGATCGTCGTTCCGCCGGAGCTGCGGCTGGGCCGCGCTGCTCGGCCTGGTCACCGTCAGCGACTCGTTCCTCTACCTGCTGCTGCAACGGCGCTGGGACCTCGCGGCGGTCTACTTTCCCTTGCTGCCACTGGGAACCGCCGGGGTGTTCCTGGTGCTGGCGGTGCCGGTGGGCAGGCTGGCCGACCGGGTGGGTCGGTGGCGGGTGTTCCTCGGCGGGCACGTCGCGCTGATCCTCGCGCTGCTCGCCGTGCTCGGGCCGGTGGACGGGTTCGCCATGGCCGCGATCGCGTTGGTGCTGCACGGCGTGTTCTACGCGGCCACCGACGGGGTGCTGATGGCGGCGGCGGGCCCGCTGCTGCCGGCGGACCTGCGGGGCAGCGGGCTGGCGCTGCTGCAGACCGGGCAGGCCGGCGCCAGGTTGCTGTCCTCGGTCCTGTTCGGCGCACTGTGGACAGCCTGGGACCTGCGGGTGGCGGTGCTGGTCACGGCGTGCGCCCTCGGCCTGGTGGTGCTGGCCGCCGCGATCCTCCGGCCGCTGCGAGTACCGGCATGAACCACCGGATCAGGTTGCTGGCCGCGCTGTTCGGCACGCTCGTGCTGATCGGCGCGGCGGTGGGCTACACCTTGTACGCCAGGGGACAGGGGAAGGACCAGGCCGGCACGAACGCGGTCCCGGTGCTGCCGGGCCAGCGGGTCACCGTGGAGCCGGGCCGCCTGCTGTTCCGCAACACCGCCGCCGGCCCGGACTTCGGCAGGCTGGCGACCGTCCCGCTCGGACAGCCCGGCGCGGTCCGGCAGACCGCGGACCTGCGCTGCGACCGGTTCGCGGCGTCCGGGGACGGCACCGCGCTCTGCCTGGCCGCCCGGCCCGGCGCGCTGCCGCCGAGCACCGACGTGCTGGTGCTCGACCGCGCGCTCAACGTCCGGCACCGGCTCGAACTGCCCGGCACGCCGAGCCGCGCCAGGCTGTCGCCGGACGGCAGGTTCGCGTTCTGGACGTTGTTCGTCACCGGTGACTCCTACGCCGAGACGGGATTCTCCACGCGCGCGGGCATTCTCGAGGTGAACACCGGGCGGCTGGTCAAGACGATCGAGGAACTTCCCTTGCTGCTGAACGGAAAGCGCTACTTCGCCGCGGACGTCAACTACTGGGGCATCACCTTCGCGGCCGACGGTGACCGGTTCTACGCCACCATGGCCAGCAGGGGCCGCACCCACCTGGTCGAGGCGGGCTACCGCCGGTACGGCGGACGGGTGCTGCGGGAGAACGTGGAATGCCCAGCGCTTTCCCCGGACGGGCAGCGGCTGGCCTTCAAGAAACGCGTTGCCGATGCGGCGGCGCCGTGGCGGCTTTTCGTGCTCGACCTGGCGACGATGGCGGAGACGCCGCTGGCCGAGCAGCGGAGCGTGGACGACCAGGCCCTGTGGCAGGACGACGGCACGCTGCTGTACGCGCTGCCCGGCGCCGGCGGTGGCTCGGACGTCTGGTCCGTGCCGGCGGACGGCTCGGGCACCCCGAGACTGCTGGTGCCCAGCGCCGCCTCACCCGCCATCACCTGACCGAGCGATTCGCCGGTCGTGAGTGAAAAGTGTTGCTGGAACAACACTTTTCACTCACGAGCGGGAGTAGCGCAGCTGGGTGGGTTTTACCTGCTCGTACTCGGCCCGGCCGGAGACGTGCTCGGGTACGCCGACCTCCCACCAGGCACCGGCCTCGGTCCAGGAGCGCGGGTCGGTGCGGATGGTCACCACGGCCGGACGGCGCTGCGCCACCGCGGCCTCCCGGGCCCGGCGGTAGGCCGAGCGGAGTCCGTCGAGGCCCTCGGCCGGGAAGACCGCGCAGCCGAGCGCCGCCGCGTGCGCGGCGAAGTCGACCCGCGGCGGGGTCTCGTGCTCGCTCCGGCAGTCCGGGTACAGGTTGTTGAACGCCTTGCCGCCCTGGCCCTCCTGCAGGCGTGCGATCACCGCGTAGCCGTCGTTGTCGCAGACCACCGCCACGAACGGATGGCCGGCGAAGGCGGCGGAGAACAGCTCGGAGTTCAGCATCAGGTACGAGCCGTCGCCGAGCAGCGTGGTGACGATCCCGCCGGTGCGCGCCATCGCCGCACCCCAGGCGCCGGCCAGCTCGTAGCCCATGCAGGAGAACCCGTACTCTACGTCCATAGTGGACAGTCCGGCGGCGCGCCAGCCGCCGACCAGCTCGCCGGGCATGCCGCCGGACGCGGTCAGCACGTAGTCCTCCGAGGTCGACAGCTCGTTCACCGCGCCGACCACCTGCGCGTAGGTGGGCAGCCCTTCGCCCGGTGCGCGCAGCGAGTCGATGTGCGCGTCCCACCGGCCGCGCTCGGCCGCCGCCCGGCCCGACCAGTCCTCGCCGGCCCGCCAGCCGGTCAGCAGCCCGGAAAGCTCGGCCAGCCCGCTGTCCGCGTCGCCCACCACGGCCAGCGCGCCGTGCTTCACCGCGTCGAACCGGGCGGTGTTCAGGGTGACCAGCCGGACGTCGGGGGAGAAGACCGTCCAGGACGCGGTGGTGAAGTCCTGCAGCCGGGTGCCCACGGCCAGCACCACGTCGGCCGCCGCGGCCAGTGCGTTCGCCGACGCCGAACCGGTGATGCCCAGCGGCCCGGCGTGCAGCGGATGCTCGTGCGGCAGCAGGGTGCGGCCCGCGGTCGTCTCGGTCACCGGGACGCCGTGCTCCTCGGCGAACCGCAGGGCGCGGCCGGCCGCGCCGGAGTAGCGGGCGCCGCCGCCGAGCACCAGCAGCGGCCTGGCCGCGGACCGCAGCACCTCGGCGGCCCCGGCCAGCTCGCGCGGGTCGGCCCGCGGGCGCGGCACCCGGTGCGGCATCGGCTCGAACAGCGCGTCCGGGAAGTCGAACGTCTCCACCTGCACGTCCTGCGGCAGCGCGAGGGTCACCGGGCCGGTGCCCGCCGGGTCGGTGAGCACCCTTGCCACCTGCGGGAGGGTGGCGATCAGCTGCTCCGGCCTGGTGATCCGGTCGAAGTACCGGCTGACCGCGCGGAACGCGTCGTTCACCGTGGCACCGGGATCGCCGAAGTGCTCGACCTGCTGGAGCACCGGGTCCGGCGCGCGGCTGGTGAAGGTGTCACCGGGCAGCAACAGCAGCGGCAGCCGGTTCGCGTGCGCCACCCCGGCCGCGGTGACCATGTTCAGCGCGCCCGGCCCGATCGAGGACGTGACCACGCCGACCTGGCGCCGCTGCGCGGCCTTCGCGTAGCCGACCGCGGCCAGCGCCATGCCCTGCTCGGTCTGGCCGCGCCACACCGGCAGCAGCTCGCGGTACTCCTCGAGCGCGCTGCCGAGGCCGAGCACGTTGCCGTGCCCGAAGATCGCGAACACCCCGGGGAACAGCGGGACCTCTTGCCCGGCAAGGGTTTCCGAGCGCTGCGCGAGCAGCCAGCGGACCAGCGCCTGCGCGGTGGTGAGTTTCACAGCAGCTCCTCGATCTCTTCGGCGGTCGGCATCGCGTCCGCGCAGGCCAGCCTGGACGCGACCAGCGCGCCGGCCGCGTTGGCGTGGCGGGCGATCCGGACCGGGTCCCAGCCCGACAGCAGCCCGTGGATCAGCGCGCCGCCGAAACCGTCCCCGGCACCGAGCCCGCAGACCACCTCCACCGGCCGCGGGGGCACGGTCCACGAGCCCTCGGGCGTCGCCACCAGCACCCCGTCCGCGCCCTTCTTGATCACCGCCAGCGAGACGCCCCTGGCCAGCATCCGGCGCGCGGCCTCGTCCGGGTCCGCGGTGCCCACCGCCACCTCCACCTCGGCCCGGTTGCCGACCGCGACCGTGACGTGGTCGAGCATCCAGCCGATCTCCGCGCGGGCGGTCGCCTTGTCCGGCCAGAACATCGGCCGGTAGTCCAGGTCCAGCACGGTGTGCGCGCGCCGCGAGCGGTGCGCCAGCATCCGGCGCTGGGTGCCGCGCGCGGGTTCGGTGCAGACCCCGGTGCCGGTGACCCAGAGCAGCGGCACCGCGGCCACCACGTCCCACGGCACGTCCGCGTCGGTGAGGGTGAGGTCCGGCGCGATGGGGGAGCGGTAGAACAGCAGCGGCGGGTCGGCCGGCGGGTCGAGCGCGCAGAACACCACCGGCGTCTGCAGGTCCGCGGCGGTCGAGACGTGCGCGGGGGAGACCCCGAAGCCGGCCAGCGCCTGCCGGACGTAGTCGCCGAAACCGTCCGGGCCGACCTTCGTCAGCACCGCCGAGCGGCGGCCGAGCCGCGCGGCGGCGACCGCGACGTTGGTCGCGGTGCCGCCGAGCGACTTGGCGAAGCTGCGCACCTCGGCCAGCGGCACCCCGCTCTGCTCCGGGTAGAGGTCGACCCCGACCCTGCCGACGGTGAGCGCTTCGAGTGCCTCCCCTGCCATCAGGAATCCGCCGCCGTGTTCAGCTCGTGCTCCAGCGCCTCGAGTTCGGCGCCGCCGGCCATCTGCCGGGTCAGCTCGCCGATGTCGATCTCGGACTTCTCGTAGGCCCCCAGCGGCGCGCCCCGCTTGAGCAGCAGGAACCGGTCGGCCACCGGGAAGGCGTGGTGCGGGTTGTGCGTGATCAGCACGACGCCGAGCCCGCGGTCCCGCGCCTGTGCCACGTACCTGAGCACCACCCCGGCCTGTTTGACGCCGAGTGCGGCGGTCGGCTCGTCCAGGATCAGCACCTTGGCGCCGAAGTGCACCGCCCTGGCGATCGCCACGCATTGCCGCTCACCACCGGAGAGCGTGCCCACCGGCTGCTCGACGTCCCGCAGGTCGATGCCCATCTCGGCGAGCGCCCGCTTGGTGGTCTCCCTGCCCCTGCGCCGGTCCAGCATCCGGAACGGGCCGAAGCCGACGGTGGGTTCCGAGCCGAGGAAGAAGTTGCGCCAAACGCTCATCAGCGGCACCACCGCGAGATCCTGGTACACCGTGGCGATCCCGCGGTCCAGCGCATCCCGGGGCGAGGCGAACCGGACCGGCTCGCCCTCCACCTCGAACTCGCCGGCGTCGTGCTGGTGCACCCCGGCCAGTATCTTGATCAGGGTCGACTTGCCGGCCCCGTTGTCGCCGAGCACGCAGGTGACCTCGCCCGCGTTGACCACCGCGGACACATCGCGCAGCGCGAGCACGCTGCCGTAGGTCTTGCCGACCCCGCGCACTTCGAGCAGCGTTTTCTTGGAATCACTCACCGCCGGACCCTTTCCGCTCGCCGCCGGAAGGCGTTGTTCACCAGTACCGCGGCCAGCAGCATGATGCCGAGGAACAACATGAACCAGTCGTTGTCCCAGCGGGCGAACACGATGCCCTGGCGGGCCATGCCGAAGATCAGCGCGCCGATCGCTGCGCCGACCGCGGAGCCGAAACCGCCGGTGAGCAGGCAGCCGCCGATCACCGCCGCGATGATGTACTGGAACTCCAGCCCGATGCCCTGGTTCGCCTGCACGCTGGCGAACCGCAGGATGTTGATCGAGCCGACCAGCCAGCCGGCCAGCGCGGTGGTCATGAACAGCAGGATCTTGGTGCGCACCACCGGCACGCCGACCGCGCGCGAGCTGAGCTTGCTGCCGCCAACGGCGAAGATCCAGTTGCCGAACCTGGTGCGCACCAGCAACCAGGCCGCCACCGCGGCGAACCCGATCCACCACAGGATGGAGATCTGGAACGGGGTGCCGCCGATGTCCACAGTGGACGCGAACACGAAGCCGGCGGAGGCGTAGCCGTCGGTGCCGCGCATCCCGGACACCTGCACGGTGCCGGTGACCAGCTTGGTCACGCCCAGGTTCAGGCCCTGCAGGGCGAGGAAGGTGCCGAGGGTGACGATGAAGCTGGGCAGCCCGGTGCGCATGACCAGCCAGCCGTTGAACGCGCCGACGGCCAGTGCGAAGACCAGCGACGCGAGCAGGGCCAGCCAGACGTTCCAGCCGGCCTGGGTGGCCAGCACCGCGGTGACCAGCGCGGTGGACGCGGTCATCACTCCGGCGGAGAGGTCGAACTCGCCGCCGACCATGAGCAGCGCGACCGCCACCGCCATGATGCCAAGGGTGGACGCGTCGTCCAGCCAGGTGGCCACCCCGCTCGAGCTGAGGAACTGCTCGGTGGCCACCGAGAAGAAGGCGAACACCACCAGCGCGCCGAGCAGTGCGCCGATCTCCGGGCGCACCACCAGCCGGTCGGTCAGTTTCGGGCTGCCGAGTCGTTCGTCGAGTGTCGCCGTCATCGGGTACCCCGCTCCACATAGCCGCCGATCTTGTCCACATTGGACTTCTCAACCAGGTCGGGGCCGGTCAGCACCGGGCGCCCGCCGCCAACCACGTTCGCGTTGTCGCGGTGCAGCTTGAGGAACAGCACCGGCAGGTAGCCCTGTTCGTACTGCTGCTGGTCCACCGCGAAGAGCACGTCACCGGTCTTGATCGCGGACACCACGTCGGAGTTCAGGTCGAAGGTGGCGACCTGCGCGCCCGAGTTCGCCTGCTTGATCGCGTTCACCGAGTTGGCCGCGACCTGCGAGGACAGCGTGAGCACCGCGTCGATGGCCGGGTCGGTCTGCACCGCGCCCCTGATCCTGGACTGCGCGTCGGTGGGGTTGCTGATGTCCACCTGCAGGGTCTGCACGTCGCCGCCGAACCCGCGTTTCGCGCCGTCGCAGCGCTGGGTCTGGCCGACGTTGCCGGCCTCGTGGATCACGCAGAGCAGCTTGGCCTTGCCCAGCTCGCGGAACCGGCGCCCGGCCCGTTCCCCGGCGATGCCCTCGCTCTGCCCGACATGGGTGAGCGCGCCGTACGCGGCGCTCTGCTCCTCGCCGGAGTTGATGGTGATCACCGGGATGCCCGCGCGCACCGCGGCTTCGATGGACGGCTTGAGCGCCTCGGGGTTGGCCATGGACACCACCAGCCCGCCGGCCCGCTGCGCGACCGCGTTGTCGATCAGCTTGGCCTGGTTGCCGGGATCGCCGTCGGCGTTGTACTCCACCTGCACGCCGAGTTGGCGGCCCGCCTCCTCGGCGCCGTTCTTCACCACGTTCCAGAACGCGTCACCGGCCGTGCCGTGCGCGATGACCGCCACCCGCAGCGGCCCGTCTTCGGGCGGTGGCGCACCGGAGCTGTTCCCGGTGCCCGCCTTCGGCTCGGCCGCCGGCCCGGTGCAGGCCGAGAGCAGCAGCAGCCCGGCCAGCGCCGCGGCGGCCTTGAAGCGATGGGACCTCATTGTCTCTCCTCGCTGTCTTCGACATCTGGACCGCGGTGAAGGCCCGCCTCACCGCGTTGGCTGGAGGCGGGTGAAGATAGCCGAAAGGCACGCCAGGCTGCGTGCGGTGTCGGCGGTCGGCGGTTCGGCGGAATCCCGCTCACCGAGGGCGGTGTCCTGCTCCAGGACGTACCAGCCGCGGTAGCCGGCCTGGTGCACGAGCCGGACCAGCGCTTCGATGTCCACGTCACCGTCGCCGAGCGGGGTGTAGAGGCCCTTGCCGACCGCTTCGGTGTAGGCCAGCCTGCCCGCGCGGACGTCCTCGGCGAGCCCGGCGCGGACGTCCTTGAGGTGCAGGTGCCCGATCCGGTCCGGGTGCCGCCCTGCCAGCCCGACCGGGTCGGTGCCGCCGATCAGCAGGTGCCCGGTGTCCAGGCAGAGCGCCACCGCGGAGTCGGCGAGGAAACGCTCGACCTCGGCCTCGGTCTCCACGTGCGTGCCGACGTGCGGGTGCAGTACCGCGCGCAGGCCGTGCCGCGCGGCGATGCCGTCGATCCGGTGCACGGTGGCGACCAGCGTCTCCCACTGCGGCCCGGTCAGCGCGGGGCGTTCGTCGTAGCCGTCCAGGCCGGTGGCCGCAGCGAGCACCAGCACCTCGGCCCCGCAGGCGGCGAACAGGGCGGCGGACTCCTCCGCGGCGGCCACCGCGGCTTCCGGGTTCTCGTGCAGCGCGACCGCCAGGAAACCGCCGACCAGGCCCAGTCCGTACCGGTCGAGCAGCGCGCGCAGCTCGGCCGGCTCGCGCGGCAGGTAACCGGGCGGGCCAAGCTCGGTCGCGGTCAATCCCAGCTCGGCCATCGCGCCGAGCACGGTGGGCGCGTCCAGAACCCGGCCCCAGCCGGGCACTTCGCAGACACCCCAGGAGATGGGGGCCGCGGCGACACGGATCTCGGGCAGCCCGAGCGGCAAGGTCATGACGTCTCCCGTGGCGTTGGAGCGCTCTATTGATTAGAGCGCTCTAATCTTGTAACGTCCGTCACGGTAGTGTCAAGGGGCCGGAGCGGGGTGGTGGGAGATGGTGCGCCCGACCATGGAGGACGTGGCCGCGCGGGCCGGTGTCTCGCGCGCGCTGGTGTCGCTGGTCATGCGCGGTTCGCCCAAGGTCAGCGAGCATCGGCGGGCCGCGGTGCGCCGGGCCGCCGAGGAGCTGGGCTACTCGCCGCACGTGATGGCGCGTTCGCTGGCCAGCCGCACGTCCACGGTGCTCGGCGTGATGGTTTCGGACCTGCGCAACGCCTTCTTCGCGGACGTGGTCGAGGGGCTCGACGCCGCTGCGCAGGCGGCCGGGTTCAACCTGATCCTGAACTCCGGCGGCCGCAGTCCGAGCCGGGAGCGCACCGCGCTGAGCAGCCTGCTCTCCTTCCGGCCGGCCGGGATCGTGCTGCTCTCCCCGGTGCTGCCCGCCGCGGCCATCGAGGAAGCGGCCGCGCAGTGCCCGGTGGTGCTGGTCTCCAGAACCTCCCGAGCGTCCACTGTGGACACCGTGAACGACGACGGCGAGGCCGGTGCCGCACTGGCGGTGGACCACCTGGTCGGCCTCGGGCACCGGCGGATCGCGCATCTGGACGGCGGTGGCGCGGCCACCGCGGCGGCCCGCCGCAAGGGATACCGGAGTGCCATGCGGCGGCACGGCCTCCAGCCGCTGGTGGTGGCCAGCGAGCACACCGACACGGCGGGGGAGAAGGCCGTGCACGAACTGCTGGGCTCGGTGACGGTCGAGTCCCGGCCGACCGCGCTGCTGGCCGGTAACGACTTCAACGCGGTCGGCGCGATCTCCGCGCTGGAGGAGGCCGGGCTCCGGGTACCCGAGGACGTCTCGGTGGTCGGCTACGACAACACCTCGCTGGCCGCGCTGCGCCACCTCTCCCTGACCACGGTCGACCAGCCGCGCACCGAGATGGGCCGGCTGGCGATCGACGCGCTGCTGGAACGGGTGCGCGGAGCCCGCACCGAGCCGGTGCGCCGCCTGCTGCATCCCTCGCTGGTGGTCCGCTCGACCACCAGTTCGCCGGACGAGGAACGATCGTGAAAGGAGCAGGCAGATGAGGCTGGGACTCGCCGGTACGGGCCGGATCGGCAGCACGCACGCGGAGATCCTGCGCGACCTCGACGAGGTCGGGTCGCTGGTGCTGGCGGACGCGGACTCCGCGCGGGCCGAGCGGGTGGCGGCGAAGCTGGGCGTGGAGCACGCCCCGGACATCGACGCGCTGTTCGGCGCCGGGCTGGACGGGCTGGTGGTGGCCGCCGCCACGGACGCGCATCCGGAGCTGATCATCAGGGCGGTGGACGCCGGTCTCCCGGTGTTCTGCGAAAAGCCCGTCGCGGCGGACATTCCGGGCACGCTGGCGGTACTGGACCGGATCCGTAAGTCCACTGTGTCCGCTGTGTCCACTGGGTCCACTGGGTCCGATACGGTGCCGGTGCAGATCGGTTTCCAGCGCCGGTTCGACCCCGGCTACGCCTTCGCCCGCGACGCGGTCCGGTCCGGGGACCTCGGCTGGCTGCACACCCTGCGGGCCACCACGCTCGACCCGGCACCGCCGCCGGCCGAGTACATCCCGCATTCGGGCGGGCTGTTCCGCGACTGCGGCGTGCACGACTTCGACATCATCCGCTGGGTGACCGGCCGCGAGGTCACCGAGGTCTACGCGGTGGGCACCAACCGCGGCGCGGAGTTCTTCGCCGAAGCGGGTGACGTGGCCACTGCGGCCGCGGTGCTCACCCTGGACGACGACACCATCGCGCTGGTTTCCGCGGCCAGGTACAACGCGGCCGGCTACGACGTCCGGCTCGAGGTGCACGGTTCGCTGAACAGCATCGCGGTGGGGCTGGACGAGCGGATGCCGCTGACTTCGGCGGAACCGGGGGTGCGGCCGTCCGCGAGCGCCGCCTATCCGGGTTTCCTGGAGCGCTTCCATCCGGCCTACGTGCGTGAACTGCGCGCCTTCACCGAAGTGGTGGCCGGTGCGGCGGAAAGCCCGTGCGGTGCGGCGGACGCGCTGGAGGCGTTCTACATCGCCGAGGCGTGCGAGACCTCGCGGCGGGAACGGCGGCCGGTCAGGCTGGCCGAGATCCGCCGGTGAGCAGCTTCCGCGCGGTGCGCTCCACCAGGTCCAGCGAGCTCTTCGGCGGGATGCGGCCGACTGTGAGGTAGCGCCGGACCACCGCGTACGGCAGGTCGATCAGGGCGAGCAGCACGTCTTCCCTGGCCAGCGGGCGCAACCTGGCCAGCAGACCGTTGATGACCGCTTCCAGCGCGTCGTCGAGTTTCGCGCATTCCTTGACGGCGGGCCCGGACCATTCCTCCGGGCTGAAGGCGCGTTTCCCGGCGTAGAGGACGTGCCCTTCCTGAGGGTGCTCGCGGCACCAGGCGACCGCGTGGGTGGCCGCGGCGATGGCGGCTTCGGTGGCTGGTTCGGTTTCCAGCGTCACGAAGAAACCCTGGTGGAACCGGCTGACCGTGCGCACCCAGAGCGAGGAGAGCAGGGCGGGGCGGTCCGGGAAGCGGTGGTAGACCGAACCGCTGGGGGCGCCGGAATGGCGCGCGACGGCGGACATCGTGACCGCGCGGGCGCCCTGCTCGGCGAAGAGGGCGGCCGCGGAGTCCAGGAAGGTGTCCGCGGTGTGCGTCGGTGGCCGGCCCATGACCCAAGGGTAGACGAGTGATCATGGAACCCGACCGGTCTCGTGCGTGGGATCATGTCCCAGAAGTACGGGCGGCGAAACATCTTTCACTCAGGAGGTGGGCAGGGCGAATAATTTGCGGGCATTGCCGCCGAGGAACAACTCCCTGGCTTCGTCGTCGAGGCCGAGCTCGTCCAGCCGGCGCAGCGCCTTGGACGCGGTGATCATCGGGTAGTTGGTGCCGAACAGCACCCGCCCGCGCCCGCGGCCGCGGAGGAACTCGACGAGCTCGGCCGGCAACCGGTGCAGTGCGTAGGCCGAGGTGTCCACGTAGAAGTTCGGGTACTTGGTGGCCAGCGAAAGCACCTCGGCCATCCACGGGTAGCCGACATGGCCGCCGAGCACGACCAGGTCCGGGAAGTCCAGCAGCACCTCGTCCAGGTACGGGATCGGCCGTCCCGGCTCCGAAGGGCAGAGCGGGCCGGTGTGCCCGATCTGGGTGCAGAACGGCACATCTTCTTCGACGCAGGCCACATACACCGGGTAGTAGCGGCGGTCGTTCGGCGGCAGGTTCCACACCCAGGGCACCACGCGCACCCCGACGAAACCGAGGTCCCGCACGCAGCGGCGGATCTCGCGCACGGCGCCGACCGGATCGTTCAGGTCCACCGCAGCCACCCCGGCGAACCGGTCCGGGTGCTGCCGCACCACCTCGGCCACTTCGTCGTTGGAGATCAGCACCCCGCCAGGGGCGTGCCAGGCGGAGAGCAGCCCCACGCCAACCCCGGCCTTGTCCATCTCGTGCACCGTGCTGCCCAACGGCGGCACCGCGGACGGTTCGCCGGACCAGCGCCGCAGCGACTCCCACCACGGGGCGTCGAGGAAGCGCTGGTTCGGTTGCTGCATCCACACGTCGACGATCTCGTCGCCCGGCAGACCGATCGTCATCTCAGGCCCCCGTTCGCGCCCCGGACGGTTCGGCCGGCACCGGGATCGAAGGCGCTTGAGACACGGCGGGTGCGGTGGGCACCGAAGGCGCTGAAGGCGCTGAAGGCGCTGAAGGCGCTGAAGAGGTCGCGGGTGCGGGGCGTTCGAAGAAGGTCTCCAGTGACAGGATGGCTTCGGTCCCGGTGACACCGTCGACCTCGAACAGCCGCTTGAGCACCGCCTGCAGGTCTTCCATGCTGGCCGCGCGCACCTTGACCAGCACCGAGGCCGACCCGGCGACGATATGCGCCTCGCAGATCTCCGGAATCGCCGCCAGCGCCGAGGAAGTGCGCTGCTCGCCCATCCACGCGTCGGCGTCGATCAGCACGAACGCGAGCACGCCGAGGCCGAGCGCGGCCGGGTCCACGTCCACCGTGGTCTTCCTGATCACCCCGCGCTCGCGGAGTTTGCGCACCCGCTCGTGCACCGCGCCGGCGGAAAGCCCGACCGCGCCACCGAGTACCGCGTAGGCCTGGGTCGCATCCTGTTGCAGCAGCGCCAGCAGCCGCCGGTCGATGTCGTCCACGCCCCGACCATAACCGCGCGGGACGCCTAGTGCCGCGTCAGCCGTCGGACAGTTCGGACTCCGCGCGTTCGATCGCGGCGAACTCCTCCTCCGGCGCCGAGGCGACCAGCCGGTGCCTGCTGTAGAACCAGAAGTAGGCCAGCGCGGCGACGAAGATCCCGGCCATGATCGCCGCGGCCACGATGTCCACCAGGAAGGTGGCGACCACCGCGGCCACCGCGAGCACCAGCGCGACGCCCGTGGTGAACACGCCACCCGGGGTGCGGTACGGCCGTTCCAGCTCCGGCTCGCGGACGCGCAGCACGATGTGCGAAAGGTTCAGCAGCACATAGGACACGGTCGCGCCGAACACCGCGATGTTGATCAGCAGCGCGCCGTCCTTGGTGAAGGTGGCGAGCAGGAAGCCGACCGTGCCGGGCACGATCAGCGCCAGGTACGGGGTCTTGCGCCGGCCGGTCCTGGACATCCACTTCGGCAGATAACCGGCCCTGGACAACGCGAACAGCTGCCGCGAGTACGCGTAGATGATCGAGAAGAAGCTGGCCACCAGCCCGGCCAGGCCCACGTAGTTCACGATCTGGGCGAGCAGGTTGTCCCCGCCGTAAGCGGCGCGGACCGCGGCCGGCAGCGGGTTGTCCGAGGTGGCGATCGACTTCGACCCGGCGCCGCCCGGTGCCAGCACCAGGATCAGCGCGGCGAACACGACCAGCACGCCGATCGCGGCGATGATGCCGCGCGGCATGTCCCGGCGCGGGTCGCGGGCCTCTTCGGCCGCCAGCGGTACCCCTTCCACGGCCAGGAAGAACCAGATCCCGTATACCAGCGCGGCCAGCACCCCGGCGATGCCGTAGGGCAGGAAGGTGCTCGCGCCGAACGCTCCGGTCGGCTCGATGTCGAACAGCTTGGCGGCGGAGAACTTCGGCACCATGCCCGCCACGAACGCGATCAGCGCGAGCACGGCGACCGCGGTGATCACGAACATCACGCGCAGCGCCTCGCCGACCCCGCGCAGGTGGATGCCGATGAAGATCAGGTAGCAGCCGAGGTAGACCGGCCAGCTGTTGGTCAGCCCGAACAGCCCGAGCGTTTCCACGTAGGCGCCGATGAACACCGAGATGGCGGCGGGCGCGATCGAGTACTCGATCAGGATCGCCACCCCGGTGGCGAAGCCGCCCAGCGGCCCGAGCGCGCGCCGGGCGAAGCCGTACCCGGCGCCGGCGACCGGCAGCGCGGAGGACATCTCGGCCAGGCCGAACACCATGCAGGCGTACATCACCGCCATCAGCACGGTCGCGATCAGCAGGCCGCCCCAGCCGCCCTTGTCCAGGCCGAAGTTCCAGCCGGCGAAGTCGCCGGAGATGACGTAGGAGACGCCGAGCCCGGCCAGCAGCAGCCAGCCGGCGGCGCCTCGGCGGAGCTGCCGCCGCTCCAGATAGTTATCGTCGACCTTGCTGTACTCGACCATTCGGACTCCTAGTACACCGGCTAAACCCAATGGATGTGAGGCCAGTCCTTTAAGGTTGTCCGAGGGTCGGGCAGGTTCCGCAGTTTGTCAAGGGTTGACCCGTGCTCAATGGGTCTGATTTAGTCCTTTGAACGTGGCCTAGGTGAAAGGTTGTGCATGGTGGGAAGCACCGGAGGCAGGAGCGGCATGCTCAGCCTGGACCAGCTGCGCGAGCTGGTGGCGGCGGGCACGGTGGACACCGTGCTGGTGGCCATCACGGACATGCAGGGCAGGCTGCAGGGCAAGCGATGCGACGCGGAGTACTTCCTGAACGAGGTCGTGCCGCACGCCACCGAAGCCTGCAACTACCTGCTCGCGGTCGACGTGGACATGAACACCGTGGACGGCTACGAGCTCTCCTCGTGGGAGCGCGGGTACGGCGATTTCGTGCTGCGGCCCGACTTCGCCACGCTGCGCCGGGTGCCGTGGCAGGAGGGCACCGCGCTGGTGATCGCCGACGTCGAGTGGATCTCCGGCGGCGCCGTGCCGGTTTCGCCGCGGCAGGTGCTGCGCCGTCAGCTGGACCGGCTCGCCGAACGCGGCCTGGCCGCCTTCGTCGGCACCGAGCTGGAGTTCATCGTCTTCGAAGACACCTACGAGCAGGCGTGGAATCGCGGCTACGCGGGACTGACCCCGGCGAACCAGTACAACGTGGACTACTCGATGCTCGGCACCGGCCGGATCGAGCCGCTGCTGCGCCGCATCCGCCGGGAGATGACCGGCGCCGGGATGTACGTGGAGTCGGCCAAGGGCGAGTGCAACCCCGGCCAGCAGGAGATCGCGTTCCGCTACACCGACGCGCTGGCCACCTGCGACAACCACAGCATCTACAAGACCGGGGCCAAGGAGATCGCCGCGCAGGAGGGCAAGAGCCTCACCTTCATGGCCAAGTACAACGAGCGCGAGGGCAACTCCTGCCACATCCACGTCAGCCTGCGCTCGGCCGAGGGGGAGGCGGTGCTCGCCGGTGACCGGCCGGGCGGGTTCTCGAAGCTGATGGAGCACTTCATCGCCGGCCAGCTCGCCTGCCTGCGCGAGTTCACCTACTTCCTGGCGCCGAACATCAACTCCTACAAGCGGTTCGTGCCGGGCAGCTTCGCGCCGACCGCGGTCGCCTGGGGCACCGACAACCGGACCTGTGCGCTGCGCGTGGTCGGGCACGGCGGGTCGCTGCGGGTGGAGAACCGGGTGCCCGGCGGGGACGTCAACCCCTATCTCGCGGTCGCCGCGCTGATCGCGGCCGGGCTGCACGGGATCGAGCACGAGCTGCCGCTGGAACCCGAGCTCTCCGGCAACGCCTACACCTCGGACAAGCCGACCGTGCCGGCCACCCTGCGCGAGGCGGCCGGGCTGCTCGCCGGCAGCGAACGGGCCATGGCCGCGTTCGGCGAAGACGTGGTGGCGCACTATCTGAACGCGGCGAACGTGGAGCTCACCGCGTACGACGCGGCGGTGACCGACTGGGAGCGGGTTCGTGGTTTCGAACGGCTCTGACCGGCGGCCCAGGATCGGGCTCACCACCTACGTCGAAAGCACCCGCTTCGGGGTGTGGGAGACCGACGCGGCGGTACTGCACCGGCCGTATGTGGACTGCGTGGTGCGAGCCGGCGGGGTGCCGCTGCTGCTGCCGCCGGTCGGCGACGGCCACGCCGAGCTGCTGTCCGCTGTGGACGGTCTGGTGCTGGTCGGCGGCGCGGACATCGACCCGGCCCGGTACGGGCGGGAGCCGCATCCGAAGACGGTCACCAGGCCGGACCGGGACGCCTTCGAGTTCGCGCTGCTGCACGCGGCGCTGGCCGATGGCAAGCCGGTGCTGGGCGTCTGCCGGGGGATGGAGGTGCTGAACGTGGCGCTCGGCGGCACGCTGACCCAGCACCTGCCCGAGGTCACCGGCACCGTGGAGCACCAGCCCGCTCCTGCCACCTTCGGCACCAGCCGGATCAGCCTGGCCGATGGCAGCTTGGCCGCGCGCATCCTCGGCGGGCGGACCGACTGCCGGTGCTACCACCACCAGGCGGTGGAGCGGCTCGGCGAGGGGCTGCGGGCGGTCGGCTGGGCGCAGGACGGCACCGTCGAAGCGATCGAACTGCCGGGCGCGGACTTCGTGCTCGGCGTGCAATGGCATCCCGAACAGCAGGCCGACGACGTGCGGCTGTTCGCGGCGCTGGTAGAGGCGAGCAGGTAGGACTACAGGCGATGAGTACTTTCACCGTGATCAACCCGGCCACCGAAGAGGTGGTCCAGACCGTTCCGCTGACCTCGGCGGAGGAGACCGACGCGGCGATCGCCCGCGCGCGGGCGGCGCTGCCGTCCTGGCGCGCGGTGGCGCCGGGTGACCGCGCGCGGCTGCTGCGGCGGTTCGCGGACGCGGTGGACGCCGACCTGGAGAACCTGGCACGGCTGGAGGTGGTCAACTCCGGGCACACCATCGGCAACGCGCGCTGGGAAGCCGGCAACGTCCGCGACCTGCTGAACTACTACTCGGCCGCTCCGGAGCGGCTGGTCGGCAAGCAGATCCCGGTCCAGGGCGGAGTGAACATCACCTTCCAGGAACCGCTGGGCGTGGTCGGCGTGATCGTGCCGTGGAACTTCCCGATGCCGATCGCGGCCTGGGGTTTCGCGCCCGCGCTGGCGGCCGGCAACACGGTGCTGCTCAAACCGGCCGAGTTGACCCCGCTGACCGCGATCCGGATCGCCGAGCTGGCCAGGGAAGCGGGCATCCCGGAGGATGTGTTCCAGGTGCTGCCGGGCAAGGGATCCGTTGTCGGGCAACGGTTCGTCACGCACCCGGCGGTGCGCAAGGTGGTCTTCACCGGCTCCACCGAGGTGGGCAAGCAGATCATGGCCGGCTGCGCGGCACAGGTGAAACGGGTGACCCTGGAGCTCGGCGGCAAGAACGCGAACATCGTGTTCGCGGACGCGGACCTGGAGAAGGCCGCGGCGACCGCGCCGTACGGGGTGTTCGACAACGCCGGCCAGGACTGCTGCGCGCGCTCGCGGATCCTGGTGGAGGCCAGCGCCTACGACCGGTTCATGGAGCTGCTGGAACCCGCGGTGCGGGGCGTGGTGGTGGGCGACCCCGGTGCCGAGGCCACCGAGATGGGGCCGCTGATCTCGGCGGGGCACCGGGAGAAGGTCACCGGCTACCTGCCGGACGGTGCGCCGGTCGCGTTCCGCGGCAGCGCGCCCCGCGGCAGCGGGTTCTGGTTCCCGCCGACCGTGGTCACCCCGGCCTCGGCCGGGGACCCGCTGTTCACCGAGGAGATCTTCGGGCCGATCGTGGCGGTGCTGCCGTTCACCGGGGAGGCGGACGCGGTGGCGATGGCCAACGACACCGAGTACGGCCTGTCCGGCTCCATCTGGACCTCCGACCTCGGCCGCGCGCTACGCGTTTCGCGCGGGGTGGAGGCGGGCAACCTGTCGGTCAACTCCCATGCTTCGGTGCGCTACTGGACACCGTTCGGCGGGTTCAAGCAGTCCGGGCTCGGCCGGGAGCTCGGCCCGGACGCCGTGGACGCGTTCACCGAGACCAAGAACGTGTTCCTCAATGCCGAACTCTGAGCCGAACTCTGAGCCGAAAACCGAGCTGGTCACTGAGTTGGTCTTGGCGCCGGGCCGGGCGCCGGGCCGGGCGGCCGGGTCAGCGCACGTTCAGCACGAAGTCGAACGCCGCCAGCTTGGTGTCGTTCGGGCCGTTGCCGACCTGCATCACCAGGCGAGGGTCGAAGATCGGGTCGCGGCTGTTGCCCGGCTCACCGGGGAAGTACAGCTGGGTGGTGAGCACCCGCTGGTTCGGCGCCTGCAGCTTGACGTGGATGTGTCGGGTGCGGCCGGTGTAGAGGCCGGGCCAGATGGTGGTGAGCTGGTACTTTCCTTGCGCGTCGGTGAACTGGTGCCCGCGCAGCCGGTAGGTGACGTTGTCGTAGACGCCCCTGCTGTCGCACTGCCAGAAGTCCAGCAGCACCCGGTCCAGCGGCCGGCAGGTGATGGCCGCGAAGACCACGCCGCTCACGGTGAGCACGGTGCCGGGAATACCGGGCTCCAGCAGCGAAGCCCGCTCCGGCGAGTTCGGCTTGAAGTACGGTCCCTCGGTCTGCGGCGGGGTGGGGTCGTCGCCGTCGTCGCAGGCGGGGGTGGGCACCAGGGACAGCTGGGTACCCTCCGGCGGTGCCTCGTTGGTGCTGGTCGCGGCCGCGGTGGTCGCGCCGATCACCGGCAGCGCGGCGGCGGCCGCCGCCGCCATTTGCAGAAACTGTTTGCGGCCGATGGGCTTCGGTCCCTGCACTTCTTCCGGCGGCGGCGGAGTGTGCTGGTCGGACATGAGGAATCTCCTCTCGGAACCCGGATGAGGGCACGGCGATATGCCGTTTCCATAGCACCGGGTTATGGTGGTCATAGCTCAATTCAGGATCGGCCGGCAGGGGTTTTATCGGCCGCTATGCCAACGAAACTAGAGTAGTTGAAAGATCACAAGCCTCGTTGGGCGTAGGCCGAATGCGCAGCGTCAATACTCTGAAACCACTTGACTTCGGCGCGTTCGAGTTGGACCTGGAAAATCATTCATAAATCTCATCGGGAAAGGACAGTCATGGCATCTGCGAGCAACTGCCGGCGTTTCGAAGGTCGAGTCGCGGTGATTACCGGTGGCGGCAGCGGAATCGGCCTCGCCTCGGCAAGGCGGTTGGCCGACGAGGGCGCCAGTGTGGTGATCGCGGACGTCGACCAGGACTCGGGCCAGGCCGCCGCGGCCGAGGTTGGCGGTCACTTCGTGCGCACCGACGTGACCAGCGAGCAGGACGTGGAGGCGCTGTTCCAGGCGGCCGTGGACACCTACGGCTCGGTGGACGTGGCCTTCAACAACGCCGGCATCTCCCCGCCGGAGGACGACTCGATCCTGACCACCGGCCTGGACGCCTGGCAGAAGGTGCAGCAGGTCAACCTGACCTCGGTCTACCTGTGCTGCAAGTACGCGCTGCCGCAGATGCGCCGCCAGGGCAGGGGTTCGATCATCAACACCGCCTCCTTCGTGGCCGTGATGGGCGCCGCCACCTCGCAGATCTCCTACACCGCGTCCAAGGGCGGGGTGCTCGCGATGAGCCGCGAGCTGGGGGTGCAGTTCGCCCGCGAAGGCATCCGGGTGAACGCGCTGTGCCCGGGGCCGGTGAACACCCCACTGCTCAAGGAGCTGTTCGCGAAAGATCCGGAGCGCGCCGCCCGCCGGCTG
This sequence comes from Amycolatopsis nigrescens CSC17Ta-90, assembly GCF_000384315.1. Lineage (GTDB taxonomy): Bacteria > Actinomycetota > Actinomycetes > Mycobacteriales > Pseudonocardiaceae > Amycolatopsis > Amycolatopsis nigrescens. The sequence continues at coordinate 864,891 of NZ_ARVW01000001.1, read as the reverse complement.
GTGCACGTGCCGGTCGGCCGGTTCGCCGAGCCGGAGGAGCTGGCCGCCGCGGTCGCCTTCCTGGCCAGCGACGACGCGTCCTTCATCACCGCTTCGCAGTTCCTCGTCGACGGTGGCATCGCCGGCGCCTACGTCACCCCGCTCTAGCCTGTTCTGAGCGCAGCGAAGGCCACCTTGCCTGCGCTCAACGCAGGCAAGGTGGCCTTCGCTGCATCCGGCCTCGGCAGGTTGTGAGGCGGTGGAGGGGTGACGTACGGTGTGCTCACACAACTGAAGATCGGGCCGATCGAGCCGGAGCGGGAGAGTCCCTGTCATCGCGCAGGGCACCGAAGGAGCAAACTCCCCGCCAATCTCTCAGGTACAGCTACCGCTTCAGGCGAGGCCACTCTGGAAAGCAGGCGCACCCGCGTCTCGCCCAAGGTGAAAGCCGCCCCGGCGGTGAATCTCTCAGGTGCCCATGACAGAGGGGGAGTTCCCACAGCGCGGAGTCCTGTTCGCCGCGCGCGAGATGAGGAGCTCCCTGCGTGACCAGTACTTCTTTCGCGGACCGGCACATCGGTCCCGCCGAGTCCGAGCAGGCCAAGATGCTGGCCGAATGCGGCTACGGCAGTCTTGACGCACTGGTCGAGGCCGCGGTGCCGGCCGCCATCCGCGACACCCGTGAGCTGGACCTGCCGCCCGCCGCCTCCGAGGAAGAGGCCACCGCGGAGCTGCGCAAGCTGGCCGCGCGCAACCGCCCGATGACCCAGATGATCGGCCTCGGCTACTACGACACGCTGACCCCGCCGGTGATCCGGCGCAACGTGCTGGAAAGCCCCGCCTGGTACACCGCCTACACCCCGTACCAGCCGGAGATCTCCCAGGGACGGCTCGAGGCACTGCTGAACTTCCAGACCATGGTCGCCGACCTGACCGGCCTCGCCACCGCGAACGCCTCCCTGCTGGACGAGTCGACCGCGGTCGCGGAGGCCGTGCTGCTGATGCGCCGGGCGTCGAAGTCCCGCTCCGCCAAGGTGGTGCTGGACGCCGAATGCCTGCCGCAGACGATCGCGGTGGTCCGCACGCGGGCCGAGGCGGTCGGCATCGAGGTCGAGGTCCGCGACCTGCTGACCGGTCTGCCCGACGAGTTCTTCGGCGTGGTCGTGCAGTACCCGGGCGCGTCCGGGGTGCTGCGCGGCCCCGGTTTCTACACCGCCATCGGGGAGACCGCCCGCGCCGCCGGTGCGCTGTACTGCGCCGCGGCCGACCTGCTCGCGCTCACCATGATCACCGCGCCCGGCGAGTTCGGCGCGGACCTCGCCGCCGGCAGCACCCAGCGGTTCGGCCTGCCGCTGGGATACGGCGGTCCGCACGCCGGCTATCTCTCGGTACGGGCCGGCCTGGAGCGCTCGCTGCCGGGGCGCCTGGTCGGCGTTTCCGTGGACGCCGACGGCGCGCCCGCGTACCGGCTCGCGCTGCAGACCCGCGAGCAGCACATCCGCCGGGAGAAGGCGACCTCCAACATCTGCACCGCGCAGGTGCTGCCCGCGGTGCTGGCCGGGATGTACGCGGTCTACCACGGCCCGGACGGGCTGAAGCGGATCGCGTCACGGGTGCATGGGCTCGCCGCCGGGCTGGCCACGGCCCTGCGCGACGGCGGGGTCGAGGTGGTGCACGACGGTTTCTTCGACACCGTCCTCGCCCGCGTGCCCGGCCGCGCCGCGCGCGTGGTTGCCGACGCCCGCCGGTTCGGGGTGAACCTGGGTCTCGTCGGCGACGACCACGTGCGGGTGGCCTGCGACGAGGTCACCACGCCGGACACGCTGCGCCGGGTGCTGCTGGCCTTCGAGCTGGAGGCCCACGTGACGCCCGGCTCCGGCGCACTGCCCACCGGGCTGGCCAGGCAGAGCGGCTACCTCACGCACCCGGTCTTCCACCAGCACCGTTCCGAGACCGCGATGCTGCGCTACCTGCGGCGGCTGTCCGATCTGGACTACGCGCTGGACCGGGGGATGATCCCGCTCGGCTCGTGCACGATGAAGCTGAACGCGACCACCGAGATGGAGCCGATCAGCTGGCCCGAGTTCGCCGGGCTGCACCCGTTCGCCCCGGCCGGGGACGCCGAGGGCTACCGGGAGCTGACCGCGCAGCTGTCCGGCTGGCTGGCCGAGGTCACCGGCTACCACACGGTGTCCCTGCAGCCCAACGCGGGCAGCCAGGGCGAGCTGGCCGGACTGCTGGCCATCCGCGCCTACCACCGGGCGAACGGGCAGCCGGAGCGCGAGATCTGCCTGATCCCGTCCTCGGCGCACGGCACCAACGCCGCCTCCGCGGTGCTCGCCGGGATGCGCGTGGTCGTGGTGGCCTGCACCGAGGACGGCGACGTGGACCTGGCCGACCTGCGGGCCAAGGTGGCGCAGCACGCCGACACGCTGGCCGCGATCATGGTCACCTACCCGTCCACGCACGGGGTCTACGAGCAAGGCATCGACGAGATCGCCCGCATCGTGCACGGCGGCGGTGGCCAGGTCTACCTGGACGGCGCCAACCTCAACGCGCTGCTCGGCCTGGCCAAGCCGGGCGAGTTCGGCGGCGACGTCTCGCACCTGAACCTGCACAAGACGTTCTGCATCCCGCACGGCGGCGGCGGGCCGGGGGTGGGCCCGGTGGCGGTGCGCGAGCATCTGGCGCCCTACCTGCCGAACCACCCGCTGCACGCGGGGGCCGGGCCGGAGACCGGGGTCGGGCCGATCGCGGCCGCGCCGTTCGGCTCGGCGTCCATCCTGCCGATCTCCTGGGCCTACGTGCGGATGATGGGTGCGGCCGGGCTGACCAGTGCCACCAAGGTCGCGGTGCTCGCGGCCAACTACGTGGCGGCCAGGCTGGGCCCGCACTACCCGGTGCTCTACACCGGCGAGGGCGGCCTGGTCGCGCACGAGTGCATCCTCGATCTGCGGCCGCTGACCAAGCAGACCGGCGTGACCGTGGAGGACGTGGCCAAGCGGCTGGTCGACTACGGTTTCCACGCGCCGACGATGTCCTTCCCGGTGGCCGGCACGCTGATGGTCGAGCCGACCGAAAGCGAGGACGCCGGGGAGATCGACCGGTTCTGCGACGCGATGATCGCGATCCGCCGGGAGATCGACCAGGTCGCCGACGGCACCTGGACCCTCGAGCGAAGCCCGCTGCGCAACGCCCCGCACACCGCCGAGCTGCTGGCGGGGGAGTGGGACCTGCCCTACGACCGCAAGCTCGCCGTGTACCCCGCAGGGGTGAGCGCGAAGGGCAAGTACTGGCCGCCGGTGCGTCGTATCGACGGGGCGCACGGTGACCGTAACCTCGTGTGCTCCTGCCCGCCGTTGACGTCATACGAGAACTAGGAGCACATCCGTGAGCACGCTCTCCCCACTGAACGACGTGCACGCCGAACTCGGTGCGACGTTCACCGACTTCGCGGGCTGGTCGATGCCGGTGCGCTACGGCAGCGAACTGGCCGAGCACAAGGCGGTCCGCGAGGCCGCCGGGCTGTTCGACCTGTCGCACATGGCCGAGATCGAGGTGTCCGGGCCGGAGGCCGCGCTGGCACTGGACCACGCGCTGGTCGGCAACCTGTCCTCGGTCAAGGTCGGCCGCGCCCGCTACAGCATGCTCTGCCGCGCCAACGGCGGGGTGCTGGACGACCTGGTGGTGTACCGGCTGGAGGACCGGAAGTTCCTGGTGGTCGCGAACGCCGGGAACGCCGCGGTGGTGGCGGTGGAGCTGCGGGACCGGGCGGACGGCTACTCGGCCGAGGTGCTGGACCGGTCCGCGGACACCGCGCTGATCGCGGTGCAGGGCCCGCACTCGGCGGCGATCGTCACCGAGGTGACCGGGGCGGACCTCACCGAGCTCAAGTACTACGCCAGCATGCCCGCGGTGGTGCGCGGGCACGAGGTGCTGCTCGCACGGACCGGCTACACCGGCGAAGACGGCTTCGAACTTTACGTGCCGGCGGCTGAAGCGCCCGATGTCTGGCGCATCCTGACCGAGGCCGGTGCCCCGCACGGCCTGCTGCCCGCCGGCCTCGCCTGCCGGGACACCCTGCGGCTGGAAGCCGGAATGCCGTTGTACGGCAACGAACTGAGCATCGAGCAGACGCCCTTCGAGGCGAACCTCGGCCGGGTGGTCAAGTTCGAGAAGCCGGGTGACTTCGTCGGCAGGGCCGCGCTGGCCGAACACCGCGACGCGGCCCGCGAGCGGGTGCTGGTCGGGCTCAAGGGCACCGGTCGCCGCGCGCCGCGGCACGGCTACCGGGTGCTGGCTGGGGAGACCGAGGTCGGCGAGGTGACCAGCGGCGCGCTGTCGCCGACCCTGGGCTACCCGATCGCGATGGCCTACGTGCCGCCCGCGCTGAGCGAGCCGGGTACCTCGCTGTCCGTGGACATCCGCGGCCGGGTCGAGCCGGTCGAAGTCGTCGCAACGCCGTTCTACAAGCGCACCAACTGAGAAGGACGTCAAACGTGAGCATTCCCCAGGACCTCGGCTACACCAAGGAACACGAGTGGATCCGCAGCGCGGACGGGGTGGCCGAGGTCGGCATCACCGGCTTCGCCGCCGAGGCGCTCGGTGACATCGTGTTCGTGCAGCTGCCCGCCGTCGGGGACACCATCACCGCGGGCGAGGTCTGCGGCGAGATCGAGTCCACCAAGTCGGTCAGCGAGCTGTTCGCCCCGGCCAGCGGCGAGGTGGTCGAGATCAACGACGCCGCCGTGGACTCCCCGGAGCTGGTCAACAACGACCCGTTCGGCCAGGGCTGGCTGTTCAAGGTCCGCGCCGGAGAGCTGCCCGAGCTGCTGGACGCCGCCGCCTACACCGCGTTGACCGAGGAGGGCTGAGCGATGGACACCTTCGCCGCCGGACTGTCCACTGTAGACCCCGAGGTGGCCGCCGCGGTGGCGGCCGAGCTGGACCGGCAGCAGTCCACCCTGGAGATGATCGCGTCGGAGAACTTCGCGCCGGTCGGCGTGCTCGAGGCGCAGGGCTCGGTGCTGACCAACAAGTACGCCGAGGGCTATCCCGGCCGGCGCTACTACGGCGGCTGCGAGCACGTGGACGTCGTCGAGCAGCTCGCGATCGACAGGGCGAAGGAGCTTTTCGGCGCCGAGTACGCGAACGTGCAGCCGCATTCCGGGGCGCAGGCCAACGCGGCCGCGATGGTCGCGCTGCTGGAGCCCGGCGACACCATCCTCGGCCTCGATCTGGCGCACGGCGGGCACCTCACGCACGGCATGCGGATCAACTTCTCCGGCAAGCTCTACAACGTGGTCGCCTACCACGTGGACGCCGAGACCGGGCTGGTCGACCTGGCCGAGGTCGAGCGGCTGGCCGCGGAGCACCGGCCGAAGCTGATCATCGCCGGGTGGTCGGCGTACCCCCGTCAGCTCGACTTCGCCGAGTTCCGCCGGATCGCGGACACGGTGGACGCCAAGCTGATGGTCGACATGGCGCATTTCGCCGGCCTGGTGGCCGCCGGGCTGCACCCGAGCCCGGTGCCCTACGCCGACGTGGTGACCACTACCACGCACAAAACCCTCGGCGGCCCGCGCGGCGGCATCATCCTCGGCCGCCAGGAACTGGCCAAGAAGTTCAACTCCGCGGTGTTCCCCGGGCAGCAGGGCGGGCCGCTGGAACACGTGATCGCGGCCAAGGCGGTGGCGCTGAAGATCGCCGCGAGCGAGCAGTTCCGCGAGCGCCAGCAGCGCGTGCTCGACGGCGCGAAGACCCTGGCGGCAAGGCTTTCGCACCCCGACTGCCGTGCCGCCGGGGTCCGCGTGCTCACCGGCGGCACCGACGTGCACCTGGTGCTGGTGGACCTGGTCGAGTCCGCTTTGGACGGCAAGCAGGCGGAGGACCGGCTGCACTCGGTGGGGATCACGGTGAACCGCAACGCGGTGCCGTTCGACCCCCGGCCGCCGATGATCACCTCCGGGCTGCGGATCGGCACCCCGGCGCTGGCCACCCGCGGCTTCGGGCCGGAGGACTTCAGCGAGGTCGCGGACATCATCGCGGTGGCGCTGAAGCACGATTTCGACTCCTCGACCGAAGAAACGCTTCGCGAACGCGTCGGGCTGCTGGTCAAGAAGCACCCGCTCTACACCGGGTTGTCGTCATGAGTGCCTTGCCTGAGGGGCGGAAGTTGTTGCGGCTTGAGGTTCGTAACAGTGAGACGCCGATTGAGAAGAAGCCGTCGTGGATTAGGACGCGGGCGCGGATGGGTCCGGAGTTCACGGAGTTGAAGGGTCTGGTGCGTCGTGAGGGTTTGCACACGGTGTGTGAGGAGGCGGGGTGCCCGAATATTTATGAGTGTTGGGAGGATCGGGAGGCGACGTTCCTGATTGGTGGGGATCAGTGCACGCGGCGGTGTGATTTCTGCCAGATCGATACGGGTCGTCCGGCTGTGTTGGATCGTGCTGAGCCGCGGAAGGTTGCGGAGTCGGTGCAGGCGATGGGGTTGCGGTATTCGACGGTGACCGGTGTCGCTCGTGACGACCTGGCTGACGGCGGTGCGTGGTTGTATGCGGAGACGGTGCGCCAGATCCATGAGTTGAACCCGGGGACGGGGGTGGAGTTGTTGATTCCGGATTTCAACAACGACCCCGACCAGCTGCGAGAGGTGTTCTCGTCTCGGCCTGAGGTGTTGGCGCACAATGTGGAGACGGTGCCCCGGATTTTCAAGCGGATCCGTCCCGGGTTCCGGTACGCCCGGTCGTTGGCGGTGTTGACCGCGGCGCGTGAGGCGGGGTTGGTGACGAAGTCGAACCTGATCCTGGGCATGGGCGAAACCCCCGAGGAGGTCACCGCGGCGATGCGGGATCTGGTCGAGGCCGGCTGTGAGATTTTGACGATCACGCAGTATCTGCGGCCCTCACCGCGGCATCACCCGGTGGAACGCTGGGTCAAACCCGAAGAGTTCGTCGAACACTCCCAAGCCGCCGAAGCCATGGGGTTCGCCGGGGTGATGGCCGGGCCGCTGGTGCGCTCGTCCTACCGGGCCGGGCGGCTGTACGCCCAGGCCAAAGCCCACCGCGGCGAAGCCCTACCCGAACACCTGCACCACCTCACCCAAGCCGGACCCGCCACCCAAGAAGCCAGCAGTTTATTAGCGAGAAGGTAGGAGAGGAGCGGTCATGGCGATCAGCGTTTTCGATCTGTTCTCGATCGGCATCGGCCCTTCCAGCTCGCACACCGTGGGCCCGATGCGGGCCGCACGGACCTTTGTGGACGGTCTCGCCGCGGAAGGCGCGCTGGACCGCACGGCCAGGGTCAAGGCGGAACTGTTCGGCTCGCTCGGCGCCACCGGGCACGGCCACGGCAGCGACAAGGCCGTGCTGCTCGGCCTGTCCGGGGAGCGGCCGGAGTCGGTGGACACCGGCACCGTGGCCGGCCGTGTCGCCGACATCCGCAGCACCGGCAGGCTGTTCCTGCTCGGCACCAGGGAGATCACCTTCACCGAGGACACCGACCTGGTCATGCACCGGCGCAAGGCGCTGCCGGCACACCCGAACGGGATGACCTTCGCCGCCTTCGACCAGGCCGGTGAAACGCTGCGGGAACGGACCTACTACTCGGTGGGCGGCGGGTTCGTCCGCGACGAGACCTACGCCGACCAGCCGGTGATCATCGAGGACGGCACCCCGCTGCCGTACCCGTTCCGCACCGGCGCCGACCTCCTCGCGCACTGCCGGGAGACCGGGCTGCCGGTCAGCGAGATCATGCTGCGCAACGAACTGTCCTGGCGCAGCCGCGAAGAGGTCAGGGCGGGCCTGCTGGAGATCTGGCAGGTGATGACCGAATGCGTGCACAACGGCTGCGCACGCGACGGCGTGCTGCCCGGCGGGCTGAAGGTGCCGCGCCGGGCCAGGTCGCTGCACGAGAAACTGCTCACCGAGGACGGCGTCGGCGACTCGCTGTACGCGATGGACTGGGTCAGTCTCTATGCGCTGGCGGTGAACGAGGAGAACGCCTCCGGCGGTCGGGTGGTCACCGCGCCCACCAACGGCGCGGCCGGCATCATCCCCGCCGTACTGCACTATTATCGCCAGTTCATCAAGGGCGCCGACGACGACGGAGTGGTGACCTTTCTGCTCACCGCGGGTGCGCTCGGCTCGATCCTCAAGCAGACCGGGTCCATCTCCGGCGCCGAGGTCGGCTGCCAGGGCGAGGTCGGCTCGGCCAGCGCGATGGCCGCGGCCGGGCTCACCGAACTGCTCGGCGGCAGCCCGGCACAGGTGGAGAACGCCGCCGAGATCGGCGTTGAACACCACCTCGGGCTGACCTGCGACCCGGTCGGCGGCCTGGTCCAGATCCCGTGCATCGAACGCAACGCGGTCGGCGCGGCCAAGGCCATCCACGCGGCCAGGATGGCGATGCGCGGCGACGGCAGCCATATCGTCACCCTGGACAAGGCGATCAAGACCATGCGCGAGACCGGCGCGGACATGAAGGTCAAGTACAAGGAGACCTCGCGCGGCGGCCTCGCCGTCAACGTGATCGAGTGCTGAGGACGCACCCTGGCGCCGGGCACGCCGTAAACTCGCCTGGACAGGCAGAGGAGGGTTTCCGTGGGCGCGCAGGCCGACCGTGCGGTGGACCCCGGTTCCACCGGGGCGAACGCCGGCGATGCCCTGTTCCGGCCGGTGCGGGCCGGCAACGCCTTCGAGGAGACCGTCGAGCGGCTGCTACAGGCGGTCCGGCTCGGCGTGGTTGGCGCGGGGGAGCGGCTGCCTTCGGAACGCGAGCTGGCCGAGCGGCTCGGGGTCAGCCGGGTCACCCTGCGCGAGGCGATCCGGGCGCTGGCCGACGCGGGTTACGTTGAGTCCCGGCGCGGCCGGTACGGCGGCACCTTCGTCAACGAGAGCCTGCCCGCGCCGCGCGAGCACGGCCGCCGGATGGACGCGGCCGCACTGGAGGACGCGCTGAGCCTGCGGCACGTGCTGGAGACCGGCGCCGCCGAGCTGGCCGCCGCCCGCTCGCTCACCCCGGCCGACCGGAGGCATCTTACCGGCACTTTGGCCGAGTCCTGTGCCGCCGACCTGACGGACTACCGGCGCAAGGACTCCCGGCTGCACCTGGCCGTCGCCGAGGTCACCGCCTCCGGTTCGCTGACCACCGCGATGGCGGACGCGCGCATGCGGATCAACCAGCTGCTGGACGAAATCCCTTTGCTGGAGCCGAATCTGCAGCATTCGAACGTCCAGCACGAGGCCATTGTGGACGCGATACTGGCCGGCGACCCGGCCGCCGCGCGGCGCGCGATGGCCGAGCACATCGAGGGCACCGCGTCCCTGCTGCGCGGTTTCCTGAACTAGCCACCGGCGGCGTGCGCGCCGCCGGGCTCAGTACAGTTCGATCATGTCGGAGGTTTCGGAGGTTCTGGAGCCCGACCGCCATGCCGCGCAGGCCCGGCTGGAACAGGCGGTGGGGGAGGGCAGGCTCACCCTGGACGAGTACGTGGACCGGGTGGATCTGGTGTGGCACGCCGAAACGGCCGAGGAAGTCCAGCGCGCGCTGGCCGAGCTGCCCGTCCCGCTGCACCGCGGAGAGCACAAGGGCCGGATGACCGTCAGCGCGGTGTTCGACGACATCAGGCGCCGCGGCCGGTTCGCGTTGTCCTCCGGTGACCGGGTGACCGCCGTCTTCGGGGACGTGCGGCTGGACCTGCGCCAGGCCGTGCTCACCGAGGCCGTGGTGCGGCTGGAGGTGTCGGCCACCTTCGGCGACGTCCGGGTCACCGTGCCGCCGGGCATCGAGATCGAGGTCAAGAGCTTCGCGCCGCTGGGCGACCGGGACATCCAGGTGGCCCAGCAGCCGCGGGTGCCGGGCAGCCCCCGGCTGCGGCTGAACGTGCGCACCCTGTTCGGGGACGTGAAGGTCCGCACGGACGTCTGAGAGCGTGCGCCCGCCGCGCTCGTACGTTCTTTTGCGTATCGGCAAAGCCGCCGGTGGCCGGATGCCACCCAGCGCGCGCCGGGACACGATTGCGGTATGACCTTCCCGATCGAAACCAAAGAGCTCACGAAGCGGTACGGCGAGCTGCTCGCCGTGGACCGCATGAGCCTGACCGTGCTGCCCGGCGAGGTGTACGGCTTCCTTGGCCCGAACGGGGCGGGCAAGACGACCACCCTGCGCATGCTGCTCGGCCTGATGCGGCCCACCGCCGGTGAGATCCGGCTGTTCGGCCGCCCGCCCGGCAACCTGGACGGGGTCGGCGCGCTGATCGAGTCGCCCGGCTTCTACCCGTACCTGTCCGGCCGGGAGAACCTGCGGGTGCTGGCGCGGTACGCCGGGGTGGACAAGGCCAGGGTGCCGGTGGTGCTCGAGATGGTCGACCTCACCGAACGTGGCGGCGACCGCTATTCGGCCTACTCGCTGGGCATGAAGCAGCGGCTCGGGGTCGCGGCCGCACTGCTGAAGGACCCGAAGCTGCTGATCCTGGACGAGCCGACGAACGGCCTCGACCCGGCCGGGATGGCCGACATGCGGATGCTGATCCGCCGGCTCGGCGCGGCGGGCTGCACGGTGCTGCTGTCCAGCCACCTGCTCGGCGAGGTCCAGCAGATCTGCGACCGGGTCGGCGTGGTGTCGAAGGGCAAGCTGGTCGCCGAGAACACGGTCGCCGAACTGCGCGGGGCCTCGGTCCTGCGGGTGGTCGCCGACCCGGTCGAGCTGGCCGCCAAGGTGCTGCGCGAGCGGATCGGCGAAGACCGGGTGCGGGTGGTCGACGGCGGGCTCGACCTGACCGTCGAGCCGGAACGGGCGGCCTGGGTCAACCGCGAGCTGCTGGAGGCCGGTGCCGAGGTCAGCGAGCTGCGGGTCCGCGAGCGGGACCTGGAACAGGTGTTCTTCGAGCTGACCGGAGAGGTTGTCGACCATGTGGGGTAGTACCCGTGCCGAGCTGGCCAAGCTGGTCCGCCGGCCGTCGAACTGGTTCCTGCTGGGCATTTCGGTCGCGCTGGGCCTGGCGTTCACCTACCTGGTCCCGCTCGCCGGGGCCGCCGGCGGGAACAGCGCGGTGCCCGGCAGCGACCGCGGGGTGAGCGCGGTCCTGCCGGAACGGCTGGTCGGCAACTCGATCGGCGGGCTGCCCGTCTTCCTCGGCGCCATCCTGCTGGTGGTCGGCGTGCTCGTGGTTGGCGTCGAATACGGCTGGGGCACCTGGAAGACCGTGCTGACCCAGGGACCGTCCCGGATGACCGTGTACACCGCGAAGCTGGCGACGCTCGCGGTGGCGTCACTGGTCGCGGTGCTGACCATGTTCGTGGCCGGTGCGATCACCACCTCCATCATCGCGGCGGTCAAGGGCGAGCCGTCGAACTGGCCGGCGGTGACCGACATCCTGGTCGGCATCGGCGCGGGTTGGCTGGTCGCGATGACCTGGGCGACCCTGGGCGCGCTGCTGGCCGTGGTGATGCGCGGGGTGGCGCTGCCGATCGGGCTCGGCCTGGTTTGGATGCTGGTCATCCAGACGCTGCTGTTCGGCATCGCGGCGCCGCTGGTCGGCTGGGTCAACTCGCTGGCGCTCGCCCTGCCCGGCGCGAACGCGGGCTCGCTGGTCGCCTCGCTCGGCGCGAACAGCGGCACTCCCGGCGTGGCCGAACAGGTCGGCGCGCTGCAGGCGACCCTGGTGCTCGTCGCCTATCTGGTCGTCTTCGCCGGCCTCGGCGGCTGGCTCCTCCGCCGCCGCGACGTCACCTGATCCGGCACCTGATCCGGCACCTGATCCGGCACCTGATCCGGCTCTGTCCGTGAAGGGCACCTTCCCTACTTTGGTCGTAGGGAAGGTGCCCTTCACTACGTCCGGGCCATAGGCTCGATCGCGTGGGACGGCGGGACGAGTTCCTGGCGCTGGTGCGGGCGAAGCTCGCGGAGTCGAGCGTGCTCGTGTACGGCCCCGAAGGGATCGGCAAGTCCACGGTGCTGGCGGACGTGCTCGCCGCCGGGACCGGCGCCGCGACGGTGCTGAGCAGTCGCCCGGATCGGCGCATCCCGTATCTGGTGCTGGCCGATCTACTCGCCGGACCGCTGGCTGAACGGGTCGCCGAACTGCCTGTGCCGCAACGAAACGCGGTGGAACAGGCGGTGTGCCGCCGGACCGGCACCGCCGCGCCGGACGGGCTCGCGCTGCGGCTCGGGGTGCTTTCGCTGCTGCGCGCCGCCGCACCCGTGCTGCTGGTGCTGGACGATGCGCAGTGGCTGGACGGCCAGACCGCGCGGCTGCTGTCCTTCGCGGTGACCAGGCTGCCGCCGCCAGGGCTTCGGCTGCTGGCCGCCGAGCGGGTGACCGAGCCGGACCAGCCGCGCCGGGCCCGCTGGTGCGCGCACGCGCTCGAAGTGCCACCGCTGCCGGACGCCGAGATCACCGAGTTGGTCGTCGCGAACGCCGGGAGCACGCCGTACTCGGCCGCCGTGCTGAATGCGGTCCGGCTGGCCGGCGGCAACCCGCTGTTCGCCGCCGAGCTGGGCAACAGTCTCCGGGGCCTCATCGGCGCGCAGGCGATCCCGCCGCGGTTGTGCCGGCTGCTGGACGCCAGGCTGCGCCCGCTGCCGTCGTCCACCCGAGCGGTGCTGCTGGTGGCGGCGCTGGCCGCGGCGCCGGACCTGAACCTGCTCGTCCACTTCGGACAGTGCGAGTCGGGCTGGCTCGCCGGCCCTGCCGCCCGCCGGGTGGTGCGGACCACCGGCTCGGGCGCGGTGCGGTTCCGGCATCCGCTGCTGGCCGCCCGGCTGCTCGCGACGGCGGAACCCGCGCGGCTGCGGGAGATCCATGCCTGGCTGAGCACCAGGGTGACCGATCCGGCGGAACGCGCCCGGCACCGGGCCGAGGCGGTGCCGGGCAGAGACGAACGGGTCGCCGCGATGCTGGTACGCGCCGCCGCCACCGCCCGGCGGCGGGGCTCCCCGGGGCAGGCGGCCGAGCTGGGCGTGCTCGCGGCGGACCGCACCCCGCCGGAAGCCGTGGCCACGGCCACCGCCCGCCGGTTGCGGGCCGCCGGTGACGCCTTGGGCGCAGGCCGCCCGGAACTGGCGATTTCGTTGGCGCACAACGTCTTGTGCGCACCTCGGCTGCCGCGGAACCAGCAGGTGCTGGCCAGGCTGGTGATCGTGGACGCGGCCCGCAACGCGCGCACCGCGGCCGGCGGCATGATGACCGAGGCGCTGGTGCAGGCCAGTGGTGACGTTGCGCTGGAAGGCGCGGCCCGCTACCGCTTCGCCGTGCACGCGGCGCTCGGCGGCGACTTCCGGCAGGCGGCCGCGGAGCTCGCGGACTCGGCGGTGCTGGCCAGAGCCGCCGGCGACCCGCACACCGAGGTGTCCGCGCTCTGCTCGCTGGCGCTGTGCCAGATCGCGCTTGGCGATCGCACCGCCACCGCGACCCTGGAGCTGGCCCGCGCGCACGCGCCACCGGACCTGCTGGTCAGCCACGACGGACCCGCCTGGGTCAGCGCCAGGCTGGCGCTGTTCGCCGACCGGCTGCGCCCGGCCGAAGAGCTGCTCACCATGCTGCTGGATCGGGCGGCGGAGTCCGGCGCCCGTGCCGAGCTGATCGGGATGACCTGGGCCGCGGTCGAGGTGCAGCTCGCGAAGGGCGAGTGCGCGGGCGCGCTGCGCCGGGCCACCGAATGCCTGCGCCTGGCCGAACAGACCGGTTCCGACCTCGCGCTCGCCTGCTATGGCGCGGCACTGGCCGAAGCCTTCGGCGGGGACCCGGTGAAGGCGGCCGCGCTGGCCCGGCGCGGGGCCGCGGTGGCCGAACAAGACGGCGACAACGCCTTCCTGCTGCGAAACCTGCACGCGCAGGGCCTCGCCGCGCTCAGCTCGGGGGAGCAGCCGATGGCCGTGGCGCCGCTGCGCCGCGCGGTGCTGCTGGAGGACGGCATGGGCGTCACCGACCCGGCCGTGTTCGGGGTGCGGGCGGATCTCGCGGAGTCGCTGGTCGCGGCCGGTCAGCTGGCGGAGGCGGCCGCGCTGATCGGCGGTGCGCGGGCGAACGCCACCAGGCTCGGCCGACGCGGCGTCCTCGGCACCCTGTACCGGGCGGACGGCCTGCTGCAGCTGGCCCTGCGGCGGCACGGCAGCGCGGAGTGCGCGCTGCACACCGCGGTCGAGCTGCACCACGGACTGGCCCAGCCGCTGCAGCACGGCCGCAGCCTGCTCGCGTTGGGCATCGCCGAGCGCAGGCGAAAGCGGCGCGGGGCGTCCAGGGCGGCGTTGCGGCTCGCGCGGGACGTGTTCACCGGCTGCGGCGCACCGGGCTGGGCCGCCCGCGCGTCGGTGCTGCTCGGCGCGCCAACGGCCGGCGACCCGGCGGGTGCGCTGACCGGCTGGGAGTCCCGGATCGCCGGGCTGGTCGCGGCCGGCGCGAGCAACCAGGAGGTGGCCAGGCGTCTCGACATCAGCGTCAAGACGGTGGAAGGCGCGCTGACCCGGATCTACCGCAAGCTCGGCGTGCGCACCAGGACGCAGCTCTCCGCCCGGTTGCGCGGCTGACACCCCGGTGCGCGACACCGAGGGGGAGCGGGAATTCCCCGTTTCCGAGCGGGTGCGCGGCCACTCATCCTTGGCCTGCTCGTCCACCCCTGCCTATCCACCTGCCTGTCCACCCTGCCTAGCTGGGCGAGCCCATCTGGACGAGGAGATCCCCATGCGTGTGCGCGCAACCCTGCTCCTGTTCGCCTCGGTGACCGCCATCGCCTCCGCCGCACCGGCGGTCGCGGACGAGGGCCCCGTGGAGACCAACATCATCGGTGGCAGCCTGGTCACCTCCGCCCCCTGGTCCGCCGCGGTGTACCGGAGTGGCTCGTTCACCTGCTCCGGCACCATCATCGCGCCGGAATGGGTGCTCACCGCGAAACACTGCGTCGGCAGCAGCCTCACCGTGCGCGTCGGCAACGTGCACCGCGCGCAGGGCACCCTCGCCACGGTGAGCCAGTACCACAACAGCCCGTCCGCCGACCAGTCCCTGCTGCGGCTGAGCACGCCGGTGCAGACCAGTGCCTACTCCACGCTCGGCGACACCAACCCGGCGATCGGCGCCACCAACCAGATCTACGGTTGGGGCTACACCAGCCGCAACGGCCCGGTCTCCCCGCAGCTCAAGGTGGCCGACGTGCGGATGAGCTCGATTTGCCGGGATTACTACGGCGGCCAGGCGCTGTGCACCAGCAGGATCACCGGCAACGCCTGGTCCGGCGACTCCGGCGGGCCGCAGATGTCCGGCGGTGTCCAGGTCGGGGTCGCCTCGACCGCGGACGGTTCGTCCACCCAGCAGTACAGCAGCGTGCCGGCGACCCGCGCCTGGATCCGCCAGACCGCAGGCGTCTGACCGCGGCCTTGAAGGGGTCGGTTCGTCAGCTGGTGACGAGTGCGATGGTGAAGCCGTCGTAGCCCTTGCCGCCGACGGTCTGCACGGCGGTCGCGTCCACCCGCGGCTCGGTGGCGATGATCTCGTGCAGCCGGCGCACCCCCTGGATCGACGGGTCGTCACTGGTGCCGTTCGCGACGGCGCCGCCCCGCACCACGTTGTCCACGATGATCAGGCTGCCCGGCCTGGACAACCGCAGCGCCCACTGGAAGTACTCCGGGTTGCTCTGCTTGTCCGCGTCGATGAACGACAGGTCGAACGGGCCGGCGAGCTGGGGCAGGGTCTCGATCGCCGGGCCGACCCGCAGGTCGACCAGATCGCCGAGCCCGGCCTCCGCGATGTTCGCCCGCGCCACCTCGGCATGTGCCGGCTCGAACTCGCAGGTGACGAGCCGGCCGTCCGGTGGCAGTGCCCTGGCGAGCCAGATCGTGCTGTAGCCGCCGAGCGTGCCGATCTCGAGCACGGACTTCGCGTTGAGCACCCTGGCCAGCAGGTTGAGCAGCTTGCCCTGGTTTGCCGTGACCGCGATCGCGGGCAGCCCGGCCGCCATGCTGCTGGCCTGCGCGGCGTCGAGCGCCGGGTCGTTCGGGATCAGCGCGTCGATGAGGTATTCGTCTACTGTGGTCCAGAGTTCCTGGTTCATGGCACCTCCGTGATCACGGTACTGAACCCGCGTGCGCTCAAGCCGTGCGCCGGTGCTGGTGCGCCTTCGGGATCACCAGCGGGGTACCGGTCTCCGGGTCGGGCATCACCCGGCAGGGCAGTTCGAAGATCTCCTCGACGCGCTCGGCGGTGACCACTTCGGACGGGGCGCCGGTGGCCAGGATGTCGCCGTCGCGCATGGCGATCATGTGCGTGGCGTAGCGGGCCGCGTGGTTCAGGTCGTGCAGCACCGCGACCAGCGTCCGGCCCTGCTGCGAGTGCAGTTCCGCGCACAGGTCGAGGATGTCGATCTGGTGCGCGATGTCCAGGTAGGTGGTCGGCTCGTCGAGCAGCAGCAGGTCGGTCTCCTGGGCCAGCGCCATGGCCAGCCAGACCCGCTGCCGCTGCCCGCCGGAGAGCTCGTCGACCAGCCGCTCGGCCAGGTCCAGTACCCCGGTCGAGCGCATCGCGCGGTCCACCACGGCGGCGTCCTCGCGGGACCACTGCCGCAGCAGCCGCTGGTGCGGGTAGCGGCCGCGGGCGACCAGGTCGGCGACCGTGATGCCGTCCGGTGCGATCGAGCTCTGCGGCAGCAGGCCGAGCCTTCTGGCCACCTGCTTCGCCGGCATCGAGCTGATCACCTCGCCGTCCAGGTAGACGGTGCCCTTGCGCGGTTTGAGCATCCTGGCCAGCGCACGCAGCAGGGTGGTCTTGCCGCAGGCGTTCGGCCCGACGATGACGGTGAACGACTTGTCCGGGATGACCACGCCCAGGTCCTCGGCGACGGTCCGGCCGTCGTAGGCGAGCGTCAGTGCGTCGGCGTGCAGCCGGGGCTCGGTGCTCGTCATGGGTTGCTCGATCGTGTTCGCCAGCTGTTCCACGGAGGTTAGGCTAACCTAGCGAGCCGCCATCGCGGTTGCGAGTGGGTCGCATTCCCTGACCGGCTTTTTCTTGTTTTACGTTCAGGGCTGATTGTATGTTCGCGTCATGCGGACCAGCGTGGGCCGGCTCGACCGGATCGAGCTCGCGCACGACCGGCGTGGATCCGGTCGTCCGCTGGTACTCGTGCACGGCTGGGGCAGCTACTGGCGGGCCTGGGAACCGGTGCTGGACCTGCTCGCCGAGCGCCGCGAGGTGATCGCGGTGGACCTGCCCGGTTTCGGTGCGTCGCCGCCGCTTCCGGCCGGGGAGAGGTACACCCGGCCGACCTTCTGCGCTGCGCTCGAAGCCTTTTTCGACCGCCTCGGGCTCGAGCGTCCGGACATCGCGGGCAATTCGCTCGGCGGTCTGCTTTCGCTGGACCTCGCCTGCCGTGGCACGGTGCGCACCGCGACCGCGCTCTGCACGCCCGGGTTCTACGGTCCGCTGTCCATCCTGCGCCCGGCGATGCTCGCGCCGGGCGGGGCGCTGCTGCGGATTCCGGCCCTGCGGCGGCGGATGGGCGCGAGCGTGGCCGGGACACGGGCGCGGGGACTGATCGTCGCGCGGCCCGAACTGCTGACCGAGCAGGAGTGGGCGGGCGCGATGGACGCGGTCGTGCGGGCGGCCGGCGCGATGCCCTTCTTCGTGCACAACCGGCACCGGGTGTTCTTCCGTGGCAGGCCGCGTGTGCCGGTGACCATGGTGTGGGGCGCGCGGGACCGGATCATCCCGAGCATTTCGGCCGTCCGTGCGCGGAAGCTGGTGCCCGAAGCGCGCCAGATCCTGCTCCCCGGGTGCGGGCACGTGCCGATGTCCGACAACCCCGAACTGCTCGCCAGAACCCTGCTGACCAGCGCGGACTGAGTGAATCCAGCGGCAGGGTCAAACAAGTGGCGCACATCTCTGGTCAACATACATTCTGGTCGGTATGTTGTTTGCAGATGCCCGACGGACTAGGGAGCACGCAGTCGTGAGTAACAAGGTGTACGTCGTCGGTGTGGGGATGACCAAGTTCGAGAAGCCCGGCAGCAAAGAGGGCTGGGACTACCCCGCGATGGCGAAGGAATCCGGAACGAAGGCCCTGGAGGACGCCGGGATCTCGTTCGAAGAGGTCGAGCAGGCCTACGTCGGCTACGTGTACGGCGAGTCGACCTCCGGCCAGCGCGCGGTCTACGAGCTGGGCATGACCGGCATCCCGGTGGTCAACGTGAACAACAACTGCTCCACCGGCTCCACCGCGCTCTACCTGGCCACCCAGGCGGTCAAGGCGGGCAGCGCGGACTGCGCGCTGGCACTCGGCTTCGAGAAGATGCAGAAGGGCTCGCTCGGCTCGACCTACGACGACCGCGAGCAGCCGATGATGCGGCACATCCTGGCCGAGGCCGAGCTCTACGAGTTCACCGGCGCCCCGCCCGCGCCGTACATGTTCGGTGCCGCCGGCCGTGAGCACATGGAGAAGTACGGCACCACCGCGGAACAGTTCGCGAAGATCGGCGAGAAGAACCACCGCCACTCGGTGAACAACCCGTACGCGCAGTTCCAGGACCAGTACTCGCTGCAGGACATCCTGGGTTCCAAGGAGATCTACGCACCGCTGACCAAGCTGCAGTGCTCGCCAACCTCGGACGGCTCCGGCGCGGCGATCATCGCCAGCGAGGCGTTCGTGGAGAAGCACGGGCTCGCCGCGCAGGCGGTGGAAATCGTCGGACAGGCGATGGTCACCGACTTCGCGAACACTTTCACCGACGACAGCGCGATCACCCTGGTCGGCGCCAAGATGAGCAAGGCCGCGGCGGACAAGGTGTACCGGCAGGCCGGCCTCGAAGCGTCCGATGTGGACGTCATCGAGCTGCACGACTGCTTCTCCACCAACGAGCTGATCACCTACGAGGCGCTCGGCCTCTGCCCGGAGGGCGAGGGCGGCAAGCTCGTCGACGCCGGCGACACCACCTACGGCGGCCGCTGGGTGGTCAACCCCTCCGGCGGGCTGATCTCCAAGGGCCACCCGCTCGGCGCGACCGGGCTCGCCCAGTGCTCCGAGCTCACCTGGCAGCTGCGCGGAACCGCGGACAAGCGCCAGGTGGACGGCGCCAAGGTGGCGCTGCAGCACAACATCGGCCTCGGCGGCGCGGTCGTGGTGACCGCCTACCAGCCAGCCGAACGCTGACACCTTTCCCGACTTTCCCTGCTCGCAACAGTTTTCACCAACACAGGAGGAATCCCGATGGGCCAGATCAGTGCTTCCGTTGACCTTCCCGCCAAGCCGGACAAGGTCTGGGCGGAGTTCTCGAACCCGAACAACTTCGAGAAGTGGCTGACCATCCACACCAAGTGGTCCGGCGAGGTGCCCACGGAGTTCGCCGAGGGCAGCAAGGTCACCGAGGTGGTCACCCTGATGGGCATGGCGAACAAGATCGAGTGGACGGTGGACAGCTACCAGCCGCCGTCCTCGCTGTCCATCTCCGGCACCGGCATGGCCGGGGTGAAGGTCAAGTTCGACCTGTCGGTGGAGGAGACCGCGGAAGGCTCCAGGGCCACCATCGACGCCGAGTTCACCGGGCAGATGATCGTCGGCGCGCTCGGCAAGGCGGTGGAGAAGGACGGCAAGAAGAACCTCGACAAGTCGCTCGAGCAGTTCGCCACCCTGCTCGGCGCCTCCTGAGCGGGCCGGCATGGCGGACTCCGAAGACGAGCTGAAGTTCGACTCGAGCGGGATCGGCAGGTGGGCCGACGAGTACCGGTTCGAGGTCACCGGGGAGCGGATCGCCGAGTACGCGAAGGCGACCAACGACCCGATCGAGCGGCACCTTGCCGGCGAGATCGCGTCCCCGGTGTTCGCGATCGTGCCGGTGTTCCAGGCGCTGATCGAGCCGGCGGTCGAGGTGGCGCCGCTGGAGCTGATCCCCCGGCTGGTGCACGGTGAGCAGGACTTCCGGTTCCACCGGCCGATCAAGCCCGGCGACAAGCTCGTCTCGCGTGGCAAGACGATCGGCTACGAAGGACTGCCCAACGGTACCCGCGGTGCGGTGTACCTGGAGTGCCGCACCGAGGACGGCGAGCTGGTCAACGAGCAGTACGTGACGTTCTTCTTCCGCAAGTTCGACGCGGGGGAGACGGTCGGCGAGCTTGCTCCCGGGCACAAGTTCGACGAGTCGTTGCGGTCGGCGTCCTCGGTGGCGAAGGTCGTGCAGCACGTGGACGAGGACCAGACCTTCCGGTACGGCCCGGCCGCGGGTGACCCGATGCCGATCCACCTCGACGAGGAGACCGCGAAGATGGCCGGTCTGCCCGGCATCATCGCGCACGGGCTGTGCACCATGGCCTTCACCTCATGGGCCGTGCTCACCGAGCTGGCCGACGGCCGGACCGAGCGGCTCAAGCGGCTCGCGGTGCGGTTCGCCAAGCCGGTACTGCCCGGCCAGGACATCACCACCCAGATCTGGCGTGCCGGCCGGAGCGACGGCGAAAGCACCTACGCCTACGAGACCACCGCGGGCGACGCCGTCGTGGTCAAGGACGGCCTCGCCGTCATCGCAGACTGAGAAAGGCAAGGAACCATGGGAGCACTGGACGGGCGGGTCGCCATCATCACCGGCGCGGGCCGGGGAATCGGCCGCGAGCACGCGCTGCTGTTCGCGAGCGAGGGCGCCGCCGTTGTGGTGAACGACCTCGGTGGTGGCAACGACGGCAGCGGCTCGGACGCCGGTCCCGCGCAGGAGGTCGTGGACGAGATCACCGCCGCCGGCGGCAAGGCGGTCGCGAACACCAGCAATGTGGCGGACTGGCAGGGCGCCGCGGAGATGGTCGACCAGGCGGTGTCCGAGTTCGGCCGGCTCGACGTGCTGGTGAACAACGCGGGCATCCTGCGCGACGGGTTCATCGCGGGCTTGGAGGAGGCGCAGTGGGACGCGGTGATCGCGGTGCACCTCAAGGGGCACATGGCGCCGCTGCGGCACGCGTCGGCCTACTGGAAGGCGAGGTCGAAGGCCGGTGAGCAGGTCGCGGCCGCGGTCATCAACACGGCTTCGGCCTCGGGCACCTTCATGCCGAACGCCGGGCAGGTCAACTACGGCGCGGCCAAGGCCGGCATCGCGGCGATGACCCTGGTCGCGGCGCAGGAGCTGGAGCGCTACGGGGTGCGGGTCAACGCGATCGCGCCGATCGCGCGCACCCGGCTCACCCTGGCCACGCCCGGGATGGGCGCGATCTTCGCGCAGGAGGTCGAAGAGGGCGAGTTCGACGCGTTCAGCCCGGCCAACATCTCGCCGCTGGTGGCCTACCTGGCCACTGAAAAGTGCCCGCTCAACGGCAAGGTGCTCGCGGTGCAGGGCGGTGCCATCTCGGAGCTGGGCGGCTGGCACGACGTGCGAACCATCGAGACCGAAGGGCCGTGGCGGATCGACGACATCGCGGGCCGGCTGCCGAGCTAGGGAGAACCTCATGATCGAGTGGTCCGAGACCGATCTGCTGATCCGGGACGCGATCCGGGAGTTCGTCGACAAGGAGATCCGGCCGAACGTCGACGCGCTGGAGAGCGGAGAGCTGCCGCCGTACGACATCATCCGGAAGCTGTTCGCCTCCTTCGGGGTCGACGTGATGGCCGCCGAAGCCGTCAAGACGCTGCTGGACAAGCAGAAGGCTCGGGCCGCCGCCAAGGAAGCCGGGGAAGCACCGGCGAAGAAGGCCGGCGGTGCCGGTTTCGAGCTCGGTGGTCAGGAGGGCATGGCGCTGATCGCGATCAGCGAGCTGGCCGGCGTCAGCCTCGGGGTGGTCGCCTCGATCGGGGTGAGCATCGGGCTGACCGGGTCCACCATCCTGTCCCGCGGCACCCTGGCGCAGAAGGAGCGCTGGCTGCCCGGCCTGGCCACGTTCGAGAAGGTCGGCGCGTGGGCGATCACCGAGCCGGACTCCGGTTCCGACGCGTTCGGCGGGATGAAGACCTACGTGCGCCGCGACGGCGACGAGTACCTGCTCAACGGGCAGAAGACGTTCATCACCAACGGTCCTTACGCGGACACGATCGTGGTGTACGCGAAGCTCGACGAGGGTGACGAGTCGGTGGACAAGCGCGATCGCAAGGTGTTCACCTTCGTGCTCGATGCCGGTATGCCGGGGCTGACCCAGGGCAAGCCGTTCAAGAAGATGGGCATGAACTCGTCGCCGACCGGTGAGCTGTTCTTCGACAATGTGCGCCTCGGCCGCGACAGGCTGCTCGGCGAGACCGAGGAACAGAAGGGCACGGACAGTGCCAAGGAGAGTTTTTCGTTCGAGCGGATGGGTGTCGCGGCGCTGGCGCTGGGCATCATCAACGAGTGTCACCGGCTCTGCGTGGAATACGCGAAGAGCCGGACGTTGTGGGGCCAGGAGATCGGCCGCTTCCAGCTGGTCCAGCTCAAGCTGGCGAAAATGGAGGTGGCCAGGATCAACGTGCAGAACATGGTGTTCCAGACCATCGAGAAGCTGCGTGCCGGCAAGCTGCCCGGCCTGGCCGAGGCGTCCGCGATGAAGCTCTACTCCTCGGAGGCGGCCACCGAGGTGGCGATGGAAGCGGTGCAGTTGTTCGGCGGCAACGGATACATGGCGGAGTACCGGGTCGAGCAGCTGGCCAGGGATGCCAAGTCGCTGATGATCTACGCCGGCAGCAACGAGATCCAGGTGACGCACATCGCCAAGGGCCTGCTCGGGACCACCCGGTGAAGCGCTCGCTTCGCGGCAAGGTCGCGGTCGTCACCGGTGGTGCGCGCGGGATCGGCGCGGCCACTGCTGCCGTGCTGGCCGCGGAGGACGCGAAGGTGGTGATCGGTGACCTGGATCCGGGCCTGGCCGCGGAGACCGCCGCCGGACTGCCGGGCGAGGTGGTCGCGCTGCCGCTGGACGTCACCGACACCGCCGGGTTCACCGCTTTCCTGGACCAGGTCGAGGCCGAGCTCGGGCCGATCGACGTGCTGGTGAACAACGCCGGGATCATGCCGCTGGGCGACTTCGAGCAGGAGTCCGAGTCGACCGCGGCTCGGCAGCTGGACATCAACCTGCGCGCCGTCATCCACGGCACCAAGGAGGCCGCACGCCGGATGCGTGGGCGTGGCGGGCACATCGTGAACCTGGCCTCCTTCGCCGGCAAGATCCCGGTGCCCGGCGGGGCGACCTATTCCGCGACCAAGCACGCGGTGGTCGGCCTGTCCGAGTCCGTGCGGCAGGAACTGCGCGGCACCGGCATCGAGGTGTCCTGCGTGATGCCGGGCGTGGTGCGCACCGAACTCACCGCCGGGCTGACCGACCTGCCTGCCGTCCTGCGCTCGGTCGGTCCGGAGGATGTGGCCGAAGCGATCGTGCGTGCTTTGCAACGACCGAAGTTCGACGTGTATGTGCCACGTCGTCTCGCAGTCCTGGATCGCTCTTCACGGTTGTTGCCGCGCGCGGTGGCGGAATGGGCGATGCGGCGGCTCGGCGGGGACACCATGATGCTGCAGGCGGCCCATTCCGGGGAACGCACGGACTACGAGAAACGTGCGGCGAGGTCGGCCTGATGAGCCGGCTCCACCCGGTCAGTGGCCTCCCGGCGAGCATCACCCCGGACCTGCTGGACCGGCTGACCGCCCGGGTGGTCGCCTCCGATGCGCCCGTGGCCACCACGGTCGCGGTGTTCACCGGTGAGCCCTACGTCGACCTGCCCCGGTCCACACCGGACGATGTGGCACGAGCCGTCGAGCACGCACGCAAGGCACAGACCGCCTGGGCGGCAACGGATGTACCCGTGCGGGCCAGGGTGCTGCGGCGTTTCCACAACTTGCTCCTCGAACGTCAGGACGTCGTGCTGGACCTCATCCAGGTGGAGACCGGCAAGGCACGGCGGCACGCGTTCGAGGAGTCACTGGAACCGGCGCTGACCGCGGGCTACTACCTGCGCAAAGGCGCGAAGGCGCTGCAGCCGAAGCGCCGCGAGGGCATGCTGCCCGGCCTGGTGCGCACCACGGAACTACGCCAGCCCAAGGGCGTGGTGGGCGTAATCTCGCCGTGGAACTACCCGTTCGCCCTCGGGATCTCGGATACCCTGCCGGCCCTGCTGGCAGGCAACGGGGTGGTGCTGAAGCCGGACACCCAGACCGCTCTGAGCCCACTCTACGGCGTCGAGCTGCTCTACGAGGCCGGTTTGCCGGAAGGCCTGCTGCAGCCGGTCCTGGGCGAAGGGCCAGTGGTGGGCACCGCAGTGGTCGAACAGGCGGACTACGTGGGCTTCACCGGCTCGACCAGAACCGGGCGCGACGTGGCGCAGCGAGCCGGTGCGCGACTGGTCGGCTGCTCACTGGAGCTGGGCGGCAAGAACGTGATGATCGTGCTGGACGACGCGGATCTGGACCGGGCAGCGAAATCGGCGGTGCCTGCCTGTTTCGCCAACTCCGGCCAGGTCTGCATGTGCACCGAACGGCTGTATGTGGACCAGAGCGTCTACGACGAGTTCCTGCGGCGGTTACTGAAGCACACCAAGGAACTGCGCCAAGAAAACAGATACGACTTCAACGCCGACGTCGGCTCGCTGACCTCGGCCCGTCAACTCGAAGCGGTCAGCAACCACGTCGAAGATGCGAAGGCGAAGGGCGCCACAGTGCTGGCAGGTGGGTTCGCCCGGCCTGATGTGGGACCGTTCTGCTACGCACCGACCGTGCTCGCGGATGTACGCGATGGCATGCTATGCGCGACTGAGGAGACCTTCGGTCCGGTGGTCTCGGTGTATCCGGTGACGGGCGAAGAAGAGGCCCTGGCCAAGGCGAACGCGGGGGAGTACGGCCTCAACGCGAGTGTGTTCACCCGCGACACGGTCCGAGGCCGGCAGCTGGCGGCTCGGCTGCGCGCCGGCGCGGTCAACGTGAACGATGCGTTCGTTGCCGCGTACGGAAGCATGGATTCGCCGATGGGCGGTATGGGAAAGTCCGGTTTAGGCAGACGTCATGGCGAGGAGGGAATCCTCAAGTACACCGAGGCGCAGACAGTCGCGGTGCAGCGCGTAGGCATGTTCCCGCCGAGATGGGTGCCGTACCGGGTGTACGGAAAGGTGCTAGCCAAGACCCTCGCCGTGCTGCGCATGGCGGGAATTCGTTAGACCCCGAAGTCCGGCTCCTGGGTGCGGCTGCGTTTGAGTTCGTAAAAGCCCGGCACGCCGGCCACCATCAGAACCCCATCCCACAACTGCGCGGCAAGGTCGCCGCGCGGGGCAGGGGACACCACTGGCCCGAAGAACGCGATCCGGGTCCCGTTCGGCCCGGGAACCGCGATTACCGGCGTGCCGACATCCTGTCCGACAAGCGACATGGCTTCGTTGTGCGACGAGCGCACTGCTTGGTCGTAGTCGGTGGACAAGGACGCGTCGGCCAGTTCCACGGGTAAGCCCGCATCGGAGAGCGATGCTTCCAGAGCATCCCACTCGCCTTGAAGGTGGAAGCGGCTGCCGAGCGCGGTGTACAGCCGTCCGAGCGCTTCGGATCCGTACCGTTGTTCAACCGCCGCGCAGACCCGCACCGGCGCCCACATGTAGTCGCCCCATTCACCCTCCGGATTTTCGTCAAGTCCTTCGTTGAGCACGGACAGGCTCATCACCCGCCAGCGCAACGCCACTGGCCGTACCCTGGTCACCTCGATCATCCACCGCGAGGTGATCCAGGTATACGGGCAGACGGGGTCGAACCAGAACTCAGCCACTCTGGTGTGGGGACTCATCCGGGCACAGTAGCGCCACGCAGCCTCGTCAGGAGAAGACCACCGACTTCATCAGTAGTCGTTCGGATGCGCCCGCCTGCTCTCAGAGCGTAGTAGGCGTCTCCGCCGCAGTTCCCGTCCCTGAACACGGTCACGGAGGAGTAAGTCCGGTTGTGTGGCCGGAAGGCAGATGACTCTTCGATTTCCGTGACGTGCGGTGGCGAGCAGAGCGGTGCGGATGCGCATCGAGAGTCCTTTCGTCAGGTCATTTGGATACCCACCTCGCCTTTCCGGGATGACTGGCAGAACTTGCTTCCCGCGGTTGTGGGACAGCGGTCCCTCGTCTGATCAACCGCTTGGATCGTGCAGGTAGACGATCGCCGGGCTGGCGGCTCATGTTCACGACCAGGGAGGGCTGGTGTAGGTGGCGCCAGCCGGGGTGGTGATGGTGAGCACGCCCGCATCGTCGATGGTGTGGGTCCAGTAAGGGAGATCCTTGAGTTCGTGGTGGCGTTTGCAGTAGCCGGCCAAACTGAGCTCGTTGGTGCCGCCACCGTGCGCCCAGGGACCGTTGCGGTCGATTTCGTCCGCCTGAGCCAGGCGGTGACAGCCGGGTTCCCGGCATTCGCGGTCACGCACTCGGATGAATCTGCTCAAGTCGGGAGGCGGGTGGTAACAGTTTCGGCCGACGTCGACCGGAAGTCCGGTTACAGGATCTGTGACCACCCGGCGCCAGGTCGAGTGCCGGGCGAAGGCGATTTCCTTGGCCAGCCAGGCGGGGATCGGCCCGTACCCGGCGACCTCGGCGGGGTCGTCGTTGAGGCCGGCCAGCGTTGTCAGGTCGACATAGAGATGCACGTCGGCCCTGGGGTTGTGCAGGGTGCCGGTTTCGCGGAGGCAGCGGTCCGCGATCACATCCGCGCGCAGTTGGTCGAGGGTACGGGGCTCGTCCTTGGTTTTGAGCGCGCGGGCATCACGGTCCGCCCTGACATACATGGCGGCGCCCACCTCCACCGGTACATCGATGACGAGTGAGGAGGTGCCCTCTCCACGATGGACGAGTTCGAGCTTGCGGCCGATGCGGCGTTTTCGTACCCGGGCCGCGTAGCCGTCGGGGTCGATCTGTGCGATGACCCGGTTCACCGCGCGCCTGAGCCCGGGTGGGTTCTTGTCGGCAAGGCGATCGGCCATGATGGCATCGACGTCCCGCGCCCGCTGTTCGGTCAGCACCGTGGTGGCTTCGAAGATCTTGGTCGCCTTGTAGGAGTCGATCATCCCGGATTCCATGGCCGTCAGTGTTTTCGGCAGCCTGGCGGCCAGCGCTTCCGCGAGTGCGATCCGTTTCATGGCGGCGTTTTCCGTGATCGACAAGCCGAGTGCCAGCTCTGCCGGCACTCCTCTTGATCTATCCTCGACTTCGTTCAACTCCGCGATGAGCTTGAGCTGTGCCGCCTCCACCCGGCACTTCTGCCCCTCGAGTACCTGAATTTCTTTCAGTAGCTCTGTTGCGCGATTCCTGTCCATGTCGCCAAGCTAGCGACAACCACTGACAAAAAACCGCGACTCGGTATCCACGGTAGTGTCCGCCAAGTGGATTCAAGAGGAGTTGGTGCCTCAAACTCCTTGTGTCCCAGTGAATATTTCCTTCAGTGCGGTGCTGGAAACTTTGAACTCCCGCGAAGAAGTCAAGAGCCCGTTGGTTTCCTGCTCGGTATCGGTCAGCTGCGTATAGCAGAAACCGGCCAACCCAGGTGACTCGAGCACGGCGGAAACCAACTCTCCCAACAGTTTCACCAGTTCGTCGGAGTCGTCCACAGTGGAATATCCGAACCACTTCTCACCCTCGATGGGAGCGAAGGACAAGCCGCCGAACTCGGTCAGCATCACCGGTACGTCGAGGTCGGCTTTCCCGAGCAGCACCCGCCTGCCGCCGGGGCGTCCAGCACCCAACATCCGCCGAATCGACTCCGGGGACCCGTAGCGCTCCCGCAGCACTGCGCCATGACCGGTGTAGTCGTGCACCCCGTAGATGTCCGCTTCCCTTGTCTCCCAACCATCATTGGATATCACCGGTCGGCTCGGGTCGATGCTCTTGGTCAGGTGGTACAGTGAAGACACGAAGTGTGCCTGCTCTGGAGCGGCGGAGATGTCGGGCACGCCCCAGCTCTCGTTCAGCGGAACCCAGGCGATCACACTGGGGTGGCTGCGATCCCGATGCAGGATTTCGAGCCACTCGCGGGTAAGTCGTTGCACGGCCGAAGGGCCGAACTCGTAGGCGTTCGCAGTTTCACCCCAGACAAGCAGTCCGAGCCGGTCGCACCAGTAGAGGAAACGTGGGTCTTCGGCCTTCTGGTGCACCCGGACGCCATTGAAGCCGAGCTCCTTGATCAGCTCGACTTCGCGGCGCAACGCATCGCCGTCCGGTGCGGCGAGGTGGGATTGTGGCCAGTAGCCCTGTTGAAGAACCATCCGGAGGTAGTAAGGAGTGTGGTTGAGCAGAAAACGTCCGTCCGCGGTGCCGACGTCGCGCAGGCCGAAGTAGCTGTGCACGATGTCGGACTCGCCCAGTTCCGCGGTGGCGTCGATCAGCACGGGTTGCTCCGGCGACCACAGCAGCCGGAACCGATCCTGGCCGTGCCGGGCCGCCGGAATGGCCAGATCGAACCGGAAGCGCCGCCGGTCCAGCCGGACGGTGTGCTCGGCAAGGATCTCCTCGCCGAGCCGCAGTACCACCCGGAGGTGCTCGGCCGCGCCGGGATCCGCGGACAGCTCACCCGAGCAGGTGACCGAAGCGTTGGCGACGCTGGGCGTCCAGTGGAGTTCGGTCAGGTGCAGTTCCGGCACCACCTCCAGCCAGACCGGCTGCCAGATCCCGGTCGTCCGGTGGTACCAGATGTCGTGCGGCTCGGACCGCCAGTCCTGTTTGCCACGCGGCTGGGTGCCGTCACCGACGGGGTCTTCGGCGCGCACCACCAGCGACTGGGTGTCGGAGAGGGGGTCGATCGCTCCGGTCAGGTCCAACTGGAACGGAGTGTGCCCGCCTTCGTGGGAACCGACGAGGATTCCGTTGAGCCAGACGGTGGCCGCGTAGTCCACCGCTCCGAAATGCAGCAGCACCCGTTCGTCCGACGCGGCGGACGGTGTGCGGATCGCCAGCCGGTACCACACGATCGGGTGCAGATCCGTGGAGTGGATCCCGGACAGCTCGGACTCCGGCGGGTAGGGCAGCGTGATGGTCTGGTCGAAGACTCCGGAGTCGCGGTACCAGTGCTCGCCGAGCCCGCGATCCTCGTCGTCGAAAGCGAATTCCCACTGCCCGCACAGGTCGACCCAGTCGGCACGGACCAGCTGAGGACGGGGATGGACGTTCTCCTGCAACGCGGTCATGTCCGGCACGGTACCGATCGGGGTGGGCGCCTTGACTTAGGCCCGGCGGCGCCAGATCAGCCGGGTGAGCGCACCGGCTACCGACGCCAGTGGCGCCTGCCTGGGCTGTTTCCTCGCCTCCGGGGCGGATTCCGGCACCGCGCGGTAGGCGAGGTGGGCGGCGAGGCGGGACAGCCGGGGCATGGTCAGTGTCGCCAGCTCGGCGGCCACGCCTTCCGGCCGGTTGACGATCTGCGGCCGCTGCACCAGCGCTTTGACCACCAGTTTGGCGGCCTTCTCCGGACTGCTCGCCGGGAAGGCCTTGTACAGCCCGGTCGGCGCGATCATGTCGGTCCGCACCAGCGGCATCCGGACCGAGCTGAAGGTGATCCCGTCGGACAGCGTCTCCCGGCCGGCGGCCAGCCCGAACTCTTCCAGCGCGGCCTTGGACGCCAGGTAGGCGGCAAAGCGCGGAGTGTCGGTTTGCAGGCCCTGGGTGGTCACGTTCACGACATGCCCGAACCGGCGCTCGGTCATCGTCGGCAGCAGGCCGAGGATCAGCCGGACCGGCCCGAAGTAGTTGATCGCCATGGTGCGTTCGAAGTCGTGGAAACGCTCGGTGGACAGCCGCACCGAGCGGCGGATCGACCGGCCGGCGTTGTTCACCAGCATGTCCACCCCGCCGTGTTCGGCGAGCACGTCCTTGATCAGTGCGTCCACCGCGTCGCCGTCGGTGAGATCGCAGGAGTATGCGGACGCCTTGCCGCCGCCGGTGACGATCTGCGCGCGCACCCGCTCCAGTTCTTCGGCGCGGCGCGCGACCAGGAGGACGGTCGCCCCGTGCCTGGCTACCTGCAAAGCGGTTGCCTCGCCGATGCCGGAGGAGGCGCCGGTGATCAGTACGGTCCGCTCGCGCAGGGGATCACCATGCCTGCGGCGTCGCGCGCGGTCGGCGTCGAGGTGCTCCAGCCAGTACCGGTAGATCGGGCCGGCGTAGTCCCGCAGTTCGGGCAGTTCGACACCGGTCCCGGTGAGTGCGGCAGCGGTGGCCTCGGTGTCGAACTCGACGTCGAGGCTCAGGTGCGGCAGTACCTGCAAGGGGATGCCGAGTTCGGCCAACACGGCTTCCCGGGCGGACCGACCACCGGGAAGCCGGTCGATGCCGGCCGCGGTGGCCCTGGCCACCCGCCTGGCCGCGCTGCGCAGCAGGGCGGACGCGCGGGCCGGCACGGTCGCGCCGATCGTTGGTGCCCCGGCGACCCGAGCGAAGGCGTTGTACACCTCGTTCAGCGGTTGGGGGCGTGGCGACGCGAGGTGGTAGGTACTGCCGGAAGGTGCTTCGGTGTGCATCAGGTGCTCGATGGCATCGACTACGTAGTCGACGGGAACCAGGTTGGTGGCACCGAGATCGGGACCGGCCAGCGGCAGCCGTGAAGGCAGTGCGGAGAGCCGGGATATCGCGGGCAGAAAGTAGTACGGCCCGTCGATCTTGTCCATCTCCCCGGTGCGCGAATCGCCGACCACGGCGGATGGGCGGTACACCTTGAAGGGCACTGAAGTCTGTTCGCGCACCAGCTTTTCGGCGGCGAACTTGGTGGCGTGGTAGGGAGAGCCGAAGTTCTGGCCGAGGTCGAAGTCGCTTTCGGTGTACCGGCCCGCGTAGTCCCCTGCCACCGCGATCGACGAAACGTGGTGCAGCCAGCCGGCCCCGGCCGCCGCCGCGAAGGCGATCACGTTGCGGGTGCCCTCCACGTTCGCCGCCTGGTTCGCGGCATCGGTGGCGGTGAAGTCGTAGATCGCGCCGAGGTGCAGCACGTGGTCGACGGGCCCGAGCGCGTCGGTGTCGATGCCAAGGGCAGGTTCGGTCAGGTCGCCGGTGACCGGGACCAGGCGTTCGCTGCCCGGCCACGATCCGGTCAGTTCGGCCAGCCGTCCGCGCGAAGTCTCGCGGACCAGCGCGTACACGGTCTCCGTGCCGGGCCTGGTCAGCAGTCGCGCGGTCAGCCGCCTCCCGATGAATCCGGTCGCACCCGTTACGAAGTAGCTGGTCATCGTGGACACCTTCTGCCGGAAGCGCTCCTAGGTCCTCCTAGGTCACCGCCGACCATACCTACTGATGAGTAGGAAAGGTAGTCGGGTCACTCTTCCCCGACCGGAGTCGCGACGGAGACCACGGCATCGCGTAACGCCGCGCGGAGTCTGCCGACATCAAGAGGTGCGAGCACCGCGGCTTCGCCCGGCGGCGCGACGATCACCACCCGGTCACTGCTCACGAACACGGTCAGGTCTCTGCGCCTGCCGGCCAGGTCCCGGCAGCTGATCGACCATTCGTCTTTAGCTGCCACGTCCGTCGCCCTCCGTCGCTCGCCGCGTTCTGGTGCGTGTGCACAGGCTGGGACGCGGTCGCGGACGGGCCGTGACGCGGTCCGCGCGAAAAAACTACCGACGAGTTTCGCAGGGCTGCTGTGAATCGGCGACGACGGTAATGTTCGTGGTGAGTACCGCCGTCCAAGGAGGCCCTACATGTCCGAGCCCAAGCACGTGGTGATCATCGGAAGCGGCCTCGGTGGCGCATCCGCCGCGGCAGCGCTGCGCGAGCGAGGTTATTCCGGTGACGTGCTGGTACTCGGGTCCGAGTCGCATCGGCCCTATGAACTGCCCCCGCTGTCCAAGGGGGTGCTGCTCGGCGACGCGGAGGAGCCCGACTGGGTGCGTGAAGCCGACTTCTACGCCGACAAGAACATCGACCTGCGGCTGGGCACGACGGCGGTCCGGATCGAACTAGGCGGCAGGCTGGTGCACGACGGCTCGGGTGGCGAGTACCGGTACGACCGGCTGCTGCTGGCCACCGGCTCGCAGCCCCGCTCGCTGCCGGTGCCGGGAACGGACCTGCCCGGCGTGCGGACCCTGCGCACCCTGGACGACTCGCTGGCGCTGCGGTCCGCGTTCAGCGCGGCCGAGCGGATCGTGATCGTCGGCGCGGGCTGGATCGGCACCGAGGTCGCCGCGGCTGCGCGCAAGCACGGTGCCGAGGTCACCGTGGTGGACCAGATCCAGGCGCCGCTGGAGCCGGTGCTCGGCGCCGAAGTGGCCGGGGTCTTCCGCGACCTGCACACCGAACACGGGGTCGGCTGGCGGCTGGGCGCGGGGGTCGCCGAGTTCGCCGGGGGACCGGACGGGGTGCGCAGCGTGAAGCTGACCGACGGCACCGAGCTGCCCGCGGATCTGGTGCTGGTCGCGGTCGGCGCGGCTCCCCGTGTGGAGCTGGCGCACGCGGCCGGGCTGGACCTTTCCGACGACGGCGGTGTTTGCGTGGACGCCACGCTGCGCACCGCTTCGCCGGACGTCTACGCGGTCGGTGACATCGCGGCGCAGTTCCATCCGCGCTACGGCAAGCGCTTGCGGGTGGAGCACTGGGCGAATGCCAAGTACCAGGGTGAGCACGTGGCGGGCAACCTGCTCGGCGAGCACGAGCCGTACCTGAGCTCGCCCTACTTCTTCTCCGACCAGTACGACCTCGGCTGCGAGTACCGCGGTCTGGCCGATCCGGACAACGACGAGCTCGTCGTGCGCGGTGATCTGAAGAGCAGGGAGTTCACCGCGTTCTGGGTGCGCGACGGGAAGGTGACCGCCGCGATGAACGTCAACTCCTGGGACGACGGCGACGCACTTCAGTCCCTTGTGGACAATCGGACCGAGGTGACCCCGACGCAGCTGCGCGAGGCGGATCTGGCCGGACTGGGCTAGCGGGCGGGAAGCCCTCTCAGCAACGCGTCGAGCATCATGGCGAAACGGCGGTCCGCTTCGGCGGACACGTGTTTCGCCTGCTCGGCGGCGATCCAGCCGCGCACGGTGAGCACGAACACGAGGTAGGTCTCGGTCGCCGTCCGCTGGCTCAGGCCGTTCGCGGTCAGTATCCGGTCGGCGTCGTCGTGCAGCGCCCGGTGAGTCGGCGTCATCCGGGGCAGCGCGACCGTGCCGCCGGTCACCGGCAGGAACTCGCGCCGCATCGCGTGCCCCAGCGCGGCCAGCCAGCCGCGCCAGTCGCCGTCCGGCGGGTCTTCGGCCGGGGTGATCCGGGTGAGCAGCGTGTCGCTGATCAGGTCGAGCAGCTCGTCGCGGTCGGCCACCCAGCGGTAGAGCGCGGAATGTGACACGCCGAGCCGGCGCGCGAGCGCGCGCACGGTCAGCGTGTCCACATCGAACTCGAGTGCCGCCGACACGATCTCGTCCCGCGAGAGGCGAGCAGGCCGGCCCAGTTTCGGGGTTGTCATCCTCGTCAGGATACCTTTGTGACCTCTGGTCATTATTATGTTAGCCTCGCCTAAGTTGCTGACTGGGAGGCTTGATGGCTGCTTTGACACGAGTGCGCGTGGTACCGGACTGGCTGGTCGTGACCTTGGCCTGCTTCGGCAGTTTCGTCGTCGTGCTGGACACGATGATCGTGAACCTGGCGCTGCCGGCGATCGGCCGAGAACTCGGCTTCAGCGGGACCGACCTGCAGTGGGTGGTCAGCGGCTACCTGCTCAGCTTCGCCGGGTTCCAGTTGCTCGGCGGCCGGTGCGCGGACCTGTTCGGGGAGCGGCGGCTGTTCGTGATCGGGCTCGGCCTGTTCACCCTCGCGAACCTGGTCGGCGGGCTGGCCACGTCGCCGGCGGTGCTCGTCGGCGCCAGGATCGTGCAGGGTCTCGGCAGTGCCGCGCTGGCCCCGACCACGATGACGGTGATCAGCTCCGCGCTGCCGGAGGGGCCGCGGCGGACCAGGGGGTTCGCGGCCTGGACCGCCACCGGCAGCGTCGGCGGCGCGGCCGGAGCGGTGCTCGGCGGGGTGCTCACCGACGCGTTCGGCTGGCGGTGGACCCTGCTGGTGAAGGTGCCGATCGGGCTGGTGGGCACCGTGCTGGCCTGGTTCGCGCTGCGGGACCGGCCGACCGGCGGTCACCGGCTGGACGTGCCTGGCGCGCTGCTGGTCACCATCGGCCTCGGCAGCGCCGTCTACGGGATCACCACCGGGCAGGCGCACGGCTGGGGCAGCACGGCGACGGTGCTCGCGCTGACGCTCGGGCTGGTGCTGCTGGCGGTCTTCTGGGTGCACGAGTCGCGCTGGGCGGCCGAACCGCTGTTGCCGCCGAGCTTCTTCCGGATCGCGTCCGTCGGCAAGGCGAACGCGCTGATGTTCTGCCTCGGTGTCGGTTTCTACAGCAGCTGGTACCTGCTGTCGCTGTACCTGCAGAACGTGCTCGGCTACTCCGCGCTGGTCAGCGGGCTG
The DNA here is from genome assembly GCF_000384315.1 of Amycolatopsis nigrescens CSC17Ta-90. Classification (GTDB taxonomy): domain Bacteria; phylum Actinomycetota; class Actinomycetes; order Mycobacteriales; family Pseudonocardiaceae; genus Amycolatopsis; species Amycolatopsis nigrescens. The sequence continues at coordinate 830,623 of NZ_ARVW01000001.1, read as the reverse complement.
GCGTTCGTGCCGCTGACCGCGGCGATCGTGGTCGGGGCGCAGCTGGCCGGCGGGCCGATCTCGAGGTGGGGTGCGAAACCGGTGGTGCTGGGCGGCCTGATGATCTCGACGGCCGGGTTCTTCGCACTCGCCTTCGTGCGGGCCGGGAGCTCGTACCCGGTTTCGGTGCTGCTGCCCGGACTGGTGTTCAGCCTCGGCTCGGGCGCGGCGTTCACCGGTATCACGGTGCTGGCCACCAGCGGCGTGCCGTCCAAGGTGGCGGGGCTCGCTTCGGGCGTCCTGAGCACCACCAAGCAGGTCTGCGGCTCGGTCGCGATCGCCGCGATGAGCACGGTGGCTGCCGGCCGGACGTCCGCCGCGCTCGCCGACCGGCAGCCGCCGGCCGAGGCACTGGCCGCCGGGTACGGCTGGGCGTTCGGGATCGGCGCGGTGTTCGCGCTGTTCGCGGTGCTGCTCGCGCTCCGGCTACCCGGCCACCGGCAGCGGCCTGAGCCCGCCGCGGCGGGTGAGCGTGCCGAAAGCGGCCAGCGCGGCCAGTGAGAATCCGGCCATCACCACGGTCATCGGGACGGCCGAGTTCGTCCCGCCGAGGCTGACCAGCGGGGTGGCCGCGGCGCCGATCACGAACTGCAGGACGCCGAGCAGGGCGCTGGCCGAACCGGCCGTCTCCGGATGACCGGTGAGGCCCAGCGAGCTCGCGTTGGGCATCACCACCCCGATGCTGGACACCAGGATCATCAGCGCGGGCAGCAACCCGGCCAGGCCGAGGTGCAGGGTCGAGGTGAGCACCAGCCCCAGCCCGGCGGCGACCGCGGTGAGCAGTCCCGCGGTGAGCAGCGTGCGTTCGGTGAGGCGGCCCACCAGCCGGGCGTTGAGCTGGCTGGCCAGCACCATGCCGACGCCGTTCGCGCCGAAGACCAGGCTGTACTGCTGGGGACTCAGCCCGTACACGCCCTGCAGGACGAAGGAGGACGCGGAAATGTAGGCGAACAGGCCCGCGAACATCAGCCCGGAGGCGAGCGCGTAGCCGACGAAACTCCGGTCGGCGAGCAGGTCGCCGTAGCCGCGCAGGATCGAGCCGAACCGGGCGGGACGGCGGTTCGCCGCGGGCAGCGGGTCGGGCAGCGCCAGCACGGTCATGATGAGCAGCAACGCGCCGATCACGCCCAGCACGACGAACACGCCGCGCCAGGAGGTGATCCGCAGCAGCTGCCCGCCCGCGATCGGCGCCAGCACCGGCGCCACGCCGCTGACCAGCATGAGCATCGAGAAGAACTTGGTCATCGCGGTGCCGGAGAACAGGTCGCGGACCATCGCCCTGGCGATCACGATCCCGGCGGCCGCGCCGAGCGACTGCAGCCCGCGGGCGGCGACGAGCAGCTCGGCCGACGGGCTCAGCGCGCAGAGCACCGACGCCACGGTGAACAGCACCAGGCCGGCGATCAGCGGGCGGCGGCGGCCGAAGGTGTCCGACAGCGGGCCGATCACGAGCTGGCCGACGGCGAGGCCGATCACGAACGTGGTCAGGGTGAGCTGGAGGGTGGCGTCGTCGCTGCGCAGGCTGCCGGCCATGGTCGGCAGGGCGGGCAGGTACATGTCGATGGAAAGCGGGGCGAAGGCGGACAGACCGCCCAGAATCAGGACATAGCGGGCCGTGCTGGTCTTCGGTGCCGCGCGCACGCTCATGTACCTCTCCCGCCCAGTGGTGTGCCGGCTGGCTCCAACGATCTTCGGGCGGCGGTTGTTCCGTGGTGTGCGGCAGAACACGTCGTGCGCGGAAAGTGCTTATGTGGAATCTGAGCTGGCCAGGTTGCCAGTTCATGATCACAGTGCAGTGGGAGCGCTATCCCTTGGTAGACCAGCATCCTGAAGGCCGTCGATGGTTGCAGTTCACAGCAAACATCGGGCGATCCTGGAACTCTTACATGGCAACCCGATCCGCGACTCGAACGCTCAACTGAACACCGAGTTCCCGAAACCCCAACGCTTGGGCCACACGGCGGGACGCGCCGGGCCGTGCCCGCCACTGCGGCAACAGCCGGTTCGCCACACCGTGCGCCACAGCCGCGCCAGCAACAACTCGTGCCAATCCGCGCCCACGCTGCTCCGGCGCCGTCAACACCGACATGTGGGCTACCCGCCCTGGCCAGCGCCGGTAGCCCGCGGCGGCAACGACCTGCCCCCCACGACGCACCACGGCGGCCGGCGAGGTGATCTCGGCAAGGTCAGATTCCTCGGCATCGCCCGCCGGAACCGACGCCAACAGGACATCGAGATCAGGATGCCCCTGCGGAACCATCTCGAGGGAAGCGAGCTCAACTGGGGCTCGCGCATCATCACCAAAGTAGGCCAACGTTGCCGGGCCAAGCACGTCAACGATCGGCATAACCCGGCCCAGGCGGTTCGGGTCACCCCAATCCGCAACCGAAAGCTACCGGATGTTCGCAATTACTTGCCCCTTCCGGCAACACTTTCCACTCACGACCGCTGGGTCACGAACCGTCGCCGAGGCGGCGTCCGGCGTGCTCCGCGGGGATCTGGCCCATCCGGCCGTCGCGGTAGTCGTGCATGGCCTCCAGGATCTCCTCCTTGGTGTTCATCACGAACGGTCCATATTGGACGACGGGCTCCCGCAGCGGCCTGCCGCCGAGCAGCAGGAGCTCCAGCTGCCCGGTGCGGTTGTCCTGCCGGTCCGCGGCGCGCACGGTGATCGCGTCACCGGCGCCGAGCACCGCGAGCTGCCCGGTCTGCAGCGTCCTGCCCTCGGCGCCGACCGCCCCTGCACCGGAGAGCACGTAGACCATCGCGCTGAAGTCCGGCTGCCATGGCGTGCGCAGCTGGGCGCCGGGGCTGAGCGACACGTGCGCGTAGCTGATCGGCGTGTAGGTCATGCCCGGTCCCTCGAAGCCACCGAAGCCGCCGAGGTCACCGGCGATCAGCCGGACCAGCGCGCCGCCGTCGGCCGAGGTGAGCAGGGTCAGCTTGTCCGCCTTCAGGTCCTGGTAACGCGGCGCGACCATCTTCTGCGCACGCGGCAGGTTCACCCACAGCTGGACGCCGTGGAACCAGCCGCCCGAGAGCACCAGCTCCTCGCTCGGCAGCTCGTCGTGCAGCACGCCCGAGCCCGCGGTCATCCACTGCGTGTCGCCCTCGTTGATCCGGCCGCCGCCACCGTGCGAGTCGTGGTGCACGAAGGTGCCGTCCATCAGGTAGGTGACGGTCTCGAAGCCGCGGTGCGGATGCCACGGCGCGCCCTTCGCCTCGTGCGGTTCGTAGGCGACCTCACCGAGGTGGTCGAGCAGGATGAACGGGTCGGCCCCCGGCAGGTCCGCGCTGGGGAACGGGCGCCGCACCGCGAAACCAGCGCCTTCCAGCTGCTGGTGGGCGGTGACCACCTGCCGCACCGGCCGCTCGGCCGCCTCCGGCGGCGGGACCGGGATCCGGGGGAGCACCAACAGGTCGGGAACGGTGATACCGGGCATGGTGTGATCCTTCCTTGCGGGATGAAGTCAGGGAAACGGAGGCGGGATGCCGAGAACGAAGTCCGCGGTGCCGGCCTGGGAGTCGTTGTTCCGCGCCCAGGTCGCGGTGATCAGGCGCCTCCAGCGTGCGCATCGCGGCGCCGAGGTGCCGATGCGCGAGTACGACGTGCTGTACAACCTGTCCCGCTTCCCGGATACCGGACTGCGGCTGCGCGAGTTGAACGAGCACATCTTGCTCAACCAGTCCAGCCTGAGCAGGCTGGTCGAGCGGATGGAGGAGGACGGGCTGGTCAGCCGTTCCGGTGACGCCGGCGACCGGCGTGGCACCGTGGTCAGGCTGACCGGGCACGGCCTGGCCGTGCAGCGCCGGATCGGCCGCGAGCACGCGGCCGCCATCGGCAAGTACGTCGGCGGCGCGCTGACCGCGGACGAACTCCGTACCCTGCACCGGCTTTGTGAAAAGCTGCGGCTGGCGCAGGAGAGCATTCCCGGCTAGGCGCATCGCGAGCCTCCTCCAAGTCCATGCATTTGCATGAACCTGACGGGAAGAGCGCCCGCGCCAGGCCAGTTATTCCCGCATCGGACGGCCCACTCAGGGAGCGCGCACGTGGACGATCTCGGCCAGCACCTGGCCAGGGTGCAGATCACCAGGCTGGACGCGCTCACCGACAACCTGGTGGGTGACATCCTCGCCGAGAACCCCGGCTACCACGACGCCGCGCTGGTCTCGCTCGCCGAGCTGCGGCGGTCCTGCCGGGCCAACCTGGAACGGGTGCTGCAACTGCTCGGCAAGACCGTGCCCGAAGGCGTCGACCCGTTCGACGCGGCGACGGTCACCGGGGCGCGACGCGCGGAGCAGCGGGTGCCGCTGCACTCGGTGCTGCGCTCGTACCGGCTCGGCGGCCGGGTGATCTGGCGGGCGCTGGTGCAGATGGCCAAGGAGGACGACCGGGTGGACCGCGACCAGCTGCTGGACGTCGCCACCCAGGTCTGGACCGTGGTGGACGAGGCTTCCTCCGAGGTGGCCAGCGCGTACCGGAGCGCCGAGCTGCAGCTTCGCCGCCTCGACGAGCACCGGCGGCACGCGCTGGTCGAGGACCTGCTGCGCGGCCGCGGCCGGGAACCGGGGTTCGCCGCGCAGGCCGCGACCGAGCTCGCACTGCCCGCCGAGAGCGACTACGTGGTGCTGGTCGCGGACCTGGCCCCGGACGGCACGCCCGGCCTGGTCATGCCGCAGGACGCGCTGGCGGTGTACGGGGTGCGGTCGGTGTGGCAGCCGCGCGGGCAGACCCTGCTCGGCCTGGTCGCGCTGGAACAGCGGTCGCTCGACTCGGTGCTCGGCCTGGTGCGCGGCGGGGTGCGGGCCAGGGTCGGGGTGAGCCCTCCGTCGCACGGGCTCGGTGAGCTCGGGGTCGCGTACGAGTTCGCCGCGCTCGCCCTGCGCACCCTGCCGCCGGAGGAAGCCGGGCTGGCCCGGCTGGACGAGCGGCTGCCGGAGGCGCTGGTGGTGGCCTCGCCGGAGCTGGCCGACCGACTGGTGGTCACCGTGCTCGGCCCGCTGCTCCGGCTGCCCGCTGCGGAACGTGATGTGCTGCTGGGCACGCTGAGCGCTTGGCTGGCCACCAACCGCTCGGCGGTGGCCACCGCCGAGCGGCTCTACTGCCATCGCAACACCGTGCTGAACCGGTTGCGGCGGCTGGAAAAACTGCTCGGCCGCTCGCCGCAGGCGGACGAGAGCCGGGTGACCTTGTCGCTGGCGCTGATCGCGCACCGGCTCACTGGCGGCTCAGCCGGTTGACCAGGTCCACCAGGCCGGTGAGCACCGCGGGCCGGTCGGTCGACGGGTCGGTGGTGCGCACCTTCTTGGTGCTGCCGTCCTGGTAACCGACGGTGATCTCGATGGTGTAGCCGTCGCGGAGCTGCTCGTTGACGTACTGCTCGTCGAGCGCCCGGAAATCCGGGTCGCCGAGCTGCTCGAACAGCCAGGTCCGGTCCTGCGGCAGCAGGGTCCGCTCGCCCTGGTCCACCCGCAGGTTCCAGCGGTCGCCGGTGTACCCGCCGCTTCTGGCCAGCTCCACCCAGCTCGCCGGGCTCTCGACGGCCGACGCGGACGGTAGCGATGGCGCCGTCGGTGCCGGAGGCGCCGGCTCGGTGCAGCCGGCCAGCAGGGCCAACAACAGTCCGCCGAGGGCCAGAAGGGTGCGCATACCCGCGAAGACGGAGCGGGGCGCGCATTCGGTTGCGTCCGGTGGGCGGATCCGGCGAACCCGTAGGGTACCGGCTGGTATGCAGGGGGCTGAGCCGAGGAGGTGTCTGTGACCGAGCGATTCGGTGGCTACCAGAACGAGATCTACCTGCAGGGCCTTGGTGGCACGAAGCCCCTGTTCTCCACCAACCCGACCCTGCTCGAGGACTCCGCGGCGAAGGTGCTGGAGTCGGAACCGTTCTGGTACGTCGCGGGCGGCGCCGGCGCGATGGCGACCGTGCGAGCCAACCGCGAGGCCTTCGACCGGTGGAAGATCGTGCCCCGGATGCTCACCGACGCCACCGAACGGGAGCTGGCGACCACGGTGCTCGGCACCCCGATGCCGGCGCCGGTGCTGCTCGCGCCGGTCGGCGTGCAGTCCATCGTGCACGCCGACGCGGAACGGGCCACCGCCCGCGCGGCCGCCGCGCTGGGCGTGCCGATGATCCTGTCCACCGCGGCGTCCACCACCATCGAGGACGTGGCCGAGGCGAGCGGCGACGGCCCGCGGTGGTTCCAGCTGTACTGGCCCACCGACCCGGACGTCTGCGCGAGCATCCTGGCCAGGGCGAAGAAGGCCGGCTACCGCACGCTGGTGGTCACCCTGGACACCTGGACGCTGGCTTGGCGGCCGTGCGACCTGGACCAGGCCTACCTGCCGTTCCTGCACGGGGACGGCATGGCGATCCCGTTCTCCGACCCGGCTTTCCGCGCGCTGCTGGACAAGACCCCGGAGGAGGACGCGCCGACCGCGATCCTGCGCTGGATCGGCATGGTCACCGGCACCGACAAGAGCTGGGACCGGCTGTCCTTCCTGCGCGAGCACTGGGACGGCCCGATCGTGCTCAAGGGCATCCAGCACCCCGACGACGCGCGGCGGGCGGCGGACGCCGGGATGGACGGCGTGGTCGTGTCGAACCACGGCGGCCGCCAGGTGGACGGCGCGCTCGGGTCGCTGGACGCGCTGCCCGGGGTGGTGCACGCGGTCGGTGACCGGCTCGAGGTGCTGTTCGACTCCGGCGTGCGCACCGGCGCGGACGTGCTCAAGGCGCTCGCGCTCGGCGCGAAGGCGGTGCTGATCGGGCGGCCGTACATGTACGGCCTGGCGCACGCGGGCGAGGACGGGGTGCGGCACGTGCTGCGCAGCCTGCTCGCGGACCTGGACCTCACCCTCGCCCTCTCCGGGCACCGGAGCATCGCGGAACTGTCGCCGGCGAGCCTGGTCCGGTCCTGAACGGACTCCGGGCGGGGAGTCGCCTACCGCATATTCGGAGGCGGGAGCCGGTCACGCAGGGCTATTCTCGGCGGAAGTATGTCTACCCAATCCCCCCTTGACGGCCTGCGGGCCCGGCTGCCCGAGTTGATGCCGCGTGACCGGCAGCGGCTGCGGCGGCGGATCGAAGGTGCCCGCAAGGCGCGCGGTGACCAGCGGGCGGTAGCGGACCAGATCGCCGCCGACATCGACGCGGCCGAGCTGCGGGTCCAACTCCGCCGCGAGTCGGTGCCGACGCTGAAGTACCCGCCGGAACTGCCGGTCAGCCAGCGCAAGGACGACATCGCCGCGGCCATCCGCGAGCACCAGGTGGTGATCGTGGCCGGGGAGACCGGTTCCGGCAAGACCACCCAGCTGCCCAAGATCTGCCTGGAGCTCGGCCTCGGCGTGCGCGGCCAGATCGGGCACACGCAGCCGCGGCGGCTGGCCGCGCGCACGGTGGCCGAGCGGATCGCCGGCGAACTGGACACCGAGCTGGGCAGCGCGGTCGGCTACAAGGTGCGGTTCACCGACCAGTCGGGGGACGACACGCTGGTCAAGCTGATGACCGACGGCATCCTGCTGGCCGAGATCCAGACCGACCGGATGCTGCACCGGTACGACACGCTGATCATCGACGAGGCGCACGAGCGCAGCCTGAACATCGACTTCATCCTCGGCTATCTCAAGCAGCTGCTGCCGCGCCGGCCGGACCTGAAGGTGATCATCACCTCGGCCACCATCGACCCGGAGCGGTTTTCCCGGCACTTCAGCGACGCGCCGATCGTCGAGGTTTCCGGCCGGACCTACCCGGTCGAGGTGCGATACCGGCCGGTGATCGACGATACCGACCCCGACTCGATCGACAAGGACCGCGACCAGACCCAGGCGATCTGCGACGCGGTGGACGAGCTGGCCGCCGAGGGGCCGGGCGACATCCTGGTGTTCCTCTCCGGTGAGCGCGAGATCCGGGACACCGCCGACGTGCTTAACCGGCAGAACCTACGCGACACCGAGGTGCTGCCGTTGTACGCGCGGCTTTCGTCGGCGGACCAGCACCGGGTGTTCCAGCGGCACACCGGGCGGCGGGTGGTGCTGGCCACGAACGTCGCGGAGACCTCGCTGACCGTGCCGGGCATCAAGTACGTTGTCGACCCCGGTACCGCGCGGATCTCCCGGTACAGCCACCGGACCAAGGTGCAGCGGCTGCCGATCGAGGCGATCTCGCAGGCGTCGGCGAACCAGCGCAAGGGCCGCTGCGGGCGGACCTCGGACGGGATCTGCGTCCGGCTCTACTCCGAAGAGGACTTCGAGGCGCGCCCGGAGTTCACCGATCCGGAGATCCTGCGGACCAACCTGGCGTCGGTGATCCTGCAGATGACCTCGCTCGGGCTCGGCGACATCGCCGCGTTCCCGTTCGTCGAGCCGCCGGACCGCCGCCAGGTGACCGACGGGGTGCACCTGCTACAGGAACTCGGTGCGCTGGACCCGGCGCAGCAGGACGTGCAGAAACGGCTGACGCCGGTGGGACGCAAGCTGGCGCAGCTGCCGGTGGACCCGCGGATGGGCCGGATGGTGCTGGAGGCTGCCGAGCACGGCTGCGTGCGCGAGGTGATGATCATCGCCGCCGCACTGTCCATTCAGGACCCGAGGGAACGGCCGGCGGAGAAGCAGCAGGCGGCCGCGGAGAAACACGCCAGGTTCGTGGACAAGACCTCCGACTTCCAGGCATACCTGAACCTGTGGGAGTATCTGCGGGAGCAGCAGAAGGCATTGTCCACCAACCAGTTCCGCAAGCTGTGCAAGGCGGAGTTCCTGAACTACCTCCGGGTGCGGGAGTGGCAGGACATCTACAGCCAGCTGCGGCAGCTGGCCAAGCCGCTCGGGGTCACGCTGAACTCGACGCCGGCCGACCCGCAGCGCGTGCACACCTCGCTGATCGCCGGGCTGCTGTCCCACATCGGGCTGAAGGATCCGGCCACCGGGGACTACCTCGGCGCGCGCGGGGCCAGGTTCTCGGTGTTCCCGGGGTCGGCGCTGTTCAAGAAGCAGCCGCGTTGGGTGATGTCGGCCGAACTGGTGGAGACCTCCCGGCTGTGGGGCAGGGTGAACGCCAGGATCGAACCTGAATGGGTCGAGCCGCTGGCTGGGCACGTGGTCAAGCGCAGCTACTCGGAGCCGCACTGGGAACGTAAGCAGGGCGCGGTGATGGCGCTGGAGAAGGTCACCCTGTACGGCGTGCCGCTGGTCGCCGGGCGCAAGGTGAACTACGGCCGGATCGACCCGGAGCTGTGCCGGGAGCTGTTCATCCGGCACGCGCTGGTCGAGGGGGACTGGCACACCAACCACCGGTTCTTCCAGGAGAACCGGGAGCTGCTGGACGAGGTCGAGGATCTGGAGAACCGGGCAAGGCGGCGCGACATCCTGGTCGACGACGAGACCCTGTTCGAGTTCTACGACCAGCGGGTCGGCCAGGAAGTGGTGTCCGCGCGGCATTTCGACACCTGGTGGAAGAAGACCCGCCGGGAGCAGCCGGACCTGCTCAGCTTCGAGAAGACGATGCTGATCAACGAGACGGCTTCCGGGGTGCGCGAGGCCGACTATCCGGACACCTGGCGCCAGGGCGCGCTGACGTTCCCGCTGACCTACCAGTTCGAGCCGGGCGCGGACGCGGACGGGGTGACCGCGCATCTGCCGCTGCCGGTGCTCAACCAGGTCGTGCCGGACGGGTTCGACTGGCAGGTGCCCGGCCTGCGCGAGGAGCTGGTCACCGCGTTGATCAAGTCGCTGCCGAAGCAGCTGCGGCGCAACTTCGTGCCGGCGCCGGACCACGCGAAGCTGGTGCTTTCCAGGGTCGGTCCCGAGGACGGGCCGCTGCTCGACGTGCTCGCGGCCGAGCTGACGGACCTGCGCGGGGTGACCGTGCGGCCGGAGGACTGGCAGCTCGCGGCGGTGCCGGAGCACCTCAAGATCACCTTCCGGGTGCTGGACGACCGGGGCCGCAAGCTGGCCGAGGGCAAGGACGTGGAAGAGCTGAAGCGGCGGCTCAGCGGCGAGGTCAGGGCGACGATCTCGAGCGCGGCGGACAGCCTCGAAAAGGCCGGGCTGCGCACCCCGGCGTTCGGCGAGCTGCCGAAGGTGTTCGAGAGCAGGCAGGCCGGGCACGAGGTGAAGGCATACCCGGCGCTGGTGGACGAGGGCGACACGGTCGCGGTCCGGATGCTCGACACCGCCGGACGGCAGCGGCAGGCGATGTGGCAGGGCACCAGGAAGCTGCTGCGACTGAACCTGCCGTCGCCGATGAAGTTCATCAACCGCAACCTGGGCAACCAGTCCAAGCTGGTGCTCAACCGCAACCCGCACGGCAGTGTGGCCGCGCTGCTCGAGGACTGCGTGAACTGCGCGGTGGACGAGCTGGTCACCGCGAACGGCGGGCCGACCTGGGACGACGCCGGGTTCAAGGTGCTGCTGGAGAAGGTGCGCGGCGGGGTGAACACCGCGGTGCTCGGCGTGCTCCGGGAGGTCGAGCGCATTCTGCTGGCGGCGAACGAGGCCGAGGCCGCGCTGGCCGACGCCAGCGGGCCGGCCGAGTCGCTGGCGGACATCCGGGCGCAGCTGGCCGGGCTGGTGTACCCGGGTTTCGTCACCGCGACCGGGACGGCGAGGCTGCCGGACGTGGTGCGGTACCTGCAAGCGATCGGGCGCCGGCTGGAGAAGCTGTCCAGGGACGCGCCGCGGGATCTGGAGCGGCTCCGGGACGTGCAGTGGCTGCAGGAGGAGTACCGGGCGCAGTTGGCCGCGTTGCCGCCCGGCACGGCGGTTCCGGCCGCGTTGGCTGGCGTGCGGTGGATGATCGAAGAACTGCGCGTCAGCTATTTCGCGCAGACACTGGGCACCGCCCATCCGGTGTCCACGAAACGGATCCTGCGGGCGCTGGACGACGCGGTGGCCGCGTCGGACCTGGGCTAGCACCCGATCGGGGCCTGCCGGCGCGCTAGTTACTTGCCTTACGCTGCAAGGGATCCGCGGGTCGCGGGCGAGCCGGAGGGGGTTGGCGTGCAGAAGTCGAGAAGGACCGTGCTGGCGGGTGCCGCGGCGGCGTTGGTGCTGGGACTCGGTGGTGGCGCGGCTGCCTCTGTAGCCTCGGCAGCCGGCACCCCGGTCGCGGCCGATCCGCTGCCGAGCACCGAGAACGCACCGCCCGATCTGTTCCAGCGGACCGAGCTCTTTTTCGGAACCGGAATTCCATCCGGTGGCGAGGTCACCCCCGAGGAGTTCCAGAACTTTGTCGACAAGGAAGTCACCCCGGCCTTTCCGGAGGGGCTCAGCAAGCTGACCGCGGAAGGCCAGTGGCGCGGTGCCTCCGGTGAGATCGTCAAGGAGCGGACCTACCTGATGATCCTGCTGTACCCGGTGTCCGACCGGGCCAAGAACGGGGAGATCGAGGAGATCCGCGACGACTACAAGCGCTTCTTCGACCAGGAGTCCGTGCTGCGGGCCGATTCCGTGCAGCGGGTCTCGTTCTAGAGAACCTAGAGAACCTAGAGAACTACGTATCCGTATACGTAGTTTCCCGGTGGTTTCCCCAGCCGCCCGCTCGCAGACTTGCCGCATCGGGTTTCAACGGCGAGACACGGAGGCGGCAGTCATGCGAACCACTTCACGGGAAGCCCGGCGCCCGGCCGGGGTGCCGCCCGCCGCGCTCAGTTACCGCGAGCGCGCCATCCTGCTCGCCGTTCGGGACCACCGGGCGCTGATCACCGGCAGCTCCGAACCGGACCTGCTGATCGACGGGCTCTACTGCTGCGACCAGGCGATCGCGCACGCCCTGTTCCACCACGGCTGGATCCGCCCGGCGCTGCGCGCGGCGGTGTCCGATCCGGTGCCGGCCGAGCTCACCCCGGACGGCCGGGCGGCGCTGCTGGCGACCGCGGCCGGCGACACCCCGGTCGCCTCGTGACCCGCCCGGGTCACTTGGCGTCCGCGTAGCAGTCCACGATCGCCGCCGTCATCGGGAAGCGGACCGGGCAGGCGGACCCGAACACCAGCCCGGCCGCATCGGCCACGGCCGCCGCCAGTGCGGCGCGTACCTCCTCCGCCAGTTCCTCCGGCGTATGCACCAGCACCTCGTCGTGCTGGAAGAAGACCAGGTGCGCGGGCGACGGCAGTCGCTGCCGCAGGCTCGCCAGCAGTACCGCGGTCCAGTCCGCCGCACTGGCCTGCACCACGAAGTTGCGGGTGAACCGGCCCCACTCCCGCGCGGCCCGCCGGGCTTTGCCTTCCGCGGCAAGGTTTTCCGTGCTTTCGCCGGTCAGTTTCCGCCAGGCGGCCGACGGCGCCGGTGAGGTCCGGCCGAGCCGGGAGCGCACCCGCTCGCCGCGTTCCCCTGCCTGCGCCGCATTCTCCACATAGGACACCGCGGCCGGGAAACGCTGCCGCAGCAAGGCGAGCAGGGCGGACGCCTCCCCGGCGGTGCCGCCGTACATGGCGGACAGCATGGCGATCTTCGCCCGTGCGCGGTCGTCCCGTTCGCCGAGGCGCGGGTCGGGCGGCGGGCGGTTTCCCCCGGAGAACATCGCCTCGGCGAGGCTGGCGTACAGGTCGGTGGAACCGGACACCTCGGCCAGCTTCCGGTCGCCGGACAGCGCCGCCAGCACCCTGGGCTCGAGCTGCGCCGCGTCGGCCACCACGAGCTTCCAGCCGGGGTCCGCGCGGACGCACACGCGCAGCGTGCGCGGGATCTGCAGGGCCGCGCCGCCCCGGCTGGCCCACCGGCCGGACACCACCCCGCCGACCACGTAGACCGGTCGGAACCGCCCGCCGGAGACCCAGTCGTCCAGCCAGGACCAGCCGTGCGCGGAGTACAGCCTGCCGAGTTCCTTGTACTCCAGCAGCGGGGCGACCGCCGGATGGTCCACCTCGCGCAGCACGTGCGCCCGCGCCGAGGACACCTCGATCCCGGCGCGCCCGAACGCGCGCACCACGCTGGGCGGATGGTCCGGGTTGACCGGGCGACCGAAGGCGGTGCCGATCTCGGCGGCCAGCTCGGCCAGCCGCCGGGGCCGCTGCCCGGCCGGCACCCGCGGCCCGAGCAGTTCGGTGAGCAGGGCGTCGTGCACGTCGGGCCGCCAGGGCAGGCCGTCCACGGACATCTCGGCGGCGGCCAGCGCGCTGGCGGACTCGGCTGCGATCAGCAGCCGCATCCGCTCCGGATGCCCGGTCGCGGCGATCCGGCGCTCCTGCTCGGCGAGCACGATCTCGGCCGCCTCGACCACGGACACCCCGGGCGGCAGGCCGGAGCCGCGGGCGTCGAACAGGGTCGGCTGGTCGTCCAGCCCGGCCGGCGCCGCGTCCGGCGGCGGCTCCTGCCCCCGCGCCCTGGCCAGCGCCGCCGCGAGGCCCCTCGGCTCGCCTTCCCGCCCTTCGTGCGCGAGCAGCAGCCCTTCGGCCAGGGTGAGGTCGTGGCAGCGGGCCACCCGGACCCCGGCCCGCAGCAGCACCGGGTACATCAGCTCGACGGACGGGAACACCCAGCGTGGCCTGCCGGATCGTTCCTGTTCGGTCACCTGGCCGGTCACGCCGGCGGTGCTCAGCTCCCGGCGGCCGGCCGGGGTCAGCGCGGAGTAGACGCCATCCCGCTCTTGACCGACGATGAGGTGCACACCGGGATTCTGCTCTTGACCACCGACAGTTCCCGGCCGAAGTGGTAGCTGCGAAGATGCCACCCTTAAGCTACTGTCCAGTAGCGATGCATACCGTCAGTACGGCATGCATCGTCGCGAAGACGCGTCCTCGGCCGAAGCAGCAACGGAGGTGCCCGGATGAGATACCCGCCCCAGGTGTCCGAGCTCGCCAGCAAGGTGACGGAGACGGTGCGCAGCATCGAGGTGATGTGGCAGGCCGGCCTCATCCCGTTCCCCAGACTCGACGAGGGCGTGCGCTCGCTGCAGGCGGTGCGGAAGTACGGCCCGTTCGCCGGCGCCACGCACATCGCGGCGCGCAAGGACCCGCGGGCGATCGGCATCGTGGACGAACGCGGGCCGCTCACCTTCAAGCAGCTCGACCTGCGCTCGAACGCGCTGGCCAGGGCCTGGTCGGAGCGCGGGATCGAACCGGGCTCGGTGATCGCGGCGCTGTGCCGGGACCATCGCGGCCTGGTGATCACCATGCTGGCGGCTGGCAAGCTAGGCGCCAGGCTGCTGCTGATGAACACCGGGTTCGCCAAGCCGCAGCTGGCCGACGTGGCCGCGCGGGAGCAGGTCCGCGCGCTGGTGCACGACGCGGAGTTCACCAGCCTGCTGGACGCGGTGCCCGGCGACGTGGACCGGTACCTGGCGTGGGTGGACGGCGAGATCCCGCGTGACGAGGCGGTGCCGATCCTGGACGAGCTGATCGCCAGCACCGACGACCGGCAGCTGGCCGCACCGGACAAACCGGGCGGTTTCGTGCTGCTCACCAGCGGCACCACCGGCACCCCCAAGGGCGCCCCGCGTCCGCACACCTCGCCGTTGCACTCCGCGCAGTTCCTGGACCGCGTCCCGCTGCGGTCGGGGGAGAGCACCTACATGGCGGCCCCGCTGTTCCACGGCACCGGGCTGTCCCAGTTCATCCTTTCCTTCGCGCTCGGCTCGAAGGTGGTGATGCGGCGCAAGTTCAAGCCGGAAGAGGCGCTGCGCGGGGTGGAGGAGCACCGGTGCACCGCGCTGGTGCTGGTGCCGACCATGCTGCAGCGGATCGTGGACCTCGGCCCGGAGGTGCTGGCCAGGTACGACACGTCCTCGCTGCGGATCGTCTTCGTGGCGGGCTCGGCGCTGTCGCCCGACCTGGGCAACCGGGCCACCGAGGCCTTCGGCGACGTGGTGCACAACCTCTACGGCTCCACCGAGGTCGCGGTGGCGACCGTGGCCACCCCGGAGGACTGGCGCAAGGCGCCCGGCACGGTCGGCCGTGCGCCGGTCGGCTGCAAGGTGGCGCTCTACGACGACAAGGGCGACCGGATCACCGAGCCGAACGTGACCGGCCGGGTGTTCGTCGGCAGCGGGCTGAGCTTCGGCGGGTACACCGACGGCAGGCACAAGGAGCTCATCGACGGTCTGCTCTCCAGCGGCGACGTCGGGCACTTCGACTCCGACGGGCTGCTGTTCATCGACGGCAGGGACGACGAGATGATCGTCTCCGGTGGTGAGAACGTGTTCCCGATCGAGGTGGAGAACCTGCTGGTGGAGCGCCAGGACGTGCTCGAGGCCGCGGTGGTCGGGGTGCCGGACGAAGAGTTCGGCCAGCGGCTCAAGGCCTTCGTGGTGCCGGCCGACGGCGCCGAGCTGGACGCCGACACCGTTCGCGAGTACGTGCGGGCGAACCTGGCCAGGTACAAGGTGCCGAGGGAGGTGGAGTTCCTGGACGAGCTCCCGCGCAACGCCACCGGAAAGGTACTGCGGAACAAGCTCGAATAGGCGAGATGATCACGGACGGCTACCTACTAAAGTAGGGGTGCCACCCGTTGGGAATGATCAACTCCAGCCGATGCCGAACACGCCGGGCCCGAAGTCCAGGGCCACCGCGTGCACCCCGTCCGCTTTGTCCACCTTGAGCTCGCGCCGGTCGTCCGGTTCGTCCGACCCTTTCCGCGAGTACTGCCAGCAGTGCTCCGGTGCGGTGCCGGTGTCGAACCGGATTTCCAGCAGGTATTCGCGGACCGGTCTGCGGAATTCGCGGTAGTACGTGTTCCGGCTCTCCGGATAGGGCGGGCCGGAATTGGTGAGCGAATATTCGATGAGGTGTGTTTCGCCGCGGTCGATGGGCTGGTCGAAAAGCAGCTCGGCGACGGTGAGCCCGTGTTCGGCGTCCACCTCGACCCGGCCGGCCCGGCAGTTGCGCAAAGTGTGCAGCTCCGGTGCGGCCGAGTCTTTGCCGCCCTGCTCGTACACCAGCAGCCAGCGGTCCTGGCCGTCCGCGTTCGCCTGGAACACCGCGCGGGCGGTCATCGCGCGCTGGCCGCCGTCCGCCGCGATGTCGCAGCGGTCGTGCAGGCCCACCAGTTTGAGCTGGTTGTGCTGTTCCAGTGCGTGCGGCGCGCCGATCCGCTCGAGCAGCGTCCGCAGTACGTCCTGGGGGAAGTTCAGCGTCTCCGCGGGCTTCGGCTGCTGGCGGCGCGAGGACGCGCCGCGCGGGCGCGGCGGGGGAAGCAGGCCGAGCAGCGCGCCGGAGGGCAGTTCCAGGATCTCTTCCAGCACGCGTACCGCGGAAATGGAGCTCTGCCGTTCCGGCTGGCGCTTTCCGGACTGCCAGTAGCTCAGCGCGGTGACGCTGACCGAGACCCCGTGCTTCTGCAATCGGGCCTGAATTCGGTCCAGGCTCAGCCCGCTGCCGGAAATATAGGATCTCAGCGCCGTGGAGAACGCGTTCTCGGAAGAACCGTCCATTGTTCCCCTTGTTGCACCGCTCCCCGACGACATGTTTTCCCCGACCACTCCGGCTTTCGATCTCGTACTGCTGGCTCTCTGGCAACGCTAGCAGTGCGAGGTCTCGGCCCGGGCGACGCGGGAAAACCTTTCGTGCGTCCATTTGGCTGCTTAACACTCACCCAAGTGGGCTAGTACTGGTAACTGTGAATCATTGCCCAACTGCACGCGCCGGGTTTTCCTGATTGCGGACAGCGAGGGCGAGGGCAGGTCGGCAACCGGGGACCCGGGGCAAACCGCGAGGTTGGGTCGCGCGGCGGGCGGGGCTCACGCTTTCTGCCAACAGGTCGGGATCAGAAAGGTAGCTCATGGGCAACTCTCGGAGGCTTCGGCGCGGACTGGCTGCTGGTGTCGCGGTGGCGGGTGTTTCGGTCGCGGCGGCGACGATGGCGACGGTGCCGGCACAGGCGCAGGAGGGGCAGATCCGGGCGGCGAACAGCGTCGAGTCGGTGGCCGGCAGCTACATCGTGGTTTTGAAGGATGGCGCGCTCAAGGGTGTGGCCGCCACGGTGAACCAGGTGAAGGCCGAAGTGCAGTCGGTGGCGCAGGGCCTGGCCGGGCAGTACGGCGCGCAGGTCACCCGCACGTTCGGTGCGGCACTGCACGGGTTCACCATCAACGCCAGCGAAGCGCAGGCCAAACGCCTCGCCGCGAACGGCCAGGTCGCCTACGTGGTGCAGAACCAGCGGGTGCACGCCTCGGACAAGCAGGAGAACCCGCCGTCCTGGGGTCTGGACCGGGTGGACCAGAAGGACCTGCCGCTGGACAAGGGCTACACCTACGCGGGCAAGGCGGAGAACGTCACCGCCTACGTGATCGACACCGGGGTGCGCGCCACCCACGAATCGTTCGCCGGCCGGGTCTCCGGCGGTAAGGACTTCATCGACAACGACGACGACGCCAACGACGAGAACGGGCACGGCACGCATGTGGCCGGCACCATCGGCGGCACCGAGTACGGCCTCGCCAAGGGCGTCAAGATCGTCCCGGTGCGGGTGCTGGACGCGCAGGGCAGCGGCACCACCGAGCAGGTCGTGGCCGGTATCGACTGGGTGGCGGAGAACGCCAGCGGCCCGTCGGTGGCGAACATGAGCCTCGGCGGCGGCGCCGACGACGCGCTGGACCAGTCGGTGCAGGGCGCCATCGCCAAGGGCGTCACCTTCGGCATCGCGGCCGGCAACGAGTCCTCCGACGCCGGTGAGACCTCGCCTGCCAGGGTCAAGGAGGCGATCACGGTCGCCGCCAGCGACGACGCCGACAAGCAGGCCGACTTCTCCAACTTCGGCGAGGTCGTCGACCTGTACGCGCCGGGCGTGGACATCACGTCGGCATGGGGCACCGGTGACGACGCCACCGACACCATCAGCGGCACCTCGATGGCGACCCCGCACGTGGTCGGTGCGGCGGCGCTGTACCTTGCCGCGAACCCGGATGCCAAGCCGGACGCGGTGGCGAAGGCACTGACCGACAGCGCCACTCCGGACAAGATCGAGAACGCCAGCCCCGGCACGCCGAACAAGCTGCTCTACACCGGCGAGTAGCGGCCGGCTCCCAAGCCAACCCAAGCCACTGTCGCGCCCCCTGGAAGAAATGAGCCGGTGACCCCGACCCTGTCGGAGTCACCGGCTTATTTCTTTGGTTACCAGTGGGTAGGGTGCCCGGTATGACGTTGCGCAAGAACATCGTGATCACCGGTGCCAGCTCCGGGCTCGGCGAGGGCATGGCCAGGCTGTTCGCGGCCAAGGGCCGCAACCTCGCGCTCGCCGCCAGGCGCACCGAACGGCTGGACCGGCTCGCCGGGGAGCTGAAGGCGGCGCACCCCGGTATCGAGGTGGTCGTCCGGCAGCTCGACGTGAACGACCACGACCAGGTCTTCTCGGTGTTCAAGGAGTTCCACCAGGAGCTCGGCACGCTGGACCGAGTGATCATCAACGCCGGGATCGGCAAGGGCCAGCCGATCGGCTCCGGCCGGTTCGACGCGAACAAGACGACCATCGAGACCAACCTGGTGGCCGCGCTCGCCCAGGCCGAGGCCGCGCTGGAGATCTTCCGCGCGCGCAAGGCCGGTCACCTGGTGGTGGTCTCCTCCTTCGCCTCGCTGCGCGGGATGCCCGGCAACACCACCGCGTACGCCGCTTCCAAGGCCGGTGTCGCGACGCTGGCCGAGGGCATCACCGCGGACACCTACGGCACCCCGATCAAGGTGACCACCCTGCTGCCGGGGTTCATCCGCTCGGAGATGACCGAAGGGGTCGCCGCTCCGCTGATCGCCAGTGCGGAACGGGGCGCCAAGTCGCTGGTCGCGGCGATCGAGAAGGAGAGGACCAGGGCTTACATCCCCACGCTGCCGTGGGCGCCGCTGAGCCTGGTGATGCGCTACCTGCCGCTGGGCCTGCTCAGGAAGGTGCGATGACCGGGCAGCACACCGACCACACCACCGCGGTCCGCGACGAGGACCAGTTCGACGTCGCCGCCGTGCACCGGTGGCTCGCCGAACGCCTGGACGGCCTCGACCAGCCGGCGGTGTTGCCCACGGTCCGGCAGTTCCCCGGCGGCGCCTCGAACCTCACGTACCTGCTGCGCTACCCGGACCGGGAGCTGATCCTGCGGCGCCCGCCGGCCGGGCACAAGGCCGCCTCCGCGCACGACATGCGGCGCGAGTACCGGGTGCAGCGGGCGCTCCGGCCGGTCTTCCCCTACGTGCCGACGGTGCGAGCGTTCTGCGAGGACCCGTCGCTGCTCGGTGCCGACTTCTACGTGATGGACCGGCTGCACGGCACGATCCTGCGCGGTGACCTGCCGTCGGGCATGACGCTGACCCCGGAGCAGGCCAGTACCTTGTGCACCGGCCTGATCGACCGGCTGGTCGAGCTGCACCAGGTGGACGTGGCCGCGGTCGGCCTGGCGGACCTCGGCAAGGGCGCCGGTTACGTCGAGCGGCAGGTGCGCGGCTGGTCGGACCGGTTCCGCAGGGCGCGCACTCCCAACGTGCCGGAGTTCACCGAGGTCATCGACTGGCTGACTGCGAACCAGCCGGAGGAGGTGCGGATCTGCTTGATCCACAACGACTTCCGGCTGGACAACGTGCTGCTCGACGACCGGCTGGAGATCGCCGGCATCCTGGACTGGGAGATGGCCACGCTCGGCGATCCGCTGATGGAGCTTGGCAGCACGCTGTCCTACTGGGTGCAGGCCGATGACGACGACGTGATGCGGTCCAGCCGCCGCCAGCCCACGCACCTGCCCGGCATGCTGACCCGCGCCGAAGTGGTGGAGTACTACGCCGCCCGCAGCGGGATCCCGGTGCGGAACTGGACCTTCTACGAGGTCTACGGGTTGTTCCGGCTGGCGGCCGTGCTGCAGCAGATCTACCTCCGCTTCCACAACGGCGACACGCACAACCCGGCGTTCAAGGACTTCTGGCAGTTCGTCGGCTATCTGGAGTGGCGCTGCCGCGAGGCCATCGCGAAGGGAGCCGTCTGATGGGCGCCATCTACCTGGTGCGCCACGGCCAGGCTTCGTTCGGCGCGGCGAACTACGACGAGCTTTCCGAACGCGGCGCCGAGCAGTCGCGACTGGTCGGGTTCGAGCTGCTGCGGCGCGGAGTGCGGTTCACCGAGTCGCGCTCGGGTTCGCTGTCCCGGCAGCGCCGGACCGCGGAGACCGCGCTGGCCGTGCTCGGTGACGGGCTGAGCGCCAAGGAGGATCCGCGCTGGAACGAGTACGACCACGTGGACATCGCCAGGCATCACGCCGGCGGGGCCGGGCAGGACGCCGCCGACCCGCGGGCGTACCAGGCCGTGCTGGACACCGCGCTGACCGGCTGGGTGCGGGCCGGGGCGGACGGCCCGTGCGCGGAGACCTGGCCGGAGTTCCTGGCCAGGGTGACCGGTGCGCTGACCGATCTGGTCGGCGCGCTCGGCAAAGGGGAGCACGGCGTGGTCTTCACCTCCGGTGGCGTCATCGCTACCCTCTGCGGTGCGCTGATCGGTGCCCCGGAGACCGGGCTGCTCACCCTGAACCGGGTCACCGTGAACGCCGGCATCAGCAAGCTGGTGTCGGGCCGTGGCGGAGTCACCTTGTTGTCCTTCAACGAACATCCGCACTTCGAGGCGGACGCGGCGAAACTGCTCACCTACCGCTAGGGGAGATCGATGCGATTCGGCCAGGTCGACGTGATTCCGGTCGGCGGCGAAGGTCCGGAAGACGTGGTGGTCGACGAGGGCGGCCGGATCTACACCGGCCTCGCCGACGGCCGGATCCTGCGGATCAGCCCGGCCGGCGACCGGATCGAGACCATCGCCGACACCGGCGGCCGCCCGCTCGGCTGCGAGTTCTACGGCGACGACGAGCTGCTGGTCTGCGACGCGCGGGCCGGGCTGCTCGCGGTCGGCCTCACCGACGGCGCGGTCCGGACGCTGGCCA
This sequence comes from Amycolatopsis nigrescens CSC17Ta-90, assembly GCF_000384315.1. Taxonomy (GTDB): domain Bacteria; phylum Actinomycetota; class Actinomycetes; order Mycobacteriales; family Pseudonocardiaceae; genus Amycolatopsis; species Amycolatopsis nigrescens. Next base: position 809,758 of record NZ_ARVW01000001.1, on the reverse strand, counting down.
CCGAGGCGCTCGGGCTGCCGTTCGTGTTCTGCAACAACGCCGCGGTGGCCGCGGACGGCACAATCTACTTCACCGACTCGTCCCGCCGCTTCCCGATCGACAAGTGGCGCGACGACCTGATCGAGCAGTCCGCCGGCGGGCGGCTGCTCCGGCGCCACCCGGACGGCACGATCGACCAGCTCGCGGACGGCCTGCAGTTCGCGAACGGCGTAGCGCTGGCCAGAAACGGCACAGACGGCACCGACGAGTTCGTCGCGGTGGCCGAGACGGGCTCGTCCAGGGTCCGCCGGGTCTGGCTGACCGGCGAGCGCGCCGGCGAGCTGGACACACTGGCCGACGGCCTGCCCGGCTATCCGGACAACATCTCCACCGGCAGCGACGGCCTGGTCTGGGTGACCCAGTTCGCGCCGCGGGTGCCGATGCTGGACTTCGTGCGGCGGCTGCCACCGGTGCTTCGGCTGGTGGCCAGGAAGATGCCCGAGGCACTGCAGCCAGCTCCTTCGCGCACGGTCGGGGTGCTCGGCATCGACGGCTCCGGCAAGATCGTGCACGACCTGAGCGGCGAGATCGCCGGGTTCCGCTCGCTGACCGGGGTGCGCGAGCGGGACGGCCGGCTCTACTTCGGCAGCCTGCACACGCACGCCATCGCGATCACCACGCTCTGAAACCCCTCGGGTGGTGACGAATTCGTCGCGGTCGCGCCGGTTCGGCCGTTCCGCCCAGTAGGCTCCCTGTCCATGTCGACGGTCCCTCCCGGTGTCCTGAGTGAACCGACCACGCCGGTCAGCGGGAGCTGGACGGCCAGGTTGTCGCTGGGCATCCTGGGTTTCTGGGTGGTGGTCAGCACCCCGATCCAGGTGCTGCTGCCGCTGCAGATCGAGCGGATCGACCCCGGCGGCAAGGAGACCGCGCTGGCGCTGGTCACCGGGCTGGCGGCGGTGACGTCCATTCTGGTCGCGCCGGTGGTCGGCGCGCTGTCCGATCGCACCACCTCGCGGCTGGGCAGGCGGCGGCCGTGGATCCTGGGCGGGGTGCTGCTGTGCGCGCTCGCGCTGGTGGTGCAGTCCGCGCAGGTGACCGTGCTCGGTGTCGCGCTGTGCTGGATGGTCGCGCAGGGCGCGCAGAACTCGATGTTCGCCGGGCTGAACGCGGCCGTGCCGGATCGGGTACCGGTGCGTCAACGCGGGTTCGTCTCCGCGTTCGTCGGCCTGCCGCAGCCACTCGGGCTGGTGCTCGGCGTGCTGCTGGTGACCCAGGTGGTGACCGGGCAGACCGGCGGCTACCTGCTGCTGGCCGGGCTGCTGGTGGTGCTGGTGCTGCCGTTCGTACTGACCACAAAGGACGATCGGCTGCTGCCGGAGCAGCGGCCGCCGTTTCAGTGGCGCCGGTTCCTCGCCGGGTTCTGGATCAGCCCGCGGCGGCATCCGGACTTCGCCTGGGCGGCGGTTTCCCGGCTGGCGATCCAGCTGGCGAACTCGATCGGCACCCTGTACCTGCTGTACTTCCTGCGCGACGAGGTCGAGCTGGCCGACCCGGCGGGCGGGGTGTTCGTGCTGACCCTGCTCTACACCGCGGGCATCCTGTGCACCGCGGTGGTGGCCGGCCGGATGTCCGACCGCAGCGGCCGCCGCAAGGTGTACGTGCTGACGTCGTCGGTGGTGATCGCGGTGGCGATGCTGATCCTGGCCGTCTGGCACTCGTGGCCGGCGGCGATGGTCGCGGCCGCGGTGCTGGGGCTCGGTTACGGGGTATACGCCGCCATCGACAACGCGCTGATCACCCAGGTGCTGCCGGAGGCGAAGGACAGGGCGAAGGACCTCGGCGTGCTGAACATCGCGAACACCGCGCCGCAGGCGTTCGCCCCGCTGATCGCCGGCGGCATCATCGCCACTTTGGACAGCTACACCGTGCTGTACCTGGCGGCCGCCGCGGTCGCACTGGCCGGTGCCCTGCTCATCCGCCCCATCCGCGGCGTCCGCTAACTCACCCGCGAGTCCCACCTCCGGCCCCGGCGAGTCCCACGTTGGCGCACGGCGAGTTGGCCGTTCGCGGCGGCGAGTTGGCCCGTTGGCGTCAACTTCCGCCCGTGGGAAGGGCAAAAAGTCGGCTATTTGCCGGTCTGAGGTCAGTGGGCGAACACGAAAGGGATAAAACTCAGGTGAGGGTTTCGACGGCCCAGGGCCAGAACTCGTCGACCTTGCGGCGGAAGGACGGCCAGAAGTGCGTGCCGGGGGAGTAGTTCGCGGTCACGTCCACCCCGGCGGCGCGCAGGGCGGTTTCGAGGTCTTCGGTCATCGAGCGGGTGTAGCGTTCGATCAGGCCCATGCCGGCGACGAACTCGTCGCCGGGAAGCCGTTTCCCGTCACCGGCGGCCAGGTACACGCGGGTGCCGGCGAGTGCGGCCGCCTGGACGCAGGGGTCGTTGGCCGCCCAGTTGTCCCAGCAGTACCGCCGAGGTCCCCAGACCCGGCCCGCCCGCATGCCTTCGCGGACGGACAGCACACCGAACAGCGCGGCGGTGCCCGGCCGGGTCAGGTGCATCATCCCGCTCAGCGACGCGACCGCGCGGAACATGCCGGGATGCCGCATGCCGTACCGCAGCGCGCCGTAACCACCCATCGAGACCCCGGCCGCCATCCGCACGTCCGAGGCGCCGTATTCCCGCTCCAGCAAGGAAAGCAGCTCGACCAGGTGGAAGGTCTCCCATTGCGGCACAGTGCCTTCGCGGTCGGGCACCTTCCAGTCGGTGTAGAAGCCCATCCGGCCGGCGTTGGGCAGCACCACCAGAATCCCGGACTCCGCGGCCAGGCGGGCCAGGTCGGTGCCGGCGAGCAGCGAACGCTCGTCGTCGGAGGACCCGTGCAGGAAGTACAGCACCGGATGGGCCGCGTGGCCGCCCGGCTGCCAGCCCTTCGGCGTCAGCAGCATCGTGGTGACTTCGCGGCCGACGGCGGGGGAGAACAGCTTCAGCTCCCGGACGCCGTCGTTCTCCTGCTCGTCGAGCAGCACGAGCCCGGTCACGACCGGCCTCGCGTGCCGACCGGCTTCCCGGTGATGGTGAACAGCTCGTCCAGGTGCTTGGCGATGTGGTCCACGTTCGGCGGGTCCAGCAGCGACAGGTGGTGTCCCGGCACCGTGACCAGCTCCAGCTCGGGGCACACCGCGTCCCAGCCGCGCGCCGGGTCGGTCCGGTCGAACCGCTGGTCCCGCAGCCCGCCGGGCACCTGGTCGGCCGCGCTGAAGAACATCACCGGCCCGTCGTAGCCGTCCGGCTGGTAGGCCTCCAGCGACCTGGCGTCCAGGAACGAGGTCCGCTGGTGGTTCAGGATCGCGTCGCTGACCGAGCTGTCGATCAGGCCTTCGGACCGCATGGTGTCGGCCAGCAGCCTGCTCTGCGCGTCGGCGTCCAGCCTGGCCAGCCGCGCGTAGGGAAGTTCGACCCGGCGGCCGTAGCTGGCTTCGAGGAACTCCTGGAAGCGTCCGAACCGCTTCTCCATCAGTTCCACATCGGACAGTCCGGTTTCGTTGGGCAGCGGCAGGATCGAGTCGATCATCGCGAGCACCTCGACCTGCTCGCCGGCCCGCCGCAGCTGCTGCGCCATCTCGAAGGCCAGGAAACCGCCGAAGGACCAGCCCGCCAGCCGGTACGGCCCGTGCGGCTGCACCAGGCGCAGCTCCGGCAGGTAGTGGCTGACCCTGTCCTCCACCGAGGACACGCCTTCCAGCCGGTCGAAGCCGTACACCGGCAGCTCGGCGTCCAGCAGCCCGGTGAGCTGCCGGTAGACCGCCGTGTCGCCGCCGCCGGGGTGGAAGAAGAACAGCGGCCGCTGCGTGCCGTGCTCCCGCAGCACCCGCACCGGCGACCCGTCGTGCTCCTCTTCCCGCAGGTGCGCCGCCATCCGCTCGATCGAGGGGTGCTCGAACAGCTCGGAGACGATCAGCTCCCGGCCGCTGCGCTCGGCGAGCAGTGCGGTGACCTGCTCGGCCTTCTCCCTGCTGCCGCCGATCCCGTAGAAGTCCTGGGTCACCCCGACCTCGGCGCCGAGCACGTCCTGCCAGGCGCGCGCGACCAGCCGCTCGGCCGCGTCCCGCGGGCCGATCAGCTTCTCGGTGCGCGCCGGGGCGGTGGTGACCGGACCGGAGTCGAGGCCGAGCTCGCCGAACAGCCACTGCTCGGTCTCGGCCACGCTGGCCCCGCGCAGCAGCAGGGAAACCGGCAGGGACAGCTCGAAGTCGTGCTGCACGGCGTTGCGGATCCGGACCGCCAGCAGGGAGTCCACGCCCAGCGCGGACAACGGGGACGCGGTGTCCAGCGAGTCCGTGGCGAAGCCGAGGATCGACGCCACCCTGGCCCGCAGCTGCCCGGCGGCGGCCGCGCGGGCCTGTTCCGGTGCCAGTGCGCGCAGCTCGGCGACGCCGGGCCAGCCGCCGGCCTGCTCGGCGGCGCGGGCGTGCTCGGCCAGCAGGTCGCCGAAGAACGGGATCTCCAGCAGCACCGGGAAGGCGTCCACCAGGCTGCCGCCGTTGAGACGCAGCGCGCCGGTGTTGCCCCTGCCCTCGGCGAGCACGGTGGTCAGCGCGGCGACCCCTTCGTCGGGGCTCAGCGGATGCACCCACGGGATCTCGAGCTCCGCGGCCGCGCCCACCTCGGACCAGGTGCCCCAGGCGATCGAGGCACCGGGCAGCCCCTGCGCGCGCCGCATCTCGGTGAGCGCGTCCAGGTAGGCGTTGGCCGAGGCGTAGGCGGGCTGGCCGGGCAGCCCGGTCAACGCGGCGGTGGAGGAGAAGCCCAGCCACCAGTCCAGCTCGACGTCCAGGGTGGCTTCGTGCAGCCGCCACGCGCCGTAGGCCTTCGGCAGCCAGGACCGGTGCAGGGTCTCGGCGTCCAGCCCGGAGGTGGTCCGGTCGTCGAACACCGCGGCCGCGTGCAGCACCCCGCGCAACGGCACGCCGCCCGCGGTGGCCGCTTCGCGCAGCCGCTCGGCGGTACCCTCGTCCGCGAGATCGCCCAGTACCACCTCGACCTCGGTGTCCATCGCGGCGATCGCCCGCACCACATCGGGTTTCGGCGCTGACCGTCCATTGAGGACGATTCGCGCGGCGCCCTGTTCGGCGAGCTGCCCTGCCAGGAAGACCCCGAGCCCGCCGAGGCCACCGGTGAGCACATATGCGCCGTCGGGGCGGACCACCGGGCGGTCCAGGGTCCCCTCGGCCGGCGGCGCTGCCCAGCGGAGGTGGTGCGCGTGCCTGCCGTCGGCGCGCCAGGCGACCTCGTCCTCGGTTCCCGAAGCCAGCTCGGCCAGCAGGTCCCGCACCCCGGTGTCCGGGGCCAGATCGACCATGGTCGTGCGCAGCTCGGGGTGCTCGTAGGCCAGTACGCGGACCAGCCCGCGCAGCGCGCCCATTCCCGGGCGCACCTGGTCCTGCGCGGTCACCGCGGCGGTGCCGGTGGTGACCAGCCACAGCCTGGCGGTCCCGGCGCGCTCGGCCAGTGCGCGGACGGTGTCCGCGATGCCCAGCACGGCCCGTTCGGCTTCGGCGATCGCTTCGAGGCCGGTTCCGGAGTCGGGCGGCAGTACCACCACGGAGACCGGGTCCGGCCCGGCGAGTGCTTCGGCGACGGCGGTTTCGTCGCGGTAGTCGGCCTGGCGTACCGCCGGCCCGTTCGCGGCCAGCGGCTCGAGCAGCCGGTGCCCGCCGGCGTGCAGCAGCACCAGCCGGTCGGTGGGCTCGCCGGGACCCTCGGGCAGCGGGGACGGCCGCCACACGGCTTCCAGCAGCCGGTCGGTCAGCGGGGCGGCGAGCTCGGCCCGCTCGACCCGGCGGACGAACACCTCGCCGATTTCCAGCAGGGTCCGGTTTCCCGCGTCGACCAGGTGCAGCTCGCCGGTCAGCGCGACCGAACCCGCAACCGGCTCGGTGACCGACACGTGCACCGACTCCGCGGTGGAAAGGTCGCCGTACACGCGGATCGAACCGAACTCCATCGGCATGTACGCGGCACCGGAGTCGGTGTCGGTGGGATCGAACAGCGCCGCGGCGAAGGCCTGCAGGCAGGAGTCCACCAGCGCCGGGTGCAGGCGCATGCCCCGCACCGGGCCCGCTTCCTCGGGCAGCGCGATCCTGGCCACCGCCCGCAGCCTGCCGGCACTGGCCCGCCGGCTCACCCGCGGCGCGCTCATCCCGGTCAGCGCCGGGCCGTAGCCGACGCCGAGCGAGCGCAGCCGCTGGTAGAGCTCGGCCGCGGACACCTCGGTGAACCCGCTGGTGTCCACCTCGGCGACGCACGGCGCGGTCTCCCCCGGGCCGACCAGGTGCGCGTCCACGCTCGCGTGCGACTGCCAGCGGCCGTCCGCGGACTTGGTGTGCACGGTGATCTTCGCCCGGCCGGGGCCGGCCGGCTTGAGCACGGTGGTCACCGCGGTGTGCTCGCCGAGCGGCAGCGGCTGCTGCATGGTCAGTGCCCGCAGCGCGACCCGCTCGGCTGGCACCTCGAACACGGTGCGGGCGGCGGCGTTCGCCATCTCCAGGTACGCCGAGCCGGGCAGCACCGGCCGGTCGTCGAGGCGGTGGTCGGACAGCCAGGGCTCCGCCGCGGAACCGAGGTCCGCGCGCCACAGGTGCTTGTCGTCGTCCGGCTGCTCCACGTGCGCGCCGAGCAACGGGTGCGTGCCCGCCGCGGTTGGGGTGGTGGCGCTGCGCGGCAGCCAGTGCCGGACATGCCGCCACGGGGTGCCGGGCAGCGCGGTGACGGTGCCTTCGGGGCGGGACGGGCTGAGCATCCCGGCGATCTCCAGCGCACCGAGCTGGCTGTGGAAGTGCGTGGCCTCGTCCTGGTCGTTGCGCAGGGTGGACAGCACCAGCGCGTCCGGCCTGCCGAGCGCGGCCAGGTTGTCGGCGAGCGCGTGCCGCAGCACCGGATGCGGGGAGATCTCCACGAAACCGGTGAGCCCGTCGGTGAGCGCGGCGGCCACCGCGCCGGCGAACCGGACCGGCTGGCGCAGGTTGGTCGCCCAGTAGGCGGGGTCGAATTCGGGGCGGCGGCGCGGATCCGGCAGCGCGGTGCTGTAGAAGCCGAGCAGCGGCTCGGCCGCGGTGAGCCCGGCGAGGCCGTCGACCAGCGTGTCGGTGACCCTGTCCACGATGGGGGAGTGCGCGGCCACGTCCAGCTTCACCAGCTTGGCCAGCAGTCCCCGGGAGTCCACATCGGACACGATGCGGCGGACCTGGTCCGCGCTGCCCGCGATCACCGTCTGGTTGGGTGCGGACAGCACGGCGATGTCCACATCGGACAGTCCGTCGACCAGCTCACCCGCTTCTTCGGCGCCGAGTTCGAGCAGCGCCATCGCGCCGTCGCCGGCCAGCGAGGCGAGCAGCCTGGAGCGCAGCGCGACGATCCTGGCGCCGTCCGCCTCGGTCAGCGCACCCGCCACCACGGCGGCCGCGACCTCGCCGAACGAGTGCCCGATGACCGCCGACGGCCGCACCCCGTATGCGCGCCACAGCTCGGCCAGTGCCAGCTGGATGCCGAACACCAGCGGCTGCACGTGGTCCATGGTGCCGGCCTCGACCTCGTTGACCAGGTCTTCGCGCAGCGAGAACCCGGCCTCCGCGCGGATCAGCGGGTCCAGCCGGTCGATCGCCGCGGCGAACACCGGCTCGCCGGCCAGCAGCCGCTTGCCCATCCCGGCCCACTGCGAACCGTGCCCGGAGAACACGAAGACCGGGCCGGTGCCGGGCCCGCGCCTGGTCCCGGTGGCGACTCCCGGTGCCTGCTCGCCGCGCGCCAGTGCGCGCAGGCCGGCCACCAGCTCGCCGGTGTCGGACCCGGCGACCGCCGCGCGGACGCGGCCGTCCAGCCGCCTGGCCAGGGTGTGCTCGACGTCCGCGAGCGGCACCGCGGCACCCTCGCCGGAGAGCCAGTCCGCCAGGTTCCCCGCGGTGTCGGCGAGCCTGCCGGCGTCGCCGCCGCCGAGCAGCAGCCGGTGCTGCCGCACCGTCATCTCGCTGGGCTCGGGGTCGGCAGGTTCGGCGCGTTCCAGCACCACGTGCGCGTTGGTGCCGCCGAAGCCGAAACCGGACACCCCGGCGATCGCCGGTCCTTCCGGCCAGTCCCGGTGGGAGTCCACAACGGACAGTCCGAGCTCGTCGAAGGCGATGTGCGGGTTCGGCCCCGCGTAGTTCAGGCTGGCCGGGATCTCACCGTGCCGCAGCGAGAGCACCACCTTGATCAGGCCGACGATCCCGGCCGCGGCCTCCAGATGTCCCAGGTTGCTCTTCACCGAACCGAGCAGCAGCGGCCGCCGCGCCGGCCGGTCCGCGCCGAGCACGGCACCCAGCGCGCGTGCCTCGATCGGGTCACCGAGCAGGGTGCCGGTGCCGTGCGCCTCCACGTAGTCCACCGCCGTCGGGCTGACTCCCGCGTGGCGGTAGGCATCCCGCAGAAGTTCTTGCTGCGCCTCGGGGTTGGGCGCGGTCAGGCCGTTCGAACGGCCGTCGGAATTGGTCGCCGAGCCGCGGATGACGGCCAGCACGCGGTCGCCGTCGGCGCGGGCCGCGCTGAGCCGCTTGAGCACCACGACACCGGCACCTTCGGCGCGGCCGATGCCGTCGGCGTCGGCCGAGAACGGCTTGCACCTGCCGTCCGCCGAGGTGATGCCCATCTGGTCGAAGTTCGCGTTGACCCCGGGCCCGAGCAGCAGGTTCGCGCCACCGACCAGCGCCACCTCGCTCTCCCCGGAACGCAGGCTCTGCACGGCGAGGTGCACGGCGGTCAGCGAAGACGAGCAGGCGGTGTCCACCGACAGGCTCGGCCCCCGCAGGTCCAGCACGTAGGACAGCCGGTTGGCCGCGATGGCCAGCGCCGCCCCGGTGCCGGCCCAGGCGTCCACCCCGGCCAGGTCGGCCAGCGAGAGCGAGCCGTACTCGGTGCCGCTGATCCCGACGAACACCCCGGTCCGGCTGCCGCGCAGGGACTCCGGCGCGATACCGGCGTGCTCCAGCGCCTCCCAGACCACCTCCAGCAGCATCCGCTGCTGCGGGTCCATCCTGGCCGCTTCCCTCGGCGCGATACCGAAGAACTCGGCGTCGAAGCCGGCGATGTCGGTGAGGAAGCCGCCCCGGTTGCTGATGCCCTCCGCACCGGGGTAGCCGGCCCAGCGCTCCGGGTCCACCTCGGTGATCGCGTCCCGTCCCTCGCTGAGCAGCCGCCAGAACTCGGCCGGGCCGTGCACCCCGCCGGGCAGCCGGCAGCCGAGGCCGACGATCGCGATCGGGTCGGCAGCGTCCTCGCCGGTTCCGTTGTCCGGCGCGGTTTCCGCCGTCTCTGTGCCCTCTTCGCCGGCCAGCGCCTCGGCCAGCCGCTCGATGGTGGGATGCGCCCAGATCAGCGTGGTCGGCAGCACCCGGTCGAGCAGGTCCTCCAGCTCACCGGAGAGCTCGACCGCGTTCCGCGAGGACAACCCGAACTCGCCGAACGGGGTGCGGACGTCGACCTCGTCCTCGGTCAGGTCGCAGATCTCGGCGATCTGCTCGACCAGCCACCGCCTGAGCCCCTCGACCGTGCCGTAGGTGGTCATGACTTGTCGCTCACCCCAGATTCCCAGAACCGCTTCTTGGTCGCGGCCCGTGCGATCTTGCCGCTGGACGTGCGCAGCACGCTGCCGGGGGCGACCAGCTGGAAGCCGCGCAGCTTGACGTCGTGCTGAGCGGACACCGCGCGCTGGACCGCCTTGGCCACCTCGTCGTGGTCGGGCTCGGTCTCGGCCTTGCGGTCGTACTCGGCGACCACGGCCGCGCCCTCGCCCAGTGTCTCCGAGGTCACCGCGAAGGCGGCCACCCGGTCGCGCCGGATGGCCGGATGCGCGTCCTGCACGGTGTTCTCGATGTCCTGCGGGTAGTGGTTCTTGCCGTCGATGATGATCAGGTCCTTGATCCGGCCGGTGATGTAGAGCCTGCCGTCGAGCAGCACCCCGAGGTCGCCGGTGCGCAGCCACGGCCCGGCCGGGGTGTCCTCCGGTGCGCCGTCGATTCGCCCGGCGAAGGTCTCCTCGCTGCGTTCCGGCTGCTCCCAGTAGCGGTCCGCGACATTCGCGCCGTGCACCCAGATCTCGCCGACCTCGCCGTCGGGGCGGACGGTGTGCTCGGCCGGGTGCACGATGCGCACCAGCTGGCCGTGCGGCCTGCCGGCGGCGACCAGCGCCAGCGCGTTCTCGCTGCCCGGCTCGACCACCACGGCCCGGTCCTCGCCCAGCGCGACCCGGTCGAAGGAGGTGACCACCGGGCCTTCCTCGTCGGTGTTGGTGACGAAAACGGTCGCCTCGGCCAGGCCGTAGGACGGCCGGTGCGCGCCCGGTGCGAAGCCCTGCGGGCCGAAAGCCTCCTGAAAGGCGGCGATTGTGGCGGGCCGGACCGGCTCACTGCCATTGATGAGCGCGCGGACCCCGGAGAGGTCCAGTTTTAAGCGGTCCGCTTCCTTGATCTTCCGGGTGGCGTACTCAAAAGCGAAATTCGGCGCGGCGGCGAAGACGCTGGGGAAAGCGGACATCTGCTTCAGCCAGCGCAGCGGCTTCATGATGAAGTTGAAAGGTGTGATGAATACCGACCTGGCGCCGGTGAAAACCGGTATGCAGACCAATTGCACGAGTCCCATATCGTGGAAGAAAGGGATCCAGCCGACACAGCTCCAGCCGTCGTCCACGCGGAACGCGGTGGCAGCTTGCCACGAGTTGCTGGCCACCGCCCGGTGGGTGATCACCGCGCCGGCCGGGGCGCGGGTGGAGCCGGAGGTGTACTGCAGGTAGGCCGGGGCGTCGAAGTCGAGCTCGACCGGCTCGAAGTCCGCCGCGCCAGCGGGGTCGAGCGTGTCCACCGCGATGATCTGCTTCGGCATCGGCACCGGGTTGTTCTCGGCCAGCGCGCGCACGTTCTCCAGCGCTGCGTCCCCGGTCAGCCAGACCTCGGGGGCGCAGTCGGCCAGCGCGTTCACCAGCCGGCCGCCGTGCTGGCTGACCTCCGGGGCGAACAGCGGGACCGCGACCGTGCCCGCGGCGAGGGCGCCGAGGAAGCCGATCACGTAGCTGAGGTCCTGCGGCGCGAGGATCGCGACCCGCTGCCCCCTGCTGGTCACCTTGGCCAGCTCGGCGGCGGTGGCGCGCACCCTGGTGGCCAGCTCGGCCCAGCTCAGGGTCTGTTCGACACCGTCCCGCTCGACCGTGTAGTCGACGTAGGTGAACGCCGGGGCGGTGGATTCCGACCGGTCGAACAAATACTGGGTGAGCGGTTGAAGTGCCGGGACGAGGCCGCCCGTCGGCTCGGAATACCGGCGCTCAGCCAACGACATATGCTTTCACCCACAGTAGATAGTTGGACATCCGAGAGCTTCGCTCATCACACTTCCCGGAGCGTCCCCGGCGCCTGCTGCGAATACGGCCGTTCCACGGGCATTCGTCCGTTGTTTCGACAACGACCTTGGCCTGTCGGAGCGACCCTCACGGGGGCGGAATCACGCTTTCGGCTGATAAGCGGGCTTTACCGTAGCCACACCCGCAACCGCATGCAAGACGGGGTAGGGGTTTATCACCAACCGAGTGGGGTTGCTTGCCGAGGCTAACTAACTCTCTGCAATCAGAAGTAAAGAACATGAAAATTTTTCGTTTCGAGTGGGTGAGTTGGACGGGGTGCTGACCGAGCCCCGAGTACGGCTTGTCATGCTTGCCGGGATGGAACGAGCAGATGTGCTCCCGGACACACCCCGCGCCGGTCGCGGCCGGCCCTGGCTCACGCTGACCGCCACGGTGCTCGGCGGCGCGATGGTCGGCTTGGACGGCACCGCGACCACGATCGCGGCGCCGTACATCTCCGCGTCGGTGGGGGCCAGCCTCGGGCAGCTCGAGCTGATCGCCAACGCGTACCTGGTGGCGCTGGCCGTCGGCCTGCTGCCGGCCGGACGGCTCGCCGACCGGATCGGCCGCCGCCGGACCTTCGTGTTCGGCGTGCTCGCTTTCGGCGCGGCTTCGCTGGGGATCGCGCTGTCCGGTTCGGTCTGGGCGCTGGTGCTGTTCCGGGTGCTGCAGGGCTTCGCCGGTGCGCTGCTGCAGCCCGCCGCGCTGGCGCTGGTGCGCAACGCCTTCCCGGCCGAGAAGCTGGGCCTGCCGCTGGGCATCTGGGGCGGGGTGAACGCGCTGGCCATCGGGCTCGGTCCGGTGATCGCCGGGGTGATCGTGCAGGGCTTCGGCTGGCCGGCGGTGTTCGCGGTGAACGCCCCGATCGCGGTGGTCACCGTCGCACTCGCCTATTTCGCCATCACCGAGTCCAAGGGCAGCCGCGACGCGGCGGCGGGCGCACTGCGACGCTTGCTCGCGAACCGGGCGGTGTCGCTGGGGTCGGTGCTGGTCGCGATCAGTTTTTTCGGCGTCTTCGGGCTGTTGTTCCTGCTCACCCTGTACCTGCAGAACGTGCAGGGCATGGCGCCGATCATGGCCGGCGCGTGGATGCTGCCGCCGACCTGCGTGGTGGTGCTGTCCGCGCCGATCGGCGGGTTGCTGGCGCAGCGGTTCGGCCCGAAGTGGCCGGTGTCGGCCGGGCTGGTGCTGGTCACCGCCGGCCTGACCGGCTTGACCCTGTTGCGGGCCGACTCCGGGTTCTCCGAGCTGCTCTATCCCGGGGTGCTGGTCGGGTTCGGCACCGGACTCTGCGTGATCGCGGCGACCGAGGCGATCATGGGCGCCACTCCGGACGACTCGACCGGGGTCGCGTCCGCCCTGCAGCAGGTCGCCTGCCAGGTTGGCGGGGTGCTCGGCATCGTCTCGGCAGGCGCGGTGCTCAGCTGGCAGGTGGGCGTGGCACTGCCGGAACGGGCCCAGCAGGCCGGACTCCCGCAGCCGATCGGGGATGCGCTGCTCGGCGAGGCGGACGCGATCGCGCAGGGCACCGCGGCACCCGGGTTCGACCCGCCCACGGTTGGCGACTCGCTGGCCGGAGCGGCCAGGATCATCGGCCAGTTCAGCTTCCTCGACGCGATGGCGGTGGCGCTGCTGATCGCGGCCGCGGTCAGCCTGGTCGGTGCCGTGATCGCACTCTGGCTGCCCCGAGCCGCCACCCCCGCCGTCGAACCCAGCGAGCCGGGGAACCCCCTGCCCGTCGCCTGACCCGCGCCCGCCCCTTAGGGCAAAAAGCCGGCTATTTGCCGGGGAGTGCCGGGGTCGCGTCGGTCAGCGTTTGGGGCGGGGGGACGGGCGGGGGCGGCGGGCCAGGCGGCCCGGCCACCAGATGACCCGGCCGACGTCCACCGCGAGCGCGGGCACCAGCAGCGACCGGACGATGAAGGTGTCCAGCAGCACGCCGAACGCGACCAGGAACGCGACCTGGGCCAGGAACAGCACCGGGATCACGGACAGTGCGGCGAAGGTGGCGGCGAGCACGATGCCGGCCGAGGTGATCACCCCGCCGGTGACCTTGAGCGCGTCCAGCGTGCCGCGCTCGGTGCCCAGCTTGACGGCCTCCTCGCGGGCCCTGGTCATCAGGAAGATGTTGTAGTCGATACCCAGCGCGACCAGGAACACGAAGGCGTACAGCGGGATCGCCGGGTCGGCGCCGGGGAACCCGAGCAGGTCGTTGAACACCAGCGCGCCCACCCCGAGCGTGGCGCCGAAGGACAGCACCACGGTCGCGATCAGCAGCAGCGGGGCCACCAGCGCGCGCAGCAGCAGCGCCAGTACGGCGAAGATCACCACCAGCACGATCGGGATGATGGTGTCGCGGTCGTGGGTCGCCGCCTCGATCATGTCCGCCTGTTGGGCGCTCAGGCCGCCGACCTTCGCTTCGGCGCCGGGAATCGCGTGCAGCGCGGTCCGCAGTTCGGTCACCGCGGCGACCGCGGGCGCCGAGTCGGCGGGGTCACGCAGGGTGGCGTTGATCTCGATCATGCCGTCCACCGTCTTCGGCCCGGCCGCCGGATTCGCCGGGTCGGCCGGGGTGGGCAGCACGTCGACCACACCGTCCGCGCCCTTCGCCGCGGCCAGCACCGCGTCCACGGACGCCAGTTTCGCGGTGATCACCGCCGGACTGCCGGTGCCGCCGGGGAAGTGCGCGGTGAGCGCCTCCTGGCCGGTGACCGCCTCCACCTCGTTCAGGAAGATCTCCTGCTGCGAGGTGCCGTCGGCCTTCATCGAGGGCACGAAGGCGACCCCGATCAGCAGCACCAGCGACGTGATCACCCAGGTCCACCGCGGACGGCGGCGGACGAGGCCGGCGACCTTGTCGAAGATCCCGTGGGTGGCCCGGCGGTGCTTGCGCGGCACCGGGTCGGCCGGCCAGAACGCGGCCCTGCCGACCAGCAGCAGCACCGCGGGCAGGAAGGTCAGCGACGCCAGCAGCGCGCCGGCGATGCCGATCGACGCCACCGGGCCGAGGCTGCGGTTCGAGGTCAGCTCGCTGGCCAGCATGCACAGCATGCCCAGGATCACGGTGCCACCGGAGGCCCCGATCGGCTCCAGCGACGATCGCCATGCGATCCGCATCGCGTCCCAGGCGCTGGCGTGGCGCAGCAGTTCTTCGCGGTAGCGGGCGACCAGCAGCAGCGCGTAGTCGGTGGCCGCGCCGAAGACCAGGATCAGCAGGATGCCTTGCGACTGGCCGTTCAGGGTGAGCAGGCCGTCCGAGGCGAGCCAGTAGATCACCGCGGAGGACGTGCACAGCGCCAGGCCGGCCGAGATCAGCACCACCAGCGGCAGCAGCGGGCTGCGGTAGACGATGATCAGGATGACCGCCACGATCGAGGCGGTGATCATCAGCAGCACCCCGTCGATGCCGCCGAAAACCTCGGCGAAGTCGGCGTTGTAGCCGCCAGGCCCGGTGGCCAGCGCGCGCAGCCCGTCCGGCAGCCCGGCCTTGGCCAGCTCGCGGATCTCCTTGACGGCCTTGCCAGCTTCGTACGGGTCCTCCCCGGCCACCGGCATGATCACCTGCGCGGCCTTGCCGTCCGCGGACGGGATCGGCGGGGAGATCTGCCCGTTCAGTCCGGGGGCGCCGGCCAGGTCGCCGACCTTCCGCTGGATCGCCGCCTGGTCGGCCGGGGTGAGCCCGCTGGCGCGTTCGAACACCACCACCGTGGGCAGCAGCCGGTCGGCGGCGAAACGTTCCTGCAGCCGCTGCACTTCGGTGGATTCGGCGCTGGCGGGCAGGAACGAGCCGGGGTCGTTGCTCTGGATCTCGCTCAGCTTGCCGAGGAACGGCCCGGCAGCGCCGCCGAGCACCAGCCAGCACAGCATCAGCAGCGCGGGCCACAGCCACCGGTGGCGGCGGCGAGGACGCGGCGGTTCGTCCAGCGTGAGCGTCCCGCTGAAGCTGCCGTACTCCTGGGCCATGCCGTCGCTTTCCGCGCGGGCACCGCCGATCGTCTAACTGCCCACGTCGTCGATCCGCCGTGAAGGTCCGCCGATTTGTCCCGGCAACCTTCTCATACCGGAAACTCGAAGGAGCTAACGCCGGTGAGCTGCACCTTGGCGCCGAGCGGGTCGCCTTCGAGCAGCCCGTCGAGCTCGGCGGCCCGTTCGCTGGCGGCCACCGCGCGGGCGCCGCCGGGCAGCGCGCACAGCACGATGCCCCGTTCCGGTTCGCCCGCGCGGTCGTGCACCACGGTGTAGGTCTCGATGGTCGCGTCACCGCTCGGATCCACCGCGATCTCGCGCGACGGCAGCGCGGCGACTTCGGCGGACACCTCGTGGTGCGCGTAGGCGGTGGCGGGCGGGTAGGCCGAGAGCACCACGGCGGCGTGCTTGGTCAGGTACCAGCCGACCGCGGTGGCCAGTGCGGGCGCGGACGGTTCGGCCCGCAGCCGGTGCACGAGCGCGGCGATCGAGTGCGTGACGTAGTTGCTGCCGGGGCCACCGGCGAAGGTGAGCCCTCCGGTCACCGTCGGTGGTCGCGAATCCGTCAGGTCTATGCCGAATTCGGTGGCCGCGACCTGTACCGCGGACGGGAAGCAGGAGTACAGGTCGAGGTGCGCGAAGTCGTCGATGCCGACGCCGGCGTGCCCCAGCGCGGCGCGGCCGGTGGCGGCGATCGCGGGGGAGCGGTGCAGGTGCGGGCGCTGCGAGACGAACCAGTGGTCCTGCGCGGCGGCCGAGGCGTGCGGGAAGACCCACCGGTCGCGGGGGATCCCGGCCGCGGTCGCGGCCTCCGCGGAGCACAGCACCAGCGCGGCGGCCTGGTCGACGAAGATGTTGGCGGTCATCAGCTTCCGGTAGGGCAGCGCCGCCATCCGGTTGCCGGGACCGGTTTCGGTGATCGCGTCCGGCCCGGGCGGATCGGTCACCCACGCGTGCGGGTTCGTCTTCGCCACCTCGGCGAACCGGCCCCACAGCCGCCCGATCGCGGCCACCTGTGCGGGCAGGTCGCGGCCGGCGTCGGCCCGGATCGCGTTCTCGAGCAGCGGGTAGAAGGCCAGCGGCAGCACCAGTTTCGCGGCGGTCTCCGCCGGGTGCGCGGCGTCCCGGTCGACGCCGAGCAGTCGGGTGGGCGCGGTGCCGGCCGGCTGCTTCGGGCCGCCGGAGTAGCTGCCCTTGGACAGCGAGCGGACGGCTTCGCCACCGGCGATCAGCACCACGTCGGTGCCGAGCCGGATGCGTTCGGCGGCGTCGGCGAGCAGTTCGACCGGGCCGGTGCCGCCGGTCCTGGTGTAGACCGTTTCAGCGGGGGAGATGCCGAGCTCGGTGGCCAGCATGCTGCCGGGATCGCTGGTGCCCCAGGAGAAGCTGTCCACCACCGCCACGTTCACCGCCCGGCCCGGCCTGGTCGCCAGGTCCGCCGCGCCGGTGTCCGCGATCGCCGCCTCGGCCGCCAGGCGCATCAGCTCCAGCGGCGTGCTGCTCGGCGCACGCGACGTGTACTGACCGGCGCCGACGAGTACCGGGGTTCTCGGGTCCATCGCGCGACCCTACGTTAACTGGCGCCTTGCCAACAAGGTGCCCTCGAGGCCACCATGGGGGCGTTGGACGCCCGCATGGTGGCCTCGAGGGGCGTTCAGTTGCGTTGGATGTCGGGGAAGACGTCGCCGACGAGGGTGACCAGGGTTCGGCTGAGCAGGCTGTGCACCTGCTGGCGGTTCAGCGCGCCGCGCACCAGCCACTCCCGGCCGGCCGCCTTGACCATCCCGCCGTAGGCGCGGACCAGTGCGTTCAGCTCGTTGCCGCGCAGGCTCGCCCTGGACAGCCCGACCGCTTCGAGCACCCGGTCGGCGGACTCGCGGTCGGCCTCCTCCAGGATGCGCTCCACCTCGAGGTCCCGGCCGATGCCCTCCGGCGCGATCGCGGCAAGCCACATCTTCTCCTGGCTGGTCACCATGTCCAGGAACCAGTCCACCGCCGCGTTCGCCCTGGCCTCCAGGGTGCCGTCCGGCAGGATCTCCACGGCGAAGTGCGGGACCGTCAGCGCGCGCCGGATGACCGCGAGGTAGAGCTCGCGTTTGGTGCCGAAGTAATGGTTGATCAAGCCCCTGGCCACTCCGGCCTCGGCTGCGATGTCCGATGTGGACACATCGGTGTAGGGACGTTCGCCGAACAGCCGCGCGGCGCAGTCGAAGATCTGCTCCTTGCGCTCGTCCGGCTCGAGCCGCCGCCACTTGGGCGCGGAATCCGTGCTCATTCGTGCAGTTTGGCACGACCGGCCTGGCCGGGTGGGCCGGTGGGGGAGAAGTCGTCGAATATGTCGCCCGGATCGGTACGCGTGGACCGGTGGTACCGCCAAACTGGTGGACTATTCGACGGGTATTCCCTTGTACCGGCGGGTAACGCCGAATGGTCTACTGGAATGGGGACTTTCGGGTGTTCCGTGTAGCGAATTCACCGACCGGCCAGTCTGGAACGCTTGATGCCGTAACCGAAGTAGAGCACCAGTCCGGTGAGCATCCAGCCGCCGAACACGATCCAGGTGGCCACGTCCAGGCTGAGCATCAGGTAGCCGCAGCAGGCCACCCCGAGCAGCGGGGTGACCGGCGCGAGCGGCACCCGGAAGGTGCGGGCCAGCTCGGGCCGCCGCCGGCGCAGCAGCAGCACCGCGATGTTGACAAGGCCGAACGCGAACAGGGTGCCGATGCTGGTGGCGTCGGCCAGCCTGCCGAGCGGGACGAACGCGGCGAGCACCCCGACGAACGCGGAGACCACCACGGTGTTCACCTTCGGCGTACCGGACTTGGGGTCTACTTTGGACAGTGAGCGCGGCACCAGCCCGTCGCGGGACATCGCGAACAGGATCCTGGTCTGCCCGTAGAGCACGGTGAGCACCACGCTGGAGATCGCCACGATCGCGCCGACCGCGAGCAGCGCGGCCCACACCTCGTTGTCCAGCACGGTGCTCAGCACCAGGGAGAGCGCGGCCTGCTCGCCGTCGAACCGCTGCCACGGCAGTGCGCCCACCGCGGACAGGGCGACCAGGCAGTACAGCACCGTGACGATGGCCAGTGACAGCAGGATCGCCCGCGGCAGGTCCCGCTGCGGGTTCCGCGCCTCCTCGCCAGCGGTGGACGCGGCGTCGAAGCCGATGTAGGAGAAGAAGAGCTTGGCCGCGCCGGCGCTCAGCCCGGCCATGCCCAGCGGCAGGAACGGGCTGAAGTTCCCGGCCCGCACCGCGGTGAACGCCACCGCGCAGAACAGCACCAGGGTGGCGATCTTGATCACCACCATGATCGTGTTCGCCCGCGCGCTTTCCCGCGCGCCGGCCAGCAGCAGGAACATCGCCAGCAGCACCACCGCGATCGCCGGCAGGTTCACCACGCCGCCTTCGCCTGGCGGCTGGCTCAGCGCGTCCGGGATGGCCACCCCGAAGACGATCCGCAGCAGCTCGTTGACGTACTGGCCCCAGCCGACCGCGACCGAGGCGACCGAGACGCCGTATTCCAGAACCAGGCACCAGCCGCAGATCCAGGCGACCAGCTCGCCGAGGGTGGCGTAGGTATAGGAATAGGAGGAACCGGACAGCGGGATCATCCCTGCCAGTTCCGCGTAGGACAGCGCGGAGAACAACGCGGTGACGCCGGCGAGCACGAAGGAAAGCACCACCGCCGGGCCGGCCACCGGCACCGCCTCGCCGAGTACGACGAAGATGCCGCTGCCCAGCGTCGCGCCGATGCTCAGCGACGTGAGCTGGGTGAGCCCGAGCGAACGGCGCAGCGTGCCGCCGGCACCCTGGCCCCCCTCGGCGACCAGGTCTGCCACCGGTTTGCGGCGCAGCACGGCCGCCTTCAGGCCGGGGCGTGCCGGGGGAGTCTCGCGCATGCTCGGTGGTTCCTTCCGCTCCCGCACGACCGTGACCGCGGCAACGGTATCCGCCCGCAACCGGCGCGAGCACACCGATCCGCCGCGCGTGTGATCCTGGCTACCCGGAAGCTCAGGCGGCGACGTGCCGGGCGTAGGCGGAGATCACCTCGGCGAGCACTTCGGCGCCGGGGCGGCGCCAGAGCTCGGCATTGAACACCTCGACCTCGATCGGACCGTGGTAGCCGGCCGCTTCCACGCAGGCGCGGAGCCGCCGGTGCTCGATCGGCCCGGCACCGGGCAGCGCGCGGCCGAGCAGCGGGTCGGTCAGCGGCACCTGCTGATCGCAGACGTGGAATCCGGCGATCCGGCCGGCCGCGGCCGCGATGGACGACTCCAGCTTCGGGTCCCACCAGACGTGGAACTCGTCCACCACCACCCCGACCGCGCTGGCCGGGAACGGGTCGGCCATCGCCATCGCCTGATCCAAAGTGGACAGTACGGATCGTTCGGCGCACTGGATCGGGTGCAGCGGCTCCAGGCCGAGCCGCACGCCGTGGTCCAGCGCCATCGGCACCAGCTCGGCGACCGCGTCCGCGACCCGCTGCCGCGACCCTGCCAGGTCGCCGCCGGCGATCCCGCCGACCACGAGCACCAGCACCTCGGCACCGAGCTGCGCGGCCTCTTCGATCGCCCTTCTCGTCTCGCCGAGTCCGTCCACAGGGGAGCCGTCCGGGTTCACCCCGGTGAAGAACCCGCCTCGGCAGAGCGAAGAGACCCGCAGCCCGTGGTCGGCCACCAGCCTGGCCGCCTCGGCCACGCCGACCTCGGCCACCTTGTCCCGCCACAGCCCGATCCAGCCGACCCCCGACTCGGCGCAGCCGCGCACCGCCTCGGGCAGCGACCAGCTCCTGGTGGTGATCTGGTTCAGGCTCAGCCGGTCCATCAGGGCACCCCCGCCGCGGCCAGCAGCGGCCGCATCCTGGCCACCGCGAGCTCCGGGTCCGCCAGCACCCCGGCCGCGTCGGCCAGCCGCAGCACCTGCGCCAGATGCGTGATCGAACGCGCCGACTCCAGCCCGGCGACCATCCGGAAATGCCGCTGGTGCCCGGTCAGGTAGGCCAGCAACACCACGCCGACCTTGTAGAACCGGGTGGGTGCGCGGAAGATCTCCTCGGCCAGCGGCACGGTCGGGTCGAGCAGCGCGCGGAAGCCGGCGGTGTCACCCGCGTCCAGCCTGCCCAGTGCCGCGCCCGCCACCGAGGCGATCGGGTCGAAGATGCCCAGCAGCGCCTCGCTGTGCCCGCGCTCGTCCCCGGCGATCAGCTCCGGGTAGTGGAAGTCGTCGCCGGTGTAGCAGGCGACGCCGTCCGGCAGCGCGCGCCGGAACCAGGTCTCCACGCGGGCGTCCAGCACGGACACCTTGACCCCGCCGACCACCGCGGAGTGCTCGGCGCACAACTCGGCCAGCTCGCGCGCGGCCGCCCGCACGTCGTGATGTCCCCAGTAGCCGGCCAGCGCGGGGTCGAACTGCTCGCCGAGCCAGTGCAGCAGCACCGGGCCGTCCGCGGCGGCCAGCAGCTTTCCGTAGGCGCCGCGGTAGTCGGCCGGTCCGGTGGCGACGGCGGCCAGCGCCCTGCTGGCCATCAGCACCGGCACCGCACCGGCGGCGGTGACCAGCTCCAGCTGTGCCAGCCAGGCAGCCACGACATCGTCCACTGTGGACGGACCAGTGAGCTGGTCGGTGCCGACCCCGGCCACCCAGCGCCCGCCCGAGGCGCGGGCTTCGGCTCCGGTGCGGCGGATCAGCTCGCGGGTGGCCGTCCAGTCGAGGCCCATCCCGCGCTGTGCGGTGTCCATCGCCTCCGCCACGCCGAGGCCGCAGGACCAGAGGTGGTGCCGGAAGGCGAGGGTGGCCTCCCAGTCGACAGCGGCCGAGTCGCCGGTCTCGGCCAGCGGGTCGGCGACCACGTGCGCGGCCGCGTAGGCGATGCGCGACGCGGGCGGTTTCGCGGATGGCAAGGGCGGCCGGGGACCCGACGGCGACCAGCGCTCGAGCGAGCCGTCGCGGGCGGGGAGTGTCAGCGCGGTCATCTGCCGTCCTCCGTAGCTAAGAAAGCGCTTTCTCTAACGGTAAGCCAACCCCGCACCGCGGACAAGAGTCCCGAGTCCGTGTTTGCCGTCTACGTCGCCGTGTCGGCCGTTCCCGTCACCGAGTTGGCCCTCCGCGGCGATACATCGCTGACGTGATCGGCCAACTCGGCGATGCAGGGGGCAAACACGGCGACGTGGCGGGCAAACACGTCAGCCGGGGTCAGCGGGGAGGGGAGGTGCTGGCGCGCAGGACTACTTCGCCGGAGAGGCGTTTGATCCGGCTTCGGGTACCGGGGCCGCGTTCCACGGCGAGTTTCATCGCTTGTTCGCCGAGTTCTTCCAGCGGGAGGGCCACTGTGGTCAGCGGCGGGCTCATGTCCCGTACCACCGGGATGTCGTCGAAACCGGCGAGCGACAGCTCGTCCGGCACGGACACGCCCGCCTCCCGCAGCGCGGTGAGCGCGCCGATCGCCATCACGTCGGTGACGGCGAAGACGCAGGTCGCCTTGCTGCCGGCGGCGAGCAGCTGCTTCATCGCGTCGTAGCCGCCGTCCCTGGTGAACGGTGCTTCGACAATGTCCTCTTCGGACAGTTCGACCCCGGCGTCGGCGAGCGCGTCGCGGAAGCCGCCGAGCCGGTCGATCACCGTGGTCAGCGCGCGCGGCCCGCAGAGCACCGCGAACCGGCGGTGCCCCATTTCCAGCAGGGCCAGCGCCAACTCGGCCGCGCCTTCGCGGTTCTCCGGCTGCACGGTGTCCACCTTGAGGCTGCGATGCCTGCTGACCACCGCGACCTGTCCGCCGCCGCGGCGGTACGGGTCCAGTTCGGCGGCCATCGCGCGTTCCCAGGTGCGGTTCTCGAACCCGGAGCCGATCAGCAGGATCGCCGAAGCCCGCTGGGCGCGCAGCATCGAGACGTAGGCGATCTCCTTCTGCGGATCGCGGAAGGTGCTGGCCAGCATCACCAGCAGCCCGTTGTCCCCGGCCACCCGCATCACCCCGCGGGCGATCGCGGCGAAGTACGGGTCGCTGACGTCGTGGCAGATCACACCGACCGTGCGGTGGGACGCGCCGGCCAGTGCCTGCGCGTGCGCGTTCGGCGTGTAGGCCAGGTCCGCGGCCGCGGACACCACCCGCTCCCGCAGGTCCGAGCGGACGTTCGTGGTGCCGTTGAGCACCCTGGACGCGGTCGCCAGTGACACTTTGGCCGAGCGGGCCACATCCTCCAGTGTCACATGTGGCCGGCCGTTCATGGTGTCTCCTCCGCGAGGTCGCCGCTTCTTGACCGGAATGTCCAGCCGTGCCTACTCTACCTGAAAGCGCATTCAGAAAGCGCATTCAGACACTCGGAACCGCACGTTCGAGTGGTCGGCCGATCCGGCGTGAGAACGGAGAGGGTCATGGTCCTGCAGAACGAGGCCGGGGCACGGGCGAGCGGGGTGACCGAGCGCCGCGGGCCGAGCGCCGGCGCGCGGCTGGCGGGGTTCGCCGAACGCGCCTGGCGGCCGTTCGCCCTGCTGCTGGTCCTGCTGGTGGCCTGGTGGGGGGTAACCGCGGCCGGGCTGATCGAACCGTACCTGGTGCCCTCGCCGGGGGACACGCTCGGGGCGATCACCGCGAAGCCGGAGTACTTCTGGGAGAATACCTGGACCACCGCCTACGAGACCCTGCTCGGGTTCGCGATCGCCGCGGCCATCGGCGTCTTCGCGGCGGTGGTGATGGTCAGCTCGGCCACCGTGGAGAAGACGCTCTACCCGCTGCTGCTGTTCGCACAGGTGATCCCGAAGATCGCGATCGCGCCGCTGTTCGTGGTGTGGCTGGGTTTCGGCCTCGGGCCGAAGATCGTGGTCGCGGTGCTGATGGCGTTCTTCCCGGTGGTCATCTCGATGGTGACCGGGCTGAAGGCGATCGACCCGGAGATGCTGGAGCTCTCCGCCACCATGGGCGCCAAGCCGGGCCAGACGTTCTGGAAGATCCGCTTCCCGGCGTCGCTGCCGCATCTGTTCGCCGGGCTCAAGGTGGCCGCCACGATGGCGGTCACCGGCGCGGTCGTCGGCGAGTTCGTCGGCGCCGACCAGGGGCTCGGTTACGTGATCCTGCAGGCCAACGGCAACCTCGACACCCCGGTGCTGTTCGCCGGCCTGCTGATCATGTCGCTGCTCGGCGTGCTGCTGTTCGTGCTCGTGGAGTGGGCCGAGCACCTCGTCCTGCCCTGGCACGCCAGCCGCCGTACGGATTCCGTGACTACAACGCTGTAGTACTTCGATGCTGTAGGGAGACGTTCCATGAAACTCGGGGCACTGGCGGCCGGTTTCGCCGCCCTGCTGGTCTTCGCCACCGGTTGCGGTGGCTCGGACCAGGCCACGACCACCGGCGCGGACGGCAAGCAGCTGGACAAGGTGACGCTGACCCTGAACTGGTACCCCTACGGTGAGCACGCGCCGTTCTACTACGGCAAGGCGAAGGGGATCTACGCCAAACACGGGATCGACCTGACCGTGCAGTCCGGCCAGGGTTCGCAGAAGACCGTGCAGGCCACCGCGGCCGGGCAGACCGACTTCGGCTGGGCGGACACGCCGGCGCTGCTGGCCGGGGTGGGGCAGGGGCTGAAGATCAAGAGCGTCGGGGTGTTCCTGCAGACCACCCCGTCCTCGGTGCAGTTCTTCTCGGACAAGGCCATCGCTTCCCCGGCCGACCTCAAGGGCAAGAAGATCGCCAGCACCGCGGGCGACGCGCTGAGCAAGACCTTCCCGGCGTTCCTCTCCTCGGCCGGGCTCGGCGAGACGGACGTGACCCTGCAGAACACCGACGCCGCGGGCAAGATGGCCGCGGTGCTGTCCGGGCAGACCGACGGGCTGCTCGGCTACGCCACCGACCAGGGGCCGACCATGCAGGAGAAGGCCGGCAAGCAGGTTTCCTACCTGCGTTTCGCCGACCACGGCCTGAACTTCTTCAGCAACGGGCTGCTGACCGCCGAGCGCAACCTGGCCGAGAAGAAGGACCTGGTGCAGCGCATGGTAGCCGCGTCGGCGGAGTCCTGGACGGCGGCGGGCGGGGACCGGCCGGGCGCGGTCGAGGCGATGAAGGGCGCGTCCGAGCAGCTGCCGTCGTCGGCGGTGCTCACCGAGCAGTTCGGCAAGACGCTGGAGCTGCTGCACACCCCGGCCACCGAGGGGAAGGCGCCGGGCGTGAACGCGGAGGCGGACTGGCAGCGCACGATCGACGTGTTCGCCGCCGCCGGGGTGATCCAGAAGGTCCAGGAGCCCAGTGCCTACTGGGACGCGAGCTTCGCGTCGAAGGGATGAGCCGGATGCCGGGGAACAGCACCGTGCAGCGCGCGGGACAGCGCGAGCCCGAAGCAATCCAGGGGCACGCGGTCGAGATGGACGACGTGGCGGTCCGCTTCCGCACGCGCAAGAAGGACGTTTCGGCGCTGTCGGACGTTTCGCTGCGCGTCGCGCCAGGGGAGTTCGTGGCGATCGTCGGCCCGTCCGGCTGCGGCAAGTCGACCCTGCTGAAGCTGGCTTCCGGGCTGCTGATGCCCTCCGGCGGGAATGTCCGGCTGCTCGGCGAGCCGGTCACCGGGCCGCGGCGGGACGTCGGCTACGTGTTCCAGCGCGCCGCGCTGCTGGAGTGGCGCTCGGCGCGCAAGAACATCCTGCTGCAGGCGGAGATGCGCCGGATGCCCGCCGACGCGGCGGCGGCCAGGGCGGACGAGCTGATCGCGATGACCGGGCTCACCGGGTTCGAGGACGCCTATCCGCACGAGCTTTCCGGCGGGATGCAGCAGCGGGTCGCGTTGTGCCGGGCGCTGCTGCACCGGCCGCCGGTGCTGCTGATGGACGAGCCCTTCGGCGCGCTCGACGCGCTGACCAGGGAGCAGATGAACGTGGAGCTGCGGCGGATCTGGCGCGAAACCGGCACGACCGTGCTGCTGGTCACGCACTCCATCGCGGAGGCGGTGTACCTCGCCGACCGGGTGGTGATGATGACCGCGCGGCCGGGCACCGTGGCCGGGGTGGTCGAAGTGGACCTGCCGGTGGAGCGCGACTACGGCAAGACCATGTCGGAGCCCGAGTTCGCGCGGGCGACCAGGCACATCCGGGCGCATCTCGGTGCCGCCTCGAACGGGATGGAGGATTCATGAACGGCGCTCCCGCCGGTTCGGAGCGGTCCATCGGGATCGTGATGAACGGGGTCACCGGGCGGATGGGGTATCGCCAGCACCTGCTGCGCTCGATACTGGCCATCCGCGAGGAGGGCGGGCTGCGGCTCGCCGACGGCACGGTGGTCTGGCCGGAACCGGTGCTGGTCGGCCGGGACGCGGGCAAGCTCGCCGCGCTGGCCAAGAAGCACGGCCTTGACCGGTGGACCACCGATCTCGGCGAGGCGCTGGCCGCACCGGGGGCGGAGATCTACTTCGACGCGCAGGTGACCGGTGCGCGCCCGGACGCGGTGCGCCGGGCGATCCAAGCGGGGCTGCACGTCTACACCGAGAAGCCGATCGCGGAGGACACCGAGGGCGCGCTGGAGCTGGCCAGGCTGGCGCGTGCGGCGGGGGTCAAGGCGGGGGTGGTGCAGGACAAGCTGTTCCTGCCCGGGCTGCGGAAGCTGAAACGGCTGGTGGACGGCGGCTTCTTCGGCCGCATCCTGTCGGTGCGCGGGGAGTTCGGGTACTGGGTGTTCGAGGGGGACTGGCAGGAGGCGCAGCGGCCGTCGTGGAACTACCGCACCGAGGACGGCGGCGGGATCGTTTCGGACATGTTCTGCCACTGGCGGTACGTGCTGGAGGAGACGTTCGCGCCGGTGCGCTCGGTGCAGTGCCTTGCCGCGACGCACGTCCCGGAGCGGGTGGACGAGCGGGGCCGGCCTTATGCCTGCACCGCGGACGACGCGGCCTACGGCATCTTCGAGCTGGACGGCGGGATCATCGCGCAGATCAACTCGTCCTGGACCACCAGGGTGTTCCGGGACGAGCTGGTGGAGTTCCAGGTGGACGGTACTTCCGGCAGCGCGGTGGCCGGGCTGCGCCGCTGCCGGGTGCAGCATCGCGCGACCACGCCGAAGCCGGTGTGGAACCCGGACCTGCCCGGCACCGAGTCGTTCCGGGAGCAGTGGCAGGAGGTCCCGGACAACGCCGAGTTCGACAACGGCTTCAAGGTGCAGTGGGAGCTGTTCCTCAAGCACGTGGTGTCCGGTGCCGAGTTCCCGTGGGACTTCCTGGCCGGCGCCAGGGGCGTACAGCTGGCCGAACTCGGCCTGCGGGCCTGGCGCGAGGGGCGCCGGATCGAGGTGCCCGGCCTCGTCCTCTGATCCCCGCTTTTCCCGGCGTCTCAAACACGACTAACGAGTAAGCGCCTTCAACACGGCAGGTTCAGGAAACATTTCGCATCTCAACGGAGAGGTCGTCATGTCCGGTCCCCATGCTCGTTCCAGAACGCGTTCCCGTGCGAGAACGGCGATCCTGCTCGGTGTGCTGCTGCTGGCGATTGCGGGCTCGGTGCTGCCGGCGCACGCGGCGCCGCGGTTCAGCGTGCTGGTGTTCTCCAAGGTGACCAACTTCGAGCACGACTCCATCCCGGCCGGCATCAAGGCGATCAAGAAGCTCGGTGCCGAGCACGGGTTCGCAGTCAAGGCCACCGACGACGCGCGCGCCTTCACCGACGCGAACCTGGCGAAGTTCGCCGCGGTGATCTTCAACAACACCAACTCCACCCCCGAGTCCGGCGACCTGCTCGACGCCGGTCAGCGGGCCGCGTTCCAGCGCTACATCCGGGCCGGCGGCGGGTTCACCGGGCTGCACGCGGCTTCGGCGAGCGAGCGCGACTGGCAGTGGTACGAGGGACTGGTCGGCGCCATCTTCGACCAGCACCCGGTGCCGCAGGTCGGCAGGGTCAAGGTGCTGGACCGGGCGCATCCGTCCACAAAGGACCTTCCGGAGCTGTGGGAGCAGACCGAGGAGTGGTACAACTGGAAGGTCAACCCGACCGGCAAGGTGCACACCCTGGCCCAGATCAAGGTGCGGGACGGGGTCACCGGGCTGGACGAGGGCGTGGACCATCCGTGGTCCTGGTGCCAGAACTACGACGGCGGCCGCTCCTGGTTCACCGCGGGCGGGCACGCCAAGGAGAAGTTCTCCGACGCCGGGTTCCTCGGCCACCTGCTCGGCGGGATCGAGTGGGCCGCCGGCGCGGCCGAAGGCGACTGCTCGGCCACCCAGAACGGGAGCTTCCAGCGGGTGCCGCTGGTCGACAAGGACCTGGCCGACCCGTTCGAACTGGCCGTGGCACCGGACCGCCGGGTGTTCTACATCCAGCGCACCGGCGCGCTGAAGATCATCGACCAGTCCACCCTGCGGGTGGCCACCGCGCTGGACTTCCAGTACTCGCTGGAGATGACCAGCCAGTCGGACGGCCTGCTCGGGCTGAGCCTGGACCCGGACTTCGCCCGGAACAACTGGCTCTACCTGCTGTACTCGGACAAGGAGAAGAAACAGGTCAACGTCTCGCGGTTCACCGTCACCGGCGACACCGTGGACCTGGCCAGCGAGAAGCGGATGCTGGAGATCCCCACCTGGCGGGGCGAGGGCAGGGCCAACGTGCACATGGGCGGCTCGCTCGCCTTCGACCGGCACGGCAACCTGTTCGTGGCGACCGGGGACAACACCGACCCGTTCGGCTCGGAGGGTTTCGCCCCGGTCGACGAACGCGACGGGCGCCGGGCCTGGGACGCGCAGGGCACCGCGGGCAACACCAACGACCTGCGCGGCAAGATCCTGCGGATCACCCCGCAGGACGACGGCGGCTACACCGTGCCGGCCGGCAACCTGTTCGCGCCAGGTACCGAGAAGACCCGTCCGGAGATCTACGTGATGGGCGTGCGCAACCCGTTCCGGATCACCGTGGACCCGCTCAGCGACGCGCTGCTGGTCGGCGAGTACGGCCCGGACGCGAAGCAGGCGGTGCCGGGGCGCGGGCCCGCGGGCACCGTCGAGTACGACCGGATCACCGGCCCGAGCAACCAGGGCTGGCCGTACTGCACCGGCAACAACACGCCGTTCGGTGATTTCGACTTCGCCACCGGTCAGTCCCGCGGCGACTTCGACTGCGGGAAGCCGGTGAACGACTCGCCGAACAACACCGGACTGCGCGAGCTGCCACCGGCGTCGCCGGCGTGGATGTGGTACGGGTACTCGGCTTCCCCGGAGTTCCCCGAGCTGGGCACCGGGGGCGGCGGCCCGATGGGCGGGCCGGTCTACGACTACGACCCGGCCAACCCGCTGGTGACCAAGTTCCCGCAGTACTACGAGGGCAAGTGGCTGAACTACGAGCTGACCCGCAAGTGGTTCAAGGCGATGTCGGTGCAGCAGCGGGACCAGAGCTTCACCGATCCGCGGTTCCCGCCGGTGCGCCATGGCGACCTGCTCTCGATCAACGGCATGTTCGGTGAGATGAGCTGGATCCAGCCGTTCGAGGCGCAGTTCGGCCCGGACGGTTCGCTGTACGTCATCGACTTCGGCGAGGGGGTCGGCGTCGGGCGCGGCGGTTCCAACGAGGGCGCCGGGATCTACCGGATCGACTACCTGCCCAACGGCCGCTGATCCCCCGACGGAAGGAGTTCGTGATGGAAAACGCTTCTAGGCGGGGGTTTCTGCGGCTGGCGGCCGGGGTCGCCGGAGTTACGGCGCTGGGCGTGCCGAGTGCGGGGGCGGAGGGGTTGCACGCGGTGCCGCCCGGGCATCTCGGCATCCAGCTGTACACGGTCCGGAACCTGATGGCGGCCGACCCGCAGGGCACGCTGGACGCGCTGGGCGCCATCGGGTACGCCACGGTCGGGGTGAGCGGGCTCTACGGGCATACGCCGCAGGCGTTCCGGGCGATGCTGGACCGGGCCGGGCTGCGGGCCGTGCTGACCCACCTGAGCCTGGACGCCATCCGCGGCGACTGGCAGCGCGAGCTGGCGAACGCGCGGGTGCTGGGCGTCCGGTACGTGGTGGTGCCCTCGCTGCCGTCCTCGTTGCAGAACCCGGCGGGGTACCGGCAGGTGGCGGGCGAGTTCAGCGCGGCCGGAGCGGCCGCGCGCCGGGAAGGGCTGCGGTTCCTCTACCACAACCACGGTTTCGACTTCAAGATCGTGGACGGGCTGCCGCTGTACGACATCCTGGTCCGCGAGACCGATCCCCGGTTCGTCAACTTCGAGCTTGACCTGTACTGGGCGGTGGATGGCGGGCAGGACCCGGTGCGCTACTTCGCCGAGTACCCCGGCCGGTTCCCGGTCTTCCACGTCAAGGACCGCGCCGTCGACGGGTCCTTTGAGGACGTCGGCTACGGGACGATCGACTTCCGGCGCATCTTCCGCCTGCACGAGCAGTCCGGCATCCGCGAGTACGTGGTCGAACACGACCAGCCCGCCGACCCACTCCTGTCCGCGTCCCGCAGCCACCACTACCTCCGCAACCTCCGCTTCTGAACGCAGTGAAGGCCACCTTCGCTGCGTTGGACGCAGGCAAGGTGGCCTTCGCTGCGTCGGTGGGCTGAATGGAGTAGCCGCGGATTTTGTCCGCCGGATGCACCTTGACGGGTGGTGTCGGTCACCTTACTTTTGCATGCGACACGATGAAGTGAGGCCCAAGTGGACCTAAGTCTGCACGGATCGAGCACTCCAGCCCAGCCTGAGGTACTCCTGTCGATGCGCGGGATCGTCAAGCTGTTCCCCGGCGTGCGCGCGCTGGACGGCGTGGACCTCGAGGTGCTGCCCGGCGAGGTGCACTGCCTGCTCGGCCAGAACGGTGCCGGCAAGTCCACGCTGATCAAGACCCTCGCCGGCGCGCATCAGCCGGACGGCGGCGAGATCCGCTGGCGCGGGGAGCCAGCCACGCTCGGCTCGCCGGTCGCCGCACTGCGGCTCGGCGTCGCCACCATGTACCAGGAGCTGGACCTGATTCCGGCGCTGTCGGTGGCGGAGAACGTGTTCCTCGGTCACGAGCGCGCCAGGTTCGGCTTCACCCGTCCGGCGGTGGCCAGGGCCGCCGCCGCGGAACTGCTGGCCAGGCTCGGTCATCCGGAGATCTCCGCGGACACCGAGGTCGGCAAGCTCTCCGCGGCGGGCCAGCAGCTGGTGTCGATGGCGCGGGCGCTGGCGCACGACGCGCGGCTGATCGTGATGGACGAGCCCACCGCGGCGCTGGCCGGCGACGAGGTGGACAACCTCTTCCGGATCGTCGGCGAGCTGACCGCGGACGGGGTGGCGGTGGTCTACATCTCGCACCGGATGGCGGAGATCCGCCGGATCGGGCACCGGGTCACCGTGATCAAGGACGGCCGGACGGTGGCGGCCGGGCTGGACGCCCGCGAGACCCCCGGCTCGCAACTGGTCGACCTGATGGCAGGGCGCAAGGTGGAGACCGCCTTCCGCGCCGCCAGCCAGGCCGAGGTGACCTTCGGCGAGCAGGTGCTCGACGTGTCCGGTCTCGGCCGCGCTGGCGAGTTCCGCGATGTCAGCTTCTCCGTGCGAGCCGGTGAGATCGTCGGTATCGCCGGGCTGGTCGGCGCCGGGCGCAGCGAGATCCTGGAGACCGTCTTCGGTGCGCGCAAGGCGGACGAGGGCAGCGTCCGCGTCAACGGTAAGCGCTTACGCCCCGGCAGCGTGCCGGCCGCGGTGCAGGCCGGGATCGGCCTGGCGCCCGAGGAACGCAAGGCGCAGGCCCTGCTGCTGGACATGTCCGTGGTGCACAACGTGACGCTGGCCAGCCTGCCTTCCTACAGCCGCGGCGGTTTCACCAGCGGCGGCCGCGAGTACCGCGACGCGCAGTCCACAGTGGAACGACTCGAGCTGCGCCCGGCGGACCCGCAGCGGATCATCCGCACGCTTTCCGGTGGCAACCAGCAGAAGGCCGTGGTGGCCCGCTGGCTGGTGCACGGCTGCAAGGTGCTGCTGCTGGACGAGCCGACCCGCGGCGTGGACGTCGGCGCCAGGGCGGAGCTGTACCGGCTGATCCACGAGCTGGCGGCGAGCGGGGTGGCGATCGTGCTGGTGTCCAGCGAGGTGCCCGAGGTGCTCGGCCTCGCCGACCGGGTGCTGGTGCTGCGCGACGGCGAGGTGCTGGCCGACCGGCCCTCGGACGAGCTCACGGAGGGCGATGTGTTGGACATGGTCATGGAGGGGAGCGCGGCGTGACCGAGACCGAGACCTTGAACCGGCCGCCGGTGCAGCCGACGGTGAATGGCGGGCAGCGCCGCCGGATCAACCTGGACCTGAGGCTGCTCGGGCTGGCCGGGGTGCTGGTGCTGCTCTGCGTGGTCGGCCAGATCACCCGGCCGGACACCTTCCTCACCAACGACAACCTGTCCACCATGCTCCGGCTGGCCGCCGCGATCGGCGTGGTCAGCGTCGGCATGACGTTCGTGATCATCACCGGCGGCATCGACCTGTCGGTGGGGTCCATCGTCGCGCTGTCCAGCGTCTGGATGACCACGCTGGCCACCCAGTCCTACGGGCCGTTCGTGATGGTGCTGTGCGCCCTGCTGGTCGGACTCGGCTGCGGGCTGGTCAACGGGCTGCTGATCTCCTACGGCAAGGTCGTCCCGTTCATCACCACGCTGGCCATGATGGCCTCGGCCCGCGGGCTCGCCGAGCGGCTGTCCGGCCGGCGCACCCAGGTGGTCGGCGAGACCGGGTTCACCGACTTCTTCCGCGGCGCCTTCCTCGGCGTGCCGGTGCTGGTCTGGATGCTGGTGCTGGTGTTCGTGGTCGGCTGGGTGGTGCTCAACCGCACCACTTTCGGCCGCCGCACCTTCGCCATCGGTGGGAACGCCGAAGCGGCAAGGCTTTCCGGGATCAACGTGAAGCGGCACACCGCGCTGGTCTACGGCATCGGCGGGCTGTGCTGCGGCATCGCCGCGATGATGGTGGTCGCCCGCACCACCTCCGGCGCGTCCACCAACGGCATGTTCTACGAGCTGGACGCGATCGCCGCGGTGGTGATCGGCGGCACGCTGCTCTCCGGCGGCCGCGGCAGCCTGATCGGCACCTTGATCGGCGTGCTCATCTTCACCGTGCTGAACAGCATCTTCACTCAGAACAACCTGGACACCGACATCCAGAACATCGCCAAGGGCGCGATCATCGTCGGCGCTGTTCTGCTGCAGCACACGACTTCGGCGCGGCGCAAGGGAAAAATCAAAAAAGACAACGGGAGCGCTTCATGAAGGACACATCGCTGGCCCGCCGCGGCTTCCTGCTGGGCGCTGCCGGTCTCGGGGCGGGCACGGTGCTCGCCGGGTGCACCTCCAACGAGCCGCCGCAGTCGACCGCGGCCGCGGCGTCGGCTGGCCAGGGTGGCAACACCCAGCCGGGGCCGCCGGTGACGATCGGTTTCTCCGCGCCGGCCGCGGACCACGGCTGGATGGCGGCGATGACCATCAACGCCCGCGCGCAGGCCGGCAAGTTCCCGGACGTCACGCTGAACGCGACCGAGGGCACCAACGACGTCAACCAGCAGATCGCGCAGGTGGAGTCGCTGATCAACGCCAAGGTCGGGGTGCTGGTCATCCTGCCCTTCGACGGCAAGGCGCTGACCCAGGTCGGCAGGCAGGCGATGGACGCCGGCATCCCGGTGGTCAATGTGGACCGGGTGTTCGACACCCCGCTGGCGTACCGGACCTGGATCGGCGGCGACAACTACCGGATGGGCGTGAACGCGGCCGACTACATCGCCGGTGAGCTGAAGAAGCGCGGGGTCGCCAACCCGGTGATCGGTGAGGTGGCCGGGATCGACGCGCTGCCGCTGACCCAGGAGCGCAGCCAGGGCTTCAAGGATGCCTTGCAGCGGCACGGTTTCAGCGTCGGTCCGCGGGTGTCCGCGCAGTTCACCCCGGAGTCCGGTGAGCAGCAGACGGCCAACCTGCTGCAGTCCGCGTCCGGGCTGAACGCGCTCTGGAACCACGACGACGACCAGGGGGTCGGGGTGGTCGCGGCGATCCAGAACTCCGGCCGCAGCGACTTCTTCATGGTCGGCGGCGCCGGTTCGAAGAACATGATGAACCTGATCAAGCAGGACACCGGCCCGGTCAAGGCGACCGTGCTGTACAGCCCGTCGATGGCGTCCTCGGCCATCGCGCTGGCCAGGATGCTCGGGCAGAACAAGGGCATCGGGGACCTCGCCGAGCACGAGATCCCGGCCGAGGTCACCACCTACTCCGCGGTGGTGACCAAGCAGAACGTGGACTCCTACCTCGACGTCGGGTTCGACTCGTGAGCCCAGCCGGCACGGGAAATTCTGGCGGCGACGGGACGGGGGAGCGGGACATGTCGGGGGAAAAGCAGGAAATGCGGGTGGGCATGGTGGGCCACGCGTTCATGGGTGCGGTGCACTCCCACGCGTGGCGCACCGCGCCCCGGTTCTTCGACCTGCCCTACACCGTGCGGATGACCGCGATCGGCGGCCGGGACGAGGCGAGGACCCGTGCGGCGGCCGGGAAGTACGGCTGGGACTCGGTGGAGACCGACTGGCGGGAGCTGATCGCCAGGGACGACATCGACCTGGTGGACATCTGCACGCCCGGCGACACGCACGCGGAGATCGCGATCGCCGCGCTGGCCGCCGGGAAGCACGTGTTGTGCGAGAAGCCGTTGGCCAACACGGTGGCCGAGGCCGAGGAGATGGCCGAAGCCGCGGCGGTGGCGGCGGAGCGCGGGGTGCGCTCGATGGTGGCCTTCAACTACCGGCGGGTGCCCGCGCTCGCGCTGGCGCGGCGGCTGGTGGCCGAGGGCAGGCTCGGCGAACTGCGGCACGTCCGCACGGTGTACCTGCAGGACTGGCTTTCCGACCCGGCCGCGCCGATGACCTGGCGGCTGCGCAAGGAGCAGGCCGGTTCCGGGGCGCTCGGCGACCTGGCCGCGCACATCGTGGACGCCGCCCAGTTCGTCACCGGCGAGCTGGTCACCGGCGTTTCCGGGCAGACCGCCACCTTCGTGCCGCGCCGGGCGAACGGGCACGGGGTCGAGGAGGACGTCACCGTGGACGACTGCGCGGTGTTCACCGCTCGGCTCGGCTCGGGCGCGGTGGCCACCTTCGAAGCGACCAGGTACGCCTTCGGCCGCAAGAACGCGATGCGGCTGGAGGTCAACGGTTCCCGGGGCAGCCTGAGCTTCGACTTCGAGTCGATGAACGAGCTGTGGTTCCACGAGTCCGGCGGGGATACCGGGGATACCGGGGATACCGAGGGGTTCCGGCGGATCCTGGTCACCGAGGGCACCCATCCCTATTTGGACGCCTGGTGGCCGCCGGGACATCTGCTCGGCTACGAGCACACCTTCACCCACGAGGTGGTGGACCTGCTGCGGGCTGTCCACAGTGGAGTGAACCCGGAGCCGGGGTTCGGCACCGGGTTGCAGGTGCAGCGGGTGCTCGGGGCCGTGCAGCGCAGTGCCGAAGACGAATCACGCTGGTCACCGGTGCCCGCTACGGCACCGGTGCGTACGTAAGGCCTTGTTCGAAGGGGCGTTGTTTCAAAAGGGCGTCAACCCGACCTAGGAGACGGTACCAGTGAAAGTACAGTGTAGTACCCGTCGTACCCACAGCAGGTTGAGACGCTTCGGCGTCGCTCTGCTCGCACTGTGCACGGGGCTGGGGGTCGCCGGCACGGCGTCGGCAGCGCCGGTCCCGGCCGCGCAAGCACCGGAAACCGCGCACGTCGCGAACGTGCTGGTCTTTTCCAAGACCGCGGGTTTCCGGCACGACTCCATCCCGGCCGGGATCAAGGCCATCCAGGAAATGGGCGCCGCCAACGGGTTCACCGTGGAGGCCACCGAGGACGCGGGCGCCTTCACCACCGAGAACCTGGCCAGGTTCTCCGCGGTGGTCTGGCTTTCCACCACCGGCGACGTGCTCAACGCCGAGCAGCAGACCGCGTTCGAGTCCTACATCGCGGGCGGCGGCGGGTATGCCGGCGTGCACGCCGCGTCCGACACCGAGTACGACTGGCCGTGGTACGGCGACCTGGTGGGCGCCTACTTCGACTCGCACCCGCACAACCAGCAGGCCACGGTGAACGTGGAGGACGACCAGCACCCGTCCACCGCCGGCCTGCCGAACCAGTGGTCCCGCTTCGACGAGTGGTACAACTACCGCGAAAACCCCCGCCAGGACGTGCACGTGCTGGCGGCGCTGGACGAGAACAGCTACCAGCCGGGCAGCGGCGCGATGGGCGATCACCCGATCGCCTGGTGCCACACCAGCTCCGGCGGGCGGTCCTGGTACACCGGCGGCGGGCACACCGTCGAGTCCTACGCCGAACCTGAGTTCCGGCAGCACCTGCTCGGCGGGATCCTTTACGCGGCAGGGGAACGCGAGGGCGACTGCGCGCCGCCGGACCCCGGTACCGGTAACCCCGCGGACGGCGACTTCGACCAGATCACCCTGGCCAAGGGCGAGGAGCGCACCGGCGAGCCGATCGCACTGGCGGTGCTGCCGGACCGTCGCGTGCTGCACACCTCGCGCGACGGCGAAGTCTGGCTGACCACCCCGGAGGCCACCACCACGCTGGCCGCGAAGATCCCGGTGTACAACCACGACGAGGACGGCCTGCAGGGCGTCGCGATCGACCCGGACTTCGCGAACAACAAGCGCGTCTACCTCTACTACGCGCCGCCGCTGGACACGCCGCCCGGTGACGCGCCGGAGTCCGGCAGCGAGGCGGATTTCGCGCCCTTCAAGGGATACAACCAGCTTTCGCGGTTCGTGCTCGGCGACGACGGCACGCTGGACCTCGGCTCCGAGCAGAAGGTGCTCCAGGTGCCCGCCGACCGCGGCATCTGCTGCCACGCCGGCGGCGAGATCGACTTCGACGCGGCGGGCAACCTGTTCCTGTCCACCGGTGACGACAGCAACCCGTTCGCGGACGGCTACAACCCGATCGACGAGCGGGCGAACCGCAACCCGGTGTACGACGCGCAGCGCAGCTCGGCCAACACCAACGACCTGCGCGGCAAGCTGCTGCGGATCAAGGTGGCCGAAGACGGCTCGTACACCGTGCCGGAGGGCAACCTGTTCGCGGCGGGCACGGAGAAGACCCGGCCCGAGGTCTACGCGATGGGCTTCCGCAACCCGTTCCGGTTCGCGGTGGACAAGAAGACCGGCTGGGTGCACCTCGGCGACTACGGGCCGGACGCCGGCTCGGCGGACCCGAAGCGCGGCCCGGCCGGGATGGTGGAGTTCAACCTGGTGAAGCAGCCGGGCAACTTCGGCTGGCCGTACTGCGTCGGCGACAACGTGCCGTACCAGGACTACGACTACGCCACCGGGCAGTCCGCCGGCGCCTACGACTGCGCGGCGCCGAAGAACACCAGCCCGCGCAACACCGGACTGGTCGACCTGCCGCCAGTGCAGCCGGCCTGGATCCCCTACGACGGCGGTTCGGTGCCCGAGTTCGGTTCCGGCGCGGAGTCCCCGATGGGCGGGCCGACCTACCACTTCGACGCGGCCAACCCGGCGAAGACGAAGTTCCCCGAGTACTTCGACGGCAAGAACTTCGCCTACGAGTGGGACCGCAGCTGGATCAAGGAGATCACCGTCGGCGCGAACGGCGAACGCGGTGAGATCAAGCCGTTCTTCGACTCGATGGACCTGACCAGGCCGATGAACATCGAGTTCGGCCCGGACGGGTCGCTGTACGTGCTGGACTACGGCAGCGGGTACTTCGGTGGTGCCGAGGACTCGGCGGTGTACCGGATCGACTACACCAAGGGCAGCCGCACCCCGGAGGTCCAGGTGAAGGCGGACAAGACCTCCGGGCCGGCACCGCTTTCGGTCGCCTTCGACCCGGCGGGCACGCACGACGAGGACGGCGGCACGCTGACCTACGCCTGGGACTTCGACAGCAACGGCGAAGTTGACTCCACCGAACCCGGCAAGGCCGGCTTCACCTATGACAAGCCGGGTCAGTACACCGCGAAGCTGTCCGTCACCGATCCCACCGGATTGACCGGGGTGGCCAGCGTGGTGGTCACCGTGGGCAATACCGCGCCGGTGGTCACCCTGCAGACTCCGGTGAACGGCGGGTTCTTCGGCTTCGGTGACAAGGTTCCGTTCAAGGTGAACGTGACCGATCCCGAGGACGGTGCCGCCGGGCCGATCGACTGCTCGAAGGTGACCGTGGAGTACATCCTCGGCCACGACAACCACGGGCATCCGCTCAGCCGTGCCACCGGTTGCGAAGGTGTCATCGAGACACCCGCGGACGAGGGCCACGGCCTGGACGCGAACATCTTCGGCATCATCAACGCCAGCTACACCGACCTCGGCGCGCCGGGAGCGCCGCCGCTGACCGGTTCGGCGCTGAACAAGCTGCACACCAAGCACAAGCAGGCCGAGTTCTTCACCGAATCCCACGGCGTGCAGGTGGTCTCCCACGCTGGGGCCAGCGGCGGGAAACGGGTCGGCTACATCGAGCCCGGCGACTGGCTGAAGTTCGACCCGGCGAACCTGACCGGGATCACCGGCCTCGGCTTCCGGGTCTCCGCCGGCGGGCCCGGCGGGGCGATCGAGGTCCGTTCCGGTGCGCCGGACGGCCCGGTGCTGCAGACCACCCAGGTGGCCAACACCGGCAGCCCGGACAACTACGTGGACCTGCCGGTGACCCCGATCAAGGCCTCGGCCGAGTCGGTGCCGCTGTACCTGGTGTTCACCGGTTCCGGCGGCGGGTTGTTCGATGTGGACGCCCTGCACTTCGACGGTACCGGGGTCTCGAACCCGGGTACGCCGGCGTGTCAGCCCACGCAGCCCGAAGCGGGCTACACCATGCTCTTCGATGGCACCGAGGCCAGCATGGGCGGCTGGAAGCAGGCCGGTCCCGGCAAGTTCGAGCACCAGGCCGACTGCACGATCCGCTCCACCGGCGGGATGGGCCTGTTCTGGTACGGCCAGGAGCAGGGCGCGTACAGCCTGAAGCTGGACTGGAAGATGGCCGGGGACGACAACTCGGGCATCTTCGTCGGGTTCCCCGATCCCGGCGACGATCCGTGGATCGCGGTGAACCAGGGCTACGAGATCCAGATCGACGCCACCGACGCGCCGGAGAAGACGACCGGTTCGGTGTACAGCTTCCAGTCGGCCGACCTGGCCAAGCGCGACGCCGCGCTGAAGCCGCCGGGCGAGTGGAACGCCTACGAGATCGTGGTGCAGGGCCAGAACATCAAGGTGCTGCTGAACGGGGTGCTGATCAACGACTTCGTCAGCACCGACCCGAACCGCGATCTGGCTCAGGGTTTCGTCGGCCTGCAGAACCACGGCGACGGTGACGACGTCTCGTTCCGCAACGTGCAGGTCAAGGCGCTGGACGTGGTCGCACCGACCACCACCGCGACCTTCGAGCAGCCGGGTTCGACCGGCTGGCACCCCGGCCAGGTCCCGGTCTCGCTGGCCGCGGCGGACACCGGCAGCGGAGTGGCGAAGATCGAGTACAACCTCGACGGCGGTGCGTGGCAGCCCTACACCGAACCGGTCGTGGTGACCGGGGACGGCGACCACACGTTGCTCTACCGGGCGGTGGACAACGCCGGCAACGTGGAGGCGGACAAGGCGGCCACCATCCGGATCGACGGTGCCAAGCCGACGCTGATGGTGGCCGGGGTCGCCAAGGGCCGGGTCTACGGGGACGCCACCGATCTGGTCGTGTCCTGGCGGGCCGAGGACGCCACCTCGGGCGTGCGGGAGGTGAGCGCGGCGCTGAACGGGTCCGGGCTCGCGTCCGGCACGGTGGTCCCGCTGCACCAGCTGCCGCTGGGCCTGCACACGCTGGCCGTGACCGCGACCGACAAGGCGGGCAACCACGCCGAGCAGTCGCTGTCCTTCGCATCGGCCACGTCGTTGCGGGACATCGACCAGCTGGTCGACCGGTTCCGGGCGAGCAACCGGCTGTCCCTGTCCTCCTACGTCGCGCTGTCCGGTCAGCTGGCCAAGGCGCGCAAGGCGGACGCGAAGGGGCAGGACGTCAAGACGGTCCGGGAGCTGCGGGCGTTCCGGGCGCTGGCGGTGGAGGTCTCCGACGCGGGTGTGCGGGACACGCTCACCCGGGACGCCGACGCGGTGATCGCGTCGATCGAGGGCACCGCAGGCACCGCGGTACTGGTCCGGGCGGTGAACGCCGAATAGGTCCTGGCGGGTGGGCGCTTCTGGTAAGGCGCGGGCGCCCACCCGCCGCTCCAGGGCCGGAGGAAGCACGGAAAGGGGTTGTGCAGTGGACGATCGAGGAGAAACCGGTCTCTGGCTGATCGGCGCGCGGGGTTCGGTGGCGGCCACCGCGATCACCGGGCTGCTCGCGTTGCGGGCGGGACTGGTGCCGCCGACCGGCTCGGTCACCTCGGCCCCGTCCTTCGGGCAGGTTCCGCTGCCCGCGTGGGACCGGATCCGGCCAGGCGGTCACGACATCGCGCACACCCCGCTGGACAAGCGGGCCGAGTTGCTGGTGGACGGTGGCGTGCTGCCGCACCGGGTGCTGACCGGGGTGCGCACCGCGCTGGCCGCGGTGGACGCCGACCTCCGGCCCGGCTACCACCCGGCCACGCACGCCGGCTCCCAGCTGGACGCGGCGGCCAGACTCAGCGCCGACATCACCGAGTTCGCCGAGCGGCACGGGCTGGCCAGGGTGGTGGTGCTCGACGTGTCCTCCACCGAGCCGGTGTTCCCCGAACTGCCGGAGCACGCCGAGCTGGACGCGCTGGAAGCGGCGATGGCCGAGCCGGGCCGGATCGTGCTGCCGCCGAGCTCGGTGGCGGCCTACGCCGCACTGCGCGCGGGCTGCCCGTATGTCGGGTTCACCCCGTCCACCGGGATCAGGCTGCCCGCGTTGGAGGAGCTCGCCCGGTCGCTGAAGCTGCCGTACGCCGGGGCGGACGGGAAGACCGGGGAGACGCTGGTGCGCACCGCGCTGGCGCCGATGTTCACCACCCGCGCGCTGGCCGTGCGGTCCTGGTCCGGCACCAACCTGCTCGGCGGCGGGGACGGGATGACCTTGGCCGACGCGGAGAACGTCGGCAGCAAGCTCGCGTCCAAGGGGCGCGGGCTTGCCGAGCTGCTCGGCGGTGAGGTGACCGCGCCGCTGCACATCGACAACGTGCCGGAGCTGGGCGAGCAGAAGACGGCCTGGGACCACGTGCTGTTCGAAGGGTTCCTCGGCGCGCGGATGACCCTGCAGTTCACCTGGTCCGGCTACGACTCGTCGCTGGCCGCGCCGCTGGTGCTGGACCTGGCGAGGCTGGTGTCCGCCGCGCACGCGCGCGGGCACTCCGGCGCGCTGGGCGCGCTGGGCTTCTTCTTCAAGGACCCGATCACCGATGGCGAACCGGAGCACCGGCTCGCCGAGCAGTACGCCGCCCTCACCGCCTGGGCGGCCACCCTATGACCGCCCTCCACCCTCCCCGGCAAATAGCCGCCTTTTCGCCCCCGCCACCAAGGGCAAAAAGCCGGCTATTTGCCGGGGCGCTGGTGGAGTTGGTGCGGGCACCGGCGGCACTGACGGTGCTGGGGGACAGTGTGGTGGGGGCGGCGGCAGCGGGAAAGCCGTTGCGGGGCAAGCGTTTGCTGCTGCCGTTGAGCTCGGTCGCGTTCTACTGGGCCGGGATGGCGCTGAACGACTGGGCGGACCGGGAGCTGGACGCGGAGGAACGCCCGGAGCGGCCGATCCCGTCCGGGCGGGTGCGTCCCGGTGCCGCGTTCGGGGTGGCGGCCGGGCTGACCGCCGCCGGGCTGGGGCTGGCCGCGGCGGCGGACGGCCGGACCGGGCTGCGTTCCGGCGCGGCCGTGGCCGCCGCGCTGTGGGCCTACGACCTGCTGTTCAAACCCACCGCGGCCGGTCCGGTCGCGATGGCCGCCTGCCGGGTCGCCGACGTCTCCCTCGGTGGCAGGGCACCGCTGGCCGCGGCCACGATCGGGCTGCACACCCTGGGCGTCACCGCGCTTTCCGGCGGCGAGGTGCACGGCGGTTCGCCGCGCACCGCACACGCGGTGGTGGCCGGTACCGCCGTCTCGGCCGGGCTGGCGTTGTCCGGTCCCAGCTCGCGCGCGCACCGGCTGGCCGCGGCGCTGTTCGGGGCCGGCTACGCGGGCGGGGTCGGACGGTCGCAGCTGGCCGCCGCGAGGAACCCGTCGGCGGGCCAGGTGCGCGAGGCGACCGCGGCTGGGATCCACGGCATGGTCCCGTTGCAGGCCACCCTCGCGGCGAAGCACGGTTCGGTCCGCGCGGCCGGGGTACTGGCCGTCGCGCTGCCGCTGGCCAGGAGGCTGGCGAGGAAGGTGAGTCCCACGTGAACACGGCGTCGCTGCACCTCGGTTACGGCACCAATGGTTTCGCCAACCACCGGCTGGACGACGCGCTGGCCCTGATCGCCGAGCTCGGCTACTCCGGGGTGGCGCTGACCCTGGACCACCACCACCTGAACCCGTTCGCGGAAGATCTGCCGCGGCAGGTCCGCCGGGTGGCCGCCCGGCTCGGGCAGCTCGGCCTCGGGGTGGTGGTGGAGACCGGCGCGCGCTATCTGCTCGATCCCCGGCACAAGCACCATCCCACGCTGCTGTCGGACGATCCGGGGCTGCGCATCGACTTCCTGAACCGGGCGATCTGGATCGCCGCGGAGCTGGGCGCGGACTGCGTGTCCTTCTGGTCCGGGATCCGGCCCGACGAGCTGGCCCCCGGGGTGGCCTGGCGCCGGTTGCGCGACGGGGTCGGCGCGGTGCTGGATGAGGCGGCCAACCGCGGGGTCCGGCTGGGTTTCGAACCCGAGCCCGGCATGCTCGTGCAGCATCTCGGCGAGGTGCTGCGGCTGCGGGACGAGCTCGGTTCGCCGGAGCTGCTCGGGGTGACCCTGGACGTCGGGCACTGCGTCGCGGTGGAGCCGTCCAGCGCGGCCGAATGCGCGCGGCAGGCCGGGCCGCTGCTGTTCAACGTGCAGCTCGACGACATGCGCACCGGGGTGCACGAGCACCTTGAGTTCGGTGAGGGCGAGCTGGACCTGGCGGAAACCCTCGGTGCGCTGGTGGAAATCGGGTACGAGGGACTGGCCGCGGTGGAACTTCCGCGGCACAGTCACGCCGCGCCGGTGGTGGCGCGGCGTGCCCTGGAGGCGTTGCGGTCAGCGTTGCCCGTGACGCCCCAGGGCCCGCCCAGCCAGGATTGGAGTTCCCGGGTGGACCATCCGTGGCTGGTGGAGACCGAGCGCGCGGTGCGCGCGGACCCCAGCGCGATTCGGACCGCGTTTCCCGCGGTGGGCCGCAAGGTGGGCCGCGCGCCGCTGCGGCCGGAGGCCGATCCGGACGGGCTGGTGCACGGCACGGTGGACGATCTGGCGCGGTCGCGGCTGCTGACCGTGCTCGGTGAGGTGCTGGCCCCGGAGGCGCTGGCGGTGGAGCTGACCGAGCTGTACTGCTACGGCGACGACGCCGAGCGCCGCGGGGTGCTGCGCGGGCTGCACCTGCTGCCCGTCAGCGTGGCCGAGACCGGCCGGACGATCGTGGAGGATGCCTTGCGCAGCAACGACATCCGACTGGTCGCGGCCGCGCTGGGGCCGTTCGCGCAGCGTCACCTCGCTCCGCACTCCTGGCGGCACGGGGTGCTCAAGTGCCTGTTCGTCGGTGTCCCGCTGGCCGCGGTAGCCGGGCTGCGCGAGCGGACCGACACCGAGCTGCTGCGGATGGTGGCGGACTACGCCGCCGAGCGGAAGGCGGCCGGCCGCGAAGTGCCGGCGGACGCCGTCGAGTTACTGCAGGAGGCGTGATGCGCATTTTCGATCCGCATATCCACATGACCTCGCGGACCACCGCGGACTACGAGGCGATGTACGCCGCCGGGGTGCGCGCGCTGGTCGAACCCGCGTTCTGGCTCGGCCAGCCGCGGACCAACGTCGGTTCGTTCACCGACTACTTCGACGGCCTGATCGGCTGGGAGCGGTTCCGCGCGGCCCAGTTCGGCATCCGGCACCACTGCACGATGGCGCTGAACCCCAAGGAGGCCAACGATCCGCGCTGCACCGCCGTGCTGGACGTGCTGCCGAGGTACCTGGCCAAGGACGGGGTGGTGGCGGTCGGCGAAGTCGGCTACGACTCGATGACCCCGGCTGAGGACGACGCGTTCACCCGCCAACTGGCGATGGCCGTGGAGCACGAGCTGCCGGTGCTGGTGCACACCCCGCACCGGGACAAGATCGCCGGTACCCGCCGCACGCTGGACGTGGTGCGGGAGTCCGGTATCCCGCCGGAGCGGGTGGTGGTGGACCACCTCAACGAGGTCACCGTTGGTCTGGTTGCCGACTCCGGCTGCTGGATGGGGTTCTCCATCTACCCGGACACCAAGATGGACGAGCACCGGATGGTGGCGATCCTGCGTGAGCACGGCACTGAGCGGGTGTTGGTCAACTCCGCGGCCGACTGGGGCCGGTCCGACCCGCTGAAGACGTTGCGCACCGCCGAGGCGATGCTGGCTGCCGGGTATGCGGAGTCCGATGTGGACAAGGTGCTCTGGCGGAACCCGGTGGAGTTCTACGGGCAGAGCGGCAAGCTCATGCTCGAAGACTCTCCCGAGTCCGGCGGTACCTACGAGGGCAACTCGGTGCTGCGCGGGGCTCGTCCG
This sequence comes from Amycolatopsis nigrescens CSC17Ta-90, assembly GCF_000384315.1. Classification (GTDB taxonomy): domain Bacteria; phylum Actinomycetota; class Actinomycetes; order Mycobacteriales; family Pseudonocardiaceae; genus Amycolatopsis; species Amycolatopsis nigrescens. Next base: position 765,796 of record NZ_ARVW01000001.1, on the reverse strand, counting down.
GACGCGGGGGACTGACCATGCTTTCCTACTGCACCAACGTGCATCCGGCGGAGGACCTGGACGGCATCCTGCACCAGCTCGACGCCTACGCGCTGCCGGTGCGCGAGCGCTTCGGCGAGGACCGGCTCGGCCTCGGCCTCTGGCTGGCCGCCGAGGTGGCCGCCGGGCTGGCCGGGGACCCGGTGGCGCGGCGGCGGCTGCGCCACGAGCTGGGCGCCAGGGGACTGGCTGTGCAGACCCTGAACGCCTTTCCCTACCGCGGTTTCCACGACGAGGTGGTGAAGCACGCCGTCTACCATCCACAGTGGAGTGACGTGCGGCGGTTGCGGTACACCTTGGATTGCGTCGAGGTGCTGGCCGACCTGATGCCCGACGACGCCGGCTTCGGCAGCATCTCCACCCTGCCGCTGGGCTGGCGGCAGCCGTGGAGCGCCGAGCAGGACCTGCGCGCCGTTAGCGCGCTGGACGCGGTGACCAGGGTGCTGGCCCGCTGCGACCGGCCGGTCAAGCTGGCGGTGGAGCCGGAGCCGGGCTGCGTGCTGGACACCGTTGCGGACGCGGTCGGCTGGCTGGCCGGCCGGGTCGACCCGGAGTACATCGGGCTCTGCCTGGACACCTGTCACCTAGCGGTGTCCTTCGCCGATCCGGCCGCCGCGGTGGCCGAGATCTACGACGCGGGCCTGCAGGTGATGAAGGTGCAGGTCTCCGCCGCGCTGGAGGTGGCGGACCCGGCGAGCCCGGCCGCCGTCGCCGCGTTGGCCGGGTTCGCCGAGCCGCGCTACCTGCACCAGGTGCGGGCGCTGGCGGCGGACGGCCGGGTGCACGCGTCGGACGACCTGCCGCAGGCATCGGCCGAGCTGCCCTCGGAAGGGCCGTGGCGGGTGCACTTCCACGTGCCGCTGCACGCTTCGCCGGCCGAGCCGCTCGGTGCCACCACCGGGGTCATCACCGACGCGGTCGCCGCGCTGTCCGCGCGCGTCGCCGATCCGGCGCGGTTCCCGCACCTGGAGGTGGAGACCTACACCTGGACGGTGCTGCCCGAGGAACACCGTCAGGACTTGGCGGACGGTATCGCCGAAGAGCTGCGGTGGGCACGCGCTCGCCTGACGCCGGAAGGAGCGCGCATATGACCAATCGCACCGACTCCAGTCGCGGCACTCGAGCTGACCACAGCGCGCGCACCCGCCGACACGATCGCGGCTGCGCGCGAACTCGCGGAGGAACAGTGAGCACACCGCTGATAGTGCTCGACGTGGTCGGCATGACCCCGAAGCTGTTGCGGCACATGCCGAACCTGACCGCGCTGGGCGCCGGCGGCTGGCAGGCGAACCTCGGCACCGTGCTGCCCGCGGTCACCTGCAGCGCGCAGTCCACCTTCCTGACCGGGCTCACCCCGGCCGGGCACGGCATCGTCGGCAACGGCTGGTACTTCCGGGACGTCGGCGAGGTGCACCTGTGGCGTCAGCACAACCGGCTGGTCGGCGGGGAGAAGGTGTGGGAGACCGCGCGGGCCGCGGTGCCCGGCTACACCGCGGCCAACATCTGCTGGTGGTACGCGATGGGCGCGTCCACCGAGGTCACCGTCACCCCGCGGCCGATCTACCACGCGGACGGGCGGAAGTCGCCGGACTGCTACGTGCGCCCGCCCGCGCTGCACGACCGGCTGACCGCCGAGCTCGGCCCGTTCCCGCTGTTCCAGTACTGGGGGCCGACCGCGTCGCTGGCGTCGAGCCGGTGGATCGTGTCGGCCGCGCGGCGGGTGCTCGCCGAGTCAAGGCCGGACCTGATGCTGGTCTACCTGCCGCACCTGGACTACGACCTGCAGCGGTTCGGCCCGGACTCGCCGCAGGCGGTGACCGCGGCGCGCGCGGTGGACGCCGAGCTGGGGCCGCTGCTGGACCAGGCCCGCGGCCACGGCGCGACCGTGGTGGCGCTGTCGGAGTACGGCATCACCGAGGCGCGGCGGCCGGTGGACATCAACCGGGTGCTGCGCGCGGAAGGGCTGCTGGAGGTCTACGTCCAGGACGGGATGGAGTACCTGGACCCGTGGGTGTCCAGGGCGTTCGCGGTGGCCGACCACCAGGTGGCGCACGTCTACGTGGCCGACGAGTCGGATCTGCCGCGGGTCCGCGACCTGGTGGCCGGGTTGACCGGGGTGGACGAGGTGCTGGACCGGGCCGGGCAGGCGCGGTACGGCCTCGACCACGAGCGGGCCGGGGAGCTGGTCGCGGTCGCCGAGCCAGACGCCTGGTTCACCTACTACTACTGGCTCGACGACGAGAACGCGCCCGATTTCGCGCGCGGGGTGGAGATCCACCGCAAACCCGGCTACGACCCGGCGGAGCTGTTCTTCGACCCGGCGGACCGGCTGGCCAAGGCCAAGGCCGGGCTGAACCTGGTGCGCAAGAAGGCCGGGCTGCGGTACGCGATGAACGTGGTGCCGCTGGACCCGCGCTGGGTGCGGGGCACCCACGGCCGGCTGCCGGACTCGGCGGGGGACGGGCCGGTGCTGCTGTGTTCCGACGAACGCGCCGCCCCCGCCGGAGAGCTGGTGGCGGCCACCGAGGTACGTGACATTTTGCTGCAGCTACAGGGAATTGGAGCGAACGTATGAGCAGGCCCGTCACGCTGTTCACCGGCCAGTGGGCCGACCTGCCGTTCGAGGAGGTCTGCGAGCTGGCCGCGAAATGGGGCTACGACGGGCTGGAGATCGCCTGTTCCGGGGACCATTTCGAGGTGGACCGCGCACTGTCCGAAGAGGACTATGTGGCGGGCCGGCTTGCCATCCTGGAGGCGCACGGGCTGAAGGTGTGGGCGATCTCCAACCACCTGGTCGGCCAGGCCGTCTGCGACGACCCGATCGACGAGCGGCACCGCAACATCCTGCCGGCCAGGATCTGGGGCGACGGGGAACCGGAAGGCGTCCGGCAGCGGGCCGCGCAGGAGCTGAAGGACACCGCGCGGGCGGCCGCGAAGCTGGGCGTGCACACCGTGGTCGGATTCACCGGCTCGAAGATCTGGAAGTACGTCGCGATGTTCCCGCCGGTCTCGCAGGAGACCATCGACGAGGGCTACACCGACTTCGCGGATCGCTGGAACCCGATCCTGGACGTGTTCGACGAGGTGGGCGTGCGGTTCGCGCACGAGGTGCACCCGTCCGAGATCGCCTACGACTACTGGACCACCAAGCGCACCCTGGCCGCGATCGGTGACCGGCCGGCGTTCGGGCTGAACTGGGACCCGTCGCACATGGTCTGGCAGGACCTGGACCCGGTCGGTTTCATCCTGGACTTCGCGAACCGGATCTACCACGTGGACTGCAAGGACACCAAGAAGCGGTTCGACGGCCGCAACGGCAGGCTCGGTTCGCACCTGGCCTGGGCGGACGCGCGCCGCGGTTGGGACTTCGTCTCCACCGGGCACGGCGACGTGGAATGGGAGGAGGCGTTCCGGGCGCTCAACTCGATCGGCTACACCGGCCCCATCTCGGTGGAGTGGGAGGACGCCGGGATGGACCGGCGCCGGGGCGCGGCCGAGGCCGTGAGCTTCATCCGGAACCTGATCTTCGACAAGCCCGACGCCGCCTTCGACGCCGCTTTTTCCAGCAAGGATTGAGAGGACGAGCCATGACCGAAGAAGGATCGCTTTCCCGCCGGTCGATGCTGCGCGGCGCGGTGGGCGCCGCTGCTGCTGTAGGCGCCGCGGCCGCGCTGTCCGGGACCGCGCAAGCGGCGCCGCTGCCCGGTGGCCGCTGGCTGCGGATCCCCAAGGACCGGATCGGCATCCAGCTCTACACGCTGCGCGACCTGCTGCAGGCGGACACACCCGGCACCCTGGAGGCGCTCGCGGACCTCGGCTACCGCGGGGTCGAGCTGGCCGGCACCTACGGCCGTTCCGCGAAGGAGTTCCGCGGCCTGCTGGACAGGTACCACCTGCGCGCGCTGTCCAGCCACATCGACTTCGACCATTCCGATGTGGACCAGCTGATCGCGGACGCGAAGATCCTCGGCAACTCCTACGCCGACTGTGCGTACGCCAAGTTCGAGACCATCGCCGAATGGCGCGCGTTCGCCGGGCGGCTGGACAAGGCGGCCCGCGCGTTCGCCCGCGCCGGGATCAGGTACGGCTACCACAACCACGACCACGAGTTCCGCGCGATCGACGGGGTGCGGCCGTTCGACGTGCTGGTCAAGCACACTTCGCGGCAGCACGTGCACCTGGAGTTCGACCTGTTCTGGGTGGTCACCGGCGAGGTGGACCCGGTGGAGCTGTTCTACCGGAACTTCGGCCGGGTCAAGCAGTTCCACGTCAAGGACAAGGCGCCGACCGGTGAGTTCGCCGACCTCGGCACCGGCGTCATCGACTTCCGGCACATCTTCCGCAGCACCTGGCCGGGTGATGTGAAGCATTTCATCGTGGAGCACGACGCGCCCACCGATGCGCTGCACACGGCCGAGGTCGGCTACGACTATCTGTCCAAACTGCGCTTCTAGACTGTGTCTACGCGAATGAGCGTTATGCACATTTGTTGGTGCGGCTGCCGTCCGTGTCACCGGCATCCAGCCGCCGCGAGCCACCCTCCGGGCGGCCCCCGTCGACTGGATAGTGCATAACCCTCATGGTCTGCGGCCCGCTGGTGTTGTGACTAGCGTGGCGTCAACAGACGAAAGGAGCTTTCCCCATGCTGTTCGGTGACGAGCACGTCCGGCGGTACGAAGAGACCGACGGCGAGGTCGGGCACGACTGGCAGGACGGCGTGCCCACGCTGGTTCTCACCACCACCGGCCGCAAGACCGGCCTGGAGCGCAAGTTCGCGCTGATCTACCAGGAGGTGGACGGCGCCTACGTCATCGTGGCTTCCAAGGGCGGCGACGACAAGCACCCCGGCTGGTACCTCAACCTGGTCGAGCACCCCGAGGTCAAGGTGCAGGTGAAGGCGGACAAGTTCACCGCCAACGCGCGCACCGCGAACAGCGAGGAGCGGGCGAAGCTGTGGCCGATCATGGCCGGGGTCTGGCCCGACTACGACAACTACCAGCGCAAGACCGACCGGGAGATCCCGGTGGTCGTGCTCGAACGAGCCTGAGCCAGGCCGCCGGAGCCGTCGCTGAGCGGGCTCCGGCGGCTCCGGCCCCCTACTTCACCCGGAGGTCGACCGCCACCGGCCGGTGATCCGAGGCCCGGGTGTTCAGTGCCCCGGCCTGAGTCACCGTGAACGACGGTCCGGCGAACACGTAGTCGATCCGGATGGTCGGGTTGTCGGCTTTGTGCGTGTAGGGCTGGCTCGTGTGCTTCGGGGCCGCCTGCCACCCGTCGGTGAACCCGGCGTCGGTGACCAGGTTGACCACCTGCTTGCCTTCGGTGATCTTGCCCTGGTCGCCGTCGGCCCTGTCCACGGCGGCGTTGAAATCGCCGGACAGCACGGACATCGCGTTGCCGTGCGCCTTGTTCACCTGTGCGACCGAGGCCAGCGCGGCCTTCAGCTGCGGGATCCGCGCGTCCTGGTAGAGGTGGGAGATGTGCAGGCTGTAGGCGACCATCGGCTTGCCGTCGACGGTGAACGACGCCCAGACCAGCGTGCGCGGCTTGTCCTGGCCCGGCACGTCTTTCGGCAGGTCCGTCTTCCCGGTGCCGGTGATCGGGAACTTGGACAGGATCGCGTTGCCGGTGTCCTCGTTCTTCCCGGCGCCGCATTTGTGCGTCGGGTGCTGGTAGGCGTTGCGGTGGAACCGGTGGTCCATGCCCAGTTTCTTGCCGAGCTCGGCCGCCATGTCGACGCAATTGCCGAACCGGTGGTCCCGGTTGACCTCCTGCAAGGACACCACGTCCGGGTTCAGTTTCCTGATCCGCTCCGCGATCCGGTCCAGATCCGGCCCCGCGCAACTCGACGTGGTCGCGTCGCACGGCTTCCGATCCGCCGGATAGCCGTGCTGGATGTTGAACGTGACCACTCGCAGCTCCCGGCCGGCGTACTCCTGTGCCGTGACCGCGGTGGTCGCCACGCCGAGCCCGGTTATCGCCGCGGCCGCCATCGTGATGATCCGCATTCCCCCGCGCATGAAACCCCTCCTCGTAGTTCCCCCTTGCCTGGTCCCGCCGTCCTGCCGCAGGACTCTTTCGATCGTCGGGTAGGACCGGGGGCGGGACAACCTCGCTGAGCTGCTTCGCACGATCTCGTACAGCGAGGTCCGGCCACTGGGCCGTCCGGGCGAGTTCGAGCCCCTAGGATGGTCACGGTCCGGCGTCATTTGGTTACCTGAATGGCGGCTGGATCAGAGCAAGGGGAGGTGCTCCGGTGGGGGAGCATGACATCGACCCGGCCGAGGTCGACTCGATTTCGGCCTTCGGGGCGGTCTTGACGCGGTTGAAGGAGCGGTCGGGCCGGTCGCTGAGCCAGCTGGCGAGCGCTACCGCCGGCCTCGATGTCCATGGCGCGCACGGGTTGCGCCGGAGCACGCTGAATGGCTACTTCAAGGGCAGGCACCTGCCGCAGCAGGGGGTGGGGCGGGAGTTCCGGCTCCTGCTGCGCGAGCTCGGGGTGCGTGGTGACGCGCAGCTGGAGGCGTGGTGGGCGACGGTGGAGCGGCTCCGGCGTCGTGCGCGCAACGGCGGCCAGGGGGTGGGCAATCCGTATCCGGGGCTGCGTTCCTTTGACATCGCCGACGCCGCGCACTTCTTCGGCCGGTCCGCACTGACCGAACGGCTCGTCGACGAGGTCGCCGCGCACGTCGGGGAGCCGGTCGTCGTGGTGGGGCCGTCCGGAGCCGGGAAGTCCTCGTTGCTGCGCGCGGGGTTGCTGCCCAGGCTGGTCGACGCCGGCCGGCCGCCCGTCGTGGTGACGCCGGGCAAGTCGCCGCTGGAGGAGCTGGCGAGGGCCGAGCCGGGGCAACGGTGTCCGCTCGTGGTCGACCAGCTGGAGGAGATCTTCGCGGCCGACGTCGACGATGCCGAGCGGCGCGCGTTCCTCGCCGCGGTGTGGTCGGCGGCGCGGGCGGAGGCCGTGGTGCTGGGCCTGCGCGCCGACTTCTACGGGCACGCGCTGCGTTATCCGGAGCTGGCGGCGGCGTTGCAGAACGCGCAGGTCGTGGTGGGCCCGATGACCGAACCCGAGCTGCGGGCGGCGGTCACCGAGCCGGCTCGCACGGTGGGCATGGACGTCGACGACGGGCTGGTGGAGCTGCTGGTCCGGGAGGTGTCGCCGAGCGCGCCCCAGGAACCGGACGCCGCGCACGAGCCAGGGGTGCTGCCGCTGCTGTCGCACACCTTGCAGGCGACCTTCGACGCCGCCTTGGCACGCGACGAGCGGGTCCTCGGCATCCAGGACTACCGCTCGATCGGGGGAATCCGGCACGCCATCGCCGAAACCGCCGACGCCGCTTATGGCGGGCTCGGGCGGCACGCGCAGCAGGTGACCAGGCAGGTGTTCTTGCGCCTGGTGCAGGTCGGGGAGACCACGGCCGACACCCGTCGCCGGGTGGACCGCGACGAACTGGTCGGGGAGCGGCCCGACGCCGAGGCCGAAGAGATCGACGACATCCTGGACACCTTCATCGCGCACCGGCTGCTGACCGCTGGCGACACGACGGTGCAGATCAGTCATGAGGCGCTGCTCCAGGCGTGGCCGCGGCTGCGCGGGTGGCTCGACGACGACCGCGCGGGACGGCAGGTGCATCGACGGCTGACCTTGGCCGCCCGCACCTGGCGGGACAACGGGCGCAGCGACGACGACCTGTACCACGGCGGCACCCTGGCCGCCGCCCTCAGCTGGGCCGGCGGCCACCGGGAAGAGCTCAACCCGCTCGAACGGGAGTTCCTCGACGCCGGGGTGGGCGAACGCGACGTCGCACAGGCGGTGGCCCGCCGCCGCGTCCGGCGCCGGTACCAGCTCACCAGCGCGGCCGTGGTCATGATCGTCCTCGCCGCGACCGCGATGTGGTACGCCCAGCGCACGCGGGACGCGGCCGAACGCGACGGACGACTCGCGCTGTCCCGCGACATCGCGGTCAAGGCGGAGCGGCTCCGGGACTCCGACCCGGCGCTGGCCGCGCAACTCGCCGCGGTCGGCTACCGCAGCGCTCCCACCGCTGAGGCCCGGTCCGCGCTGCTGGACTCCTCGGCGCACCCCATCGCCGCCAGGCACTACGGCCAGGGCGGCTCCACCAACGTCGTCGCGGCTACGACCGGCGTACTCGCCACCGGTGCCAAGAACGGCACTATCTCCCTGTCACGGGCGGGGGAGGATACGGCGGCGGGACCGGCGCTGAACCTCGGCAGCCGCGCCGTCGCCATCACGATCAGCCGGGACGACACGCGGCTCGCCGTGGTCGGTGAGAGCGGGACGGTCCGGTTGTGGAACATCGCCGACCTCGCCGCCCCGGTCGAGCTGGCGAACCTGACCGGGCCGAGCGGGGTGGTGGCCTCGGTGGCGATCTCTCCGGACGGCCGTACCGTCGCCGTAGGCGGCGCCGACGCCAAGATCCACCTGTGGGACCTCGCCGATCCCGCCGGAAAAAAGCTGCTCTCCGGGCCGCGGGACGCTATCACCAGCGTCGCCTTCGCGCCGGACGGGAAGACGCTGGCCGCGGGCAGCAGGGACCGCATGGTGCACCGCTTCACGCTCGCCGATCCGGCCCGGCCTCAGCCGTTGCCGAGTTTGGCTGGCCCTGGCGGTCAGGTGTTCTCGGTGGCGATCTCGCCCGACAGCCGCGTCCTCGCCGCTGGAACCAGTGCCGACCGCGCCGTGTACCTGTGGGACGTCGCCGATCCCGCGAGCCCGAAACCTCTCGGTCAGCTCACCGGGCCGGCCAGCTGGGTCACTTTCATCGATTTCAGCCCGGACGGCGATCGGATCATCGCGGGCAGTTCGGACCGCAAGCTCTGGGAATGGGACCTGGCCACCCGGGACGTTCGCAGGACCCTTCCGCATCCTGGCGTCATCACCACGGCCACCTACGTGGACGAGCACACGGTCGTGACCCTCACCGAAGACGGCGCCACCCGGACCTGGACGGTCCCGGGACCCGTCATCGACGACTTCGGCGACACGGTGTACTCGGTGGCCTTCGCCGGCGCACGGCAAACGCTGGCCGTCGGGCCTGGAAGCCAGGACAACGGGATTCACCTCATCGACGCCTCGGCCTCCGGCAAGCCCGCGCGCATCGGTGCGGCCCTCGCGCCCACCGGAAGTCAGGGCAAGCTGAGCGGCCCCATCGCCGTCAGCTCCGACGACAGGCTGCTCGCGGCCGGTACCGGTAACGGCGGAATCCACCTGTGGGACATCGGCGACCCAGCTCAGCCCAGACAGCTCGCGGACACCGGGGTCGTCACCGGTTCGACCGTGGCCTGGGTCGAGTTCCAGCCGAACGGCACCGTGCTCGCGGTCGCCACGAAGGACGGCTCCGTCACGCTTCTCGACTTGGCCGACCCGGGTCACCCGAAACGCCTGGCCTCGATGACCGAAACCGGCAGGGCCCTCAACGACGTTCGCTTCAGCCCCGACGGCAAGCTGATCGTGACGGGCAGCGATGACGGCAATGCCTACCTCTATGACGTCGGCGACCCGGGCCGGCCGCGCCTGCTCACCAGACTCCAGGTCGGCGATGCGGCGACATCGGCCGCGTTCAGCCCGGACGGCGCGGTGCTGGCGGTCGGCGCCGCCGCCGACGACAACGTGTACCTGTGGGACCTCACCGATCCCGGCAAGCCGATGGCCATCGGCGCATCGCTGGACGGCCCGGTCGCCGACCTCTACCAGCTCACGTTCCACCCGGAACGTAACGAGCTCGCGGCGGCCAGCGTCGACGGGACGATCTGGCTGTGGGACCTCACCGACCCCCGCGAACCCGAACGCACGGCGACTGTCACCGCGTCCACCGACGCGGCGATGTCACTGGCGTACAGCCACGACGGCGCATTCCTCGCCGGCGGCAGCCGGGACGGCAGCGTGCGCTTGTGGCGCACGGACCCTGAAGCCACCATCCGCTGGCTTTGCACCGCGTCCGGCGCCGGCATCACCACCGCGGAATGGGAGCAGTTCCTGCCGGGCACGGCCTATCACCCGCCGTGTGCCTGACCGGCTGTGCGAGATCGTACGAGACCATGTGACCTTGTACGGGACGGTTCGGCGGCGTTGTCCCGGCGGTGATCCCACCGTGACGATCGAAGTGCTCCAGGGGGACTGGGGCACCACGAAAGTCAGGAGGGAACCATGAAGGGCAAGATCGCCGGCGGGGTGGCCGCGATAGCCATGGCCGGGGCCGCGTTGCTGTCCGGGGGCGCGACGGCGAACGCCGGGCAGCCGGTGGCGCCGGTGTCCGCGGACACCGACGCGAAGAGGCCTTGCGGCTACAGCGCTGAAGGAAAGTGGAGCTACTTCCGCAACTGCAAGGACTATGACGTCACCGCCGAGGTTGTCCGGGCGGGGCCGCTCCCGAACGGGCATCCGTGCGTGCAGGCAGGCGCCACCTGGGCGACCGACGACAGCTCGGTGACCGACATCCGCCAGGAGAAGAAGGGCTGCTGAACCGGCCCGGATCCACCATGCCGGGGTGCCGGTCCCGCGTGGACCGGCACCCCGGCTACCTCGGCCGTCCCCTGGCCAGGATGTCGTGGCCGCGCGGGCCGAGCAGGACGTCGTCCTCGCGGTCGATCCACTGCCGCCGCAGCACGCCGAGCGCGGTCGACGTGGTGCACCCGGTGACCCCCGGCAGCGCGCCGATGTCCTCGGTGACGAACCGGGCCAGGTCCTCTTCGTCGCGAAAAGTGCCGTGATGCAGGATCGACGCCGGTCCGGTCGCCATCACCGTGAGCCGTCCTGACCGGTGCCTGCCCAGCGCGGTGAGCGCGGCCGGGACGTGCTGCGGCTGGACGGCGAGCGTGCAGAGCGCGGTGATCGGGAAGCCGAGAACGGCGGGCTCGATCTCCACTCTCGGCCTGGCGGCGCCGCTTTCCAGCAGCGACTGGATGAGCCGGTAGGCGGTGGACCTGCTGACGTCGAGCTCGCGGGCGACCTGCGCGGCGGAGATCCGGCCGTCGTCGAAGAGCAGCCGCAGCGTGCCGAACTCGGCGTCGTTCAACGGGCCGAGCACCTCCGCCGGCGCGGCGGTGTCCACGTGCTCGCGCAGTGCGGCGGCCTGCTCGCCGGTGAGCCGGTCGAGGTGCCAGGCGACGGCCTGGCGTTCGGTGCGCAGCACCAGGTGCGAGCGCAGCGACTCGATCCCGGGGATGCCGGGCAGCGTCTCGGTCAGCAGGCGGCGCACGTCCGTGCCGGGCAGCGGGTAGAGGGTGCAGAAGACGTCCGCGTCGCCCGCGGTGATCAGGATGGACTGCGCCTCGGGCACCCGGCGGACGGCGGCGGCGACCGCCGCGGTCTGCTCCGGCCGGCAGTTGAGCCACACCAGGTACGGGTTGCCGGTCATGATCAGCGACCAGTGCACCGTGGAGATGACCCGCAGCAGCCTGCGCTGCTGCAGCCGCTGCATGCGCCTGCCGACCGTGCTGGCCGAACTGCCCAGCACGTCGCCGACCACGTTCAGCGGCGCACGGGGGGCGAGCTGCAGGGCGGCGACCAGATCGAGGTCCGCGTCGTCCAGTTCATGCACGTCGGGATCCTATCGTGAACGGTTCGTGCATCGGATGAATAGATATTGACACAAGCATGCGCTCTGAGGTGAGATCCGGGTTCATCTTTCCGTTCGGTGCAAGAGGTGGGTGACCGGCATGGCCGCACAGACGAAGCAGCGGCGCTCGATGTCGCTGGTGCTGCGCGTGCTCGACTTCGTGGACCGGGCCGGCAACAAGCTGCCGCATCCGTTCTGGCTGTTCGTGATCCTGAGCGTGCTGGTGGTGCTGGCGAGCTGGCTGCTGGCCGCCCTGGACGTCTCGGTGGTCTCGCCCGCGGACGGCAAGGAGGTCGGGGTCAAGAGCCTGGTCTCCGACGCCGGGGTCCAGATGATGCTCGGCGACCTGATCAAGAACTTCGTGAACTTCCCGCCGCTGGGCCTGATCGTGGTGGTCATGCTCGGCGTGGCGGTCGCGGACAAGACCGGCCTGCTGCCCGCGCTGATGCGGGCCGCGCTGGCGCGGGTGCCCGCCAAGCTGGTCACCTTCGCCGTCGCGCTGACGTCGATGTTCTCGCACGTGGCCGGGGACGCCGCGTTCGTGGTGATGATCCCGCTGGGCATGATCGCGTTCCGGGCGGTGGGCCGCAGCCCGATCATCGGCGCGGTGGTGGCCTACGTGGCGGTGGGCGGGGCGAGCAGCATCAGCCCGATCATCGAGGGCTCGGACGCGATCTTCGCCGGGCTGACCACCTCGGCCGCGCACACCATCGACCCCGGCTACCTGGTCACCCCGGTGTCGAACTGGTACTTCTCCGCGGCCTCCTCGCTGCTGCTCGCGGTCACCATCACGATCGTCACCGAGACCGTGGTCGCGCGCCGGGTGGTCGCGATGAACGCCGCCGAGCCGGAGCTGACCGACGTCGACGAGCTGCCCGACATGTCGCTGTCCGCCGCCGAGCGCACCGGCGTGCGCCGGGCGGTGCTCGCCGGTGCGCTGTACGCGGTCGCCGTGGTGCTCGCGGTGCTGCCCGCCGGTTCGCCCCTGCGCGGCGACGGCGGTTCGATCGTGGACTCGCCGCTGCTGGAGAACGTGGCGGTGGTGCTGATGCTGTTCTTCATGATCATCGGCACCGTCTACGGCCTCAGCGTGCGCACCATCACCGCGCCGAAGGACATCCCGGAGCTGATGGGCCAGGGGCTGCGCGAGCTGGTTCCGGTGCTGGTGCTGTTCTTCGCGGTCTCGCAGTTCCTCGGCTATTTCAAGTGGACGAACATCGGCCAGGTCATCGCGATCGCGGGCGCCCGCGCACTGGACTCGCTCGGCGCGCAGCCGGTGGTGATCTTCATCGGCGCGGTGGTTCTGATCAGTGTGCTGAACCTGTTGCTCACCAGCGGTTCGGCGATGTGGTCGCTGGTCGCGCCGGTGTTGGTGCCGATGCTGATGCTGCTGCACATCCAGCCGGAGACCACCCAGGCCCTGTTCCGCATCGCGGACGCGCCCACCAACAGCCTCACTCCGATGAGCCCGTACTTCGTGATCGCGCTCGGCTTCATCCGCCGCTACCGGCCGTCGGCCGGCATCGGCACGCTGATGGCGCTGGTGCTGCCGCTGGCCGTGGTCAACCTGGTCGTCTGGCTGCTGATGTTCCTGGCCTGGTACGGGCTCGGCATCCCGCTCGGCCCCGGCGTCTCCGTCCGCTGAACCCTTTCCCCCGCACAGATTGGCGTCTGAATTGTCTGCGAAGTCGTTGTCCACCTGGTGCCGGAACGAACTTGGCGAACTGCTCGGAGACCTCGAGATGCTGGTGCGGCACGAGTCGCCGAGCACCGGGAAAGCGTTGCTGGACAACACCGCCGACTCGATCGAGGCATGGCTGTCCGAGCGGCTCGGCCCGCCCGCCGGGTGGACCCGGCACGCGCAGGCGGAGCACGGCGACGTGCTGGTGGCGACCTATCCCGGCACCGGGAAACCCGTGCTGCTGATCGGCCACTACGACACGGTGTGGCCGGCGGGCACGCTGGCCGAGTGGCCGTTCACCGTGCACGACGGCGCTGCGACCGGGCCGGGCGTGTACGACATGAAGGCGGGCCTCGTCACCGGGGTGTGGGCGCTGCGGGCACTGCGCGCGTTGAACCTGCCGTGCCCGCCGGTGACCTTCCTGTTCACCGGCGACGAAGAGCTGGGCAGCCCGAAATCCCGGCCGTACATCGAAAAGACGGCCCGCGACTGCGCCGCCGCGCTGGTGCTCGAACCGGGAGTGGGCTGGGATCTCAAGGCCGAACGCAAGGGCGTGGGCGTCTTCAACCTCTCCACCACCGGCATCGAGGCGCACGCCGGCAACGACCCCGAGGCCGGTGCCAGCGCGGTGCACGCCCTCGCCGAGATCGTCTGCCGGCTCGTCGAAGCGGCGGACCCCGGTGCCGGCACCACGATCAATGTGGGCACGATCACCGGCGGTACGGCGCGAAATGTCATCGCGGGCGAGGCGAGCTGCCTGATCGACATCCGGATCAGCCGGGAGGACGAGGCACGCCGCATCGACGAGGTCTTCGCCGGGCTGCGGGCCACGGACCCGCGCGTGCGGGTTCGGCTGGCGGGGGAGTGGAACCGCCCGCCGATGCGGCTCACGCCGGCGAGCAAGGAGCTGTTCGACCAGGCCGATCAGGTCGCCACCGAGCTGCGTGCGCCACTCGAGCCGATCAGCGTCGGCGGCGGCAGCGACGCGAACTTCGTCGCCGCGCTGGGCGTTCCGGTGCTCGACGGCCTCGGCTGCAGCGGCGCGGGCGCGCACGCCCGGCACGAGCACGTCCTCGTCGGCGACATCCCGGACCGGGTCGCGCTCGTCGCCGGTCTGCTGCACCGGATGGCGTAGTCACCCGTCGGGGGTGGGCGTTGCGGGGCGCCCGGGAAATGTCGCGTAGATTCCGCGATATGAGTGCACACTTCGACGTGGTGGTGCTGGGCGCTGGACCCGGCGGTTATGTCGCGGCGGTCCGGGCCGCGCAGCTCGGCCTGAAGACGGCGATCGTGGAGGAGAAGTACTGGGGAGGCGTCTGCCTGAACGTCGGCTGTATCCCGTCGAAGGCGCTGCTGCGCAACGCGGAGCTGGCGCACCTGGTCAACCACGAGGCGGCGACCTTCGGGATCCAGGTCCAGGGGCAGGTCAGCTTCGACTACGGCGCCGCGTTCGACCGCAGCCGGTCGGTGGCCGATGGCCGGGTCAAGGGCGTGCACTTCCTGATGAAGAAGAACAAGATCACCGAGTACGACGGCCGCGGCACCTTCACCGACGCGAACACTCTGCGGGTCGGCGACGAGACGATCACCTTCGACCACTGCATCATCGCGGCCGGCGCGACCACGAAGACGCTCCCGGGAACCTCGCTCAGTGATCGGGTGGTCACCTACGAGGAGCAGATCCTGGAGCGGGACCTGCCGGAGAGCATCGTGATCGCCGGCGCCGGCGCGATCGGCGTCGAGTTCGCGTATGTGCTGCACAACTACGGCGTCAAGGTGACCATCGTCGAGTTCCTGGACCGGATGGTGCCGCTGGAGGACGCCGAGGTGTCCAAGGAGCTGGCGCGCCGGTACAAGAAGCTGGGGATCGAGGTGCTCACCTCGACCAAGGTGGAGGCCATCGACGAGTCCGGCCCGAAGGTGCTGGTCACGGTCTCTCGCGGTGGCGACCAGCAGGTCATCGAAGCGGACAAGGTGCTGCAGGCCATCGGCTTCCAGCCCCGCGTGGAAGGCTATGGGCTGGAGAACACCGGCGTCGAGCTGACCGACCGCGGCGCCATCAACATCGACGGTCGCTGCCGGACGAACGTGCCGCACATCTTCGCGATCGGCGACGTCACGGCGAAGCTGATGCTCGCGCACGCCGCCGAGTCCATGGGCATCATCGCCGCCGAAACCATCGGCGACGCGGAGACCATGGAACTCGACTACGTCATGATCCCGCGCGCGACGTACTGTCAGCCGCAGATCGCCAGCTTCGGCTGGACCGAAGAGCAGGCGCGCGAAAAGGGCTTCGACGTCAAGGTCGCCAAGTTCCCCTTCACCGCCAACGGCAAAGCACATGGTCTCGGCGAACCCGTCGGCTTCGTCAAGATCATCAGCGACGACACCCACGGCGAACTCCTCGGCGCGCACCTCATCGGCCCCGAGGTCACGGAACTGTTGCCCGAACTCACCCTCGCCCAGCAATGGGACCTCACCGTCCACGAAATCGCCCGCAACGTCCACGCCCACCCCACCCTCGGCGAAGCCGTCAAGGAAGCCATCCACGGCCTAGCCGGCCACATGATCAACATGTAAGTTTTCGACCTGCCCTGGCCAATGGCTGTCCCGGCCAGGGCAGGTTTTAGCCTCTTCGCTCGACCTGGCTGTCTGTCACCACTTCTATGGCCAGCAGTCGAACGAGGTCTATGTCAGGCTGTAGTGCGTATGCTTCACGGCTGTTTGGTAGGAGAACTCTGACGTCCGAGTACTTAGGGTCATCCTTTGCGTGAACTATCCTGTTTCTGATCTTATAAATTCTCTCTGCAACTTGTGCAGCGATCGACCGGTTGGCATTTTTTGTGTTAATCCATTCAACTCCAGAAATAGGACCGCTCCTAGAAAAATGAGTAGCAGCCTCGTCCTTTGAGAAGAAGTCTATTAAGGTAGTTTCACGTACTGAGTGTGTTAGCAGCGTTGCTATCTGTGTCGACTCGGGGGCATTAACCGAATTCTCAACGGTGGAAAGTATTCGCATTATTGAATCGTCATCGCTTATTGAAAACCACGGGTCGACGATCTCTCTGCGAACCTTCCGAATCGAGTCCTTTCTGATTGCGTAAGGGAAGTAGTACTCCAGTACTTGATAGAATGAGAGAAAGGCTATTACCGGGTTGTCTCGGGCTGTCTCGGCTGAAGAAAAAAGCTCAGCCACCTCATGGGGAAGTGAAGTGGTCGGGAAGCGGACCTCTGGTAGGCGTTGCCTGTTCTGCTTACGTGACTCCCTTTCGTATAGTGCCGTACCTATCATGCGAAATGGCTGATCATTTCGAACATTGAGTTCATACAAGAGCGAGTTTGCCTTCTCGATGCCTTTGTCAAGAAGGAGCTGATCGCTCATTTCAGAACCAAAGTCAATCTTGATTGAGATGCTTAAGGCAATGTCTTCAGCAAGGTGGGCGTCAATCCTGCCTCGTGAGTTTGGGAGCGCAAAAAGTACTCCGAGTGGCGAAACTGTGGAGATCTCGATGCAGGTGCCGCCTGTATCGTCTGTTAGGTGAATTGGGATGATATCTTGATCACGCCTGCCCGGTCTCTCTTCGTCGCCGCGTTTAGCTTGAGGAAAGGACACCGTGGGGATGGGATTGTCGTCGCTGTGTCGGCATGTGGCAGAGAGTCCACATTTCAGAGTGGAGAGAATTGGTGGGATTATGATGCGTCCCCTGCGCGCGTGCTCAATCGCTACTTCAAAATAGCCCTGCTTGGGTGAGATGAATCCAAAATAGTCAGGGATACGTTGGACGTCACTGGTCGCCTGGGATTCAAGTGTTCCTATTTGCTCGATCGGGATCAAGTGATAACGGCGAAAATATGCTGCTTGTGTACGATCTACCTTGAATAGGAGGACCTCTTCCGTGTTGCGTTCAAACTTGGCGCCAGCGGCCGCTGCTGCCACTTCCACTGGCTTCGGTAACGAAAATGTAGAAGTAACGGGGAGGCTGTCATTCGACAAGTCAGTTCCTTTCGAGAACTTCGGATATTGAGTTTTATTGTTCAGTAAGGTGGCACCTGGCTTGTTGCCGGGCGATGTGCCCGCTGAGGCCGCGGACATGTACGGCTGCCGTCAGCGGCGCGTAGGTACGCCAAGGATCACGTCGGGCTCCTCGTTGAGACATTCGTGTCACCAGTGTCGTGAGAAGAGCAACGGCCGTTACATGAAGTCGTCGCCACGATGCTAGGTCATCACGGCGGCCGTCATGCCACGGCAGGACGGAAAACGTGCAGCTCGACCAGTTTGCCCTCGTGGCCGCTGTGTTGGTCTGAGACGGCACCGAGTTGGCTGTTCGCGGCGCAAAGTGTTGGTGAGTGAGTCGAGGCCGGCTCCGAGCCCGAGGTTTCTATAGCGGTGCGCTCCGGGGGCGAGACCAGCGAGGCGTCAACTAGCATGAGCTTGTGGACAAGTTGGATCTGCGTTTGCCGTCGCTGCTCGTCGAGGTTCACGACGAGCTGCTTGCCGAACGGCAAGTACGGCTGTATCTGAAGCGTGATGATCTGATCCATGCGGAGTTGCCTGGGAACAAGTGGCGGAAACTGAAGTACAACCTCGAAGCAGCACGCGCTGAAGGCGCGTCAACTCTGCTTACTTTCGGCGGTGCGTACTCGAACCATATTCGAGCTGTTGCGGCGGCTGGGCACTACTTCAACTTCAGTACGATTGGCGTTATCCGCGGTGAAGAGCATGTGCCCTTGAATGAGTCGCTTGCCTACGCGAAGGAGCGTGGGATGCGCCTGACGTACATGGATCGGGCGACTTATCGGCAGAAGGCTGACGCTCAAGTAATCGAGCGGTTGCGTGCGGAGTTTGGCGACTTCTACCTTGTGCCGGAGGGTGGAAGTAACGCCCTCGCGCTGCGCGGTTGCCGAGAGCTTGTGGACGAAATCTCGGTCGACTTCGACGTAATATGCTGCCCGTGTGGAACGGGTGGAACCTTGGCGGGCATCGCCAGCGGGCTGCGCGGACCGCAGCATGCTCTCGGTTTCTCTGTGCTCAAAGGTGGCTCGTTCTTGAATGATGACGTGGCGAGCCTGCAGGTCGATGCCCTTGGAACTACTACAGAGAACTGGTCAATCGAACAGGACTTCCATTTTGGTGGTTACGCCAAGCGTACCGATGATTTGCGGGACTTCATGTCCGACTTCGAGCGTCGACATGGGATTGCGCTAGAGTGGATCTATGTCGCAAAGATGATGTATGGACTGTTCACGCTGATTGATGCGGGTCAATTCGATGACGGTGCGGTGATTGTTGCGGTAATCACTGGCTAGGCTGGCATGTGTCAGACTTTTCTGTGATACGAGCGCTGTGCGTTCTTTGCTGTGGAACTATCTTGCAGAGTCAGCTCCCACTGGCCGCTGTTGATAGCGAAGTCGCGGCCAAAGCCAAGCCACATGCCGCGCATGCGGCGTCCGCTTGGCTCGACGACTAGTTGCAGCGTTCCATGATAGGTTGCAGCTTTGTAGTACCCGGTTGGGGACGTCGTCTCGCGCCAGCTTCCGGTGGCGACCGATGAGCTGATGGTAAGTTCTATTCGCAGTTGCGATCCTTCAGAATTCGGAACGCTCTGCCCGACCAGCCGGCTGCCGTGCTGGTGAACGACGACATAGTGTTCGCCCGCGAAGTTGTCGCCGCGACCGCTGCTTGGGTAGATGTAACGGCTCCGCCAAATTCCGGAGTAGCTTCCGACTTGGGTGTCAAGTCGTCGAATCATCTCGCCTTCCCTGGTTTCGGCAAGTGTTGGGGAAGTTGCCGCAAGAGACAACCCGGCGCTCAACTTCAAGAACAATGCCTGCCGGTTCAGGTTCGGCCCTAAGCGTTCTGACCAAGTAGTTGCCAATCGTGCGAATTCGTACACGTCGGCCGACTCCAGGGTTGATATCAGATCTTGTAAGTCACGATACTCTTCTGCTGACTGCAAGGAATCCTTTTTGGCGATGGTTGGAAGTTCGGTGAATTTTTGATTATCCAGGTAGGCTGGGTCGGACGGTCGAAAGTCGGCGCAGTCGGCAAGCAGATCTGCGATTCGGCACTCATAAAGCTCGGCTAGGCGTTGTAGTACATCAAGGGATGGGGCGTGCCCTGTCGATGCGGGCCATAGTTCCCAGTATGAGAAGTTCTTGAACGTCTTGGGATCTGCTGGCCAGCGGCTGTTCCACTGGTTGGCAGCGTCTCGCTGGCTCCAATCACGCGCCATGCGGAACGCTGCGCGTAAATTTACGCCGTAGCGGTCGCAGAACACCGTGGCGACCTCGACCCACGTCTTATGCGCCGCGCGCAGGGTAGCGGCAAGTTCTCGTTGCTCCTGTCGCAGACTTCGTGGTGAGGACGGCATGCGGAGTTCCTCTCGGGCCGCGAGCGGTAGCGCTGCGGCTGGTCGTCGTAGAACGTACCGGTTGAACAGGGACGTTGTGTCTCGCAAGATCACGGTACTACGGGGTGTCCTGATCACGTGACCTGCGGTTTCGTAGTCGCCACACAGGTGAGGTCTCTCAGGAGGAATCGAATGGTGACGACGTATGCCCGAGTGGCGCAGGCTGCCAGTGCCACACGTGCAGGAGTGGATGACGGCGCAAGGCCAGCCGGCCGGATAGTGCCTGGATGGCGAACCGGGTGGTTGGGATGACTCCATTGATGTTCGTGCGGTTTCGGGAAGGTGTGGTGGGCGAGGCCAGGCGGACTGTGCATCTGGTGCCGCGGCGGGTGGAAGGTGGTGAAAGTGTCGCGGGGGTGTTGATTGCCTTGTGTGGGCAGGAGTTTGCGCCTGGGGAAGGGGAGATGTTGGGGTCGGTGTGCGGGCAGGCGTGCTTTTCGTGTTTGCGGCGGTCGCCTGGGGCGGATGAGGGTGACGACATGCCGGAGGTGCTGGGGCCGCGGCCGGCGTTGACGGATTTGTTCCGGGTGAGTGCATGATCCGGTTTCGGCGACGGCGGGTTCCGCAGGTTCGGCATGGCGGGTATCGGCCGGTGAAGCAAGGTGCGCGGCATCGGACGGTGCTGGATGCCGAGCCGGTGGTTGGGGTGGTGGTTTCGTTGTTGTGCGGTGGTTTTTACCGGGTCGAGCGGCGGCGGGGTTTGGCGATCTACGACTGCCATGTGTGTGAGGAGATCGCGGCGGAGAAGGCGGGCTGGTTGTGATCGTTGATCCGGAGCTTGGCGTGCGGAATGGGCCGGAATTCGTGGCGTTGATGACCGAGCTGGTCCGGCTGCGGCGGTTGCGAGGGGTGAGTCAGCGGGACGTGGCGGAGAAGATGGGCGTTCACGCTGCCACGGTGTGCCGGATGGAGCAGGGCGCTCGCCTTGAAGTGCGGGTGGCGCAGGTGCAGGCGTACGCGCAGGCTCTGGGACTGCGGGTTGCGATGATCCTGACACCTGCGGACTGAACGAAGGTAGTGAAGGTGCCCTTGCCTACCTTCAAGGTAGGTAAGGGCACCTTCACGGACAAAGTGGACTGTCGCGGGTGGACGCGAGAAGGGCTGGCATAGTGGGGGCGCGTGACGATCGGATCAGGGGTGGAGCGGCCGGGGCGGATAGCGGCCGTGGCGGCGGGGAGTTGTGGGGTCGGGTTTGTCGGGGTCTATCTGCTGTTCGTGTGGACGTGGGCGGGGCAGGCGCTCGACTTCAACGTTCTGCAAGGGGCGCCGGCGCTGCTCGAGACCGCGGACGTGCTTCGGGCGAGATCGTGGCTGTCCTATATCACCGTGTATGCCGTGGCCGGAGTGGTCGTTCTGGTTCTGGCCATCGGGCTGTTGCGAAGGCGGCCGGCGCTGGCGGTCGCCGGCGCGGCGGTCATCGGGGTGACGGCGGTGCTCGAGCGCGTGCTCGGTGACTGGGTGCTCGTCCGGCCCTCGATCATCGACGACCCGATCAACCACGGCAACAGTTTCCCCAGCGGGCATGTCGCCATCGCGATGTCGGCGTTGTTCGGGTTGCTGATCGTGGTGCCGTACGCCTGGCGCGGCTGGGTCGCGTTGCTGGGGTCGGTCTACGTGGTCGGGGTCGCGGAGATGACGATGACGGTGGGCTGGCATCGGCTCAGCGACGCCATCGGCGGCAATCTGCTCGCGCTCGGCGTCGCCTGCCTGGCGCTGGCGGTGCTCGCGCGGCGCGACGGCGCGCGGACGCAAAAGCTGCGGTTGAGCCTCGTGGCGATCGTGCCGCTGCTCGGGTATGTGGTCTGGACGGTGGCGAAAGGGGTGGGGCCGGCGTACGGCGTGTTGTCCTCGGACAAGGACGGGTTCCAGTCCTCGATCTTCCAGGCCGCGGGTGCCACCGCGACGGTGGCCAGCGCGCTGACCGTGGTCGCCTTCCTGGTCGTGAGTGAAAAGTGTTGTCCAGGCAACACTTTTCACTCACGAGCTTGACCTCTACATTGGTTTAGGTTGCACGGTGGTCGTACAAGCCGAGTACGGAGGTACCGCCATGAAGGCCGCCGCGTTCACCGAGCCAGGACCACCCGAGGTGCTGCGCCTGACCGAACTGCCCGATCCACAGGCCGGGCCGGGGGAGGTGCGGGTGCGGGTGAAGGCCGCCGGGGTGCAGCCGTACGACGCGGCGGTGCGGGGCGGCTGGGAGCCGCCCGGGCTGAAGCTGGGCTGGCCGAGGGTGCCGGGCAACGAGTTCGCCGGGGTGGTGGACCAGCTCGGCGACGGGGTGACCGGCGTGCGCAAGGGCACCGAGGTGCTCGGGTTCACCGCGGTCCAGGCCTACGCGGAATACGTCGTCGTCCCGGCCGAGAACATCACGCCGAAACCGGCGAACATGCCGTGGGAGGTGGCCGGCGGCTTCAGCGCGGGCGCGCAGACCGCGCATATCGCGTTGGGGGAGTTGGGAATTGGGGAGGGTGACACCCTGCTCGTGCACGCCGCGGCCGGTTCGGTCGGCACGATCGCCGTGCAACTGGCCAAGCTGCGGGGCGCCACGGTGATCGGCACCGCGAGCGAGGCCAACCAGGACTACCTCCGCGAACTGGGTGCCATCCCGATCGTCTACGGCGACGGGCTGCTCGACCGGGTGCTGGCCGCCGCGCCGGGCGGGGTGCACGCCGCACTGGACGGGGCCGGGGGAGCGGCGCTGGAAGTCTCGCTCGAACTGGTCAAGGACCGCCAGCGCATCCTCACCCTCTTCGAACACGACAAGGCCGCAGGGCTGGGCATCAAGGTCATCCCGGCCGGCCGGACCGCGGCCAGGCTGGCCGAGCTGGCGCAACTGCACGCGGAGGGCAAGCTGCGGTTCCACGTGCGCAGGACGCTGCCGTTGGAGCAGGCGGCCGAGGCGCACCGCGAGATCGAGACCGGCCACGGCCGGGGCAAGATCGTTCTCTCAGTCTTCTGACACCGAGCGCATCAGCGCCAGCAGCCGCTCCGCCGAGCGGTGCCAGGTGAAAGTCTCCGCCTGGCGCCGCCCGGCGGCGACCAGCTCGGACCGGATCTGCGGGTCCTCCAGTTTCCGCACTGCGGCGGCGAAATCGTCCGGCGCGCCGGGGGAGAAGAACAGCGCGTGCCCGCCGGTGACCTCGTCGAAGATCTCCAGGTCGGTGCAGACCACCGGCGCCCCGGCGTGCATCGCCTCGATGATCGGCAGGCCGAAACCCTCGTCCTTGGACGCGGTGACCAGCGCCTCCGCCCTGGTGAGCAGGTCGTGGTAGTCCGCGTCGGAAATGCCGCGCCAGAACACCACGTCCGCCCCGGCCGGGACCCGAGCCCGCAGTTCGGCCTCGCGTTCCGGCGGCAGCTTGCTGACCAGGTGCAGCCGGTGCTCCGGTAGTGCGGCCATGCCGTCGATCAGGGTTTCCACGTCCTTGTACGGCATGAACGAACCCATGTAGACCAGCTCGCGCGGGCCTTCCGGCACGGCATCGGAATCGCGCGAGGGCAGCCGCGACGGTGCGTTGTGGACTACCGTCACCGGTCGCCGGGTGAGCCGGTACTCGCCGATCAGCTTCTTCGTGGTTTCGCTGACCGTGACCACCGCGTCCGCGCGGTTGAGCAGCAGCCGCTGCGGCCAGTACGCCTTGTGGTAAAGCCGCCAGATGACCCGGACCGGCAGCGGCAGGAACCCCGGCGGCTCCGGGTGTCGGTAATAGATCAGGTCGTGCAGGGTCAGGATCAGCCGGTACCGCCGCCGCGCGCCGCCGATCACCTGCATCGGGCTGAACACCACGTCGGCGCCTAGGCGGTGCAGGGTGCGCGAAATGAACAGCTCCCGCGGCGACATCGGGTTGTTCACCCGCACATGCGGCACCCCGGCGGGCAGCAGCGCGAGCTGCCGCTCGTCGTGGATCAGCATGGTCACCGGGTGCAGCTCGTGCAGGGCCTCGACCAGGCTCGCCCCGTAGCGGCTGATGCCGTCGTGCGTGTCGGTGCGGGTCCACCTGGCGTCGACGAAGACCTTCATGGCGCACCCAGGAAGCGTTCGACGGCCTCGGCCGCGGCCACCGGGGTCTCGTAGTGCACCAGATGACCGACGTCCGGGATCACCACGAGCTCGGCGTCCGCGAGCCGCGCGGCGAGCGCGCGCTGGCCGTCCAGCGGCGCGATGTCGTCCTCGGCGCCAGCGATCAGCAGGGTGGGCATCTTCAGCGCGCCGGCGTAGTCGGCAACGGTGTGGCTGACCGACGCGGCGAAGGTCTCGCTGAGCAGGGCCGGGCTGTGGAACCGGCTGAAGTGCCGCAGGTGCTCCCGGTCGATCCGCTCGCGCAGCCGCGGGTCCCTGGTCCTGGTCATCGCCTTGCTGGCGACGAGCACCACCGCGCGGTTGGACAGCAGTGCGCGCCCCAGCTGGTCCGGCAGTGCCTTGCCGAGCGCGTAGTAGGCGGAGGTGAGCCGGGACAGCACCACCCGCGGCCCGCGCAGGGCCGGTGTGGAGATCGGGTTGACCAGCACCAGCCGGTGCACCAGCTCCGGCGTGCGCGCGGCGACGGCCGCCGCGACCAGCGAGCCGAAGGAATGCCCGAGCAGCGCGACCGGACGTCCGTCCGCTTCCCGCTCGATCAGTTCGGTCACGGCCGCGCCGTAGCCCTCGACGTCGTGCCGCCGGGCGGACATCGGGCCGGAGCCGCCGAAGCCGGGCAGGTCCGGCACCACGATCCGGCGGCCCGGCAGTGCCTGTGCGATCTCCGCCAGTCCGTGGTGGGTGCCGCGCAGGCCGTGCACCATGACCAGGGTCGACTCGGCGCTTTCGCCGTGAACCCAGTAGCGCAGGCCGGAGCCGGCGATCCGCGCCATCCGCTCGCGCGGGTCGAGTGCCGTTGTCATGGTCAACTCGCCAGCTCGGCGTGCAGGGCCTCGATCTCGACGCTCTCCTGCGGGTTCATCGCGTGCCGGTAGATCGCCTCGAACCGGGCGAGCACCCGGTTGATGTCGTGCTTGAGCACCAGCTGCTCCCCGGCCGCGCCCATCCGGTCGATGGTCGTGCGGTCGGCGATGATCGCGTCGATCGCCTTGGCCAGCGCGGCTACGTCACGCGGCGGGTACAGCCAGCCGTTGCGGCCGGGCTCGACCAGGTGCGGCAGCGCCATCGCGTCGGCGAGCACCACCGGCGTGCCCGCGGACATCGCCTCCATGGTGGCCAGGCTCTGCAACTCGGCGATGCTCGGCATGCAGAACAGGTCGGCCCTGGCGTACGCGTCGAGCAGCTCGTCTTCGCTGACGAAGCCGGTGAAGCGCACCTTGTCCGCGATGCCGAGCTCGCGCGCGAGCTCCTCGAACACGGTGCGGCGGTTGCCGTCCCCGACGATCTCCAGCTCCACCTTGGCCTCGGTCCGCAGCAGCGACATGGCGCGCAGCAGGTCGTCGAGGTGCTTCTCCTCGTCGAGCCTGCCGACGAACAGGATGGTGCGGATGTCCGGGTCCGGGTTGTGCTTGCGGTACTCCCTGGCCCGGCTCCGGTAGCGCTCGACGTCGATCCCGCAGGAGACCGGCATGGCGCGGTCGGCGAAACCGTTGTCCAGCAGCAGCTGCACCGCGCGCGGGGTGGGCGCGGTGACCGTCTCGGCCTTGCTGTAGTGCTTGATCACGTTGCGCCACAGGATCTTCGAAGCCGCACCCTGCAGGACACGCGGTACGTTCAGGTAGCCGAAGATGTTCTCCGGCATGAAGTGGTTGGTCGCCACCAGCCCGATGCCGCGGCGGCGGGCCGCGTTGATCAGGCCGCGGCCGATGTAGAAATGCGACTGCACGTGGACCACGTCGGGCTGGATCTCGCCCAGCAGCCGCTCGGCCGCCGAGGACGCCTGCCAGGGCGCGCACACCCGGATCGACGTGGCCACCGGCGCGGTGTAAGACCGGACCCGGTGCACGGTGACGCCCTCTTCCACGGTCGTGCTCGGCTCGCCGTCGGTCGAATGGCAGATGACGTGCACCTGGTGACCGCGCCGGGCCAGGCCGGTGCCGAGCCGGTGCGCGAAGTTGGCGGCACCGTTGATATCCGGCGGATAGGTGACCGCACCGAGCACGATCCGCAGTGGACGCTGGGTGACGAAGGGCGAAGTCAACTGGAGCTCCTGTCAGAGTGATCTGTTGAAGTCGATCCGGCGAAGGCACCGCTGCCGGCCGGGGTTGGCGGAACCTCTTCTTCGGGGGTGTCGGCCTTCCGGGTGTCGGGGTGGTACCTGGCGAGCGCGAACACCCCGGCGCAGGCGACCACCGCGCACACCGCCTCGCCGACCGCCGTCCACGGCCCCACCCGCGCGGCCTCGCCGAGCAGGCCGATGCCGAGGCCGACCGCGACGATCGGGTCGACCACGGTCAGGCAGGCCACCACCAGGTCCGGCGGTCCGCTGGCGTACCCGTACTGCAGCAGGCAGCCGCCGACGAGCATGGCCACCGCGATCCCGAGCAGCGGCAGCACCTCCAGCCCGGCGATCCCGCTGTTGCCGAACTCCTGCGCCACCGCGCGCATCAGCAGCGAGACGTAGCCGTAGGCCACCGCGCAGCCGCCGGCGAACATCAGGCAGCGGAACCGGGACCTGGTCATCACGCCGACGATCGCCAGCACCAGCACCGCGCCGCCGATCAGCCAGGTGGCCAGCAGCAGCTCTTCGCCGGTCACCGGGGTCGGGGTCGCGCTGCCGGCCGCGAGCAGCACGAAGGCGACCACCCCGCCGGCCGCGGCGAGCACCGCGAAGGCGACGCTGGGTTTCATGTCCCGGACCCGGATGCCCTGCTCACGGGTGGTGAGCAGGACGGTGATCGGCAGTGCGAGCACGCCGACCGGCTGCACCACGCTCAGCGGTGCCATGCCGAGCGCGCAGGCGTGCACCACGGCGCCGCTGCCGACGGCGAGCAGGCCGAGCAGCCAGCGGGTGTTGCGGACCAGCAGCAACAGGCTGCGCGTCTTCATGCCGCGGTCGCCGATGGTTTCGCGGACGGCGCGGTGCTGAAGCCGGGCGCCCACCGCGTAACCGCAGGCCCCGAGCGCGGCCAGCGCCACGGCCAGCGGGGTCATGATCGATCACGACCAGCCGTGCCGGCACTTCGCTGGCGCACGGCGGCGTCAGCCTTTCTCACCTGGCACGGAGGCCCCAGTCGTCCGTTCACCCCGCTCAATCTGGTGCCTGCCGCCTGTGCCGCACATCCGGGGCTCACCCCCCAAAATCCCTGAGAAATCCCTGACATGAACCCTGGACGGCCGGGGGTGGCCCGGGGGCTGCCCGGGGCTGCTCGGGGGTACACCGAGCGATGGAATCCTTGCCCCGGAAGTTATCGAAAGAACGGGCGAATGGTCACGGGAAGGCTGTGTGAACGAAAACCCAACCGGTGGCGAATGGGCTGGAAAGAATGAGGTCACGGCCCGCTGAGAATCCACTCCCGGGCCGGTGATGTGTCCCGTCCAATACACGTCGCGACCATAGGACAGCCAACCTGAGGGAATTGCCAGAAACGGACATTTCCCCAGCTAGCGGCGCTTGATGACCCGGCCGAAGGAGCGGATGAGCAGCGGTGCGACGATGGCCGCGAACAGCACCAGCGCGGCCCAGCCGCCGAACCCGCCGAGCCCCGCGCCGCGGTAGGAGGCCGGCTCGGCCTCGCGCCAGTTCTTCGAGCCGCCGTTGGCAAGGTCGTCCGCCCCGGCGTCCGCGGTGACCTGGCCCGCGTCCGGCGCGGCGGGGCCGGTGGAGGTGCCGTCGGTGTCCCCGGCGCCGCCGCTGGTCAGCTTGTCCACCCCGCCGAGCGCGGCGAACGGGTCCGGCGGGCTCTCCGAGCCGGCGCCGAGGCTGCCGTGGAAGGTGGGGTTGGCGCAGTTGCCCGGGTTGAGCTGCTTGGCGGGCTGGCCGGTCAGCCTGGCGATGGAGTTCATCATTTCCTGGGACAGGTTCGGTGGCAGCGGAGAGTATCCGATAGCGGCCATGTTCACCTGTCCCTGACAGGCTATGTGATCCAGGAATCGGGACAGCGTCTCGGTTTTCCCGGGATCGGCGTAACCGCCACGGCAGGTGTCGCGGTCCGGTGAAGGCAAACACGGTGCCATTACATAGGAGTAAGCGGAGATGGGATAGGTGAGCGGATCCGGATTGCCGTACACCCCGCTCAGTTCCTGGCTGAGATCGGGCCGCAGGGTGGCCCTGGTCAGTGCGGCCGCGATGTTCTTGGCATAGGGCTGCACCCATTGCCCGCCGGCATTGCCCACCCAGGCGGCCTGTGCCCGGTGCTTCTTGGCGTAGGCGAACTCGTCGTAGCCGATCGTCCACGGCGTGCCCGAGACGAACTGGGCGATCTGGTCCGAGCCGCTCTGCAGGTTGTAGTTGTACCGGCCGACCACCTGGGCGTTCTGCAGGTCGATCGGGCGGACGTCGGGCAGGAAGCCGCCGAGGCCGGAGCGGGTCATGAAGCTGCGGTAGGCCTCCGGTGCGGCGTGCGCGACGAAGTCGTAGAACAGCGCGGTGGTGCCGGACTGGCCGCTGCGGCCGACCAGCAGGATCGGCTGGTCCGGAAAGGCCTTGCCGCCGTTGGTCTGCGCGATGGCCGGATCGGACCAGCGGGTGATGTCCCCGCTGAAGATCCGGCCGATGGTGCGCTGGTCGAGGTGCAGGTAGTCGACCGGGGCGCCGCCGGCGTCGGTGATGTTGTACATGACCGCGATCGCGCCAGCCACGTCCGGGATGTACTGGTAGCCGCGTTCCCTGGTCCGCGCGCCGCCGACACCAGCCTTCTCCAGCGAGGTGACCTCCGCTTCGGTGCCGGCGAAGTCCGCGGTCTGCAGGCCGTACCGGTTGACCCCGTCCGGGGAACCGTTGAGGCCGCTGTAGCTGGCCGGGATGCCCTTGCTGTTCGCCCCCGGCACCCAGTCGTCCATGGCAGGGCCCACGTAGGTGGAGCCGCCGCCGGTGACGCTGGTCGCGGCGAGCGCGGTGGCCGGGCCGAGCAGCTGCGCCGGCACCGCGAGGAACAGGCAGCCGAGCAGGACGGCAAGCCGGCGGCTTAGGTTGCTGCGCACGGGTTCCTCTCTCAGCCGAAGCGGCCGTTGACGTAGTCGTAGGTGCGTTCGTCGTCCGGGGCGGTGAAGATCTGTTCGGTCGGCCCGTGCTCGATCACCCGTCCCGGCTCGTTCTCCGCGGCGAGGAAGAACGCGCAGTGGTCGGAAACCCGTTGGGCCTGCTGCATGTTGTGCGTCACGATGACCACGGTGATCTCGTGCCCGATCTCGGCGATGGTCTGCTCGATCCGCCGGGTGGAGGTCGGGTCGAGCGCGGAGCACGGCTCGTCCATCAGCAGCACGTTCGGCCGCACGGCCAGCGAACGGGCGATGCACAGCCGCTGTTGCTGGCCGCCGGAGAGCGCGCCGCCCGGCGAGCCCAGCCGGTCCCGCACCTCGCGCCAGAGCCCGGCCCGGTCCAGGCTCTGCTCGACCAGCGCGTCCTTGTCGTCGCACTTGAGCCCGGCCAGTTTCAGCCCGGCCAGCACGTTGTCCTTTATGGACATTGCGGGGAACGGGTTCGGCTTCTGGAACACCATGCCAACCCGCAGCCGCACCTGCTGCGCCCTGGTGCCCTCGGCGTAGATGTCCTTGCCGTCCAGCAGTACCTCGCCGGCCAGCGATGCCGAGGGCACCAGCTCGTGCATCCGGTTGAGGATGCGCAGGAAGGTCGATTTGCCGCAGCCGGACGGCCCGATCAGCGCGGTCACCTCCCTGGCCGGCATGTGCAGCGAAACGTCCTCGAGCACCAGCCGGTCGCCGAACCAGGCCGCCACCGCACGCGACTCCAGCGCCGCGGCGCCCACCGGCGGCCCGCCGAGCAGGGTCACCGGCTTCGTGCTGGCTTCGCGGCCTTCTTCCGGCTCGGCTTCTAGATAGCCGATCTGCTGGCTGGTCACCTGGTCTCCCGTCTTGGCCGGACACGGCCGGTACGTCGTTTCGAGCGGTCCCTGCCGACCAACCTGGCCAGCGCGAACAGCGTGAAGATGAGCAGGATCAGCACCAGCGCGCCGACATAGCCGCGCTGCTGCACCGCTTCCACCGGCTGCTGGACGTACCGGTAGACGAACAGCGGCAGGCTTTCCTGCGCCCCAGCGAACGGGTTGGCGTTCATCAGGGTCAGGCCGTAGGAGGTGAACAGCAGCGGCGCGGTCTCGCCGACCACCCGCGCCACGCCGAGGATGACCGCGGTGGTCACCCCGGTGCGCGCGGTGGGCAGCACCACCGACCACACCGTCCGCGCCCGGCTGGCGCCCAGCGCCAGTGATGCTTCGCGCAGCCCGTCGGGCACCAGGCGCAGCACCACGTCCACCGTCCTGGTCACCGTCGGCAGCATGATCATGGTCAGCGCCAGCGTGGCCATCACGCCGTTGTAGCTCAGGAACGCGACGCCGCGCTGCACGTTCGGGATGATCAGGGCGGCGTAGACGAACAGCCCGGCGATGATCGAGGGCAGCCCGCTCATCGCGTCCACGAAGATCCGCACCGGCTTGCGGAACCGGGAGCGGGTCTCGTTCAGGAAGATCGCGGTGAGCAGGCCGAGCGGCACCACGAACAGCAGCGTGATGCCGGTCTGCTGCAGGGTGCCCACGATGGCGTGCGCGCCGCCGCCCGCGGTCGCCGGATCGGACGGGCCGGCGGTGGACATGTCCTCGGTGAAGAAGTTCAGCCGCAGGTTCGGGGCGCCCTCGGCGACCACGTAGGCGAGCAGGAACAGCAAGGGCAGCAACAGGCCCAGTGCGCCGGTGAAGACCACAGTGGACACCAGCTTGTCCATCGCGGCCAGCCTGCCGAGCCGGTCGCGGGTCACCAGGTAGAGCATGCCGAGGAAGAGCAGGTAGCCGACCGCGAGATCGGCCGGCCAGCCGGGGGAGACCAGCAGCACGTGCAGCACGAACCAGGACAGCAGCGCCGCCGAGACCGCGCAGCCCAGCGCCGCCAGCCGGTCCTCCGGGGTGGCGGCGGCGGTGCGGCGGCGGACCAAGGGCCGGCGCCGCTCGGTCTCCGTCTCCGGCGGATGGGTGGTGACCATCAGGCGTCCACCCCCGCGCCGGAGCGGCTGCGCGAGATGATCACCGAGGCAGAGAAGTTGGTGGCCAGGGTGAACGCGAACAGCACCAGCCCGGCCGCCATCAGCCCGTTCAGGCCGAGGTCCGCGATCCCGGAGTTGCGCGCGATGAAGCCGGAGATGGTCGCGCCGCCGGACTGCAGGATCTTGTCGGTGAGCACCGGAACCTGCGGCAGCAGCAGGGAGACCGCGATCGTTTCGCCGAGCGCCCTGCCCAGCCCGAGCATCGAGCCGCCGATGATGCCGCCGCGGCCGAACGGCAGCACCACGCTGCGCACCATGCCCCAGCGGGTGCTGCCCAGCGCCAGCGCGGCCTCCTTCTCACCGGGCGGGGTCTGCGTGAACACCTCGCGGATGACCGAGGTGGTGATCGGCAGCACCATCAGCGAGACCACGATGCCAGCGATGAACATCGACCCGGTCAGCTCGGCGCCGCGATCGGTGGCCAGCAGCGGGAACCAGCCGAAGTTGTCGGTCAGCCAGGCGGAGATCCCGGCGATGTGCGGACCGAGGAAGCTGTACCCCCACAGCCCGTAGAGCAGGCTGGGGATCGCGGCCAGCAGGTCGACCAGCCCGGTCAGGAAACCGCGCAGCCGCACCCCGGCGTACTCGGTGATGAACATCGCGGCCAGCACGCTGATCGGCACCGCGATGGCGACCGCGATCAGCGCCACGGTGACCGTGCCGGCGAGCAGGCCGAGCACGCCGAGCACCGGCTCGGCGCCGCTGGGGTCGAACCGGACCGTGCTGAAGAAGCCGAAGCCGGACCGCTCGAACGCGGGCGCGGCCTGCAGCACGAGGAAGAACCCGACCAGCACCAGCAGCACCAGCACGGTGAGCCCGGCGCCGGTGGCCAGCCGGCGGAAAGCCTTGTCGGCGCGGGACGGCAGGTCCGCGACCGGCCGTCGGACGGGGGAGCCCGGTGGCGGATCCGGCCGGGTCACGGCGGTGGTCACAGGCGTCGTTTTCCTTAGCAGGTAGGGAATTCGCAAATGGAGTAAGGCAGGGCGGCAGGCCCCCGCTTTGCCAGCAGTATGAATCGGGCGGGGGTGGGTGTAGGTGATCGAACGGTGAACGCCCGACGGGACGGTCGTGAATCACCGTCCGCGGCGAGCGCTGGGCGTTGACCGTGCTGTCGGCGGTCGCGGACTGTGGTGCCGTGCTGAGCAAAGATCGTGCCGGGAAATCCGGGAAATCACTAGGCGGGCGGCTGCTGATCGTCCTCGGCTGCGCGCTGCTGGCCACGCTGGCCGTCACCCCGGTCGCCGCTGCGGCGGACCCGCCGCCGCTGCCGCCGTACCAGATCACCACCCAGCCCGCCGACCTGTCGAAGGTGCAGGACGGCGACCAGGTGCGGGTGACCATCGCCGGGCTGCCCGCTGGTGCATCGGCGACCCTCTCGCTGTGCCCGGATCCGTTGCGGGACAACCTGGTCAGCCGGACCGCGATCGCCAGGGTGAACGCGTACTGCCTCCCGGTGGCCAGTGAGACGGTGGCCGGTTTCGACGCCGGCTCGGTCACCAAGAAGCGGAACTCGGCGACCGGCGAGATCGTGCTCGACTACACCGTGGTGCGGGGCGCCACGCAGGTCAACACCGTTTCGGAGAAGGCACCCGGCGGTGCCACCGGCACGGTCGACCACGACTACTCCTACCGCTGCGACGAGGCGAACCCGTGCGCGCTCTGGCTGCTGATCGGCGCGCGGATACCGCCGAGCCGGGTGAACACGGTGGAGCTGAACGGTTCGGTGAAGGTCGCTCCGCTGCCCAGCGCCGGCGTGCCGCAGGGCTGCGCGGACCCGGACCAGGCGGCCTCCTTCACCGCGTCCCTGCCCGAGCGGCTCGGCAAGACGAGCCAGCGGTGGAACGAGTTGCTGTGCGCGCCGACCGGTGGCCCCACCCCGGCCGCGTCGGTCCGGCTGGCCGAAGGTGAGGCGCTGGCCGGGTTCGACGGCGGGCAGCGGGACGTGGCGTTCACCGGCTCCGGCACCGCGCTGAGCACGGACTCCACCAGGAAACGGGTGCACGTGCCGGCCGCGCTCAACGCCGCCGTGGTGGCGGTGGTGGGCACCCGGCAGGTCGGTACCGAGGACAACGTGCCGAACCCGATCGTCGGGCCGATCCGCGACGAGGTGAAGTTCGACTGGCCGGAGGTGGCCGAGATCGCCGCCAAGCGGTTCGACAACACGACCGGGGGCGTACTGCGCGACGGAGGCCCGGCGGTGACCCGCAACCAGGTGCTGGCGGATATGGCCGCGCTCGACCGGCTCAGCGACCTCGGCGCGATGATGGGCCGGGACACGGTGCCGCTGCTGCTCAGCGACGCGCTGGCGGACCGCGCGCCGGAGCAGTGGAAGTTCAGCACCGCGGGCGCTTCCGGCGGGGCCAAGGCCGGCAAGCCGGTCGGGGTGCTGACCGACTTCCTCGACCTCAGCCCCGGCCAGATCCCCAACGTCACCCGTCCGGCGACCACCAAGGTCGGCCTGCGCTCGGCGATGAAGGAATGGGCCTCCGGCACTGCCTGCGGCAACGCACCCAAGGGGCTGTGCGCCGGTTACGTGCTGACCGACCTGGCCACCGCCACCGAGTTCGGCTGGACCCCGATCGCGCTGCCGAACTCGGCGGGCGAGTTCGTCTCGCCCACCCCGCAGTCGCTGGCCGCCGGCGCCGCGCACCTGGCCGAGGCCGAGGACGGCACGCTGCGTCCCGGTGACACCGGCGCGGACCCCGGTGCGTACCCGCTGACCTTCGTGGAATACGCGGTGGCGCCGGAGAACCCGCTGGTGGACTCGGAATGCCGGGCGCTGGTGGACCGGCAGCGCACGCTGGCGGAGTTCCTCGGCATGCTGGCCGGCGCCGGGCAGGACAACCTCGGCCCCGGCCTGGTCAAGCTGACCCCGCAGCTCGCGGAGCTGGCGAAGCAGCAGGCTGCGAAGGTCGGTGGCGGCACCATGGAAGGCGCCTGCGCCGAACTGCCGGGCGCCGGTGACGGCCATGGCGCGGCCGCCGGGGACAACGGGCCCGGCACCGGTTCCGGGCCGGGGCTGCCGGCCAGCGGGCCTGGCCCGGCGAACGGCCCGGCAGGCCCGGCAGCGGACGGCGCGAAGGTGCCCACCCCGGCCACCGTGCAGGAGGCCAAGAAGCTGGCCGACTCCGTGCAGCTGTCGCCGCCGTTCGCCGGCGGGGTGCTCGGCGCGCTGATCCCGCTGCTGGCGCTGGCCGTGCTGGTGATGCTGCCCTCGGCCACCGCGTACCTGGCCGCCGGGCGCCCGGTGCCGCCCAGGCTGCTGAACACGCTGCGCCGGTTCGGCTCGCTGCTGCCCGGTCGTCGTCGCACCACCGAGTTCGTGCCCGCATGAGACACGCCGTTGAAGCACCGGGGTACGCCCGGTTCAGTCCACAGTGGATTGTGGCGGTGCTGGCCGGCTGGCTGGTGACCACCGTGGTCTGTTTCGCGCTGGTCGTCTACGCGCTGGGCCCGATGCTGCAGGCCGGTGACCAGCGAGCCGCGCTGGACGGCGTCCGGGCGGACATCGACAAGGCGCTGGGGCAGACCCAGAGCCTGCTCGGCGCCGCGCCGCCGAGCAGGCCGGCCGAGTTCGGCTCGCCGGTGGCGGTGCTCGAGGTGCCGCGGCTGGACCTGCGGCAGGTGGTGCTGGAGGGCGTGCTGCCCGGCCAGACCGCGGCCGGGCCGGGGCACGTGCCCGGCACCTCCGGCATCGGCCAGCCTGGCAACGCGGCGCTGGCCGGCCGTAACTCGGGCTACGGCGGGCCGTTCGGCAGGCTCGGTGAGCTGCGGCCGGGGGACGAGATCGTGGTCGCCACCACCCAGGGCCGGTCCGCCTACCGGGTCACCGAGACGGTGCGCCGCGCACTCGACGAGACCGCCGACTACGGCAAGACCGCCAACGACCGGCTCACCATGGTCACTTCGGCGTCCTGGTGGCCGCTGGCCTCGTCCCAGGCCACCGTGGTGACCGCCGAGCTGGTCGGCAAGCCGTTCCGGCCGACCCCGCAGAACGGCAGGGCCGAGGCGCAGGACGGCCGCTCCGGCGACACCGGCGCTTGGGCGTCGCTGCTGCTTTCGCTCGGCGGCTTCGTCGCCGCCGCGGCCGGTGCCACCTACCTCTACCGCCGCTGGCGTCCGGTCTCCACCTACGTGATCACCGCCCCGGCCCTGCTCACCCTCGCCGCACTTGCTGCCACCTCCCTCTGGCACCTCCTCCCCGCCTGGTCCTGACCCGGCACGACGGAAACCGGCCCGGCAGAAGGGTTCTGCCGGGCCGGTTTCGGTGCGGGAAAGGTCAGGACAGGGTGCAGGTGACGCCGTTGCCGTCAGCGGCCAGCGGCTTGAAGCCGTTCTCGCTCAGCGTGGTGCCCAGCTCGCCGTTGCACAGCGGGCTCGGGCCGCCGAGGTCGAAACCGACCGCGTTCTTGGCCTGCTCGTAGGAGCGGGACCGGGTGTCGAGGATGTGGTACACGGTGCGGGCACCGCGGAAGGCGTCCGCGAAGGTCGGCTCGAGCTTGCCGGTCTGCGCACTGGTGCCGTACGGGGCGCCGTCGTAGCCGGCCCCGCTCAGCGCGCGGACGTCGAAGCCGTTGCGCTTGTCGGTGACCACACCGTTGCCCTGCGCGATGAACTGCGCGATGGAGAACGGGGTGATGCCGCTGGCGTCGACCGCGGTGGCGTCGTTCTCCTGTACCTCGGTGTAGCTGCCGGCGGCGGGCTCGAAGCCGAGCACGGTGCCGGTGAAGAACGAGCGGGTGCCGGAACCGGGCTGCGGCAGGTAGCGGTTGATCGTCGCGTTCGCACCGCCGACCTGGTTCCAGTTGGTGATGGCACCGGTGTAGATGTCCCGCAGCTGGGTGAGGCTCAGCGCGGCGCCGGCGCCGGGGCCGGAAGTCGAGGTGGCCCAGCTCACACCGTCCTTGGCGAAACCGTAGAACTGGAAGGATGCCGGGTCGCTCGCGGACCGGCCGGAGGAGGAGCGGGCGATGTCGATGCAGCCGTCACCGGCGTCGGCGGAGGCCTTCAGCGCGTTCTTGCCAGCCGACGAGCCGTTCGGCGCCGGGGTGCCGCCGGGGCCGTAGGTCTTTGCCGCGCAGAATTCGTCGCCCGGCACCGGGAAACCGCTGGTCGGGGTCGGGGGCACGTTGACGTAGTTGTCCGGGTCGAGGTTCCAGTCGGCCTGGGCGACCGGGGAGTTGGCGTTGGCGAAGATCGCCGCGGTGACGTCCTGGGTGGTGTCCGAGCCCGCCGCCGCGATCACCTCCTGCTTGCCGTTCGGGCCTTCTACCGCGGAGGCGGTACCGGTCAGTACCAAAGACGCGCCGGCGGCCATCGCGGCGACGCCGAGAAGCCGAGTAGTACGAGCACGCATGTTCTTGCACTCTCTTCCTGTCCAGGAATTTCGCACGGGATTCCGTGACAGGTACAGTTTTGTCCTCGTCGGCTGACCGCTTGCGGTGCTTTGTGTTCCCGCCCGACTACTTGATGGTTAAGTCCGGGCGAACGCACGCACGGTGTGCGACGGCTACTCGAAAGATTTGTGTGGCGATTCCCCGCCAATTCGGTACTTGGCCCGCCAGTCCGCCACTTTTTCCCTGCTGTCCAGTACGTCGGCCGAGGGTGCCGCCGCCCAGAAGCGCTCCAGGCCGTGCCTGGCCTCGATTTTCCGGCCGTAGGGGTGGCTGGCGAGTGCGACCAGCCCGGCGTCGGCATAGAGCAGCCAGCGCCAGGTGCCGCCGCTGTTGTGGCTGTACTCCGCCCTGGTCGAGTCGAGATTCTCGCGAAGCCAGTGGATGGCGGCCACGCATTCCCGATTGTCCCGGTAGTTGACCGCGCCGGAACCCAGCGACACATTGTTGCCGCCGAGCAACCGCCATCTGGTCGTATTGCCGGGCGCGCCGACCAGTTGAAATCGTGGTTTCTTCGCCATAACGTGGCTCTCCCCATCATTTTCGCTGGATTAATCAGCGGCGGGGCGGCGTTGGTTACCGATCGCGATGAAGGCGCGATGGCGGCGAGGTGAACTCTCCGCCGCCGAGGGGAGGCCGCGGCACCCGTCCCGGCGTGCGGCCGGGTAGCGTGCTTCGAGGACGGGCAATCATGACCAGCCGACGCGCGCGGTCGCGCGGGCGTGGCCGGGAGGAGTTGAGGATGACGGCGGGCGATGTGGCCGTGGTGACCGGTGCGGGCTCCGGCCTGGGGCGGTCGGTGGCCAGAGCCCTGCTGGACTCCGGCTACCGGGTCGCGCTGGCCGGGCGGCGCGCGGACGCGCTGCACGAGTCGGTGGACGGCGCCGGCGGGGCGCTCGCCGTGCCGACCGACGTGACCGATCCCGCCGAGGTCGAGGCGCTGTTCGACGCGGTGCGCGCCGAGTGGGGCCGGGTGGACCTGCTGTTCAACAACGCCGGCACCTTCGGCCCGGCCGGCACCGTGGACGAGATCTCCTACCAGGACTGGCGCCGGACCGTGGACGTCAACCTGACCGGCGCGTTCCTCTGTGCGCGGCACGCCGTGCGGGTGATGCGGGAGCAGCGGCCGCGGGGCGGGCGGATCATCAACAACGGCTCGATCTCGGCGCACACCCCACGGCCGGGCAGCGCCGCCTACACCGCCACCAAGCACGCCATCACCGGCCTGACCAAGGCGCTATCCCTGGACGGCAGGGCCTTCGATGTCGCTTGTGGACAGATCGACATCGGCAACGCCGCGACCGAGATGACCGCCGGTATCGCGACCGGCGCGAAGCAGGCCGACGGCCAGGTGGTGCCCGAACCCGTGTTCGACGCCCGGCACGTGGCCGACGCCGTGCTCTACATGGCAGGCCTGCCACTGGACGCGAATGTGCAGTTCCTGACAGTCACGGCCACCAAGATGCCCTTCATCGGCAGAGGCTGATCCTTCCGCTTCGGTTTTCGCACCACCTCTGACCTGCGACGACACGAAGCTCGACAGCGGTCACGCGCAGACTGAAACGATTCGTCGACGTTGAACGATCGAGTTCATGGCGTTGACTAAAGTCGTCGTCAGAGCCCTCGTAGCTCAGCTGGATAGAGCAAGAGCCTTCTAATCTCTAGGTCGCAGGTTCGAGTCCTGCCGGGGGCACCGGTCCAGCCGGTACGCGAACCTTTCGCTCCGTAGTCGCCCTGGTGGGGCGTCTGCGGAGTGTTGGGTTGGGACAGTCGCGTCGCCGGGGATGACGAAGGTGGGTTCGGCCGTGTCGCGGCTGGTGATGTTCACCCGGTGGACGAAGGTCTGCATGATGCGGTACGGGCAGCGTGCTGCTCACTCACGCAGCCACGCCGTGACGTGCTCGATGCCGGCCTGACGTAGCGCGGTCGGTGTCTGGAGGCCGGCCAACAGGACGAGCGGACCCCGGTTGCCCAGGTTCGCCGTGCCTTCCAGTGCCGGACTGGTAGCCAACAGCCGGTCGTGCAGTCGGTTAGCCGCGCGGATACGGTCCCCGATGAGGAGAGCCGACTCCGGCGAGAACTCGGGCTCGACAACCAACAGGCCCGCCGCCACCTCACCGCGCTCCTCGGTTACGGGCACCTCAACGTCGAACGACTTGGCACGGCTGCGACGAACCGGGCCGTGCTCGACGCCGGACTCGCTCCGCCGGGGGCGGCCGGAACGACGGCGGTCACAGCTTCTTGAGCCGCCGCCGATTGGCCGCCAGCACCTCGTCTGACAGGTCCGGGGCGGCGTCCGCGATCGCCCGGGAGAGGATCAGCGCGCCGACCATCTGGCTGAACAGCGCCACCGCGCGCTCGCGGGCTTCGGCGGGAGTGAGTTCGGTGCCGGACTGGCGTGCGCGGTCGAGCAGCATGTCGGTGATGGTGGCGAAGTAGCCGTCAAGCCCGCGCCGGTATGCGGCCTGGGCGGCGGCGCCGTGGCGGCCGGCGTCGGATACGAGGGCGGCCGAGGCGCAGCCGATCTCGGGGTGGTCGCGGTGCTCGGCGTTGACGTACCCGTCGACCATGTCGTGCAGGGCCGCGCGCGCCGAGCGGGGATGCGCTTCGCGGATGGCGTCGAGCGCCTCGAGCGAGTCGGCGAAGCCCTGGTGGAGGACTTCGAGAGCGAGGTCGTCCTTCGAGGCGAAGTGGTTGTAAAACCCGCCGTGCGTCATGCCCGCCGACTTCATCAGCTCCTCGATGCCGATGCCGTCGATGCCGCGCAGCCGGAATCCCGCACCGGCCGCGTTGACGATCTTCTCGTGGTTGAGCCGCTTCTGCTCTTGCGTGATGCGGGGCACGTCGACCACCTTCCCGGCAAACTCGTCCCCCGATGATACTCATCATCAAAACGAGAGTGCACGGAGGAGTCCAGGCTTGACAGTTAATGATGACGTCTACAATCATAAATTATGATGGCGGACGTCATCGAAGACTGAAGGGACGGTCATGAACTTCGGAACCATCGGCGCCGGGACGGTCGCGCAGGCCATCGCCGGCCACCTCGTGACGGCCGGCCACAAGGTGACGCTCAGCAACAGCCGCGGCCCGGACACGCTGCTCAACGTCGTGACCCGGCTGGGGCCGCTCGCGAGCGCGGGCACGGCCGACGAAGCGGCCGCCGCCGACATGGTCTTCCTCACCGTGATGTGGTCGCAGGTCGGTGACGCGCTGGCCGGGCTGCCCGAATGGGACGGCCGCATCCTGGTCGACACCACCAACAACCTGGAGTCGATGCTGCCGACCGTCGCCGATCTCGGGGTGGAGACGGCGAGTGAGTTCGTAGCCGATCGTGCGCCGGGCGCGCGCGTGGTCAAGGCCTTCAACACCCTCTACGCCCAGTACATCGCCGCCGATCCCCGGCACACGGAAGGGCGGCAGCTGCTGTTCTACGCCGGTGACGACGAGGCCGCCAAGGCGGATTTCCACACCGTCGCCGACGGCATCGGATTCGCGCCGGTCGACGCCGGGACGCTGCGCGATGGCGGCCGCCTGATGCAGATCGGCGGGCCGCTCTCGGCGCTGCACGCCCTGAGGCAGGAATGAAGCCATGAAGGCACTCGCGTACGAGAAAGCGCACACGCTCGACGCGTTCGCCATCACCATGGCCGAGGTCGCCGAACCTCGGCTACGCGACGGTGACTTGCTGGTCGAAGTCCGTGCGATCGGCATCAACCCGGGTGAAGCGGCGATCCGGCAGACGCGCAGCGCCGAGCCCGGCGGGCAGGTCATCCTCGGCTGGGAGTTCGCCGGGGTCGTGGCCGCGGCCGGGCCCGCGGCCACCGGGTTCGCGGTCGGGGACCGGGTGATGGGTACCGGCGACTTCACCCGCGACGGCAGCTGGGCCGAGCGCGTCGCGGTCGACCACCGGGTGGTTGCCAAGATCCCGGACCGGCTCGCGTTCACCGACGCCGCATCGCTGCCCATCGGTGTCCTCACGGCCTGGGAATCGCTGTTTCGCGACCAGGACGCGCTGCTGCCCGGTGTCGGCCGCGTGCTCGTCATCGGCGGAGCCGGCGGCGTCGGGTCGATGGCCACGCAACTACTCAAGGCCACGACGCCGGCATTCGTGATCAGCACGGCCTCGCGGCCCGAGTCGCGGAAGTGGGCGACGGCAATGGGCGCCGACCTGGTCGTCGACCACCGCGGTGACCTGGCCGGACAGCTCCACACAGCGGGGATCGACCACGTCGACCTGGTGTTCTCGACCTCGGGCACCAGCGGCCATCTGGGGGCGATCGTCGAGGTGCTGCGCCCCTTCGGTCACCTGGCCTCCAGCGACCTCACCGGCCCCTTCGACCCGGGGGCCCTCACCGGAAAGTCACTGTCGCTGCACAGCGAGATGGTGTTCAGCAAGATCGTGGCCGGCGGTGACGTCGGCAGCCAGGGCCGGATCCTCGCCCGGGCAGCGGACGACGTCGCGGCGGGCCGGCTGCGCCCGATCGTTACCGCCACGCTCGAGGGCCTGACCGCCGAGACCATGAAGTCGGCGCACGCCCTCGCCGAGAGCGGCCGGACCATCGGGAAGACCGTGATCCAGGTAACCGGCTGAAGCCGGTGAACGTGTTCGGCTCCACCGTCCCGCCGGTTCTGGCTGCGACATCCACGGCCGCGCATGAAACGCCACCCCCAATGAAAGGAATTCCCTGACATGACAACGGATCTGCTCGACGGTGAATACGTCCCCAGTGCCGACGCGAGGACCCGCGGTCAGGTCGAGCTCTACGAGCGCACCGACGGCCGCGAAGGCACGACGACGGAGGATGGCCCCGTGGTCGTGGTGACCATGCGTGGCGCCCGTTCGGGCAAGCTGCGCAAGGTCGCCCTGATGCGCATCGAGCGTGACGGTGTCTACGCCATCGGCGCGGCGGCCGGCGGCCAGGCTCGCAATCCGAGCTGGTTCCACAACCTCGTGGCGCACCCGACGGTGCAACTGCAGGACGGTCCCGATCGCCGGTTGATGACCGCCCGGGTAGCCGAAGGTGCGGAGCGGGAGAACTGGCTGGCCTACGCCGACGAGCTCTACCCGTTTTTCGCCGACTTTCGCGCCCGGGCCGTCGAGGCCGGCAACC
Organism: Amycolatopsis nigrescens CSC17Ta-90; assembly: GCF_000384315.1. GTDB lineage: Bacteria > Actinomycetota > Actinomycetes > Mycobacteriales > Pseudonocardiaceae > Amycolatopsis > Amycolatopsis nigrescens. The sequence continues at coordinate 724,448 of NZ_ARVW01000001.1, read as the reverse complement.
GCGAGGTGCCGCTGATCCTGCTCGAACCCACCGAGAGCTGACCGGACTCGCCACGGGCGCCCGGGCTCGCACCCGGGCGCCCGCCATCCGGCCGACGCCGACCGAGCGTGAGGTTATGGGTCAGCTCGGTCCGCCGCCACCGGCGGCGCTACGAACACGGGTACCTGCAGCTTCAACGCCAAGTTCAAAACGTTGCCGAAGCCAAAGAGGAATGTGAGCCCGATGACCAGCCCCATCGTGACCGTGACAAAACCGAGCAACTGTCTGCGCGTTGGCGTTCATGAGGGTCTCCCACCCGAGCCCAGAAGCTCGAAAGTCTCCTCGACCTAGGCGCGGACGTCAGGGTACGTATTCCGCGCCGCCGGGCCACCCGTAGCTGCCGTCGAACGTCCCAATGAAGGCGCCTCTCGCGGGGGACGAGCGTCAGACGGTAATACGGCCGGAGCGCGGGGAGATCGAGGAATGACCGACGAACACGCCGCGGCGGCAACACGGCAGATCGACGTGACGCACCTGCCCGAGGAGGTCGTGGAACTCATCGATGCCCTCCCGCCCGGCGAGGACCTGGTCGTCACGCGGGACGGCGAGCAGGTCGCGACGATCTCCAGCACGCCCGGCTCGCCGGACGAGGCTGCCGAACAGCTGGACTACGACGACCTGACCGTCGTCGCCACCGCGATGAAGCTGTCGGCCTCGGCCCGGAGGGCGCTGTCCGCCGAGCTCGGCACGGACTACCTCGTGCTCGACCTGCACGCGGCACCGCCGACAGCCGAGGTGCTGCTGGCGCCCCCGGCCAGCCCGCAGTTGATCGGAAACCTCCGGTCGATGTTCCCGAGTGCCCGCATCATCATCGCCGAGATCGAGGACAACGACCTCGGGGTCAGCTATCACGGCCCGATCCGCCGCATGCTCGACGCCGGCGCCGAGAGCTACCTGACCTCGACCGCCATCCCGCGGCTGGCCAAACAGCTCGACCACGCCATCACCCAGCGCCACCAGATCACCGGCGGCGCAGCCGCCCGACTCCGGATCGAGCCTCCTGCGGAGCTGCCGAAACCTCCAGGATGAACACCCGCCCGCCAAACGGCATGACAGGGCGTTTCAGCGTTCCGCCAATGGATCAGGGGCGAGTGCGGTGGCGGAAAGCTTGCCGCGCGGTGCGGCGGCGTCCGCGGTCCCCAGGCACTTTCCGCTGTCGAACAGTCCCAGTTCGTAGTGCACGATGTGTTCGTCGTGTCCGCTGACGGCAATTCCGATGTCGTAGGAGCGAGGGTGGAGGACTTCGCCGAGGTAGGCCACGCTGTAGCACCAGGGGAGGTATCGGGGAAGGGTCTTGGCAGCGTCGTCTCCCAGCAGTCCGTGTGCATACGACGCGATCGCCTCGTCGTACCAGCCCAGTTGGGCAATGTAGTTGACGTGCCGGTTGAGGTCGACGTCCCTGACGCGGCTGTGGACGGTGGCAGCGGCGGGGTAGTGCTGCCGCTCGCGGCGACGAGGCTCGGGTTTCGCCGCGACTGCCGCACCGGTTTCCGGCAGTCGCAGCTCCTCGAGGTCGGCGAGCAGTTCGTCCGGCAAGGTGATCGGCCCTGACTCGTCGGCGAGGACGATGGTGGCCTCAGCCGTGGCGACGAGGTGCCCGTCGACGAACATGCCCTGACCGTAGGTGTACGAGGACCGCCCGATCGCGCGGATACCGGTGCCGATCCGGACGGTCGCGCCGACCTTGCCGAACGCCGTCTGCCGTTCGACGCGCTGACCGACGAACAGGATCTGGTACGGCTTGAACCCGTCGTCAGCCGTGAGCTTGTCGAAACGCGAGAAGCGCAGACCAACGCGGGGATGCTCGAACAGACGCGACAAGGCCACCGTGCTCGTCGTGCCGTCCGGTGCGAGGTCGCCGAACCGTTGCACCACCTGCTGGCGGTCGGGAAAGTCGTCCTCGGCCATCAGCACGGCGTTGGACTGTTCGTCGCTGGTCAACGGTTGTTCCTTTCGGGATGGTCACCAGGCTATGGGCAAGGACCGCAGACCGTCTGCAGTTCGAGACGAGCCAAGCAACGCGAGCGTTCAGAGCGAGATCACCTTCGCGGTGGTCTGGTGGCCGGCGATCAGCAGCAGGTCCGCCAGGCCGACCAGCTCTTCGTCGGAGAGCGCACCCGCGCCGTGCTCGCGGATCAAGACCGCAGCCGTTCCTGCGGGGATATCAATCGTGGACCACGTGCTGGTCCAAGCCATGCACGACTACCAGCGGCAGGGGACCTGGCGCGAGCGACTCCTCGACCTGACCCTGCGCTCATGGGACGCCTACGCCGCGCTGCCACAACTGGCCAAGGACACCAGCCACTACCCAGGCAGCGGACCCGGCAGCCAACTGGTGATCGAGGAAACCCTGCAGGCCCTCAGCGACGCCGGAGTCCCCGAGGAACTCATCCCCGAGTGGTACCACCGGCTGGTGACCCTGTCCGTGTCCCTCATCTCCGCGCACGCAGCCGGCCAATCCTCCGGCCCGACCGAGCAAAAGTGAAGACTGGAAACCTTCCGGGTCATCACACTGGGCGCCGACCCAGCGGACTACCCCGTGCTGGCTCACCACAGTCGCCGCATCCAACCCATCGGTTTCACCCGCGAGAGCTTCCTCGCCACCGTGGAGCTGGTACTGGACGCAGTACCAGCGCGCCAAGGACGAAAGGGTACGTAGTGCTGCGGAGCCGCGAGTAGGTGAGTAAACGCGGCCGGCTTGGTGGAATCACAGGGAACGTGGTTCATCAATGCCCGGCATCGCCTCCTGAGCTATGCCGTCCGCCGGGGTGACACCACCGAGGCGGTGTGTTATCAGGAAGGGCGACTAACAAAGGAGTCCCGGATGAATCCCGATCTTCTGCGTAACTACCTCGCCAAGTATCGCGTCAACCGGCGGGACACTCTCCGGATGGCAGGTGCCGCCGGAGCCGCCGCGGTCGCCCTGCCCGCGGGGGCGCAGCCGGCCAGCGCCGAAGCCGACATCGCCCGCATGGCCAGGCCTGACCGGCGTGACGATTTCGATGACACGCCTTTCGACTATGCCGATCCCGCGAACCTGACGGACTGGGCACCGAGCCGGTACGGCGCAGAAGATCAACGAGGCAGTTTCAACGAGGTGACTCCTGGCAAGACCGCGGCGGCTTTGAGCGTGCTCAAACCTGGCCGGCCGGTGCGGACGTACAACCTGGGGGAGCTGATGTGGAACGGCTTCCCCGCGTTCAAGACCGATCCTCGTCGTACCTACGAGCAGCGGCTCACCGTCGCCGGGTATCGGCCTCCGCCGGGGTTCCAGGAGGCAGGTGGCGTGCTGATGACCACCGAACCGCTCGGCGCCAACAAACTCAGCTACCACGAAGAGCGTTTCGCGGCGGAAAAGTCGGCGAAACACCCGGTGCCGCTGGCCACGACCTATCAAATCGCCTCCCAACTCGACAACCTCAGCCACATCGGCGCGGCCGAGTACTACTACAACGGTTTCCGAGGTCCCGACTTAGCCGCCGGCAACGGCGTCACGAAACTGGGCAACGAACACATGGGCCCGGTTGTCACCCGGGGCGTGCTGCTGGACATCCTCGGAATGAAGCTGGCCGCGGGCCGGACCGGGGATCTCGCCGAACCAGCCAGCAACGGCAAGCCGTTGCTGCGGGAGAACTACCGGATCACCGTCGAGGACATCAAGGAAGCGATGGAATTCGGCGGGATCGATCGGATCGCGCCGGGCGATGTAGTGCTGTTTCGCACGGGTTGGAACCAGCTTCTCGCCCGCCGCGATGCGGATGACATCCGCCGGTGGGAGGCCCCGAACGGGATGCCCGGGATCTATTTGCGGGAAGCTCGCTGGCTGGCCCGGTTCCGGCCTGCCGTGATCGGCAGCGACACCTGGGCGCTCGAGGTTCTCGGCAACCCGGTCAACGCTGACGGAGCGGCCTTCCCGGTGCACCAGGAACTGTTGATGCGCAACGGAATCCGGATAGGGGAGTCCTACGTGCTCGACGGGCTCGCCGACGACCGGGTGTATGAATTTGTCTTCGCGGTGACCCCTCAGTTCGCTGAAGGGGCGACCGCGGGGAACACTCCTCCGCTTGCGATGGGACAGCCTCGACGTCGCTGACCTTGCTCGTGAAGGCCGCCTGCGCATCCGCTGGGTGAACGGCGGCCTTCACTTGTGTCTCGGTGGGGCGCCCTTTCCCTGGCGTCTCACCGCACTGCTGTCCGTTCACCGATTAGCGGCCAGCACTGCCGCGAGTCCCTCTTGTAGATCTTTGACGAAATACTCGGGAACCTCCAGCGCCGGGAAATGCCCGCCGCTTTCGGGCGCCCTCCATCGGACGATCTGTCGGTACCGCTCCTGTGCCAAGGGGCGCGGACACTTCTCGACATCGCGGGGATACATGGTGAGTGCCGACGGGACGTCGACCCGAAGTTCGGGGTCCAACGAGTTGTGGCTTTCGTAGTAGATGCGGGCCGCCGAAGCGCCGGTCCGCGTCAGCCAGTACAGGGTCACGTCGTCAAGAACGCGGTCTCTGGAAATCGTCTCGAACGGGCTGTCTTCGGTATCTGACCACTCGGCGAACTTGTCCAGGATCCAGGCGAGCAGCCCGACCGGTGAGTCGACGAGCGAGTAGCCGATGGTCTGCGGTCGGGTCGCCTGCTGCTTCGCGTACGCCGCGCGGTGGCGCCAGAAATCGCGGGTTTCCTCGGTCCACTCGCGCTCGACCGCCGTCAGCCCGTCCGTTGTCAACCCGGGCGGTCCCTCCGCGAACGTTGTGTGGATGCCGAGCACGTGCGCCGGGAACCTGCCGCCGAGAACCGTGGTGATATTGCCTCCCCAGTCGCCGCCGTGCGCGGCGAACTTGGGGTAGCCGAGCCTGCCCATCAGTTCCACCCATGCGGCCGCGATCTTTTCGGTTCCCCACCCGGTGGTGGCCGGCTTGTCGCTGTAGCCAAAGCCCGGTAGTGACGGGACCACGACGTGGAACGCCGGCGCGTCCGCGTCTTTCGGATCTGCCAGCTCGTCCACCACATCGATGAACCGAGCAACGCTGTCCGGCCAGCCGTGCGTCAAGATCAGCGGAGTGGCATCTGCGCGCGAGGATCGGCGGTGCAGGAAATGGATGCCCAGCTCGTCAATGGTGGTGCGGAACTGGCCGATCCGGTTGAGGCGATCCTCGAACGACCGCCAGTCGTACCCGGTGCGCCAGTAGTTCACGACCTCGACGAGGTCGGCGAGCGGAACGCCCTGTTCCCATCGGCGAGGGTCGGGCGCGGCGCGGTAGACCGTTTCGGCCTCCGGTAGCCGCGCCGCGGCCAGTCGCGCGCGCAGATCGTCGAGGTCAGCGTCAGGTGCGTGGGCTTCAAATGCTTGCACGTCGCTGGTTGGACGGGGCATGAGACCTCCTGGCCATCGCGGAACCGGCTAAGACGGTTCTAGCATGGCTTCATGTCGGCGTGCAACCAGCTAAGGTGGTTCCATGCGTGCTGGGTTCCCCGACTTTCGCCTCGGTAACGTGCTGGCGACCAGCTTCACGGCGACGCTGACGGAGCGTAATGGCGACGCTGTGGAGCGCATTCCCACGCCGCACCGACTCGTCGACTGGCTGGCGGTGAGCGGTCTCGCGGTGGACTCCTGCACGACCGCCCAGCTCGACCTCGCTCGGGAACTGAGGGAGTCGATCCACGCCGCCGCGACAGCGGCCGCGATCCAAGGCGCTCTCCCCGCGGCTGCTGTCCAGGTCATCAATGACCGCAGCGCTCAGGGGCGGGCCGCGGCCATCCTGACGCCCGAGGGCAAGCGGCGGTGGCGGCTCAGCTCGGCGTCCTGCGTGGAAGATGCCCTCAGCGTGATCGCCGCCGACGCGATCAGCATCATCGCAGGCGAACGAGACGGAAAACTGGCCTTGTGCGCATCACCAACCTGCCAAGCCGCCTTCTTCGACACCAGCCAAAGCCGCACCCGCAAATGGTGTGACATGAACACGTGCGGGAATCGCCAGAAGAAAGCGCGCTTCAATGCCAACCAGCGGAAAAACCCCAGAGCAGCGGAGTGACCTGTGGAAACCTGCTGCTTTGCGGTTTAGTGGGATTCTTCAGCGCCTCTTCGGAGCAGGTTGTTGAGCTTGTCCACGGCCCAGGTGTCGCCGGCGTCGGCGGCTTGGCGGTACCAGTGCTCGGCCCCGGCGTTGTCACCGCGATGTTGGAGCAGCAGGCCGAGGTTGCCCATGCCCCCGGCGAATCCCGCGTCAGCGGCCTTGCGGTACCAGCGTTCCGCTTCGTCGAGCTGGCCCCGCTTCTCGTGCAGCGCGCCGAGGTTGGCCATGGCAGCGGTCACGCCGTTGTCGACGGCCTTGCGGTACCAGTGTTCCGCTTCGTCGAGTTCACCTCGTTGGTCGTACAGGAGGCCGAGGTTGACCGGAGCGAAGATCGCGCCGGCGTCGATGGCCTTGCGGTACCAGTGCTCGGCCTCCTCGGTCCGGTAGCTCTTGCGGAGCAGATCCGCCAGATCGTGCATGGCCGTGGCGTCACCGGCCTCCGCGGCGCGCCGGTAGGAGACCTCCGCCGGGTCGGCGCCGCTCGGCGCGGCCCGGGGCGCCTCGACGTCGGGCACCTCGGCGGGTGCGGGCGTGCCGCTGGAGATCAGGCTTCCGAGGATGTCGTGGGCGGTCGGTCTGCGCTCGGGAGTTTTCGACATCGCGGCCAGCACCTGGTCGCGCAGTGCGCCGTCCAGACCGCCGAGGCCGGGCTCGCCGGTGAGGATCTGATGCAGCGCGGCCGCCGTCGACTCTCCCCTGAACGGCGGTTCGCCACGGGCGGCGAACGCGACCACCCCACCCCAGGCGAACACGTCGGCGGCGGTCGTGACCTGCTCGGCCCGAACCTGCTCCGGTGCCATGAACGCCGGGGTTCCCATCACCGCGCCGTCCACGCTGAGCCGCGTCAGATCCGTCACCCTGGCGATCCCGAAGTCGATCACCCGCGGCCCGAACGGCGACAGCAGCACGTTCGCGGGCTTCAGATCGCGGTGCACCACCCCGGCGTCGTGAATCGCGGTCAGCGCGGCCACCACGCCGACCGCCAGCGCTTCCAGATCCGCGCCGCGCAGCGGCCCGCTGGTGGCGACGTGGTCGTGCAGGCTGGGGCCGTTGACGAACTCGGTCACCAGGTACGGCGGGTTGGCGTCGGGGTCGGCATCGATGATCGGGGCGGTGCAGAACGGACGCACCCGCTGGGCGGCGGCAACCTCGCGTCTGAACCGCGCCCGGAACACCGGATTGGCGGCGTGCTCGGCGCGAATGACCTTGACGGCCACCGACCGGCCGTCCTTGCCGGACGCCAGATAGACCGCGCCCATGCCGCCCACACCGAGCTGCCGGATCACCCGGTACCGACCGATCCGCCGCGGATCGCCGCCCCGGCGAAGTTTCACCACCACCAGCACGCCTCCACGCCCACGACACCCCTGGCTTCCGACACGAGTCGCCGATCTCTGCGCACTCAGGTTCCTCCTCCAGGCGCCGACACGCCAAGACAAAGTCGCCCGGAATCGCGACTAACCGCCAGGCTCCCACACCGACACCACCTAACTACACGGCGGTGAAGTCCAGCACGAGACGGCCCCGCAGCCCGCCATCGGCCAGTCGCCGGTGCGCCTTGGCCGCCTGGTCGGCGGGCAGCACGTCGGCAACGCGCAGGGTCAGCTCGCCGGCCTCGGCCTGGTCCCGCAGCCGGAGCAACCGGGCGTGATCGGTGGCCCCTTCGGTGACCCAGACCGGGTGCACCCGGATACCGCGGTCGACCGGGCCGTCCCAGCCGCGGATGACGGCGATCCCGCCACGGTCCCGGATCGCCGGGACGACCAGCTCGTGCAGCATCGCCCCGTCGAGCACGCCGTCCACCCCCGCGGGCGCGCACGCGCGGAACCGATCGGCGACGTCGTCACCGCGCGGCACCACCTCATCCGCGCCAAGACCGGCCACCAGCCGCGTGTCGGCCGGTGCGGCGTCGGCCAGCACGCGCAGCCCATCGCTCTTGGCCAGCTGCACCGCGTATCCGCCGAAGGCCCCGGCCGCTCCGGTCACCGCGACGGTGCCGCCGGCCGGCACGGCGAGCAGATCCAGCCCGAGCCTGGCGGTGAGGGCGTTCATCAGCAGCGTGGAAGCGGCCGGGAAGTCCACACCGGACGGAATCGGCACCACCGACTCGGCGGGCACCACGACCAGCTCGGCGTAAGCGCCGCCGCGAGGCTGGTAGGGGCGGACGATCGTGACCACCGCATCCCCTTGCCGGAGCGGGGTGTCGGTGTCCGGTCCGATCGCGTCGACCACGCCCGCCGCGTCCATACCCGGCACATACGGCCCGGGACGGCCGTTGAACCGCGCGCTCGTGGCGCCGGAGCGGAGCAAGGTGTCGGTGGGGTTGACCGAGGCGGCGTGCACCCGGATGCGCACCTCACCACCGCCCGGCACCGGATCGGGCAGTTCGATCACCCGCAGCACCTCGGGTCCACCGAACTCGGTCAGGCCGATCGCGCGCACAACCCTCACCTCCTTGTACGACCACCATCAAACTAACCGCCACTGTACCTCCGGAATCCGGCCGCCGCGGTGATGGCTCCGAGGCCGGCGAGGACACCGATGGCGGCGAAGGCGGTGTGGAAGCCGGCTAGGCCGGTTCCGGCGACCAGGACGGTGGACACCGCGGCGACTCCGGCCGCGCCACCGAGCTCGCGCATGGTCTCGATCAGGCCGGAAGCGAATCCTGATTCCGATTCCGTGACGCCGGACAGCGCGCCGATTTGCAGCGCGGGTCCGCAGAGGCCGAAGCCGAGCCCGGCGAGCAGGAACGCCGGAAGCGGGCCGGTGAGGTAGTCGGCGTCGGCGGGCACCCGGGTCAGCCACACCATTCCGGCGGCCAGCAGCGTCAGGCCGGTGACCAGCAGGCGGCGGACGCCCGCGGCGGCCACGAGACGCCCCGCGGCGGCCGCCGTCGCGAATTCGGTCATCGTCGTCGCCAGCCAGGCCAGGCCGGTTTGCGTTGGGGTGTAACCGAGTTCCTGCTGCATCAGCAGCGATCCGAGGAAGATGAAGGAGAAGAACGCACCGAACGCGAGCAGCGTAGTGAGGTTCGCCGCGGCCAGCGTGCGGTTCCGCAACGCTTTGGCGGGCACGAGCGGGGCGGCGGAACGCTTCTCGATCCAGACGAACGCGGCTATCAGCACGCCGGCCGCGATGAACCACGCCAGGGTGGAGGTGGCGGCCCATCCGCGGGTGGACGCGTTGTGGAGCGCGTAGACGAAGATCAGCAGTCCGCCGGTGATCGTGCTCGCCCCCGCGACGTCGAGCCGTCCGGGACGCCCGCGGGCCGCATCGGCGGCAAGGCAGGTGATGGCGAGTGCGATGAGCAGCAGGCCCGCCGGAACGTTGATGAAGAACGCCCACCGCCAGCCCGGACCGGCCGCGATGAGGCCGCTCGCGACCACACCCACCGTTCCGGCCGCGCCGCCGACGGCGCCGAAGATGCCGAGGGCCCGGTTGCGTTCCCGCCCTTCGCGGAAGGTGACGGCCAGCAGCGACAACGCCGCGGGTGCGACGAGCGCGCCACCCAATCCCTGGAGCCCACGCGCGGTGATCAGCACGCCGCCGTGCTGCGCCAAGCCGGCCAGCAGCGATGCGGCGGTGAACAGGCCGAGCCCGGCGAGCAGGATGCGGCGTCGTCCCAGCAGGTCGGCCATCCGGCCGCCGACGAGGAGGAACCCGCCGAGCAGCAGGCCGTAGGCGACCACGACCCACTGCACACTGCTCTGGCTGACGCCGAGGTCGCGCTGGATCGAGGGCAGGGCCACGTTCACGATGGCAATGTCCAGGCCCACCATCGCCTGGGCGGCGCAGGCCAGTCCGAGCACGACCCCTTGGCGAGGACGTGCCGGCGGACCGGCGGTGGTGGCTTGTGCGGAGCTTTCGATGACAGACATGGGTTCTGGGTCCCTTCGGCTCAGCGGTAGCTCGCGATGGGCTGGCCGGTGCCGGTGGTGATCAGCTGCGGCAGGCTCGTGGTGATGTAGAAGGTCCAGCCGCGTGAGCACGCGTCGAAGCACTCGGATTCGGCAGCGGTGAGACCGATGTGGGTGAAATGCAGCGTGGTGCCCTTGGCGTTGGCGGTGAGGTCGAAGACGACGTCGGTGCCGGTCCACTCGTCGCGGTCGTCGACGAACGTGAGGTAGGAGTCCACGACGTGCCAGATCATCCGCTTGCCCGGCTCGACCTCGGTGAGCTGGAACCGGGCGAACCGGATGCCCTCCTTGCCCTGGGCCGTTTCCCCGGCGTGGGTGAAGTCGTCGGTGAAGACGAACTCGTCGTGCAGGGCGGCGGAGTGGCCGATGAGGTTCTCGTTCCACCAGCCGCGCACATTGGTGATGGCCGCGAAGACCTCGTCCGGCGTCCGGTCGACGGTCATGGTGGCGGTCAGGTTGTTCGACATCGTTCTCGCCTCTCTCTTTGGTGGGTTTTGCCCACCGACGAAGGAGGCCGCCCTGGATCGACATCGGCGCGGAAGAGTTTCGGAAAAAGTTCGACCGTGTTGGTCGATGCTGGTCAGAGGCTGTGCAGGCGTGTGGTCAGGTACCGGCGTTCGGCGTCGGTCGGTGCCAGTTTCAGCGCTTCTTCGTAGGAGGTGGCGGCTTCGGCGAGCCGGCCGTCCCGGCGGAGCAGATCGGCCCTGGTCGCGGGCAGCAGGTAGTAGCCGTCGAGCTTGCCGGACCCGGCGAGCTCGTCCACGAGGGCGAGCCCGGCGGAGATGCCGTCGGCCATCGCGATCGCTACGGCGCGGTTGAGGTCCACCACGGGCGACGGCGTCAGCCGCGCGAGCTCGGTGTAGAGGGCGGCGATCTGCGGCCAGTCGGTAGCCGCGGAGTCCGGGGCGGTGGCGTGACAGGCGGCGATCGCGGCCTGCACCTGATACGGCCCGGAACGCCGGATGGCCAACGCTTCGTCGAGCGTCGCGACGCCTTCGGTGATCAGCGCGCGATCCCACCGGGACCGGTCCTGGTTCTCCAGGGTGACCAGCACGCCGTCGTCGGTGCGGCTCGCGCGGCGGGCCTCCAGCAGCAGCATCAACGCCAGCAGACCGCGCGCCTCGGGCTCGGCCGGCATCAGGCGGACGAGCATCCTGGCGAGGTGAATCCCGTCGGCCGCCAGCGCCCTGCGCCCGTCCACCTCGTCGTAGCCCTCGTTGAAGATCAGGTACAGCACCGCCAGAACAGCGGTCAGCCGCCGCGGCAGCAGTTCCGCCGGCGGCACCCGGTACGGGATCCCCGCCTCCACGATCTTGCGCTTGGCGCGCACCAGGCGCTGCGCCATCGCCGGCTCGGCGGCCAGGAACGCCTTGGCGATCTCACCCGTGCTCAGCCCGGCCAGCGTGCGCAGCGTGAGCGCTACCCTGGCCGGGAACGGCAGCGCGGGATGGCAGCAGGTGAAGATCAACCGCAACCGCTCGTCCGGGATCTCCTCCGCCAACGGCTCGATCGGATCCCGCTCCAGCACCGCGAGTTGCCGCAGCTTCGTCGCACCCACCGTGTCCCGCCGCAGCCGATCGGTCGCCCGGTGCCGCGCCGTCGTGGTGAGCCAGGCACCCGGACGCTCGGGCACCCCATCGCGCGCCCAGGTCGCCAGCGCGGCGGCGAACGCGTCCTGCGCGCAGTCCTCGGCCAGGTCCCAGTTCCCGGTCAGCCCGATCAGCGTGGCGACCACCTGGCCCCACTCGTGCCGATACGCCGCATCGACCGCGGCCCGAACCTCGTCTGGCGCTGTCATATCACCGCCTCCGCGGGAAAAAGCACGTCGGCGATCATATCGCCGCCTCCGCGGGAAAGAGCACGTCGGCGGTCATTCCCACACGGGACGCACCTCGACACAACCGTGTTTCGCGTAGGGATGCAGCGCAGCGATCGCGAGCGCGTCATCCAGATCAGCGCACTCGATGATGTGGATACCGCCGATGAAGTCCTTCGTCTCCGCGAACGGGCCATCGGACACCAGCATCTCGCCATCCCGGACCCGGACCGTCGTCGCATCCGCCACCGGACGCAGCCGCGCACCAGCGAGGCTGGCGCCGCGGCGATCCACCTCCGCCGTGTACTCCTGGTGCGCGGGATCCGCCGCAATCTCTTCCATCGACGGCGACACCTTCTCATCGTCACAGATCAGCAGCACGTACTTCACCACACCAGTATGCCCGATCGGTCGCTCGAAGCGCTGTCACGACAGGAAACCTGACTCGGCTGTCCGCAATGGACTGTGTGCTGGCCGCGTTGCGCCAAGGTGATCGCCCGCGTAGCGTTCGCACCACTATGGACCGCAACGCGGTTAAGCCGACCAGTTATGTCGGCCGGGAGCGGGAGACCGCCGAGGCGCGGCGGCTGTTGTCGGTGTCCCGGCTGGTGACGTTGACCGGGACCGGTGGCGTCGGCAAGACCAGGCTGGCCGTGCAGGTGGTGCGTGAGGTCGCGGGCGAGTTCGCCGACGGCGCCGTGTTCGTGCCGCTGGCCGAGCTGCGGGAGCCGGCCCTGCTGGCGAACACGGTCGGCGCGGAGCTCGGGTTGCTGGATCCCACCGAGCAGAGCGTCCTGGACCATCTACGCGGCCGGCATCTGCTGCTGGTGCTGGACAACTGCGAGCATCTCATCCTCGCCTGTGCCGAGCTCGTGCACAAGATCCTGGCGAGCACCGAGAAGGTCACCGTGCTGGCCACCAGCAGGCAGTCCTTCGAGTCCGACGGCGAGCAGGTGATGACGGTGCCACCGCTGTCCGTACCCGATGAGGCCAGTGCCCCCGCACCGGACGAGCTCGGCCGGTACGACGCCGTGCGGCTGTTCGTGGATCGCGCCCGCGCGGCGTGGTGGTCCTTCGAGCTGACCGTCGACAACGCCGCCGCGGTGGCGCGGCTGAGCCGGCAGCTGGCGGGGGTGCCGTTGGCCATCGAGCTGGCCGCCGCGCGGATCCGGACGCTGTCACCGGAGCAGATCGCCGAACGGCTGCAACAGCATCCGGACCGGCTGCTCGCAGTGAAGTTCGCGGCGGCCGGTGAGCGCCAGCAGTCGCTGCGGGCCACCATCGACTGGAGCTACGACCTCTGCTCTCCCGGCGAGCAGCTGCTGTGGGCCCGCGTCTCGGTGTTCGTCGGCTCGTTCGATCTGCCCGCCGCCGAACACGTGTGCGCCGGGGACGGCATCGACGCGGCGGACATCCTCGATCTGATCGACGGCCTTGTCGACAAGTCCGTGCTGATCCGGGTCGAACAGCCCGATCGGCTTCGGTTCCGGCTACTGGAGACGTTGCGCGAATACGGCATCGAGCGCCTGGAACAGGCCGGCGAGCTGGTCCGGCTCCAGCTCCGCCACCAGCGCCGGCTCGCCGAACTGGCCGACTCCTTCGCCGCGGACTGGGTCGGGCCGGATCAGGTGGCCTGGGTGCGCGAGCTGCGCGGCGAACATGCCAACCTGCGTGCCGCGATCACCTTCTGCCTCCAGCAGCCCGAGACTGCCAACATCGCGCTGCGGATGATGTGGCAGCTACGGGACTACTTCGCGGTCCGCGGTTTCGACGCCGAGCTGGGCATCTGGATCAACCGCGCGCTGGCCGCGGCGCCCCCGGACGTGCCGGACCGGGTGCCCGGCCTGGCGGTCAGCTCGGTCTTCGCCGCGGTGCACAACGAGCCCGATGCCGCCGCCGACCTGCTCGACCAGGCGCAGCAAATCGCCACGCGACGTGGCGACGAGCTGTCGGGTGCGTGGGCGGCCTGGGCCCGCACGATCTTCGCGGTCATCCAGAACGACGCGGCCCGCGTCATCCCGGACGCGACCGCGGCGGCGGCCGTGTTCGGCCGGCACGGGCTGCCGGGCCCGCAGCTCACGATGCTCGGCTCGGCCGCATCCGCGACCGCCCTGTCCGGTGACCCTGCCGCCGGCCGGGCCGAGCTGGCGCGGATCATCCAGTTCTGCGCGGAGCGGAACGAGTACTACCAGCGCAGCGCCGCGTTGATGTTGCTCTCCCGCGCCAACGTCATCCTCGGCGAGCTGGCCGACGCCGAACAGACGGCCATCGACGGGCTGTGGGCGGCTTCGAAACTGGACAACGCCTTCATCGGCTCGCTGTGCCTGGAGACACTGGCGTGGCTGGCGTCGCTGACCGGTCGGCACGAGCGCGCGGCGATCCTGCTCGGCGTGACCGAGGCGATGTACTCCAACGAAGGCACGCTGGCCAGGCACGGCAGGCTGGACGCGCAGTGGCACCGGGCTGGTACCGACCGGGCGAGGCAGGAGCTGGGCGATGCCAGGTTCGAGGACACGGTGCGCCGGGGGAGGGCACTTCCCCGTGCCGCCGCGATCCACTACGCCCTGCACGACGAGCTGCCGCGGGAACCGGCCGGCGACCACGACCCGCTCACTCGACGCGAGGCCGAGATCGCCGGCCTGGTCGCACAGGGTCTCACCAACCGCGAAATCGCCACCCGGCTGCGCATTTCGGTACGCACGGCCGAGACCCACGTCAACCGGATCCTCGGCAAGCTGGGCCTCGCCAACCGCGCCCATCTCGCGGCTTGGGTCGCACAGCGGCGCACCACCCCGAGCTGAGCCGAGTCACGTTCCGCGCGACCTGGCCGGGTCCCGGGCGATTCCGGCCCGGCGGAGGCGTTCGGCCGCCTGTGCCCGGAGCGCATCGCCGATCACCGGGGTGCTGCCGCCGTGCAGTGCTTCCCAGCGGGCGTGGTGCGCCGCCGGCCACAAGCTGGCGGCCCACGCGATCTCCTGCTCCTCGGCGGTGAACGAGCGCCCCCGGATGTCCTGATAGGCCACCAGGAACGCCTCGGAACTCCGGACCGGCGCCAGCGTGGGCGGCCCGGCGCCGGCGAAACCCCCGCTCGCCGCGCCCACCAGCGCCGCCTCCGGCTGCCACGCCAGGCTGTCCCAGTCGTGCACCACCCACACCCGCCGGCCGTGCCACCGGAGGTTCTGCGCTTCGAAGTCGGCGTGGCCCAGCACGCACGGCAGGCCGGTGGCCAGCAGCCGCTTGCGGACCAGGACGGCCGTGTCGACGACAAACGCGGGCACGACGCTCTGGTCCCGCTCATCGAGGAAGTCGATCGTCGGCCAAATCCCGGGGTCCGTGTGGTCGAAGCGCGCCCAGCGCGGATTCGGCAGCGGGGGCGCGACGGTCACGTCGGTCAGTTCGGCCATCAGCCCGGCGAACACCTCCGCGTAGCGCACGGCCACGTCCGGCGAGTCCCCGCGCAACACCTCGCCGCCGGGCCGGAACTCCTCGGCGTGCACGGCGAGTGCACCGACACCGACAGCCGGTGTGAGCGGCCGGGCACACGGAAACCCGCGCTCGGCCAGCCTGGCCTGCGCCGCGACGCACGACCCGGCCCGGCCGTCGTCGGGGCGCGCCTTGACCACGACATCCGTGCCGCCGGCCAGCCGGAGACCGAACACCACCGACATCTGTCGCAGCCGGAACAGCACGTCGGCGGGCTCGCCACCCAGCTGGTCCCGGCACCAGGCCGGCAGCCAGTCCGGCAGATCGTCCAACTGCACACTGAGGACTGTGCCACGGGGACCGCGGGTTGTCCGCCCGGAGCGGAACCGCTGCCAAGGGCGCCGGGGGAGTGTCAGGATGACGGTATGGCGGACATTCTCCAATTCCACCGGAACCGCACCCCCGAGCCCGAACATGAGCCGGAGCCGCTGTGGCGTGAGGCGCTCGGCCGGAGCCTGCGCGCGACCAGGGACGAGCAGGGCGGCCGCCTTGTCGACGTCGCGGAACGGGCCGGTATCTCCCCGCAGTACCTGTCCGAGATCGAGCGCGGCCGCAAGGAGCCGTCGAGCGAGATGATCTCGGCGGTCGCCGGTGCGCTCGGTGTCGACCTGGCCGACCTGCTCGTCGGCATCGCCGGCGACTTCCGGCGACACCGCACGGGTCCCGCGGCCGTGCGCCGTCCGGCGGGACCCGTGCTGCTGGCCGCCTGAGGCCAGGGCCTCAGATCCGGTGGTCGAGGACCTGGTCCGCGAGCCCGTAGTCGACGGCGCCCGCCGCGTCGAACACGCGGTCCCGGTCGGTGTCGTGCCGCAGGTCCGAGATCTCACGGCCGGTGTGCTTCGAGAGGATCTCCTCCAGTTGGGTGCGCACCCGCACCACCTCGTCCGCATGCAGGATGAGGTCCGGGATGGTGCCGCGGCTCTGCGCCGCGGGCTGGTGCAGCACCACCCGGGTGTGCGGCAGCACCGCGCGCTGCCCCGGCGCACCCGCGGCCAGCAGCACCGCGCCGGCCGCGACGGCCTGGCCGACGCAGGTCGTGGCCACCGGCGCCTTGATGTAGCGCATGGTGTCGTACAGCGCGAGCATCGCGGACGGGTCGCCGCCTTCGGAGTTGATGTACAGGTTGATCTCCTGCTCCGGGTTGTCGGCCTCCAGGTGCAGCAGCTGGGCGATGAGCGCGTTGGCCACCCCGGAGTCGATCGCGGTGCCGAGGTAGACGATCCGCGACGACAGCAGATGCGAGTAGACGTCCATGATCCGCTCGCCGGCCGCGCTGCGCGTGATGACGTTGGGGATGGTGTAGGAACTCATGCGTCGGCTCCCCTCGAACCGAGGCCCAGTTCGTACGTGCGCACGGGCAGCACCTGGCCGAGATTGTCGACGACCTGGTCGATGAAGCCGTATTCGCGTGCTTGTTCGGTGGTGAACCAGCGGTCGTGCAGCGAGTCGGTGAAGATCCGGTCGATCGGCTGGCCGGTGTCCTCCGCGATGAGCCCGAGCACCGTGTCCCTGGTGTGGCGCAGGTCGTCCGCCTGCACTTCCACCTCGACCGCCGAGCCGCTGATCCCCGACGAGCCCTGGTGCATCAGGACGCGGGCGTGCGGGAGGGCGAAGCGTTTGCCCGGCGTGCCCGCGGACAGCAGGAACTGCCCCGCGCTGCACGCCAACCCCAGTACGAGCGTGGACACGTCACAAGGCACGAGCCGCATCACGTCGCGGATGGCCAGCATCGCGGGGACCGAGCCGCCCGGCGAGTGAATCCACAGCGCGATGTCCTTCCGCGGATCCTCGCTGGCGAGGGAGAGCAGCTGGGTGGCGAGCACCGTCCCGTTGTCGTCGTCGAGCACGCCGTCGAGGACCAGCACCCGCTGGCCGAGGAACCGCTCCCGGAGCCGGTGGTCGAACTGCGGCTGCTTTTCTTCGTTCGTCATGCCCCGACCATGCCGCCGCCCCGGCCCCGTGCGCCGGTTTCTCTGCCGTGAGCAGATCAGCCCTCAGCAGGCCGGCACCGTCCACTCCACTGTGGACGGTGCCAGGACCCGCTCTCACGCTGGTTCGACGGGGAGCCACAGCTCGCACGTTGCGGTACTGAAGTCGTCCGCGCGCTCGAGGACCGCGACGATCGAGGGGCCCGGCCGCAGCCGCCACGGGTTGGCGGGGAACCACTCGGTCGCGGTCGCGGCCCATGCCTGCTGCAGGGCCTGCGGATGGGGACCGGTGGTGCGGAAGACCGCCCACCTGCCGGCCGGCACCTCGATGGCGTCGAGGTCGCCGGGCGCCGGAGTATTCGCGGAGACAGCGACCCCGTGCAGGTAAGTCAGTTCGCTGCCCTCGGTCCCGTCCGGGTCGAGGTCGTCGCTGACCTGCAGCAGACCCTCCGGTTCGGTGTCGCCGAGTGCCTTTAGCCGCGAGTGCTCCTCCGGCGGCAGTGCGGTGACGTGCCGCTGGATGTGCGGGTTGACGCCTTGGTGGATGAGCGGGACCCGGGCTGCGTGCCCGATGAGCCGGAACGCGGGGCGGTCGGCGATGCGGGTGTCCATGGGGATGTTCCCTTCGACGGTCAGGCGGAACCTGAGCTGTGGTTGTGTGCGAAGGGGGCCTCCGTCGCGGCGGACGTCGCTCGGGCCGGCACCGTGCACCGCCCGGAACGCGCGCCCGAACGCCTCGGTCGAGCCGTAGCCGTGCCGGACGGCGATGCTCAGCAGATCGTCCGCACCCCGGACGACGTCGGCGGCGGCGACGGTCATGCGGCGCCGTCGCACGTACTCCGACAGCGGCATGCCCGCCAGCGACGAGAACATCCGGCGCAGGTGGTACTCGGTCGTGCCGAGCGCGCCGGCCAGTCCGGTGACGTCGAGCTCCTCGGTGAGGTGCTCCTCGACCAGATCGACGAGCCGGTTGAGTGCCGAAATCATGAGGCCTCCTTCGACGTCAACCCTGGTCGAAGGCACCCCCGTCGCGCCCGACCATTGCGAACCGATCCGATCATGCCCCGGCGGCTCGCCGGCGGACCGTGCGCTCGAGGATCCCGAGGGTTGCCTTGAGGGCGGATTCGGGGACCACCGGGAAGGTGAGGCGCTCTTTCCAGCTTTCGTCGACCTCCGACCAGTCGTAGTACGACGTGACGAGGGTGCCGGTCTCGGCAGGCTCCAGCCGGTAGCCGTAGATGTGGCGGGCATGCGGCCGGAGCCGGCCTTCGACGGTCCAGGCGATCTCTTCGTCCGGCGTGAGCTTGGTGATGACGACCTCGACGTCGTACTTGCCCAGCGGCACGTCTCCGAGCGCTTCCCGGTCCATGTGCACCAGGAACCGGTCGCCGGCCTGCTCGACCGGTTCCCCTTCGGCGTCGATGAGCATTCCCGACGCGTCGATGTCCACGTGGCCCTTCGGGTCGGTCAGCACCGCGAAGATGGCGTCTGCGGTGGCGGGGATGCGCCGGGAAACCTCGATCCGTTCGGTGGCGCTCATCGCGTCGTTCCTCCCATGGTTGTTCAGCGGATTACTAGATCGACCATAGCACTAATAATCGATTATCTACTGAATCGTCTATGATGGCGCCATGCCGGGCAAGCAGATGCTCTCCGAGCAGGTCTACGCGCACCTGCGGGACTCGATCATGCGCGGGGACCATGCCCCAGGTGCCGCCCTCAAACCGCAGGACCTCGCCAGGGAGCAGGGCGTGAGCCTGGCCGTCGTGCGCGAGGCGCTGGTGCGGGTGGTCGGCGACGGCCTCGCCGACCGGCTGCCCAACCGCGGCTTCGCCGTGCCGGCCTTCTCCGACCGCCGCTGGCAGGAGATCGCGGAGGCCCGCCGGACCATCGAACCGGTCCTGCTGCGCCTGTCCATCGAACGCGGCGACGTCGACTGGGAGGCCCGCGTGCGGGCCGCCCACCACCGGCTGGCCCGCACCCCGGTGTTCGTGCCGGAGGAGGGCGAGTACCTCAGCGACGCCTGGTCCGAAGCCCACCGGGTCTTCCACCGCACCCTGCTGGAAGGCTGCGGCAACCCCGTCCTGCTGGAGACCTTCGACCGGATGTGGACCGCGAGCGAGCTGGCCCGCCGGTGGTCGGCGCACCGCGACCCGGACCGGGACGGCGTCGAAGAACACCGCCGCCTGGAGGAGGCGGCGCTGGCCCGCGACGCCGACGCCGCAGCCGAGGCGCTAACCCGGCATCTCACCCTGACCGCGGCCGCACTGACCGGTGAGTCTGCGAAGGGAACCTGATCCTCGGCCCCGGCCTAGGTGCTGAGGCCGAAGAAGCGGGTGACGTGGTAGCTGGAGCAGATGGTGTCGGGGAAGTTCGGCCCGGCCTGGCCGCAGTCCTCGGGGCCGGAGCCGGGATGGACCGGGGTGCCGTGCGGCATGTCCGGCACCCGGTTCAGTTCGACGGCGACTGTGCCGTTGGCATCGTATTCCTCGTGCCGGGTGTTGTTGGGTGCCAAGGTGCTGGTGCGGCTGGGCGTCTGGCTCGCGCCGTGCACCGCGGTCCACTGGTCGCGCAGTTCGTCGGCGTTCTTCTCCGTGACCGTGGTGTCGGCGGTGCCGTGCCAGATCGCGACCCTGGGCCAGGGACCGTTGAAGCCGGGGTTACCGGACTTGGCCAGCTGTGCCCATTCGGCGGGCGGTTTGTCGACGCCGGGATTCATGCAGGTGAAGGCGTTGACCACGGAGGTGGCGCACTTGTAGGGCAGCCCGGCCATGATCGCGCCGGCCTTGAACACGTCCGGATGGGTCGCGAGCACGACGGCGGTCATCGCGCCACCGGCGGACAGACCGGTGACGTAGACCCGGTCGCCGTCGCCGCCCAGCTTCGAGACCGCGTGCCCAGCCATGTTGCCGATGGAGGCGGCTTCGCCATGGCCGCGGTCGATGTCACCGGCCTGGAACCAGTTGAAGCACCGGTTGAGGTTGTTGCCGGTGGACTGCTCGGCGAAAACCAGCAGGAACTTGTGCTGGTCGGCGAACTTCGTCAGGCCGGAGTTGTCGGCGTAGGTCTGCGCGTTCTGCGTGCATCCGTGCAGGGCGACCACGACCGGTGCGCGGTCGGGAAGGTCCGCGGGGCGGTAGACGTACATCGCCAGCGCGCCAGGGTTGGCGAAGCCGGTGACCGGTTGCAGGGTGGCGGCGTGCGCGGGGGACCAGGGCAGCAGCAGCGCGGCCACGGTAGCTGCGGTCATGGCCGCGGCGCGGCGTATCGCGAAGCCGTTGCGTCGGCGAGGAATTCGGTGTCGGGGCGTCATCGACCCTCCAAAGATTAGTGTCTATAGTGGACATTCAGGCGGTGCGCGCCGTCATGGTGAAGAACGCTAGGGACGCAGCCGGCCGGCTGCTACGGATTCGGCCGCCACAGTGCTGGTACGGGTAGTGGTCTCCGCGCACATGGTCCCCGCGCGATGGGGCAAGATCGACCCATGGACCGCACCACGGGACCGAGCGTTCCGGAGAGCATCGGTGACTTCCGCGCGCTCGCGCGCTCCCGGCTGGCCGCGTTCGAGCGCACCGAGGTTCCGCCGGCCCCTGGCAGCCGCCGCGCGGCGGTCCTGCTGTGCGTGGTCGAGCGGGCGGCAGGGGCGCTGGCGGTGATCGTGATCAGGCGGGCCTACCGCGGTCGCAACGCCGGTCAGTGGGCACTGCCCGGCGGCCGCCTGGACGAAGGTGAGACACCCCGGCAAGCCGCCGTCCGCGAACTGCACGAGGAACTCGGCCTGACCGCGAGTCCCGGCGACATCCTCGGCGAGCTCGACGACTTCCCGGCCGCGTCGGGATTCGCGATCACCCCGATCGTGGTGGCGCTGACCGACACCACCGCCCTGCGCCCCAGCCCGGCCGAGGTCCACTCGGTACACCTGGTGGACCTCGCCAGGCTGGCCGCCGACGACACTCCGCACTGGGTCCACGCCGAAGACGCGGTGCGGCAGGAATCGCTGCGCGACAACGCCCCGCCGGCGGGCGAAGCCGGGCTGCTGCAGATGCGGCTCGGCCCCGGCATGACCATCCACGCGCCCACCGGTGCGCTGCTCTGGCAGTTCCGCGAGGTCGTGCTGCTCGGCCGGGCACCCGCCGCCGCCAGGGTCGCGCACTTCACCCAACCCGAGTGGACCCAGGAGTAAGCCTCGGGTCAGGTTTGGCTGGTGGCGTACAAGGCTTTCACGGTCAGGCCGATCCATTCGGGATTGTCCCAGTCCGGCCAGCGGACCCGGGCGTCCCGTTCGATCACCGCTGTCGCCTCGTCGAGACCCGTGCCGTCGGCTCGTAGGCGAAGGGTTTCACCGCGGACGTGGTCGAGGTAGCCGCGGACGTCGCCGAGCAGCGAGGCGTCATTGATCTCGCCATGGCCGGGGACGACGACGGTGGGCTCCATGGCCAGCAGCCGGTCGAGCGCGGTGATCCACCGATCGACGTCGACATCGGTGTCGTGCGGGGGAAAGTAGGGCGTGATCGGGAACATCCTGGTCTCGGCCAGATCCCCGGTGAACAGCACGCGGCCGTCCACGAGCACGGTCTGGTCGGCCGCGCTGTGCGCCGGACCCCACTCGTGCAGCACCACGGTGTGCCCGCCGAGGTCGATCTCGGCCTGGCCACCGGCATAGGTGATGTCCGGCCCGGTCAGCTCGACCTCTGCCAGCTCGTCGGCGATGCCGGGCCCCATGCCGGTGAACAGGTCGAGGTAGCCCGCGCCCTTGCGGCGCAGCTCGTCGCGCTGGGCGCGGTTGTAGATGATGGTGGCGGCGCCCTTGAACGCCTGTGCGCCGAAGCCGTGTTCGGGATGGAAATGCGTGATCGTCAGGTACAGCGGCCGCCCGTCCGCGAGCCGCCTTGCCTGCTCGAGCGCGTACCTGCCGTTGCGGGGCCCCAAACCGGTGTCCACGACCAGCGCGGCCCGCTCGCCGACCACGATGCCGATGTTCGGCACGATCGGCACGCGGTGGTCGGCCAGCACGAAGACGCCCTCGGCCACCTGCACCGGCTCGCCTTTCACAATCGGCGCCGGCGCGCGGCTCACGTCCGGTATGGGGTTTGCGTCGGGCACGGTCGCTCCTGTCTGAACAGCGTTCACATCGCTTGACTCGAAGCTAGCACAGAATCTGAACGGTGCTAAGATTCCGCGATGGCGAGGCGGAGCTATCACCACGGCGACCTGCGCGGCGCATTGCTCGAAGCCGCGGAGTCCCTGGTGCGTGAGCGCGGCGTCGACGGTTGGTCGCTGCGCGAGGTCTCGGCCAGGATCGGGGTCAGTCCCAGCGCCGCCTACCACCACTTCGACTCCCGCGACGCGCTCGTCCGCACCCTGTCCGCCGTGGTGCTCGCCCGGTTGGGCGAACGACTGGCCAGGGTCGCCGGGCGGGCGCGCGAACAGCGCGCGGACCCGCAGCAGCGGCTGATCGCGGTCGGCCGCGGTTACGTCCGCTGGGCACTGGAGGATCCGTCCGTCGCCAGCCTCGCCTTCAACCAGGCCCCCGAGCACCGCGACGGGCCCGAAACGCCGCTCTCCCCGCATCCGCACGACGTGCTGGTCACGGAACTGGACCGGCTCGTCGACGCTGGTGGCCTGACCGCGTCGGCGCGCCCCGGGGCCGAGTTCATCCTCTGGGCCGCCCTGCACGGGCTCGCCACCCTGCTCGGCGACGGGCTGATGCGCTTCGACAGCGCACGCGCCGTCGACCGCGAGGCCGAACGGCTCGTCCGGGCCGTGCTCACCGGCCTGGCGGCGGAATCCCCGGGGGCGTCGCACCGGCCGCAAGCCCGTTCCGCCCACACCGAACGGCTCAAGAGACGGGACCCTTGACAAGCGGTACGGTGAAAACATCGTTACGAGAGGGGTCGTCGTGCAGTTGCGGGAAACTCCGGAGAATCTGCCGAAGGAACAGCGGTTCACCCAGGTCTACGGCGAACCGTTCGAAGTGGCCGACGGCACGACGGTGCTCCCGGTCTTCAAGGTGCGCGGCAACCCGGTCGAGCAACGCGCGCGCACCCGTGGGTTCAATGCCAAACCGGTTGGGGTGTTCGTCTTCAAGAAGGACGAAGTCCGCTGGGAGCCCGCGGTCGACCGTACGCAGCTGTCACTGGTCGGCGGGCTGATCGGGTTCACCGCGGTGCTGGTGTTCGGTATCGCCGCGATCCGCAGGGCACCGTGGCCGGACGTCCGGATAACTTCGGCTTCGCGGAGTTTCCTCAACTGAGCACTTTTTCTCCCCATTGGAACATATAGCAGGGTGCGGGGCTTGCGGCAAGACCCGGGGACGGGTCCAGAATTCCGGGTCGTAAGCCGACGAGGGGAGATTTCCATGCGTGTTCTGCTGTGCACGATCGGGTCGCGTGGCGATGTGCAGCCGGTGGTGGCGCTGGCGGTGCGGTTGCAGGAACTGGGGCAGGACGTCCGGGTGTGCGCGCCACCGGACTTCCGCGAGCAGGTCGAGGGTTTTCGGATTCCGTTCACGCCCGTCGGCCCCGAACTGCGTTCGACCGGGAAAGTCAGCCCCACGGCCGCGCCGCCCACACCCGAGCAGCGGCGCCGGATGGTGGCGGACTCGGTGGCCGCCCAGTTCGAGGCCGTCGCGGCGGCGGCCGAGGGCTGCGACGTCATCGTGGCCGGCGGCTACCTGGTGATCGCCGCGCGCACGGTGGCCGAGCAGCGGGGGATCGGCTACGTGCTGGCCGGGTACTGCCCCGCGTTCCTGCCGTCCCCGCAGCACGCGCCTCCGGTGTATCCCATGCTGGGCGAGAAACCGGCGGACGGGACGGTGGACAACGGCACCCTGTGGGCGCGGGACGCCCAGCGCTGGAACGACACCTGGCGCGACCTGCTCAACGCGCACCGGACGGCCGCCGGCCTGGCGCCGGTCACCGACGTCCGGAGCCACCTGTTCACCGACCGGCCCTGGCTGGCCGCCGACCCCACCCTGGGGCCGTGGCCGGAGACCGCGGGCCTGGACGTCGTGCAAACGGGCGCCTGGATCCTGCCGGACGAGCGGCCGCTGTCCGCGGAGCTGGAGTCCTTTCTGGACGCCGCTGCACCGCCCGTCTACTTCGGCTTCGGCAGCATCCGCGCGCCGCAGGACCTCAGCCGGAACATGATCGCGGCGGCCCGTGCGCACGGCCGGCGCGCGATCGTGCTCCGGGGCTGGGCCGACCTGGCGCTGGTGGACGACGCACCCGACTGCCTGGCCATCGGCGAGGTCAACCAGCAGGAGCTGTTCGGGCGGGTCGCCGCCGTCGTGCAGCACGGCGGCGCGGGCACCACAACCGCGGCCGCGCGAGCCGGCGCGCCCCAGGTCGTCCTTCCCCAGCACACCGACCAGCACTACTGGGCGCGACGAGTGCGGGACCTCGGGCTCGGGGCCGCGCACGCACCCGACCCGCCGACCGCCGACTCGCTGACCGCGGCCCTCGGCGAAGCACTGGCGCCGGACGTGGCGGTGCGCGCCAAGCACATCGCCACCGAGGTGCGCACCGACGGCGCGGATATCGCCGCGCGACGGCTGATGGCCCAGTTCTGAAGCTAGTTTCCTGGCCGCGGCGAGTAAGACCTGCGCTTTTCCTTCTTTCGTGTTTTAGCGGGGGCGGTTTTTGTCGGGCTTCGGCGGTATTATGGAGGTACATTCAAAACTACGGGGGTTCGCATGTTGTACGTTGATTTCAGTATGTTACCGCCGGATTGGTTGGCGTCGATGAATAAGGCGTCGATCGAGCGGCTCGATGTGTCGCAGGCGGTGGGGGTGGTGATCTCGGCTCGGCGGGCGATCTGTCGCATGCAGGCGGTGCAGGCTCGGGCGATCGCCCAGGTCAGCCGCGCTCGTGGTGGTGCGCGGTGGGTGGCGGATGAGTTGGCGCCGGAGTTGCGGTTGTCTCGTGAAACGACCGCGACCCGGGTAGCCTTGGCGAAAGCGCTGGTGTCCCGGATGCCGTGTCTGTTGGCCGCGATGACCGAGGGCGAGTTGGATATCGAGAAGGCCCGTCAAGCCTTTGATGGCGTGGCGGTACTGTCGGACGAATTAGCCCGCCAAGCCGACGAAATACTCGCCGATCGCATCGGTGAGAAGAATCCGAGTAACTGGCGGAAAACGATCACTCGCGTTGTCGCCAGTCTCGATCCCGAAGGTCAGCAGGCGCGAGCGGAGGCTCGGCGTAAGCAGCGGCGGGTCGAGTTGCACCACGAGCCCGACGCGATGGCCTCACTCTGGGCCTACCTCCCGGTCGAGATCGCGACCGCGGTGTACGCCCGGATCGACATGCTGGCGCGGAAGCTCCGGGTCGGCGATGAAACCCGCACGATGGACCAATTGCGTGCCGATGTGTTGGCGGAGTTGCTGCTCGGTAAGGGCTGGGAAGGCTTGGCCGCTCAGGTGTTCATCCACATCCCGCTCGACACCGCGTTGGGCATCCGCGATGACGGCTGCGAGCTGGTTGGCCACGGCCCCATCCCCGGTGAGATCGGGCGTCAGGTCATGAACCAGCCGGGATCGGTGTGGCGGAAGGTGTTGACCGATCCGGTATCGGGCACTGTCCGCGATCTCGGCCGCAAGCGTTACCGCCCGCCAGCAGATCTCGCCGAACTGGTTCGGGTGCGTGACCGCACCTGCCGGGCGCCGGGCTGTAATCGGCCCGCGCAACGGTGCGATGTCGACCATTGCACGGCGTGGTCGGAAAATGGGGACACTTGCGAGCACAACCTGTGCTGCCTGTGCCGCCACCACCACGGCTTGAAAGGCGAGCCCGGCTGGACCTTCGAGTTCGACCCAGGAACGGCCGATTTAACGGTCACCACCCCCACCGGCCGCAGCTACTCGACCAGACCGGAGCCACTCCTCGATCCCCCTCCACCTCCGGAGATCGCCGACGAGCCACCGCCTTTCTAATGCTGCCGCCAGGCAGGCGGCGACGCCCGACCGCGCGCACCACTACTAGGCGCCGGCGAGGATCGCGGTCACCGCCCGGTGGACGTCGCCGGTTTTCGGTGGGGCGCCGGTCCGGTCGGCGAACAGCAGGTGCGCGGTCCCGATCAGGGTGGGCGCGAGCGTGTCCACGTCGGCGTCGGCCGCGATACGGCCGAGGTCGCGCTCGGCGGTGAGGTAGCGGGCGATCATGGTCACGGCTTCGGTCAGCACAGGGACGCCGGCTGGCCAGGTTTCGCGTAGCCGGGCGCGCAGCTCGTCCCGGAAGGTGATCAGTGCGACGATCGCCACCGCGACCGAGGAGAACAGGGCGGTCACCGCGTCGGTGAGGTTGCCGGCGACGGTGCCGGTCCCGGCGGACTCGCGCAGGGCCGCAGCCTGGGGGTCGATCCGGTCGACGCTGTCGAGCACGAACTCGGCGAGGAAGGCGTCGAAGTCGGCGAAATGCCGGTGCAGCACACCTTTCGCGCAACCTGCCTCGACGGTGACCGCACGGCTGGTCAGCGCGCTCGGGCCGTCTCGGAGCAGGATGCGTTCGGCGGCGCCGAACAGCTGCTTGCGGGCGTCGCGGATGTGTATGCCGGTCGGCACCGTGCTCGTCCTCCTCGCTCGTTGCCCTAATGGGCACATGCCCACTAAGGTGGGCGCATGCCCACTATACCGCCGGAGCAAGCGAATCCCGGCCGCCCCGAGTCCCACCAGGCCAGGCAGATAGCGGAGTCGTTCGGGGTGGACGCCGAACGCTACGACCGGGCCCGGCCCCGTTATCCCGACGAGCTGGTGGCGCGGATCGTCACCGCCAGTCCCGGCCGCCACCTGCTGGACGTCGGCTGCGGCACCGGCATCGCGGCCCGGCAGTTCCAGGCGGCCGGGTGCACGGTGCTTGGCGTCGAGCCCGACGCGCGGATGGCCGAGTTCGCGCGGCGCAGCGGGGTCGAGGCCGAGGTGGCGACCTTCGAGGCATGGGATCCGGCCGGCCGGGAGTACGACGCGGTTGTCGCCGGGCAGTCCTGGCACTGGGTGGACCCGGTCGCGGGCCCGGCCAAGGCGGCGCTGGTGCTGCGGCCCGGTGGCAGGCTGGTGGTGTTCGCGCACGTTTTCGACCCACCGCCCCCGGTGGCGGCAGCGTTCGCGGAGGTCTACCGGCGGGTGGTGCCCGATTCGCCGTTCGACCCCCAGGCGGCGGGCAATATCGCTGACGTGTACCAGGCGATGTTCGCCAAGGTCGGCGATGGCATCAGGGAGGCCGGCGGGTTCGGCGAGCCGGAGCAGTGGCGGTTCGACTGGGAGCGGCCCTACACCCGGGACGAGTGGCTGGACCTGTTGCCCACCCAAGGGGGGCTCACCCGGCTCTCGCCGGATCAGCTGGCGGAGGTGCTGGCCGATGTCGGGGCCGCGGTGGACGCGATGGGCGGCGGCTTCACGATGCACTACACCACGCTGGCGGTCGCCGCGGCACGCTCCTAGCTTCTGCTAGGCTCTGCCACGACATCTCACCAGGGGTACGCCTCGCCAATCAGCTTCCTCGTGTCCGATGACGCCGGGAAGGTGGGAGTCACAAACCATATCCTGACAAGGGTTCGCAATGGTTGTGACTTTTCGGCGGGCAAATCCGTCCTCTGCGCGGCGGCCGTGGCTCGTGCTCGGCATCCTCTGCATCGGCTTCTTCATGGCGCTGCTGGACGGCGCGATCATCAACATCGCCATCCCGACCCTGATCGGTGGCCTCGACGCCTCCTACGACCAGGTGCTCTGGATCATCGACGCCTACCTGCTCGTCTTCTCGGTGCTGCTGATCACCACCGGGCGGCTCGGGGATCTGTTCGGGTACAAGCGTCTCTTCCTGATCGGCACCTCGGTTTTCACCGTCGCGTCCGTCCTTTGTGGTCTCTCGGAATCGCCGGCGCAGCTGCTCGGCGCGCGGGTGCTCCAGGGGGTGGGCGGGGCGATCCTCTTCCCGCAGGTGATCTCGTCGATCGTGGCCATCTTCCCGCCGCAGCAGCGTGGCCGGGCCTTCGGCGTGTTCGGCGCGATCGTGGGTCTGGCACCGATGCTGGGCCCGATCGCCGGCGGTTTCCTGCTCGCGCACCTCAGCTGGCGCTGGATCTTCTTCGTCAACGTGCCGGTGGGCGTGCTCACCGTGGTACTGGCCGCGGTGTACGTCCCCGCCCTGCGTCCGGTGCGCGGGCACCGGCTCGACCTGATCGGCGTGGCACTGGTGACGGCGGGGCTTGGCGGTGTCGTCTTCGGCCTGATCGAGGGCGAGCGCTACCACTGGGGCACGATCAGCGGGCCGGTCAGCATCACGTCGATCATCGCCGCCGGTGGCCTGCTCCTGGTGCTTTTCGTTGCCTGGCAGCGTTTCCAGCGTGGTGAGCCGCTGGTTCCGGTGCGGCTGTTCACCGCCGGGCGCGACTTCTCGGCCGGCAACTGGGTCGGCTTCCTCTTCCAGTTCGGCATGATCGGCATCGGACTGGTGCTCGTCCTCTACCTGCAGACGGCGCGCGGATACTCGCCGTTGCAGGCGGCACTGGTGCTGCTGCCCAGCGCCGTGCTCACCGCGGTCGGCTCGGCCGTCGCCGGCCGGTTGTCCGACCGGATCGGCGGCAAGTTCGTCCTGCTGGCCGGCCTGGCCATGCTGGCGCTCGGCCTGGTGGTCCTGGTCGCGCTGGCGCGCGCGGATTCCGGGGTGTGGGCGCTGCTGCCCGGCCTGCTGATCATCGGCCTCGCCGGTGGCGCGACCTTCGCCCCACTGCAACAGGTCACGATGGCAGGCGTCGAGCCGGATCTCGCCGGTGCCGCCTCCGGGGTCGCCAGCACCACCCGGCAGGTCGGTGGAGTGCTCGGCACCGCGGTGCTGGGCGCCGTCCTGTCCGGCAGCATGGGCTCGGCCCTCTCCGGCGAACTGGCCGAGCGCGCGAACCAGTTGCCGGAGGGGCTGCGTTCGCGGTTCGCCGAGACCGGGGGACACCGGTTCAGCCCGCCGCCGGCGCCGGCAGGTTTGTCCACTTCGGACACCGAACTGTTCGAGCGGGTCGGGCAGGAGGCGTTCACGGCAGGATATGTGACCGCGATGCAGGTGACGCTGCTCGTCTCGGCCGGGGTGCTGGTGGCGGCCGCGCTTTTCTGCCTGGTGTTCAGGAGTGCCGGTCGAAGCCGAGCAGCCCGGTGAGGACGGCGAGCTGCTCGGCGTAGTGGCGCACGAAATCGGGGGAGCGGGGATCGGCCTGGCAGACGCCTTCGATGACGTGCGGAAGGGTGGTGGTCGCCATCGCGGCGGCCATCAGCATGACCATCAGGCAGGCCGGGTCCACCTCGGCGGGCAGCCGGCCCGCCGTCTGCAGCGCGCGGATCTCGTCGATGCTGTCCTGCAGCCGCTCCGCGCGGGGCGCGTGGTCGGGATCGGATTCCGGGCCCGTGTACTCCAAGCCGCCCCACGCCAGCAGCCGGACCCCGTCCGGGTTGTTCAGCGCCTCCAGCGCGTACCGGCGGATCTGCTCGGACAGCGGCATGCCCTGGGACACCAGCTCGCTTTCCCGCTGCCGCCAGCTTTCGGAAAGGGCCTGGTAGAGACCTTCCTTGCCGCCGAAGTAGTAGGAGATCAGCTGCTGGTTGACCCCGGCCCTGGTCGCGATCGCGGCGATCCGGCCACCCGCGT
The DNA here is from genome assembly GCF_000384315.1 of Amycolatopsis nigrescens CSC17Ta-90. GTDB lineage: Bacteria > Actinomycetota > Actinomycetes > Mycobacteriales > Pseudonocardiaceae > Amycolatopsis > Amycolatopsis nigrescens. The sequence goes on along the minus strand of NZ_ARVW01000001.1, from coordinate 694,571 downwards.
ACCCGTGCGCGGCGAACTCGGCCGCCGCCGCGTCCAGGATCAGCTTGCGGGTGCGGTCCGGATCGCGCTGCCGCTCCTGCGGCTGGGGCGACCGGCGGGGCTTCGACGTGGGCACGGCACGACCATACAGGTACCTGACAGTGCCAACCGGCTGATCCAGTTAATCAAACAAACAGTTGACACAGTAATGTGAACGCTTGATTATGGGACTGGTGGAACGACGACAGGAGTCCCAGACCATGACCGAACCGCGCGATCAGCAGACCGCCGTCCTCATCGCGGGAGGCGGCGTCACCGGCTTGTCCACGGCGCTTTTCCTTGCCCGGCAAGGAATCCGCCCGATACTGGTGGAACGGCACCCGTCCACGGCGATCGTGCCGCAGGCCAGGGCGTTCAACCCGCGCTCGATGGAGATCTACCGCGCCCTCGGGCTGGAAGAGGAGATCCGGGGGCGCCAGTCGATGCTGGTCGACTTCCCGGAGATGATCGGCGCGGACACCCTGGCCGGCGAGGAGCGGTTCCGGCTCGACGTGCTCACCCACCTCCGGCCGCCGGAGACCCTGAGCCCGGCCGACTGGGCACTGACCGACCAGGACGAGCTGGAGCGCATCCTGCGTGCCCACGCCGAGCGCGGCGGCGCCGACGTGCGGTTCGGCACCGAACTCGTCTCGTTCGACACCAGCGATGCCGAGGGCGTGACGGCGATCTTGCGCGAACTGGACAGCGGTGCCGAATACCGCGTGCGGGCGGACTACCTGATCGCCGCGGACGGCCACCGCGCGGGCATCCGCGGCCGGCTCGGCATCGGCGCGGACGGGCCCGGCGTGCTCAGCGAGGTGGTGAACTTCGTCTTCGACGCGGACCTCACCGCGGTGCTGGGTGACCGCCGGTTCCTGCTCGCCTATCTCGACCAGCCGGTGACGGGCACGGCGCTGGTGCCGCTGCGGGAGTTCGGCCGGTGGATGCTCGGCGTGCCCCGGCACCCGGAACTGGGCACGAGCGTGGACGACGTCACCGAGCGGCGCTGCGCCGAACTGGCCAGGGCAGCGGTCGGCGACCCTGATCTCGAGCTGACCCTGGTGCCCCCGGTTCCCGGGTGGCCGCAGAAGGTTTCCGGCACCAGGATCGGCGGGTGGGTCGCGGACCGGTACCGGGCCGGGCGGGTGTTCTTCGCCGGCGACGCGGCGCACGTCGTACCGCCTTCGGGGTCCTACGGCGCGAACACCGGGATCGCGGACGCGCACAACCTGGCCTGGAAACTCGCCGCCGTGCTCAACGGCCAAGCGGGACAAGCACTTCTGGACACCTACGAAGACGAGCGCCGCCCGGTCGCGCAAACCACGCTGGAGACCGCGATGCGACTGCTCCACGACCGCCACCAAGGCACCGGTGACGACGTCACGAAAGTCGACGACCTCGCGATGATCTTCGGCTACCGGTACCACTCCGCGGCGGTCAGCACCGAAACCTCCGTCCCGGACGGGCCGGTCGAAGACCCGCGCACGCCCACCGGCCGCCCGGGGCTGCGTGCTCCGCACGTCTGGCTGGACCGGGCTGGGACCAGGCTTTCCACCCTCGACCTGTGCACCGGAGCCTGCACCTTGCTGGCGGGCCCGGCCGGCGGGGCATGGGCCGCGGCGGCGGAAAAGGCGGCGGCAGACGGCATCGAGCTGAACTTCCACCGCGTTGGCGCCGAACTGCGCGACCCGGAAAATCGGTTCCTGGACGCGTATGGAATCGGGAAGACGGGCGCGACGCTGATCCGGCCGGACGGGTTCGTCGCCTGGCGCGCCGCCGAACTGCCGGCACAACCGGAGCACGAGCTGCGGCAGGCGCTGACCCGCCTGCTCGCCTTGCCGCACCGGTAACCTGCCTCGGGCGGTGCAGGTGCGGGAACTGGGGAGGGTCAGTGGCAGGCGATCGCGACGTCCTGCTCGCCACGGTGGCAGCGCGGGTGCAGCCGTACCTCACCGCCGGGGACGCCGCCGGCATCGTGGGGCCGGACGCGCTGGTGGACGCCATGCGGCTGGTCGAGTCCACTGCGGGCGCTGCCGGTGACCCCGGGGGCCAGGCGGATCTCCAGGTGCTGGCCACGGTCGGCTGGCTGCACTGGGCGCGGTGTCACGCCCTCCCACCGGAGGTGGTGCAGCCCGATTACGAGACCGCTCTGGTGCTGTTCGCGGCGGTGCATCCCGGTGCACCGCAAGCCGTACCGGACCAGCTCCGCACGTTGCTGGACGAGGCGATAGCGGAAGCGGTGGAGGCGGGGGAGTCAGGGGAGTTGCTGTCGCCCGGGCCGCCGGAACGGGTCTACGCGCCGCAGGTCTGCACTTTCGCCCTGCACGTCGCCGACGACGCGCTGCTCGCCGCCGCCGTCGACCTGTCCCGCGCCGCCGCGGCGGCCACCACGCAGGACCCGCCGGACCACGCGATGATGTTGTCCAATCTGGGGTTGCTGCTGCGCACCCGGTACGAGCGGGGCGGTAACCCTGCCGATCTGGCCGAGGCGCTGGAGATCAACCGGGCCGCCGTCGCGGCGGTCACCCCGGAGCACCCCGAGCGTGCGTTGTTCCTGAACAACCTCGGCATCGTGCTGCAGAGCCGGTTCGAGCTCGGCGGTGACCCGGCCGAGCTGGCCGAGGCCATCGAGGCGTGCCGCACGGGGGTGACGGTGGCTTCGGGCGACGACCCGAACCTCGGCATGTTCCGGTCCAACTTGGGCAACGCGCTGCGGACCTGGTTCGCGCGCACCGGCGAGACGGCCGCGCTGGCCGAGGCCATCGAAACGCTGCGCGGCGCGGTGGCCCTCACCCCCGAGCAGCACCCGAACCTCGGGATGTACCTGGTCAACCTGAGCAGCGCGCTGCGCAGCCGGTTCGACCACACCGGCGAGCTTGCTTCGCTCACCGAAGCGGTTTCAGTGGCACGTGCGGCCGTGGCGGCGGTTCCCGACGGGCACCCGAGCCTGGGCCTGTGCCTGTCCGCGCTCGGCAGCACGGTGCGGCTCCGCGGGGAACGCGCGGATTCGCCGGCAGATCTCGACGAGGCCGTCGAGGCGGGGCGCGCCGCCGTGGCCGCGACCCCGCCGGAGCACGCGCATCGCCTGGCACGGCTGTCCGAGCTCGGCAACGCGCTGCAAACCCGTTTCGGCCGGACCCACGCCCGCGGCGACCTCGACGAGGTCATCGAGCTGACGCGGGCCGTGGTCGATGCGGCACCCCAGGGGCACCCGGAACTGGCGACCTGGCTGTCCAACCTCGGCCTGGCGCTGCGGTCCAGGTTCGACGGGACGGGTGCGATCGCCGACCTCACCGACGCGGTGGAGACGTTGCGCGCCGCGGTCCGCGCCGGCCCGCCGGGCCATCCCAGCCGCGCGGTCCCGCTGGCCAACCTGAGCGCCGCGCTGCGGATGCGTTTCGAGCGCACGGATTCATTGCCGGACCTCGCCGAAGCGATCGACATGGCGCGGGCCGCGATCGACGCGGCACACCCGAACAGCCCGGACCTGCCAGGCTGGCTGTCCACCCTGGGGCTCGCGTTGCACGCCAGGTTCGACCGGACCGGCGTGCCGGCGGACCTCACCGAGGCGGTGGACGTGCTGCGGGCCGCGGTGGACGCCATCCCGGCCGACCATCCGCGCCGCGGCGGGGTGCTGTCCAACCTCGGCAGCGCCTTGCGGGCCCGGTTCGACCGGACGGGTTCGGTCGCCGACCTCACCGACGGTGTCGCCGCACTGCGCGCGGCCGCGGCGGCCATCCCGGCGGACCATCCGGACCGCGTGATCCCGTTGTCCAACCTCGGGTTCGCGCTCACCGAGCGATTCCGCCGGACCGGGATGCTGGCCGACGTCACCGAGGCCGTGGACGTGTTGCGGGTGGCCGTCGGCGGCACCCCGGAGGACGATCCGGACCGCTCCGGCAGGCTGTGCAACCTCGGGCTCGCCTTGCACGCCAGGTTCGACCGGACCGGAGTGCTGGCCGATCTCACCGAGTCCGTCGAGGTCCAGCGGGCGGCAGTGGCAGGCGACCCGGCTGATCACCCGGAACGCGCGGGACGGCTGTCCAACCTGGGCAACGTCCTGCAGACCCGGTTCGACCACACCGGCTCGCCCGCCGACCTCACCGATTCGATCGAGGTCACCCGCGTCGCGGTCGAGGTCACCCCGCCGGACCACCCGGACCGCGCGGCCCGGCTGTCCAACCTCGGCAACGGGCTCCAGCTCAGGTTCCGCCGGACCGGCGCGCTGGCCGATCTCACCGAGGCCGTGGAGGTGCTGCGGGCCGCGCTCGACGGCATCCCGGCGGATCACCCGGTCCGCGCCGGCGTGCAGTCCAACCTCGGCAACGCGCTGCACACCCGGTTCGACCGGATGAACGGACAGGGCGGGGACAGCGGTGAGGTCGGTGAGATCGCAGACGTGACCGAGGCGATCGACCTGGGGCGGGCCGCCGTCACCGCGGTCGCCGACGACCACCCCAACCGGGCCATGTACCTGTCCAACCTCGCCGTCGCGCTGCGGGTGCGGTTCGGCGTGACGCACGCGGCGGCCGACCTGGACGAAAGCATCGCCGCCCTGCGCGCCTCGCTGGCCGCCACCGCCGACGACCATCCGGACCGCGCTCTCCGCTCGTACAACCTCGGCACCACCCTCAAAGTGCGGCACGATCGCGACGGCGAGCCCGCTGGCCTTGCCGAGGCGGTGGCGGCGATGCGATCCGTGGCCGGAACCGTGGCCGCGTCGCGTCAGCTGCGGGCCCGTGCCGGAACCCGGTGGGGGAACTGGGCCGGGCGGCAGCGGGACTGGCCCTCCGCGGCGGCCGGGTTCGCGGCAGCGGTCGAGCTGCTGCCGCAGGTGGCCTGGCACGGGCTGGACCGGGCGAACCGCGAGGAACAGCTGCGGGAATGGCAGGGGCTCGCGTCCTCCGCCGCGGCCTGCGCGTTGTCCGCCGGGCAGCCGGAGCGGGCGGTGGAGGTGCTGGAGCAGGGCCGGTCCGTGCTGTGGGCGCAGACGCTGCAGACCCGGGACGACTTCTCGCTGTTGCGGGACACCGACCCGGCACTGCACGAGCGGCTGACATCACTGGCCGCTGAACTGGACGCCGACGCGCCCGAGACGCCACCGGGCGCACGGGCTGGTGGAAACCGTGCTGACCAGCGGATGAAGCTGGCCGACGAATGGGACCAGCTGCTCGACGCGGCCCGCGCCCTGCCCGGCCTGGAGTACTTCCTGCGCCGGCCACCGTTGCCGGTCCTGCAACGGGGACTGCCGGAAGAGCCGGTCGTGATCGTCAACGTGTCGCCCTACCGGTGCGACGCCCTGCTGGTCGGCCGCGACTCGCTCACCACGGTGGAACTGCCCGCGCTGTCCATGGCCGAGGCCACCGCCCGCGCCGACGACTACCTCGAAGCGCTGACCACGCTCAGCGGCTTCAGCCTGCCGCCGAGCCGGGCCGACGCGGAACGGATCGTGCACGCCACCCTGGAATGGTTGTGGGACACCATTTCCGCGCCCGTGCTCGAGCACATCGGACACCACGCGCCGCCGGCGCCAGGCCGGGCCTTGCCCCGGATCTGGTGGTGCCCCACCGGTCCGCTAACCGTGCTTCCGTTGCACGCGGCGGGTTATCACCGCCCCGGCGACCGGTCCGCCGGCCGCGCCGTGCTCGACTGCGTGGTGTCCTCCTACACGCCCACCCTGGACGCGCTGGCCCGCGCCGGCAGGCCCGCAGCCGCGCGCGACGGTGACGGTGACCGGATGCTGCTGGTCGCCATGCCGAGCACTCCCACTCCCGCCGGGTTCCCCCGCATGTCGGACCTGCCCGGAGCCCGCCGCGAGGTGGACATCGTCCGGGACCGCTTCGGCCGCAACACCGTGCGCATCGGTGCGGAGGCGACCAAGCGCGCGGTCCTCGCCGACCTGCCGGGGCATCCCTGCGTGCACTTCTCCTGTCACGGCGGCCAGCACCTGGACCAGCCTTCGGCCGGCGCGCTGTACCTGCACGACGGCCCGCTCACCGTGCTGGACATCGCCGGACTGCGGCTGGCTCGCGCCGAACTGGCCTTCCTGTCCGCGTGCCAGACCGCCATCGGGGGCGTCGAACTGCTCGACGAGTCCATTCACCTCGCCGCCGCGCTGCAGCTGGCCGGCTACCGGCACGTGATCGGCACCTTGTGGACCATCGCCGACCAACCGGCCCCGGAAGTCGCCGGCCAGGTATACGCCGCCCTGCACGTCGATGACCGCCTCGACCTGACCGACACCGCGCGGGCGCTGCACAACGCAGTCCGCCGCCTTCGCGACGACTATCCGGACAACCCGATGATGTGGGCGCCCTACTTGCACGCGGGTCCTTGAGAGACCGTCTGAAATGCCGCCGTGAACTGCGAGACTTGCACCGTGGAACTCGCGGTGCGAGTTCTCAGATGAGCACCGACGACGCACTCCCTACCGCGGAGGAGAAATGAGCACTGAGCGGTCAGCTTTGGTAGCGCGGGTTGGTGGCGTGCCATTCGAAGCCGCCGCCCATCCACGCCTGGAGCCCCCGCATGAACTGCTGCAGCTGCGGGGAGGGCACGGCCTGCAGTTCCCGGTGCCCTGCCTCGAAATCGCGCACCAGGTCGTTGTGCAGGGCCACGGTGACCTCGGTGGCCTCTTCGAGCGAGCAGTCCCGGTCGGCCGCGATCTGCAGCACCATGTTGCAGACCGGTTTCTCGTCCGCGGCGTCCTTGGTCACCGAGTGCAGGTCGTTGACCATCACGGAGGCGGTGCCGGCCTGCATCATGGCGCGACGGACCCGCGGGTCGTAGTACAGGTGCGCGGGCAGCTCGTAGCCGCCGACGACGTCCACCAGCGTCATGGAGGTGTAGAAGCTGTCGTGCTGGCGGGCGGCGAGATATTCCCACGCGGGCGGGTACTGGCCGGTGTGCCGCCACGCGGCGTAGGCGTCCCAGGTGACGAACATGGCGAAGGTCGAGTAGCAGACGCGCTGGCTCTGCACTGGCGTGCCGTGCCGGAGAAGGTGCTCGATGCCGGAGTTCAGCGAGACCAGGATCGGGTCTGCCCGCAGGGCTTCGTCGAGCTGGCCGGAGAACTCGCCCGCGGGCGCGACCGGGTCCATGGCTGCCATCACCAGGGCCAGCCGCGGCGGCAGCTGGGTGGGGGCGGCGCCCAGCTCGCTGTCGTCGGCGTAGTAGTCGTCGGCGGCCCACCAGGCCGCGTTCAGCTGGGCCGCGATCAGCAGCAGGTCCGGGTCTTCGGTGTCCGGGTGGGCCAGCATGACCAGCCGCCCGAACCCGGCGCCGGCGATCTGGTCGAGCCCCTCGCCGGTGAAGCCGCAGTCCTGCGCCCACTGGACCAGCCGACGGTCCACCTCCTCGGCGAGGGCATCGTTGACCCGCTCCGGCAACGGGCAGTAGAGCGGGGAGAACGTCCCGTTGCCCCAGGGCCGGTGCACGTACCCCGGGCCGTGGCCGGCGGTCCTGGTCAGCCGCGCAGCCGCGGTGCCCAGCCCGGACGGGCCGGCGCGGAAGGCCGGGGCCAGTGCGGTCCCGTTGCCGGCCGGCATGGCACACCCGTGCACCGGAGGCGGTACTGGCAGCACGTCCACGGGGGGACCGGAGTCGATCATCGCGCTTCCTCTCCTCGTTCCGGGTAGAGCGTGCTCAGACGCGGTCGGCGGCGATCAGCAGGTAGTGGAAGCTGCCCTCGCGGTAGGCGGTGAGGAAGGGGTCCTCGATCCCGGTGGCCACGTTGGACTTGGCGCGCAGCTCCCAGTAGGGGATCGTGGCCGCGGTGAGGTCGACCACGTTGATGGGCACGAAACCGTTGGCGGCCAACGCTTTGAAGTACTCGCTGCGGGCGTGGATATTGCAGATGTAGTGCTGGTCGATCTGGCTGACCGCCCTCGACCGGCCCCCGGTGAGGTCGTTGTAGCAGCCGGTGATGGTGACGTAGCGCCCGCCGGGGGCCAGCTGCCTGGCGTGCTCGGCGAACAGCTGGTGCAGGTCCACGTACATGGTGCTTTCGTTGTTCCAGGCGCCCTTGAACGCGCCCGTCTCGAACCCGGTGTCCAGCATGTTGCGCAGGTGGTAACGCACCCGGTCGGACACCCCGCGGCGGCGCGCCTGCTCGTTGGCGAACGCGACCTGTTCCTCCGAAATGGACACTCCGTCGACCTGGCAGCCGAACCGCAGGTTGGCCATGATGCTGCTGCCGCCCCGGCCGCAGCCCGCGTCGAGCAGCCGGTCTCCCGGCGCGATGTCGCCGAGGTGGTCGAGCAGCACGTTCGCCTGCGCGGTCTCGAGCCGGTGCATCTCGGCGATGATCGCGTCGTCCCTGGTCTCCGCCGGGCCGTCGAGCACCGCGGGGTCGTAGTCGCCGATCCCGTAGTGGTGGTGGTAGAGCCCGTCGACGTCGCCGAGCCGGAGGTTGACCGGGTCCTTCTCGTTGTTCCAGTAGTTCGCGACCGAGCGCTGGTACGGGGTGCGCAGCACCGGCCGGTCGGTGACGTCGGATGCCGGGTGGGTGATGGCCATTCGTGAGCTCCTTCGGGTCGTTCGGTGTGCACCGGCGGTTCAGTTGTCGTGGTGGATCAGTCGGGCCATCGCCTCGAGCCCGGCCGTCGCGGGCCCGCCGGCCGGCAGCCGGCGCAGCGCTTCTGCCAGCAAATAGCCGGCTTTTTGCCGGTCACTGGCGCGGTAGAGCGAGCCGAGGCGCGCCCCGAACAGCCGCAGCTCGTCCACCTGCCGCGGACTGCCGCCGCCGGCGGACGCCCCGAGCACGCAGGCGCACTCGAACAGCGCCCCGGCGGGGTTTTCCAGGGGACGCCCGGTGCCGTGCGGCGCCGGCAGGTCCTGGAGCGCCGCGGCGAGCGTCCGCGCCTCAGAGGACTCAGCGGAGGAGGCCAGCACGTCGAAGGCCAGCGCCTGCAACGCACTGCCGGTCAGCAGTGCCTCCCCGATGTCGAAGGCCTGCCACACCGCCGGGCGGTGACGGCGGGTTGGCGCGCCGTCGATCACGTCGGCGTGCATCAGGACGAAGTTGTGCGCCAGCTCGACGGCGACCGCGGCGGGCAGCGCGTCCACCGCCGAACCGCCGGCGGCTTCGGCGCAGAGCAGCGTCAGTGCCGGGCGGATCGCTTTCCCAGCACGGCCCGGTCCGCCATGCCAGCCGAGGTGGTAGCCGGCGATCCGCCGTGCCTGTTCCGGCAGCCTGTCCACAGCGGCTCGCAGTGCGGGCAGCACGGCCGCTTTTCCGTCGGCCAGCACTTCGCGTCCGTCCGGCCGGTGCGCGGCCCTGGTGGCGAGCTCGTTCATGTCAGCGGCCGATCTCCACGTCGTCCAGCACGCCGAGCGCGTCGGGGACCAGTACGGCGGCGGAGAAGTAGGTGCTGACCAGGTAGGACCGCACGGCCTTGTGGTCGATGCCGATCTGCCGGACGTTCAGGCCGGGGCGGTACTCGTCCGGCAGGCCGAGCTGGTGCAGGCCGATCACGCCGTGGTCCTCGACCCCGGTGCGCATGGCCAGTACCGAGCTGGTGCCGGTGGCGCTGATCGGGATCTTGTCGCAGGGCAGCAGCGGGACCCCGCGCCACGCGGTCACCCGCGCGCCGTCGACCTCGATCGGGTCCGGGTAGAGGCCCCGGCTGCTGCACTGCCGGCCGAAGGCGGCGATCGTGCGGGGGTGGGCGAGGAAGAACCGGGTCTTGCGCCGCCGGGTCAGCAGGTCGTCCAGGTCGTCCGGGGTGGGCGGCCCAGTCCGGCTGTGCACCCGTTGCGCCGGCACGATGTTGTGCAGGAGACCGAAGTCGTGGTTGTTGACGAGCTCGTTCTCCTGGCGTTCGCGGAGTGCTTCGATGGTGAGCCGGAGTTACTGCTCGGTCTGGTCCATCGGCTGGTTGTAGAGGTCGGAAACCCTGGTGTGCACGCGCAGCACGGTCTGCGCCACGCTCAGCTGGTACTCCCGCGGCGAGACCTCGTAGTCCACGAACGTGCTGGGCAGCCTGGCTTCCCCTTCATGCCCCGCCGCCAGATCGATGGCGGCTTCGCCGTGCTTGTTCGACGCCGGCCGCGGTGCCGCCAGTGCCTGCTCCAGGTGCGTGCGCAACGCCTCGGAGCGGGCGGCCAGCTCTTCGACCGCGCGGCGGGGCAGGGAGAGCACCGTGCAGGGCGTCACCGCCGTGACGGTGAACTCCGAGATGCTGTCCGCTTCGCCCAGCACCCGGTCGCCGAAGTAGTCGCCGCCGCCGAGCACGCCCAGCGCGGTGGGCGTGCCGTACTCGCCGACGCCGGTCTTGCGGGCCTTGCCGTGCGCGATCAGTACCACCTCGTCGGCCCGGTGGCCGAACTCGGTCAGCACCGCGCCGGGGTGGTATTCGCGCAGGGTGAACCGGGTGGCCAGCGCCGCCAGCACGGTCTCGTCCTCGCAGCCGCGCAACAGCGGCAGCTCGCGCAGCTCCCGCGGCACCACCTGGATGTCGGGACCGGTGCCGGTGAACGTCACCCGCCCGTCACCCACGGTGTAGGCCAGCCGCCGGTTCACCCGGTAGGTGCCGCCGGCGGCGTGCACCCACGGCAGCTTGCGGAGCAGCCAACGCGGGGAGATGCCCTGCATCTGCGGTTCGGACTTGGTCGTGGTCGCCAGGTTCCTGGCCGCCCTGGTGTTCAGGCTCTGCTGTGCTGGGGGCCCGCCGTTGGTCTGAAGATCCGGCTCGGTCGCGGTCACCTTGCATCCGCCAATCTACGGCTCGTCTATCTACTGTGGACAGTGTTAGTTCTCGCGGCCGATCTCGACGTTCTCCAGCATGCCGAGCGCGTCCGGGACGAGAACCGCCGCGGAGTAGTAGGCGCTGACCAGGTAGGACATGATCGCCTGCTCGCTGATGCCCATGAACCGCACGTTCAGCCCTGGCTCGTACTCGTCCGGCAGCCCGGTCTGGCGCAGCCCGACCACGCCCTGCTTCGACTCACCGGTCCGCATCAGCAGGATGGAGCTGGTCCTGGTCTCGCTGATCCCGATCTTGTTGCAGGGGAAGATCGGCACGCCCCGCCAGGACGGGAAGTGGTGGCCGTTGACGTCCACGCTGTGCGGGTACACGCCGAGCCGGTTGCACTCCCGGCCGAACGCGGCGATGGCGCGCGGGTGGGCGAGGAAGAACGACGGCTCCTTCCACACCAGTGCCAGCAGCTCGTCGAAGTCGTCCGGGGTTGGCGGCCCGCCGCGGGTGTGGATGCGCTGCGAGAAGTCGGCGTTGTGCAGCAGGCCGAAGTCGTGGTTGTTGACGAGCTCGTTCTCCTGGCGTTCGCGGAGTGCTTCGATGGTGAGGCGGAGCTGCTGCTCGGTCTGGTCCATCGGCTCGTTGTAGAGATCGGCCACCCTGGTGTGCACGCGCAGCACGGTCTGCGCCACGCTCAGCTCGTACTCCCGCGGCGAACCCTCGTAGTCCACGAACGTGCCGGGCAGCACGGCTTCCCCTTCGTGCCCGGACGCCAGTTCGATTTCCGCCTCACCCGAGGTGTTCTGCGCCTTCTGCGGGTCGGCGATGAAGCGCTCCACATGCGCGCGGAGCGTGTCGGACCGGTCCACCATCGCTTCGAAGTCGTCCTGGGTCAGCGCGAGCACTGTGCACGGGGTGACCGCTTTGACGGTGAAGGTCCAGAAGTCATCGGACTCGACCACGGCCTGTGAACTGAAGTGGTCGCCGTCGGCCAGCACGCGCAGCACGGTCTGGGACCCGTACTCGCCGTTCCCGATCTTGTTCGCCTTGCCGTGCGCGATGAGGAAGATCCGGTCGGCGGGGGTGTCCCGTTCGATGATCACGTCGCCCGGCTGGTACTCCTGCTGCACGAACCGGTCCGCCAGCGCCGACAGCACCTCTTCGTCGTCGAACCCCCGCAGCAGCGCCAGCTCCTGCAGTTCCTGCGGGATGACCCGCACCTCCGCGCCGACGTTGGTGAAGGTCACCCGGCCGTCGCCGACGGTGTAGGCCAGCCTGCGGTTCACCCGGTACGCGCCGCCGGACGCCTCCACCCAGGGCAGCAGGCGCAGCAGCCACCTCGAGGAGATGCCCTGCATCTGCGGTTCGGACTTGGTCGTGGTCGCCAGATTCCTCGCCGCGGCGGTGTTCAGGCTCTGCGGCCGGTCGCCGCCATTACCGCCGTTACCGTTTACTTCTGGTTCCACCGATTCCGCGACGGACAAGACGGGCCACCAATCTGTGCAGAACTGAAATGGGTAGGATAAAGCGAATTGCGCTAAAGGGGCAGGTTGCCGCTTTGCCGGGGCCTGCCGGCTGTCGAGTGCTTTACGAAATGGGACACTAGCACGCGTCGGGCGGCCCTCCTAGTCACCTGGAAGTGCCATATGAACGAGCGGAATCCGGTGCGGAAATGATCATTGAATCCCGGGTCGCGGAGGCACGCACGGTAGAACGTTAATATGTTTATTCACCCGATTATCGACTGGGTGGTAGGCGTTACTCCGATCCAGTGGCTGCCGGACGGGGATGTGGGCACAGTGCGTCTCGACGGTCTACCGACTTGGCCCATCGACATTCCGCTTTCTGGTCATGTCGCTGGGGGAGGCCCGTGCTCGTGGGTCGGCGGCCTCGGCCGAGCGGGCCTGCGGTCCGGGTAGACCGGTTCGTGTCGGAAATTCGGGGATGGCGTGGCCGAACGTGACCGAATGTTTCCAACCATCCCACGAAGGTGTGGAGACGGTGTCGCGCAATTGTGATCATGATCGAGGGCAGTGCATAGTCCTCCCTGCCGCGAGCCGGTCGCGGCGGATAAACCTTCTGAGAAGGGAATTTATAGTGCGCAAGACTATTTTCACCGTGCTGTCGGCGGCTGCGCTCAGCCTGGGCGCGGCAGGGGGAACGGCGCTGCTGACCGCCTCTCCGGCGCAGGCGGACACCGCCGCTTGTATCGATACGCTCTTGTATTACGGCGCTGAGAACACCGTGGGCAACGTGGTCTGTCAGTTGACCGAGGCCGCGGGCGACACCGCGGTACCGGGCTACGCGGGCCTGCCGTGCAACGTCGCGATGAACGTCGTGGTGGGCCTGCCGCCGGAACAGGCCGAGGAGGCCTGCGCGGCGGCGGTCGCCCCGACCGACTAGCTCTATTCCAGGTATGCCCGGACACCGAGCCGAACTCTCGGTGTCCGGGCATACTTCTGTCCATTGTGGATGGCTTCGGGTCGCCGCCGTCGTGCGGGCGCGGCATCGGCTGGCACGCGAACTAGACTTGATCACGTCCAGTTCGGAAGGTGCGGCCGGTGAAGGGGTGACCTCGGTGAGTTCGGCGACTTCGATGTCCGCCCAGAGCGGCGCCCTGCCGGTCGAGGTGACCAGTTACGTTGGCCGCGCCAAGGAGGCCGCGCAGGCGAGGCGGCTGCTCAAGCCGGGCCGGCTGCTGACCTTCACCGGCGCCGGCGGGGTGGGCAAGACCAGGCTGGCGATCAGGGTGGCGGCGGATGCCGGACGGCGGTCGCAGGACGACGTGGTGTTCGTCCGGCTGGCCGAGCTGCGGGATGCCGAGCTGCTGGCCGGCACGGTGGCCGAGGCGCTGGGGCTGCGCGACCAGTCCGGCCGGGCGCCGGTGGACGTGGTGGTCGGCCACCTGCGGAACCGTCGGATGCTGCTGTTCCTGGACAACTGCGAGCACCTGGTCGGCGGCTGCGCGAGGTTCGTGGAGGCGGTGCTGGCCGGCTGCCCCGAGGTGTCGGTCCTGGTCACCAGCAGGCAGTCGATCGGCGTGGACGGCGAGCAGGTGCTGCCCGTGCCGCCGCTGGACGTCCCGGTCCCCGAGCAGGTGCGTTCGGCCGATGAGCTGGCGAGGTACGACTCGGCGCGGTTGTTCGCCGACCGCGCGCGCTCGCTGGTCTCGTCGTTCGCCATCACCGAGGACAACTTCGCCGACCTGGCGCGGTTGTGCCGGCTGCTGGAGGGCCTGCCGCTGGCGATCGAGCTGGCGGCGGTGCGGCTGCGGTCGCTGTCGCTGCCGCAAGTGGCCGAACGCCTCGCCGACCGGCTCGCGCTGCTGACCGGGGGCAGCCGGGTCGCGCCCGAGCGGCAGCAGACGCTGCGAGCCACCCTCGAATGGAGTTACGAGCTCTGCAGCGAGTCCGAGCGGCTGATGTGGGCGTGGGTTTCGGTGTTCTCCGGCGCCTTCGACCTGGCGGCGGCGGAGCAGGTCTGCGGGGGAGCCGGGATCGACCCGGACGCGGTGCTCGGCCTGATCGACGGCCTGCTGGACAAGTCCGTGCTGATCCGCGAAGAGCAGGGGCACGAGGTCCGCTACCGGATGCTGGAGACGCTGCGGGAGTACGGCCTCGACCGGCTCGCCGAGGCCGGTGACCGGCTGCGGGCCGGGCGGCTGCACCGGGACTGGTACGCCGGGGTGGCCGAGCGCTTCCCGGCCGGGCGGATCGGCCTCGACCAGGTGGCCATGATGGTGGCGCTGCGGCACGACTACCCCAACATCCGCGTCGCGCTGGACTTCTGCTTCACCGAGCCGGGCGAAGCCGCGACCGGGGTGCGCATGGTCGCCGCCATCGTCGACTTCTGGTCGTTCACCGGCCTGTTCACCGAGCTGCGGGTCTGGATGGACCGCGCGCTGGACGTGCTGCCCGAGCAGGCGCCCGAGCGGGCGACCGCGCTGCGGATCAAGGGCTGGACGGCGCTGTTCCAGGGCGATGGCGAGGTGGTCGCGGAGGCGTTCACCGCGGCGGCCGAACTGCTGGAGCGCCGGCCCGACGACGTGGAGTCGGCCTACGTCGCCAGCGGCTGGGCCGTGGCCGCGGTGTTCAGCGGCCGGCCCGCCGCGGCCATCGCGCCTTCGGGTGGGGCAATGGCCGGTTTCCGCGCGCACGGGGTCATCCGCGGTGAGCTGGTCGCGGCCATCGCGCACGGGATAGCGGTCGGGCTCATCGAGGACTACCAGCGCGGCCGCGAGGTGCTGAGTGAGACCATTTCGCGCTGTGTCCGGGACGGCGAGCTCCAGTGGCGGGCCTGGGCCCAGTGCTGCCTGGCGTTCCTCGACATGAAGGCCGTCCGGGACGCCGAGCTGGCCGACAGGATCGGCACCGAGGCGCTGCGGAATGCCCATCTGGTCGGCACGCTGGAGGTCCAGGCGTTCACCACGGAGGTGCTCGCCTCGGTCGCCGGGTACCGGGGTGATCACCCGCGCGCGGCCAAGCTGCTTGGCGTGGCCGACCGCGGCTGGACCACGATGGGCTCGGCGCCCGCCGCCTATGTGCCGCTGTCCGAGCTGCGCGAGGAGTACGCCGCGAGCACCAGGCAGGCGCTGGGCGACGCCGCGTTCGAGGCGGCCTTCGCCGAAGGCCGGGCGCTGAACCCGGACGTGGCGCTGCGCTACGCACTCGGTGAAGTCGAGCCGGCCGCCGCTCCCGCTGGTGTGCTCACCGCCCGTCAGACCGAGATCGCCGAACTGGTCGCCGCCGGACTGACCAGCCGGGAGATCGCCGAGCGCCTGGTGATCTCCCCGCGCACCGCCGAGACGCACGTGGACCACATCCTGACCAAACTGGGTTTTCGCACCCGCGCCCAGATCGCCGCCTGGGTCGCCGGCCGCGCCCGCTGATCGGGTCAGCCCGTCGCGGTGAACACGGTGGGGAACCCCGCCGCGGTCAGCGGTGGCTGCCGGGCGGGCAGGGTGATGACGATCGTGTCGCCGGCCCGCCGCCAGCGCAGCGGACGGCCATCGCCACCGTGCCCGTCGAGCAGGTGCACCCGGGCGCCGTCGGCGATCGGCAGGTCGGCCGGCACGGTCAGCTCTTCGCCGGGCCAGGTGTTGCCGATGATGTTGAACGTCCTCCCGGTGACGGTGTAGCGCAGCTCGCCGTCCTCGGCCCGCCGCCACGGCACCGAACCGAAGACCGCCCGCCCGTTGACTTCCAGCCACCGGCCGATCGCGAGCAGCCGATCGCGTTGCCAGTCCGGGATCGTGCCGTCCGCGCGGGGACCGATGTTGAGCAGCAGGTTGCCGTTCTTCGCGACGATGTCCACCAGCAGCCGCACCAGTAGCTGCGGCGACTTGATCTGGTACGTCGGGTCCATGTAGCCCCAGGACCGGCTCATGGTCAGGCACGCCTCCCAGGGCTCGGGGCGCAGCACATAGCCGAGTTTATCGCCTTCGACCGAGTCGATGTCCGCGTGCGAGGCGATGAACCGGTCGTTCACCAGCACGCCCTTGTGCCGCTGCTCGGCGCGGTTGTAGTAGTGGGCGAGGATTTCGTCGCTGCGCCAGTCCCACACCGGTGGCCGGAAGATGTGGCCGGCGCCGAAGTCGTGGCTGCCGTGCCCGTCGCCCCACAGGATGTCCGGGTCGTAGCGGTCGATCAGGGTGCGCAGGTGGACGTGTTCGTACTCGGCCACGTAGTCGGTGACCGGCCGGTATCCGGTGTAGGGCACCGGCGCGCCGGTGTACGGGTTGCGGGGCGCGGTGCCGAGCGCCGGGTTGTAGAACTCGCCGAGCGAGTAGTAGAGGCCGCGCTTGAGGCGGGTCCGCCTCGCCGCCAGGAACAGTTCGCCGACGAGGTCGCGGTGCGGCCCGAACCGGACCGAGTGCCGGTCGGACGCGCTGTTCGGGAAGAGCTGGAAACCGTCGTGGTGCTTCGAGGTGAGCACGAAGTAGCCGGCTCCGGCGCGCTCGAACAGCCGCACCCAGTCGTCCGGGTCGTACCGCTCGGCGGTGAAGCGGGGGATGAAGTCGTCATAGCCGAAGTCCTCGCCGTAGGTACGCCGGTGATGCTCGTGCAGGCCGCCCTTGGCGGTCGCGTTCATCCCGTAGAGGTACCACTCGGAACTCCAGGAGTCGTCACCCCAAGCCGGCACCGCGTATGGGCCCCAGTGGACGAAGACGCCGAACTTGGCCCGCGGGTACCACCCCGGCAGTGGATGTTTCCGCAGTGAATCGGGGGTCGGCAGGTACGGGCCGGTGCCGGCGGCGGCACCGGTCCCGCCCAGCAACGTGCCTCCCGCCGCGACCGCGGTACCGATGAGCAGGCTCCTCCGGCTCAATCCCATGACCAAGCTCCCAGGATCAGACATCCGATGTCGTCGGATGGGCGTTGGCGGCGCATCAGCAAAAATAGGGCAGATTCGCGCTGTTGACCAGAGTCGATCGGGTGAGTATGCAAGATAGATCTGATGAATACAGCTTTCGGAGGTATGCGATGAAGCGCTCCCTTGCCCGGCGGGACTTCCTGGTCGCCGGTGGGCTGACCGCGGCCGGGCTGGCCGCCGGCACGGCGCCGGCGATCGCGGGCGAGGGAACCGCGCCGCCACGCCGCGGGCTGGACTGGCTGATGGACATGGTGCACTCCAACCCCGGCGAGCCCGCCACCGAATCGGCGTACAACGACCCGGCGAAACTGGCTTCGTACGGCTACAACGCGCAGGTGGTCAACGAGTTCAAGCCGCCGCACACCGCGATCACCTTCGACGGGTTCGACGAGCGGATCTTCCCCGCCGGGTCGGCGGCCAGGGACTGGGTGCTGCGCAACGCCGAGGAGATCGACGCCCGGATCCGCCGTATCCACGCGGCCGGCCTGCGCGCGCTGTACTTCACCGACCTCATCGTGCTGCCGAAGCGGCTGGTCGAGCTGTACGCCGACCAGATCCTGGACGACCAGGGCCGGATCAGCCTCGACCGGCCGATGACCAGGCAGCTGCACCGGATCATGTTCGCCGAGGTGTTCGCCCGGTTCCCCGGGCTGGACGGGCTGGTGATCCGGCACGGCGAGACGTACCTGTCGAACGTGCCGCACCACGTCGGCAACAACCCGATCACCCGTGGCGCGGAAAGTCACCTGATCCTGCTGGACATCCTGCGCGACGAGGTCTGCGTGAAACGCGGCAAGCTGCTGTTCTACCGGACCTGGTCGATGGACGGCTTCCACACCGACCCGCGCTACTACCTGGACGTGACCGACCGGGTGGAGCCGCACCCGAAGCTGCTCTTTTCGGTCAAGCACACCGAGGGCGACTACTGGCGCACCAAGGCTTTCAACCCGACCTTGACCATCGGACGGCACCAGCAGATCGTCGAAGTGCAGTGCCAGCGCGAGTACGAGGGCAAGGGCGCGCACCCGAACTACGTCGGGGACGGCGTGCTCAACGGGTTCGAGGAGTACGCCGGCGCCACCGGCCCGAAGGGGCTGGCCGACATCCGCGACCACCCGAACTTCCGCGGCGTGTGGACCTGGTCCCGTGGCGGCGGTTGGCGCGGCCCCTACCTCCGCAACGAGTTCTGGTGCGACCTCAACCTGTCCGTGCTGAGCGCGTGGGCTCGCGACCCCCGGCGCGACGAGCGGCAGATCTTCGAGGAGTACGGCAGGCGGATCGGCCTGTCCCGGCCGGATCGCGCCAGGTTCCGGGAACTGGCGCTGGCTTCGGCTGCCGGGGTGCTGCGCGGACACTACAGCAAGGTGTTCGAGCTGCGGCGGCTGACCTGGACCCGCGACCAGTTCCTCGGCGGCTCGGACAAGGACCTGACCGCCGACTTCCAGCGCGTGTACGACGCCGGGTTGGTGGCGGAAGTGTTGCGGGAGAAGGCAGACGCGGTGTCCATTTGGGAACGCGCCGACCGCGTCGCCGGCCGGATCCGGCCACGCGACCGCGCGGACCGCGAATACCTGCGCGTGTCCACCCGCTATGGCCTGCTACTGCACCGGATCATCCAGCACGGCTGGGCCGTGATGCTCACCGGGTTCGTCGGCGAGCGCACCGGCAAGCCCGACACCGCGACGATCGCGGCGCACCTGCGCGGGTATGACGCAGCCTGGGCCGACTACCGCCGCCTGGCCGAGGAAAACCCTTCCTGCGCAACGCTTTATCTGCCGCAGTCGTTCGGGCCGCGTAATCCTGACGGTACTTATGACGCGGACCCTGATCACGGGATGCGCCAGTCTGTGGATCGGTATCGACCTTTGGTTTTCACGCTTTAGGCTGTTGTTTTCTTGGTATTATGGAGGTGGTTGTTTTGGTTCTTTCTTAGGGGGTTTTCATGTTACGTCGTTTGGGGCCGGAGCCGGGTGATGAGACGTTGTCGCCGTCTCGGTTTTTCGGGTTGTCCGCGGAGGCGATCGGTGGGTTCTCTGATGCTGGGTCGGTGGAGGCGGTGGTGGCTTCTCGCCGGTTGCGGTGTCAGTTGGATGCGGTGGAAGTTCGTTTCGTCGCGCGGTTTTCCGCGCTGCGGGGTGGGGTGCGATCCGTTGTCGATGAGCTGGCGCCGGAGCTGCGGTTGTCGCGTGAAGCTACTGCGACTCGGGTGGCTTTGTCGGTGGCGTTGGTGAGCCGGTTGCCGTGTTTGTTGGCGGCGATGGAGGAGGGTGAGCTGGATATCGGTAAGGCCCGCCAGGCGTTCGATGGTATCGCTGTTCTGCCGGATGAGTTGGTGGGTGAGGCGGATCGTTTGCTGGCGGAGCGGATTGGTCAGAAGAGTCCGTCGAATTGGCGTAAAGCGGTCACGCATGTGGTGGCTGGGTTGGATCCTGAGGGGCAGAAGACTCGTGCTGCGGCTCGTCGGCTGGATCGGAAGGTGGAGTTGATCCACGAGCCGGATGCGATGGCGTCGCTGTGGGCGTATCTGCCCGCCGAGATCGCCGCGGCGGTGTATGCGCGGGTGGATGCTCTGGCCCGCAAGCTCCACACCCGGGATGAGTCGCGCACGATGGATCAGCTTCGCGCGGATATGTTCACCGAGTTGCTGCTCGGTCAGCATGGCGGTATCGATGGTGTGGCCGTGCAGGTGTTCATCCACATCCCGCTCGACACCGCTCTCGGTATCCGTGAAGACGGCTGCGAGCTGGTCGGTCACGGCCCGATCCCCGGTGAGGTCGGCCGCCACCTCATGAACCACCCGGATTCGGTGTGGCGCAGGGTGTTGACCGACCCCGTATCCGGCACCGTCCGGGATGTCGGCCGGACTCGGTACCGCCCACCGGCCGACCTGGCCGAGTTGGTTCAGGTCCGTGATCGCACCTGCCGCGCCCCCGGCTGTAACCGGCCTGCGCAGCGGTGCGACACCGACCACTGCACCGCCTGGTCTCAGGATGGCGACACCTGTGAACACAACCTGTGCTGCCTGTGCCGCTACCACCACCGGTTGAAAGACGAACCCGGGTGGACCTTCGACTTCGACCCGGACACCGCCGACCTCACGGTGACGACTCCGACCGGCCGCACCTACACAACCCGCCCAGAGCCATTGGTGGATCCAGCGGTGCCGTCGTCGAAAAACGACGACGAGCCACCACCCTTCTAGCCATCCAGCCCCGGTGGTGGTCGCCTTGCAGGCGACGCGAGGCAAAATTTCGCTCCCCGCATCACCTTCCGCCGCTGGTCACCAGCGAAATTTCACCCCGCACCGGAAAGATCAGGTCACCCGGGCAGCCGTTCCTGTCGTCGAAAAACACCGACGGGCCCGAGTGTGGAACTCGCCCACCCCCAACGTTCGACTCGCCCAGCGCGAACGCAGAACTCGCGCGAGTCCCACCTTCCGGCAGTGCGAGTCCCGCGTTCGCCTCCCGCGAGTTCCACGTTCCGGCAGTGCGAGTCCTGCGTTCGAGACGTCGTCGAAAGACGACGACGAACCTCCGCCCTTCTAACCATCCGGGTTCGAGGGTGGGTGGTCGCCTTGCAGGCGACGCGAGGCAAAATTTCGCTCCCCGCATCACCTTCCGCCGCTGGTCACCAGCGAAATTTCACCCCGCACCGGAAAGATCAGGTCCCGCGGGCAGCCGTACCCGGCCCCACCAGGCACCCCGTCAGCCCGCGCCCAGCCTGGGTAGCCACTCCCGCTGCGATGGCCCTGGTGCGAGTTCTGTTCGGAGGTTCTCGTCGTCGAAAAACGACGACGGGCCCGAACGTGGAACTCGCCCACCCCCAACGTTCGACTCGCCCCGCGCGAACGCAGAACTCGCGCGAGTCCCGCGTTCGGGCGCCGCGAGTTCTGCGTTCGGGGCGGGCGGGGTTAGTCGATCTTTGAGGTGTTTACCTGGAAGTTCTTGAACTGGGCGTGCACGTCGCGGCTTGGGCCCCATTCGGTGGCGTGGCCGCCGAAGAAGGTGGAGAAGAAGACCCCGGCGAACCCGATGTCCTGGATTTCGTGGATGCCTTGTTCCTGCAGCACCTGCTCGCCGTCGTACCAGATCGTGATGGTGCCGGACTGGCGGTCGACCGACTGCTGCACGGTGTGCCACTGGCCGTCGGCCGCCCAGTTCCAGGCGCCGAGGCCGACGTCCTTGCCGTAGCCGCCGCTCTGCGACGGGTCGTACACGTACACGGTGGCCTTGGACTGGTCGCTGCGGATCCGCCACATGTACCGGGTCGACCAGGCGTCCCCGTGGTTGCCGCCGCTGGCGTTTCCGGGCGGCCCGCCGTAGAGGCCGGGCAGCTTGCCGCCTTTCGCGCCGAAGTCGAAGTCGGCCGGGAACTTCACCTGGTAGCTCAGGTGCAGCGTCTGCGCCTCGGCCAGATCGGGCTGGCCGGCGGCCTTGAAGTCGCTGTAGAACTGGCCGCCGCCCTCGCTCGGGCAGTCCGTGCACGACGGGGCGGAGGAACCCTTGCCGTAGAAGACGTCCAGCTCGTCGCCGCCGGCCTTCATCCGGTCATAGCCCCAGCCACCCTCGTTCACGATGCCCCACTGCTCTTTCCAGGAATCGCTGGGAAAGTCCGTGAATCCGCCGTTCCAGGCGGCGGTCGTCGCGGTCGCCTGCGTGGCGGACATGGTCACCAGGCCAAGGGACGCGGTCAGGGCGAGGATCGAGATCTTTCGTGCAAGCCGCACGGGCACCTCCAGGGAGATAGGCGGCCCGGCGGCGGAAAGGCCCGAGGCCGGGGATATCCCGGCTTCGCGAATAGGACACCGCATCACATCCCGATATGTCAACATTGTTCATAAATATGAACGATTGACATGTTCATGAACACTCGGCACAGTGGTGCCACGCTTGGCTCGGATCCGCCGCCCCGATGGCCGAGCGACGATCCAAATCCTAGGTGGAGGAATCATGAGTCGGATCAGCCGGGCGGCGGTCGCGATCGCCGGCAGCGGGGCACTGGTGCTCGCCATCGCGCCAGGAGTCTCGGCGGCGCCGGGAGATGTGCCGGTGAGCACCGCGGAGCAGCTCACGGCCGCGCTGGCGAACGCCAAACCGGGGGACAACATTCAGCTCGCCGACGGCAAGTACGACGGCGTGTTCTTCGTGCTGGCCGACGGGACGGAGAGCGAGCCGATCACGCTGACCGGCTCGCGGCAAGCAGTTCTGTCCAATTCGGACGGTGGCTGCGACCCCAACGTGCCGGATGGCCGCGAGGTCAGCTACTGCGGCTACGGGCTGCATCTCAACGGCGCGGAACACTGGCGGCTCAACGGGTTCAGCGTCACCGGCTCGGCCAAGGGGATCGTGCTGGACAACTCCAGCGGCAACGTGCTGGACGACGTCGAGGTCTCCGGCACGGGCGACGAAGGCGTGCACTTCCGGGCGAACAGCGACGACAACGTCATACAGAACTCCTTCGTGCACGACACCGGCAAGAAGCAGCCGCAGTACGGTGAGGCGCTGTACTTCGGCTCCGCGGTGAGCAACTGGCAGAAATACGGGGACAGCCCCGGCGGGCCCGACACCAGCGACCGCAACCGGGCGCTGAAGAACAAGCTCGGCCCGAACGTCGCCGCCGACCACCTCGACATCAAGGAGGGCACCACCGGCGGCGCGGTGCTCGGCAACTCCTTCGACGGCATCGGCATGACCGGCGAGAACTCCTCCGGCCAATGGGTCGCCACCAAGGGCAACGACTACGAGGTCAGCGACAACACCGGCGTCAAGTCCTTCGAGAACGGCTTCAAGGCGACCGAGCAGGAGCCCGGCTGGGGCTGCGGGAACGTGTTCCACCGCAACCACGCGGACGTGCAGGCCGACGGCTACGGATTCCATCTGCCGCACCAGAAGCGGTGCCCCGCCGACAAGCTGAACCAGGTGTACCGGGACAACGTGGTGCAGAACGCGGGCGCCGGGTTCTCGAACATCGATCCGATCGGTTGACGCGCCTGGCTTTGTAGAATCACCGCCATGATCGATCTGCGGCGCCTTCAGGTACTGCGGATGCTGGCCTCCTGCGGCACGGTGACCGCGACGGCGCGCAGCCTGCATCTCACGCCGTCCGCGGTCTCCCAGCAGATCCGGCAGCTGTCGCGGGAACTGGACGTCGAGTTGCTCAGCCAGGAAGGCAGGGGAGTGCGGCTCACCTCCGCCGCGCTCGCCCTGCTCGAACACGCCGACGCGATCTACGAGCGGTGGGAACGGCTCCGTGCCGAGCTCGCCGTGCACGGTGAGCACCGGGGCGGGCGGCTGCGGGTGTGCGGGGTGTCCTCGGTGATCGCCGCGCTGGTGGCCCCGGCCGCCGCCGCGCTGGCCGCGGAACCCGAACCGGTCGCCGTGACCATCGCGGAGGAGGAGACGAAGGACTGCTTCGAGCTGCTGCTCAACGGCGACGCCGACCTGGCAGTCGTGCTCCCCACCGCGGACGTGCCGCCGATCGACGACCCGCGGTTCGAACAGCACGTGCTGCTCGACGACCCGCAGGACCTGCTGGTGCGGGCGGACCATCCGCTGGCGGGCCGGGACCGGATCGAACTCGCCGACGCGGCACGGGAGCCCTGGGTCGTGAAGATCCAGGGAAACGACAGCCACCAGCTGCTGCTGGCGGCCTGCGGCTCGGCCGGGTTCACCCCGCGCATCGGGCACCAGGTCAAGGAGTGGTACGCGGTTTCCGCGCTGGTGGCCGAGGGGCTGGGCGTGTGCCTGCTGCCGAGGATGGTGCCGATCCCGGCGAGTCACGCGGTGGTGCGGCTGAACCTGACCGGCACGCCGCAGCCCTCGCGCAGGATCGCCGCCTACGTGCGACGCGGCGGCGCCGGCCATCCGGTGCTGGCAAGGGGCCTCGAAGCGCTGGCGGCCGCCGCCGGGAAGCCGGCCTGACCGTCAGGCGAACAAACCTCCAAACGCCGGTACCCACACGATGCCGCACCGCGGTGGGGCGGCTCGATGGGCCATACTGCGGGGGCGCCACTGAACGGAAGGAACACGATGACGGGTCGGGTCACACCGGAGTCCATCGCGACTTCGCGGGAACGGATCGAGACCAGCATCGACAAGCCGAGCGTCGCCCGGATCTACGACTACCTGCTCGGTGGCAGCCACAACTACGCGGTGGACCGCGACTTCGCCGAGCGGCAGCTTGAGGTCTGGCCGGGGATCAGGGCCGCGATGCAGGCCAACCGCCGGTTCCTCGGCCGTGCCACCCGTTATGCGGTGGAAAGCGGCATCCGCCAGTTCGTCGACATCGGGTCGGGTCTGCCCAGCGACGGCCAGGTGCACGAGGTCGCCGAAGAGGTTCTGCCGGACGTCACCAAGGTTGTCTACGTCGACAACGAGCCGATCGCGCACGCGCACGCCCAGATCCTGCTCGGCGAGCACGCGGACCCGGACCGCCACTTCGCGCTGGACGCCGACCTGCTCGACTACCGGAAACTGTGGCGCCAGGTGTCCGCCATCGACGGCATCGACGCCGAGCAGCCGATCTGCCTGCTGGTGGTGGCCCTGCTGCACTTCATCCCGGACGACAAGGGCCCGCACGAGGCGCTGGCGCACCTGCGGGACCAGCTGGCACCGGGCTCGATGCTGGTGATCTCCCACGGCGCCGACGTCACCGACGAGGCGGTGGCCGAGGTGGTGCGCAACTACAACGCGCGGTCCACCTCCACCGTGCTGCGCACGCCGGAGCAGATCACCGAGTTCTTCGGCGACTTCGAACTGGCCGACCCCGGGCTGACCTGGGTACCGCGGTGGCGCCCTGACGAGCGCGAAACCTTCGCCGGCCCGCCGGCCGAGTCGGTCTATCTCGGTGGGGTCGCACGGAAATCCGGCTGAGCGAATCCGGCCGGGCGGTCATGGCGCGTGCGCGGCCAGGAAGGTGTGCACGGCGGCCCGCGTCACGGCCCACAGCTCGGCGTCCGGCACGCGCCGGGTGCCGAACCGGGCCCGTGCCTCCATCGGACCGGTGAGCAGCGCGGTGAACTGCTCGGCGGCCTCGGCCGGGTCGAGCTTGCCCAGCCGGCCTCCCAGCGCGAGCCTGGCCAGCTTGTCGGCCAGTGACTCGGCGACCCGGTCCGCCGCGCGCCCGCGGACGATGTCGATCAGCTCGGGAAACCGGGTGAGCTCGGCGTAGAGCAGCCGCCGCAGCGCCCAGGACCGGTCGTCGCAGTAGCACTCGAGCAGGTGATGGCCCACCTGTTCCAGCATCTCGCGCACATCACGGTGAGCCTGGTCGCGGTCCCGCAACTGCTCGACCACGGCCAGGTTCTCCGCGAGCGCCCGGTCCGCGTCGGCCGCGATCGCCTCGCGGAACAGGGTTTCCTTGTCGCCGAAGTGGTTGTAGACGGTGGGCTTGGCGACGCCGGCCTTGGCCGCGATCACGTCCACGCCGGCCTGGGCGTAACCCTGCTCGGCGAACACGGTGAGCGCGGCGTCCAGGATCGCCCGCCGCTTGTCGATGCGTCCGCGCGAGGGGTTCCGCCCTGGCGCGGCTGAGGTTCCGGCCACCCCGGGATCCTAACGCCCTGGCTGAACCGATGAGTCCATTCCACTGGACAGCGTGGTTGCTCGCTACCTATTGGTGCATTATATTGAACTCATGAGTTCAAAGACGTATGTGGTCGCCGGCGGCACGGACGGCATCGGGAAGGCAGTGGCACTGGCCCGCCTTGGCGGCGGGGACGAGGTGGCGGTGATCGGCCGCGACGAGCGAAAGGGCGCCGCGTTCCTCGAAGCCGCGGCGCGGCTCGGTGCCGGGGAACGCGCGCATTTCGTGCTCGCCGATCTGAGCCTGATGGCGGAGACCAGGAAGGCGATCGATGCGGTCGAGGCGCTGTTTTCCAAGGTCGACGCGCTGGTGCTGTGCGCGCGGCACTACCGGTCCACCAGGCTGGTCACCGCGGAGGGTTTCGAGCACACCTTCGCGCTGTTCTACCTGAGCCGGTTCGTGCTGAGCTACGGCCTGACCGGCCTGCTCGATGCCGCGGACCGGCCGGTGATCCTCAACGTCTGCGGGCCGGGCCCGAACCCCGGCGAGATCCGCTGGCACGATCTCGGCCGCGAGCACGGATACCACGGGCTCGACGCGCAGTTTCAGGGCGGACTGCTCAACGACTTGCTCGGCATCGGGTTCGCGCGGAACCGGCCTTCGGCGAAGGCGCGGTACGTGCTGTTCAACCCGGGCATGGTCAACACCAGCTTCTCCGGCCAGTACGACCCGGAAACCGAAGCCCAGATCGAGGCCATGAGGGGCAGCGCCCAGCCGGTCGGCGAAGCCATCGAGCCGATCCTCGCGATCCTCGACGACCCGCCGGCCGAGCCGATCAGCGCCGCCGTGATGGGTACGCCGATCAGCCTGACCGGACCCGCGTTCGACCCGGACGCGGCGCGGCGGCTGCACGCGGAGACCGAAAGGCTGCTGTCCGAGGTGCCACACCAGCGGTACGTGACCACTGGCGTTTCGGCCGCGAAACTGCGGCAGCTCCTCGACTCCAGGGTTTTCGCCACGGTGGCGACGATCCAGCCCGACGGCAGTGCGCAGCAGACGGTGGTCTGGGTGCGGCGAGACGGTGACGACGTGCTGTTCATCGTCGGCGTCGGCAGCCGCAAGGAACGCAACCTCCGGCGGGACCCGAGGGTGAGCGTGCTGGTCAGCCCGGCCGACGCGCCCTACGGCTACGCCGCGATCCGTGGCACCGCCACCTTCGAGCCCGCCGCGAGCGAGCGGCTTCGGGACGAGCTGTCGCTCAAGTACGTCGGCAAGACCTACGCCGAGCACGTCGAGGAGACCCCCGAGGCCAAGGCCGGTCTCGGCGGGATCGTCGCCGTCCGGGTCACCCCGGACAAGGTGGCAGGCCGGCTCTGACCGGGTATGTCGGCTTCGGACAGGGCTGGTCGCATGCCATCATGTACGGCTGTGGAGTCCACCCGTCTTGATCGCTGGCTGTGGGCGGTCCGGCTGCTGAAGACCCGGCCGGATGCCGCCGCGGCGTGCCGGGGCGGGCACGTGCGCGTCAACGACCGGCCCGCGAAGCCGGCGACGGCGGTGTCACCCGGCGACGAGATCCGCGCCCGCGTTGGCGACACGACCCGAATCGTCGAAGTGGTCCGGGTCATCCAGAAGCGGGTCGGCGCGGCCGACGCCGTCACCTGCTACATCGACCGGACTCCCGCTCCGCCTTCGGACACCCCACCGCCGGTCGCCCGCCGCGACCGGGGCGCCGGACGGCCGACGAAACGGGAACGCCGCGTGCTCGACAAGTTCCGCTCCGGCCTGTCCTGATCTGGTTCGAATGCGGAATCGCCGGGCAGGGCTGAAGTATTCGTTTGTGCGGCGTGCTGGGGATGAATAATGTAGTGCTCGCACCATGCTGATCGGCGCCGGCCGTATTTCTTTCTCGGCACAAGGACTGAAGGATTTCATGACTCTCGTTTCGTCGCGCCGTACCTCCGCCGGGATCGCGCTGGCCGCCGCCCTGCTGGCCGTCACCGCCGGCACCACGGCCTGCGGCAGCACGCCGCCGCCCGCCCGGGACTGCACGCAACAGCAGCAGGCGGTCACCGCCGCCGAAACCGCCAAGACCGCGGCCGAGACCGAGGCCGCGGCGGCCGATGCCAAGGTGACCGAGGCCAAGGCCGCGGCGGACAAGGTCAACGCCGAGGCCGACAAGGCCGGTGCGGCCGCGGATGCTTCAGGTGACGCCGCGAGCAACGCCAAAGCCGCGCAACTGTTCGCCGATGGCGCGAACCTCATCGCGGAATCGGCGCAGGCCAAGGAGAATGCCCAGCTGGCCCGCACCAAGGCCAACGACGCGGACCAGGCTTTCCGCAATGTGCAAGGTGCACTAGCCCAATGTCGGCAGTGAGTTCCCGCGCCGGGGCGGCGCACTTCTGACGCGTGTTCGATTTGCGCGCGGGGTGCAGACTCGGACCATGGACGTACTCGAGGGCAAGGCCGTGGTGGTCACCGGTGCCGGCCGCGGGCTGGGCAGGGCGTATGCGATGCACGCGGCCGCGGCCGGCGCCGCGGTGGTGGTGAACGACATCGACGCGGAGCCGGCCGAAGACGTGGTGTCCGCGATACTGGCCGCGGGCGGGCAGGCGGTGGCCAGCATCGGCTCGGTGGCCGATCCGGAGCAGGCCGGCGCGGCGATCGAGCGGTGCCGCACCCGGTTCGGCCGGATCGACGGCCTGGTCAACAACGCCGGTCTGCGGTATCAGGCGCCGGTGTGGGAGGACGACCCGGCGCGGATGCGCGCGTTGGTCGAGGTCAACGTGCTGGGGTCGATGTACTGCGGGTCGGCGGCGGCTCGTGCGATGCGCGCGCAGGGCAGCGGATCGATCGTCAACATGGGCTCGCTGGCGATGGTCGGGCAGCCCACCGCGGCCAGCTACTCGGCGTCCAAGGGTGCGGTGGCTTCGATGACCGTCGCCTGGGCGGTGGAACTCGCCGAGCACGGCATCAGGGTAAACGGACTCTGCCCGCTGGCGTGGACCCGGATGGCACAGGCCGACACCAAGGCGCGGACCACGCCCGTCGACACGCCGGAGCGGATCGCGCCCATCGTCACCTATCTGCTCAGCGACCTCTCGGCCGGCGTGACCGGCCAGCTGATCCGCTATGCCCCCGGCAGGCTCCACATCGTGCGCCAGACCTCGGGCAAGGAACCCGTGCTGCAGCACGAGGGCTGGGACGTCCCCGAAATCGCGGAAGCCTTCGAAAACCAGCTCGCCGGCGCGCTCGAGTTGCCGCCCGCGCAGCGGTGGAAGCTCTGAACCCGCCGCCCGGCGGCGTGCGGTCCGTGCTGAACACGTTATGAACTCAAGCCCACGAGCCGTATCAGGCTCGCGGGCTAAGCGGAGCGTCCGATATAGACCCAGGGCAACCACGAGTAGTCAATATTAGGCCGAACGAGTGAAGGTGGCCTGATAGCCGGAGAGGGCGGCCCGGTTGCCCAGTCGGGTGCGTGGGAAGGGTCGCCATATCGCGACTGCCACGCGGTATGGCCGTTCTGGTGTGGCCGGGACGTGGTGTCGGAAGCCCGTTTTTTCGTTTTTCGATGGTATACAAGGGGTGAAACCGCACGTCATGCCTTCGACCTATTGATTCCCGGCTGCTCAACTCCATAGGTTGGTAGGAGGCAGCGCGGCTGGGGTCAGTGTGGATTCTCGCGAAGCTGCCGAGTCGGGTGAGGGATGGGGCCGCGCAGGCCCCGGATTCCCGTGCGTGTCGGATGTGAGCGTGGCCGCGGAGTTCGGCCAGACGGCGGACGCGCCTGGGTTCTGCGCGTGATTTCCGGCTTTTTGATTGCGACGGCGGCGCTTGGCGCGCCAGTGACCGACACTGTGGCCGAATCTGAAGGGAATCGCGATGACCGATCCGATGCTCGGCCGAAAGGAATCGGGATCTGTCAGAAAAGAAGATACTCCTGCCGACGAGATCAGTGCCCATCCCGCGCAGGCTTTCGGTGTGGACCCGCTGCAAGTCCGTGACACCGATCACTACACCGATGAATACGTCAAGGGGTTCGTCGAGAAGTGGGACGAACTGATCGACTGGAAGAAGCGCTACGAGAGCGAGGGCAGTTTCTTCGTCGATATGCTCAAGTCCCGCGGGGTCCGCTCGGTGCTCGACGTCGCCACCGGGACCGGCTTCCACTCGGTCCGCCTGATCGAGGAGGGCTTCGACACGGTCAGCGTGGACGGCAGCCCGGAGATGCTGTTCAAGGCCTTCGAGAACGGCAGGAACTACGGCGGGCACATCCTGCGGGTGGTGCATGCGGACTGGCGCTGGCTCAACCGCGACGTGCACGGTGAGTTCGACGCGGTGATCTGCCTCGGGAACTCGTTCACCCACCTGTTCTCCGAGCGGGACCGGCGCAAGGCGCTGGCCGAGTTCTACGCCGTGCTCAAACACGACGGCATCCTGGTGCTCGATCAGCGCAACTACGATTCCATTCTGGACAACGGGTTCACCAGCAAGCACACCTACTATTACTGCGGGGCCGAGGTGCTGGCCGAGCCCGAGTACATCGACGAGGGGCTCGCGCGTTTCCGGTACAGTTTCCCGGACGATTCGCAGTATCACCTGAACATGTATCCGCTGCGCAAGGATTACGTCCGCAGGCTGCTGCGCGAGGTCGGGTTCCAGCGGGTGGAAACCTTCGGGGATTTCCAGGACACCTTCGCCGCCGATGAGCCGGACTTCCTCATTCACGTCGCGGAGAAGAACTACGTGAAGGCCGGCGACGACCGGCTGAACTACTCGAACGCGGTCAATGTCGCCCGGGACTACTACAATTCCCACGACGCGGATAGTTTCTACTTCTCGATCTGGGGCGGCGAGGACATCCACGTCGGCCTCTACGACCATCCGGGCGAGGAGATCGCCCCGGCGAGCCGGCGCACCGTGCAGCGGATGGCGGCGGGCCTCGCGCTGACCGAGAAGACCCGCGTGCTGGACATCGGGTCCGGCTACGGCGGCGCCGCCAGATACCTGGCGAGTACCTACGGCTGCCACGTCACCTGCCTCAACCTGAGCGAGATCGAGAACGGCCGCAACCGGCAGCTCAGCGCCGAGCAAGGGCTCTCGGAGCTGATCGAGGTGGTGGACGGCTCCTTCGAGGATCTCCCGCTGGAGGACAACCACTTCGACGTGGTCTGGTCGCAGGACGCGATGCTGCACAGCGGCGACCGGATCCGGGTGCTGCAGGAGGTCGCCAGGGTGCTCAAGCCGCGCGGCGAGTTCGTCTTCACCGACCCGATGGCCGCGGACGGCAGCGACCGGTCGGCGTTGCGCCCGATCCTGGACCGGCTGCACCTGGAGTCCATGGGTTCGCCGGGGTTCTACCGGCGCGAGCTGAACCGGCTCGGCCTGGACACCGTCGAGTTCGAGGACCACACGCCGCACCTGGCCACGCACTACGCGCGCGTGCTGGAGGAGACCGAACGGCGTGAAGCCGAGATCTCCCGAGAGGTGAGCACGGACTACCTGGAGCCGATGAAGGTGGGCCTGCGGCACTGGATCGATGGCGGGCACGCGGGCAGCCTCGCCTGGGGCATCTTCCGCGCACGCGCCTGAACCGCGGCTGAACCGGTCCTGCACCGGCGGGCGGACCGCCCTCCGCCCGCCGGGTTCAGGCGGGAAGGCCGAGGCCGCGGGCGAGCGTGGGCCATGAGCTGTGCAGCTCGCGCTCCCAGTAGGCCCAGTCGTGGGTGCCGGGACCGTAGTAGTGCGTGGTCACCGGCACTCCGTTCGCCCGCAGCCGGTCGGTGAAGCTCTGCGAGGACGCCAGCGACAGCGCCTCGTGCTGTTCGGGTTCCTGGCCAGGCGGGTCGAGCGGGCCGGGTTCGCCGTTGCCGCAGGCGACGTAGAGCGCCACCCCGCGCAGCTCCGCCGGATGGTCGGCCGGGTTGTGCTCTGACCACAGTGGACGGTTGAGCACCGGGTCTCCCCACAGGTCGGCGGGGTCGAAGCCCTCGTTCTGCAGGATTCCCTGTATCGCGCCGGGGGTCCAGCCCTGCAGGGTGTCGATCGACGCGCTGAAGGCGGCCGCGGCACCGAACATCCCGCGGTTCCGGAAGGCGTAGGCCATCGCGCCGAAGCCGCCGATGGACAGCCCGGCGGCGGCACGCCGGTCGCCGGCGCCGTACCCGCGCTCCAGGATCTGCCGCACCTCGGTGACGTGGAAGGCCTCCCAGTCCGGGGCCGGCGAAACCCCCTGGTTCCACCAGCGGGAGAACATCCCCGCCCTGCCATCACTGGGCAGCACGGTGAGCACGTTCTTGTCCGCGAGGAACCGCTGTGCGTCGGTGTATTCGGTCCACGTCCGGTAGTCCTCGTCCGCGCAGCAACCGGGCAGCAGGTAGAGCAGCGGCCAGGTGCGGGTCGGCCGCTCGGTCCAGCCGGTCGGCAGCAGCAGCCGCACCGACCTGTTCTCGCCGAGCGCGGGGGAGGCGATCTCCAGGTCGAGGGTGCGCGCGTCGACCGCGGTTTCCTTGACCACGCGGGCGCCGTCGTCCGCCACGACCGGGGCGGCGTCCGGCTCGGCGGCCGCCAGCGACGGCACCACCACCGCGGCCGCCACGAGTGCGGTCAGCGTGGAAACGACACCCATGATCCTGCCGAAAGGCATGCGTACTCTCTTCCTGTTCAGAACACGGGGGAGGCGCACGTCAGTGCGTAACACGCATTCGAATGATCGCCGGTAAACGCACCGTAGCATTTTCCGTTGGCGGATTCATTATCATGGGATTGAGGTTTTTCCGGCCGGAAACTGTCAGCAGGGCGCGATGTTCTCAGCCGCTGACGTCGGTGCTGGTGTGCGCGCCGGCGAGGTTGGGAACGGACGTCGACGGGTAGCCCACGGCAATGCTGAAGCGCGGGAGCCCGGTCCGGATGCCGCATGTGCTGTGGTGGTTCAACGAGGCCGGTGGGCGCACGGTGGTGCTGCAGGCCGCGAAGGCCGCGGTCGCCGCGATGCTGGCGTGGACGGTGGCCTCGGCGGTGCTGCGCCTGCCGCAGCCGTTCCTGGCGCCCTATGCGGCGGTGTTCCTGGTGGAGTCGACGGTCTACCGCTCGTTGCGCTCGGCCCTGCAGCAGGTCGGTGCGGTGCTGGCCGGGGTGCTGCTGGCCGCGGGCGTGATCGGGGTGCTGCCCTCGCCGGCGGTGGCCATGGGAGTGGTGGTGCTGGTCGGTTTCGTGCTGGGCCGGTGGCACCGGTTCGGTTCGAGCGGGGTCTGGGTGGGCGTCACCGCGCTGCTGCTGGTCGGCTACGGCACCGCGGGGCACTCGGTGCTGCTGGTGGACCGCCTGCTGGAGACGGTGCTGGGCTCGGTGATCGGGTTCGCGGTGAACGCGCTCGTCTTCCCGCCGGTCTACGGGCGGGACCCGGACACCTCCAGCGGGGCGCTGGCCGGCGAGCTGGGCGAGCTGTTGCGGGACATGGCCGCTGCGTTGCGTGCGGACGGGATCACCGAGAGTTCCTGGGAGCTGGTGGCCAGGTCTCGGAACCTGGAGACCATGGTCCGCCAGGCCGAGGAGTCCGACGACTGGGCGGTGGAGAGCGCCAGGCTGAACTTCCGCCGCGCCGCCACCAGGACCGCCGAGAGCACCGCACGCTGGCGGCTGCTGCTGGCCGCGATGCGCTCGGCCTGGCCGCAGGTGCAGGAGCTGGCCGAAACCGTGCACGCCGCCGCCGAGCAGCCGGGCGGGCACCGCTATCCGGCGCCGGCCACCAGGAACCGGCTCGCCGGGCTGCTCACCGCGATGGCCGAGTTGTTCGTCGGCCGCGCACGCGGAGACGACCGGTCGCGGCTCGACCGCTCCGCCGAGGCCTGCCGGACCGCGCTCGCCGAACTGGAAGAGGAACTGCACCGGACCGCGGCGGAAGCACTGGAACCCGCCGTGGGGCTCAGCAGAATCCTGCTTCCGGCGCGCAAGGCGTTCGAGGCCATTTCGCCGTGAGTGATTACCACGATCGTGGCGTTTATCCCTGGTGTGGGCAGGTTAACCGAGGTGAATACCGATAGCCGATCGGTATTCGTGACAGAGGAGGTTGACCATGGCCGCGAAGTTCGAGATCTACAACGACAAGGCGGACAAGTTCCGGTTCCGGCTCAAGGCCGGCAACGGCGAGGTCGTCGCCACCGGTGAGGCCTACGAGTCCAAGGCCGCCGTCACCAAGGGCGTGGAGGCGGTGAAACGCGCGGCCGCCGCGGCGGAGATCGACGACAAGACCGGCTGAACCGGCCTTGACCTCGAGCGCGCTGGAGGTGTGAGCATCGGGGCCATGGACGCACCAGAAGACGCCCCGATCCTGTTCCACAACACCATGCGGATCAAAGACGGCCACCTCGCCGGCTTCCGGGAGGCCATCCGGCAGGCGGTGGAGTTCGTCGAGGAGCACGGCCCGCAGCTGATGGTGGAGGTCTTCATCGACGAGGACCGGCTGCTGGCGCACAGCTTCCAGCTCTATCGTGACTCGGAGTCCATTCTTGCTCACTGGCGGTTGTCCGATCCGTACATCCGCGAGGTCATGGAGCACTGCACGGTGGAGCGGTTCGAGATCTACGGGCGGCCCAGTGCGGCCGTGCGCGAAGGGTTCCCGGCCGCCGGCGGCGAAGAGTTCCCCTTCACGATCACACCTCGTTTCACCGGGTTCACCCGCTTCCTGTCGGGCGAGTAGGCACCAGGAGGTCTGTCCCGAAATCCTGATCAGGCGCTGGTGGGCCGGTGTTGTGCACCGGAGTTCACCGGATGTTGCGGAACTGCCGCTTCGCAGGGCGCGCCGTCAGCGCGCCGGGGTGGCAGTCTTGACACCTGTCGCGTCCGGTCCGGGAAGTTCCGCCCATCCCGGCTGTCCGGCAAAGGTTGGCCGCGCCGAGAGGAAGGACGACCCCGTGCTGGCTGTCATCGAGGTGTTCGACCGTCGCAGCTACCACAAGGCCCGTGCCGAGGTGAACACCGCGGCCGCGGCGGGTGACTTCCCCCGCGCGTGGTCCGGCTGCGTCGCGATCTGCTGCTGGCTCGATTCCGAACAGCATCGCGGGCGACGGGCCCGGCGCGAACGCGTCGCCGCCGACCTGCAGATCTGGACCGCGCGGCGGGCCGAGTTCAACCCCCGCCCCGGCGGTGCCGCGCTGCGCGACGGGTTCTGGGAGGGGATCGGCTGGCTCTACGGCCAGGACGACGTGCTCGGCGCCTGAATCGTTTCCGTCGCCGCCGTTCACCAGTCAGCGCTGGTCAGCGTCTCGGCAGGCCGAACGCGAGCAGCACGGTGCCGTGCTCGCTCGGGTACATCGGCCAGTAGCCGGACTGCACGTAGACCATCCCGTCCGAGACGACCGCGCCGCCGCTGCCGGCCAGCGCGCCGCCGTGCCCGGTCACGCCGTTCACCCCGGCGAAGTCGCGAACCGTGTCGTACTCCCAGAGGACCTGGCCGGTCTGCGCGGAATAGGCGCGGAACTTGCCGTCGTTCGCGCCCTCGTAGACCACGCCGGGGCTGGTGGTGACCGCCGGGGCGTGCGCGAAGGTGCAGATGTCCGGATGGGCGGCGGCACCGCCCCAGGAACACCCGTTGGCCGGGCTGGGCGTCTGCCACTTGATGTCGCCGTTGGCCGGATCCAGCGCGAACAGGGTGCCGGGATTGCCGTAGTATGAGGCGACGTACAGCTTCTCCCCGTCGTAGCTGCTGCCCCATTGGACACCGGAGACCCCGGCGCCGTGCCCTGGCTCGGACAGCTGCCGGCGCCAGACGACCTCACCGGTCTTCGCGTCGAACACGTGGTAGACGCCGTTTTTCTGGCCGATACCGACCATGGTGCGGCCGTTGACCCGGAAGATGTTCGGGGTGGCGCCGATGTCGTAGTCGAGTGCGGTGCCGTCCTTCAACCCGGGGCAGTACCCGTCGGTGTCCGGCTTGATGCACAGCGCGCGCCAGGTGTCCGACCTGGTCACCTGCTGCTTCCAGCGCACCCCGCCGGTGCGCGCGTCCAGCGCGAGCAGGCTGTCGAAGTCGCCGCCGGAGCCGCTGTAGTTCTGGCCGGTGCCGACGTAGACCGTGTTGGTCCGCTCGTCGATCACCGGACTGCTCCACACCCCGCCGCCGGCGGGTTCGTACCTGGTCGCGCCGCTCGGCCAGCTGCCGTTCGGCTTCGGCTCGGGCATGGTGTAGAACCGCCAGGCCCGCTCGCCGGTTTCGGCGTCGATGGCGTCGAGGTGGCCGCGGAAGGTGCAGCACGGATAGTTCTTGTCGGTGCTGTCGTTCTCACCGCTGGACGATCCGAGGTAGATCCGGCCGTCGTGGTACAGCGGCGAGCTGGTGTGCCGTGCGGTCGGGTGCTCGTCGAAGTCCTTGGCCCACACCGGTTTCCCGGTGCGCTGGTCCAGTGCGTAGACGTAGCCGCGGTCGTCGCCGAAGTAGACCTTGCCGCGGGCGACCGTCGGGCTGTCCAGCACCACTGCCGGGCCGCCGCCGACCGAGGCCAGGTCGAAGGTCCACTTCGTCACCCCGGTCTTCGCGTCGGTGGCGTAGAACTTGCCGTCCGGGCTGCCGAAGTAGGCCTTGCCGTCGACAAGGGCGGGCTGGCTCTTGGGCGGCCCTTGCGTCTTCGGATAGCCGAAGGCCCATTTGAGTTCGAGCTTTCCGGCGGTGACCGGGTTGATCCGGTATTCGGCCGGGTTGTGCCGTGACCCGGCTTTATCACCTTGCCAGGTCGACCATTCCGCCCGCCAGGGATGCGTGGAAGCCACTGAACCGCTCAGCAGCAGCGCGATGGCGACGAGGCCGAGCAGGCGCGAATTCCTACCGAATTTCTCCATGATCAAATTCTCACAGTCCTTGGTGTCGTTCATCGGCGGAGGCAGTTGTACAACGTGTCCGCGTTGCCGCCGAGAAAATTGGGAACCCGAAGCTGAGAAGCGTCTGGATCGGTATTTCCGCCGTACGTACTTGCCGGCACGGGAGTGCAATGCTGTCGCACCCATGCCACCCTTTCCGCGACAATTTTCCCGCCGAAGGGATCGGTCGGCGCCTTGGCGTTGTTGCCGAAGACGAACGCCAGCTGCCCGTCGTCCTGCCATCGGCCCAGCTGGTCCACGGTGGGCACCGCGTCCCTGCCGACGAAGCCGCCCATGCCGATGACGGTGGCGTCGCTGTTGATGATGTAGGTGGACGCCGCGATGGAGCCGCCTTCGAAGGCCAGCGCGATGTTCGCGCTACCGGCGTTCTTGGTGACGTAGTCGAGCATGGCGACCTGTTCGGCGGACAGGTCCGCGGCACCGACCCGGCGGCCGCTTGGCAGCTCACCGGTTCGCATCGTGGTGGACAGCTGCTCCCCGGTGAGCCCGCCGGGTGTGCCGCCGGTCGAGCCGGCCGGCGGAGGCCCGGCACTGATCGTGCCCCCGGCGGCGAACGCCTGGTCCGGCCCGAATGCCTTGGCCACCGACCACGCGCCGGGGGCGAGCAGGACCGCGGTGAGCCCGGTGACCAGTACCGCCGCCGTGACCCGTGCGTCCGGGCCGGTACCGAGCCTGGCCAGCACCAGCCCGGCCACCGCGAGCACCGCGGCCGCCACCACCGCGTAGCGAAGCCAGCCGTGCCACGACAGGTCACGAGAGATCAGCTCCCAGGCCCACCACGCGGTGAGCGCGATGCCGGCCGGCAGCAGCAGCCAACTCGCCCCCGCCGGTTTCCGGTAGTACCGCCACAGCACCACCAGCCCGGCCCCGGTCAGCGCGGCGATCGCGGGCGCCAGCTGGTTGGTGTAGTACGGCTGGAAACCGCCCTTCTGGTAGCTGATCACCAGCGCGATCACGCCCAGCCAGGAACCCCACAGCAGCCAGCCCGCCAGGTACGGGCGGTCCGCCGGCAAACGCTTGCGCAGGTGCGCCAGCCCGGCCACGGCCAGCACCGCCAGTGCGAACAGCGACAGCGGGATCAGCCAGCTGATCTGACCGCCGTTGCCGGTGCCGAACATCCGGAACAGGCCGGGGTCGCCGCCGTAGAAGCTGCCCCCGCCACCGCTGGAGCTCGCGCCCTCCTCCTGGCCGAGCAGCCTGCCCAGGCCGTTGTAGCCGGTGATCAGGTCCCAGGCGGTCCCGTCGGTGCTGCCGCCGATGAACGGTTTCGCACCCGGCCACACCATGGTGAGCGCGACCCACCACAGCGAGCTGACCAGCAGCACCACCGCCGCCGCGGCGAGGTCGAGCAGCTTGCGGCCCCAGCCGGCGTTGCGGCCGGCCAGGTAGGCCAGCGCGAGCGCGGGCAGGATCATCCAGGCGGCCACCATCTTCGTGACGAACCCGCAGCCGACCCAGAAGGCCGCCTGCAGCAACCACTTCGTCGCGCTCCTGGCCGGGATGTCCCGCTCCAGCGCCCTGGTCAGCGCGTAGGCGGCGGCCACCCCCAGCAGCAGCAACAGGGCGTCCGGCAGGTTCGACCGGTTCACCGCCACCACCATCGGGGTGAGCGCCAGCGCGAGTGCGGCCAGCAGGGCGGCGTTCTCGCCGGCCCAGCGGCGCACCGTGCGGTGCAGCAGGAACACCGCCGCACCGCCTTCGAGCACCTGGGGCAGCAGCAGCGACCAGCCGTGGAAGCCGAAGATCCAGGTGGAGAACACCTGCGGCCACAGCGCCATCGGTGGTTTGTCCACTGTGGTCACACCGGCCGGGTCGAAGGCGCCGAAGACGAAGTTGGTTAAGTTCTCCGACATCGACCTGACCGCGGCCGAGTAGAACGCGTTGCCCCAGCCTGCCGAGGCGATGCCCCAGCCGTTCACCGCCAGCGCCAGCAGCAGGATCGCGCCGAGCGCGACCCGCTGCCGTCGGGTCCGTTCAGGCTGTTCCGTCGTGGGTGGTTCCGGCGCCGCTCCGATGGGATGCGCGGCTGCGGTCATGGCGACGCCCTCCTGTTTCGAGTTTTCGACCGCCCGGCCGTGCGCAGGCCCCGGTCCTACTAAGAGTCGCGTGGCGGTTTCCCGCAGTCATGAGCTCCCGGTCCCACCGGATTGGGATCTTGTGAGTCATTCACGAGGGGGTCGAGGCGCAAAAGGGATGGAGAGGTTCTTCCGGGACGATCCGACGCTGAGGAGCGCCGAAAAGCGCGGCGTATTGCGGCGGGATTCCATGGGTATCTGCCAGTTGGTACTTTTCTGGCGAGGCTGCGCCGTTCCCGTGACGTGAGCACCGCGGCGATCGCGGCGGCGCTGACACAGCCCATCGCGCCCAGCTGGGTGCCGGTCAGGGTTTCGGCGAGCACCAGGAACCCGGCGCCCGCGCCCGCCGCGGGTTCGAGGCTCTGCAGGATGCCGACCACGCGCGGGCTGAGCTCGCGCAGTGCGGCGAGTTCGAGGGAGTAGGGCAGGGCCGCGGACAGCACGGCGACGCCGAGGCCGAAGAGCAGGGTGCCGGGCCGGAGCAGGTCGGGTCCATTGTGGACTATCCCGAAGGGTGCCCACAGCAGGGTGGCCCAGACCAGTGCCAGCGCGAGCACGGACCCGTCCGCGGACCGCGTCCCGGCGCGTTTGCTGAGCAGCACGTAACCGCCCATCGCGACCGCGGCCGGCAGCGCGAGGGCGAGACCGGCGGGCGAGAGCCGGCCGACATCGGTGCCGGGCAGCATGAACAGCAGCAGCCCGCCGACGGCGAGCGCGGACCAGACGAAGTCGAGCGGCCGCCTGGACGCCGCCAGCGCGACGGCCAGCGGGCCGAGCAGCTGCACGGTCATCGCGACCCCGACCGGCAGCCGCGCCAGCGCGAGGTAGATCAGGTTCATCCCGGCGATGGCGGTGCCGAAACCCAGTACCAGCGGCCATTCGACCCGGTCCCGCGGCAGCCGTGGGCGGTAGATCGCCAGCAGCAGGAGCGCGGCCAGCCCCAGCCGCAGGGTGACCACTCCGGACGGGGTGACGGTGCCGAAGAGGCTCTTGCCGAACGCCTGGCCGAACTGCACGCTCAGCACGCTGCACAGCACCAGCACGGGCGCCGGCGGCCGGAAGCGGCCGAACCCGCCCGAGGGGCGAAGGCGCGGTACCTGATCGAGAGACATATCGCCAGTCTTGGGCCGGCGATCGCTAAGGTCTATCGCAAATATTCTCACCACTCCGTGAAGCTCCACCTTCACGATCTGCCTGCCCGTACGAGCCCAATGTGACGTTCGGTGTGTTCTATTGGCCAAACGTCACATTGGGCTCGATACCTAGGGCTCGATCGGGGCGGGTGCTGCTCAGCCGCGGGCGACCTCGCTGGCCGAAGTGAACTGGTAGCCCTGGCCGCGCAGGCCGTCCACCAGTGTCCGCAGGTTGTCCAGCGGGAGGAACGGGTGGAAGAAGAAGCTCGCGACGTTGTCTCGCACCACCTTCGCCCGCTTCGAGTCGTCCAGCAGGTCCTGCGGCAGCCGCGGCGGATGCTGGTTGAAGGCCTGCGGTGCCACGTGGTCCAGGTTCTCCGGGACCACGACCGCGCCGTACACGTCCCGCACCGGGTACGGGAAGTACTGGCCGTGCTTCTCGTTGTAGGACACCGCGGTCGACCCGCACTCGCCGCGCGGGCAGTAGCCGGCGTAGTAGCTGCCCTGGTCATACCGGGCGGCGAAGATCGGGGTGACCGCCTTGTAGTCCACCGCCGAACCGCCGTAGTGCGGGAACTCGAAGATGTCCGGCTCGGGCAGGCCGACCCGGCGGAACTCGCCGAGCCCGGTGGCGATCCGCTCCCGGAACCATTCGGCCGAGTCACCCGGCACCGGGCCGGTCTCCACCACCGCGTTGTTCTCGTCGACGATCGCGGTGTAGAACTCGTAGTCCGCCGCGCTGGCGCCGTCGTAGGGGTTGGCCCGCTCCTCGAACTGGTGGCTGTAGCCGTGCATGATCAGGGAGCCGCCACGGTCGGTGGCGTAGCGCAGCGCGTCCACCAGCGCCGGGCTGTCCACCAGCCTGGCGTAGGTCGGCCGTCCGCCGTTGGCCGAACCGCGCGGATCCACGTAGTACGGGTACACCGCCATCGAGAACGGGACGCCCTGCCCGCCGAGGAAGTCCGCGATCCGGCGGATCTGCTCCGGGTCGGTGCGCGGGCCGATGTCCTCGATCCGGGCCAGTGCCCGGTGCCGCTCCGGGGTTTCCGGGGCGAGCGTGCCGAGCAGGATGTCCGCGGCCGCGAGATACCGGTCGCTTTCGTCCACAAAGGAGTAAGGAGCCTCGGCGAGATAGGTGATCCCGCTCGAACGCACCGCCCACGGCGTACCCGGCCCCTCCGCCGGCACGGCCTCCGCGAGCACCTCGGTCAGCTCCGCGTTGTCCACGCGCAGCAGGGGAAACCCGCCGGACTGGGGGTTCCTGGTCAACATCACGTTCTTGTACCGCACGTTCGCCGGCGGCACCAGCACGCGACCGGCGGGCTGCCAGCCTAGCCGGGCGGCCATGCCTGGGTCGTGCACGAACAGCTTGTCCACGTTCTCGCCCAGCCAGACGACCGGCACCTTCGCGGCGGCCAAATCGGCGAGCAGCGCGGGCGGCAGCAGTGCGTCCGGGATCGTGCCGACGTAGACCACCGCCTGGTAGCCGCCGATCTCACCGGCCTGGTAGTCCGCCGCCGCGCGCATCTTCCAGGCACCCGAACGCGACACCAGGTTCGCGGTGTACATCGCGTACGCCTCGGCGGTAGCGGCTTCGCCCCCGTCGGCCAATGGGCTGGGCGCCTCGCGTTCACCCGCGTCGTACAGCACGAGGGTGTGCTGGGCGGGATCGCCACCGGGGCCGGGATTGCCTGCTACGCCGGTCATCGGCAGCCGGTCGGTCAGTGCCACCGGCGCGGCCGCCGCGGAGGCGAGCAGCACGTTCGGCGGCCTGGTCTGGATGATCAGGGTGACCAGCCCGGTGAGGACCACCACGGCGATCACGCTCAACCGGAAGCCGGCGGGCGAACGCAGCCGGCGACGGCCAGATCCTCGCTGTCCCTTGGTTCTGCTCATGTCACACCCCACCCGAGACGGTCGCCAGGTCCGCGACGCGGAACTGGTCCGGTGCCGCCGCGGCCAGCCCGAGCAGCCTGGCCACGGCCTGCTCGGTTCGCCGTGCCGCGGCGCCGTCGCCGAAGGGGTTGCCGCGGCTCATCATGGCCACGCGGGCGGCCGGGTCGACGAGCAGTTCGGACGCGGTGGCCACGATCAGCTCGCGGTCGGTGCCGACCAGCCGCGCACAACCCGCGTGCACCGCCTCGGCGCGTTCGGTGACCTCGCGCAGCACCAGCACCGGCACCCCGAAGGTGGGCGCTTCCTCTTGGATGCCACCGGAATCCGACAGCACCAGGGTGCTCGCGGCGAGCACCGCGGCCAGTTCTTCGTACGCCAGCGGCTCGGTGATCAGCACCCGGTCCTCGGTGCCGAGCGTGTCGTGCACGAGCCGGCGCACCTCGGGATTCGGGTGGGCCGGCAGCACCACCCTGATCCCGGGATGGCGGGTCACCAACTCGGCCACCGCGCGCAGCACCTCGCGCAGCGGTTCGCCCCAGGACTCCCGCCGGTGCGCGGTGACCAGCACCAGCCGGTGCCGCCCGGCGGTGGCGTCCTCCACCACCTCGGCCAGCGCGCCGTCGGCGAAGGTGGGTGCCCGTTCGGTGACCGCGCGGATCGCGTCCACCGAGGTGTTGCCGGTGACGAGGATGTCGTCGCCGGAAACCCCTTCCCGGCGCAGGTTCCCGGCCGCTTCCGGGGTCGGTGCCAGGTGCAGCGCCGCTGCCTGGGTCACCATCCGGCGGTTGAGCTCTTCCGGGAACGGCGCGGCCATGTCGAAGGACCGCAGGCCGGCTTCCAGGTGCACCACCGGGATCCGCCGCCAGAACGCGGTCAGCGCACCCGCCAGCGTGGTCGTGGTGTCCCCCTGGACGAGCACGGCGTCCGGCGGGGACTGCGCGGCGAGCCCGTCCAGCGCGGTGATCAGCTGGGCGAGCAGCTCCGGCTGCCCGCCGTTCCGCCGGTCGACGGTGAGACCGGCGTCCGCCGTGCGGCCGAAGGCGGCCAGCGCCTGGCCCACCATTTCCGGATGCTGCCCGGTGGCGACCACCACCGGCCGCATCCGGCCCCCTTCTGCCAGCGCGTCCGCGACCGGTGCGAGCTTGATCGCCTCCGGCCGGGTGCCCACCACGAGCCATACCACGGGCCGGTGCCCCGGCACCGGCGAACGTCTCTGATCCATCGATGATCGCCCCTCTATCGCACGAAAAAATGAGTCCCCCGACAGAAACCACGGAACAGCAAGGCGTTTGCCCCCGGCTCTTGATGTTTCCGTTGTGCCTCAGACGGTTCCGCGGGGGAGCCGGTTCCGCGAAATTGGTGCGAACAAACGGCAACCGGTCGCCCGGTTGCTGCGTCGTACCGCCGAACCAGCTGCCTAGGGGGAAAAATGTCGGTAGTTCGAACGGGACCGTTGGTGATTCCCGTACTCGGGGTGAGCGTGGCCGGCACGGTCGGCGCGTGGGCGGTCCTGTCAGTTTTCGCACTCGCCGTGCTACTGCTCGTCGTGCGCTCGCTGCGCCTGCGCGTGGCGCGGCCGGAAATCGGTAAGTAGGGGGAAGGAAGAACGATGCAGAACCTCACCGTGGCCACCATGATCATGATGGCGCTGCTGATCTGGTGGCCGGTGCAGAACCTGGTGCTCGCCGCGTTCGCCTGGCGGGTTCCCCAGCCACCCCGTGGGGTGCGAAGAACACCGGACCCGGTGCCCTTCTGGATCATCATCCCGGCGCTGAACGAGGAGCGCGTGATCGCCAATACGGTGCGCAACGCGCTCACCACCGGCACCCGCTGGACTCCGGTGCGGGTACTCGTGGTGGACGACGGTTCCGATGACGCGACCCCGCACATCCTGGCCGGCATCACCGATCCGCGGCTGCACGTGCTGCGCCGGAACCTGCCGATGGCCCGGCAGGGCAAGGGGGAGTCGCTGAACACCGCTTTCCGTTACATACTCCGGATCGCGCAGCAGGAGGGCACGGTGGACCGGGCCGTGGTCGGGGTGGTCGACGGGGACGGCCGGTGCAGCGAGGGAATGCTGGACGAGATCGCGGCGCTGATGGCGGAGGACTCGGTCGGCGCGGTGCAGTGCCGGGTGCGGATCCACAACCGCCGCAAGGTGCTCGCCCTGTTGCAGGATCTGGAGTTCGGCGCGATCGCGGACTCTTCGCAGTCCCTTCGCGACCTCGTCGGCAGCGTCGGCATGGGTGGCAACGGGCAGTTCACCCGGCTTTCCGTGCTGGCGAAGTTCTATCCCAGCCCGTGGTCGG
The DNA here is from genome assembly GCF_000384315.1 of Amycolatopsis nigrescens CSC17Ta-90. Lineage (GTDB taxonomy): Bacteria > Actinomycetota > Actinomycetes > Mycobacteriales > Pseudonocardiaceae > Amycolatopsis > Amycolatopsis nigrescens. The sequence goes on along the minus strand of NZ_ARVW01000001.1, from coordinate 650,676 downwards.
CCTGCCTTGTCGAGGACCTCGAGCTCGGCCTGCGCCTGCACCTGTCCGGAATCCGGGTGCGCTACACCAAATCCGCCTGGGTGACCCAGCAGGGACTGACCGACGTCGGGCGGCTGCTGCGACAGCGAACCCGCTGGGCGCAGGGGAACCTGCAGTGCGCCCGGTACCTCAAGCACCTCAACTCGTCCCGGTTCGTCGGCAGCGCGGGGCTGGCCGACTTCCTGCTGTACCTGGTTTCGCCGTGGCTGACGGTGCCGATGTCGATCCTGTTCGTCGGCCTGCTCGCCACCTCCGGGGTCGCGATGGCGACCGGGAACTCGCTCGGCGGCCTGGTCGCCACCGGCGACACCGTGGGCACTTCGGCCGCACTGCTGGCCGGCCTGCTGTTCCTGCCCGGGCTGGTCTGGTCGCTGGTGCACCGGATCCGACTCGGTGACGAAGGGCTGTTCCGCTGCCTGCTCGCCGGGCTGCTGTACCCGTGGTTCCTGGCGCTGGGCATCGTGGCCACCTGGCGCGCGCTGTTCCGGCTGCTCGGCGGGCGCAACTCCTGGGCCAAGACCGAACGGCTCGCCGAGGACGGCCGCACCGGCGGGCAACCGCTTCCGCTCGTGGCGGCGCAGGCCCCGGTTCCGTCGATGCCGCTTCCGGTACCGGCTGTGATCTCGCCGGCACCGGTTCCGCCGCCGCCGCGGTCCCCGGCGACCGCCCCGCAGGGGATCCCGGCCGCGCACCTGGTGGACGCACAGGTGACGAGGCCGATCCAACATCCGCAGGATCCTCGTCGGCCGATGGAGCGCGTGTGATGGACCGGTTGTGGAACTGGCGGGTCATCGGTGGCCTGCTGCTGGTCGCGGTGATCGCCGGGCTGCTCGTCTTCCGGGGCGAGCAGGGCGAGCAGGGCGCAGCCGAGCGCTCCGACGGCTGGCTGGTGACGGTGTACTACACGGCCGTCGAGTCCAACTACGACGATGACAAGGTCGAGGTCACCGGCTGTCTCAGCCTCGACTGCGAGTACGGCGACGAGGACCTTGGCAGCTATCCCGACGGTTTCGTCACCGCGGTACAGGACGAGGGCACCGGGCGCATCGTCAGCGGACGGCACGCCGGGAAGTACCTGAACTGGTCGCACGACGTCGGCTACTGGCTGGACACCGCGGCGCGCGACAGCCACGGGCGCCCGCTGGAACCGTTCGTCTCCGCCGCGACCGACCCCGCGGTGCTGAAGGCGGGCCGGCAGCTGCGGATCAGCGGCTGCGGCAAGGCCGAGGACGGCTCGCAGATCGAACCGGAGGTGTGCGAGCGGCTGAAAGCGGCTTCGTGGCAGATCAGGGACGAGTTCACGCCGGGTCTTGGTGGTGAACGTCACCTCGACGTCTACCTCGGTGAGGAGAGCGGGCCGGATTTCACCTCGAGTTCGCTGTACACGGCGCTTTACGGGGCGACTCTGGAACTGTCCAAACCCGTGAGTCAATAACCATCCACAATGGATTCGGGTGGGGCTTCACCTGAACGGCGGTCCCGTGCCGACCGCGGCGCCAGCAGTGTGACGCTCATGCGGCGACTTCTGGCGGCCGGCACGGCGATCGTGCTCACGGTCGGCCTCGGCACGGTGTCCACCAGCGCACCAGGGCCAACCCCCTCGACCAACTGGATCGGCACCTGGGCCACGGCACCTTCGGCGGGGGTGCGCGGCACCGAGGCCGGCTACCCGAACTACTCCATCCGCAACGTGGTGCACACCAGCGTCGGCGGCCACGGGGTGCGGGTCCGGCTGTCCAACGCGTTCGGCACCGCTCCGCTGACGCTCGGCCGGGTCACCGTGGCGGTGTCGGCGGACCCGTCCGGGCCGCGCGCGGTCGCCGGCTCGATGCGCGAGCTGACCTTCGGCGGCGCCGGCACGACCGTGGTGCCCGCCGGCGCGGAGGTGCTCAGCGATCCGGTGCGGCTGCGGGTGCCCGAGGACGGCGACCTGCTTGTCACCACCTACACGCCGACGCCGTCGGGACTGGTGACCTACCACCCGCTCGCCCGGCAGACCTCGTTCTTCACCCGCGCCGGCGACTTCGCCGCCGAGGAGTCCGGTGCGTCCTTCGTGGAGCGGACCAAGGCGTGGCACTACGTCTCGGGGGTGGATGTGCAGGGCGCCCCGACCTCGCGGGCGGTGGCCACCCTCGGCGACTCGATCACCGACGGGTTCGCTTCCACCGAAGGCGCCAACCAGCGCTGGCCGGACCTGCTCAGCGACCGGATGATCGCCGAGGGCCGTCGCCACGGCGTGCTCAACGCCGGGATCAGCGCCAACCGGCTGCTGCTCGACGAGCCGGGCGACCCGTCCGGGCGCAACGCACTGGCCCGCCTCGACGGGGATGCGCTCAGCCGCAGCGGCGTCGGCACGCTGATCGTGCTGGAGGGCATCAACGACATCCAGCAGACTCCGCACCAGACCGACCCCGCCGTGATCATCGCCGCGTACCGGCAGATCATCGCCCAGACACACGCCCGCGGGATACGGGTGGTCGGCGGCACGCTCACCCCGTTCAAGGGCTGGATGGTCTACGACGAAACCCTGGAGGCCACCAGGCAGGCGGTGAACACCTTCATCCGCACCAGCGGCGCCTTCGACGCGGTGATCGACTTCGACCTGGCGGTGCGCGATCCGGCCGACCCGCAGCGCCTGCTGCCCGCCTACGACTCCGGCGACCACCTGCATCCCGGGGACGCCGGCTACCAGGCGATGGCGGACGCGGTGGACCTCGCCCGGCTCTGAGGCTCGGCTCTGGGGCCCGACTCTGGGGCCCGGCTCAAGCGGCCCAGTAGCGGACCTCGGGGTAGTGCGGGTCGGGCCCGTTCAGCAGCGGCTGCGGGCGATCGCGCAGGTGCAGGTCGGCGAACGCGGCGAGGTGCACCCTGGTGATCTGCACGCCCCACGGCCCGGACAGCGGGTACGCACTGTGCAGCCCGAGCTGCTCGGCCAGCAGCACGGTGTCGCCGAAGGTGTGGTGCTGGGCGCCGTCCACGGTGAGCCAGCGCTTCCAGCCGGACAGCGCGGACCAGGTGCGGTCCCAGACGCCGTCCGCGCCGCCCGGCTGGTTACCCGGTGTGCCGAGCATCAGGAACGGCCGGTCCACCCCGGCGGTGGAAGCCTCGGTGAGGCCGTCCATGGTGAGCCCGGCGCCGATCCGGTGGTCGCCGAGCATCGCCGGGAGCACGCTGTCGCCACCGGCGGCGTGCCCGGCCATCGCGATCCGATCGCCGTCGATCAGCCTGCCGCCGCCCCAGACCGGCCGCGGCCCGGTCAGCTCGTCGAGCACGAAGGACACGTCGGCGGCGCGGTCCATCGTCACCATGGCGGGGTCGTCGGGGAAGGCGGTCCCGGCCGGCTCGTGGCCGATGCCCGCCACCACGTAGCCGCGGCTGGCCAGGTCTTCGGCCAGCGACGTCAGGGTTCCGCGCGGCATCAGGAAACCCGGCGAGAGCAGCACCAGCGGGGCACGCAGGCCCAGCGGCCCGGCGTCCAGCCTGGCGTGCGTCCTGGTCCGGGTGAGCGCGCCCGCCGGCACTCCCGGCGCGTCTAGCAGCCGGATCAGCGCCGCCGACTCCCGGACGCTCAGGTAGGGCGCCGGCCAGCCGGTCCGCGCCCTGGCCGGGTACCACAGGGAGACCGTCAGCTCGCGCCGCCGGGCTGGCGCCTGCGGATCGGCCCTGGTGTCGTCCCGCAGGTGCAGCGTGCTCAGCCCGACCGGGAACGGGCCGGTGGGGCGGGGGAGCGCGAGCCGGACCGGGAAGTGCGCGTCACGGCCGGGCCCGGTCACCGGTACCGCGGACAGCGTGCGAGTTTTCATGCGCCCAGCCTGGCCGTCCAGGGCGGCCCGGCACATCGGGAACGCCCCCGATCCCGTCCCTGAGTCCCGGGTCAGCCTTCAGGATTAGGGGGCGCACCGTTGTCGGCCGTAATGGACGCTGATGGACGCTGAGGGACACTGTGCGGCATGGGCGATGTGGGCGCGTTGACGGCGTGGGCGGAGCAGCTCGCCGCCTGGGTGATTCCGGCGGAGGTGCTGGCGCGGGCCGAGGAGTCGCCATGGGTGCTGCCGCGGCCGGTGTTCGTGCGGCGGGCTGACGCGCAGATCGCCGAGCCGGCCGGGGCCACGTTCGCCGAGGCGCTCGCGGCGCTGGACCGGCCGGGCACGGTGCTCGACGTCGGGGCGGCGGCGGGGGCGAGCAGCCTGCCGCTGGCCGGCCGGGCGCCGGTCACGTCGGTGACCGCGGTGGACGTGGACGAAACGCTGCTGGCGACCTTCGCCGAACGCGCCGGGCGGCTCGGTCTGGCGCACCGGCTGGTGCCCGGCCGGTGGCCGGAGCAGGCGGAGCGGGCCGGGGTGGCGGACGTCGTGCTGTGCGGGAACGTGGTCTACAACGTGCCCGACCTCGGGCCGTTCGTCACCGCGCTGACCGGGTGCGCGCGCCGCCGGGTGGTGCTGGAACTGGCCGCGAGCCATCCGCTGGTCGAGCTGAACCCGCTGTGGCAGCGCTTCCACGGCATCACCCGCCCGGACGGTCCGACCGCGGACGACTGCGTGGCCGCACTGACCGAGCTGGGCATCCGGCCGCGGGTGGTTCGCTGGAACCGCCCGCCGCGGCCGGAGCACGCCGGGATCACCGATCTGGTGGACGTCACCCGGCGGCGGCTGTGCTTGCCCGCCTCGGCCACCGCGGAGGTGGCGGCCGCGCTGCGCGAGCGCGGTGTCGATCCGAGCCTGCCGCCCGATCTCGGTTCGTCCGGGCGCGCGCTGGTCACCCTGAGCTGGCCCGGTACCGCGGCCTGATTCCCGCCGGGACACCCAGCTCCGGAGTGGACCCTTTCCGCCTTCTTTCCGCAGGCCCGATAATGCGCCTCGACCTGCGAAAGAAACGTCGGAAAGGTTGTCGATGCCGGCTCGCTCGTGCGAAGGTGATCAAAGTGACGAACCGCCCGTGGCCGTGCCGGTCCGCGGCGGACGGATGGGGGAGCGCGCCGTACGCCGGCGGACTCGCGCGGAGGCGGGGCTATGACCGACGATCGACCGACCGACCACGGACTGGCTCGCGCGCTGGCCGCGGCGGCCGGAGAGGGACTGGTCCGGTTGCGCGACGCACCGGGCGCGCCCACCGGTGCCGCACTCGGTGACGCGGGAGACGGTTCCTCGCACGAGCTCCTGCTCGCCGAGCTGGCGCGGGCACGGCCCGGCGACGCGGTGCGCTCCGAGCATGGCAGTGTGGCCGGTAATGGCCGGGTGTGGATCGTCGACCCGCTCGACGGCACCAGGGAGTTCGGCGAAGGCAGGCCGGACTGGGCGGTGCACGTCGCACTGGCCGAGGGCGAGCGGCTGATCGCCGGCGCGATCGCGCTGCCGGGCCGCGGGGTCGTGCTCGGCACGGACGACCCGCCGCCGGTGCCGGTCCGGGGTGCCGGCCCGATCCGGATCGCGGTGAGCCGCAGCAGGCCGCCCGCCTTCGTGGACGAGCTGGCCACCGAGCTCGGCGCGCAGACGGTGCCGCTCGGCTCGGCCGGGGTGAAGATCGCGGCGGTGCTGCTCGGCGAGGTGGATGCCTACCTGCACGCGGGCGGGCAGTACGAATGGGACTCGGCCGCGCCGATCGCCGTCGCGCAGGCCGCCGGGGTGTTCGCGTCCAGGGTGGACGGCAGCCCGCTGCGGTACAACCAGCCCGACCCGTGGCTGCCGGACCTGCTGGTGTGCCATCCGGACATCGCCGACCTGCTGCGCCGCACGCTCGACCGGATCGGCGTGGAGAAGTCCCGCTGACCCGCTCAGGACGGCCGTTATCCGTACATGGGGGCGGCATCCCGCCGAAAGGAGCAGTTGTCATGGTGAAGATCATCGGGGCCGGTTTCGGCCGGACCGGCACCACCTCGCTGAAGGTCGCGCTGGAGCAGCTCGGCTTCGGCCCCTGCTACCACATGTTCGAGGTCCTCGGTGACGCGGAACATCTCGCGCACTGGGAACGAATCGTGCTGGAGGGGCAGAGCCCGGACTGGTCGCGCGTTTTCGACGGCTATCAGTCCACAGTGGACTGGCCGAGCACCGCGTACTACAAGGAGATCGCGCGGGCCTACCCCGAGGCCAAGGTGATCCTCACCGTGCGCGAGGCCGAAGCCTGGTACCGGAGCACGTACAACACCCTGTACAAGTTCGCCGTGCAGGGGGACGAGGAGCAGGCCGCGGCCCATCCGGAGGTCGCCGAGCGGCTGGACCGGCTGCACCGGGTGGTCAGCAAGATGATCTGGCACCGCACCTTCGCCGACCGGTTCGAGGAGGCCGAGTACGCGATCAAGACCTTCGCCGAGCACAACGCCGAGGTCGCGCGGGTCATCGAACCGGAGCGGCTGCTGGTGTTCGAGGTGCGGCAGGGCTGGGCACCGCTGTGCGAGTTCCTCGGCGTCGACGTGCCGGACGGCGACTTCCCCCGGGTCAACGATGCCGACTCCATGCCGCAGGTGGTGGGGAAGATCCTCAGCGGAGCGGGCGCGCCGGGGCCGCTCGCCGCGAGCTAGCCGTGCGAGCGCCCGGCTGCCGGAACCGCGGCTCCGGCAGCCGGGCTCGTTCGCTGATCAGTCGGCGAACCGGTACCCGCGGTAGCACAGGTCGGGCAGGGTGGCGTCGAAGACCAGCCTGCCGCGGCGGTCGACCTCGGACACCCGCATCGAGCTGCCCCAGCCGACGAAGGTGTTGCCGTTGGCCAGTTTCTGCGCGTTGCCCATGGCGTAGCTCGACACGCCTTCGGGGTGTATCCACTCGCGGACCAGGCTGACCTTCTTGGTCCACGGGTCGCGCCGGACCCAGATCACCCTGCTGTGCGGGCGATCCACCGCGGTGCCGTCGCTGGCGTTGTCGAACAGCCGGATGGTGAACGCGTCCACCGCCTGCGCGTCGTGCTGCCAGCTGAACGAGGCGTCGCCGTCGACCCGGTAGTCGCTGCTCTTGCCGCCCATGGTCCAGAGCAGCCGGTGGCCGCGGCGGTCGGTCTTGTAGATCGCCGAGGTGTGCCGGGCGCAGATCAGGATGTTCCCGTCCACATCCGGGCTGACCGAGTTGATGTGGAAGTAGTCGAAGGACTCGGCGGGATCGGTGGGCAGCCGGGCGTAGGTGTCGGTGATCGGCACGTGGTCACTGGCCCGCCACTGGTTCAGCACCTGCCTGCTGGCGAGGTCGACCTCCACCCAGAGCGAGTCCGTCAGCAAGCCCTCCGCCGGGCCGCCGACCGGCCTCAGATCGTAGGGAATCCGCTGGTAGATCGTGAGCAGCGCGGTGTTCTGCGGGGTGATCGCGAACTCGTGCATCCCCGGCCGGAAGGCGCCGAACTCGGTTATCTCGTCCTCGACGGTGAAGGAAAGGTCGGCGCGGTGCAGCGTCCCGCCGCTGTTCAGGTCGTTGTCCCCCTGTTCCCACCAGGTCAGCACGCGCCGGCCCTGATAGGTCTGCGGCCGGAAATCGCTGCAGATCTTCGGCGAGGCGAGGAAGTTCTTCGTCACACCGTGTCGATCGGCGATGACCATTCCGTCCGCGTTGTAGTAGATCAGGCCTGGGGCGGCTTCCGGCCGGTCAACTAGAACGGTCATCTGCGGTATTTCGAGCGTGGTCGAGGCCCGTCCGGCTGGTCGGACGGACGCGGCGAATCCCGAAGCACCCGGTTTCTCCGCTGCACCGGCGAATCCCGACCCCGTGGCCAGGCCAGCCGCACCCGCCCCGGCCGCCGCTCCGATCAGGCCGAGCCGGCGCAGCGCCTTGCGGCGATCCATTTCTGGCATGCGTTGCCCTCAATTCGTTCTCGTCAAGATCTTCTTTCCATGTTCAACGAGCTTTCGGTTCTTTCTGTCAATCCCTTCAAAGACCTGTTCAGTCACTGGCGATTTCGTCCAGTGCGGTCTGGCACAGACGACTGCTCGCGTCCACCCTGCCGGGCGGGCGCGAGCAGTGACCGGGTTGTGCCGGACTAAACCGCGGCTTCTTTCGGCCTAGCGGGCACGGTGAGTACCAGCGAACGCCGTTTCAGTCGCAGGAACGGTGTCTCTATCAAACGGTAGGTGAGTTCCGCGAGCAGTACCGAGACGATGAACGCGCCGACCGCTGCCGCCAGCCCGCCGAGGCTCCACGGGGTGTAGTCCGTCATCCACAGTTCGGTGAAGAGGAAGATCACGCTGGCGTGCAGCAGGTACAAGCTGTACGAGATATGTCCCAGCCTGACCAGTGGTCGCACCGACAGCAGCCGTTGGAGCCTGGTGCTCTCCCCGGCGTAGTAGACCGCCATCGCGAACAGCAACGCGACCAGCCAGTACTGCCAGACCCACCCTTCGTACTGCCGGAACAGAACCGGGAAGCCGAGGTCTTCGGTCACCTTCCCGGTGCTCAGCACGACGTAGCCGATGAACCCGGCGAGCCCCGCCACGGCGACGGACAAGAGCACCTTGCCGAACCGCGCGAGCCAGGCCCTGACCTCGGGAAACGCCGTGCAGGCGCCCATCGCGAAGGCATCGAGGTAGGTCAGCGGCGACATGTACACCGCGAGCAGCAGGAACTGGTCCGGAACCCCGGCCGAGTCGAACAGCAGGTAACTGAGCACTCGCACGAGCGGGCCGCCGATGGCCAGCGCCACCACCATCCAGCGGAACCAGTGCCGGGGCAGCAGCAGTGCGGTTATCGCCCACAACAGATAGAGCTGAATCTCCACCCCGAGCGACCACATGGGAACGGTGCCAGGGAATCCGCCGGGGCCGAACCCGGGGAAGAGCGGGCGCAGGTTGGCGGTCCACGTCCACAGCCACGCCACGTTCTTCGTGACAGCCGTGTAGCCGCCGGCCAGTGCCACGACGGTGACGATTCCGACGCACAGGAAGTACATCGGCCCGAGTCGAATCAGCCGGTTTCGTGCGAAGTCCTTGGCGCGGGCGAGCCTGCTTCGTTCCGGTCTGGAAAGCAGAACACGGGTGATGAGATGGCCGCTGAGGACGAAGAACAGGGAGACGCCCAGCCAGCCGAACTTGATCACATCCAGGTGGAACAGGACGACGAGCAGCACGGCGAGGCCGCGCAGTCCGTCCAAGCCGGGCTGCCGGCCGGTCGGTCTGGCCGTCGTCGATACGCCGGTGCTATCTGTTTTTGGCATGGATATCCCCAACTCAATTGTCGTGAAGAACGCGCCGGTGTTTTTGGCAGGCGCGTTGGTAACCCGGATGAGGAGAGACGGGTGAGACGTGGATGGTCGCGCGTGGATTACCACGAGTGCGAACCGATCCCCCAGTGGATACTACGCACGCGGCGAAGCAATTCCCCAGAAAAACTACGTGTCACGAAGCTTCTGGGCCTCTGCCGAGAAACTGTGCCATGGTCATCTAGGTGCACCCTAGGGCCATTCGGGTGAATTCGGACGTACCTGTCGAAACTCTGCCACTTCGCCTTGCGGGATGCGTTCTTTTGGCTACGGGTAGCGCTTGTCCGGAAGCGGATGGTAGCGCTTTCTGCCCGCGACCGGCCGCGATTCTGCGGTTGTCGATGGTAGCGCTTTCCGGTGACTACAGGTCGCAATTGTTCGGCAGCGGAACGTTAGATCGCTCCGGTTTTTCTTTGTTTCTCCGTCAAGTTGTCTTCTTTCGAAATAGCGGCCGCCGGTGTTGCCCGAAGACGCGGCACTGATCCGTATCGGGTACGATTGCCTTCCGCGATTCGTATCCTCTGAAGGCTGTAACCTATGGTTTCCGTACCATCCGAAAACGCGCAGGCGAACCGGCGCAGGCGGCGGCTGAACACCGCCATCAAGGAGTCGCTGCGCGAGCTGAGCATTCAGCTGTCCCTGCTCAGCCATCAGGTCGGTGCGCGGCTCGAGCTCAAGGACGCCGACCTCGACTGCCTCGAGCTCGTCGCCCGCTACGGTCCGCTCAGCCCGAGCGCGCTGGCCAGACGGGCCGGGCTGCACCCGGCCACCATGACCGGCATCCTGGACCGGCTCGAGCGCGGCGGCTGGGTCGCCCGTGAGCGTGACCCGGACGACCGCCGGGCCGTGGTCGTCCGGGCGCTGCGTGACCGCAATGCCGAGCTGATCGGGCTGTTCTCCGGCATGAACGCCTCGATGGACGAGATCTGCGCCGGCTACGACGAGGCCGAGCTCGAACTGCTCGCCGGTTTCCTCAGCCGGACCACGTCCGCCGGGCGGACCGCGACCGACGAGCTGTCCGAGGACTGAACTCGTACGGCGTGTTATGGCACGGTTGCGGCCTGTCATGACCCCGGGTGGGGGAAGTGCTTTCGACATCGCGCCGGATGGCGACTAGATTCCGGCCATGCCCAGCGACTTCGCTTTGAAAGCCATGAACGCCGTGCACCGCGGCCTGCTGAAGCTCAGCGGCGGCCGGGCCGGGTGGCACGTCTCGAAGATGCCGGTGCTGGAGCTCACCACCACCGGCCGCAAGTCCGGCCAGGCCCGTTCGGTGATGCTGACCTCGCCGGTGCAGGACGGTACGACCCTGGTCGTGGTGGCCTCCCGCGGCGGCGACGACCAGCACCCCGCCTGGTTCCACAACCTGAAGGCCAACCCCGAGGTCAAGGTGGCGTTCCAGGGCAAACCAGAGCAGCCCATGCGAGCCAGGATTGCGTCCGCGCAGGAGCGGGAACAGCTGTGGCCGCGGATCGTCGCCGACCACAAGAACTACGCCCAGTACCAGACCAAGACCGACCGCGAGATCCCCGTCGTCCTCCTCGAACAGCCCTAACCCTAACCCTGACCCCCGGCAAATAGCCGGCTTTTTGCCCCTCGCTCAAAGGGCAAAAAGCCGGCTATTTGCCTTGAGGGGTGCGACGACGGCCGCGCTGGACGCGGCGAGCCGGTTCTTTCCACTTTCTGTCCTTTGTGGACCTGGCTGGAGCTGGGGCTGAGGGGCAGTTGTGCGGCACCTTGACGCCTGGTCTTGCGGTGAGGATCTCCGCCATCGTCGGATTGGCCCTTGGACCGCTGACGGCGAAATGGGGGTGAAGTGCCATATTGTCCTTGCGAGGGCAGATAGCCGCCCATCTTCGCCGCACCGAAGGGCGGCTCACCGCGATTGTCGCGGCGGTGCTGGTCGCCGCCTTCCTGGCCGGGCTGGCCGGCGCGCTGAGCCTGCGTGGCCGGTCCGAGCGGCTGGAGGAGATGGGCCATCACCGTGGTGCGGTGAACACGGCCGCGCTCACCGTCTACCGCGCACTCGCCGACGCGGACGCCACCTCGCACAACGTCGTACTGGTCGAAGGCGACCAGGTGACCCAGCTGCAGCAGGCCTTCCGCGAGGACATCGCGGACGTCACCGATGCGCTGCAGTTCGCCGCCACCTACGCACCGTCCGGGGACGGTGCCGGGAAGGAGAAGGTGGCCGACCTCGCCGCGCTGGTGCCGGTCTACGTCGGGCTGGTCGAGGCGGGCTGGGTCTACAGCGGGCAGGCCCGCCCGCTGGGCATCTCCTACCTCAACGAGGCGTCGATCCTGGTGCGCGACCGGATGCTCACCACCGCGGCCGCGCTGCGCGAAACGGAGACCGCGGAGATCGCCAGGTCGCAGGACGAGGACGTGGACACCTTCGCCTGGGGCCCGTTCGCCGCCACCCTGCTCCTGCTGCTCGTGCTGGTGGCCGCGCAGCGCTACCTGGCAAGGCGGACGCGCCGGCGGTTCAACCTCGGCCTGCTGGCCGCGACCGCGCTGACCGTGCTGAGCTTCGCCCTGCTCAGCATCGTGGCCGCGGTCGCGGCGTCGCGCAGCGGCGACAGCCTGCACGAATCCAGGGAGCGGGTCGCGCGGCTGGCCGACGCCCGCGCCGACGGTCGCAGCGCGGACGCCGACGAGGCCAGGATCCTGATCTTCCCCCAGGTCGGCGACGTGCAGCGGCTTCGCGAGACGATCGACGGGATCGCCTCGGTGGTGCGGACGGTGCGGGCCGGTTCGGGCCAGGACGACGAGGCGCTGAACGCGGCCGAGGCCGCCGTCGCCAACTGGCGCGGGGTGAACGAGGACCTGTTCAGCCCGGACGAGCCGGACAACCCGGAAAAGCTCCGGCCGCCCTATGAAGACACCGCGAAGGGCATCACCGGGTCGGCCGCCGCCGAGACGCTCGACCAGGAACTGGGCAAGGCGATCACCGCCGCCACCGAACGCGCCGAGGAGTCCGTTTCGGGCGCCGTGGCGGCACTGGACGGGATGGACGTGCTGGTCGTCGTGCTGATGGCGCTCACCGGCGCGGCCGCGGTGGCCGGCCTGTGGCCACGGATAGCGGAGTACCGATGACGCGTTTCCGGACGACACTGGCGCTGGTGACCGCGCTGCTGCTCGCGGGCTGTTCGGCGCCGCAGGGCCCGAAACTGGTGGAGCGGGACGCACCGCGGCCGTCGCCGAGCAGCGTGGCCAGCCATCCGCCGACGGCCGCCGGGGCCGCCCCGGCGCCGGCGCCCTGCGTGCCCAAGAGCCTGCGCCCGGACGGCGTGCTGTCCGGGCCCGCGCTGGACCGGATCAGGCAGCGCGGCCGGGTGCTGGTCGGCGTCAGCCAGACCGCCTACCTGCTCAGCTCCCGGGACCTGCGCACCGGCCGGATGGACGGGTTCGAGGTCGACCTGGCGGTCCTGGTCGCCAAGGAGATCTTCGGGGACCTGCCGGTGGATCAGCTCGAGGCGAAGATCCAGTACGTCGCGGTGCCCACGAAGAACCGGTTCTACGGCCTGGACACCGAGCAGAACCGGACCCAGGCCGAGGCCAGGGACGTGGAGAAGGTGGACCTGATCCTCGCCGTGGCCACCATGACCTGCGAACGGGTGAGCAGGTACGGCATCACCTTCTCCGCGCCGTATCTGCTCGCCAGGCAGAGCTTCCTGGTGCGGGGCAGGGTCCCGGTCCAGCCGCGGCGGCTTTCGGACTACCGGGGCAGGGCGGTGTGCGCCGCGGAGAACACGGTGAACATCGAACGCATCCGGCTGGCCGGCGCGATCGCGGTCTCGGTGGCCGACACCGCCGACTGCATGGTGATGCTCCAGCAGAACCAGATCGAGGCGATCGCGACCGACGACGTCATTCTGGCCGGGTTCGCCGAGCAGGACGCCAACACGACCGTGCTGCCCGATTCGGAGGCGGGCGCGGACCTGACCGGGGTCGCGATCGGCAACGAGGACCCCGACCTGGTCCGGCTGGTCAACCAGGTGCTGGCGCGGGTGCGTGCCGATGGTTCCGCGAACGGCCTGCAGGCGTTGTACGACAAGCGGTTCGGCGGGGTGCTGAGCGCCGAAAAGGAAGCACTGCCCGAGCCCGAGTACGAGTGAGGCGAAAGGAGACGGCCGTGCGCGCACGGATCGAGGTGACCGGCAGCGAGGACGTCCAAGCGGATGTGGCTTCGCTGCGGGAATGGCTCGACGGCGAGCCGAAGCTGCGTGGTGCCGTGCACCGCGAACCCGCGCCCCTGCGCGATGACGAGATGGGCGGGGTAGCGGACGTGCTCGTCGCCGCGCTCGGCGACGGCGGGGCGATCGCCGCGCTGGCCGCCGCGGTGGGCACCTGGCTTGGCACCCGCCGCAGCAAGGTGACCCTGCGGGTGACCGGCCGGGACGGGGAGACGGTGGAGGTGGACGTCCAGTCCAAGAACGCGGAGGCCGTGCTCCGCGCGGTGCTGGAAGATCCTGAATGACCGCACGCCTGCCCGATCCCCAGCGCTCCAGGGCACTCCTGGTGGGCGTGAGCTCCTACGACGAGCTGCACGACCTGCCCGCGGTGTCGCGCGATCTCGACGACCTGCACGCGGTGCTCACCTCCCCGGAGGGCACCGGCCTGCCGGCGGAGCACTGCGAGGTGCTGCGCGACCCGAAGGACGAGACCGAGGTGGGGACGGCGCTCGCGCGGGCCGCGGCCGAGGCCGAGGACGTGCTGTTCGTCTACTACGCCGGCCACGGCCTGATCTCCGGCGCCGACAACAAGCTGTACCTGGCGACCAAGGGCACCAAAGAGCAGACCGTCAGCACCTCCGCGCTGCCCTGCACCGAGGTGCGCCAGGCGATCCGGACCAGCAGGGCCAAGGCGAGGGTGCTGGTGGTCGACTGCTGCTTCAGCGGCAGGGCCATCGAGCAGACCATGTCGGGCCGCGCCGAAGTGGTGTTCGCCGGAGTGGACGTCGAGGGTGCCTACATCCTGACCGCCACCGCGGACTCCCAGACTTCGCAGGCACCCGAAGGCGCGACGCACACCTTGTTCACCGGGGCGTTGCTGACCGCGCTGCGCGACGGGGTGCCCGGCGCCGGACCACTGGTCACCCTCGGTGCGCTGGCCGGGTGGCTCAAGGACGAGATGGCGAAGCAGTCCGGTCCCACGCCGAGGAACCGGGACGACGGAAGCGTTTCCGAACTGGCGCTGGCGCCGAACCAGGCCGGTCGGGTGCTCGCCGTGCGGGCGGGCCGGGACCGGGCGGAGGAGCGGCTGCAGGCGCTGGCCAAGGCCGAAGTCGACGCGGAATCGGAGTTCCAGGTCGTGCGCGACAAGATCGTCACCACCGACCGGCCGCCGGGCCGGCCCGCTTCCGCCGGGCTGCGCGAGCGGCTCGACCGGCTGGACGAGCTGACCGGGGCGGGCCACTGGGCGGGCGCCGGGGACGAGCTGACCGCACTGCACCGGGACATCGAGGCGGCGGGCGAGGCGCTCGCCGAGCGCCTGGCCAGGATGTCCGGACTGCTGGAGCGGCGGGAAGAGCTGCGCGGCAGGCTGTCGATCTACCTGGCAATGGCGGTCCGGCTCGGCATCGCGGAACACGACGAGGTCTCCACCCGGCACACCGCCGCCCGTGAACTGCTCTGGACCAAGCCCTGCGACCTGAGGGCGGCGACCATGGCGGTGGCGGCCTACCAGAAATCGGTGGTACAGCAACGGGAGCGGCCGCGATGAGCATGTGCGTGCGCGCGGAATGCCTGGGCAGCTACCTCGAAGACGGTTCCTGCGACGAGTGCGGTTTCGTCAGACCGGGTCCCGCCACGTCGCCGCCCGCCGCGCCCGTGCCGAGCGGGTCGGCTCGGTCGGCTGTGTCTTCTCGGTCGTCGCGGTCCTCCGGGCGCACCACCCCGGGCGCGATCAGGCACCGCGGCCTCGTCACCGAACAGGTCGAGCTGCCCAGCTTCGTCCCCCGGAACCCGGCCGACGCCGTGCTCACCGACCCGCAGGTGCCCTACCGCCGCCGCATCTGCCCCAAATGCGAGGAGCCGGTCGGGCAGCCGCGCGGCGACCGGCCCGGCCTCGTCGAGGGATTCTGTCCGCGCGACCGCCTCCCGTTCTCCTACAAACCCGCCCTGGAGCCGGGACAGCGGCTCGACCGGTACGAAGTGCTCGGCTGCCTCGCCTACGGCGGGTTCGGCTGGATCTACCTCGCCCGCGACCGCAATCTCGGCGACGAGCACGCCGAGCGCTGGGTCGTCCTCAAAGGACTCATCAACCAGGGCGACCCGGACTCGGTGGCAGCGGCGGTGAACGAGCGGCGCTTCCTGGTCGGCGTGGACCACCCGAATATCGTCAAGATCCACGACTTCGTCCGGCACACCGATCCCCGCTCCGGCACCGTGACCGGTTACATCGTGATGGAGTACCTCGGCGGCCGGACCCTGCGGGACATGTTCCAGCGCAACCGCGACGACCGGGGCGAGCTGGCGCCGCTGCCGGTGCCGGTG
This sequence comes from Amycolatopsis nigrescens CSC17Ta-90, assembly GCF_000384315.1. GTDB lineage: Bacteria > Actinomycetota > Actinomycetes > Mycobacteriales > Pseudonocardiaceae > Amycolatopsis > Amycolatopsis nigrescens. The sequence continues at coordinate 634,972 of NZ_ARVW01000001.1, read as the reverse complement.
GTGCTCAAGTACGCCGACGAGATCCTCGGCGCGCTCGGCTACCTGCACCGGCGCGGCCTGCTGTACTGCGATCTCAAGCCGGAGAACGTGATGCAGGTCGAGCAGCAGGTGAAGCTGATCGACCTCGGCGCGGTGCTGTCCGCCGACGGCGGCGGGTCCGTCTACGGCACCGAGGGTTACCAGGCCCCGGAGGTCGAGGACGAGGCGGACCCGCGGCGGCCCGCGCCGGACACCGACCTCTACACCCTCGGCCGCACCATGGCGGTGCTCAGCTTCCCGTTCGCCGGGTTCACCGGGACGTACCGGCACAAGCTGCCCGATCCCGCCGAGGTGGAGGTGCTGGCGGCCCAGGAATCCTTCCACCGCTTGCTGAAACGGGCCGCGCATGCCGACCCGCGGTACCGCTTCCAGTCCGCCGAGGACCTGCGCGACCAGGTTTCCGGGGTGCTCGCGGAGGTGCTGGCCGCCGAGCGGGGCGAGCCGGAGAGCGTGGTCTCCACCCTGTTCACCCGCGAGCGCCGGGTGTTCGGCACCGGCACCGGCGTGATTTCCGCGGCGCCGGTGGAGCCGGTGACCTGGGCCGACGTACCGCTGTGCCTGCCGAGCCCGCTGGTCGACCCGGCCGACCCGGAGGCCGGTTTCCTCGCCACCCTGGGCAGTACCGCCCCGGACCGGCTGGTGGAGACCCTGCTCGGCAGCGGCCAGCGCACCCCGGAGGTGCTGCTGCGCCTCGTCGACGCGCACATCGCCGCCGGCGACGTGGCGGCCGCCCGTGCCGACCTCGACGAGTTCACCGCCGCGGTGCCGGAGGACTGGCGCAGCGACTGGTACGGGGCGCTTGCCGCGTTCGCCGACGCCGACCCGGAGCAGGCGGCGGTCCGGTTCGACGCCGTCTACGCGGCGCTGCCCGGCGAGCTCGCGGCCAAGCTCGCGCTGGCCGCCGCGGCGGAATGGCACGGCGACACCGGGCGGGCCGAGCGCCTCTACGCCAGGGTGTGGAGCACCGACGACTCCTACGTCAGCGCCGCCTTCGGCCTGGCCCGCACGCTGCTCGCGCGCGGGGAACGGGCGGAGGCGGTGACGGTGCTCGACGGGGTGCCGGACAGCTCGACCCACCACGTGGCCGCGCGGGTCGCCGCCGTCCGCGCGCTGATCGGCGAGGGGGCGTCCGGGGCCGACCTGGAAGCGGCGGCGGACCGGCTCGGTGGGCTCGACCTGGACACCGAACGGGCCGTGCGGCTGAGCATCGAGGTGCTCACCGCGTCACTCGCCGCCAGGCCGGCCCAGCTCGACGACGCGGCCGTGCGGGACAACGAAGAGAACCGGCTGCGGGCCGGGCTGGAGGAGAACTACCGGCGGCTGGCCAAGCTCACCACCGACCGCGACCTGAGGTCCCGGCTGGTCGACAGGGCCAACGAGGTCCGGCCGAAGACGCTGGTGTAGCCGTGACCACCGAAACCCGCTCCTGCCCGCACTGCGCTTCCGGGGTGCGGCCGCAATGGCTGTTCTGCGAGGGCTGCGGCCGGGACCTGAGTCCACCGTCCGATCTGGACATGAGCCTGCTTTTCTCTTATGGCACCGGGTTTTCCGACGGTCAGACCCTGGACATGGGGCGGGTCGCCGCGGTCACCGACCGGGGCCACCACCGCGGCCGCAACGAGGACGCGGTGGCGATCGGTACCCTCGGCCAGGTTGGCCAGGTTTCCGCCGCGGTGGTCTGCGACGGGGTCGCGTCCTCGCCGCGTTCGGAAACCGCGGCGAAAGCGGCCACCGAGGCGGGCCTGCGGGAGTTGCTCGCGGCCACCGCGCGGGGTGACTCACCGCGCACCGCGACGATCGCCGGCGCGATCGCCGCCGGCGTGGCCGCGGCCGATCTCGGGGACCCCGCCGAGGACGATCCGCCTTGCTGCACCTACGTTTCCGCGCTCGTCAGCGGGGGCACTGCGGTGGTCGGCTGGGTGGGGGACAGCCCCGGCTACTGGGCTGGTGCGGCCGGTCTGCGCAGGCTCACCGTGGACGACTCGATCGACGGCAGGCTGGCCGCCGAGGGGGTGCCACGGGCCGACCCGCGCCGCGCCGGCTCGCGGGCGCAGGCGCTCGAGCGCTGGCTCGGCGCCGACGCCGGTGCGGTGACGCCGAAGGTGCACCAGTTCGCCCCGGACGCGCCCGGCCTGCTCGTCGTGTGCAGTGACGGGCTTTCCCGCTATGTCGACACCGGCGTGGTCGCCCCCGCCGGGCACACCTGTTCGCCGGCCGCGGCCGTGCGGACCCTGCTCGGCCGGGCGCTGGCCGCGGGCGGGCACGACAACGTGACCGTCGCGGCACTGGCCTGTCCCGGTCCCGGAGATGCCGGAGGTTCCCCGCCATGACGGAGCTGCCCAACACACCCGAAACGGCCCAGCCGCTCGGTTTCGAGGTGCACGTCGACCAGAACGAGTACCTGCCCGCCGGCGGGCGGGTGATGGACGCGGTGGTGTCGGTGACCCTTTCCGGAGCGTCGCTGGAGCCGCCGGTCGAACCGGGTGCCGGGCCGCGGGTGGCTCAGGTGATCATGATCGACTGCTCCGGGTCGATGGCGGGCAGCAAGATCGTGCAGGCCAAGCTCGCGGTGGCCGCGGCCGTGGAGTCCCTGCGGGACGGCGTCGCGTTCGCGGTGGTGGAGGGCACCGAAACCGCGCGGATGGTCTATCCGTCCGTGCGCGAGTTCGCGGTGGCCTCGGCGGCCACCCGCCGCGCCGCCACCGAGGCGGTCCGCGGCCTGAGGGCGGACGGGGGAACCGCGATCGGCTCGTGGCTGCTGCTGGCCGCGGAGCTGTTCGCCGGCGCGCCCGCCCGGATCCGGCACGGGCTGCTGCTCACCGACGGGCGCAACGAGCACCAGACCACCGCGCAATTCGAGGATGCCCTTCACCGCTGCGAAGGCGAGTTCAGCTGCGACGGCCGCGGAGTCGGCACCGGCTGGGAGGCCGAGCCGCTGGACCGGATCGCGGACGTGCTGCTCGGTTCCGCGAAGGGGCTGATCGAGCCGGCGGCGCTGGCGGCCGAGTTCCGCGCGGTCACCGAGACGCTGATGGGCAAGTCCGCCGCGGACGTCTCGCTGCGGCTGTGGACCCCCGCGCACGCCCGGCTTCGCTTCCTCAAGCAGGTCTTCCCGCGGATCAGCGACCTCACCGGCCGCGGGATCGAGGTCACCCCGCGGGTGCGGGCCTACCCGACCGGGAACTGGGGCGCGGAGACCCGCGACTTCCACCTGTCGATCGAGGTCGAGGCTGGCAAGGTGGGGGAGGCGCTGGTCGCGGCCAGGGTGCGGATGGCCGCCGGCGGGCAGGAGTCCGCCGAGCAGCGGGTTCGGGTGCAGTGGACCGAGGACCCGAGGCTGTCCACCCAGATCAGCCCGCAGGTCGCGCATTTCACCGGGCAGGCCGAGATGGCCGATCTGCTGCGGGACGGGCTGGCCGCCAAGGCCGCCGGCGACCTGCCAAGGGCCACCGCCCGGCTCGGCCGCGCGCGCGAGCTGGCCGAGGAGCACGGCAACACCGAGGCCCTGCAGCACCTCGACCAGTTGGTGGAGCTGGACCGGGGGACGGTGAAGGTGCGTTCGGACATGGCCGCGGTGATCGAGGAAATGGCCAAGCTCGAGTCGAAGCGGACGATCCGGGTCAAGAAGAGCACCGGAGGTGAAGATGCCGACCTGTCGTAAGGGGCACTTTTCGGGTGATCCCGCGGTGTGCGAAGTCTGCGGCACCGACTTCAACGAACCGCCGCCGCCCGTCCGCGAGCCGGAGCCGGAGCCCGCGCCGGAATGGGACTGCCCGAACGGGCATCCCGGGCAGACCGGGCAGTTCTGCGAGGACTGCGGTTACGACACGCAGCTGCCGCCGGACGCGCCGGAACAGACCCGGACCGCACCGTCCAGTGCGTCCTGGACCGCGGTGGTCAGCGCGGACCGCGAGTACTACGACCTGATCCGCGCCGAAGCGGGCGAGCTCGAAGTCGACTTCCCGCGCTTCCTGCCGCCGCGCCGGTTCGACCTGCGCGGCGAGTCCATGCTGATCGGCAGGGCGGACCCGGCCCGCGGCATCGCACCGGAGATCGACCTCGGCGGCCCGCCGGAGGACCGCGCGATAGGCAGGGCGCACGCGATGCTGGTGGCGCAGGAAGACGGCTCCTGGGCGGTGGTCGACCTCGGCTCGGTGAATCGGACCCAGGTGAACGACCGGACCACCGCGATCAAGCCCAACCAGCCGGTGGTGCTCGGCGACGGCGACCGCATCTATCTCGGTGCCTGGACCGTCATCACGATCCGGTCCAGCCGCACCTAGCTCCCCGTGTTTGCCGCTCCGGTCGCTGTGTTGGCTGTCCGCGACGCCGAGTTGGCCGTCTGCGACGCCGGGTTGGCCGGCTCGGATAGTCGGTCGCTTCCCAGTGGCCGCCGCGAACGGCCAACTCACTGACGGGAGCGACCAACACGCCGACGGGAATGGCCAACACGATGCGGGAGTTTCAGGTGTACTCGAACGGGTGACTATTACTATTGTTTCAATTAAACGACTATTCGTGCCCTCGTGGAATGGTCGGGTCGCTCGATTGTGTTTAATACGGCAAGCGGGCAGCCGTGCGGAGATCCGGCCACCCGGATGCCGGAGCGAGGCGACTAATGGTGACCGGTTAACTCCGCAGTCGGGGCTGCTCGGAGCGCTCAAATAGCCGCTATCCGCTGCCGGTGCGCTGCCGTAGCGTTTCCCGTCGGGCGTGCACCCCATTTTCCATCGTATTTCCGTTGTCCTTGGAGGCTGTTCATGAGTCGACGTTCTCTGCATGCAATCGTTGCCTTTTCCGGTGCCGCGGTCACCGCGGCCGCACTGGCCACTCCGGCGGCGGCAACGCCGGCACTGGGCGAGTCCGCGGGCCCGGCGGCGCTGGCCGCCGCGCACGACTCGCTCAGCCAGCGGCTCGGCGGGACCTTCGCGAACTCCTGGCTGGACATCGCGACCGGCCGACTTGTCGTAGGTGTCACGGACTCCGCCATGGTGGCCGAGGTCCACGCGGCGGGCGCGGTCGCGAAGGTGCTGCCGCGCAGCGCCGCCCAGTTGAAGGAGATCCAGTCCACCCTGGATCGAAGAGCCGGCACGGTGCCGGACACGGTGGCGGGCTGGTACGTCGACGCGCCCGCCAACGAGGTGGTGGTCAGCGTGGTGAACGAGGACGCGGCCGGGCTGGCCTGGGCGCGTTCCGCCGGGACCGGGCCGCTGCGGGTGGAGCGGGTCGCCGAGGCGCCGCGTCCACTGTGGAATGTCATCGGCGGGCAGGCGATCTACTTCGGCGGCGGCCGGTGCTCGGTGGGGTTCAACGCCTACAACGAGGACGACGACGATGACCGATTCGTGATCACCGCCGGGCACTGCACCGAACTGGGCGGCACGGTACGGGGCACCGGCGGCACCGTCGGCCCGGTGGCAAGGTCTTCCTTCCCCGGCAACGACTACGGCACGATCCGGGTGCGAGAGAACGACGTGGACACCCCGCCGCGGGTGGACCGGTACGACGAAGGCTCGGACGTGCGGATCCAAGATGACGACGTGGTCGAGATCAACGGCCGGGTCTGCCGGTCCGGGTCCACCACGGGCTGGCACTGCGGCCGGGTGCGGGCCTACGACCAGACCGTGAACTACGGCAACGGCGACATCGTGCACGGTCTCACCCAGACCGACGCCTGCGCCGAGCCGGGCGACTCCGGTGGCTCCTTCGTCAGCCGTCCCGACTCGGACAGCAACCAGGTGCAGGCGCAGGGCATGACCTCCGGTGGCTCCGGCAACTGCGGTTCCGGCGGCATCACCTTCTTCCAGCCCGTGCGGGAAGTGCTCAACCGCTACGACCTGAAGCTGGAAACCGACTGATCCCCTTCGGCGAGCGCGCGTCCCGGCGCGCGCTCGCCTCGGCGGGAATCAGCGTGAATGCGCGGCGAAGAACCGCATGATGATCGGTGTCGCGTCCAGCGCGGCGGGCTCGTCGGAATCGGGGTTCGGTGAAGTGCTCGGCCAGTCGTGCGCGAGGTCGTCGAGCCGGTAGTGCTCCAACGCGCCGCGGGCGCGGCAGCCGTGCCAGCGCTGAAACTCCACCCCATCGAGTGGCGTGTGGACCCGCGGCCGCGGTGCGCAGCCGTCGCGTTCGGCCCAGGCGCTCAGCCAGTCCGGCAGCGGCGGCAGTCCTTTCACCGGGTCTCCGGCATAGGGAATGGTGCGGTCGGCGCCGCCGTGGAAGTCCAGGATCGGCACCGGGCGGTCCGGATGGCAGACGCCAGCCTGCGGGTAGAAGGCGCCGGAAACCGGGGCGAAGGCGGCGATCCGGTCACCCATCCGGCAGGCGAGCAGGCCGGTGAAGCCACCGCCGTTGGACTTCCCGGTCGCGTAGATCCGGCGGGTGTCCACGCAGAGGTCGCGCTGGAGCCGGTCCAGCAACTTGCCGGTGAACAGCACGTCGTCGACCGGCGCCGAGTAGGGCGCGCCCTGCCAGGCGGTCTTCTCCTCGCCGCCGACCACGCCCTGCGGGTAGACCGCGATCGTGCGGTAGGCCGAGACGCCCGACAGTTCCTCTTGGTAGGCGGAGGTCCGGCCCTGGCCGTGGAAGGAAAGCGTCAGCGACTGCGGGCGCCAGGCGTGGTAGTCCGGCGGCAGGTGGATCAGATAGCTCCGGCGCAGCCCGCCGACCTCGATCTCGCCGGGCACGGTCCGGCCGGGAGCGATGCCGGGTGCCCGGCCGCAACCGGTGGACGGTCTTCCGTGGTCTTCGGTCTGCGGGGCGGCCGTGGCGGCCGGGGTGCTGGCCACGGTCAGCAGCGCGGCGGCCAGTGCGGACAGTGCGGCCTGCGCCGGGCGAAGCCGGTGTGGACGGCGCCGCGCCGTCGGCGAAAAGGTAGGCATCGTTGCCTCCAGTGGAACGTGCGCACTCGTGGGGCGGTGCGGTCTCGGCAGAGTATGCGGACGGCGGCGGGCGGGAGCGGAGGTTGTGTTCATTTTGTTCACCGCCGGCACAGGGCTGGACGGCGGCGGAATTCTCGTTACCCTGAGAGCCCTCGCTGCCGGTGCCGTCCGCGACGCATACCGACCTGCGCGCGAAACGGGGCCACACATGGGAGCAGCAGCCGGGACCGGTTCGGGCGACGAGCCGGTCGCCAGGGCCGGCGCGCGGTTCCCGTCCGCGAAACAGCTCGAAAAGCTGGCCGCCCGCGAGGACGGTCAGGAGGACGGCGAGCCGAAGGTCCGTCGGATGCGTGGTCGCCTGCGGCCTTCAGGTGCGCGTTTTCCCTCCGCGAAGCAGTTGGAACGCTATGCCGAGCCGGAACCCGAATCTGAACTTGCACCCGTGCCGGAACCCGAAACCGTCTCGGAACCGCCGGCCGAGGCCGTGTTCAAACCGTCCCCGGTGCCGCGCGAGTTTCCCCGGCCTGAGGTCCGCGAAGAGTTCTGGGAAGCCGGGGACCCGCCGGACGAGCTCGCCGGTCAGCGCGTCCGGCCTTATGTGATCACCAGGGGGCGTACGCGTTCTTCGCGCAGCCTGGCGATCGAGACGCTCGTGTCGCTGCGCGCGGATGCCCGTTGGGCGGGCGTGGCCGACAGCACCGAGTTCCAGCCGGTGCGGGCACTGCTGCAGCGCGCGCCGCTGTCGCTGGCCGAGGTCGCCGCGACGCTGGCGATGCCGCTCGGGGTGGCCAGGGTGCTGCTGAGCGACATGGCCGAACTCGACCTGCTCCACATCCACGACGCGGAACGGGCGGGGGAGGACGGCGGCCCGACACTGGCCCTGATGCGGCGGGTGCTCGACGGCCTGAACCGGCTCTAGACCGGTCCAAGAAACTTCTGAAGATCTTCTCCGCTTTAGGACAGAACCTGGCCGGAACGCCTTCTAATGTGGTCCTCAACAGACAACGAAGGAAGGCGAACACCGTGACCACCACCCAGACCCGCACCGAGACCACTGCGGCGACCAACCCGACCGGCGAGCGTGCGGACCTGCTGGCCGTACTCGCGAAGCACCGCTTCTTCCTGCGCAACACGCTGCGCGACCTGACCGAAGAGCAGGCGTCGCAGCGCACCACGGTGAGCGAGCTGAACCTGGCCGGCCTGATCAAGCACGTCGCTGCGGTGGAGCAGGCCTGGATGCGGTTCGTGCTCGGCGGGGCCGAAGCGATGGAGGCCGGTCAGGCGGAGGCGGATTGGGCGAACGGGTTCCGGCTGGTGGACGGCGAGACCCTGGCCGGAGCGCTGGAGCACTACGAAGAGGTCGCCAAGCAGACCGACGAGATCGTGGCGAGCCTGCCGGACCTCGACGTCAGCCGCGAACTGCCGAAGGCGCCCTGGTTCGAGCCCGGCGCGCGCTGGTCGGCTCGCCGGGTGCTGCTGCACCTGATCGCGGAGATCGCCCAGCACTCCGGGCACGCCGACATCATCCGGGAGTCCCTCGACGGCGCCAAGAGCATGGGCTAGCGCCCCGGTTTCCCGGCCGTGAAGTGTCCACACTGGACACTTCACGGCCGGGACGGGTCAGTCCCGGAGTGCCGTCGCGACGGTGTCGGTGAGCGGGGTGGTCGGACGGCCGATGAGCGCGCGCAGCTCGCCGGAGTCGTCGGCCAGTTCGCCACCGCGGATCCCGCGGTCGGAGTCCACCAGCAGGTCGGCGTACGGCTCGGGCAGGCCGGCGCCGAGCAGGATCTCGCGGTGCCGCTCGGCGGGCACGTCCTGGTACTCGACCGGCCTGCCGACGGCCCGGCTCAGTTCGGCGGCGAGCTCGGGATAGCTCCACGAGGTGTCCCCGGCCAGCTCGTAGACCTTGCCCCGATGGCCGTCGCCGGTCAGCACCACCGCGGCGGCCTCGGCGTAGTCGGCGCGAGTGGCGCTGGAAATGCGGCCGTCACCGGCGCTGCCGGCGAAGGAGCCGGATTCGGCGGCCTGCGCGATCGGCTGCAGGTAGTTCTCGGTGTACCAGCCGTTGCGCAGGAAGGTGAAGGGCACGCCGGAGCCGCGGATCAGCTCCTCGGTCGCCTTGTGCTCGGGTGCCAGGCCCAGCGTGCTCGTCTCGGCCCGCAGGATGCTGGTGTAGACGAGATGGCCGACGCCGGCCTCCTTTGCCGCGTTCACCACGGCGGTGTGCTGCGGCACCCGCCCGCCGACCTCGCTGCTGGAGATCAGCAGCACCTTGTCCGCGCCCTTGACGGCCGCGGCCAGTGCCGCCGGGTCGCCGTAATCGGCGGCCCGCACGTCCACTCCGCGCTCGGCCAGGTCGGCGGCCTTGGCCGGGGTGCGCACGGCCACCGCCAGCTCGGTGGCCGGGATCTTCTCCAGCAGGCTTTCCACGACCAGCCTGCCGAGTTGTCCGGTCGCGCCGGTGACAACGATCATTTCGGTTCTCCTCGGGTCGAGTACTTACCGACAGTTTGCACTAACTCTGAGAAAGTGCAAACTTTGGGTGAGTACAGTCACTGGTATCGTGGGTGGTATGACCGAGGCACCGCAGTGGGTGGACGAGCACGGGCAGCTCATTTACGACGTGTTCGCCAAGGCCTGCACCTCCAGGACCACGCTGGAGCACGTCACCGGCCGCTGGGGCATCCTGGCCATGACCGCGCTGCAGGAGGGCACCCTGCGCTTCAACGCGTTGCGCCGCCGCGTGGACGGCGTCAGCGAGAAGATGCTCGCCCAGACCTTGCACGCGCTGGAGCGCGACGGGTTCGTGAACCGCGAGGCGCAGCCCGTCATCCCGCCCAAGGTCGAGTACAGCCTCACCCCGTTGGGACGGCGGACCGCGGACAAGCTGCGCGAGCTGCTGGAGCTGGTGGAAAGCCAGATGCCGGAGGTGACGGCCGCGCAGGCCCGCTACGACGAGGCCAAGCGCGGCTAGCCTTCCAGGCCGGTGCTCGTAAGCTCCACTGTGGAATGTCACTGTGGAATGTCCGGGAAGGACCGGAAGGGGTCGAGGTGGACGCCCGGCAGCTGGAGTACTTTCTCGCGGTCGTCGATCACGGCGGGGTGAACCGGGCCGCGACGGCGCTGTACCTTTCGCAGCCTTCGCTGTCCCAGGCGATCCGGGTGCTCGAACGGGATCTCGGGCAGGACCTGTTCGACCGGGTCGGCCGCCGCCTGGTGCTCACCGACGCCGGGCGGGCGCTGGTGGAACCGGCCCGGCAGGTGGTCCGCGGGCTCGCTGCCGCGCGGGCCAGCGTGCGGTCGGTGGCCGGGCTGGAGGCCGGGCAGGTGGAGATCGCCGCGATGCCGTCGCAGGCGGTGGAACCGCTGGGCGGCATGATCCGGACCTTCACCGAACGTCACCCGGGCCTGACCGTGACGATCCGGGCCGCGTTCACCGCCACCGGGGTGATCGAGATGGTCCGCGGCGGGGTCACCGAGCTGGGCCTGCTCGCCAGCAGCGACCGGCCAGCCGCGGCCGGGGTGGACCTCGATCTGATCGGCACTCAGCGGTTCGTGCTGATCGCGCCCGCCTCCGGTCCGTTCGCCGACGGCGCCGTGGTCCGGCACGAGCAGCTCGCCGGGCGGCGGCTGATCGTGGGTCAGCCCGGCACCGGGATGCGGCGGCTGGTGGAGGAGATCCGTGCCGGCGGGGTGGAACTGACCGAGGTGGTCGAGTCCGAGCACCGGGAGGCGATCCTGCCGCTGGTGCTCGGCGGGGTCGGGGTGGCCGTGCTGGCCGATTCGTGGGCTCCGCTGGCCAGGCGGGCCGGTGCGCTGGTGCTCGACCTCCAGCCGCCCGCGTACCTGCATCTCGCGCTGGTCAGCCGGAAACCGCCGCGCACCCCGGCCGCGACCGCGTTCCTGGCCGCCGCCCGCGAATTCGCCGGTATCAACAAGCGCTGATAGGCCGGGCCTATAACACTGGCCGGGAACGCGTCTTGGACGCGGACGCGCCGCCGGTGGTGCGATCTCCGGCATGGTTACGCACCGAATCGCGCTCATCCCGGGTGACGGCATCGGCCGTGAGGTGACTCCGGCCGCCCGTGCGGTACTGGACACGGTGGGCGCCCGCCACGGGGTGAAGTTCGACTACGACGAGTTCGACTGGTCCTGTGCGCGCTTTCGCCGCGAAGGCGCCATGATGCCCGACGACGGTCTCGACCTGATCCGCCACCACGACGGCATTTTCCTCGGCGCGGTGGGCGATCCCGCGGTGCCCGACCACGTTTCCCTGTGGGGCCTGCTGATCCCGATCCGCCGCGGTTTCCGGCAGTACGTGAACCTGCGCCCGGTCAAGGTGTTCGAAGGCGTGCGGAGCCCGGTCCGGAACGCCGTCGCGGGACAGGTGGACTTCGTGGTGGTCCGGGAGAACGTGGAAGGCGAGTACAGCGAGATCGGCGGCAGGCTCAACCGCGGGTTCCCGGAGGAGCTGGCGGTGCAGGAGGCGGTGTTTACCCGCGCCGGGGTGACCAGGGTGCTCGACTACGCGTTCGCCCTTGCCCGGCGGCGGCGAGGACGGCTCACTTCGGCGACCAAGTCCAACGGGATCGTGCACACGATGCCGTTCTGGGACGAGCTGGTCGCCGGGCTGGCACCGTCCTTTCCGGACGTGGGCTGGGAGCAGGAGCACATCGACGCGTTGTGCGCCAAGCTGGTGCTCGATCCGGCCCGGTTCGACGTGATCGCCGGTTCCAACCTGTTCGGCGACATTCTCAGCGATCTCGCCGCCGCCGTCGCGGGCAGCATCGGCATCGCGCCGGCCGCGAACATCAACCCGGAACGGGACTTCCCGTCGATGTTCGAGCCGGTGCACGGTTCCGCGCCGGACATCGCCGGCAGGGGGATCGCCAACCCGCTCGGCGCGATCTGGACCGCCGCGCTGCTGCTGGACCACCTCGGCCACGCCGAAGCCGCCGCCGAGGTGGAGCACGCGATCGCCGCAGTGCTGGCGGAAACCGGGATCCGGACCCCCGACCTCGGTGGCACTGCCGGCACCGAGGAGTTCACCAAGGCCGTTCTGGAGTACGCCGGGGCGTGAAGCCCGGACCGCACGTTGCTCGACGAGGAGGAACGATCATGGTCGCACCGGAGCCCGGGGCCGCCCGGAAACCCTGGTACCGCCAGCTTTACGTCTGGGTGCTCGCCGCCATCGCGCTCGGCGTCGGGGTCGGCTTGCTGTGGCCGTCCTTCGGCGCGTCGCTCGAACCGCTCGGCAACACCTTCATCGCCGCGATCAAGATGGTGATCGCGCCGATCGTGTTCGTCACCGTGGTCACCGGCATCGCGAGCGTGGACAGCCTGCGCCGGGTGGGCAGGCTGGGCGTGAAGACGCTGCTGTACTTCCAGGGCGCGACGTTGACGGCGATGCTGCTCGGGCTGGTCGCGATCAACGTTTTCCGTCCCGGCGACGGGGTGCACGCCGATCCGTCGCGGATCGAGGTGAGCGACTCGGTCGCGGGCCTGATCGACAAGGGCGAGCACGAGAGCTGGTGGCACTTCCTCACCGACATCGTGCCTTCGAGCATGGTCGCCCCGTTCGCCGAGGGCAAGGTGCTGCAGGTGGTGTTCATCGCGATCATGGCCGGGATCGCGCTGAACGCGGTGGGTGAGGTCGGCGAGCCGGTGGTGGACGGGCTGCGCCGGGTCAGCGCGGTGATCTTCAAGATGCTCGGCTACGTGATGTACGCGGCGCCGGTGGGCGCGTTCGGCGCGATGGCCTACAGCGTCGGCAAGTTCGGCACCGGCACGCTGGCCGGTCTCGGCAAGCTGATCCTGGTCTTCTACGGCAGCGCCGCCTTCTTCGTCATCGTGGTGCTCGGGGGAGTGGGCGCGCTGATCCGCGTCAACATCTTCAAGCTGCTGCGCTATTTCCGCGAGGAGCTGCTGCTGGTGCTCGGCACTTCGTCCTCGGACGCGGTGCTGCCGAGGCTGATGACCAAGCTGGAACGCCTCGGCGTGCCGCGGGACATCGTCGGGCTGACCGTGCCCACCGGGTACTCGTTCAACATGGACGGGATCGCGATGTACCTTTCGCTGGCCGCGGTGTTCATCGCGCAGGCCACCGACACCCCGCTCTCGCTGGGCATGCAGCTGGCGCTGGTGGGCGTGATGATCCTGACCTCGAAGGGCTCGGCCGGGGTGACCGGTGCCGGGTTCGTGATCCTGGCGGCGACCCTGTCCACCACGGGCACCGTGCCCGCCGCCGGGATCATGCTGATCTTCGGCATCGACAAGTTCATGTCCGAGTGCCGGGCACTGGTGAACTTCTGCGGCAACGCGCTCGCGTCACTGGTGATCGCCCGGTGGGAGGGTGTACTCGACGTCGCCCGCGTACGCCGGAGGCTCGACGGGTCGCCGGATGAGACGGTGGCAAGGGTCGAACCAGTGGAGGTCAACAGGTGAGGGTGCCGGGTTTCGAGTACCGCAGGGTCGAAGTGGAAGGGGTCGGCATTCACTGCGCGGTCGGCGGGGACGGGCCGCCTTTGCTGCTGCTGCACGGTTATCCGCAGACCCACCTGATCTGGCACCGGGTGGCGCCGGTGCTGGCGGCCGAGTACACGGTCGTGCTGGCCGATCTGCGCGGCTACGGCGACAGCGACAAGCCCGAGCCCGGGCCGGGTGACGCCGAGTACGCGAAACGGGCGATAGCCAGAGACCAGCTGCTGCTGATGCGGGCGCTGGGCTTCGAGCGGTTCGGGGTCGCCGGGCACGACCGCGGCGGCCGGGTAGGGCACCGCCTGGCGCTGGACTTCCCGGCGGCGGTGGCCGCGCTGGCGGTGCTGGACATCGTGCCCACCCGGTACACCTTCGCGCACGCGGACAAGGAGTTCGGGCTCGGCTACTACCACTGGTTCTTCCTCGCCGCCGGCAACGGCATCCCGGAGCGCCTGATCGGCGCCGACCCGGAGTTCTGGGTCAGCGCCAGGATGTCCGCCCGCCATCACGGCGGCACCCCGTTCGACCCGGCGGCGATGGCCGAGTACGTGCGCTGCTTCAGCGACCCCGCCGCGATCAGGGCGTCCTGCTCGGACTACCGCGCGGCGGCGTCGGCCGACCTGGCGGACGACGACGTGGACGCCGCCGCCGGGAGGAAGGTCGGCTGTCCCACCCTCGCGCTGTGGGGTGAGCACAGCTTCGTCGGCCGCAGCTATGACGTGCCCGCCGCGTGGCGCGAGTACGCCACCGACGTCCGCGGCGAAGCCCTTCCTTGCGACCACTACCTTCCCGAAGAACAGCCCGATCGCACCGCGGCCGCCCTCCGCACCTTCTTCACCCCGCTCCACCCAGGCAAATAGCCGGCTTTTTGCCCTGATGGCAGGGGGGCGAAAAGCCGGCTATTTGCCCTTGAGGGGAAGGGCTATCGGTCCATGAGGGTGAGCATTTGTTGGATCTGGGCGGTGCGGGACTCGACGATCCGGTTCGCCAGGCCTTTCGCGTCCGGGCTTGCCCCGTCCTTGGCCTCGTGCTGAGCCATTTCGACCGCGCCGTGCTGGTGCCCGGTCAGCATGCTCAGGAACCTGGTCTCGAACTCGGCGCCGGTGGTGGCGGCCAGCTCGGCGATCTGGTCCGGGCTGGTCAGCGGGAGGCCGCCGTGCTCGGCGTGGCTGTTCGGATCCATGCTCGTCTCGACCGGCTGGTTCCAGCGGCGGAGCCAGTCGGTCATGGTGCCGACTTCGGACAGCTGGGTGACCTCGATGGCCGCGGCGAGCTCGCTGACCTCTTTGCGGGTGTCGTGGCTCTTCGCCAGCTTGGCGATCTCCACGCCCTGGTTGTGGTGGATGATGGCCATCTGCAGGAACATCACGTCCGCGGGGTTGAACTCCCCGGCGGCTCCGGGAGCGGACGCCGCGGCGGGCGCGGGCTCGGGATGGGCGCCATGACCGGGCGGATGGTGGGCCGAGTGCTGGCCGCTTCCGCAGCCGGCCAGCAACAGGCCGGCGGTGAGCAGGACGAGCGAGTAGCGCTTCATGGGCGTCGTCTCCCGGGGACGGGGCCGCGGCTCGCGCTCCGGCCGGAGCGCGAGCCGCTCACCGATGGGTCAGCTGCGCTCCCAGAGCGCGGGCGTGGCGCCCGGGTCCCAGCCGGCCAGCGCGGTGTGCGACTGCAGGCAGCGATACCCGGTGCCGTTGTAGGTCACCTGGCTGCCGGCGGAGTACGCGGTGCCGGTGGCCCAGGTGCCGGTGGTCGGCGGGGTGCTGGGCGGGGGAGTGCTTGGCGGCGTGCCCGGCGTGCTGCCCCCGCCGATCTGCAGGTCGACGCAGGAGTAGAACGCGTTCGGGGTGTCCGCGATGTTCCAGATCGCGAGCAGCTTCTGCCGTCCGCTGGCGTTGCCGAGGTTGACCGAGTGCGACACGGTGGAGCCCGGCTGCTTGCCGCCGTCGTCGAACAACGCGACCCGGGTGCCGCCGAGGTAGTACTCCCAGGTGCTGGTGGCGTGCCGCGCGGTGATCACCCAGTTGAAGTTCACCGTGCTGCCGACCGAGGTGGCCGGCCAGCCCCGGTTCTCCTGGTCGAGCACGGCGAACTGGGAGTTGCCGCCGCTGCAGCTGCGCAGCCCCTTCGGCCCTTCGACGCTCTGCGGTTCCCACTTGATCGCGCCGCAGTCCGGCACCTTGTTCTGCGCGCACAGAGCCTGTCTGCTCGGCGGCGAGGAGATGTAGCCGTGTGCGCTGGCCGAGACGGCCGGCATGCCCAGCACGATCAGCGGAGCGATGCCGGCACCGGCTGCCGCCGCGATGAGCTTTCGTTTCACGTTCATGTCAGGCTCCTTCTCCGAGCACGCGCATCCGCGGGTCCCAGGTGGGGTGAAGCGCACCGGTGCCGCAGGGAGCTGGTGCATCCGGTGCCGTGCGGGGAGCGCGGGATCCTCTTCGGCAGGTGGTCCATAACCCTCACGGGTGTGGTCTAGACCATAGGGCGGGTGCTGGGGGATGGTCAACAGACGAAGGTATTGGGGGGACACCCCGCAGCGGTTGTGCGATCCGGGCAGCGGTCATACCTTGAAGGTCCGCTATCTGTCGTTCGGCTTCGGCTCCGGCGGAGACCGAAGTGCTGGAGCCGGTGAGTGTTCCGGAGGTCGCGGCATGAAGCCCCGTGTGCTGATCGCCGGTCTTGGCAACGCCTTCCTCGGTGACGACGCGTTCGGCGTCGAGGTGGCCAGGCGGCTCGCGGAGGCAGCGGTACCGGCCTGGGTGCAGATCGCCGACTACGGCATCGGCGGGATGCGGCTGGCCTGCGACCTGCTCGGCGGCTACGACACCACGATCCTGATCGACGTGGTGCCCCGTGGCGGGAAACCGGGCACGGTCTCGCTGATCGAGGCCGGCCGCAGCGGCGGCTCGGTGGACGCGCACGGGATGCGGCCGGACGCGGTGTTCCGGATGCTGGAGCTGCTCGGCGGCGACGCGGGCGAGGTGCTGGTGGTCGGCTGCGAACCGGGCCACATCGGCCAGGGCGCCGAGCTGAGCCCGCCGGTGGCCGCGGCGGTGGACGAGGCGGTCCGCCTGGTCGCCGACCTCGCCTGGGGCTGCGCCCCGGAAAACCCGCTGGCCCTGACCGCCGAAGCCTGACCCCCGCGCGAGTCCCACACTCGAGCCCCCCCGAGTCCCACATTCGACGCCCGCGAGTTCCACACTCGCGGGCTTCTTCCCGTCCGGCCACCGACGAGTTGTCATGTCTTGACAGCTAAAGTTGTCGGTGAGACGGTGGCGGCATACAGCGAGACGAGAAGGGTGGGCGTGATGTCGCGGGAGTTCGAGATCGGCAAGGAGGTCGTGCTCGACGCGACCCCGGAACAGGTGTGGCAGGCGATCGCCACCCCCGAGGGCACCGCGGGCTGGCTATGGCCGGTGGAGATCGAACCCGAGCCGGGCGGCCAAGCCGGGGAAGGGGCGTCGGTCGTCGCGGTCTGGGAGCCGGGCAAGCGGCTGGTCATCAAGGCCCCCGGGGCGGCGGAAGGCACGCTCGACGCGTTCGAGTACCTGATCGAAGCCCGCGACGGCGGCAGCACCGTGCTTCGCTTCGTACACAGCGGCGTCCTCGCCGACGACTGGGACGACGACTACGAGAGCCTCACCGGCCACGGCTGGGACATGTACCTGCACACCCTCGGCCAGTACCTGAAGTACTTCGCCGGCCGTCCCGCCACCTACGTCGAGGCCGAGGGGCCCGCCGCGTCCGCCGACCCCGGCGCGTTCCGGCTGCTGCTGGACGCGCTCGGGCTGACCGAGTTCGCCCTCGGCGACCGGGTGCGGCTCACCCCGGACGGCCTCGCCCCGATCGAAGGCGTGGTGGATTACGTCGTGCCGCCCGTGGACGGCCAGCCGGTGTTCCTCGGCGTACGCGCCGCCGACGCGATGTACCGGTTCCACGGCAGGGCCGTGCTGGGCATGCCGATCGCGGTCGGGCACCACTTCTACGGCGAGCCGGACGCCCCTTCGGCCTGGCACGACCTGCTCGAACGGGCGCTCGGCTGACCGCTACCGGGTGCGCACCTGGTAGGAGATCCGGATGGACCACCGCGCGGGGTCCGGCTGCTCGGCGGGGTCGGTCAGGTAGGACTCGAACCGGCAGCCCCAGACCTCGCGCCCGTCGCGGCGGCTGGTCTGCCATTCGAGGCCCTGCCCCGCGGCCCACTTGTCCAGCGCGGCATGCGAATGTCCCTGCTGGTCCGGGTGGCCGTGGTGCACCAGGGTCGCGTACCGGCCGGCCGGCATCGAGCCCGCGCGCACCCGCTCGTCCGGCGGCACCGGCCCGGTGACCGGGAAACCAACCTCCAGCTCGTACTTCTCGTCCATGCCGCCGAGCACGTGGTAGCGGAAGAACGGCGGACCGGCCGGTGCGATGCCGTGCCGCCCGAGCCAGCCCGCGACCTCCGCGACCAGGGCGTTCGCTTCGCCCCAGGTCCGCAGGGTGACCTCGATTCCGATCGCGGCGTAGGGCTGCTCGTCGCGGGTCTCCAACACCGGGTCGCGTTCGGTGCCGGCGAACGAACGGCCGGTGACGGCGAGCGTCTCCCGGAGGATCCGCAACCCCTTGGGGCCCATCCCGTGCAGCCGCCCGAGTTCGGCTTCGGTCACCTCGGTCAGCTGCTGCAGCCGGACGTAGCCGGCCGCGAGGAGTGCGCCCGTCGCCGGCCCGCCGAGGCCGGGCGGGAAATCGTGGTCCTTCGTGCTCATGGTGCTGGTTCCCTTTCCGCTGGACTGCCTTCAGCAGTGATACGGAGCGGCGGGCCGGAACTCATCGGTGGCCGCGCCGGCAGTCCGAACAACGGGAACAACCGCTCGGCTTCCAGGAACGAGGTGGTGCCGGTGATCCGGCCGCCGGCCACGTCCAGCACCACCAGCGCCCACGGCCGGTGCCCGCCGCGGTCCGGATCGGGCACGTACTGGCCGTAGGCGGGGAAGCCGTTGGCCATGGTCGCCACCATGCGAGAGCCGTGGCAGAAGCCGTCCGCGCCGCGCAGCGCCGCGGCGATCTGGTCCCGGCCGCGCAGCCACCAGGCGAACGGCGGCATGGCCATGGTGGCGTCTTCGTGCAGCAGGGAGGTGAGCTCGTCGACGTCGTAGCGTTCGAAGGCGTCGATGTACCGGGCGAGCAGGTCCCGCTGCTCCTCGTCCAGCGGCCGGAACGGCTCGGCGGGGTCGGGGGCGACGGCACGCAGGGTGGCGCGGGCCCGTTGCAGCGCGCTGTTGACCGAGGCGACCGTGCCGCCGAGCAGTGCCGCGACCTCGTCCGCGCGCCAGCGCAGCACCTCGCGCAGGATCAGCACCGCCCGCTGCCGGGGAGCCAGCCGCTGCAACGCGGCCACGAACGCGAACCGGATCGTCTCCCTGGCGACGGCCAGCTCGGCGGGATCGCCTTCCCCCGGCAGCACGCGGCCGTCCGGGATTGGCAGCAGCCACCGGTTTTCGGGCAGTGGCGCGCCCAGCGGGGTGCCGAGCGCCGAAGCGGGACCGAGGTCCATCGCGCGGGCGCGGCGCTGGGCGCTGCGCAGCATGTCGAGGCAGACGTTGGTCGCGATGCCGTACAGCCACGACCGCAGCGGCGCCTTGCCCTCGTCGAACCGGGCGAAGTTCCGCCAGGCCCGGACGAGCGTCTCCTGCACGGCGTCCTCTGCCTCGAACGCCGAGCCGAGCATCCGATAGCTGTAGGCGGTCAGCTCCCGCCGGTGGTTCTCCAGCCGGGGATCCAGGTCCGCCATCCGTCCGCCCTCCCTCTTCCGCTGAGGCAGCATTTCACACCGGCCTGCCGAACAACTTCGAGTTCTTGACAAATAAAATCGTCGGTGAGAGAGTGGTCGCATGTTCGAGGTGGCGGTGATCGAAGACCCGGCGGCGGCCGAAGTCTCGCTGGACCCGGTGCGGGCCCGGCTGCTGGCGGAACTGGCCGAACCGGCGTCGGCCACGATGCTGGCGGCCAGGGTCGGCTTGGCGCGGCAGAAGGTGAACTACCACCTGCGGGCGCTGGAGCGGCACGGGCTGATCGAGCTGGTGGAGGAACGCCGGAAGGGCAACGTCAACGAGCGGGTGCTCCGGGCGACGGCCACTTCCTACGTGATCTCGCCAGCCGCGCTGGCCGCGGTGCAGCCCGATCCCGCCCGCTCGCCGGACCAGCTCTCGGCGCGCTGGCTGCTGGCGCTGGCCGGCCGGCTGGTGCGGGACGTTGGCGCGCTGATCACCGGCGCCGCCAAGGCCGGAAAGCGGGTGGCCACCTTCGCGGTGGACGGTGAGGTGCGCTTCGCCTCCGCCGCGGACCGGGCCGCTTTCGCCGAAGAACTGGCCGGCGCGGTCACCACGCTGGTCGCCAAGTACCACGACGAGAAGGCGGCTGGCGGCCGGTCGCACCGGATCGTCGTCGCCCTGCATCCGAGTATCAAGAAGACGGAGGACTCCTGAAATGCCAAGGGAATTCGAGATCAGCAAGGAAGTCGAGCTGGCCGGGACCCCGGAGCAGGTGTGGGACGCGATCGCCACCGGGCCCGGTATCGACTCGTGGTTCATGGGGCCGCACGAGGTCGATCCACGCGAGGGCGGGCGGATCACGATGAAGCTCGGCGACTTCTCCGAGGCGTCCACGATCACCACCTGGGAACCGGGGACGCGGCTGGCGTATCGGACCGAACCCGGCGAAGACGGTTCCTTCCACGCCATGGAGTACCTGATCCAAGGCCGTGACGGCGGCAGCACCGTGCTGCGGTTCGTGCACAGCGGTGTGCTCAGCGACGACTGGGGCGCCGAGTTCGAGGACATGACCAGCTACGGCTGGGACAAGTACCTGCACACCCTCGACCAGTACCTCAGGTACTTCACCGGGCTTCCTGGCACTTTCGTCTACGCCGAAGCCCCTTCGGCGGCCGAGGGAACCGATCCCTGGGCGGTGCTCATCGCCGGCCTCGGGCTGACCGGCCCGTTCGCCAACGGCGACCGGGTTCGGCTCGCTCCGGCGGGGCTGCCGCCGATCGAGGGCGTGGTGGACTACGCGGTCCCCGGGTACCGCGAGCTGCTCGGCGTGCGCGGAAGCGAAGGGCTGTACCGGTTCCAGGGCGGTGGCCCGCAGCTCTACCTCGGGCATCACGTTTTCGGCGACGTGGACCGCGAGGTGGAGACGAAGGCGTGGCGGGACTGGCTCGAGCGGCTGTTCGCGAGCTAGCACGGCAGAATGCGCCCGATGACGGGTAAACAGAGTGCGGGGATCTTGCTGTTCCGGCGGACGGGCCCGCACCCGGAGGTGCTGCTCGGTCACATGGGCGGGCCGTTCTGGGCGCGGAAGGACGCGGGCGGCTGGTCGGTGCCCAAGGGCGAGTACGAACCGGAAACCGAGGCCGCCGAGGCCGCCGCGCGGCGGGAGTTCACCGAGGAGCTCGGCCTGCCGGTGCCCGACGGCGAGCCGGCCGAACTGGGTGCGGCCAAGCAGTCCGGTGGCAAGGTGGTGACCTTGTGGGCGCTCGAAGCCGACCTCGACCCCGCGCTGGTGGTGCCCGGCACTTTCGAGCTGGAATGGCCGAGGGGCTCGGGCCGGGTGCGGGAGTTCCCGGAGCTGGACCGAGTCGAATGGTTCGGGCTGGAGCAGGCGAGGGAGAAGCTGGTGAAGGGCCAGCGGATCTTCCTCGACCGGCTGGAGGAGCTGCTCACCTAGGGGTCGTGAGTGAAAAGTGTTGCCACAACAACACTTTTCACTCACGAGGTCAGGTGGCGTAGAGCTGGCCGAAGCGGATGCGGTTGCCGAAGGGGTCGCGGAGGCCGCAGTCGATGCCGTAGGGGCGTTCGGTGGGTTCTTCGGTGAACTCGACGCCCTTGGCGAGCAGGACCTCGTAGGTCTTGCGGCAGTCGTCGGTGGTGAGCATCAGCCAGCCGCCGGCCGCGCCCTTGGTGAGCAGGTCGCGGACCTGTTCCGCGGTGGCCGGGTCCAGCGCGGGCGGGCCTGGCTTTCCAGCAGAATCTGGCGGTCCGGGTGGCCGGGCACGCTCACGGTGAGCCACCGCATGAACCCGAGATCGGTGTCGGTGTGCACTTCGAGGCCGAGCTTGCCGACGTAGAAGTCGAGCGCCTCGTCTTGGTCGAGTACGAAAACTTGGGACTGGATGATCGCGTTGAACATGCGGCAGACGTTAGCCGCGGTCCGCCGCGAAAACTTATCCAGAACTGATCGGTCTGGTCCACGCCTTGGCGAAGCAGGTCGGTACGGCGGCCACCGGCCCGCGCTTGCGGTAGGCGGATGGTGACTCCCCGACGATGGCGTGGAACGTCCGGCTGAACGTGCCCAGGCTGCTGAAGCCGACCTCGTAGCAGATCTCAGTGATACTGCGGCCGCTCTCGCGCAGCAGGAACATCGACCGCTCCACCCGGCGGCGCTGCAGGTAGCGGTGCGGGGTCTCGCCGAAGGTGGCCCGGAACGTCCGGCTGAAATGCCCCTCGGACACATGCGCGATCCTGGCCAGCGCCGGCACGTCGAGCGGTTCGGCGTAGGCGCGGTCCATCGCGTCGCGGGCACGGAGCATCCGCCGGTTGGACTGCTCCGTCTCGCGGCTCACCGCCCGATCTCACCACAGATCGAGGGAAACGCCGGCGCGGCGCCCCCACGTCGGGGCGTGGGGGCGCCGGCCTCTCCGGTGCCACCGCCGGTCCCGCTGAGAACCGGCGCTGCCGGAGAGCTAGAGCGGGACTCTGGCGTCGAGATACATGCGCAGCTCGACGCCGAGGGCCGCCGCGTACGCCTGGAGCAGGGACACGCGCATGTCGGCGGTGCGGTCGCACCGTTCCAGTCGGCTGATCGTGGCCGCCGAGACCCCGGTTCGCTCGGCCGCTTCGGCAAGGGTGAGGCCCTGGGTCCGGCGGATCCGGCCGAGTTCGGCTGCGAGGTGGACCACCTGGAGCATGTCCCGGGCGGTCTGTCGTAACTGTGTCGGCGGGGTCATGACGCGCCCAGCATTCGGTGGCGCCACGCCGCCGCGCAGCCGGCGCAGTCCAGTGCGGCCGCGCGGTGGTCCGCGCCGGGCCGGACCTGGTAGCGCGAACCGCAGAGCAGGATCACCACGTTCCCGGACGGCGGGCTCGACCGGAGCCAGGTCAGGTGCCGCATGCCGCCGATCACCGGGGAATAGGCGCGGTACCGCTCTTCTTCCGCGCCGCTGCTCATAGTTCCGGCCCGCGGGAGCGCCAGCGGGTCCGGATCCGGACGGCGAGGGGCGTCCGGATCTGCACCAGCTCGTGGTGGGGATCGGCCAGGTGGACTCGTACGCGAACCGGCCGGTGGTGCCGCCCGCTCGTCTTCGATCCGACTCTCATGATCATCACTCGCATTCGCCGCTCTTACCTGTTGGCAACGACTGTAAGTCGCGGCTGTAGCTTACGCAACCCGGCTGCATCAGCGTATCGCGGCAAGCTGTACGTTTCCGGACATGACGGAGACCGGACCAGTCGCGGCGCGAGTACTGCTCGGCCGGGAGCTGGCAGAACTGCGAAACGCGGCGGACCTTAAGCCGGGGCCGGTGGCCGAGACACTGGGCTGGGACGCGTCGAAGCTGTATCGGGTCGAGCAGGGACAGAACACGCTCAAAGCCACTGAGGTGGACGAGCTTCTCCGGCTGTACAAGGCGGATAAGACGACCGCTGAGCGGATCAAGGTCATCGCAGCCGATGCTCGCAAGCGTGGTTCGTACGGCAAGGTGGCTGACTGGAGCAGGCACTACTACGGGCTGGAGCAGGATGCCACTGAGTTGGCGTTCCACCAGGACGTGCTGGTGCCAGGGTTATTTCAGACGAAGGACTACGCTCGCGCGCTGATCGGCACGTCGAAGACGATGGCGCCAAGCGACGTCGATCAGGCGGTGGAGACGCGGATCAAGCGCCAGTCACTGCTACATCGGACCAAACCGCCCGCCGTGCATCTCGTTCTCGGCGAAGCGGCGCTGCATCAACAAGTCGGTGGTCCGGCGGTGCTCGCCGAACAGTTGGATCACCTGGCGCAGCTCGCCCGGCTGCCGCACATCACGGTGCAGCTCTTTCCCTTCTCCGGTGGCGCGCATGCTTCCCTCGGACAGGGTTTCATCCTGCTGACGCTGGAGATCGGTGGCGAGCCCACGCGGTGGGTCTACCTCAGCGATCTCACGCGTGGCGAATGCCGCTCGGACCAGGCTCGTGTCCGCGTTTACCAGCTGACCTTCGATTCCTTGGTCGCGGACGCGCTTGGTGAGGCTGAGACAATAGCCAGGTTGGAGCAGGCAAGAGACGGCTTGAGGTGACCATGAATCGAGACTTGCCGGGCGCCGAGTGGCGCAAGAGCAGCTATAGCAACGGCAGCGACCCCGACAACTGCGTCGAGGTCGCGTTCGTGTCGGGCGGCGTCGCTGTGCGAGATACGAAGAACAGGGCGGCCGGGTATTTGGCGGTATCCCCGGTCGCGTGGTCCGTGTTCACGGCGCTGACCGCACCGCGGACTGACCCGAGGTGACCATGAGACGAGCCTTACCGGGCGCCCAGTGGCGCAAGAGCAGCTACAGCAATGGCGGTGACCCCGACAACTGCGTCGAGGTCGCGTTCGTGCCGGGCGGCGTTGCCGTGCGGGACACCAAGAACAGGGCGGCCGGGTACCTGGCGGTATCTCCGGCCGCGTGGGCGGCGTTCACGATGCGGACCGCTGACCGCGCCGCGAACTGACCGTCCACAGTGGAGCCCCCGGCGGCGTATCGCCGGGGGCTCCACTGCGCGTACCTATCCGGCGGGCGGGATGTTGTGGTTGAGGCGGAACAGGTTCGCCGGGTCGTAGCGGGCCTTCAGCTCGGTCAGCCGCCGGAGGTCTGCGGGCCGGTAGGCGGTGCGGACTTCCTCGTCGGCGGCGTTGCGGCCGTAGAGGAAGTTCACCGAGGTGCCGACGCTCCACGGTGCGACCAGGTCGGCGAACCGCCGGTGCGCCGGCAGCACCGGGTCGGCCCCGGCGTCGTCCAGGATCGACAGCATCGCCAGCACGAACGTCGCTTCCCGGTGCCCGACGGAGTTGGGCACCGCGGGTGGCTCCGCGAGCGCGCCGCCGAGGTGGCGGATTTCGAGCACGCACGCGTCCGGCGCGCCGGGGCCGGCCAGCTCCAGCACGGACCGGATCGTGGCCGGGTCGAGTTCACGCAGCAGGGCGTGCGTCGAGTGGTACGGCGCCGGCCGGTCCGGCTCGTTGTGGATGGTGCCGGACTCGGTGTAGGGCAGCTCGCCGATCGCGTCGATCAGCCGGGGGCCGACCTCGCGCAGCGGCGCGACCAGCCGTTCGCCCTCGGCGGCGTCGCCGAGGTAGGCGATCCGGACGTGCGCGATGTGCCGTCCGCGCAGCGGCTCGGGCAGCGCCGGCACGTCGGGCATCGGGACCATCGCCACCGACGAGGTCAGCTCGTCCGGCACGGTGGTGACCCATTGCCGGTAGGTCTCCAGCAGCGCCGGGATGTGCTCGGCGTCGAAGTACATGCCGCCGCCGTACAGTCGGGTGACCGGCACCAGGCCGATCTCCAACCTGGTCACCACGCCGAAGTTGGCACGGCCGCCGCACAACGCCCAGAACAGGTCCGGGTCGCTGTCCGGGGTGACCAGCCGCAGCCGCGCGTCGGCGGTGACCACCTCGATGGCCCGCACCCGGTCCACCGCGTAGCCGTACTTGCGGGCGAGCAGGCCGATGCCGCCGCCGAGCGTGTACGACACCGCGCCCACGTGCGGCGCGCTGCCGGAAAGCGGTGCCAGCTCGTGCTTCGCGGTCTCCTGGACCACCTGCGCCCAGCGCACCCCGGCGGCCAGCCACGCGGTGGCGCGGTCCGGGTCCACCTGGACCTCGGTCATCCGGCGGGTGGAGACCAGCAGGCCGCCGTCCGCGGCCAGCGGCAGGCCGTGCCCGGTGGCCTGCACCGCCACCGGAAGCCCGTGCTCGCCGGCGAACTCCACCGCCACGCGCACGTCCTCGGCGTCGACCGCGCCGACAACCACGTCCGGCCGGTGCCGGTCCGCGGTCTGGTAGCCCGACCGTTCCTCGTCGTAGCCCTCGTCCGCGGGCCGGAACACCGGGCCCTTGACCCGGTCCCTCAGTGCGTCCAGCGCGGGTGCCTCTATGTCGGCGCGGTTCATGCCACTTCCTTCGCTCTCGAAAACCTCTCCCAGCACCACCGTGCCCGTGCGGCGTCTAGAAGTCCAAGATCTGGATCATCTCGCTGTTAGCATTGTCAGTTATGGAACTGAGGCAGCTTGAGTACTTCGTGGCGGTCGCCGAAGAAGCGAACTTCACCAGGGCGGCGGCCAAGGTGCACGTGGCGCAGCCCGGGGTGAGTGCCCAGATCCGCAGGCTGGAACGCGAACTCGGCCAGCCGCTGCTCGACCGCTCCGGGCGCGCCGTGCGGCTCACCGAGGCGGGTGCCGCCGTGCTGCCCTACGCCCGCGCCGCGATCGCCGCGGTCAGCGGTGCCAGGCTGACCGTGGACGAGCTGACCGGGCTGACCCGCGGCCGGGTCGCGGTGGGCATGGTGAGCTCCTGCGCCTCGCTCGGCATGCCCGGTGTACTCGCCGGTTTCCACCAGCGCCACCCCGGCGTGGAGATCACGCTGTCCGAGGGCAACTCCGACGAGCTGCTGGCCGGCCTGCGCTCGGGCGGGCTGGACGTGGCCGTGGTCGGGCTGGCCGGTGCCGCCCCACCCGGCATCGGCACCCAGGTGCTGGTGGACGAGCCGCTGGCTGCCGCGGTCGGGCCCGATGACCCGCTCGCCGGCCGGCAGGTGGTGTCCCTCGCGGCGCTCGGGGAGCGGGCGCTGATGACGCTGCCGCGCGGCACCGGCGTGCGCGCCAGCCTGGACGCCGGCTGCGCCGCCGCGGGCCTGCGGCCCACCATCGCCTTCGAGGCGAGCGACCCCAACGTCCTCGCGGACCTCGCCGCCCGCGGACTCGGGGTGGCGGTGCTGCCGGAGTCGCTGGCCCGGTCCCGCCCCGGCGAGCTCCACGCGGTGACCATCGACCGTCCGCGGTTGCGCGGGAGGCTGGAGCTCGCCTGGCGGACCGACGGTCCGGTCAGCCCGGCGGCCACCGCTTTCCTCGGACATGCGCGAGCCGTGCTGGCGGGGAGCTGAACGGCGCGCGGGCTTCAGGCTGCGACGGCCCGCCCCCAGGTCGGGCCGTCTACCTCTACTGTGCCCGAGCCGTCGTGTGAGTTCCTGCAACAAACCTTGAAGTCCCTGGAAGGGGGCGGTGCGCCGGCCGAACCGGGACCCCGGATCACGCCTGCAGCGCCATCAGCTCGGCCGCGAATCGATCCAGAAAAGCGGCGTAACCGTCCGCTCGAACCTAGTCCCGCTCGGCGCCGTCCGGCCACACCACCGTGACCGGCAGACCACGTTCGCGGGCCGCGTGCACCACATCGGCGGTGCCGCCATGCCCGCCGGAAGGGCCGCCGTCCCAGACCGCCACCATCGCGTCCACGGTGTCCAGCACGCGCTCGCTGGCGGCCAGGTACGCCTCGCGGTTGGACTTGGTGAACGGCATGGTGTGCACGGTCGTGGACTTGCCGATCAAGGCGTCGAAGTCGGCGGCGCTGTCCGGCTTCACCTTGCGGTCCCGGTAGTCGGCGGCGGGCAGCACCACCTCGACCGCGCCGCCGAGGCCCAGCACGATGCGGGCGAACACCTGATCGGCGCCACGTGCCAGGCAGGTCACGCCGATCAGCTCGGCGCCCACGTGCTCGGCCAGCGCGGCACGGAGGCCGTCTGCGACCAGCGGCACGGCGGCGTCGGTCAGGTTCGAGTGGCCGGTGATTCCGATGCGGACCTTCATCGGACTATCTGATCACGGCCCGCTGTGCCGGTCACACCGTCCGGCATCAGGTGCGGGTGACCTCCAGTTCGGCGACCTGGCCGGCCGGCCAGCCGGTGTTGGCGGTGATGGCCAGCCGCACGAAGCGTTGGGTGGTGGCCGGGAAGGTGATCGTCGCGGTGTTCCCGGTCGCCGGGTCGAAGGTGTGACCCCGCGACGCGACGATCGTGCCGTAGTCGGTGCCGTTCCCGCTGCCCTGCACGGACAGCGTCTGGGTGCGGGCGCCCCAGGCCGGCGACGGCGGCAGCTTGAGCGTCACCTTGTCGATCCCGGTGGCCTCGCCGAGATCGACGGTCAGCGTCTGCGGGAGCGCGTTGTTCGTGCTTTCCCAGTAGGTGCCGGTGTCGCCGTCGTTCGCGTTGCCCGGCGGGAAACCGCCCTGCGAGCCGCTGGCCGTGATCGGCTTGCCCTTGGCCACGTTGCTGCCCGGTCCCGGTGGCACCGGCGGGCCGGAGTTCGGCGGCGGCCAGGTCGAGCAGTCGGTCCAGGTGCCGGTCCAGCCGGTGTTGCCCGAGCCGGTGAAGGTCATCTTCGGGGTGTTCGCCGGGTAGGGGCAGTTGTATGTACCGACCACGCCGACCCCGGTGGCGGTCAGGTTGCTGATCGACACCGTGCCCTGGGTCTGCGCCTGCGCGACGAAGGTGCCGGTGCGTTCGACGCTGACCCCGTCGATGGTGACGCCCTGGATCGGCTTGCCCTGCCCGTTGCCGTCGAGGAACTGCAGCGCCTCGTACGGGTTCTCGATGGTGCGCAGGTTGGTCACCCTGATGGTGGCGCCGGAGATCGCCTGGTCCCGCGCGTCGAACCAGAGCGCGCCGACGCCGAACTGCCAGTTCGGGTCCAGCGCGCCGGCCCGCAGGGTGATGTTGTCCGACACGGTGATCGTGCCGGACAACGGGGTCGAGTTGAACCGGTTCGCCACCGTGATCCCGCCGCCGAGCGGGTTGGTGTCCCGGACCAGGTTGCCGGTCACGGTGTTGTCCGAGCCGCCGTAGAGCGCGATGCCGTTGGCCAGGTTCGGCTGCACCACGGTGTTGTTCGCGATGGTGTCGCCGCTGTCGGAGACCCCGTTCGACCACAGCGCGATCGCGTCGTCCCCGTTGTTGCGCAGGAAGTTGTTGCGGATGGCGGAGTTCTTCACGTTGCCGTCGAAGTTGATCCCGTCCGCGGTGGTGTCGATGATCCGGTTGTTCTCGATGGTCAACCCGCTGGTCGCGCCGTTCATCAGCCACAGCCCGCACTTGGTGTGCTGGATCCACAGCCCCGACACCACCGACCCGGCACCGAGCACCCCGTGGAAGGCGTTGTCCGGACTGCCGTCATTGCGTTCGGTCACCTCACCGAAGACCGCGAAGTCGTGCAGCCCGATGTTGCCGGTGGCGCTGTTGTTGTTGAACACGTTGTTGCCGTGCAGCACCGAGTACCACTGGCCGGCGCCGCGGATGGTGACCTGGTCCACCTGCAGGGCGGACCCGATCTCGAAGGTGCCCGGCGGCACCCAGACCTCCTTGGCCTGCGCCTTCGCCGCGGCGATCGCGGCCCGGAACGCGGCCGAGTCGTCCGAGCCGTCGTCCGGGGTGGCACCGTGCGCGGTGACCGGCAGCGCGCCCGCCGGTGCCGTGCCGGCCGGGCCGACCTGCTCGAAGCCGGCCAGGTCGATCGTGTACGGGGTGGCGGTGTTCCCGGCGTCCACCTGGAGGCGGACCTTGTCGCCGGGGTTCACCGTGCGGCCGAGCAGGAGCCGGCTTTCGTCGTAGAGCTTGTGCGTCTTGGAGCCCTGGATCCACGGTGTGTCCAGGTAGCTGTACTTCGAGGTGACCGGCAGCGCCCTGTCCAGTTTGCCGCCGTTGACGTAGATCGCCAGCGTGCCCGACCTGCCGTCCGGCACGCTGTACCGGACGTTGATCGAGTTGGCCGCCTTCGACGGGGAGAACTCGACGTACTGGCCCTGGGCGGAAAGCTGGACGGCTTGCCGCCCGGAGGCCTCCGCGGGCAGGCTGCCCTGGGTGAGGTCCGGTCCGATCGCGGCGCCGTTGGTGGCCGCGCACTCCGCCTCGTATTCGGTGAACGGGACGGTCGCCCCGCCGGCGACGGTGGTCGGGCAGGCGGCGGTTGTGGCCGGGGCGGCGCTGGCGGCGCCCGTGGTGACCAGGCCGGACACCAGCACGGCGGCCGCCAGGATCACCTGCCCCGGTCTTGGACTTCCCTTGCGTCGCGGCTGTCGGTGGGCAGCATTGGCCACGGTGGGGGACATGGTGGGACACCTTTCTGTGCGGGGGCCGTTCAGAACTGGGCGGTCCAGTAGGCGGTCCGGTCCAGGTACGCGGTTTCGGCGGCCGCGCCGGTCTTCCCGTACGCGCCGGAGAAGGTGAGATAGCCGTGTCTCGTCGGCGGTGCGGAACGGGCGGGCTCGAGGGAGGAGCCCTCGTGCCACTCGTTGAACGAGGTGATCGACACCCAGTCCGGTTTTCCGCCGTTCGCGGGATCCAGCGCGTTGCGCCACTGGGTGTCGTAGGTGGCACCGTCATCGCGGCCGAGGGTGGGCGTGCCGTTGCCAGGCACCGCGCGGTCGTCGAGATAGCCGGGACCGATCGAGGGTGCCCAGACCAGCCCGTTGGCCCGGCAGAAGTCCGAGATGCCCCGCCAGCCGCCGGGGTTCATCGATGCCAGCACGTCGTAGGTGTACATCCCGCCGAAGTGCGCGACCTTGCTGACGTCGGTGGTCTGCGCCAGCACGATGCTGGTGGCCTTGACCTGGTCCAGCGCGCCCCAGTCGGCGATGCGCAGGCTCTCGAAGACGTAGTACGCGGCGCGGTTTCCGTGCGCCGCGTCCCGGTAGAAGGCGGGACTGCCGCCGTACTTTCCGGTGAGGTAGGAGATGTCCTGAACCACCGAAGCGGCGGTACGGCCCTGGTACGGCTCGATGTGCCAGGCCACCTTGATCCCGTGCCGCTCGGCAGCGGCGAGCACCACCGGTACCAGACCGTCCTCATAGGACCCCTGGCCCCACCAGCTGTAGACCAGGGTGCCAGTACCGGCGCGTCGCAGCCACGCCAGATGATGGTCCACTGTGGACGCCGAGCCCGAGTCGTAGGCGCCGAGCACGGGGTAGAAGTCGGCGCCGACGTCCTCCGGCGGGGTGTGCCCGCCCTGCTGCCAGTGCCGGTAACCGCCCGCCACCGAAGGGTTTCCGTACCACGGGTAGTAGAAGACGTGCGTCTTGGTGGAAAGCGCGGCTCCCTCGGCCTGCGGGGACAGCGCGGGGACGACGGCGGTCAGTACCAGGGCGAGAAGCAGGTGCAGCATGGCGTTCCTTTCCGTCAGCCGGTGCGAAGCCAGGCGGTGGTGTCCGGCGGCAGCAGCCCGTCCACCAGCTCTCCGCTGGTGAGTAGCACCTTTTCGTGACGTGGCAAGGGAACGGGCTCGGCGGAGAGGTTGACCACGCAGCCGAACCCGGGGTCGCGGGTGAAGCTGAGCACGTCGGCCAGATGGACCTGCCAGCGCAGCTCGCCGTCCCCGAGCGCCTCCTCGGCGGCGCGCAGCCGCAGTCCGGCGCGGTACAGCTCGAGCATCGACCTTTCGACACCGGACTGCGCTTGGTAGGTGTAGCTGGCCCAGCCGGCGGGCTGCGGCAGCCAGGGAGTGCTGCCGTCCCGGCCGAAGCCGAACGGCGGCGCGGAGCCCGACCACGGCAGCGGTACCCGGCAGCCGTCCCGGCCGGGATCCGCGCCACCGGTGCGTTTCCACACCGGGTCCTGGCGCAGCTCGTCCGGCAGGTCCTCGATCTCCCACAGGCCGAGCTCTTCTCCTTGGTACACATAGAGGCAGCCGGGCAGCGCCATGGTCAGCAGCGCGGCCGCGCGGGCCCGCCTGGTGCCGAGTTCGCGGTCCACCGGGGTGCCGT
This sequence comes from Amycolatopsis nigrescens CSC17Ta-90, assembly GCF_000384315.1. GTDB lineage: Bacteria > Actinomycetota > Actinomycetes > Mycobacteriales > Pseudonocardiaceae > Amycolatopsis > Amycolatopsis nigrescens. The sequence goes on along the minus strand of NZ_ARVW01000001.1, from coordinate 603,782 downwards.
GCCGTCGGTCGGCGAAGGTGAACCCGGTGTCGCCGGCGCGGCCGTACCGGGTGACCGGGCGGGTGACGTCGTGGTTGGACAGCACCCAGGACGCCGGAGCGCCGACCGCGCCGTGCGAGTCCAGGGTCCGCTCGATGACCTCCCGGAACCGCGCCGCGTCCCACGGGCAGACCAGGAAGTCGAAGTTGAACGCGGAGTGCAGCTCGTCCCGGCCGAGGTAGCGCGCCGTCATCGAAGGCTCGGGCAGCCACATCTCGCCGACCAGCGTGCGTTCCCCCGGGTAGCTTTCGGTGAGGCGGCGCCAGGACCGGTAGATGTCGTGCACGCCTTCCTGGTTGGAGAACGGCGCCTCCCCGCCTGCCGGGCCGAGGTCCGGCAGCGCTGGGTCCTTCACCAGCGCGTCGGCAACGTCGATCCGGAACCCGTCCACCCCGCGGTTGAACCAGAACCGCAGCACGTCCTCGAACTCCGCGCGGATCTCCTGGTTCTCCCAGTTGAAGTCGGGCTGGCGGGAGCTGTACAGGTGCAGGTACCACTCGCCAGGGGTGCCGTCCGGTTCGGTGACCCTGGTCCACGCCGGGCCGCCGAACCGGGAAGGCCAGTCGTTCGGCGGTTCGCCGCCGCCCTCACCGCGGCCGGGACGGAACCAGAACCGAGTGCGCTCGGCCGAGCCGGGCCCGGCGGCCAGCGCCTCGGTGAACCAGCGGTGCGCGTCCGAGCAGTGGTTCGGCACGATGTCGATGATCACTCTGAGGCCGAGCGCGTGCGCCTCGGCGATGAGCTGCTCCGCCTCGGCCAGCGTGCCGAAACTCGGCTCTATGTCACGGAAATCGGTGACGTCGTAGCCACCGTCGTCCATCGGGGACGGATACCAGGGGTTGAACCAGATCGCGTCCACGCCCAGCGCGGCCAGCTGCGGCAGCCTGGCCCGGACGCCGGCGAGATCGCCGGTGCCGTCGCCGTTCCCGTCGGCGAAGCTGCGGATGTAGACCTGGTAGATGGCGGCGTTGCGCCACCAGTCGGATTTCGAGCCGGCGGACGGTCGCTCGGAAGCGGTCACTTCGGTGTCCTCCTCGGGTCTTGGTGCGGGTTCAGCCCTTCAGGCCGCCGGCGGTGAGACCGGCGAGTATCTGTTTCTGGAACACCAGGAAGATCGCCACCATCGGCAGGCTGGCCAGCACCAGCCCGCCAACCAGCAGGTCCAGCCGCATGTCGATGGCCACCCGCTGCAGCAGCACGCTCAGCGTCTGCTTTGCCGGATCGGACAGCACCAGCAGCGGCCAGATGAAGTCCTTCCACGCGGTGACGATGGCGAAGATCGACACCACCGCGAGGATCGGCCGCGACATCGGCAGCACGATCTGCCACAGCACCCGCACCGGGCCGGCGCCGTCGATGCTCGCCGCGTCCATCAGCTCGTCCGGGATCTGGTCGAAGAACCGTTTCAGCACATAGATGTTGAAGGCGTTGGCGGCCGCGGGCAGCCAGATCGCGGCCGGGGTGTTGAGCAGGTTCACGCCAAGCAGCGGCACATCGGCGACGGTCAGGTAGGTGGGCACGAGCAGCGCCGACGCCGGCAGCATCAGGGTGAGCAGCATCAGCCCGAGCACCGCGTTGCCCAGCTTCGGTCGCAGCTTCGACAGCGCGTAGGCCGCCGGCACGTCCACCGCGAGCTGGATCGCCAGTGCGCCACCGGCGATCACCACCGTGTTGAGGAAGTACTTGCCCAGCTCCATTTCCTGCCAGGACTGGGCGTAGTGCTCCGGATGCCACTGCTCCGGCAGCAGGGTCGGCGGCACCTGGGCCAGCTCGGCCGGTGACTTCATCGCGCCGAGCACCGCCCAGGCGAGCGGGAACAGGAACGCCAGGGTGAACACCAGCAGGGTCACGGCGAAGACCGTCCAGTAGAGCACCTTGCCCCTGGTGCGGCGCAGCTGCGCGGGGGAGACCAGGGTGCGTGCCCCGGAACCGCGTGAGCCGGACATCGGCACCCCCTTCAGTTCGCCGACCTGGTCAGCCGGACATAGGTCGCGGAGAACACGCCGAGCGCGACGAACAGCAGCAGGCTCATCGCGCTGGCCGAGCCGAAGTCGTTGTAGACGAAGGCATAGCGGTAGAGCAGCAGCAGGATCGTCACGGTCGAGTCATCGGGCCCGCCGCCGGTCATCACGTACGGCTCGGTGAACACCTGCATGGTCGCGACGATCTGCAGCAGCAACAGCACCAGCAGCACGAACCTGGTCTGCGGCACCGTGACATGCCACAGCCGCCGCCAGATCCCGGCGCCGTCCAGCTCGGCCGCCTCGTACAGCTCGCCGGGAATGGTCTGCAGCGCGGCGAGGTAGATCAGCGTGGTGGTGCCCATATTGGCCCAGGTGGACACCAGCACCAGGGACAGCATCGCGGTGTCGCCGGAGTCCAGCCAGCTCAGGCCGGGCAGCCCGAACCGGTCCAGCACCTCGTTGAACAGGCCGGGACCCGGGTCGTAGAACCACTTCCAGAGCAGCGCGGTGACCACCGGCGGCAGCATCACCGGCAGGTACACCATCAGCCGGAAGTAGCCGCGGGCGTGCCGCATCTCGTTGAGCAGCACCGCGGTCGCGAACGGCACCGCGAAGCCGAGCAGCAGCGCGAGCCCGGTGAACAGCAGGGTGTTGCGCCAGGCCACGCCGAACAGCGGGTCCGCGAACAGCCGGGAGAAATTGTCAAGGCCGACCCAGTCCGGCGCGTGCACGAAGTCCACCTGCTGGAAGCTGAGCAGCACCCCGCGCACGATCGGATACCAGGAGAACAACGCGAAGCAGACGAGCGCGGCGGCCAGCAGGCCATAGGCGGTGAGCTGGCGCCGGATCACTTGACCTGTGCCAGCACGCTGTTGACCTTGGACTCGGCCGCGGTCAGCAACTGGCCGGCGTCCGCGTCGCGATCGGTCAGCACGGCCTGCATGACCCCGTCCAGCGCGGCGTAGACCTGTTGCGCGGCAGGCGGTTCGACGCTGCCCCTGATGCTGTTCGCGGTGTCCATATAGGACCGGTAGTTCCCGGCGGGCACGTTGGCGTACTTGGCCTTCACCTGTTCCATCTGCTCGCGTACCTGGCCCTGCCAGATGTCCGGGGTCGGCTGCGCTGGCAGGCCCACCGGCTGCTCGCCCTCGGCGAAACGCCGGGTGAAGGAGTCGAAGCGGTCCGGGTTCAGGTACTTCCACTGGAGCCAGGCGAGTCCGGCCTTGATCTTTTCCGGGGTGGCCTTGGGATTGAGCATGTAGCCCTCGCCGCCGAGCAGGGTGCCCCGCCCTTCCGGCATCCCGGCCAGCCCGTAGTCCTCGTACCGCCCGTTGAACTGCTTGACCAGCACCGGCACGTTCTCCGGTGCGGCCAGGTACATGCCGAGCTGCCCGGCGCCCATCATGCGCTGCACGTCGGTGGCTTCGAGCAACTGCTTGCTGCCCATCGAGTCGTCTTCCCAGCGCATCTTCCGCAGCTGCTCCAGGGCGGCCCGGCCCTTGTCGTTGTTGAAGTCCGCCTTCCAGGTGTCGCCTTCCTTGCGGGCGACCTGGCCGCCGAGCGAGTACAGCCACCCGGTCAGATGCCAGCCGCCCTGGTTGTTCTTGCTGAGGTCGGCGTAACCGACGGTGCCGTCACCGAGCGCGGCGATCCGCTTGGCCGCGGCGCGCACCTCGTCCCAGGTCTTCGGCGGGCGGTCCGGGTCGAGCCCCGCCTTGCTGAACAGCGCACGGTTGTAGAGCAGGCCCATCGAATAGTTGGCGGTGGGCAGGCCGTAGACGCGGCCCTTGGCGTCCTTGAAGTTGTCCAGCAGCTGCGGCTGCAGGTTCGCGACCTGCGGCAGCGCGGCGACCTCGTCGGTGATGTCGGCGGCCTGGCGGCGGGCGATGATCTGCGCCGGGTCGGTGAAGTAGACGTAGAAGACGTCCTCCAACTGGCCACCCGCCAGCTTCGAGGAGAACACCTTGGGGTCCATGAACCCCTCGTGCGGCTCGATGTCGATGTCCGGGTGGGACGCCTCGAACTCGGCCACGTCCTGGTCGAAGATCGTGCGCTCGAAGGGCTGGGTCTGCGGCGGCTGGCCGGAGACGGTGATCGTCACCTTGCCGCCCGGCCCCTGCCCGTCGCCTGCGTCGCCGCTGCCGCAGGCCACCAGGCCGAGGACGACAGCGGCTGTGGTGAGGGAACTGACCAGCCGTCGGACACCGAGTCTCTTCATGGGGATGCCTCTTTCACGAACGCAGCGACGGGAACGTGAGCAGCATCACTCTAAAGTGTGAAGCAGACTAGTGCAATAACTGAATGAAAATCTGAAAGATCCAGACTATGAGTTGCCCCCGGTCGCCCGCGCGGTCGAGCCGCGCACCACCAGCTCGGGCGCGAACAGCAGCTCCTCGGCCTGCACCTGCCCGCCGTCGATGCCCCGGACCAGGATCTCCACCGCGGCCTGCGCCATCGCCTCGATCGGCTGCCTGATCGTGGTCAGCGGCGGGTCCACGCACTTCATCAGCGCCGAGTCGTCGTAGCCGACCACCGAAACCTCGCCCGGCACGGACCGGCCGAGCCGGCGCGCCGCCCTGATCGCGCCCAGTGCCAGCGGGTCGCTGGCGCACAGCACCGCGGTGACGTCGTGGCGCAGCAGCCGGGTGGCCGCCGCCTGGCCGCCCTCCAGGGAGAACATGCCGTGCTCCACGAACTCCGCGCGGCCCGCCCCGAGGTGCCGTTCGAAGGCGGCGCGCTTGCGCTGGGACGGTACGTGGTCCGGGGTGCCGAGCAGCAGCCCGATCCGTTCGTGGCCAAGGGAAATCAGGTGGTCCAGGGCCTGCTCCACGGCGGCCGCGTCGTCGCAGCTGACCCTGGGCAGGCCGAGCCGCTCGACCGCGGCGTTGATCAGCACCGCGGGCAGCCTGCGGTCGGTCAGGTGCTGGTAGTGCGTGTGCGGCGCGTCCGCCTGCGCGTAGAGCCCGCCGGCGAAGAGCACCCCGGAAACCTGCTGCTGGAGCAACAGGTCCACGTACTCGCTTTCGGTCACCCCGCCCGCGGTGCGGGTGCACAGCACCGGGGTGAACCCCTGCTGGGCCAGTGCGTTGCCGATGATCTCGGCGAACGCGGGGAAGATCGGGTTCTGCAGTTCGGGCAGCACCAGCCCGACCAGCCTGGCGCGCTCGCCGCGCAATTGGGTGGGACGCTCGTAGCCGAGCACGTCCAGTGCGGTCAGCACCGCGGTGCGGGTGGACGCGGAGACACCGGGCCGCCCGTTGAGCACCCGGCTGACGGTGGCCTCGCTGACCCCGACCTTCTTGGCCACCTCGGTAAGTCGACGCTTCATAGCCGCAAGTATGGAACAGGTTTGCGCAAACTTTCGAGCAAGTTTTCGGGCGTGTCCCGTGACCGGTGTCCGGAAATAGGGGCACGCAGTACGTTCTCCGTACACGTTGGTCCGCTATCGTCGCCTGCGGGGTCGCCCGCACGGGAGGTGTAATGGGTTCCACGCAAGGAAGTACGGCCTGGGCCGGGCTGGTCGACGACGCCGCGCTCTTCCCGCCCGGTGACGCGCCGATGGCCGAGGCGGTGCCGGCCCACCGCGCGCACCGGGAGGCCTGGTACGCGGAACTGGTCGGGCCGTTCGTGGTCGCCGCCGCCAAACTGGGCGAGCTGACCCGGACGCTGGACGACCGCCCGTTGGACGTCAGCATCACCGCGCCCGGCGGTCCCGCCCAGCTGTCGGCCGCCTGGGGCGAGCTGCCCGGCACGCCGATCCGGCCGGTCGCCGTGGAGGTCGCGGTGCCGGCAGACCTTCCGATCACCGACCTGCTGCGCACGCTCGACGAACGCCTCCCCGACGAGGTGCTCGGCTTCGTGGAAGTGCCAAGGGGCGAGGAGTCCGAGGCCGTGCTGGACGCGCTGGCCGGCACCCGCTACCTGGCGAAGTTCCGCACCGGCGGCACGGTGGCCCGCGCGTTCCCCGGCGAGCCCGAACTGGCCGCCGCGATCCTCGGCTGCGTGGACCGGGAGCTGCCGTTCAAGTGCACGGCCGGGCTGCACCACGCGGTCCGGCACACCGCGCCCGACACCGGGTTCGAGCACCACGGCTTCCTCAACGTGCTGCTGGCCACCGCGGCCGCGCTGGACGGCGACCGCGGCCTGGCCCGGATACTGGCCGAGCGTTCCGGCGAACGGCTCGCGGCGGCCGTGGCCGCGCTCGGCGGCCCGCGGATCGCCGAGGTCCGCCGGAGCTTCCGCTCGCTCGGCTCGTGCAGTGTCACCGAGCCGCTCGACGACCTGGCCGCACTGGGCTTGCTGGACGAACCCGACACCGAGGGAAAGGACTGAGATGAGCTGGCTGGACCTGCCGGAGGACTCGCTGTTCGGGGTGGCGAACCTGCCCTACGGCGTGTTCGAACCCGAGGGCGGGACCCCGCGCGCCGGGGTGCGGATCGGTGACCTGGTGCTCGACCTCGCCGCGGCGCTGGCGGACCCGGTGTTCGACCGCCCGGACCTCAACGGGTTCCTGGCGCAGGGCAGGGCCCGCTGGAGCGAGGTCCGCGCGAGCGTGCGCGACCTGCTCACCGACCCTGGGCACCGGCCGCGGATCGAGCCGCTGCTGTACCCGCTGGACCAGGTGCGGCTGCGGCTGCCGTTCGAAGTAGCCGACTACGTGGACTTCTACGCCAGCGAAAACCACGCCACCAACCTCGGCCGGATGTTCCGGCCGGACTCGGCGCCGCTGACGCCGAACTGGAAGCACCTGCCGATCGGCTACCACGGCCGGTCCGGCACGGTGGTCGCGTCCGGCACGGAGATCGTCCGCCCGCGCGGCCAGCGCAAGGCCCCCGACGAGGCCGCGCCCACCTTCGGCGCGTCCCGGCGGCTCGACATCGAGGCCGAGGTCGGTTTCGTGGTCGGCACCGGCTCGGCGCTCGGCACGCCGATCCCGGTCGGCGGTTTCGCCGAGCACGTGTTCGGCGTCTGCCTGGTCAACGACTGGTCCGCGCGTGACCTGCAGGCATGGGAGTACGTCCCGCTCGGCCCGTTCCTCGGCAAGTCCTTCGCCACGTCGGTGTCGCCGTGGATCGTGCCGCTGGAGGCGCTCCAGCACGCGCGGGTCGCCCCGCCCGAGCGCGACCCGGAACCGCTGCCGTATCTGGCCGACGACGAGAAATGGGGCCTGGACCTGCGGCTGGAGGTACGGCTGAACGGGCACCTCGTGTCCAGGCCGCCGTTCTCCTCGATGTACTGGACCCCGGCGCAGATGCTCGCGCACCTGACCGTGAACGGCGCGTCGGCGCGCACCGGCGACCTCTACGCCTCCGGCACGGTCAGCGGCACCGAACGGGACGAATACGGTTCGTTCATCGAGCTGTCCTGGGGCGGCAAGACCCCGGTCGAGCTGCCCGACGGGGAGACCAGGACCTTCCTGGAGGACGGCGACGAGGTGCGCATCACCGCGATCGCGCCGGGACCGGACGGTGACTTCATCGGGTTCGGCGAGGTCACCGGCCGCGTGACACCCGCACTCGGCGACTAGCTTCACCCCGGTACGAGCCCAACGTGACATTCGGTCCCTAGAACACACCAAACGTCACATTGGGCTCGTACGGGTTGGAGGTAAAGGGCGCTTTCGTGCGGTCTGGCGGAGACGACCCAATGTGACGTTTGGCCAATAGAGCGAGCCGAACGTCACGTTGGGCCGGTGGGTGGCGGTACCGGCGCTCGGGGGCTAGTCGTCGGCGAAGCGGAGGACTCGCAGCATGCTTTGTTCGTCGGCTTGCTGCGGGTCGTCCGCCACGCAGCCGGCCAGCCGTTCGCGCAGGGCGCCGGCGTCGATGCCGGCGCCGATCAGCACCAGCCGGGTGCCGCGTTTCTCCCCGGATGCCCAGTTCGACCTGGTGAAGCGGAGATGGGCGCCGACGGTCTGCATGCCGAACCGCTGCTGGTGGCCGGTCACTCCGAAGTAGACGAACCCCTTGATCCGGTACAACCCGGCCGGCCGGTCGTCCAGGAACGCCATGAAGCGGCGCGGGTCGAGCGGGTGGTCCGTGCTGAACTCCACGCTCTGGTAGGCCGAGTGCAGATGGTCAGGGTGTTGTTGGGCACAGTGGTCGTGTTCGTCGTGGTCGTGGCGCAGGTCGTCGAAGGACAGCTGCCCGGTCGCCGGCTTGGTCTCCCGGCGTTCGAAGAGCAGCTCCGGGTCGACCCGGCCGTGCGTGCTGGTCAGCACCGGGGTGCCGGCGGCGAGCCGTTCGACCGTTTCGGTCAGGCTTCGCCGTGCCGGCTCGTCCAGGCGGTCGATTTTGTTCAGCAGCACCAGATCGGCGAAGCGCAGGTGCTGGTCGAGCTCGGGGTGGCGGGCCCGGCTGTGCTCGAACTCCGCGGCGTCCACCACCTCGACCAGTCCGCCGTAGACCAGGTTCGGGTCGCTGCCGGCGAGCACCAGCCGGATCAGGTCGCGCGGTTCGGCCAGCCCGCTGGCCTCGATCACGATCACGTCGATCCGTGCCCGCGGCTTCGCGAGCCGGGCGAGCAGCTTGTCCATGCCGGTGGCGTCCACGGCGCAGCAGAGGCAGCCGTTGCTCAGCGAGATCATCGAGTCGACCTGGCCGGCCACCGTCATCGCGTCGATGTTGATGCTGCCGAAGTCGTTGACCACCACCCCGATCCGGGTGCCGGTGCTGGTGTTCAGCAGGTGGTTGAGCAGCGTGGTCTTCCCGGAGCCGAGGAAGCCGGCGACGATGATGACGGGGATGGGATTCCGGTTCCTGGCCAACGACTTTCCTCCGTGCGGCGGCGAGGGCGAGCATAGCGGGCGGCTTTGAGTCCACCCAGTGCCCACCCGGACCGGCTCGGTACCCGCGGTGACCGGAAGGTGAATTCCCCGCCCGCCACCGGGGACGCGGAGGACGTACCCGACGCCTGCGGTAAAATTTCGTCATGGGTGGTCTCCGTTCGCGTTTCCTTGCTTGGCTTGGGCGCAAGTATCTTGCGCGCACACAGAAAAAGGGCTTCGACCTGTCGAAGATCTCCCTGCTGCCGGACGCGGCTTTGATGCCGTTGAAGCGGGACGGCCTCGACCCGGTGGGTGAGCTGGGTCGCAAGCGCGAGGAGGAGCCGATCAGCAAGCTCTCCCTGCCGTTCGGCATGACCGCCTGGCTGGTCACCGGGTACGAGGAGACCAAGGCGGTGCTCGCCAACGTCAAGGGGTTCAGCAACGACTTCACCAACCTGGTCGGCAGCGCAGGGGTGACCGAGGAGCAGAACCCCGGCGGCCTCGGTTTCGCGGATCCGCCGGTGCACACCCGACTGCGCAAGCTGCTGACCCCGGAATTCACCATGCGGCGGCTGAATCGGCTCACTCCGCGTATTCAGTCGATTGTGGAAGAGCAGTTGGATGCAATGGCGAAGGTCGACGGGCCGGTCGATATGTGGGAAGCCTTTGCGCTGCCCATTCCTTCGCTCACCATCTGCGAATTGCTCGGCGTGCCCTATGAGGACCGGGACGAATTCCAGCGGCTGAGCACCGCGCGTTTCGATTTGTTCGGTGGCGCCGGCGCTTCGCTGGGGGCGATCTCCGAGTCGCTGACCTACCTGCTCGAAGTCGTGAAGAAGCAGCGCGAGGCACCCGGTGACGGGCTGCTCGGCATGCTGGTCAAGGAGCACGGCGACGAGATCGACGACCGCGAGCTGGCCGGGCTGGCCGACGGGCTGCTGACCGGTGGACTGGAGACCACCGCGAGCATGCTGGCGCTGGGCACGATCGTGCTGCTCAAGGACCCGGACGCGTTCAAGCTGGTGCACGACGACGATGACGCGATCAACGACTTCGTCGAGGAGCTGCTGCGCTACCTGACCGTGGTGCAGATGGCCTTCCCGCGGTTCGCCAGGGAGGACATCGAGGTCGCCGGCGCGAAGATCGCCAAGGGGGACATCGTGCTGCCGTCGCTGAGCGCGGCGAACCGCGACGCCGGCCTCGGCGAGCACATGGAGGGCTTCGACGGCACCCGGCCCGCCACCTCGCACCTGGCCTTCGGCTACGGCGTGCACCGCTGCATCGGCGCGGAACTGGCCAAGATGGAGCTCCGGGCGGCCTATCCCGCACTCGTGCGCCGCTTCCCGGAGATGCGCCTGGCGGTGCAGCCGGAAGAGCTGTCCTACCGGAAGGTCTCCATCGTCTACGGTGTCGAGTCCCTCCCCGTGCTGATGAAGTAGTTCACGTGGAGCTGGAAGGCAGGGTGGCGCTGGTGACCGGCGCCAGCGGTGGTATCGGCGGCGGGATCGCGAAGCGGTTCGCCGAAGCCGGGGCGCGGGTCGTCGTGCACTACCGCACCGACGCGGACGGCGCCGGTGCGGTGGTCGAGGCGATCGAGTCGGCCGGTGGGGTGGCCCGCGCCGAGCAGGCCGACCTGCGCGAAGGGGCCGAAGACCTGGTCGAACGGACGGTGCGGGCCTACGGCAGGCTGGACGCGGTGGTCGCGAACGCCGGGGTGCAGCCGATGACGCCGCTGCCCGAGATGACGCTGACCGAGTGGCGCGCGGTGCTGGAGGTCAACCTGGACGCCACCTTCCTCGTCCTGCAGGCCGCGTACCGCCGGTTCGCCGCACAGGGCGACGGCGGCGCGGTGGTGGCCATCGGCTCGATCACCGGCAGCGGTCCGAAGCCGGGGCACGCGCACTACGCGGTCTCGAAGGCCGCGGTGCACATGCTCGTGCGCGCGGCCGCGGTGGAGTACGCCGCCCGCGGGGTGCGGGTGAACCTGGTTTCCCCCGGCCTGACCTGGCGTCCCGGCATCGAGCAGGAATGGCCGGAAGGCGTGCGGCAGTGGGAGTCGGACAACCCGCTGCACCGGCTCGGCCGCCCGTCCGACATCGCGGACGCCTGCCTGTTCCTGGTGTCCCCGGCCAGCTCCTGGGTCACCGGGCAGGAGCTGATCGTGGACGGCGGCACCTCGGCCGGTTCCACCTGGTGACCCCGCGCCGGTAGGCTCGGCGGAGCAGAATCGGCACGTCAGGAGCAGGGGAGCGAATGGAGCCGCCAGGCGCCGGCACGCACAACACGGTCAGCGGCCTGGCCGCGAACGTGGTCCAGCTGCGCGACTTCCACTTGCACCAGTCCCGTGAGACGAAGGTACCCAAGCAGGTGCCGTCGCCAGGCGCGTACTTCACCAACCAGGCGGACGCCATCGCCAGGGTCGGCGCTTTCGTGGCGCGCGAGCTCGACGCGCTGAAGATCGTGCTGATCATCGGGCAGCCCGGAGTCGGTAAGTCCGAGCTCGCCCGTCAGTGCGTGAAGCTCAACCAGGGCAACTATCCGGACGGGCACTTCTACGCCAATCTGGCCGGCAGCGCGGAACGGTCCGGGCTGGAGAGCGAGATCCTCAAGGAGTTCCTGCAACAGCTCGGGGTCCCACCGTCCGAGATACCGGACAGCCTGGAGGGCCGGGCCGCGCGGTTCCGGACCGAGACCCACGACCTGCGCGTGATGGTGCTGGCCGATCACGCGCTGACCGCCACCCAGGTCCGGATGCTCTCGCCGGGCGGGACCGGCTCGCTGGTGCTGGTCACCGCGGCGAGCAGGCTCGGCTCGCTGGCCACCGCCGGCGCGGTGGAGCTGATCGACCTGGAGCCGCTGCCGCTCGGCGAGGCGCGGAACCTGCTCGGCCGGATCGTCGGACCGGAACGCGTGGACGCCGAACCGGCCGCGGTGGCGGAGGTGCTCGGGTTCTGCGGGCGGCTGCCGATCGCGGTCTGCGTCGCCGGCGCGCTGCTCACCGTGTACCCGGGCCGCCGGATCGCCAGGCTGGCCCGCGACCTCGGGGACGAGCGGCAGCGGATGCGGCTGCTCTCCAAGGACGACGAGCTGTCCGTGCGGGCCGTGTTCACCACCGCCTACCAGCGGCTCGCGAACTCCGCGAAGTCCGCCTACCAGGTGCTCGGGCTGCATCCCGGCGGCGGCGAGGTCGGCCTCGGCGCGCTGGTCGCCGCGTTGGACCTGCCGGACGGCGAGGTCGAGGACGCGATGGGGGAGCTGGTCACGACCAGCCTGGTCCGGGAAACGGCCGAGGAACGGTACGAGGTGCACGACCTGGTCCGGCTGCACGCCCAGGAGGTCGTGCGCGAACGCCGGGATGAGGCCGGGTGGCACGAGGAGGCACTGGCCAGGATGCTGGCCTACTACCGCGACCGCGCGGTGGCCGCCGGTGCGCTGATGATGCCCCAGCGCGGCTGGTTGGAGCGGCTGTTCCGAGAGAGCCGAAAGAGCCGAGAGAGCCGAGAGAGCACTGCGCCTGACGTGTTCGCGTCACCTGAGGAAGCCAGTGACTGGGCCGAGCGCGAGCGGGGCAATCTCCGTGACCTGGCCGAGTTCGCGTACGGGCGCGAGGAGCTGGACCTGGTCTGCCTGCTCGCGGTCGCGCTGTGGCCGTTGCACGAAAAGGGCAAGCACGTCGAGGACCTGATCGCGGTGAACGGGCTCGGGGCGGACGCCGCGCGGCGGCTCGGGCGGCGGGACTGGGAGAGCCTGCTGCTCAGCCAGCAGGGTTTCGGCCATCAGTTCAACGGGGAGCCCGGCCGTGCGTTCGAGGTGTTCGAGGCGGGGCTCGCGCCGGCCCGCGAAGCCGGGTACGCCGAGCTGGAAGCGACCGCGATCGAAGGCATGGGGCTGGCCAGGTTGGCCGAGCAGCGCTCGGCCGAGGCACGCGAGCTGCTCACCGAGAACCTCGCGCTGGCCGGGAAGATCGGCGATCCGCGGCGGACCGCGCTGGCCCGGTTCCACCTGGCCAGGGCGGAGCGGCCGGAGCGTGCGCTCGAACTGCTCGTCCAAGCCCGCGAAGGATTCCTCGGCTTGCAGAAGCGCGAGGAAGCCAATCTGGCGAAGATCGCGCTTTGGCGCGGCCGCAAGTTGGTCGACGCCGGGCGGTTCGAGGAGGCGGCCGAAGCACTGACCGAGGCGCTGACCACGATGACGCGCGAGAGCAGGCCGTTCGACCGCGCCCAGATCCTGGAGATCCTCGGCGACCTCGCGACCGGGATCGGCGACCCCGCATCGGCGGCGAAACGGCACGATGAGGCGCTGACCGTCTACCTGACCTACGGGTTCAGCGTGCAGGCAGGCCAGCTGCGGAGCCGGCTCAGCGGATGAGCTTCGGGTGCAGGGTGGTCTCCCGGGGGCCGAGTCGTACCACCAGCTGGTCCGGAAGTGCGTGCAGGTCGTGGCCCTCGCTCAGCCAGGCGTGCAAGGCGGACGCGCAGATAGGGCCTTCGGCGTCGCCGGGGGAGAACCGCACCATGGTGGTGTCGCCCCGGCTGCCGACCAGCCAGTCGCCCTGGTTGTCCCGGCCGACCGCGAGCAGGCAGCCGGGCAGGGCGGCCAGCAACTCGGTCAGCGTGCGCGGCTCCACCGGGCCGCCGTCGTGCACCAGGATCTCGGCCAGTTCCAGCCAGCGGCGGCGCGGCTCCGCGGTGCTCACCACCAGATAGGTGTCCTCCGGCGGGCTGGGGGAGTGCAACGGCTCTGCTGGATGGCGGGTAAGCGTGACGTGCAGCAGGCCAGGCCCGGTCGCCTCCACCTTGGTGTGCACCAGATGGGTGCCCAGTGCTGAGGAGGGCACCGACGGAATGGGCACCGCGTCGGTGGCGCATTCGGTGTCCGGTTCGCTCAGCCGCAGTGCGCGGTAAACGGTGCCGCGCAGCCGTCGCGCCGACTCGCCCGGCACCGACGTGGCGAGGCTGGTGACCGCGGCCAGGTCGGCCGGACGGTGCGTGCGGATCGCCAGGTCGACCTGCTCGTGCAGATCCTCCCGCGGGTCGAGTTTCGGTGCGGCGACGAGGAAACGGCCGATCGCCGAACGCGGGTCCACGGTGTGCTCCGGCGCGGCGGCCAGCAGCACCGGGGTGCCAAGCGCGGCCGAGTAGAAGGTCACCGAGCCGTGGTCGCCGATGGTCAGGTCCGCGGCCACCAGCGCCGCCCGCCAGCCCTCCTCCGGCGGCAGCACCAGCACACCCGAGTCGGAGTTCTCCTTCTCCCACAGGTGCAACTGCCAGCTCGAGTGTCCAAACCAGACATTCGGGTGCACCGCGTAGACGATCCGGTACTCGTCGAGCGGGAGCCGGGCGGCCAGCCGCCGCACAAGCTCGTTGTTGCTGCCGTACAGCGATTCGTTGCCCCAGGTGGAGGAGACCACGACCAGCCGCTGGCCGGCCCGCACCCCGAGCGCGTCGCGGTAGAGCGCGCGCAGCGGCCGGCTGGCCAGCATCCGGTCGAAGCACGGGTCGCCGACCACCTCGGCCACCGCGGCGGCCTCCGGGCAGGCGTCCCGCAGGCGGGTCAGCTGCTCGGTGTGGGAAAGGCCGATCACGGTGGGCACCAGCACGCCGTCGTGCTCCAGCCATTCCGGGGACAGCCCGAACACCGGGTTGCCGTCGCCGGCGGTCAGGTACTTGTTGTAGCCCATCCCGTGCGGCAGGGTCAGGATCGGCGCTTGCAGCCGGTGCAGGTCACCGCCGTAGCTGCTGGAGATGGCCAGGTCGAAGCGGGTGCGCAGGGCCTCGTCCCACGGCATGGCGTCGATGCCGCGGTCCACCAGGTGCTTCGCCGTGCCGGCGGAGAACGCGGAGGAGCCGGGGGAGGTGAAGATCAGCTGGAGCCGCCGGTCGGTGGCCAGCAGGGGCAGCACGTCGAACAGCCGGGTGGCGGCGGTGACGTTGTGCACCACGGCCAGGATCGTGCGCTCGGCGACCCCGGTGGTCCATTTCGCCGCGTCCGCCCGGACCGGCACGCTGGTCCACGGCTGCACTGACCCGGCTGACACAACGGCCGATCTTACGGCGCGGCGCGCCCGGCTCAAACCGCCTCGGTGCTCAGTCCTGCTTGCGGTAGAGCGCGAACAGCGGGATCACCCGGCTGGTCTTCTCCTGGTACTCGCCGAAACCCGGGGCCATCTCCACGACGCGCGCGTAGACCTCGTCGCGCTCGGCGCCTTCGATCCGGACCGCGGTCGCCTGGTAGGACTCGGTGCCGACCTCCACCGTGACCTCGGGGTCGGCCAGCACGTTGTGGAACCAGTCCGGGTTGGTCGGCGCGCCGCCCTTGGACGCGATGATCACGATCCGCTCGCCGTCGGGCAGGTAGACCAGCGGCGTGGTGCGGGACTTGCCGGACTTGGCGCCGACGGTGGTCAGCAGCACCATGGGCATCCCCTCGAACGGCGGGCCGACCTTGCCGCCGTTCGCCCGGAACTCCGTGATGACGCGCTCGTTGAAGTTAGCCGGTCCCGCCTCGGACATGAAAGATCCTTTTCTTTCAGGGCAAGAAAAACCGGTCGTTCGCCGGATGCACCCTTGGCACCACCCTAGATCAGCGGCAGGGGACGCCGCCATGAGACGCCGCTCGCTTGACCCCGGTCCGATAGTCGGCGAAACTCGGAAAACTATCAACGCGGCTTGGGGGCGGCGGCCGAATGTCCTTTCTGGTACTTGCCTGCCGGGCGTTGCTGTTCGGCGTGCTCCTGCTGGGTGTAGCGGGCACGGCCCGCGACCGGGGCGGATGGGCGCAGCCGTCGACGGGGAGACCGCTGCCGGTGCTGGCCGGCGCCGAGGCGGGCACGGCCGTGCTGCTGGCCGTGCCGGCGGTGACGTTCGCCGGTTTCGTGCTAGCCGTGCTGCTGTTCGCCGCGGATCTGCCCGGTGCTCGCGTGGTGGCCGAAGTGGTCCGCAGCCTGACGCTGGCTGGGGTGGGCGCGGCCGGTCTGCTGCTGGCCTTCGCCACCGGCCGGGTCGCGCCGGTCCACCCGGCGGAGGCGGCGCTGGGGCTGGCCGTAGCCGTGGCGGGTCTGCTGCTGGTGGTGTTCAGCGATCAGCGGTGGAACTGCCGGCGAAGCGTGCTGAGACCTCGGCTTCGGTGAGGCCGAAGTCGGCGAGCCGGTAGCGGTGCGCCGGGCGACGCTCGCCCGAAGTGCTCTCGGCCTGGATCGCCGCCATCCGCTCGCGTGCGTCGGTGCCCAGCGGGATGCCGAAACGCCGGTACACGGACTCGACGGTGCCGAGCGGGTCGGCGGTGAAGTCCTCGAACTGCACGTCGAAGAACCGCGCCGGATCGTGCTTCGCCCGGTCCGCGGTGAACCGCTCGAGTCCTCGCGTCCACAGGTCGAGCTGGTCGCGGCCGATGACGTCGGGGGTGAAACCGGTCGACCAGCCCGCGGTGGCCTGCGCGTTCAGGCTGCTGACCGACGCGATCACCGGAGCGGGGTCCCGGTGCGTCTGGATCACCAGCGCGTCCGGGTAGACCTCGAACAGCGCGTCCAGCGCGAACAGGTGACTGGGGTTCTTCAGCACCCAGCGCCGGCCGCGGTCGGGCAGGCCGATCAGCTGCAGGTTGCGCCGGTGCCGGCGGTAGGCGGGCACCCAGTCCCGCCCGGCCAGCCAGCGCGAGTAGCCGGGCAGGTGGGCCAGGCATTCGTAGGACACCGACATCATCGACTGGCGCAGCAGTTGCCAGCACTCCTCGACCATGTCGGCGGACATGTAGTGCGCGCCCATGAACTCCGGATGCTCCACGTGGTGCTGCCGGAAGCCCTGCTGGATCCGCTCGAACACCGGGTCATCGGCCCAGGTTTCGCGGGGTGGCCGGGGTTGCGGGACCTCGGTGAGCCACAGTTCGAGCCCCTGGTGCGCCGGGTCCTCCACGAGCAGCCGGTGCAGCGCGGTGGTGCCGGTGCGGGGCAGGCCGGTGACGAAGATCGGCCGCTCGATCGGCACCTCGGCATGTTCGGGGAACCGCCGCCACGCCGCTTCGCTGAGCAGCCTGGCCACCAGCGCGCCACGCAGGAACGCCCGTTTCACCTTGTTGCCGAACGGGGTCAGCGCCGCGTCGCGGGCATAGGACTCGAGCAGGACCTCGAGCCCTTCGCGGTATTCGCCGTGGCCGAAGTCGTCCAGCCCGGTGATCCTGGTGGCCGAGGCGTGCAGATCCTCGACCGTGCCCACGTTTTCGCGTCCCGCGCTCATCCGTGCCCTCCCTTCCGGTAAGAGTTCAGTGGTGGAACTCGCCGCCGTTGACGTCGAGGCACTGCCCGGTGATCGCGCGGGCCATCGGGGAGGCCAGGAAGACCACCGCGTCGGCGATCTCCGCCGGCTCCGGCAGCTTGCGCAGGTCCAGGGTTTCGGCCGTCTCGCGGTAGACCTCGTCCGCGCTGATCCCGCGTTGCTCGGCCAGATAGCCGAAGTACCACTTGAGCGAGTCGGCCCAGATGTAGCCCGGTGCCACCGAGTTCACCCGCACGCCCTGCGGCCCGAGCTCGCTGGCCAGGCTCTGCGCGAGCGCGAGCAGGCCGGCCTTGCTCATCTTGTACGCGCCGAAGCTGCGCCTGGAATGCCGCAGCACCGCGGAGTTGATCATCACCACCGAGCCGCCGGACTCGGTCAGCGCCGGGGTGCACAACTGGGTCAGCCGCAGCGCGGCGAGCACGTTCGTCTCGTGCGCCCGCCGGATATCGGCCAGTTCGGTCCCCCCGAGGTCGGCCAGCGGCGGGATGGCGAAAGCGTTGTGCACCAGCGTGTCCACCCGGCCGAAGGTCTCCGTCGCGGTTTCGGCCAGCCGCCGGGCCGACTCGTCGTCGGTGATGTCGGTGCGCACCGCCAGCGCGCGACGGCCCAGCGCGGTGACCTGCTCGGCCACCTCGGCGAGCCGGGATTCGGTGCGGGCGGCCAGCACCACGTCGGCACCGGCCTTCGCGCACTGGAGCGCGATCGCCTGCCCGAGACCGGGGCCGACCCCGGACACGACCACCACCTTGCCGGTCAGCACCGGGCTCACCCCAGCATCCTGGTCGCGACCGCGGCCTGGCGGGCGGCGATCCGCGCGGCCCATTCCGCCGGCGTCACCCGCGCTTCCCGGTAGTACGGCAGCCGTTGCGGCAAGTCCCCGACGTCGACGATCTCCACTTCGGGCCCGTCCGCCGCGGTGAGCTCGCGGGACAGCCGCTGCCAGCGAATCTGGATGTAGCCCCGGTCGTGCCCGGTGCGTTCCAGCCAGTTCGCCACCCCGGGGTCGCGTTCGCTGATCACGAACCGGATCCGGCCGTCCGGGTCCACCCTGGCCTGGTCCGCGGTGAGGCTGGTCTGGTGGTTGACGAAGTCCAGCGAGATGTACCACATGGTGCCGAGCTGGATGCCTTGATACGGCGCTTCGGAGGCCGGCACGGTGAGCACCATGGCCTGCTCGTCGGTGAGGTCGTAGTGGCCCACCGACGAGTACTGGGTGCTCAGCCCGCCGGGGGTGCTGCGCGGTTCGGTCATCGTGTTGACCGGCAGCTTGAGGTAGAACCACTCCGGGAAGGCGAGGAACGTCTTGAGCTGGGTGAGCAGGATCTTGCCCGCGGCGCCGTAGCGCTTGGCCAGCAGGTCCTTCGACAACGGCGCCGGCGCCATGCCGACCCGGTCCGCGCGCTGGATGCGGATGTTGCCGCGGCGTTCGGTGTCCCAGTCGCTGTACACCTCGCGCACCAGCAGCATGGCCGCGCCGGGGCCGAGGGTGAAGTAGTTCGGCCCGGCGTCCGCCTTCGCCGGGCCGAACCGCAGCTCGAAGCGGCCGTCCTCGTCGATGGTGATTTCCCGGTCGTCGAAGGCGGAGAGGCTGTCCGGGACGTCCACCGGGGAGTAGGCGCCGTTGAGGATCTGGAAGCTGAGATCGCTGGTGCTGCCCCTGGTGCCGGAGACGATGTACTCGACGTCGTCCCGGATTCGGGCGTTGTAGTAGAGCGTGTCCGGGTTGTCCAGGCCGACCTTCGTGTAAGGCGTGGCGGACTGGGTGAAGTACGGGAAGTCGCGCTCGTACCCCCATGCCGACTGCACCGCGGCGCGGATGCTGCCGGCCAGATAGTCGTAGCCCTCCACCAGATCCCGCTCCGACCGCACATGGGGCGCCTCGGTGATGACCTTCTCCGCCTCGGTGATGGCATCGGCGAAGGACTGAGTGAGCATCCACGGCCTCCTCGGGCTGGTCCAAATCTGTACCGGCCTGGTACATTTCAGTTCGGTCAGATTAGAACGTGTTCTAGGAGTTGGCAATGACTTCGGAGATTTCGGAAGTCTCGAAGGCGCCGGCCCGGCGTTCCCCGCCGACCGAGCGGGTCGTGCGGCTGCTCGACTTCTTCGTGGCCAACGGCGGCGCCGGGTTCGGGCTGTCCGAGCTGGCACGGGAACTGGGCCTGAGCAAGCCCACCTGCCTCGGCATCGTGACCGAGCTGTCGGCGGGCGGCTACCTGGTGCGAGACCCGGTGCACAAGACCTACCGGCTCGGCCCCGGGCTGATCGCCGCGGGCAGGCTGGCCCAGGACGAGTTCGCGGCCGCCGCGCTGGCCGGGCCGCGGCTGGCCGAGCTGAGCGAACGCTACGGCACCACCTGCACCGCGTCGGCGGTCACCGGCGGGCAGATCGTGGTGCTGGAAAGCGCCGGCCCGCGGGGAAAGACCGCCGTCCAGGTCGGCCAGCGCTACCCCTTCGCGCCGCCGGTCGGGCTGATGTACGTGCTCTGGGGCCCCGACTCCGGGCTGACGGACTGGCTGGCGAAGCCGCCCATCTTGCCGATGAGCCTGGACCGGAAGCTGCTCCGGCGGGTGGTCACCGAATGCCGCGCCCGCGGCTACCTGGCGGAGAGCCTGACCGCGGCCGGGCAGCGGCTGCACAAACTGATGTCCGGGGTCGCGGCCTACGACCTGCCCGACGAACTGCGCGAACTGGTCGGTGAGCTGGTGTCCAGCCTGGGGGAGCGGGTGTACCTCGACGCGGAGCTGTCGCCGCGCGGCCAACTCCCGGTGAGCCTGCTCGCGGCGCCCACCTTCGGCGCGGACGGCCGCCAGGAGCTCGTGCTCACGCTGTACGTCGGGGACACGATCTCCGGCGCCGAGATCGCCCGCCGCGGCGCCGCGCTGGCCGCCGCCGCGAACGCGGTCACCGAGGCGGCGGGCGGCAAGAAACCCGAGGCGTGGACAGGGTACTCCGGCGGCGAAAGGGGGGATGCCCGACTTGATGGATTTATCTCAAGCTGAAACTAATCTTGTCTGCCTGCTTTCACCCTTGTTGACCGGTCCCGAAAACTTGACCAAGCTTTATTTTGGCTGATGGGGGTTTCACCGTGACTGTGCTCTCCTCGAACACCGCTAACTCGGCCGGGTCTGCAACACCCGCGACCTACGAGCTGTCCCACCTGCACGCGCTGGAAGCCGAGGCGGTGCACATCTTCCGCGAGGTCGCGGCCACCTTCGAGCGGCCGGCGCTGCTGTTCTCCGGCGGCAAGGACTCGATGGTCATGCTGCACCTGGCGGCCAAGGCATTCTGGCCGGCGCCGCTGCCGTTCCCGGTGGTGCACGTGGACACCGGGCACAACTTCGACGAGGTGATCGAGTTCCGGGACCGCGCCGCCGCCGACTACGGCGCGCGGCTGCTGGTGGCCAGCGTGCAGGACGACCTGGATGCCGGCCGGGTGGTGGCCGAGACCGGGCCGAGGGCGAGCCGGAACCGGCTGCAGACCACCACCCTGCTGCGGACCATCACGGAGAACCGGTTCGACGCGGTGTTCGGCGGTGCCCGCCGGGACGAGGAAAAGGCGCGTGCCAAGGAAAGGGTGTTCAGCTTCCGCGACGAGTTCGGCCAGTGGGATCCCCGCAACCAGCGGCCGGAGCTGTGGAACCTCTACAACGGACGGCACCGCAAGGGCGAGCACATCCGGGTCTTCCCGCTGTCCAACTGGACCGAGCTGGACATCTGGTCCTACATCGAGGCGGATCGGATCGACCTGCCCTCGCTCTACTACGCGCACCGCCGCACCGTCTTCCCGCGCGACGGCATGCTGATCGCGCTCACCAGGTTCGTCACCCCCGAAGAAGGCGAAGAGCCCTTCGACGCACTGGTGCGCTTCCGCACCATCGGCGACGCCACCTGCACCGGTTGCGTGGAGTCGAGCGCCGCCAGTCCCGACGCGGTGCTCACCGAGGTGGCCGCGACCAGGATCACCGAACGCGGTGCCACTCGTGCCGACGACCGGATCTCCGAAGCCGGTATGGAGGACAGGAAGAAGGAAGGTTACTTCTGATGCAACTTCTTCGCCTGGCCACCGCGGGCAGCGTCGACGACGGGAAGTCCACCCTGATCGGCAGGCTGCTGTTCGACTCCAAGACCGTGTTCACCGACCAGCTCGCCGCGGTGGAGCGCACCAGCCGCGAGCGCGGGAGCGACTACCCCGACCTCGCGCTGCTCACCGACGGCCTGCGCGCCGAACGGGAACAGGGCATCACGATCGACGTGGCACACCGCTACTTCGCCACCCCGAGGCGCCGGTTCATCATCGCGGACACCCCGGGACATCCGCAGTACACCAGGAACATGGTCACCGGTGCGTCCACAGCGGACCTGGCGCTGGTGCTGATCGACGCCAGGCACGGGGTGCTCGAGCAGTCGCGGCGGCATGCGTTCCTGGCCAGCCTGCTCGGCATTCCGCACCTGGTGCTGTGCGTGAACAAGATGGACCTGGTCGACTGGTCGCAGGAGCGGTTCGAGGAGATCCGCGAGGAGTTCAGCCGGTTCGCGATGAAACTGGACATCTCCGACCTGACCTTCGTGCCGATGTCCGCGCTGCTCGGGGACAACATCGTGCACCGCAGCGCCAGCATGCCGTGGTACGAGGGCACTTCACTGCTGCATCAGCTGGAAGAGGTGCACATCGCCTCGGACCGCAACCTGATCGACGCGCGATTCCCGGTGCAGTACGTGATCCGCTCGACGGACTACCGGGGCTACGCCGGCACGGTGGCGGGCGGGGTGCTCAAACCCGGCGACGAGGTGGTCGCGCTGCCGTCCGGGTTCACCACCAGGATCACCGCGATCCGGGGGCCTGGCGGGGTGCCGGTGGCCGAGGCGTTCGCGCCGCAGGCGGTCACCCTGCAGCTCGCCGACGAGCTGGACATCAGCCGGGGCGATCTGCTCTGCCGCCCGGGAAACCGGCCGGAGTCGGGGCACGACATCGACGCGATGGTCTGCTGGCTCACCGAAAGGTCCGCGCTCACCCCGGGCGCGAAGTACGTCGTCCGGCACACCACCCGCGACACCCGCGCCGAGGTGAAGGAACTGGACTACCGGCTCGACGTGCAGACCCTGCACCGCGACGAGTCGGTGGAATCGTTGCAGCTCAACGAGATCGGCCGGATCCGGCTGCGCACGCAGCGGCCGCTGCAGTTCGACCCCTACCGCCGCAACCGCACCACCGGCAGTTTCATCCTGATCGACGAGGCCACCAACAACACGGTCGCCGCCGGCATGATCGCCGGGCCGCGGCGGCAGAGCACGAACGTGGTGTGGCATTCCGCGGCAGTCGGCCGGGACGACCGCGCCACGCGCGGGCGCACGATCTGGCTCACCGGGCTTTCCGCGTCCGGCAAGTCCTCGATCGCGGTGGAGCTGGAGCGGCGGCTGGTCGCCGCCGGGACCCCCGCGTACCTGCTGGACGGGGACAACCTCCGGCACGGGCTGAACGCGGACCTCGGGTTCGCCGCGGCCGACCGGGCGGAAAACGTGCGTCGGGTCGGTGAAGTGGCGCAGCTGTTCGCGGACGCGGGCATGGTCACGGTGGTCTCGTTGATCAGTCCGTACCGGGCCGACCGGGAACGGGTGCGGGCCGCGCACCAGGCGGCGGGCCTGTCGTTCACCGAGGTGTTCGTGGACACGCCGCTGGAGGTCTGCGCCGAGCGCGACCCCAAGGGCTTGTACGCCAAGGCGATGGCCGGGGAGATCACCGGTTTCACCGGGGTCGACGATCCCTACGAGGCCCCGTTGCAGCCGGACCTGGTGCTGCGCCACGCGGACGGCGACCCCGCCGCGCTCGCCGGACTCGTACTCTCCACTTTGGAGCTCGAATAGCCGGCCCGCCGCCGCGGATCCGAGCGGGACGTCTCCTTCGTTGCTAGCCTGCCGGGCACGAAGGAAGGGGTTCCATGGGGAAGAAACTGGGGCTGTCGGCGCTCGTCGGCACCCTGCTCAGCGTGCTGGTCGTGCCCGCAGTGTCGGCTGTGCCGGTCATGGCCGCCGAGGGGCCGGACTGGCACCGCTGTGCACCGGACCGGCCGGCGAACTTCGAATGCGCGACGGTGCGGGTGCCGCTGGACTACCAGCAGCCCGGCGGCAGGCAGATCGACATCGCCATCTCCCGGGTGAAAGCGGGCGATCCGGGTGCGCGCCGCGGCGTGCTGCTGATGAACCCGGGCGGGCCCGGCGGGTCCGGGCTGGACCTGCCGGTCAGCGGCCTGACGCCGAAGGAGGTCAGCGATCGGTACGACCTGATCGGCTTCGACCCGCGCGGGGTCGGAGCGAGCACGCCGGTCGGCTGCGGCCTCGGCGAGGGCGGTGGCTGGTCGCCGATCCCGTTCGACAATGCGAAGTTCGCCGACGCCGTCGCGCAGACCAAGGAGATCGCCGAGAAGTGCTGGGCGAACCAGCCCGACCTGCTGCCATACATCACCACCCGCAACACCGCCAGGGACATGGACGTCATCAGGGCCGCGCTGGGCGAGCCGAAGATCTCCTACTTCGGCATCTCCTACGGCACCTACCTCGGCGCGGTCTACACCCAGCTGTTCCCCGAGCGGTCCGACCGGATCCTGCTGGACAGCAGCGTGGACCCGGAACGCGCCTGGCGCGGCATGGTGCAGATCTGGTCGCTGCCGGCGGAACGCGCGTTCGACCTGTTCGCGGACTGGGCCGCGGAACGGGACGCGACCTATCATCTCGGCGACACCGCCGCGCGGGTGTCGAGCGGGTTCCGGCGGCTGCTGAACCAGCTAGACAAGGAACCGGTGGTGGTGGACGGGCGCAGCTACGACGGCAACACGGTGCGCAGGTCCGCGCTGGGCGCCGGGCAGCACGAGGAGAACAGCAAGGCACTGGCCGAACTGCTGCGGAAACTGCTGGACGCGCCGGGCGCCGGTGCTGCCAGGACCGAAGCCGCCCCGCCGGCCGAGCCGCTGTTCCCGGCCCGGCCGGCGCGCTGGCAGTCCCCGCCGCCCGACAACAGCGCCGCCGCCTTCCTCGCCGTGGTCTGCGGAGACGCGCGCTGGCCCACCGATGTGGAGCAGTACCGGCGCGACGCGCTGCGCGACACCCGGCGCTTCCCGCTGATGGGCGGGCAGACCTCGAACATCGCGCCGTGCGCCTTCTGGCCGGACCCGAAGGAGCCGCGCACCCAGATCCGGGACAACCGGGCGGAAAGCGTGCTGCTGGTGCAGAACTCGCACGACACCCAGACCCCGATCGAGGGTGCCCGCAACCTCCGCGAGCTGCTGCCGGACAACTCGCGAATGGCACTGGTGGAGGGTTCCTGGCGGCACGGCGCCTATCCGGGCAACTGCGCCGACGCCACCGTCACCAGGTACCTCCTGAGCGGCGAGCTGCCAGCCAAGGACGTCACCTGCCCCTCCACCGGCGACCGTTAACCCTCCCTGATGTCGTGAAGGTGCCCTTGCCTACTTCCAAGGTAGGCAAGGGCACCTTCACGGATTGCGGGGAACCGCTCAGACGAAGGCGCTCTGGCCGGTGATCGCCTTGCCGACGATCAGGGTGTTCATCTCCCTGGTGCCTTCGAAGGAGTAGATCGCCTCGGCGTCCGCGAAGAACCGGGCGATGTCGTGGTCCAGTACGATTCCGTTGCCGCCGAAGATCTCCCGGCTCCAGGCCACCACCTCGCGCATCCTGGCCGTGACGAATGCCTTGGCCAGCGAGGAGTGCTCGTCGCGGAAGATCCCGGCGTCCTGCAGCCTGGCCAGCTGCACCAGCATGCCCCAGGACGCGGTGATGTTGCCGAGGCTTTTCACCAGCAGGTCCTGCACCAGCTGGAACCGCGCGATCGGGCGGCCGAACTGCTCGCGCTGCTTGGCGTAGTCCAGCGCCAGCTCGTAGGCGCCGATCATCACGCCCAGCGCCTGCCAGGCCACCCCGCCGCGGGTGGCGCGCAGGACCTCGGCCACGTCGCGGAACGAGCCGATCCGCTGCAGACGGTTCGCCTCGGGCACCCGCACGCCGGTCAGCGTGATCTCCGCGTTCTCCACGATCCGGAACGCGATCTTGTGCTCGATCTTGACCGCCTCGAAGCCGGGAGTGCCCTTATCCACCACGAAGCCCTTGACCTTGTCGTCGGCCACGTCCCGCGCCCAGACCACGACCAGGTCGGCGAAGGTGGCGTTGCCGATCCACTTCTTGGCGCCGTCGAGGATCCAGGTGTCGCCCTCGCGCCTGGCGGTGGTGCGCATGCCGCCCGCGACGTCGGAGCCGCCCAGCGGCTCGGTCATCGCGAAGGCGCCGATCTTGTCCATGGCGGCCATCGCGGGCAGCTAGCGGTCGCGCTGCTCCTGGTCGCCGCCGCGGTACACGCTGTACATCGCGAGTCCGTTGTGGACACCGTAGAAGGTGGCCACCGAGGCGTCGGTGCGGCTGTACTCCATGGCGAGCATGCCGACCAGCAGGTGGCTCGCCGCGGGCAGCGGGTCGCCGTAGCCCTCGTAGGCCAGCCCGGTCAGGCCCAGCTCGCGGAACTTGCCGATCAGCTCGTGCGGGAACTCGCCCTTCGCCCAGTACTCGTTGACCAGTGGCTTCACCTCGGTGCGCATGAAGTCGCGTGCCTTCAGCAGCATCTTGCGCTCTTCTTCGGGAAGCAGATCCTCGTAGCCGTAGAAGTCGGCGGTGAGTGGGCCGGTCATGACTGAACCTCCTTGTTCGCACTGTCCAAAGCAGACAGCACGGCGAGCTGCCTGCGGTCACGTTCTTCGGTGAGCTCGGCGTAGCTCTGCGCGCCGTAAGCGTTTTCCACGGCTTCGATGAGCCGTTCCCGTTGTTCGGGTCCCTGCTCGGGCTTGCCGAGGGAGTCCCACATCCGGTGCATCGACTTGCCGATGTGCTCGGCCATGTGCCGGTACCCGCCGGGGCCGCCGCCCAGGTGCGAGCCGAGGAACGGCCCGACGGTGGACCAGCGCAGGCCGAGCGAGTTCACCAGCACGGTGTCCAGCTCGGCGGGGGAGACCACGCCCTGCTCGACGAGGTAGATGGCCTCCCGCTGCAGCGCGTTCTGCAGCCGGTTGCCGACGAAACCGGGAATCTCCTTGCGTTCCACCACAGGGACGCGGCCGAGGAACCGGTAGAACTCCACCGCTCGTGCCGCCGACTCCTCGGTGGTTTGCCTGCCTGGCACCACTTCGACCAGCGGGACCAGGTGCGGCGGGTTGAACGGGTGCCCGATCAGCACCCGCCCGGCGCCGTCACCTTCACCGGCGAACTCGCTGGACGGGATGGCCGAGGAAGAGCTGAGCAGCAGGGCGTCCGCCGGGGCCTCGCGGACCAGCGTCGCAAAGAGTTCCCGCTTGAACTCGACGTTCTCGGGGCCGTTCTCCTGGACCACGTCCGCGTCGCGCACCGCGTCGGTGGTGTCGGTGGCGATCTCCACCCGCGCCGCCAGGTCGGTCACGTCCAGGCCCTGCGCGGCCAGGTGCGGGGCGAACGCGGCCAGCGCGCCCGCCACCGCCTCGGCCAGGTCGGGCCGGGGGTCGCTGACCCGGACCCGCAGGCCGTGCCCGGCGAACAGCGCGGTCCAGGACAGTCCGATGGTGCCGGCGCCGAGTACCGCCGCCGTGCGGAATCGCTCGCTCATCGCGAACCTCCCAGGTAGTCGTGCACCGGGCGGACCGGTGCCAGGGTGAGATCGGTCAGCAGATGGCTGGCCGAGACGACCTCGCGCACCGGCAGGTCGGCCAGCGGGGCCAGTA
Organism: Amycolatopsis nigrescens CSC17Ta-90; assembly: GCF_000384315.1. GTDB lineage: Bacteria > Actinomycetota > Actinomycetes > Mycobacteriales > Pseudonocardiaceae > Amycolatopsis > Amycolatopsis nigrescens. The sequence goes on along the minus strand of NZ_ARVW01000001.1, from coordinate 576,991 downwards.
CGTGCTCGAACAGCTGCAGCCGTGCCGGGCCGGTCCACGCTTCACGGACCACCACGTCGGTGATCTCGGTGCGGACCAGCTCCGCCACCCGCGGCGCGCCGTCGTAGTCGGGGATCAGTTTGACCATGAAGGTGGGCACGGTGACCTGGGCCTTGGCCTCGGCGAGGTCCAGCGGGTGGTGCTTGTAGCCCATGGTCGCGGTGGCCACCCGCAGCGAGCCGTAGTCCAGGGTGCCGACGAGCGCGCCGTGGTCCAGGTAGAGGTCCGGCGCACCGATCGTCTTCGGGTATGCGCTCACCTCGCGGCCGGACGCGGTCGCCGGGAAGTTGTCCAGGTACATGGCGTGCAGGTATTCGCCCCGCTCGCCGTCGAACCGCACCGGGATCGCCTGCCCGGCCTCGACGTACGGGCCGTAGCCGGTGACGTCGCCCATCCGCATCACCTCGAACCGCACCAGCGGCTCGTCGAGTTCGAGCGGTTCCGGCACCACGGCGCGCAACGCGTCGGCGTCGGTGCGGTACACGATGTTCAGATACTCGCGGCTGGTGAACCGCGGCACGACCGGCGCGTACGCCGGACTGGCCAGCGGAGTGCTCACGTGCCGTGCGACTTCTTCCAGCTTCATCGCTGCCTCACTTTCCCTGCCAGGCCGGAGCGCGGCGTTCGGTGAAGGCGCGCATGCCCTCCCGCACGTCCTGCGAGCTCATCAACCCGGCCATTTCCCTCGCCTGTGCGGCGAAGGCCTCGTTCTCCGGCACGCCGTCGGCGGCACGGACGATCTTCTTCACCGCGGCGAGCGCCAGCGGGGCGTTCGCCGCGAGCTGTTCGGCCAGCTGCAGCGCCACCGCGGCGGTGTCGCCGGCGGGCACCACCCGGTTGGCGATCCCGAGCTCGCCGGCCCGCGCGCCGGTGATCGGCTCGCCGGTGAGCAGCAGCTCCATCGCCAGGTGGTGCGGAATCCGGTGCGGCAGCCGGATCGCCCCGCCACCGGCGGCCACCAGTCCGCGCTTGACCTCGGGCAGGCCGAACTTCGCGTCTTCGGCCGCCACGATCAGGTCGCAGCCCAGCGCCAGCTCGAAGCCGCCGCCCATGGCCCAGCCCTCCACCGCGGCGATCAGCGGCTTCGAGGTCTCGGCCCTGGTCAGCCCGCCGAACCCGCGGCCGGGCAGCTCGGGCGACTCGCCGGCGAGCGCGGCCTTGAGATCCATCCCGGCGCTGAACGTGCCGTCGGCGCCGGTGAGCACCGCGGCCCGCAGTGCGGGCTCGGCCTCCAGCCGGTCAAGGGCGGCGGCGAGCCCGGTGGCCACGGCTGCGTTCACCGCGTTGCGGGCGGCTGCCCTGTCGATGGTGATGAGAAGCGTCCGGCCGATCACTTCGGTGCGTACTTCGTTGGTGCTCATGAGGATTCTCCTGTCAGTCCTGTGTGGACAGCTCGGCGAAGACCTCGTCGGTGTGCTCGCCGGGCACCGGCGCGGGACGGCGGATCGAGCCGGGGGTGGCGGAGAACCGCACCGGCAGGCCGATCGAGCGGATCGGGCCCTCGGTCGGGTGCTCGACCAGGTCCAGCAGGTGACCGTCGGCGACGTAGGGGTCCTCGGCGGCGCGGTCGAGCTCCAGCACCGGCGCCATCGGGATGCTGTGCTTGGCGCAGACCTCGGCCCACTCGTCGGTGGTCAGCGCCGGGGAGCACTCCGCGATCAGCGCGGCCAGGTCGCCGGTGTCGGCGTTGTCAAGGCTGTCCCCGGCGACCCTCGGGTCCTCGGCAAGGTCCGGCCGGCCGGCGGCGGTGAAGAAGTCGCGGAAGTTCTGCGGGTTGTAGGGGATCACGCAGGCCAGCCCGTCCTTGGTGGGCACCGCCTGGTGGCCTTCGGACATCGAGAGGCGGAACCCGGTCGGCCCGGTCGCCGGCTCGAAGGTGTGCCCGGCCAGGTGCTCGACCAGGTTGAAGGCGATCATGGTGTCGGTCATCGGCACCTCGATGTACTGGCCGGCACCGGTCGCCCGCTGGTGCACCAGCGCGGCCAGCACGGAGTAGACGATGGTCAGCGCGGACACCTTGTCGCCGAGGATCGTGGGCAGGTACACCGGCCTGCCGATGGCCCGGTTCGCCACGTCGACCAGCCCGGAGGATGCCTGCACTGTCTCGTCGTAGGCGGCATTGCCGGCCCGGTCGGAATCCGCGCGGAAACCCTGTGCGTGCGCGTAGATGAGCTTTTCGTTGCGCCCGGCCAGCTGCTCGTGGTCCAGGCCGAGCCTGGCCAGCGCGCCGGGGCGCATGTTGGTGATCAGCACGTCGGCGGAGTCGATCAGCCGCAGCGCCCGCTCGCGGCCGGCGTCGTCCTTGAGGTTGAGGGCCACACTGCGCTTGTTGCGGTTGACGTTGAGGCTCAGCGCGGTCATCCCCGGGGTGTGCCGGTACTCGCCGTGGCGCACGGTGTCCGATGGCGACTCGATCTTGACCACGTCCGCGCCGAGGTCGCCCAGGATCTGCGCGGCGTAGGGGCCCATCACCACGGTCGACAGGTCGATGACCCGGACGCCGGCCAGCGGTCCCGAACCCTCCGGTGCGACGGTTTCCATGCCACTCTCCTCACGTTTTCGGCCACTCTTCGATCTACCTTCGAAGTTAGGCTCGAATGCGCTGAAAGGGAATGATCAATGGGCGAAGAATGGTATGACCGCAGCGGTCATACCATTCTTGCGGGACAATTCAGGCAAATAATTCCTCGGCGAAGATCTCCTGCGCCGCGGCGATCAGCGGGGCCAGGTCGGCACCCCGCTCGGCCCGCTCCCGGTGCCAGAGCAGGCCGGTGCGCAGCTCCGGGGCGAACTCGGTGAACGGCAGCACGGTGACGTTGTCCAGCCGGTACAGGTGCATCGGGCTGTCCGGGTCCAGCATGGTGATGGAAAAGGCGATCCCGCTGGAGACCAGTTCGGCGATTCCGGAATAACCGGTGCCGGGCAGTCGGATGCGTTTCTTGACCCCGGCCGCGTCGAGCCTGGCGTCGAGCTGTTCGAAATAGGTCGGGGTGGCGTCCGACGGGGACGGGATGTACGACAGCTCGGCAAGGTCGGCCAGCCGCACCGAGTCCCGCCCGGCGAACCGGTCGGCGGGCACCGCGGCGCCGAGCCGCTCGGTCATCACCTCCAGCACCTCCAGCGCCGGGTCGGAAACGGGCAGCCGGGCCAGGGTCAGCGCCAGCCTGCCGTCGTGCACGGCGGCCACCAGGTCCGCCGAGGCCCCTGGCCAGCGTTTCAGCTCGTAGGAGTCCTGGCACCGCTGCGCCAGCTCTCGCACGCGCTCGCGCAGGCCGGGATGCACGCCCGCGGGCATCCCGACGAAAACCGTGCGCCGTGCCGCGGTGGCCGCGTCCCGCAGCTTCCACGGGATCGCGTTGACCCGCTCCAGCACGTCACGGGCCAGTGGCAGCAAGGCGGTGCCGGCCTTGGTGAGCGCCACTCGGTGCGTGCTGCGCTCGAACAACTGCTGACCCAGCTCGCCCTCCAGATCCTTGATCCGCTGGCTCAGCGGCGACGCCGCCATGTGCAGCCTGCGCGCGGCCTGCGAGAAGTTCAGTTCCTCGGCGACGGCAACGAAATAGCGAAGGTGCAGCATCTCCACCGGCTCACCGTACCCACGCCATGCTCGCCCGGCAGACCGGCGCGGTGACCGGGAGCACGTCCGCGCCCGTCGTGTCGAGGCAGGCGGAACCGGCCTGCTCCGGTAGAAAACTCCCCTGATGAGCAGACGTGGCGCAAAGAGCGTGCCGGTGGCGGTTTTCACGCTGGCGGTGGTGATCGCGGGTGGGGTCTGGCTGGCGCAGCGGACCGGCGATCCGGCCCAGCCCGTCCCGCCCGGCGCCGCCGGGCCTTCGGCGGCGCAGCTCGACCGGCTGACCGTCGCGGTGGAGGACACCGGGGCGCACTACCGGCGCGAGGACTGGGGCGACTGGGCCAGCCAGGGCAACTCGTGCGACACCCGGGAGCTGGTCCTGCAGCGGCAGGGCACCGGCGTGCGCACCGGCTCGGGCTGTTCGGTCACCGCGGGCAGCTGGACCAGCCGCTACGACGACACCGGGGTGGACAACGCCAGGCAGCTCGACATCGACCACCTCGTCCCGGTCAAGGAGGCCAACCGCTCCGGCGCGCGGAACTGGACGCGGGAGCAGCGGGTGACCTTCTACAACGACCTCGACAACCTGGTCGCGGTGACCGCCTCGTCGAACCGCGGCAAGGGCGACTCCGACCCCGCGCACTGGCGCCCGCCGGCCAGGGGCTACTGGTGCGGCTACGCCACCGGCTACCTGACCATCAAGCTCCGCTACGGGCTCAGTGCCGACCAAGCGGAGTACGACGCGCTGCGCCAAATGCTCGGCACGTGTCCGCCGGTCGCGCCCTGAGCCGGTCCCGTTTCTCCCGGGCAGCTACACGGTAAGTAACCGTCAGCGGGCTTTGTCGGGAAATTGCTCACCAAACCTACTTTTGGCGGGTTCCGACGGTACCAGGGGCCGCACAGACTTTTCGCACGGACTGTCCGGAGTCGGAGAGTGGAAAGGGCGCCCTATGAAGCACAAGAACCTGATACGAGCGTTGGCCGTGGCCGGTGTGTCGATGGGCTCTGCGGTCGCGCTGAGCATGTCCCCGGCAACCGCCGCCGGACCCCAGCTTTCCCAGGGCGTGCTGACCGCGATGCAGCGCGATCTCGGCATGGAGCCCGGCCAGGTGCTGACCAGACTGGCCACCGAGTCCGCGGCGAGCCGAGCACTGCCGGCCGCGCAGTCCGCGGCGGGTGCCGCCTTCGGTGGCGCCTGGTTCGACACCGCCGCCGGCAAGCTCGTGGTCGGCCTGACCGACCAGAGCGCCGCCGACGCGGTACGGGCGACCGGCGCCGAGACGGTGCGGGTGGCCAACACCGAGGCCGCGCTGGACACCGCCAAGGCCGCCATCGACCGGTTCGCCGGGCAGACCGCGCCCAAGGCCGTCACCGGCTGGTACGTGGACGCGAAGTCCAACTCCGTGGTGGTCAAGGTGCGCGACGGCGCCCAGGACGCGGAGGTCGGGAAGTTCCTCGACTTCGCCAAGTCCGCCGGCCCGGTCCGGGTCGAGCAGGCCAAGGCCGCGCCGCGGGTGCTCGCCGGTGACGTGGTCGGCGGCGACGCCTACTACATCGGCGGCTCCGCCCGCTGCTCGATCGGGTTCTCGGTCAACGGCGGGTTCGTCTCGGCCGGCCACTGCGGCTCGCAGGGCGACTCGGTGACCGGTTCGGACCAAAGCGACATGGGCTCGTTCGCCGGCTCCTCGTTCCCCGGCGACGACTACTCGCACGTCGAGGTCAACTCGTCGTGGACGCCGACCCCGGTGGTCAACGGCTACGACCAGGGCGATGTGACCGTGACCGGCTCCAGCGAGTCCGCCGTCGGCGCGTCGATCTGCCGTTCCGGCTCCACCACGGGCTGGCACTGCGGCACCGTGCAGGCCAAGAACCAGACGGTGAACTACGCCGAGGGCACGGTGACCGGGCTGACCCAGACCGACGCCTGCGCCGAGCCCGGCGACTCCGGCGGCTCCTGGGTGAGCGGCACCGAGGCGCAGGGCGTCACGTCGGGCGGCTCGGGTGACTGCACCTCCGGCGGCGAGACCTTCTTCCAGCCGGTGAACGAGATCCTCTCGGCCTACAGCCTTACCCTGGTGACCGGCTGACCTCGGTCGCACCCTCTTCCCCCGCCATCGGCCGCGCCGGTGGCGGGGGATTTTCTTTGTGCCCCGACCGGAATTGTCGCGGGGAAACAGTATTCCGGACAGCTCTATCGTATGCGGGTGAGTGTTTTAACCCCTTTCTTGCGGTGCCAATGGGCGCATGCCACGATGCGCTCGGCGGTCTCGCCGAAATGAAACGCTCGAACCACTCAAAAGGGTTTCCCAGTGCCTTTGTCCACCCGTACGGCCGTGAGGCGCGGGACGACGGCACGCCCCTTGGTGGTCGTCGCGCTGGTCGCGTTCGTGACCACACTGGACAACAACATCGTGGCCGCCGCGGCCCCTTCCATCGGCAGGGAGCTCGGCCTCGGACTGGCCGGCCTGCAAGGGATCACGCTCGGCTACATGCTGCCCTTCGCGGGTCTGCTGCTGGTCGCGGGATCGCTGATCGACCGATGGGGCCAGCACCGGACCCTGGTCGCCGGGCTGCTCGTGTTCGGCGCCGGCGCGATACTCGGCGGCTGCGCGCGCAACGCCGAACTGCTCATTTTCGCGCGGGTGCTGCAGGGCGCCGCCGCGGCCTTCGCGGTACCGGCCACGCTCAGCCTGCTGCGCACCGAACTCGACGAGCGACGGCGCGCGGTGGGCGCGGCGATCTGGACGGCGGCACTGGCCGTCGCGCTCGCCCTCGGGCCGGTGGCGGGCGGGCTGCTCAGCGAACAGTTGCACTGGAGCTGGATCTTCTTCAGCAACGTGCCCTTCGCGGTGGTCGCGCTCTTCCTCGTGCCGCCCGGCTCCGGCGAGCGGACCAGGGGACCGGCGCCGGACCTGGCCGGCACGCTGGCCGCCACGGTGGCGATGGTCTGCTGCACGCTCGCCCTGCTCGCCACCGGCACCGGCGGCGGCTGGACCGCCCCGGTCGCACTCGGCGCCACCGGGGTACTGGCCGCGATCGCCTTCCTGCTGCTGGAAAGGCGTTCGGCGAACCCCCTGCTGCCCAAAGCGCTGCTGCGGGAACGAGTCTTCACCGGCGGGCTGCTGGTGCAGCTGCTGTGGGGCCTCGGCGTGAGCGGGGTCTTCTTCTTCACCCCGTTGATGCACCAGGACTCGCTCGGTCTCGGCCCGACCGCGGCCGGGCTCCCGCTGATCCTGGTGGCCGTCGCGCTCGTGCTGGCCACCCCGTTCGTCGCCCCCGCGGTGGCCAGGTTCGGCCCGCGGCGGACCGTGGCGGCCGGGCTGCTCACCGTCGGCGTCGGCCTGTTCGCGGTCGCCGTGGTGAACCAGCAGCCCGATCTGGTGCCGCGGTTCCCCGGCCTGCTGCTGATCGGCGCGGGATCCGCGTTCACCGTGCCGCTCACCTCCCATTCGCTGGAGGTGGTGCCCGAGCGGTTGTCCGGCATCGCGTCCGGCCTGCTGACCGCCTCCCGCGAGCTTTCCAGCGCGCTCGGCGTCGCGGTGATCGGCGCGGTGCTCGCCGCCTGGCGCGCGATGAGCACCGCCTCCGGCGCGGCCGACGGCCCGGCGCTCGCCAGCGGGTACGCGGCCGGGCTGGTCACCGCCGGAGCGCTCCAGGTGCTCGCCGCCCTGCTCGCACTCGCGGTCTTCTCGCCCGCACGATCCCCAGGTGCCGCCCGATGAACCAGCCCACACCGGCGATGACCCTGTCCGCTTCTCTCACCCGCTGGGCCCGCCGGCGAGGCGGGGAGGTCGCGGTCACCGAACCCGGCTTCCGCTCCCGCGGCGAGTCGGTGCACACCTCGCTGACCTGGCGCGGCCTCGACCGCCGGGTGGACGCGCTCGCCGGGCATCTCCAGCTGGCCGCCGCGCCGGGGGAGCGGGTCGCGGTGCTGGTCGGGCAGACCACGGACTACCTGGTCGCCGTGCTCGCGGCGATCAGGGCCGGGCTGGTCGCGGTCCCGCTCTTCCCGCCGGGACTGGCCGGGCACACCGAGCGGCTGGCCGCCGTGCTCACCGACTGCGAGCCCGCCGTGGTGCTCACCACCGCGGCGGATTCGGGGACGGTGCGGGCGTTCCTGCGCGAGCACGACCTGGACACCGCGGAGCAGCTCCCCGTGGACGTCCTGGCCGGGACCGCGCACCTGGTGCCCCAGCCGGTCGACACCGGCCCGGAGGACGTCGCCTGCCTGCAGTACACCTCCGGCTCGACCCGGCCCCCGGTCGGCGTGATGATCACCCACGCGAACCTGGCCGCCGGGGTGGAACAGGCCATCCGCGCCTACGGTGTCACCCCCGGCCGGTCGGTGACCGTGAACTGGATGCCGCTGTGCCACCACGTCGGCTTCCTGCTGAGCGTCGCGTTGCCCGTACTGGCGGGCCTGCGCACCGTGCTGCTCACGCCGTCGGCCTTCCTGTCCGAACCGGTGCGCTGGCTTCGCGCGCTCACCGAGCATCCGGGCGCGGTCAGCGCCGCGCCGAGCGCCGCCTACGGCTACTGCGCGTCCAGGATCGTCCGGGCGGACAAGACCGGACTCGATCTCGGCCGGGTGACCGCCCTGATCGACGCCGGCGAACCCACCCAGCCGCAGGCGATCGACCGGTTCTGCCAGGAGTTCGCCGAACACGGCCTGCACCCGCAGACCCTGCGCACCTGCTACGGCCTGGCCGAGGCCACCGCGCTCACGTCCGCGACACCGGCCGGCGCGGCCCCCGCCCGTCGGACCTTCTTCCGCGCGCAACTCGGCCGCGGCCATGCGGTGCCCTGCCCGGCCGGCGACCCCGACGGCATCACCCTGGTCTCCGCCGGCCGCCCGGTCGGCCAGCTGGTTCGGATCGTCGACCCGGCCACCGCCGAACCCGCCGAGGACGGGCAGGTCGGCGAGATCTGGGTCAGCGGGCCGAACGTCGCCAGGGGCTACTGGCAGCGGCACGAGGACTCGGCCGAGACCTTCTGCGCCCAGCTGCGCCACGGCATGGACCCCGAACCGCGCTGGTGGCTGCGCACCGGCGACCTCGGCGTACTTGCCGGCGACGAGCTGTACGTGACCGGCCGAATCAAGGACCTGATCACCGTGGACGGCCGCCGCCACTACCCGCAGGACGTTGAGGCGACCGTGGAGCGCGCGCATCCCGCCGTCCGTCGCCGCGCCGTCGTCGTGTTCGTCGTACCTGCCCCGGAGGGTGAACAGGCGGTCGTGCTGGCCGAACGCGCCCGCTCGGCCGACGCGACCGAAGTGGACACCGGCGAGTTCGCCGGTGTCGTCCGGCGCGCCGTGGCCGTCGCACACGGCCTCGCCCTGCGGGACGTCCTGCTGCTCCCGCCCGGCGGGGTGCCGCGGACCGCCAGCGGCAAGATCTCCCGGGCCGCCGGAAGGGCCAGCTATCTTGCCGGGAACACGCACGCCGCGCCGTCCGGCTGAGCCGTTCCGACACTTTCGAGTGCGCTCTCGACCCGGCTGGGGTATCGCTCCACGCCAGTGACTCGTCATACTCGGACGGGTACTGAACGTGGCGGCGGGAAGCGGGACGATGAAGAAGACCACGACGATCCTGGTCGCGGCGCTTTGCGGCCTGGCCGCCTGCGCCCCCGCCNCCCCGCCGGCCGCTCCGATCGCTCCGGGCCCACCCCCACCCCCTCCTCCCGTTCAGGTTCCGCCCGTTCCGGCGCCGGACGTGCAGCACACCGTCAAGCTCGAGGTGAGCGGCCCGAGCGGCTCCGTGTTCCGGGTGACCGGAGCCGTGTTCGGCGACACCGGCCTGATCGACATGCCCGAGGTCGGCGCCGACTCGGCCAGCTTCACCACCGCCGACACCGGCAACCTCGGCCTGAGTGTCAGCGTGCTGCCGGGGGCGAACCCGCGCACCTGCGTGATCACCATCGACGGCGCCACCGTGGTCAGCCAGGCCGCCGCCACCGACGACCCGATCACCTGCACCGCCCCGCGCACCGCCTGACGGTCGCCACCACCTCCTTTCTCCGGCCGGTCAGGCCGGGGTCGCCTCGATGAGGCAGAAACCCGACGGCACCGGCAGCGGGGTGACGTCGGTGAGCGCGAACCCGGAACCTCGCAACAGGGCCTCGAACTCGCTCCGGGTGCGTTCCAGGCCACCGAGGTTGACCAGCATGTTGAGGTCGCTGAGATAGGAGAACGGCAGTTTCTCCGGGTCGACCGTCTCCGGCAACACCGGTTCGAGGACCAGCAGCCTGCCCTGTCTCGGCAACGCCCGCCGGCAGTTCCGGAGAATGGTGCCGGCCCATTCGTCATTCCAGTCGTGCAGCACGCTCTTCAGCAGCTGTACCTGCGCCCCGGCGGGCACCGCGGTGAAGAAGTCGCCGGCCTCGACCGCGCAACGTTCCGCCACACCCGCCCGCTGCAGCGTGCTCGCCGCCTCGGCCGAACCCTCGCCGGTGTCGAACAGGACACCACGCAGCCCGGGGTGCGCGTGCAACACCGCGGCGAGCACCGTGCCGTTCCCACCGCCGACGTCCATCACCGTGTCGAACCGGCCGAAGTCGTACGCCGAGGGCAGTGCGTCGGCAACGCCCTGACTGCCCTGGCCCATCGCCGCGTTGAACAAAGCCGACAGTTCGGGATTGGCCTTGAGATGGGCGAAGAAGGACACGCCGAACACGTCGTCGAAGGTGGTCCGGCCGGTGCGGACGCTGTCGTCCAGCCGGTACCACGCCTGCAACATCATCGGATCGGTGCACATCCGGGCCAGCGCGTACACGGAACCCGCCCGATCCGACCGCAGCAGCGAACCCATCGTGGTCAGCCTGTACCGGCCAGGGCTGTTCTCGGCGAGTACTCCCAATGCGGCCATCGCGCGCAGCAGACGGTTCGTGGTCGACACGGGAGTGCGGAATTCGGCGGCCAGTTCGCCGGCCGAGCGTTCCCGATCACCGATCGCGTCGGCCAGCTTCATCCGTGCGCACCATCCGATCACCTGGGCGGACATGGAACCGAACACGAGACCTGCCAGCCTGACCCGCGACGCCTCGAGTTCGCTTGAATCCGGCATAGGACACCTTCCCGCTTCCCGCCCCAAGGGGCATGACGAGATCGTCCCGGCGAAACCACCTCTGCCAGGCGATAATGATTATCAACTCTATTTTAACGCGGGTACCCGTCTTCCCGGCCCGGATCACCTCCTTCCTTCCGGGTGAAAAGGGGCTCCGCGAATGGGGCACACGGGCGCGCCGGCTGTGCAGGCCGGCGCGCCCGCGGCGGGCCCGGCTAAGGGGAACCGGGCCCACGGGCAAGGCCGCCTCCGGAGGGGGCACCACCATTCCCAGGAGGGACGGCGGCCTTGCCCGGTCTCGGCGGGTCAGTCCCAGATCTGGATCGCACGCACCAGGAAATGCGCCTGCGGCACAAAGGTTCCATGACCCGGATAGGTGGTGAAGTCGCCTTCCGTCGAACAGTCCTCGCCCTGATATACGGTCACATCGCGGCTCATGCGATTGGCGAAGGAATGTGCGCCGACTTCACCCGTCAGCGGGATGCATTCCCCGGGATTGGCCGTGCGCAGGTCGAGCCGTTCGACCGAATCGGCGTAGAACTCGCCGCTCCAGGCGCAGAACTCGCCGTTCTGACAACTGAACTCGGGCGGTGAAGCCGGTGCAGCCGGTGAAAACGTTGTGGCCTGGGCGATCCCGCCGCCGCAGAGCAGGCCGAAAGCGGCGAGCACGAGCACCCGGGGCAGGCGGGCGCGCAGCGTCGAAGAGTTTCTGAACATGATTGTGTTCTCCCCAATGGGTCAGTGGCCCGGCTTCGGCGGCTTTCGCCTTCCCGGTTGCCGGTGGAATCCGATGACTCAACGATGGCGGGGCGGGGCGGGGTTGTCACCCCCGGATTTCGATTCTGTGGACAAGTGTGCCGATCCCGCTCTTTCGGGGCCTGGTTGTCCACAGTTTTCGTGAGGGTATTGCGAGGGGATGGGCGGTCTGCTACTCGCGTGATGGCGGGCCGGTCGAAGCGCGGACCACCAGCTCGACGTCCAGGGTGGTGGGCTTGGGCGGCCGTTTCCCGGCCAGCAGCCGCATGGCCAGCTCGCCGGCGATCTTTCCCTTGCGCACCAGGTCCTGGCGGATCGTGGTCAGCGCGGGCTCGGCCCAGCCCGCGGGCGGGGTGTCGTCGAAACCCACCACCGAGAGCTGCTCCGGAACGGCGAGCCCGAGCTGCTTCGCCACCGTCAGCGCCGCCAGCGCCAGCTCGTCGGACATGCACAACAGGGCGGTGGGCCGGGGATCCCGCCGCAGCAACTCGTGCGCGGCCTTCATCGCGGGCTCGCGGAACAGCCCCGAAGTCTCCCAGATCGCCACGCCGTCCAACGCGACCCCCGCCGCGGCCAGCGTGTCCAGGTAGCCCTCAAGCCGCGCGCGGTTGTCCGCGAACCGGCTTTGCCCCGCCTCGGCCACGCTCAGCGGGCCTTCACGCGGCTCGGACAGGCACTGTGCGGACAGGATGCCGAACCGACGGTGGCCGAGATCGAGCAGGTGTTTCGCGGCCGCGACCGCGCCGCCGCGGTCGTCGGTGCTCACCCGCGCCGCTCCAGGCACGACCGGCTGGTCGATCACCACCAGCGGCAGCCCCCGGTCGCGGACGGCCCGCAGCGCGGGCGCGTGGTCGGCGAGCGAGTAGGCCACCGCGAGATCCGCCTGCGCGGCCAGCACCCGGTCGGCGTGCGGCCCGCCGTCGTGGCCGCCCGGCAGCAGCAGGAGCGCGTGCCCGCTCGGGGTGATCTCGGTGGCCAGCGCGTCCAGCGTGATCGACAGCGCCGGGTCGGAGAAGGCCGCGGACAGGTTGGTGTCCAGCATGAAGGCGATCGCGCCGGCCCGGCTGGTGGCCAGGCTGCGCGCGACGGGGTTCGGCCCCGGGTAGCCGAGCCGCTTGGCCGCGCGGAGGACCTCTTCGCGCAGTTGTGCGGAGAGCTGATCCGGCCGGTTGTACGCGTTCGACACGGTCGCCCTGGACACTCCGACGTCGTCCGCGACGTCGTCCAAGGTCGGGCGTCGCCGTCGTGGGCCGGTCATTCGGGCAAGTCTAGACGGCACCAGCGGGGGTGGACTTTCTGAAGCGCTTAAGTCATTCTGGGCCAATGGTTTATCAGGGTTCTCGGATCTCGCCACGGGTGGCGGTGACCGTCGTCTTCGCGCTCAACGGGGCGACGCTGGGGTCGTGGGCGCCACGCGTGCCCGCGTTGGCCGACCGGCTGCAGACCGAACCGGGCCCGCTCGGCCTGGCGATGCTGTGCGCGAGCGTCGGCATGCTGCTCGCCGCGTCCTTCTCGGGGCGCCTGATCGAAGCGGTGGGCGCCAGGGCGGTCAACATCGGTTCGGGGCTGGCCGCCGCCGTCCTGCTGCCGCTGGTGGGTTTCGCGCCCTCGGTGGTGCTGCTCGGCGTGGCGCTGTTCGGGCTCGGCGCGTCGGTCGGCGTGCTGGACGTGGCGATGAACGTGGCGGCGGTGAGCGTGGAGCGCCAGACCGGCCGTCCGATCATGCCGACCTTCCACGCCGGCTTCAGCTTCGGCGCGCTGGCGGGCTCGGCCACGGCCGGGCTGGCCGCCTCGCACCAGTGGTCGCCCGGCCGCCAGCTCGGCGTGGCCGCGATCGCCGCGGTGGTGGTGCTGCTGGTGGTCTGGCGGGCACTGCCCGGCGCCAGGCCGGACCCCGCCGCGGAAACGGCCCCCGCGCCGGCGACCGCGCCGGTCCGGCGGCCCGTGCTCTGGCTGCTCGCCGCGGTCGCGCTCTGCTCCGCGATCGCGGAAGGCGCCAGTTCGGACTGGTCCGCGCTACTGATGGTCACCGAACACGGTGTCGGCGACGGGGCCGCGGCACTGGCCTACTCCGCGTTCGCGCTGGCCATGGCGATCGCCCGGCTCGGGGGCGCCTGGATGCAGCGGCGGTACGGCGCCACCAGGGCGCTAGCAGGGGGAGCGGCGGTGGCCGCGATCGGGCTGACCGCGGCCGCAGTACTACCGGTGCCCGCGGTGGCCTACGTCGGGTTCGCGCTGGCCGGGGCCGGGCTGGCGGCCTGCTTCCCGATCGCGCTCGGTCTCGCCGGTGAGGCGGGCAAGCGCGCCGACGACAGCGGCGGCGAGCGGGAGATCGCGTTCGTCACCGCGATCGCCTACACCGGGTTCCTCGCCGGTCCGCCGTTGATCGGCGGCATCGCGCAGGCCACCTCGCTGTCCACGTCGTTCGTGGTGGTCGCGGTGGTGGCGGCGATCATCATGCCGGCCGCGATCGGCGCCGGGCTGGCGCGTCGCCGCGAGCGGGTGCCGGTCGGCTAGCGGCCGGAGCCCCGCGGTGCGCCCGACCACCGCATCGTGCGCGCGGATGTCCACATTGGACAGAAGTCGTCGGCCGGGTCCCCGCGCGCCACGGCCGGGCGTTCCCGGCCTACCCTCGTTGCGTGCCCGAAGAGCAGCGAACGACCGTCGAACCGGACCAGCCAGTGCGCAGGGCCAGCGTGCTGCCCCTGCTCTCGGTCAGCGTGGTGCTCGCCGCGGTGATCGCGGTCGCACTGGTCGCGCTGACCGGCGGCGCCGGTTACGTGATCGCCGGGCTGCCCGACCCCGGCTCCCTCACCCGGTACGGCGTCACCGTGGTGCGGGTGCTCGCGGAGGGCGCGTCGGTGCTGTGCATCGGGTCGCTGCTGCTCGCGGCCTTCCTGGTGCCGCCGCAGGAGTCCGGCACGCTGTCGCCGGACGGCTACGCGGCACTGCGCACCGCCGGCATGGCGGCCTGGGCCTGGTTCGTCACGTCGGCCGCGTCGGTGCTGTTCACCGCCGCCGACGGGGCCGGCCGTCCGGTCACCGACCTGCTGTCGCCGCAGGCGCTGGTCGACCTGGTGGACGCGATCGAGCAGCCAAAGGCCTGGCTGTTCACCGCGCTGATCGCCCTGCTGGTCGCACTCGGCTGCCGGCTGGTGCTGTCCTGGGGCTGGACTGCGACGCTGTTCTTCCTCGCCGTGGGCGGGCTGGTGCCGGTCGCGGTGACCGGGCACTCCGCCAGCGGCGGCTCGCACGACCTGGCCACCAACAGCCTGCTCTACCACCTGATCGCCGCCGCGTTGTGGGTCGGCGGGCTGGTCGCCCTGCTCGCGCTCGGCTGGCGGCGCGGGGCGCACCTGCCGCTGGCCGTGCGGCGGTTCTCCCGGCTGGCGCTGTGCTGCTGGGTGGTGATGGCGGCCTCCGGCCTGCTGAACGCCCTGGTCCGGATCAGCCCGGCCGACCTGTTCACCACCGACTACGGCCTGCTGGTGGTCGCGAAAGGGACGGCGTTGCTGCTGCTCGGCGTGTTCGGCCAGCAGCAGCGCAACCGCGGCGTGCGGGCGCTGGACGAAGGCCGCGGCGGCGGGGAGTTCGTGCGGCTGGCCGCGGTCGAAGTGCTGATCATGTTCGTCACCATCGGCCTGGCCAGCGCGCTGGCCAGGACGCCACCACCGGCGGAACGGCAGACCACCCCGTCCAACACCGAACTGCTGGTCGGTTACGACCTCAACGCCCCGCCGACGCTCGCGCGGCTGCTCTTCGACTGGCGCTTCGACCTGGTCTTCGGCACCGTCGCGATCGTGCTCGCGGTGCTCTACCTGCTCGGCGTGTACCGGCTGCGCCGGCGCGGCGACGCCTGGCCGGTCGGGCGCACCATCGCCTGGCTTGGCGCCTGTGCCGCGCTGCTGATCGCGACGTCCTCGGGGATCGGCCGGTACTCGCCCGCGATGTTCAGCGTGCACATGGGCAGCCACATGCTGCTGTCCATGGTCACCCCGGTGCTGCTGGTGCTCGGCGGGCCGGTGACGCTGGCGCTGCGCGCACTCCCGGCCGCCGGGAAGAAGGCGCCGCCGGGGCCGCGTGAATGGCTGCTCGCGTTCGTGCACTCGCCGGTGTCGCGGGCGCTCACCCATCCGGTGGTGGCGCTGGTGCTGTTCGTCGGCTCGTTCTACATCCTGTACTTCTCCGGCTTGTTCGACTCCGCGCTGAACTACCACTGGGCGCATCTGGCGATGAACGCCCATTTCGTGCTCACCGGCTACCTCTTCTACTGGCCGCTGATCGGCGTGGACCCCGCGCCGCGCCGGCTGCCGCCGCTGGGCAAGCTGGGGCTGATGTTCGCGTCGATGCCCTTCCACGCGTTCTTCGGCGTGATCCTGATGAACATGCAGACCGTGATCGGCGAGGGCTTCTACCGGTCGCTGAAACTGCCCTGGGTCGGCGATCTGCTGACCGACCAGCGCCTCGGCGGCGGTATCGCCTGGGCCTCCGGTGAGGTACCGGTGCTGCTGGTGCTGATCGCGCTGCTGGTGCAGTGGGCCAGGGCGGACGAACGCGAGGCGAAACGGTCCGACCGCAGGGAAGACGCCAGCGGCGACGCAGATCTGGCCGCCTACAACGCGATGCTGCAAGGGCTGGCGGACCAGGGCAAGACGCGCGAGCGCTAGCACGGGGCACCGACAGGATCCGCCCGTCCGCCGACCCGGTCGCCGAACTGTGCACACACGCCCCGGTTGTCCACAGATTTCCCGCCGCGCCGCCGACCGGCCTCCCGGCCCGGCACGCTTGCGGTACCGGTCCAACGCGGGCTGGACGGAAGCGAAGGGACGCGAAGATGGCTGTCTGGGAAACCACGCTGACCCTGGTCGGCAACGTGGTCAGTGACCTCACCGGCAAGACGCTGAACGACGGGGCCGAGCTGACCACGTTCTGGATGCGCAGCAACGAACGCAAACGGGACCGGGCGACCGGGGAATGGGTGGACGGGCGGCGCTTTTCGGTGCGGGTGACCTGCTGGCGCGAGCTCGCCCTCAGCGTGCGGCAGTCGCTGGCCAAGGGCGACCCTGTGGTCGTGCTGGGGCGGCTGTCCAGCAGCGACTACGAAACGGGCGGGCAGCTTCGGTCTATACCTGAGCTTGAGGCCTTCGCCCTCGGGCCGAACCTGGGTCGCTGCACCGCGACCGTGCGGCGGTCCAGGAAGGCCGAGCCCGCGGCGGGAGCGGCGCAGTGGGGCGGGCCGGACGGTGCTGCGACGGATCCGGCGGACACCGGGAAAGTGCTCGTCGGCAACGCCGGTACGGTGCCGGCGGACTGACCGGGCCCCTTGAGGGAGAGGCCGCCGGGCGCAGGTCGCGTCGGCGTGTCGGTGCGCGGCAGGCGATTACCACCTGGTAAGAGGCCGCGACCGACGGTGTCCGGACGGTGACCGCCGTTCGGTCGCGCGGGACACCGCTCTACGATCGCGGGTATGGCCGAGTTCATCTACACCATGAAAAAGGTGCGCAAGACCGTCGGGGATAAGGTCATCCTGGACGATGTCAGCACCGCCTTCTACCCCGGCGCCAAGATCGGCGTGGTCGGGCCGAACGGGGCTGGTAAGTCCACCGTTCTGAAGATCATGGCGGGACTGGAGCAGGCCAGCAACGGGGAAGCGTTCCTGCAGCCCGGCGCGACCGTCGGCATCCTGCTCCAGGAGCCGCCACTGAACGAAGAGAAGACCGTGCGCGGCAACGTCGAGGAAGGCCTCGGCGAGACCAAGCTGAAGCTCGACCGCTTCAACGAGATCGCCGAGCTGATGGCGACCGACTACAGCGACGAGCTGATGGAGGAGATGGGCAGGCTCCAGGAGGACCTGGACCACGCCGACGCCTGGGAGCTGGACTCGCAGCTGGAGCAGGCGATGGACGCGCTGCGCTGCCCCCCGCCGGACGAGGCGGTCACCCATCTCTCCGGTGGTGAGCGGCGCCGGGTGGCGCTGTGCAAGCTGCTGCTGTCCAAGCCGGACCTGCTGCTGCTCGACGAGCCCACCAACCATCTGGACGCGGAGAGCGTGCTGTGGCTGGAGCAGTTCCTGGCTAGCTACCCGGGTGCCGTACTGGCCGTGACCCACGACCGGTACTTCCTGGACAACGTGGCCGAGTGGATCATGGAGCTGGATCGTGGCCGGGTGGTCGGCTACGAGGGCAACTACTCCACCTACCTGGAGAAGAAGCGCGAGCGCCTGGAAGTCCAGGGAAAGAAGGACGCGAAGCTGGCCAAGCGGCTGAAGTCCGAGCTCGACTGGGTGCGGTCCAACGCCAAGGCCCGGCAGACCAAGTCCCGGTCCCGGCTCGACCGCTACGAGGAGATGGCGACCGAGGCGGAGAAGACCCGCAAGCTCGACTTCGAAGAGATCCAGATCCCGCCGGGGCCGCGGCTGGGCAACGTGGTGGTCGAGGTGGAGAAGCTGCGCAAGGGCTTCGACGACCGGCTGCTCATCGACGGGCTGTCCTTCGACCTGCCGCGCAACGGCATCGTCGGCGTGATCGGCCCGAACGGGGTCGGCAAGACCACGCTGTTCAAGACCATCGTGGGGCTCGAGGAGCCCGACGCGGGCGGGGTCAAGATCGGCGAGACGGTCAAACTGTCCTATGTGGACCAGAACAGGTCCGGCATCGACCCGAAGAAAACGGTGTGGGAGGTGGTCTCCGACAAGCTGGACTACATCCACGTCGGGCAGACCGAGATGCCGTCGCGGGCCTACGTCAGCGCGTTCGGGTTCAAGGGACCGGACCAGCAGAAGCCGGCCGGCGTGCTCTCCGGCGGTGAGCGCAACCGGCTGAACCTCGCCATGACGCTGAAGCAGGGCGGAAACCTCATCCTGCTCGACGAGCCGACGAACGACCTGGACGTGGAGACCCTGGGGTCGCTGGAGAACGCGCTCGAGCAGTTCCCCGGCTGCGCCGTGGTCATCTCGCACGACCGGTGGTTCCTGGACCGGGTCGTCACCCATATTCTCGCCTGGGAGGGCACCGACGAGAATCCGGCGAAGTGGTTCTGGTTCGAGGGGAACTTCGAGGGCTACGAGCGGAACAAGATCGAACGGCTCGGCGCGGAGGCGGCTCGTCCGCACCGTGTCACGCATCGGAAACTGACTCGCGACTGAGTTCGCCCGTGATAGTGGTGAAAGACCGCTGAGCGAGCACGCTTGAGCCAAGACTGAGCGGAGTCCCCGTGGTAGCCAGCAAGCACACCAGACCGAGCGCGTCCCCCGGTTACCGGGCGCGCGGTTCGGCGACGGCGGGCGACGGATTTTCCTCGGGGCCTTACTCGGTCGAGCGGCTCCTCAGCGGTGCCACCGGCCTGCGGCTGTGGGCACCGGAAGTGGCGATGGTGCTCGGGGAGCGAGCCGTGGCACTGGCCGAGTCCGCCGGTTCGGACGAGCTGTGGGTCCGTGCCGAGGCACTGGTGGTCTCCGCCAGGGTCCGGCTGGGCGACCGCGCGGCCACGGTGGCACGTGCGGTGGTCGCGCTGCGGGCGGCGGAGGCCGCGGGGGACCGGGTGCTGGCCGCCGGGATCCGGACCGACCTGGCGATCTGCGCGCGCAGCGTGGGCGCGCCGCTGTCCGGGCTTGCCGTGCTGCGCCCGGCGCTGGCGGTGCCGGGCCAGCGGCCCGCCGAGCGCGCGGCCGCCATGGTGCAGCTGGTCGGCTGCCTCGCGCAGTTCGGCCGCAAGCCCGAGCTGGACCGCGCGCTGCGGGAGGCGGACCGGCTCTGCTCGGACGACGAAGGGCTCGACCCGGACGCCAGGCTGGTGGTGCGCGCCCTGCTCAGGGTCGCGATCTCGGCACACCGGCGGCGGCACGGCGACCTGACCGGCGCGGCGGACGCGGCACGGACCGGCTTGGGACTGCTCGAACAGTTGGAGAACCCCGGCACCGACGGCGGGCTCGCGCAGGTGCGGCTGGTGCTCCAGCTGGTCGCCACCCTGCTCGACCGCGGCGACACCGAGCTGGCGATGGAGCTCGCGCAGCCGGTACTGGACGCACCGGCGAGGGCGGCCTGCATCGCCCCGCTCGGCTGGCTGCGGCTCGCGGTCGCCACCCGGGTGCTGCTGCCGTCCGGGGCCGGTGCGGCGGCGACCACGCTGCTGCGCGCGGCGTTGCACGACACCGAACGGCACGGGCTGCGGGCGCTCACCGCGCGGCTGTGGCTGGAGCTGTCCAGCGTCGAGGAACAGGTGGGCAGCGCGGCCGACGCGATCGACTGCCTGCGCCAGGCCCGCACCGCGGAACAGATCTACGGCAGGCAGCGCCGCCAGGCCTGCGGGGTGCTGGCCGCCGAGTTCGGCTCCGGCGAGCAGGCGCCCCTCGACGTGGCGGAGGTCCTCGAGCAGTCCCCGCCCGCCCCCGCGCGGCAGGTCGAACGCCAGCCGGAGCCGGCACCGGCCATGGTTGCCGAGCCGGTGGCGGAACGGTTCCCGGTGACGGCCGTGCCCGAGCTGAAACTCGCGCCCGCACCGGCCGCCGAACCTGCACCGCAGGTCGCCTGGGCGCGGGAGCCCGAGCCCGCACCGAAAGTGACCCGGTCCACCGCACCGGAACCGGCGCCGGAAGTGGCGTGGTCCCGGGAACCCGCGGCCGAAGTGCACTGGTCCCGCGAGCCTTCGCCCGCGCCGCAGGTGAGCTGGTCGCGTGAAACGGCGCCTGCGCCGGAAGTGGCCTGGTCTCGCGAAGCGGCGCCGGAAGTATCGTGGACGCGTGAGGCCGCGCCTGCGGCCGAAGTGAACTGGTCGCGTGAGGCGAGGTCCGCGCCGCAGGTGGACTGGTCCCGTGAAGCGGCTCCCGCGGAGGAAGTCAGCTGGTCCCGTGAGCTCGCGCCACCGCCGTCCGCACCCGAGCCCGCCGAGCCCGCGCCGGTGGCGAGGGACACCAGCGACGACTGGTGGGAAAGGCGTTCGTACTCCGAGCCGGCGGCACCGGCGCAGCGGACCCGCCACGACTCCGAACACGGCTCGGTGGCCGCCAAGTCAGTACTGGATCGGCTGGGCATCTCGGCCGGCTCCGGCGGCGGCCGCAGGCGCGCCACCGACGGCGTCGATCCCGGCGCACCAGCCGAGGAGAAGACCCCGCGCAGCAAGGAAGCGGCCGAGTTCGCCGAACTCGCGGAGTTCACCGCGCCCGAACCCGTCGCACCGCGACGCGAGCCGGACCCGCCGGAAACGCCGCAGCCGTCCGGCGATCATGAACGACCGGTCACCGAATCGGAACGGACCTCGGCCGTTGGCGACGACTGGCTGCCGCGGTTGCGGCTGCCACCGTCACTGGCGCCGCTGGAGGAGTTGAACGGTTCCTCCGCTTCGGCCGAGCCCTCGTGGGGAAGCGGCGCGACGTACCAGGACAACGACTTCGGCCAGCCGTTCGGCGCGGACTACGCGAAAGCGATCTCCGCGGACGAGCCGCCGCCCGACGCCGGGCTGGCGGAGCTGCTGGCCAGGGCACTCGCTGAGCACCAGGCCGGCACCTCCAGCGCGGCGGCGTTGGTGAAACGGCTCGGTTCGCAGTCGGACCATGGCGACCCGCGTCCGGTCAACGGGCACGGTCGCGGCCACGGTTCCGGTTACGACGGCAGGGAGAACGGCCTGCACCGCGACGGGTTCTAGGATCCGGCACGGTCAGCGGGCACCGGATGAGCCGTACTTCGCATGCGGTGAACGGTCTTCTGCACCGATCACGCAACGCTGTGGTCTTGTGCGACGGCCTTGGGTGAGCCATCTAGTGTGGGGTTCGTTCGGCACATCGCGGTGTCTTGGAGAGAAAATTGCCTGACCTGAGTTCGACGGGAACCACGCCCCGGTCCGGTTCGACCACCGGGACCGAGGGCGATGCCCCGCTACCAAGATCGGCCAGCCTGGAGCAGATCCGGGACGAGCTCATCGACGCCGCCGCGGCACAGGCCCCCGATATCGGCGACCTGATTCGCTTGTACTACCGGCACATCCCGGCCGAAGAGGTACTCGGCGACGACCCGGTGGACCTCGTCGGCGCGGTCCGCTCGCACCAGGCGCTGGCCCAGCAGCGGATGCCGGGACGGCCCGCCGTGCGGCTGCTGAACCCGACCACCGCGGAGGACGGCTGGACCCGCGAGGCCACCGTCGTCCAGGTCGTCACCGACGACATGCCCTACCTGGTGGATTCGGTGGCCGCGCAGTTCTCCCGCGACGGGGTCCAGGTGCACCGGATCGTGCACCCGATCGTCGTGGTCAGCCGCGACCTGACCGGTGAGCTGCTGGAGATCCACCCGACCGCGGACGCGGCCGACCCGCCGTCCGGCGCCGCCGCGGAATCCTGGATGTACGTCGAGATCGACCTGATCACCGACCCGAACCGGGCCAGGGAGCTGGACAACCGGCTGGGGTCGGTGATCGGCGACGTGCGCGAGGTCGTCGAGGACTCGGAAAAGATGGCGCAGGCCGCCCGCGACCTGGCCATCGAACTGGAGAGCAACCCGCCGCCGCTGTCCGCGGCCGAGGTCGCCGAGGGCGCGGAACTGCTCTACTGGCTGGCCGGCGAGCACTTCACCTTCCTCGGCTACCGCCGATACGAACTAGTCGATCACCCCGACGAGGGAGTGGACGAGCCGGCGCTGCGCGCGGTGCTGGCCTCCGGGCTCGGTGTGCTGCGCCAGGACAGCCTGGCCGCGCGCGGGCTCACCGCCGGGCCGGACATCGCGGCCAACGCGCTCGCGCCGACCCTGCTGGTGCTGACCCAGGCCAGCGCGCCGTCCACGGTGCACCGCCCGATCTACCCCTACTACGTCGGCGTGAAGACCTTCGACGAGCGCGGCAACGTCACCGGTGAACACCGTTTCCTGGGCATGTTCACCACCAAGGCGCTCTACGAGGACGTGCTGGACATCCCGGTGATCTCCGGCCGGGTGCGCGAAGTGATCCACCGCGCCGGTTTCCCGATGGAGTCCTACTCCGGCCAGCGCATGCTCGAGGTGCTGCAGAACTGGCCGCGCGCGGATCTCTTCTCGGCGGACACGGACTCGCTCTACGCCACCACGACCGGGGTGATCACCCTGTCGGACCGGCGGCGGCTGCGGCTGTTCCTGCGCCGGGACACCTACGGCCGGTTCTACTCCTGCCTGGTGTTCCTGCCGCGCGACCGGTACACCACGAAATCGCGGCTGGCGATGCAGGAGGTGCTGCTGGAGGAGCTGGAGGGCACTCACCTCGAGTACGGCACCAGGGTCGGCGAGACCCTGCTGGCCCAGGTCTACTTCGTGGTGCACACCGACCCGGCCAGCCGGGTCGAGCCGGACACCCTGCGCATCCAGGAACGGCTGAACACCGCGATGCGCAGCTGGGACGACCTGATGGTCGAGGCGATCCTGGCCGAGCGCCGGGAGCGGGCCGGCGAGTCCGGGGTGGCGGTCGGCGTGCAGGGGGAGGAGTCGGCGGCCGAGCAGGGGCAGCGGTACGCGGGCGTGTTCCCCGAGGCGTACAAGGAGGACTACTCCGCCGCCGAGGCACTGGCCGACCTGCGCAAGCTGGAGTCGCTCTCCGGCGACCACGACCTGGAGATGTCGTTCTACGTGCCGGCTGGCGCCGCGCCGGGGGAGCGGCGGTTCAAGCTCTACCTGCTCGGCGAAGGGGTGACCCTGTCCACCGTGCTGCCGCTGCTGCAGCGGACCGGGGTAGAGGTCGTCGACGAGCGGCCGTATGAGCTGCGCCGCGAGGACGGTGCCCGGTCCTGGATCTACGACTTCGGGCTGCGGATCGAGCAGAAGGTGCTCGAAGAGATCAGCGAGCGCGCCGAACACGACCTGCAGGGCCGTTTCCAGGACGCGTTCAGCGCCGCCTGGCACGGTGACTGCGAGTCCGACGGGCTCAGCGCGCTGGTGCTGCGGGCCGGGCTGACCTGGCGCCAGGTCAGCGTGCTGCGCGCCTATTCGCGCTACCTGCGTCAGGCCGGGAGCCCGTACTCGCAGGAGTACATCGAGAACACCGTGCTCGCGCACACGCACATCGCGACCGCGCTGCTGCGGCTGTTCGAGCACCGCTTCAACCCGGCCAAGGCCGGTGAGCAGCGGGACGAGCAGACGCAGGCCCAGCTCACCGAGATCGCGGCGATGATCGACGACGTCACCAGCCTCGACGCGGACCGGATCCTGCGCCGGCTGATGTCGGTGATCAGCGCGACCCTGCGCACGAACTACCACGTCACCGGCGCGGACGGCGCGGCAAGGCCGTACCTGGCCATCAAGCTGGACCCGCAGGGCGTGCCGGACCTGCCGGAGCCCCGGCCGAAGTTCGAGATCTTCGTCTACTCGCCCAGGGTGGAGGGGGTGCACCTCCGGTTCGGCGCGGTGGCCCGCGGCGGGCTGCGCTGGTCGGACCGCCGGGAGGACTTCCGCACCGAGATCCTCGGCCTGGTCAAGGCGCAGGCCGTGAAGAACGCGGTGATCGTGCCGGTCGGCGCGAAGGGCGGGTTCGTGGTGAAGCGCCCGCCGGCCGCGACCGGTGACGTGAGCCTGGACCGGGACGCGCAGCTCACCGAGGGCATCGCCTGCTACCGGATGTTCATCTCCGGCCTGCTGGACCTGACCGACAACCTGGTCGAAGGCAGGACGGTGCCGGCGCCGGACGTGGTGCGCTACGACGGCGACGACAGCTATCTGGTGGTGGCGGCGGACAAGGGCACCGCGAAGTTCTCCGACATCGCCAACGAGGTCTCCGCGAGCTACCGGTTCTGGCTCGGCGACGCGTTCGCCTCCGGCGGCTCGGTGGGCTACGACCACAAGGCGATGGGCATCACCGCGAAAGGTGCCTGGGAGAGCGTCAAACGGCACTTCCGCGAGCTGGGCACCGACACCCAGGCCGAAGAGTTCACCGTGGTCGGCATCGGGGACATGGCCGGGGACGTGTTCGGCAACGGCATGCTGCTCTCCGAGCACATCAAGCTGGTCGCCGCGTTCAACCACATGCACGTGTTCCTGGACCCGAATCCGGACACCGCGGCGTCGTACGCGGAGCGGCGCCGGCTGTTCGACCTGCCGCGCTCTTCCTGGGACGACTACGACCGCTCGCTGCTCAGCGAAGGCGGCGGGATCTACCTTCGCAGCGCGAAGACGATCCCGATCAGCCCGCAGGTGCGCGAGGCGCTCGGCCTGGCCGAGGATGTGCGGAAGCTGGCGCCCGCGGACCTGATGCGGGCCATCCTGCTGGCCCCGGTTGACCTGCTCTGGAACGGCGGGATCGGCACCTACGTCAAGGCGGAGACCGAAAGTCACGCGGCCGCCGGGGACAAGGCCAACGACGCGCTGCGGGTGAACGGCAACGAGCTGCGGGCCAAGGTGGTCGGTGAAGGCGGCAACCTGGGACTGACCCAGCTCGGCCGGATCGAGTTCGCCCGCAACGGCGGCAAGATCAACACCGATGCGCTGGACAACTCGGCCGGGGTGGATTGCTCCGACCACGAGGTGAACATCAAGATCCTGCTGGATCACCTGGTGAGCACCGGGGAGTTGGAGCGCGAGCAGCGCAACGAGCTGCTGATGGAGATGACCGACGAGGTCGGCGAGCTGGTGCTGACCGACAACTACCGGCAGAACGCGGTGCTCGGGATCAGCCGGGCGCACGCCGTCGCGATGATGTCGGTGCACGAGCGGCTGGTCGCGGCGCTGGAGCGGGCCGGCGCGCTGGACCGCGAACTGGAGGCGCTGCCGAGCCCCGCGTCCTTCAAACGGCTGGACAAGGCGGGTGAAGGGCTGACTTCGCCGGAGCTGGCGACGCTGCTCGCGCACGTCAAGCTCGACCTCAAGGACGAGCTGCTGGCCAGCGACCTGCCCGACGCGGACGCCTTCGCCGGGCGGCTGCCGGAGTACTTCCCGCGCCCGCTGCGGGAACGCTTCGGCGACCGGATCGCCGAGCACCCGCTGCACCGGCAGATCATCACCACCCTGCTGGTGAACGAGGTGGTGGACGGGGCGGGTGTCTCCTTCGCGTTCCGGCTGAGCGAGGAGATGAACGCGACCGCCACCGACGCGGTGCGGGCCTACGCCGTGGTCACCCGCGTGTTCGACCTGCCGTCGCTGTGGTCGGAGATCGAGGCGCTGGACAACGTGGTGTCCACCGAGGTCGCCGACGAGATGATGCTGGAGACCAGGCGGCTGCTGGACCGGGCCGCGCGGTGGTTCCTGACCAACCGGCCGCAGCCGCTCGCGGTGGGCTCGGAGATCGCCAGGTTCGGCCCCGCCGTGCACGAGCTGGTGCCCAAGGTCGGTGAGCTGCTCCGGGGCCGCGAGGCGGAGTCGGTGCGCCAGAACCTCGAACGGCTGATGTCCCAGGGCGTGCCCGAGCCCACCGCGCGGCGGATCGCCGGGCTGCTGCACGGCTACGGCCTGCTGGACGTGACCGAGGTGGCCGAGCTCGCCGAGCAGGACGGCGCGGTGGCCGACGAGCGCAGCACCACCGAGACCGCGGAGCTGTACTTCGCGCTTTCGGACCACCTCGACGTGGACAAGATGCTCACGTCGATCAGCCTGCTGGAGCGCGGCAACCGCTGGCACGCGCTGGCCAGGTTGGCGCTGCGCGACGACCTGTACTCCTCGCTGCGAGCGATGACCCTGGACGCGCTGCGGCACAGCGATCCCGGTGACTCGGCGGACGAGAAGATCGCCCAGTGGGAGAAGAGCAACGCCTCGCGGCTGGCCAGGGCCAGGGTGGCGCTGGACGAGATCCACCGTTCCGGCAGGCTGGACCTGGCCACGCTGTCCGTGGCGGCCCGTCAGATCCGCAGTACGGTGAGGTGAGGGTGCCGATCGTCTCGATGGTCCGGCCGCGCTGGTCGGACATGGACCCCTTCGGCCATGTCAACCACGCGAACGTGGTGACCCTGCTGGAAGAGGCCAGGGTCCCGCTGCTGTTCGACGGCGCGCTGCGCGCCGGGCTCACCGAGCTGCCCAAGGGCATCGTGGTGGTCCGGCTCGCGGTGCGCTACCGCGCGCCGATCGTGCTCGCGCACGAGGACGTGCGGGTGGAGATCACCCTGCGGGAGCTCAAGTTCGCCTCGTTCACCCTGGACTACCGTGTGCACGGTGGACCGTCCGAAACCGACCGGCTCGCGGTGACCGCGGAGACCGTGCTGGCCCCGTACGACGTCGAGCAGCAGCGGCCGCGCAGGCTGACCGAGGCTGAGCGCGAGTTCCTCGCGAAGCAACTGGACTGGCAGGAGCCGGGAGACAAGAGTGACTGAGCTGCGCATTCCCGATCCCGCGGACCGGGAGACCCTCGGCGCCTTCGTGGCCCGCGCGGTCCGGCTGGACGGCCAGACGGTGGTGCGGCTGCGCGCTCGGGCGCCCGGGGTGGTGGAGGCGTGGGTGGCCACGCCGTTCGAGGTGCTGGCGACCAGGGCGGTGGCCGGTTCGGTGACCCCAACGGATGTCACCGTGTCCGGCAGCGAGCTGCTGGCCGCGCTGACCGTGGCCGGTGGGGAGAAGATGGACCCCGGTCCGCCGCGCGACCTGATGTGGCACTCGGAGCTGCCGGCCGGCGCCGGCTGGCAGCGGGTGGACGAGCTGCCGGTCGCGGTGGTCGCCGACCTCGCCGATCGCGGGGTGGCGCTGGCCAAGGACAACGTCGGCCCGCACGGGACCCCGCCGGCCTCGCTGATGGATCAGGCGGTGCTGACCGTCAGCGAGGGCCCGCTCGAGGTCAAGGTGCAGCTGCGGTGCCTGTTCGCGTTGTCCGGTATGGGCTTCCTGGACTCCACGGTCACCGACGACGTGGTGCGGGTGACCGCCACCGACTCGTGGATGCGGCTGGACGCGCGGTACGGCGCGGTGCTCAAACGGCGGCACGCGCTGCTGCCGCTGCTGTTCTAACCGTGCGCCGGGTGCCATCGTGTAGCCCATGACCGAGCGGGCGAAGCAGGGTGACGAGGACGACCCCACGGCGCAGTGGCTGGCGGACATCCGGCCCGAGGAGACGCCGTGGCGCACCGACCGTCCGGCCGGCGAGCCGGAACCGGCGCCGGGTGAACCGGTGCCGGAGAAGTGGCAGCGGACCAGGAAGGCGGCCAGGATCGCCGGCCAGGCCGCGCCCTACGTGCAGGCCGCCGCGCTGGCCGGCTGGGTGGCCAGTGAAGCGCTCGACGACGACGGTGACGACTATCAGGACGGGTACGGCGCCGGTTTCGATGCCGGTTTCGACGCGGGCTCGGCCGGTTACGACGGCGGCTGAGTTTCACTTTTAACTTGCGCGCGAGCGGTACCAACGGCCCTGCATAACTCTCGTTCGAGCACCTATCGTCGGCCAGATGTAGTGCTCGTAACGAGGAGTGACCATGTCCGTTCGGTTGCACGACCTGGCCGGCGCCGAGCACCACGACCTCGAGCGGCTGCTCCGGACCGGCCCGTTCGAGGTCGCGTTCCGTGCCGCCATCCGGGTCAGGGGACTCGGCCTCGAACGCCTCCAGCAGCGGCTGGCCGCCGACGGGTTCTCGATCAGCCTGGCCACCCTGAGCTATTGGCAGACCGGCCGCAGCCGTCCCGAGCGCCATGACTCGCTGCTCACGCTGAGCAGGCTGGAGGAACTGCTCGGCGTGCCGTCCGGTGCGCTGGCCGCCCTGCTGCCCCCGCCGCGGCGGCGCGGGCGCTGGCTGAACACCGCCGCCACCCGGCCGGACCTGTGCGCGCTCTGGCCGCGTCCGGACCGGGTCGAGGACGCGGTCAGCGAGGTGGACACCCGCTGGGACGAGCGGCTGACCAGGATCAGCCAGCACGACCGGGTCATCGTCGGGCCGGAGCGCGGCGAGCGCTGCTTCGCGTCACGGCAGGTGCTGCGCGCCGAGGCGGACGGGCCCGACCGGTGGGTGGTCATCGTGCACCTGGACGAGCACGACCGGCCGGTGCCGGAGATCCACGCGCTGCGGCACTGCCGCCTCGGCCGCACCGTGGCCAGGCCCGCCGATGGGCTGCTGGTCGCCGAGCTGCTGTTCGACCGGCCGCTGCGGCGCGGGGAGACCGTGGTCATCGAGCACGAGCTGGTGAACCGGGCGCCGTACCCGCTGGCGACCAACTACGAGCGCAAGTTCCGGCTGCCGGTGCGCGAGTACGTGCTGGAGGTGTGCTTCGATCCGGCCGCGGTTCCGGCGTCCTGCGCGTCCTACTCGCGGCTCGACGGCAAGTCGGAGGAGGTGCGCGAGGCGGTGCTGGGCGGCGACTGCTCGATGCACTCGGTGGCACTGAGCTTCGGCCCGGGTTGCTACGGGTTTCGCTGGGACTGGGACGCCTAGCTCCTTTCACGATTCGCGCCGTGGCGGCGTTCGCGGCAGATTTGCTATGAAACTCGTATGATACGTTGTCTGTACTATACGAGGTGCAAGCAAATGCTGGAGGGTTCGCCATGATCCTGGTTACCGGAGCGAGCGGTGGGGTCGGACGCCTGCTGGTCGATCGGCTCGCCGCCGAAGGTGCCGAGGTTCGCGCTGTCACTCGCGACCCGGCGGCGGCAGCGCTGCCCGCCGAGGTCGAGACCGTGGTGGGCGATCCGGCGCGGCCCGGCACGATCGAGCGTCATTTCCGCGGCGTCACGGCACTGTTCCTGCATCCCCGTGCGGTGGCGGAGCGTGCCGGCGAGGTGGTGGCGCTGGCAAGGGAAAACGGGGTGCGGCGGGTGGTGGCGCTGTCCGCGATGAACGTCGACGACGAGCTCGACGCACAGCCGTCCCGCTTCGCCGGGGACCGGAACAAGGAGGCCGAGGCGGCGGCCGTCGGCAGCGGCCTGGAGTGGGTGAGCCTGCGGGCCGGTGCCTTCGCCGGCAACTCCCTGCGCATGTGGGGCGCCCAGATCCGCGCCGGCGATGTCATCCGCGGGCCCTACGCGACCTTCGCCGAAGCGCCGCTGCACGAAGGCGATCTGGCCGCGGTCGCGGTCCGCGCGCTGCTCGGTGACGAGCTGCTGGGCAGGCGGCCGGTGCTGACCGGCCCGCACTCGCTCACCCACGAGGAGATGATCGCCGTCATCGGCCACGTGCTTGGCAGGACGCTGAGCTATCAGGAGATCCCGCCGGAGGTGGTGCTGTCCGCGATGGTGCGCAACGGCCATCCGGAGCCGTTCGTCAAGGCGCTGATGGCCAGGTATGTCCGGGAAGGCGGGCGGCCGGCGCAGGTCAGCGGCGAGGTGGAGAAGATCCTCGGCCGCCCCGCGCGCGGTTTCGCGGAATGGGTGAGCGACCATGCCAGCGCCTTCACCTCGTGAGTGAAAAGTGTTGCCGGTGCTCTTGCGGGACACCCGCACCCGGGGCAAACACTTTTCACTCACGACGCCATTCGGTGAATGGCTAGTCGACCGAACTCGCTCCCGTGTAGAGACTGAGTGACCATTTACTCAATGCCTCGGTCACCGGCTGGAAGATCGACTGGTCGTCCGCGCCGCCGGGGCTGCACGAGGACTGGCCGCCAGAATGCAGGCCGACCGCCTCGTCCCCGGCCAGCCAGGCGCCGCCGGAGTCCCCGCCGAGCGAGCAGGCGGTGGTGGTGCTCAGGCCTTCGATCACCACGCTGCCGTAGTCGATCGTCTGGTTCACCGCGGTCACCTTGCCGCACTGCCATTTCGAGGTGTTGCCGGAATGGCACACCGCCTGGTTCACCAGCGGCTCGGTGGCGCCGGCAACGGTCACCGCCGGGCCGCCCCAGGTGTTCACCGAGGCGGACAGCTCCCAGCCGGGCTCGGTCACCGCGACCACGCCCATGTCGCCCTCCCTGGCGTTCACGCTGTGCTGACCATCCACATTGGACGTGCCGAGCCGGTTCTGCTGGTTCGCCTGGCCGTACGCCGGCTGGTCGGCGTCGTTCGTGCAGTGCCCGGCGGTGACGAAATGCTTGCCGCCGCCCGAATCCGTCGCGGGAAAGCCGATCGAGCAGTTGGACTCGCCGCCCGGCCACCAAGGATCGCCCGGCCGCGCGTCACCGGCCTGGCGCACCGGCGCCGAGTCCGCCCGCTCGACCCGCACCCCCTGGCCGAGCGCGGTGATCCCGGCCAGGAAGCGTTCGGTGCCCGCCGCGGGCACGACCCTGACCAGCACGCTGTTGGACTCCGGATGCACACCCCACCCGGTCGCCCCGGAGGCGCCGTCGGCGGCCAGTGCGGCGACCGCCGCGGTCAGCCGGTCGAGCTCGTGCCGGTCGCGGCCGACCGGCACCGCCTCCGCACCGGCCGCCCGCACCCGGTCCGCGGTGGCCTGGTCGGTGACCGCGACGGCGAGTTTCCCGGTCCGCTCGTCGAACCAGCGGCCCTCGCCGGTGGACGCGCCGAGTTCCCGCGCGGCCGCCTGCGCGGCGTCCTGCTGTGCCAGTCTGTCACCGGCCTGGGCGGGGCTGAGCCCCAGGTCCCTGACCAGCCCGTCGACTACGGCGGCCGGGGGACCGTCCGCCGCCGAGGCGTATCCGGCCGGCTGGAGCACCACGGCCGGGGTCAGCACCGCCACGGCGAACAGGGAGAGCGTCTTGCCGTGTTTTCGCATGCTCGGTTTCCTTTCCATGCCAGAAGTGGAATGTGCACCGAGCGTAAATCGGGAAGTGTGCGCGCAGAACGGTTTTAAATCATTAACAGTTAACAGCGGAAAACTGCTATAACATTTACAACTTCGCGCGCAGGGCGTGCATGCGTTCAATTTCGGCGCGCTGTCCGGTGAGGACGTCCTGGGCCATTTCCTGGGCCCTGGTCTGCACTCCACCGGCGAGCTGCCGCTCGGCCATGGTCACCGCGCCCTCGTGGTGATGGATCATCAGGTCCAGGAACTGTCGGTCGAAATCGCGGCCGGTGGCCGCGCGCAAAGCGTCGAGCTGGGCCGGGGTGGCCATTCCCGGCATGGTCGAATGATCATGGCCGCCGCCGTGGTCGTGCCCGGTGCCCGGCACCGGTTTTCCGTGCTGGGAAAGCCAGGTGCTCATCATGGTGATCTCGGCGCCCTGGGAGACCGCGATCCGGTCCGCGATCGCCCGCACCTGCTCGTCCTGCGCCCGGCCGCCGACCAGATCGGTCATCACCACGGCCTGCTGGTGGTGCGGGATCATCATGGTGAGGTACTCGACGTCCACCTCGTTGGGCAGGTCCGCCGGCCGCTGCTCGGCGGCCTTGCCGTCGGGCAGCACCGTGCCCTCCTCGCCGGGCGCGCCCGGAACGATCACCGGCGCCTGCTGTTCCGGCGGCCCGGCGGGCTCGCCGGAGCACCCGGACAGCACGACGCCCAGCAGCACGGCCGAGCAGGCGGCCACCCAGAACCTCATCGCGCCAGCGAACAGCCTTGCCGCCGGTCAAGTCAACATCGGACCCGGTACCAAGGGGTGGTACCCGCCTTTCGTCGCTATCCGGACAGCCAAAGCGGCCTTAAAGTCATGGTCAACTCTGGGGCGAGAGGAGTCCTTGCCATGCGCAAGATGCTGAGGGTGACCAGGATCGTGGTGGCGGCGGTGGCCGCGGCCGGCCTGGCCGGTTCGACCGTGGTACCGGCCGCCGCGGACACCCCGCCGGACGTGAGCACCGAGCAGGCGCGGGACTTCGGGATCCCGCCGGTCGACCAGATCGTGCACAGCCCGAACATCCGCCAGGTGGCGAACCTGCCCAAGCAGGCGCCGTTGAACGGGAAGGGCTCCACCGGCACCGACATCGCGTTCACCAAGGGGCACGCGATCGTCGGCAACTACGACGGTTTCGTGGTCTACGACGTGCGGATCCCGTTCCGGCCGAGGATCGTCAGCCAGGTGCTCTGCCCCGGCGGGCAGAACGACGTCTCGGTGTCCGGGGACCTGCTGTTCCTCTCCACCGACTACCCGCGCAGCGACAGCTCGTGCAACAGCCAGGCGCAGCCGGGGTCGAACCCGGCGTCCTGGGAGGGCATCAAGGTCTTCGACATCAGCGACCTCGCCAGGCCGAAGTACGTGGCCGCGGTGGAGACCGACTGCGGTTCGCACACCAACACGATGATGCCGGGCAAGGACGGCAAGGACGTCTTCCTCTACGTCTCCTCCTACGCGCCCGCGGCCGACCTGCCGAAGTGCCAGCCGCCGCACGACAAGGTCTCGATCATCAAGGTGCCGGTGAAGAACCCGGCGAAGGCCGCGCTGGTCGCCACCCCGGTGCTGTTCCCGGACGGCGGCAACCTCGGCGGCCAGAACCCGGACGGCACCCGACGCTCGGCGACCACCGGCTGCCACGACCTCACCGCGTTCCCCGAGAAGAACCTGATGGCCGGTGCCTGCATGGGTGACGGTGTGCTCATCGACGTGTCGAACCCGCTCCAGCCGCGGGTGATCGAGCGGGTGCAGGACAACGTCAACTTCGCCTTCTGGCATAGCGCCACCTTCAACAACGAGGGCACCAAGGTGATCTTCACCGACGAGCTCGGCGGCGGTGGTCTCGCCACCTGCAACGCCAAGTTCGGGCCGACCCGCGGCGCCGACGGCATCTACGACATCACCGGCTCCGGCGACCAGCGCAAGCTCGCCTTCCGCAGCTACTACAAGATCCCGCGCTACCAGTCGGACACCGAGAACTGCGTGGCGCACAACGGTTCCTTGGTGCCGGTGCGCGGCAGGGACATCATGGTGCAGTCCTGGTACCAGGGCGGTGTCTCGGTCTGGGACTTCACCGACTCGGCCAACCCCAAGGAGATCGCCTTCTGGGAGCGCGGCCCGCTTTCGGACACCGAGCCGGTGGGCGGCGGCACCTGGTCGGCGTACTACTACAACGGCTACATCTTCTCCTCCGACATGGTGAAGGGTCTCGACGTGCTGGACCTGTTCGACTGGCGCACGCTGCCGGCGAAGCTGGTGCGCTACGACGAGTTCAACGCGCAGACCCAGCCGCGCTACGGCCTCTTCTGAGCCCAAGGAGTTCGACGATCGGGCACTCCGAGCCCCGCCCGCCGAGGTGGGGCTCGGAGTGACTGGGGAAGCTCAGACCAGCCAGGCGGCCGCGTCCGGCGGCAGCTTGGCGTCCACCAGCTCGGCGCTGGCCAGCAGCACACCACCCGGCGGCATCGCGATCGGCGAAGCGGACGTGTTGAGCACGCAGATCAGGCCGCCCGGCGCGCGGCGGAACGCGAAACAGCCGGCCGGTGCGCCGTACCACTCCAGCTCGGTGCCTTCGAAGGCCGGATGCCGCTGACGCAGTTCCAGTGCCTGCCGGTACAGCGAGAGCGTGGAACCGGTGTCCTCGAGCTGCGCCTCGACGGTCAGCCCTGCCCAGTCCGCGGGCATCGGCAGCCAGGTGTCCGCGTTGTCGGAGAAGGCATACGGCGGTTCGTCGCCCTCCCAGGGCAACGGCACCCTGGAGCCGTCGCGGCTGTGCTGCGCGCCGGTGCTGTGCGCACGCGGGTCCGCCATCGCCTCCGGCGGCACCTCGACGGTGCCGAGGCCGAGCTCTTCCCCGTTGTACAGGTAGACCGCGCCGGGCAGGGCCAGTTCGACCAGCGCCATCGCCCGCGCCCGCCGCACCCCCTGCGCGCCGCCGCCGTAGCGGCTGACCTGCCGCCACAGATCGTGGTTGGACAGCGTCCAGGTCGCCGGCGCACCGGCACCGGCGGCCACCGCCAGCGAGCGGTCGATCGCCCCGCGCAGCGCGTCCGCGTCGAAGTGGGTGAGGATCAGCCGGAAGTCGAAGGCCAGGTGCAGCTCGTCCGGGCGGAGGTAGCGGGCCAGCCGCGCCTCGTCGGTCACCCAGACCTCGCCGGTCGCCATCACCCCGGGGTACTCGTCGAGCACCTTGCGGATCCGTTGGTGGATCTCGTGCACGCCGTCGTTGTCGAAGCGGGGGTCGAACCGGATGTCGAACAGGGCACCCTCGGGAGGCTTCGCCCCGTGGTCCATGTCCGGCAGGCCCGGCGGCTTCGCCATCCCGTGCGCCACGTCGATCCGGAAGCCGTCCACCCCGCGGTCCAGCCAGAACCGGATGGTGCGCTCGAGGTCCGCGTGCACCTCGGCGTTGGCCCAGTTCAGGTCCGGCTGCTCCGGGGCGAACAGGTGCAGGTACCACTGCCCGTCCGCGACCCTGGTCCAAGCCGGGCCGCCGAAGGTGCTGACCCAGTTGTTCGGCGGATGGTCACCGGTGGTGCCGAGACCGTCGCGGAAGTGGTAGCGCTCCCGCTCGCGGCTGCCGCGCGGGGCGCGCAGCGCGGCCTGGAACCACTCGTGCCGGTCGCTGGTGTGGTTGGGCACCAGGTCCACGGTCAGCCGGATGCCGCGTGCGTGCGCGTCCGCGAGCAGCGCGTCGAAGCCTGCCAGATCACCGAAAAGCGGGTCGACGTCGCGCGGGTCCGCGATGTCGTAGCCGTGGTCGGCCATCGGGGAGCGGTAGAACGGGGTCAGCCACAGCGCGTCCACTCCGAGCAGTTCCAGATAGCCGAGCCGGGCCCGAATCCCTTCCAGGTCACCGATTCCGTCGCCGTCGGAGTCCGCGAACGAGCGGACGTAGATCTGGTAGAAGACGGCGTCGTGCCACCAGGGGGACTCGTCCGGATTCCGGGCGCCGGCGGCTCTTCGCACGGGGGCATCCTGTCAGTTCGGCTACAGCGCGTGAAGAAGTGCGGGGCCGATTTATCGCTTCTGTGACCGGTCCTACTCGAAGCTGTTGAGCATGCTGTGCGCGGCCATCTCCAGGTAGTTCCACAGCTGCTGGCGGTAGGGCTCGTCCAGCCGCGCCTCGTCCACCGCGATCCGCATCGCGCGCAGCCAGGCGTCCCGCTCGAACGGGCCCACCTTGAACGGCGCGTGCCGCATCCGCAGCCGCGGATGGCCGCGCTGGTCGGAGTAGGTGTGCGGGCCGCCCCAGTACTGGATGAGGAACAGCCGCAGCCGTTCTTCGGCCGGCCCGAGGTCCTCCTCCGGGTAGAGCGGCCGCAGCAGCTCGTCCTTCGCCACCTCTTCGTAGAACTTCCCGACGATCTTGCGGAAGGTCGGTTCACCGCCGACCGCCGCGTAGAAGGTCTGCGGGTCGGCCGGTTCCGGCTGGCTGCTCACGTCTGCCACCACTCCATCTTGCCTGTGCTCACGCTGGGTCCGTGCGCCGGCCGGTCAGCCACCGGCCGGCGGGGTGTTCTGGGACGAGCCGAAGAACCGGCCGAGCGGCGGTTCGAAGCCGGCGTCCTCCAGCGACGCGATGATCCGCGCCCGCAGCGCCCGCTGGACCGCCCACTGCTTGCCGGGCCGAACCTTGACCGTGAGCCGGATCTGGATGCCTTCCGGGGTCACGCTTTCCACCCCGAGCACCTCCGGCGGCTCCAGCACGTTCGCCGACATCGGCTCGACGTCGGCCGCCGCGGCCGCGGCTTCGGCGATCACCTCGGTGGCCCGGTCCACATCCGCGTTGTAGGTCAGCGGGACGTCCACCAGTGCCACCGCGAAACCCTGGCTCGAGTTGCCGACGCGGAGTATCTCGCCGTTGCGCACGTACCAGACGGTGCCGTTGATGTCGCGCAGCGTGGTGATCCGCAGCCCGACCGCCTCCACGGTGCCGCTGGCCTCGCCCACGTCCACCACGTCGCCGACGCCGTACTGGTCTTCAAGCATCATGAACATGCCGGAAAGGAAGTCCTTCACCAGGTTCTGCGCGCCGAACCCGAGCGCGACCCCGACGATGCCGGCGGAGGCGATGATCGGGCCGAGGTTGATGCCGACCTCGCCGAGCACCTGGATGAAGGCGAGGCCGTAGATCAGGAAGGTGCTCATCGACTTGAGCACCGAGCCGATCGTCGTGGCGCGCTGGCGCCGCCGTTCCACGACCATCGGTCCGAGCACGTCCGGCGCGCGTTCCCGCAACGGGCGCAGCAGGGCGGGCAGCTTGCGGCCGTTGCCGCTCGGGATGGTGGTGACCCGGTCGATCAGCTTGCGGACCAGCACCCGGATCACGAACGCGATCACCAGGATGATCAGGATCTTCACCGGTTTGGCGACCAGCCAGCCCGCCGAGGCGGCCAGCCAGTCGTTGCCGGTGATGTCGTACACCTGCTGGCACCAGGTCCCCGTTTCCCTGATGCACGCCGGTGGTTCGCTGAGCAGCTGGTTCACTGTGGAGCGCGGTCCCTTCGGTTCGTCCTCGCCCAGTGCGTTCACCTGGGCGTCATGTGACACGTCTACTAACAGGCGTGCTTTTCGGGTGTGATCTGTGGTCGACTATGCCTGCACCGGTGGAGGTGGTCGAGTGCCGGACCGACAACCGATCCCCCTCGGCGCCCCCGGCCGATCCGCGGCCGGGCAGGCGCCGGAGGTCGTTCTGTGCGCCTATCCGGGTGGAGCCCCGAGCGGGCCCCAGCCGAGTGGGCCACCTTCGCGAGCCGGGCGCAGCGCCCGCTCGCACGGCCAGCGTAGGGGGCGCGACCCAGGGGGAGGCGGCCCGGCACCCCATTGGGGGCGCCGCCGGGTGCTGTTGCTCAACGCGACCTTCGAACCGCTGACCGCGCTGCCGCTGCGGCGGGCGATCGTGCTGCTGGTCTGCGGCAAGGCCGAGGTCGTGCACGGCGATCCGGCCGGGGTCGCGCTGCACGCGGCGACCGTCGCGGTGCCGGTGCCCTCGGTGATCAGGCTGAGCACCTACGTCCGCGTGCCCTACCGCGCCAAGGTGCCGCTGACCAGGGCTGGGCTGATGCACCGCGACCGCTACCGCTGCGCGTACTGCGGCGGCAGGGCCGAGACGATCGACCACGTGGTGCCGCGCAGCCGCGGCGGCCCGCACACCTGGCAGAACTGCGTGGCCTGCTGCGCGCGGTGCAACCACCGCAAGGCGGACCACCTGCTGGCCGAGCTGGGCTGGCGGCTGCGCGTGGTGCCGAGGGCGCCGCACGGGCCGCACTGGCGCCTGCTCGCGCACACCGGCGAGGCGGACCCGCTGTGGGAGCAGTACCTCGGCGCACCCGCCGCCTGAGCGGAACGCGGGGAAGGCGGGGAAGCCTGGGCATAACGGCGCCCCGGCCCGGGTGGGCCGGGGCATGCCGAGGAGTCCGTGCGGGTTCGCTCAGACGGCCGTGACGCGAGTTCCGCAGGTGACGCGGGTGCCACGGGTGACCCTGGTACCGCGGGTCACCCGGGTGCCCGCGGTGACGCGAGTGCCCGCCGTGACCCGCGTGCCGCGGGTGACCCTGGTGCCGCGGGTGACGCGAGTGCCGTTGGTCACCCTGGTCCCCGCGGTGACCCTGGTGCCTGCCGTGACCCTGGTGCCGGCGGTGACGCGCGTGCCCGCGGTGACCCTGGTGCCACAGGTGACGCGGGTACCGGCGGTGACCCGTGTACCCCGGGTGACCCTGGTGCCGCGGGTGACGCGGGTACCGGCCGTGACGCGGGTGCCGCGCTGGGCGGTCATTTCGGTCAAGTCGGTCAGGCCGGCCGTGTCGCTGAGTGATGCGAAAAGGTCGATGCTCGGCTGGGTGAGGGTCGCGGCGCTGATCATGACATGTCCTCCTGGGGCCGGTGCGTGACTTATTGGGATTGGGGACCAGGGCGCAAGGCCCGTACAGGTGAAAAAGCTACGAGGATTTCACGCCGCTAACAAGACGGGAGCTACCGGTGCGGCCGCCTGTACGCTGAGTTGCAACCTTTCGCGCGTCTTGCTTCGGCCCATCGCGCGAGCATCGCAGTGGCACTCGGCGGACGGTCCCCTTCGCACGGCCGACTGGCCGACCCGCGTTAAGCGGGGTGCGAGGGGCATCCGATAGGCTGCGCGCGTGAACATGGTCGAGACGATCCTGGTCTTCGCGCTGATCCCGCTGGGCCTCTACGGAGTGGTCAGCCTGCTCACGTTGCGGTCGAAATTCGCCGGCACGCCCAGGTACCGCTCTGGGCAGCGGTGGGAGCACCCCCCGATGTGGTGGAGCGCGAACCCGGACGGCGTCGGTGACACGCATCGGCAGGAAAGCTCCGGCGGCGCGAGCGCCGTCACCGGTACGGCAGCGGGAGGCGCTCGTGGCAGCTGGTGAACTGACCCATCGAGGCGGAGCGACCGCGCTGTCCGCGGAGGACCTGCCCCCCGGCGGCGTCATTACCGCCAGCGGGCGGCCGTCGATCGCCCAGGAGTACCAACCCGTCAAGCCATCCGGCCCATTCAGCGATGTGCAGCTCGCCCGGTTGGACGAGGCGCTGACCCTGTCCAGCCGCGAGTCCGGCCTGGACTTCAGCATCTACCTCGGCGAGCTGGGCTCGGACTCCCGCGAGGTGGCCGAGCAGCTGCACGCCTCCATCGGCGAGTCGGCGCCCCGCGCGGTGCTGATCGCGGTGTCCCCCGGCGAGCGGCTGGTCGAGGTGGTCACCGGCACCGAGGCGCACCAGCGCATCGCCGACCGCGGCTCCAAGCTGGCGGTGATGAGCATGGTCGCGTCCTTCAAGGAAGGCGACCTGGTCGGCGGACTGGTCAGCGGTCTGCGCATGCTCACCGACCAGGCGGGTCCCAAGCCCCGGCGCTGACCCCGCAAGACGAGCGAAGGGCGTCTCCCGTACCCACGGGAGGCGCCCTTTCGCTTGTGCTCGCCCGACTGACCCTCAAGGCCACCTTTGCTACCTCAGAGGTAACAAAGGTGGCCTTGAGGGACTTTGGGGTCAGCTCTCGTCGAACTCGCGGGCGGCGAGGGCGCGGACGATGCCGGCGCGGCCTTCGGAGACAAGGCGGCGCAGGGCCGCGGGGTGGTCCCCGGCCAGCCAGTTGTCCGCGGCCTCCACCGTGGACCGCTCGACCGCCCATGCCGGGAACAGCCCGACCACGGTCGGCTGGGCCCGCTCGCTGGAGCGCCGCTGCCACACCTCGTCGATCACGTCGAAGTACTCCTTGACGTAACCGCCGAGCAGCTCCTTCTGCCCGGGGTGGGAGAAGCCGCCGATGAGCGAATTGCTCACCGCGTTCGGCAGCTCGTCGTCGTGCACCGCCCGGCGCCAGGCGTCCGCCTTGGCCTCCGGTGTCGGGCGCAGCGCCCGCGCGTGCTCCGCGTGCCGGCGGCCGGCCGCGGTGTCGTCCCCGGCCTGCTCGGCCTCGATCTCGGCGAGCTCCGCGCGACCGTGGGCCACTAGCGCCTTGAGCAGCCGCCAGCGCAGGTCGGCGTCCACGGTGAGCCCGTCCAGCGATGCCGACCCGTCCAGCCAGCCGGCCAGCACGCCGACCGTCTCGTCATCCAGCACCGAGCCGGCCAGCGAGTTCACGAACGCCAACTGGTGGTCCGAACCTGGCTCCGCGGCCTTGGCCAGTTCCAGCAGCCTGGCGGAGAAGGCGGGCCAGCCGTGCTGGGTCGCCCAGGCGCGCTCGGCGTAGGAGTTCAGCGCGGTCTGCGCCTGCAGCAGCAGCCGCTGCACCACGCCCACCTCGGTCTCCGCCTGGATCCCGTGCGAGATGATGGCCACGAAGTCACGGGCCTTCAGCTCGGCCTCACGGGTCATCTCCCACGCGGCCGACCAGCACAGCGTGCGGGGCAGCGGTTCGGTGATGTCCGCGATCCGGTCCACCAGGGTGGTCAGCGAGCCGGTGTCCAGCCGCATGGTGCAGTAGGTCAGGTCGTCGTCGTTGACCAGCACCAGCTTGCCCGCCGCTTCGCCGACCAGTTCGGGCACCTCGGTGCGCTCGCCGTCCACGTCCAGCTCGACCCGCTTGACCCGGACCAGCCTGCCGTCGCTGTCGTCATCGTAGACGCCCACCGCGACCCGGTGCGTGCGCAGCTCACCGGCACCCGGCTTGGCGCCGGTCTGCACCACCTCGAACGAGCCGAACCGGCCATCGCCGTCCAGCTCGAACCGCGGCCGCAGCGAGTTGAGCCCGGTGGTCTGCAGCCACTGCGCGCTCCACCAGGACAGGTCGCGCCCGGATGCCTCCTCCAGCGCGCCGAGCAGGTCGGACAGGGTCGCGTTGCCCCAGGCGTGCCTGCCGAAGTACAGCCGCAGTCCGGCCAGGAAGTTGTCCACCCCGACGTAGGCGACCAGCTGCTTGAGCACGCTGGCGCCCTTGGCGTAGGTGATCCCGTCGAAGTTCACCTCCACCGCCTGCAGGTCCACGATGTCCGCGGCGATCGGGTGCGTGGACGGCAGCTGGTCCTGGCGGTAGGCCCAGGACTTCTCGATGTTCGCGAAGCTGGTCCACGCCTCCGCGTACTCGGTGGCCTCGACCATGGCCAGCACGCTGGCCCAGGTCGCGAACGACTCGTTCAGCCACAGGTCGTCCCACCAGCGCATGGTGACCAGGTCGCCGAACCACATGTGCGCCATCTCGTGCAGCAGGGTCTCCGCCCGCCGCTCGTAGGAGTAGCGGGTGACCCGGCTGCGGAAGACGTAGTCCTCCAGGAAGGTCACCGCGCCGGCGTTCTCCATCGCGCCCGCGTTGAACTCGGGCACGAACAGCTGGTCGTACTTGCTGAAGGGGTACGGAGTGCCGAAGGTCCGGTGGTAGAAGCCGAACCCCTGCTTCGTCTCGGTGAAGAGGTTCTCCGCGTCCATGTGCTCGGCCAGCGACGCGCGGCAGTAGATGCCCAGCGGGATGGTCCGGTGCTCGTCGGTGTACTTGTCGTGCCATTCCGCGTACGGGCCGGCGATCAGCGCGACGAGGTAGGTGGAGATCTTCTCGGAGACCGCGAAAACGGTCTTCAGCGCGCCTTCCTGGGTCTTCTCGGTCGTGGAGACCTGCGCGTTGGAGACGATCTTCCAGTCCTGCGGCGCGGTGACGGTGAGTCGGTAGACCGACTTCAGGTCGGGCTGGTCGAAGCAGGCGAACAGGCGTTTGGCGTCCGCGGTCTCGAACTGGGTGTACAGGTAGACCGCGTCGTCGACCGGGTCCACGAACCGGTGCAGGCCCTCGCCGGTGTTCATGTACCGGCAGCGCGCGGACACCACCAGCTCGTTCTGCTCGGCCAGGTCCGGCAGCTCGATGCCGTCGTCCTCGATGTAGCCGGACACGTCCAGCTCGGTGCCGTTGAGCGTGGCCGAGACGATCTCGGCGGCCACGATGTCGACCCAGGACCGGGCACCGGCTCGCGCGGAGGCGAACCGGATCGTGGTCTTCGAGTCGAAGAGCTTGTCACCGGGACCGCCGTTGCCGTCGGTCAGATCGACTGCGATGTCGTAGGACTCGACGGTCAGCAGCTCGGCGCGCTGCTTGGCTTGGTCACGGGTCAGGTTTGGGGCGGGCACAGGCACCTCGGCTAGCGCTAGCGGTTGTCATTTCGTCTGCTCCTGGCATCCAATCATGAGTAGGCATGGCGCGGTGCGGGGGAACAAGCCACCGGCCCGCGATGTTGGCCCGTTTCGGGGGCACCTCGTTGACCGCCGCCCACACCAGTGACCAGGGAGTTTCGATGACCGACAGCCAGACCAGCGACAAGACCAGGGTGGATTTCTACTTCGACCCGATCTGCCCCTTCGCCTGGATCACCTCGCGGTGGATTCTCGAAGTCGAGCAGCACCGCGAGCTGGACCTGCGTTTCCGGGTGATGAGCCTGTCCGTGCTGAACACCGGCCGCGAAGAGCTGTCCGAGGAG
This sequence comes from Amycolatopsis nigrescens CSC17Ta-90, assembly GCF_000384315.1. Classification (GTDB taxonomy): domain Bacteria; phylum Actinomycetota; class Actinomycetes; order Mycobacteriales; family Pseudonocardiaceae; genus Amycolatopsis; species Amycolatopsis nigrescens. The sequence goes on along the minus strand of NZ_ARVW01000001.1, from coordinate 535,080 downwards.
TACAAGGCGCTGCTGGAGCGGGGTTGGGGCCCGGTGCGGATCGCCACCGCGGTCGCCCAGAAACAGGGCGAAGAGATCCTTCGGGACTTCTACACCGCCTTCGGCACCAAGTGGCACAACGAGGGCAAACGCGACATGGACGAGGTGATCAAGGAGGTGCTGGCCGAGATCGGTGCCCCCGCGGAGCTGGCCGACGCGGCCAACTCCACCGAGTACGACGAGGCGCTGAAGAAGAGCCACCACGAGGGCATGGACCCGGTCGGGATGGACGTGGGCACGCCGACCCTGCACATCGACGGGGTCGCGTTCTTCGGTCCGGTGCTCAGCTCGATCCCGCGAGGCGAAGACGCGCTGAAGGTGTTCGATGGCGCGCGGGCGCTGGCGAGCTACCCGGACTTCTTCGAGCTGAAGCGCACGCGCACCGGCGAGCTGAACTTCACCTGACCGGCGAAACCCCGGCCAGCGCGGCACGGGTGATCTGCTCGGGCAAGGGGGAGCGGGCGAGCGCCGCTTCGACGGTGAGCTCGCCCGCTTCGACCGCGGCTTCCAGCCCGGCGAGCGTGCGCACGGTGCCCAGCCTGGCCTCGACGAACTCGGGGCCCACCGGGTCGCCGTGCCCTGGCACCACGATCCGCGGCCGCAGCGCCAGGATCGCCTCCAGCGCCGCGGGCCAGCCCGACAGCGTGGAGTCCGAGCCGAAGGACTCCGCGGTGAACTCGCCGCCAGTGCCGTTCTCGACCAGGTCACCGGCGAACACCACGGCCGCGTCCGGTACCTGCACGACCAGGTCGTGTTCGGTGTGCGCCGGGCCGAAATGGGCCAGCACGACCTCGCGGCCACCGATCGAAAGCCGGGTTTCGTCGCGGACGAGGTGCCCCGGCAGGACGAGCTCGGTCGCGGCCAGCGCGTCGGCCACGTCGGCCCGGCCCTCTCGCCGGTAGCGCTGTTCCCACTTCAGCAGGCTGTCCGCGCCGTCCTCGGCCAGGTCTGTGTGGCAGCCGTAGTGCGCCCAGACCGCGGTGCCGTCGAAGGTTTCGCTCTTGAAGGCCACCGTGCCGTAGGCGTGGTCGAAGTGCGCGTGGGTGATCGCGACCGTGCACGGGTCCGGGGTGATCTGGCGGACCGCCGCGGCCAGCTCGGCGCCCTGCACCGCGTCACCACGGGTGTCGATCACCAGGCACTGCCCGTCGCCGAGCACCAGCCCGACCGTCAGGTCCAGCTCGGCGTAGCGGCGGGCCAGCACGCCGTCGCCGACTTCGACCCAGTTCCCGTCCGTCATGCCAGTGCCTCCAGTACGCCGTCCACCAAGCGTGGCACGGTGGCCGAGGAATTGACCGCGAGCGCGAGTTCCACGTCGCGGGGATGGCCGTTCTCGATCAGTTCCCGGCCGGACACCGAGTCGGCGACCGCGGCCCCGAGGTAGCTGCCGGTGGCGCGGTAGGCGTCCACGGCCAGCGCGGCCTCCACCGACGGGCGGCCGGCGCCGGCCAGCAGCAGCGCGTCGATGATGGCCCCGGCGCCGAGCTGATCCTCCACACAGGGCCGCAGTGCGCCGCTGCCGGTCCCGTCACCGGGTATCGACACGCCCCAGCGCTCCCCGCCGGGCAGCACCCCGATCGGGCCGCCGTCGGCCAGCGCCACCGCGGCCGCGGCGACCGCCGCCGCGTTCCGGAGGCAGCCCGCCAGCACCTGCGCCCCGGTCCTGGCCGCGGTCACGCAGAGGGTGGCGCCGTTGGGGGAGGGCAGGCCGAGGAACGTGCCGGCCGGGATGGCGGTGACCGAGGACGGCCGCAGCGTCCACTCGCGCTCGCCGGCCAGCACCGCGCCCGCGGCCTGCGCGGCGGTCGCCGCGCGCTCGTCGCGCCAGCACAGCGGGAGCACCCGCCCGCCCCTGCCCAGGACGAGATCCACGGTGGTGCTGAAGGAAAGCACGTCCACCACGATCAGCACCGCGCACTCCCGGCCGAGTGCCTCGATGCCGTCGGTGCCCCATTCGAGCCGGATGTCGTGACCCGTCTGCGCGAAGATCCCCATACCCCGAAGCATGCCGCGCCCCGGTGGGGATGGCAGACTCGGGCTCCGTGCGTGTCTATTTGGGATCCGACCATGCCGGCTTCGAGCTGAAGAACCACCTGGTGAGCCACCTGCGCGACCAGGGCCATGACGTGACCGATATCGGTCCGGAGGTGTACGACGCGGCGGACGACTATCCGCCGTTCTGCGTCGAGACGGCCCGCCGCGTGGTGGCCGACGATGGCAGCCTCGGCATCGTGCTCGGCGGCTCCGGCAACGGCGAGCAGATCGCCGCGAACAAGGTGCCCGGCGCCAGGGCAGGGCTGGCCTGGAGCCCGGAGATCGCCAGGCTGACCAGGGAGCACAACCACGCCCAGCTGATCGGCGTCGGCGCCAGGATGCACACCCCGGAGGAGGCGGTGGAGATCGTGGAGGCATTCCTGGCCACCCCGCCGTCGCCGGAGAAGCGGCACATCCGGCGGGTCGAGCAGCTGAGCGACTACGAGCGCACCGGCACCCCGCCGCCACTGCCACCACTGCCCTGATGCCGGAAGGCCACACGCTGCACCGGCTCGCCCGGCTGCACCAGCGCCGGTACGCCGGCGCGCCGGTCGAGGTGTCCAGCCCGCAGGGCAGGTTCGCCGCGGAAGCGTCCCTTTTGGACGGTCAGGTGCTGCTCGGCGCCGAGGCGTACGGCAAACACCTCTTCCACGACTACGGTCCACAGGGGACGGTGCACGTGCACCTCGGCCTGTACGGCACTTTCGCCGAAGCGAAGCTGCCGGCGGTGGAACCGGTCGGGCAGGTGCGGATGCGGCTGGCCGGTGCCACGCACTGGACCGACCTGCGCGGCCCGACCCGGTGCGAGCTGCTGACCGGCGAACAGGCGGACGCGATCAAGGGGCGGCTCGGCCCGGACCCGCTGCGGCGCGATGCCGACCCGGAGCGCGCCTGGCGGCGGATCTCCGGTTCGCGCACGTCGATCGCGGCACTGCTGATGGACCAGGCCGTGCTCGCCGGGGTCGGCAACGTCTACCGGGCCGAGGTGCTGTTCCGGCACGGGGTCGCCCCGATGGTGCCCGGCAAGGCGCTGGATCCGGTGCTGTGGAAGGAGATCTGGGCGGATCTGCGGGCGCTGATGCGGATCGGCGTGCGGACCGGCCAGATCGACACGGTGGCCGAGGAACACCTGCCGGAGAACACCGGCCGGGCGCCGCGGCAGGACCGGCACGGCGGTGAGGTCTACGTCTACCGCCGGGCCGGGATGCCGTGCCTGGTGTGCGGGACCCCGGTGGCGCACAAGGAACTGGCCGGCCGGAACCTGTACTGGTGCCCGTCTTGCCAGCCCGAGTGACCTCGTGAGTGAAAAGTGTTGCTCCAGCAACACTTTTCACTCACGACGCTAGAAGCCGCCGAAGTCGCCTCCGCCGAAGCCTCCGCCGCCGAAATCTCCGCCGCCGAAGTCACCACCGCCGAAGTCGCCTCCGGGGTCGCCGCCCATGTCGCCGCCACCGTCGCCGGCTTCCATGGCGTCCTGCTGGCCGGCGTCGTAGCCGGACTCCCAGGCACCGGCGCTCGCGATGCCACCCATGCCGGAGAACATAGCGCTGAACAGCAGCATCGAGCCGACCCCCCAGGCGCCCGCGACCAGCGCCGGCTTCCACCAGGGCTCGCTGTACCAGCCCTGCGGCACCGGACGTCCGGCCACGCGGCCACCGGGGTAGTAGTGCGGAGTGTTCTCGCCGGGCTGCGGTGAGGCCTCGTAGGTCTGGCCTTCGACCTCCACCCTGCGGTGCTCGGAGACCTTGCCCGCGCGCTCACGCTCGGGGTCCTCCGGCAGCGCCGGGCCGGGGTCCATGCCCATCGCGGTCCTGGCGGCCCGCACGTAGTAGAGACCTTCGATCGCGGTCTCCTTCACCAGCCGGGCCTGCTCGATGGTCTGCGCCTGCTCCATCTGGGAACCGGCCGCGTTGTAGCGTTCGGACGCGTCCGCCATCGCCTGCTGCGAGGCGATGTCGGTGCCGGACAGGTTCAGCACCTGCCCGCCGAGGCGCTCGAGCAGCCGTCTGGCGTCGGCCTTGGCGTCTTCGAGCTGCTGCCGCTTGGCGTCCGCCTGTTTTCTCGCGAGGTACAGGCCGCCGGCGACTACCAGGGCGAGGAGCACGATCAACACGATCGCGGTACCCATGGGTCACTCCCGATGTCGAGGTTCCTTGAACCGGACAACGAGGACGTCCGGCCCGCGGTTCCCAGGGTGACCGGGCACACCGCCGCTGGTCACCAGGCGCGACCGACCGTGTACGAGTCGGTCCAGATGTCCTGCAGCTTCACCACGTCACCGGATTCGGGAGCGGCCCACATCTTGTTGTCCCCGGCGAAGATGCCGACGTGGTAAACGCTGCCGCCGTTGGCGAAGAAGACGAGGTCGCCCGGCCGCATATCGGACTTCGCCACGTCGCCCAGCGCGGCCCGCTGGTCGCGGGAGGTCCGGGGGAGTTCGATTCCGGCCTGGCGGTGGGCGAACTGGGTCAGCCCGGAGCAGTCGAAGCTGTCCGGGCCGGTGGCGCCGTAGGAGTACGGCTTGCCGGCCTGCGACGCGGCCGCGTCCACGATCTGCTGGCCGACGGGCTGTTCGGCCTGCACGTTGACCACCGGCGAGATCGACGGGTCGTTGATCCGGTCGCCGTGGTAGTTGATCCGCCAGTCCGAACTGCTGGAGACGGTGGCCGGAATCGACGCCACTCCGTCGTCGTTCGTGGTGCCGGCGGCGGCGACGGTCCACGGCTGGTCGGCCGCGGCACGGGATTCGAGGTCGACCTGCTCGCCGGCGACCGGGCGGTCACCGCCGCGGGTGAGCTTGCCGGTGAAGGTCAGGCTGCTGCCGGTGGTGACCGGCGAAGGCGCGGCATCCAGGGTCTGTTCGGTGGGGACCACCGCCGATGCGGTGCCGGACAGGCCGAGAAAGGCGCCGGCACCGGTGGCGCAGGCGAGGCCGGCCGCGGTGAGCCGGCGCATTTTCTCGGTGCGGGTACGCGTGGTCGAGGGCACGAGTGTCCTCCAGGGGGATTTGGGGAGTCGGGGTTTTCCGGCGGTGCACTCGCCGATCACGAAACGGTAAACACACCACCCGCGGCGAAAGCGAACCCCGGATTTCCGGCCGTGGTGATCCGGGCTACAGCGGATGAACCTTTTGCCGGCAACGATTCCCTGCTCGACGTGCACGCCGGAACGCTCGGTGTCGGACGGATCCGGTGGCTTGAATCACGCCTGACCGGTGGTTCGGCTCACAGAACGCGGCGGCCGGTCAGCACGCGCACCGGCACGAATTCGGTGAACAGCCCGGCGGGCTCGGCCGCCAGTAAGGCGTTCTTGATCTCCCCGTCGAAGCTCGGACGCTGATCACTGTTCAGCCGGTCCAGCGGAGCGGCCGAGTAGAAGGACCCGATCACCTGCTCGATGTCGAGCTGCTCGGTGTAGTCGAACAGTTGCTCTCCGGAAACGGACAGACCCGCGGCGGCCAGCTCGTCCCGGTACCGTTCGCGTTCCGCTTCGCTGGTACCGCAGCTGGGGAAGTCCCGTACGCCGAACCATTTCGCGGCGAGTTCCCGCAGCGCGAGCGCCCATCGGCTGCGCTGGTTCCACACCGGGATGCTGTTCGCGATCACCGCGATCCCGCCGCCGGGCCGGAGCAGCGGGACGAGGTTGCGGAAGAGCACGTCGGTGTCCATCCAGTGCGCTGCGGTACCGATCGTCACCAGGTCGACGCTTTCCCTGCCCAGTAAGGGTTCCAAGGTCGGCACGTCCCGGTCGGCGCCGAGCACCCAGCTGATGTTCGAGGTGCCGGTGCGACGCCCGGCGGCCAGGCCCAGCGCGAGCATGTCGGCGGACGGATCCATGCCGAGCACCGAGCCGGCCACGGCGGCCAGCGGGAGCGCGAGCTGGCCGGGGCCGCAGCCGAGGTCGAGAACCCTTGCCCCGGCACCGAGGCCGAACTCGGCGGCGAGGTGACCGATCACGTCGGCGCGGTAGCCCCGGCGGTATCTGGCGTAGTTTTCCGCGACCTCTCCGGCGAACTCCCCCGGTGTGCTCATTCGGCGAGTCTGGGCACCGCGTGGTGCCGGTGGCAAGGAATTCAGCTGCGGGCGATCGGCGGCTGCGCCATGATCGGCGCTATGTCCAAGGCCGTCATCCTGATCACCGGCATCTCCGCGGCCGGCAAGTCCACCGTCGCCCAGCTGCTCGCCGAGTCCATTCCGGACTCCGTGCACGTCCGCGGGGACTTGTTCCGCAAGATGGTCGTCCGCGGCGGGGCGGAGATGAGCGCCGAGCCGTCGCCGGAGGCGATCGAGCAACTCCGCCTGCGGTACCGGCTGGCCGCCACGACCGCGGACGAGTACTTCCGGGCCGGTTTCACCGTGGTGCTGCAGGACGTCATGCTGGGGGAGTACCTGACCGAGGTGGTCGGGCTGATCCGGAGCAGGCCGCTGCTGGTGGTGGTGCTCGCGCCGAAGCCGGACGCGGTCCAGGCACGGGAAGACGGCCGCGCGAAGTCCGCGTACGGCGATTACGGTGTGGCCGACATGGACGCTGAGCTGCGTACGAACACGCCGAAGGTCGGGCTGTGGCTGGACACTTCGGCGCAATCACCGGCCGAGACCGTCCGCGAGATCCTGGACAGGGCGTGGACCGAAGCCGTTCAGCCCTAGCTCGATAAACTAGAACACGTTATAGTCCGGTCGTATGAAGTTCACGCTGTCTGTCGCGCTGAGCCCACTCGACCAACTCGCCGAGCTCGCCGCCACCGCCGAGCAGTACGGGTTCTCCTCGGTCGCGCTGCCCGACTCGCTCTTCTACTCCGAGACGGTGTCGGCGGACTATCCGTATACCCCGGACGGGAGCCGGTTCTGGGACGAGCACACGCCCTGGGTGGACCCGCTGGTCGCGGCCGCCGCGATGGGCGCGGTGACCAGCGAGATCGAGTTCTACACGTCGGTGCTGAAACTCGGTTCGCGCAACCCGGTGCTGCTGGCCAGGCAGGTCGGCTCGGTCGCGGCGCTGACCGGCGGCCGGTTCGGCCTCGGTCTCGGGGTCGGCTGGTCGCCCGAGGAGTTCGAATGGTGCGGGGCGCCGTACGCGAACCGGGGCAAACGGGTGGACGAGGCGATCGAGGTGCTGCGGCTGATCCTCGGCGGCGGCATGGTCGAGTACCACGGGCGGTTCTTCGACTTCGACAAGCTGCGGATGAGCCCGGCGCCGGCGAAGCGGGTGCCGTTCTACATCGGCGGCCACACCGAGGTGGCACTGCGGCGCGCGGCCAGGGTGGGTGACGGCTGGTCCTCGGCGATGATGAAGTTCGACGACCTGCGCGAGACCATCGGCAGGCTGGGTGCGCTGCGGGCCGAGTACGGCCGGGCCGAAGAGCCGTTCGAGATCCAGGCGGTGTGCCTGGACCGGTTCGGCCTGGCGGGTTACCAGGAGCAGGCCGAGATCGGGGTCACCGACGTGATCACCATGCCGTGGGTGTTCGACGGAATCGGCTTCGACGCGGAGATCGGCCCGAAGAAAGACTCGATCAAGAAGTTCGGCGACGAGATCATCTCGAAGTTCTGAGGAGGCCGCAGTGACGGTGAACGTGTGCTGGGACCCGGCGGCCGAGCAGCCGGCGGCCAGGGTCGCCGCTTGGCGCTCGATGAACGCGGTGACCAACGGCGAAAAGGACGAGTGGCTGGCGCTGTTCGCGCCGGACGCGGTGGTGGAGGATCCGGTCGGCCCGTCCATGTTCGACGAGACGGGCAAGGGACACCATGGTCGCGAGGGTATTTCCGCGTTCTGGGACCTGACGATCGGGCAGGTGCAGCGGTTCGAGTTCACCATCCGCGACTCGCACGCGGCGGGGGACGAGGTGGCCAACGTCGGCACCATCACCACGTACCTGCCCGGCAACTACCGGGTGGACACTGACGGTGTGTTCGTCTACCGCGTCCGCGAAGACGGACTGGTCGTGTCCATGCGCGCCTTCTGGGAGACCGAGCGCGCCATGGCCACCGCCCGCCAGGTGGAGGGTTAGAGGATCTCCAGCGGGGTCGGCCCGGCGGGTGCCGGGAACGCCCGGTCCAGTTCGGACAGATCGTCTTCGGTGAGCCGGAGTTCGAGTGCCGCGTGGTTCTCGCGGACGTGTTCGGCGGTGCCCGCCTTGGGGATCGCGATGATCCCTTCGTGGCGCAGTACCCAGGCCAGCGCCACCTGGGCGGCGCCGGCCGAGTGCCGCTCGGCGACCAGGCGGAGCGCCGGGTCGCGCAGGATGCGGCCCTGTTCGATCGGTGAGTAGGCCATCACCGGCAGCCCGCGATGGCGGCATTCGGGGAGCAGGTCGTACTCGATGCCGCGCCGGCTCAGGTTGTAGAGCACCTGGTCGGTCGCGGCGCCTTCGGGTACTTCGCCGAGTTCGTCGAGGTCGAAGTTGCTCACGCCCCAGTGCCGGATCTTTCCGGCTCGCTGGAGCTCTTCGAACGCTTCGACGGTGTCCGTCAGCGGGTGGTGGCCCGGCCAGTGCAGCAGGTAGAGGTCGATCCGGTCGGTGCCGAGCCGGCGCAGGCTGCGTTCGCAGGCTTCGACGGTGCCAGTTCGGCTGGCGTTGCTGGGTAGCACCTTGCTGACCAGGAACACGTCGTCGCGGCGACCGTCGATCGCTTCACCGGTCAGCTCTTCCGCCGCGCCGTCGCCGTACATCTCGGCGGTGTCCACCAGCGTCATGCCGAGGTCCAGCCCGGTCCGCAACGCCGCGATCTCGTCCCGCCGCCGCTTGCCGCTCTCCGCGAAATGCCAGGTCCCCTGCCCCAGCGCCGGAACCTCTTCGCCTGAGGGCAACCCCACCTCACGCATCGCCACCTCCGCTTACCGAGGCGGCTCCGCTGCACGTGGACCGTGAGGAGCCACGTCAAGCAGAGCCGTCGTGGTCGGGATCCTCCGCTCCCAAAGACCCGGGGGAGCAGGTTTTTAGGGTACCGCAAGTCGCATCAGTGCTGGTCACAGCGATACCGGCAACAGCAGAAACACGCGGATACGGCATGAACTGAGACGGGAAATGAGACGGCTGTCGGAGCCCGTTGAGCTCCGACAGCCGACTTCCACTAGCCCCCCGTGATCTGGGTCGGTCCGACGCTGATGTTGACGTCGAAGAGCCATGCCGCAGCCAGCAGGACTGCCAGGACCGTCACGACGAGTGTGGCCGGCCGGGCAGTACTACCCCAGGTCGACAGCACTCGGCTGGCCAGGTTCGCCAGTTCGGGTTGCCCGTCGTTCGTGGTTACGGTCCGCTCCTGGCTGGCCTCCGCCGAGCTACCAGCTCAACGGATCCTGGGTTCGAGCTGGAGCGCGTGGTCGACCGTGCGAAACAGTGGGGATGGCAGGCAGACGCCTACCCGGAGGTCGCGGTCGGTTATCTGCGGTGACTTCCGAGTGGCGCGACCAAGTCCGGGTCACGCCGAGTGTATGGACCGAAGGCGGCCTCGCGGTCAAGGTGCACGATCTGATCGGAGTGCGTCAGCGCAATGGTCAAGTGCTTCTGGTGCTTTCCTACATGAAGAAGCCTGTTCTGGAGCGAGATGTAGCAAACGTGCTGCTGTGCTTGCTTCATGACTTGGTGGACGAGATGTTGCCAGGCGCGCTGCCAACTGCCCTGGACGCGGGCCGAAGCGAGGCACTGACGCTGCCACGGAACGCCAACAAGCCCGCCTGCGCGCGTACTTGCACAGCCAAGCCGCAGCCTACGTCGTGCACTGGTCAATGGCAGCGTAAGGCTGAAGTGGGTGGCGGGTAGCGCTGGTTCCGTGCGCAACGGGCCAGCCCTGCTCGCCGCTCCGCATCGCCACCGCTGACCGGCCGACCGACGGAAGAAGCCGGCCGGGCGCTACTTGCTTCAGCGTCTGTCTGCAAACCTTCAGAAGCAAGCTGCTGGCCAGCGTCGCGGTCGGGTTTGTGGTCCGTGCGGGTGGCGGCGTGACAGAACACCACCCTGGCCACCGGGTCCGGCACCAGACTGGGAGTCATGACTGAACGGCGAGGGCAACGTGGTCGGGTCGTGCCGCGGCAACTACCTCTGGCGATCAAGGATTTCACTGGCCGCGTTGAGCATCTGGCCGCTTTGGATGCCCTCCTGCCCGCCAGTGATGATCGGGAAGGGGCTGGAGCGGTGGTGATTTCGGCGGTGGACGGCACTGCCGGGATCGGTAAGACCACCCTCGCGGTGCACTGGGCTCACCGCGTGAAGCACCGCTTCCCTGACGGCGCCTTGCACGTCAATCTCCGCGGCTATGGGCCCGGGGACCCGGCCACACCAGGGGAAGTGCTGGACGGGTTCCTGCGAGCGTTGGGTATTCCGGCAGAGGCCATGCCGGTCGGGGTGGAGGCGCAGTCCGGGTTGTACCGGTCGTTGCTGGATGGGAGGCGGGTGTTGATCGTGCTGGACAACGCCAACAGTGCCGACCAGGTCCGTCCCTTGCTGCCTGGGACATCAGGGTGCGTGGTCGTGGTCACCAGCCGCGACAGCCTCACCGGTCTGGTGATCACCGAGTCCGCCACCCGCCTCACCCTCGATCTTCTGTCCGAGCACGAGGCGCTGGAACTGGTAACCGACATCGTCGGACGACCAAGGGTGACGGCGGAATTGGGCGCGGTCACCGAATTGATCCGATTGTGTGCGCGGTTGCCGCTGGCGTTGCGCATCGCCGCTGGCCGGGTCGCCGCTGGGCCGCACACCGTCGTGGACGTCGCAGCGGATTTGGCGGATGAGCAGTATCGACTGGACGCCCTGAGCTGGGGTGGGGATGAACGGGGCGCAGTGCGGGCGGTGTTCGACTGGTCCTATCAACGACTCACCGCAGAGGAAGCGCGGTTGTTCCGGCGTCTTGGGATGCACCCGGGCCCCGATTTCGGCGTGCACGCCACTGCCGCGCTCGCCGACCTCGCCGTGCCCGTGGCTCGTCGGCTACTGGAGAGGCTGGACACGGTGCATCTGATCGAATCGGTTGCCAGGGACCGGTATCGGTTTCACGACCTGTTGCGCGCATACGCCGTCGACCAGGTCCGCCGTTACGACAGCGCCGCCGACCGCGACCACGCTCGGGAATCGATTCTCACTTTGTATACCCACGCTGCTCACGTCTGCGACGAGTTGCTCTTCCCCGCTCACTTCCGGTTTCCGCTGCACTTCACTGCCCCTGCCCGGCCGATGGTGATCACTGATCGGGCACATGCGCTGGACTGGGCGGAAACCGAAAGGACCAATTTGCTGGCAGCCCTGCGCCACGCTGCCAACCACGACATGCACCGCCACGTCATCCATCTCACCGAAGGCGCCAGGTTCCTCCTCCTACAAGGTAGTTGGGACGAGTTACTTGAGATATGTGACGTGGGGCTGGTCGCAGCTCAAGGCTGCGGGGACTCCATTGCTGAAGTTGTGTTTCGCAGCCGACGAGGCGAAGCTTTTATGACGATGGGGCGCCTGAGTGAGGCGTCGACCGACTTCTACCGTGCCTGGACCCTGGTCCGTGAATCTGGTGACCGTGTCCACCGTGCAGGCGCGCTCAGGGATCTCGGCTGGGTATGCCACGAGCGAGAACGCTTCGGAGAAGCGCTGCAGTATCTCCAGGAAGCACACTCCCTGAGCGAGGGCGTTGACACTGGCAGGATGGAAGGACTGGTGGAACACCACTTGGGCCGCACATACACCGGACTTGGTGACTACAGGAAGGCTATCGAACACGGAGAACGCAGCTTGAGCTTGCGTCGAGGTGCTGGCGACCTCACCGGCGAACCTGGCGCATTGCGCCATCTGGCCTGTGCCTGGCAGGGATTAGGTGAGCACCACAAAGCCATCACGCTGTGCCAGGAAGCGATCGCCCTGGGCCGTACCATCGGTGACCCTGCCCACAATATCGCTGAACCATTGGACACACTAGCCAAGTCGCTGCATCACACCGGCCGCCTTACCGAAGCCATCCAATGTTGGCATGAAGCCGCCGCACTCTTCACCGACTGCGGCCACCTCCACCGAGCCGCTGAGATCCGGGAACACCTGCACACCTTCACTAGCCCCGTGGCCGTCGACCGTGCCCGGGATGCGGACACGCCGTGACCACTGAGGGCCAACCTGAGGTGGTCAGGGGGTTTGTGCTGGTTCGGCACAGCTGTGCCCGGTCGGATGTGCTTCGTAGCGTTGAGTGAAGTTCGTCTGCGGCCCAAGTCATACCTATCGTCGACTCAGCTGGTTGAACGCGGCGGGTCTGGTCGCGAAGCGGTGAGAGTCAGCCTCCGTGTTGCGGTTGATTAACTGATGATCACGATGCTTGCGAAAGCCTGTCGTTCGAATGCACTGGAGCCAACCGGGGCAGGCGGTGGGCCAGTCGGACCAGCCGGTTCCGTATTACAGGTCTCGGCGCCGCATTTTTGCAGGACAGGGGCAAGGGTTGGATTCCCCTCGGCTCCACTCGCCCTTTGGCGTCATCTGTTTGGCGGGTATGCTCCCGGTCTTCCATCTTTAGGGCATGCTTGGTTCTTATTGGGCTACCCCGTTCCCTGTATCTCCCGTCGGGCAGGTCGGCTATATTGGACTGAAAAACTTGCGAAACACGCAATTGCTGCAATTGCAGAGACGAAATGAACTAAGAATAGTGCTGCTCGATCGTGTTGGTTTGAAGTGTCATTCTTCTCCTGTCTAATGCCGAATATCTTTCGATGCATGTGGTAACGGAAGTGAGTCCCGAGGGGAACCCGTCCAGTCCGCGGGAGATGTTGACGGTCGAGGAAGCTGCTGACCGACTCGCGGTTAGCCGGACCAAGATGTTCGCGCTCATCAAGGAAGAGGTAGTCCCCAGTGTCCTCGTCGGACGCTACAGGCGTGTTCCGGCCGACGAGTTGACGGCCTACATAGGGCGGCTTGTAGCTCAAGCAGGGGAGCACTGATCATGCCGCGCAGGAAGCGCGCCGAAGGTACGCGTGCCCCCAACTGTGTGAGCAGCATTTACCCCGGCCAGGACGGGAAGTGGTACGGCCGCGTGTCCATGGGCGTGCTCGACAACGGGGAGCCGGACCGCCGGCACGTCGAGCGGAAAACCGATACTGAAGTCATCAAGGCGGTTCGCGAACTCGAACGCCAGCGCGACAGCGGCCGAGCGCCCGAACCCGGCTCACGGACGTGGACCGTCGAGAAGTGGTTGACCCATTGGGTCGAAAACGTTGCGGCACCGTCGGTGCGCGAGAACACGCTGGCCGGGTACCGGACGGCGGTCGACAAGCACCTGATTCCCGGCCTGGGAGCACACCGGCTCCGGAAGTTGGAGCCCGAGCATCTGGAGAAGCTCTACGCGAAGATGGCTGACTGCGGCGCGAAACCTGGAACGGTCCACCAGGTGCACCGTACGGCCAAGACGGCGCTCACGATCGCGTTCGACCAGGGGCGGCTAGCCGTGAATCCGGCGAAGCTCGCGAAGGCGCCGCGTGTTGACGAGGACGAGATTGTGCCGCTGACCGCCGACGAAGCTAAGCGGCTCCTTGCCGCTGCTCGCGATCGGCGCAACGGTGCGCGCTTCGTGATCGCGCTCGCGCTCGGCCTGCGGCGCGGTGAGGCGCTCGGGCTGAAGTGGTCGCGGATCGATCTGGACGCCGGCCTGCTGCGCACGCCGAGGCAGCTGCAGCGGCACAAGTGGAAGCACGGCTGCGACGACCCGCACAAGTGCGGGGAGCGGCTCCATCGCACGAAGCCGTGCCCGGTGACGTGCAAGCGGCATGCGAAGTGCCCGCCGGTTTGCCCGCCGGACTGCATGCGGCACGCCAGTTCCTGCCCGAAACGTCATGGTGGCGGTCTTCGCGAGGTCGACGTTAAGTCGAAGGCGGGGCGCCGCACCGTCGGCATCCCCGGGCCGCTCCTGGAGATGCTGCGCAAGCAGAAAGCGGCGCAGGACGACGAGCGGCGGTTTGCCGGCACCGAGTGGCAGTCGGGGGACTGGGTGTTCGCGCAGCCCACCGGGCGGCCGCTCGATCCTCGGGCAGATCATGACGAGTGGAAGGCGCTGCTTGCCGAGGCGGAGGTGCGGGACGCGCGGCTCCACGACGCGCGGCACACCGCGGCCACGATGCTGCTCATCCTGAAGGTTCCGCTGCCCGCGATCATGGAGGTCATGGGCTGGGGTGACGCATCGGTCGCCAAACGCTATGTGCACATTCCGACCGAGGTGGTCGCGGGAATCGCCGACCAGGTCGAGGGCTTCCTGTGGAACGAAAAGCCGGAGGCATCCCCGCCGGCCTCGCCCGCGGTCAGCCAGCCAGACGCCGCCGCGCTGCTGGCACAGCTGCAGCAGCTGCTCGACGCCGCGAACGCGCCGAGCGACGGCCCCGACGACGAGGAGCCGCCCGGGCTCCGTGCGGTCGTGTCACCAGGGGAAATTAGAGGGAACGGTGCGCCCAGTTTGTCGGGCCGCCCGTGAACGGTTGTCGGTTAGTCCGCCGGATTCTTTCGCACGAGGTTGCCTGGTTTCGGTGGTGAACGTGGCGTGCGATGCGTTCAGTAGGGTATCAGTTTGTCTCTCCGCGATCGATCTCGCAGTCGTCGAGCAGACGTGCCAAATAGCTGTAGGCGGAGAGTCGCTCAAGAGCATGCTGCTCGGAGAGTTCGTGACGCGTGTGTGTAGCGGTGTTGCGGACTGTCAAGTTCAAGCCAGTCGCCAAGGCAGTGAGCGCCTTGGCGAGCGGCTCGAAGCCGCCGCGCACACTCTTGACCGTCTTGTCTGCGCGGTCGCCCGGCCAGACGATCTTCGGATGCTCCGGAGTCGCCGACCCAGGTGCGAGGCTCTGCTGCCAGAACACCGTATCGTCGACGTTGTTTCTGCCGAGCTTCATCTTCCAATCGATAGTCAGCGCCTCGGCGGCTTCTCGTACCGCCACCCGGTACTGGTGAGTGGTCCAGTGAGCGGCGGCAGCACTCCAAATCAGCGGGTGCAACTCAGACGGCGCAAAGCCTGGAACGCTCGTCTCCGCGGCGGCCTCAGCTTCGGCGATCATGGTCGCGAGCCGTCCCTTCACGCTCGCCGCGGTTGAGCGGATATCTTGAGGGCTGAACAGCGCCTTCGGGCTGGACATTGTGAACCAGTTCGCGATCGGATCGAGTGTCCCCAACCCTGCGACCGCCATGTGCGCACCCGTCACGGACACCGCCCGCGCTGCCGAGCCGGCGGCTTCGGCGACTTTCAACTCCAGAGCACGGACCTTGTCAGCGTCCTGTCCCTCGGCCACCCAAACCGTCGGCAACAGCCCCCGCGACTCCATGAAGTCGGACTCAACCTGGGTCCTCATCCAGTCGTCGAACGCCACTGTGAAGGACTCGGTGGCGTCACGGAGACGTTTCAGGTAGTTCGCGCTGTAGTTGGCCACGAGTCATCCTCCAAAATCGGAGACGACGGTCGCTGGCCACCACAACCCCAGCGCCGCGGCCGCGGGCGGCACCGCCATCACGGCAGCGTTCGTCCACATCGTCTTCGGCGTCAGCCGCAGTGCGGGAGCATCGGAGGAGGTACCACGCTCGACATCGGTCATACCGTCTCAGTCGCAGCTACTGCCTCGGGTGTTGCACATCGCCGTTGTGCTCGGTGCCGATGCGTTGCGAGTCGTTCGAGAGGTATAGGGGCCGCCGAAGTGGATCGCGGCCTTGTCCAATTGTGGAACGAGACCCTAAGGTCGCACGCTCCGACGTCGCCGGTTCAGTCAGACGCCGCCGCGCTGCTCGCACAACTGCAGCAGCTGCTCGACGCCGCGAAGGCGCCGGGCGACGGCCCCGACGGCGAAGAGCCGCCCGGGCTCCGTGCGGTCGTGTGACCAGGGCAAATGAGACGGAAACTGAGACGCGGGTGTCAGCCTCTTTGGACTGACACCCGCGTTCTTGCAGGTCAGAGACCTATTTTCGGTCGGGATGACAGGATTTGAACCTGCGACCCTCCGCTCCCAAAGCGGATGCGCTACCAAGCTGCGCCACATCCCGTCCGCCCCGAACCCGGGGCGGTGTTCGATCACCATAGCGGTAGCCGCTAAGCTAGCTGTGCGCGCGGTCCTCCGGGCGCATGCGGGCGTAGCTCAATGGTAGAGCCCTAGTCTTCCAAACTAGCTACGCGGGTTCGATTCCCGTCGCCCGCTCAGTGCGTGGGCGGCCCTGGTTCACCGAACGTGAACCAGGGCCGCTTTGCGTGCCGGTGGTCAGTGCCCCTCGCAGAACACCTCGTCGACGAGCCTCTGCAGCCCCGTCCGGAACGTCCCTGCCCCGGACTGTGCGGCGTCGTCCACATAGTTCAGCGAGGCGGTCAGGGTCTTGCTGCCGTCGGGCGTGCTGTACATCAGCGTCGCGGAGCCCTGCATGCCGCCGTTGTGGTTGAGCACGGTGACGCCGCAGCTCGGCGGCGGAAAGGGAGACGGTGAGGTGCCGTCCTGCACGAACAACCCCAGGCCGTAGCCCATCGTCGGGTCCGGCTTGCGCATCTCGGCCAGCAGCGGGTCCGGGAGGAGCCTGCCGCCCATCAGCGCCGACATGAACGTGCCGAGATCCTGGGTGGTCGAGATCAGGTCACCGCCGGCGGAGACCCAGGACGGGTTCTGACGGGTGACGTCGACCGTCTTCTGCTGGCCGGCGTCCTCGTACCGGTAGTAGGCGTGGGCGTGCGGCCCGGGAATCTCCGGCGAGAAACCCGGCATCCCGGTGCCCCGCATCCCGAGCGGCCGCAGGATCCGCCGCTGCGTCTCCTCGACGTACGAGCGGCCGGTGACCTCCTCGATCAGCAACCTGGCCAGCACGTAGTTGGTGTTCGAGTACCTCCATTCGGTCCCCGGCGCGAACCGCAACGGCTTGGACAACGCGAACCGCACCAGCTCCTCCGGCTGGTAGGTCCTGAAGCGGTTGTCCACCCACTCCTTGCCGGACCACGGGACTCCTGGCACATACGTCCCGTCGCGGTCGTAATCGCCGGTCTGGTTGAACACCCCGCTGGTGTGCTGCAACAACATCCGCACTGTGATCCGCCGATCCAGCCCGAACTCGGGCAGGTAGTCGGCAGCTGGGGCGTCCAGCCCGACCTTGCCCTCGCCCACCAGTTGCAGCACCACGGTCGCGGTGAAGGTCTTGGTGACGCTGCCCGCCCGGAACCGGCCGTTCGTCGACGGCTTCGCGGCCTCGCCGAGCCGGCGCACCCCGGCGCTACCGGCCCAGTCACCCCGCTCGTCGTGTACGCGCAGCTGCACCCCAGCGATACCGGAATCGACGAACGCCTGCATCGCCTCCCGCAGCTCCGGGCGATCCTGCCCGGCAGCAGCCGTCGCCAACCCGGGCCCGGCCAGCAGGGTGACCGCCACCGCCGCGACCCCCGCTCGCCGGAAAGCCCGTGGCATCCAGGCCCTGTTGTTCTTGGTACCCCTGGTCATTTCTGGGACCTCCCGGTCGACGCCGTCACGCACGGCCTTGTCCTGGAATGCCTTCCGCAGCCCCGAGGCCACGAGCGCTGAACTGATCACGCCGACCACGATCACCCACTGCACTGACGCCGAACAGCCACCGCGCTGACACCGCCCCTGACACAAGTGGGGAGGTCCCAGGATTCAGATCTCGACTACGTCTGCTGTGCTGCAAAGCAGGGTCAGGCCGGTGCCGTCGAGCTGCACCGGGAAGGTGGTGCTGTTCCACTGGCCCTCGTACCAGGTCACCGTGCCGAGGTAGCCGGCGTAGCGATCGCCCTCGCGGATCCGGACTCGGCTGCCGTATTTGGGCCGGTTGCCGTTGGCTCGGTCGTGGCCGGTCCACCAGGCGATGCCGTCCCACTCGACCGGCGACGGTTCGCTGCTCGGCGACGTGTTCACAGCTGGACCTGCGGCTCAAGTGGCTGAGCTCCCGGTGGCCGCATGGCGGTGTCGACCTCGTGCAGTAGGTTCCGCACTGTCGTTCGCGCGAAGCCGAAGCGCACCGCGATTCCCTGAGTAGTCGCACCGGCTTCGTAGGCCGCCTTGAGTTTCAGCGCGACCGCTCGCCGCTGGGCTTTGTCGCTACCCCCGAGACGCTTGCGGGTCGCACGGACCTTCACTGACCGGGCTGACACAGCGGTTCCGTCCCATCGCCTTGTCGGATCTGGAAGCGGCACCCGGCGCCGGATGCCTGGTAAACAGCCTGGTCAGAGACGGTGTCGGTGGGAACCAGCCGGTGTCGCACCCGCGTCGCCCTGGCGTTGCACCCTGCGTATTCCGCTGGTTACAGTGCTTGCTGGCACAAGATCCGGGAGCCCCGCCATGGCGATCGTTCAGCACTGGACTGGCCGCGATGCCAAGTTGCTGCGCGCTGCGCTGCGGCTGAGCGTCCGTGACTTCTCCGCCACGCTCGGAGTTGGTGCTCGTACCGTCAGCAAATGGGAAGCTCGGGGCGAAGACATCAGCCCGACGCCCGACATGCAGGCGATTTTGGACACGGCCCTAGCGCGAGCCTCGGATGAGGTCAGGCATCGCTTCAGCTTGAGCCGGCACAACGAAAACTCGGCAGAACCAGCCATCGCATCCGCAGTGCCGTTGACACCTTCTGCGGTTGACCTTCACTCGTTTGGGAACGTACTCATAGAAGAAGGAGTGCCGTTCCAACTTTCAGCAACACGAGTTGCTGAAGGGATCGAGGAGTTCACCGCAAGCGACATGGCCACACGACGAGCGTTCCTGCTGGGGCTTTCGTTGCTGTCGGGCGCACCGCTCGTCCGGCAGATCAGGCAGTGGGCAGCGCAGTTGCCGGTCGTGCCAGTCCGAGCAGGCGAAGTTGGCCAGCACGAACTAGCCGAGCTTGAGCAGGCTGTCACGTTCTTTCGTCGCTGGGATGCCTCCGGTAAGGGCGGATTGCACCGCAAGGCCGTGATCGGCCAGCTCAATGCAGTGGCTGAGATCTTGCGCGAGCAGTCGGATGCCAACACCGATCGCCGTCTGTTCCAGGTAGTGGCCGAACTCGCGCAACTTGCCGGTTGGATGACCTACGACGCTGGCGCCTTCGGCCTGTCCCAGCGCTACTACCTGTCGGCCCTGCACGCCTGCCAGCACGCCGGTGCCACCGATCTCGGCGCCAAGGTGATCGGCGATATGACGCAGCTGTCCACCGCGCTCGGCAACTACGACGACAGCCTTACCTTGACCCGTACCGCGCTGGCTGCCATGCCGCGTGACGGCAACCCGCTCGTTCGGTCAGAGCTGCTCGGCCTGGAGGCTCGCGCTCACGCCCAGCTCGGTCCCAGCGAGGCAGGTAGTGCTCGTCGCGCTGTCGAGGCATGCATTGAAGTCTTCGACGAAGCCACTCCCGACCAGCACGTGGACTGGATTCACTACATGAACCAGGCAGAAGTCGAATGCCTGGCGGCCAACACCTACACCGAGCTGGCACTGCACGAACCAGAACCGAAACGGGCGCTCGTTCACGCCAACCGCGCCGAAGCCCACACCCTCGGGGCCATCGACAGCCGCGGTGGCGCCTACGCGCGCAGCAGAATTATCGACGAGATCCGCCTCGGTAAGGTACGGCTGGCACAACAAGAGCCGGCTGAAGCCGCCAACATCGGATTACGTGCTCTCGAGCAGGCCGACACCATGCGCTCTTCGGTCGTGGTGAAGTGGCTCAACGGGTTGGCCACGCCGTTGGCAGATCGCTACGGCGATGTGCGTGCTGTTAGTGAACTCAAGACGGCGGTGGCCGCTTATCACGGCGCCGCCGACGGAAGACAAGTCGATGCTCCCGGCACCTGATGCCGTGACGTATGCCCACGTGAGCGGGCCGGCCGCAGCCGACTTGCTGCCAGATCTCCGGGATCTCTACTTCGACGTGTACCAAGAGCCGCCTTACCACTGGGGCAGTGAACACGCCGATCTCTTCGCCGAACGGTTCCACTCCCAAAGCCAGGCGCCTGGCTTTGATTTGGTGACTGCTCGCGACCAGGAGACGTTGGTCGGGTTCACCTTCGGCGTCACGCTGCTGCCGAACACACCCTGGTGGCAGGACCTGGTGACTCCGATCGATCCGGTAGTGACGAGGGAGCGCGCCGGACGCACCTTTGCCCTAGTGGAACTCCTCGTGCGGCATCCATGGCGACGGCAAGGGATTGCCGCCCGGCTCCACGACGAGTTGCTTGCACATCGGCCTGAGGAACGCGCCACGCTCACCGTGCTGCCAGCAGCCACGCCAGCACAACACGCTTATGCCGATTGGGGCTGGCATCGCGTCGCACAGAAGCGAAACCCGCTTCCTGGCTCGCCGGTGTTTGACGTGATGGTGAAGGCGCTACCCTGACCTCGCGGATGTGCCGGTGACCAGGCGGGCAGATCAGGCGGTAGATATCTTGGAGCGGGTAATGCGGACTATTTCTTCCTATGCGCGATTCGCTGGTGTTGACGAGCTGTGTGATCGCTACGCCGCAGTACGGTGACTTGGGTGCGATCCAACATGGCTCCGACGCCGCCACTTGCACTGTGTGACCATGACGCGGCTGGGATGGTCGAGCTCAAGCCGGTGCTGCTCTCCGTCTACAAGAAGGTCTACGAGGCTCTGCTGGGTGATCCCTTCTTTGCGCCGGATCGATTTTGGCAGCGTCTTGAAGCCTACGCGAAATGGCCGGGGTTCGCCTTGGTGGCGGGATGGGTCGATGATTCGATGGTGGGATACACGCTGGGCTATACGCTGCCGGAGCGATCGGCGTGGTGGCGGGGGTTTCGTGGAAATGTGGTGCCGGAGCTGTTGAAAGAGGATGGCAGTCGGACGTTTGCGGTGACACAGCTTATGGTGTTGCCCGATTGGCGACGACGTGGCTACGCTCACCGGCTGCACGATGCACTCCTTGCTGATCGGGCGGAAGAACGTGCCACCTTGCTGGTGAAGCCGGACAACATTCCCGCGCGCACGGCGTATTTGTCTTGGGGATGGAGAAAGTTCGGTGAATTGCAGCCGTTCGACGATGCGCCAGTGTATGAATCGCTGATTTATTCTTTTCGGTAGCTGTCGCTGGCCGGTGACTTCAGCCTCAGTGAGCGCCCCTTCGGCGGTGTAGGGACGGGCGGGGGCTGGCCATACTGTGGGCTTCGAGTTGTCCTGGAGCCACTGTGAGGGGCGCCGGCATGCTGGGCATCGTCGGGATACCGCCTGCTGAGCAGGCCGTTTACGAGGTGCTGGTCGACAGCCAGGCGATGACGGCGGCGGAGTTGCGGGCGAGGTTGCGGCTGACTGCGCAGCAGTTGCGGCCCGCGCTCAAGGCGTTGCGGGCGTTGGGGCTGGTTTCGCGGTCGGCGGGGCCGCCGGAGCGGTTCACCGCGATGGCGCCGGAGGTCGCACTTGAAGCGTTGTTCCTGCAAAAAGAGCACGAGCTCAAGCAGGGCAGGGTGTTCGCCGCGTTCCTGCGGGACCGGTACCAGGAGGCGGCGGCCGGGCGGCAGCCGTCCGAGCTGATCGAGGTGCTGCACGGCGGGGAACAGATCACCATGCGGGTGGAGCAGGTGATGCGAACCGCCCGCCGGGAGGTGCGTTTTGTGGACAAACCGCCTTACGCACAGCCACCGAGCACCCTGCACCCGGTGGAGCGGGAGCTGCTCGGCAAAGGAGTGCGCTTCCGGGGCATCTACGATCGCCGGGCGCTGGATCTGCACGACCTGCGGGCCGATCTGGAGGCGGGGCTGGGGCTGGGCGAGGAGGCCAGGGTGATCGCCGAGGCGCCGATCAAGATGATACTGGCGGACACCCTGCTCGGGCTGATCCCGCTGCGGTCCGGGGCGCCGACGCTGAGCAGCGCGCTGGTCGTGCATCCCTCCGCGTTGCTGGACGCGCTCGACGCCTGGTTCGGCAACCTGTGGCAGCAGGCGGTGCCGCTGGTGTTCTCCGGCGACGAAGCCCCGGACGCCGGGCTGCTCTCGGCCGAGCACACCCGGTTGCTGGCGTTGCTCACCACCGGCATGCCGGACCGCAGCATCGCCAAGAACCTCGGACTGAGCTACCGCACCTACCAGCGCCGGCTCAGCGACCTGATGCGGGCGCTGGGCGCGGACACCCGGTTCCAGGCGGGCTTGCGCGCCGCGGCCAGGGGCTGGGCCGAACTGCCCCTGGCCGAGCGGAGCGAGCTACCCGACGACCGCGGCCCGCAGTGAGTACGCCCGCCGCATGGTCTGATCGACCGTGTTGCCCGAGGCGTCCCGCGCCTCCGCGCGAAGCCAGACGAACCCGCCCGTCGCCGGGTGGTCCACGGTGACCTTCCAGCGGCCGGCGCCGAGCGGGTCGGCCTTCGCCTCGCGCCAGGTGGCGCCTTCGTCGGTGGAATAGGACATCCGCAGCCAGACCACTGGCCCACCGCCGGTCGCGCCGGTGTGCGAGGACGCGGTCGTCTCGAAGGTGTAGGCCCCTGCCCCGGCCTGGTTGCCGGAGTCCAGTGCGAACCGGTGCTCGAGCTGGATCAACGGCTGGAAGGCGCAGGCCGGACCGCCGGTGTAGCAGCCGAAGCCGCGAGGCGCGGACCCGCTCGCCCTGGCCGAGGTGAACGTCCACGAGGTGTCCGTGCGGGCGGAGGTGCGGAACAGGGCGGTACTCGGCGCACCCACCACCGGTCCCGGCGCGAGCACGTCACGCACGTCCAGCCGATAGCGGGCCGGTTGCGCGGACAGCCGGAACACCGGGAACAGCGCCAGCGGGTCGCCGTTGTTCACCGGCTCGATCTCGCTGCCGCCCTGGAACAACCTGGCCGTGCTGGTGGCGAAGTACTTGGCGACCTCGTACGGGCTGGTGAAATGCCCCGGCTTCCCGTCGGCCCATTGCAGCGGCGGAACGAACGAGTCCGGATCGTCGCCGCCACGGCAGGCCGAGCAGAGCACGGTCCAGCCGCCCGCGGTGGCCGGGTAGTGCGCGGGATGGTCGGGTTGCAGCTCCACAGCGGTGCTGTGCAGGGGCGCCTTGAACCATTGTTCGTCCGGCCTCGCCGTCTCACCTTGGCGGTAGATGTTCTGCTCGGTCATCGACAGGGCCGCGTTGCCGCCGGACAGGGTCGCGGTCCGTCGCCACACCGTGCGGTCGTCACCCGGCCCGGTGTACTCGGTCCAGCCGCCGGGCGCGGGCACCTTCGTGCCCTGGAGGAACTGGGTCTTCCACAGCCCGGTCGGGAACGGGTACCAGGTCTTCTTGACGGACAGGCCGGGCAGCTCCGCGTGGTAGGCGGTCCGGCTCGCCACCAGCGTGGCGGGATCCATCCGCCGCACGTGCTCGGCCGGAATCCCGTTGGCGTCCAGGTAACTGAGGTTGTACATGGCCTCCGGTGCGGCGCGGACCAGCACGGTCGCGGGGCCCGTGCCGAGCGCGGCGAGCAGTGCGGCGCCTTCCAGGTTGTCGACCGACAGCTGCGGCAGAACCGTGCTGGAGAGGCCGGGAATGGTGAGCGCGCCGGGAAGGTCGGCGTAGGGGACGATCGCGGCCGCGCCGCGGTCCGCCGCGGCGCGCGCGGCCGCGGTCGCCGCCGCGAACAGCTTGCCCGCGGTCTCCGTGTCGTCGGCCGCGGCGGGCAGGCGGACCAGCACGATCTTGTCCCGCAGGTCGAGGCCGGCCAGGTCCTCGGGGCGCCCCTGGTTCCCGAACACCATCGCCGCGGTGTGCTCGCCCGGCCATTTCTCCGCCAGGCTCGGCACGTCGTACTCCGGGTGGAAGCTCTTTCCGCCCAGCCGCAGCTCGGCCGCCGCCTGCTGCAGGCTCAGGGTGTCCTGCAAGGAGATCGCCCCGCCACTGGCCGGCGCCGCCGGGGTGGCCCGTACCTGCCAGCTCGTGCCGCCGGCGGACAGCCCGGCCTCGCCGATGTAGCCGGCGGTCCCGGCCGACGGCGGGATCACCCGGCGCATCATGACGGTCCGGTCGCGCTGGTCGACCGGCCCCGGCGTGGTCACCTCGACCGGGGTCGCCCTGGTCGCGTCCAGCACGATCTCGGCAGGGCCGCGAATGTCCACTTCGGACACGTTCAGCGCGGACCAGGTCCGGCCCGTCACCCGTTTCTCGGTGACCCAGCCCAGTGCCGAGTAGCTGCCGTGCGGCAGCGAGATGGTGCCGCCGCCGTCGACCAGATCGACCTGGTAGGCGATCTGGTCGCGGAAGGGGTCGTTGCCGTTCCCGGCACCCGCCGCGTCGTCGATGAGCTGTGCGAGCGCGTTCGCCGCCGGGTTTCCCCTGGAGTCGAGCACCCGCAGCCGCACCGGGAACAGCTGTGGCGCGTTGTAGGCGCTGACCGGGGTGCGCAGCACGGTCTTGCCGTCCGGGCTGGCGGCCACCACGGTGCCGCCGTACACGCCCGTCTTGCCCACGTCCGGGTCAAGGCCCAGTGACGCGTTCGCGGCGGTGCCCGGCGGAAGCGAGATCGTCGAGCCGGCCAGCCGGATGCCCTCCGGCGGGGCCGCGGAGCCGTCCCAGGCGGACACCTTGAGCGAGAGGTCGAGCGTGAGCGGCTGGTCACCGGTGTTGGCGTAGCGCAGGTCGTGGGGGATCGGGGGCATATCGCCGCCGGTCCGTTCGTGCCGGCCGAAGGCGACCGGCGCCGGGCCGCCGGTGCGCTGGGTGACCGCCCTGGCGATGTCGAGCATCCCGGATCCTTGTTCGTACCAACGGAGACCGGCGTCCGCCGCGGTGGTCACCAGGGTGTCCTTCAGCTTCGGTCCCGGCCAGTCGGGGTGCTGCTGGGCCAGGACGGCCGCGGCGGCCGTCACATGCGGGGTGGCCATGGAGGTGCCGGACGAGCGGGTGTAGTGGGCGTCGAGCGGCGTGCCCATGGTGGTGTTCGCGGCGCGCGCCGCGGCGATGTCGACGCCGGGCGCGACGAGCTCGGGTTTGACCGCGGCATCGCCGAGCCGCGGTCCCCTGCCGCTGAACCAGGCCAGTTTCCGCTGCCGGTCGACCGCGCCCACGGTGAGCGCGGCGTCCGCGGCGCCGGGGGTGCTCACCGTGCGGGTGCCGGGGCCGTCGTTGCCCGACGCGGCCACGAACAGCGCGCCGGTCTGCGCGGACAGCTTGTTCAGCAGCGCGCTGAGCGGGTCGGTGCCGTCGGTGGCACCCGCACCCAGGCTGAGGTTGACCACTTTCGCGCCGCGCTCGGCCGCCCACTGCATCCCGGCCATCACCTGCGAGCTGTCTCCTTCGCCGGAGGCGTCGAAAACCTTGGCCACCAACAGTTTCGCTCCCGGCGCCACTCCGCGGTACCGGCCGCCGGACGCCTTGCCGGTGCCGGCGATGATGGAAGCGACGTGGGTGCCGTGGCCGTGCCGGTCCACAGTGTCCGGTTCAGCGGTGAAGTTGGCCGAATCGGTGACGGCTCCGGCGAGATCGGGATGGCCGGGGTCGATACCGGTGTCCACCACGGCGACGGTGGTGCCGGTGCCGTCGAGCCCGGCGGCCCAGGCGACCGGGGCGCCGATCTGGGGCGCGCTCTGGTCCAGGCTGACCCGGACCCGGCGGTCCAGCATCAGCCCGGTCAGCCCGTGGCGCAGGTCGGCCGCCCCCTCCCGCGGCGCGCTGACCGACTGCCAGAACTGTTCCGCGTTCTCCTTTTCCACCCGCAGCCCCACCCCGCCGATGGCCGGCACGGTCACCTTGCGATGCGCCGCCGGGAGCCGCTCCGCGGACTCGGTCAGCGCACCGGCCGGGGTGCCGGCGTCGTAGGTGGCGAGCACCGGAAGAGTTGCCGTTGCCGTGTCGGCGAGTCCTTCGCGGACGAGTTCGGTGATGTTGAACAGGTTCCGGTCGACGGTGCGCGCCTGCACGTAGGGCAGCACGTCGGTGGGGTAGACGAACAGCCCGTCCGGGGTGGTGGTCGTCTGGAAGCTCGCCGGTGACCGCCCCGGCCGCTCGGCCGCGTCCACTCCGGCCACCCGCGATCCGTCCGCGCCCTCGGTGTAGGTGACTTCGTCCCCGGTCAGCAGGGTGACCCGGTGGACGGCAGGTGCGGGCCCGGTGGGTGCTGTGGGCACGGGGGACGCTGCCTGCGCCGCCGGGTACGGCATGGCCGGGGTGGTGGCCAGGACGAGGGCGAGCAGGGAACGACGGATTCCGCGCCGGGTGGTGTGTTCGCGAGCTGCGATCATGGCGGCCTCAATCTCGGGGTCGCAGGAGATCCGGTGGCGCGCCCGGCCGGTCGGTCGTTGGCATGCCGCCAGATGCAGGTCTGCTGAGAATGAGCCGTCTCTCCTGATCGAGGAACAGTTATCGCGGGCGGATAGACGCCGTTGGCGACTTTCCGCCAAGGCCGGATACCGGAGAGCCCAGGCCGCCTTTCGACGGCCTGGGCCCCTCACTCGCCACACGAACCGGGTCAGCCGGTCAGGTGTGCGGTCCGGCCACTCAGTTCACCGCGCCCAGAGTCCGCTGGTGCAGCGAGAAGTCCAGCTGGTTGTGGTCCCGGTCCGTGCTCAGCAGGTCGCGGGCGTTGGCGGCGCCGAGCGGCTGGGTGAGCACGGTTTCGGCCTGCGCGGCGACGCCTTCGCGAGGCGTGACCGCGGTGGCGGAGAACGCCACGCCGTCGATCTTGCTGTTGTTCATGTTGAAGATCGCCACGCCACCACGGCTCGGAATGCCTTCCAGCCCGGCCATGACGAAGGGCAGCACGTTGGTCTGGTCGGCGACCGTGCCGGAGAAGTTCTGGCCGGTGAGCACGAGGAACTGGCCGACGTTGCCCTTGGGCGCCAGTACCACGCCCTGCGGCACCGTGATGGTGTCGACCACGGCGTTGGCCTGGTTGAAGATGCCGATCAGGTAGCCGCTGATGTCCACCGGCTGGGAGCTGATGTTGCGGATCTCGATCGCCTCGTCGAGCGCGCCGTTGGGGCCGACCGTGGTCACCTCGTTGATCACCACGGAGGACGAGATCTGGACGTCGGCCGCCGACTCGTCCTGCGCCGCGCTCGCGGTGCCGACCGCGGCCAGCATGGCGAAGCCGATCACCACACTGCTCAGAATTTTACGCATGCCGAATACCCTTTCCTTAAGGTTGGATTCTGCGAAAACGGCGGGGGCGGGGAGAATTTTCTTCGGGGTCGGGGCCGCACTTCCGCCGCTGCCTACTATGCTTGCCGAATTGCTTACCTGGCGAAAGGGGCCATTTTCGCGGGGCGTCGGTCAGGAAATCCGGCAGCTGAAGTCGACGCGGTTGTTGTCGGTGTCGGTGCTGTTCTCGTCCCGGCCGAGCGGCTGCCGGCCGCAGGGGCTGCTCGCTTCGTTCTCGCGGCAGGGGGAGTCGGTGGTGAAGGCGACCCCGTCCGCCCGCGTGCGGTCCCGCCGGACCAGCATCGCGCCGCTGCCGGTGATCGAACGCACCACGACCTGACCGCCGATGGTCCCGGCGGAGCCTTCGCCGGCGATCAGGAAGCGCTCACCGCCGGGCAGGGTGCTGCCCGGCGGGAGCGCGGCGAGCTCGGCCGACCCGGTCCCGGTGCAGGACCGGACCGACCAGCCGTCGAGATCGACCGGCAGCTCGGAGGTGTTGCGCAGCACGATGAAACCGCTGGACCCCGGGAGCAGTGCTTCGATCTTCACCGGGCTCGTGCCGGGCCCGGTGCCGGGCGCCGCCGCCATCGCCGCGCTGAGAAGGATGGTGCAGAGGGTGCTCATGACGTCAGTCTGGCCTTGCCCGGCGGCTCGCACAGGGGGCCATTTTCCCTTTGCAGAGGGGACATTTCCGCATAATCGTCATCCGGCCCACGGGCGGGGCGGGCCGCCGCGGCGGCAGAGGCGGGCCGCCACGGCCGCGTGCTCCAGCCTGTCCTGCGGCAGTTCCAGGGACCGGCACAGCCAGTCGCGCCAGTACGGCCCGGGGATGCGTTTGCCGCGTTCCCAGCGGGAGACCTCCTCCCGGGTCACGCTCTGGTTGCCGGAAGCCTCGGCCAGCAGGTTCGCCAGCGCGTCCTGGGTGAGGCCCCGCCTTCTCCTTGACCGGGCGACGAGTTCGGATATCAGTTCCGTGCGGTGAACCTGCGCCCTCGCGTCGAGCACGGTGAAAGCTCCTTCCTGTGCCGTGGTGACGGGACGACCGGACCGGTCGTCCCGGTGGGTTTTCGCCTGGGGCCGGGGATTCCTCTTAGCGTTGCGCCGGTAGTACGACGGGAATCGCTGGAACGGCCCAAAGCCGGTTCGCCACTGGCGGCCGTCTCCAGCAAAGGGAGTTTGCGCTTGCTCCGAATGGCCGAAATGGGCCTATTCGAACGGGCTCGGGTGTGGCCTTGCTCGATCGGGAAACCTTGTCAGCCCTGCTAGGGTGAAATCTGCCGAGCGGGAGACAAGGTGGAAGCCGGAATGGAGCTAAACCGTCTCGTGAAATCGTCGACTTGTATTCGCGCCGAGCCGTGGACGACGCTGGAACTCGTGCAGGCGCTGCTCGCGCGATTCGGCGCGCAGGACCCGACAGCGCTCGCCGAACTGTTCGCGTCGCGGGT
The DNA here is from genome assembly GCF_000384315.1 of Amycolatopsis nigrescens CSC17Ta-90. Classification (GTDB taxonomy): domain Bacteria; phylum Actinomycetota; class Actinomycetes; order Mycobacteriales; family Pseudonocardiaceae; genus Amycolatopsis; species Amycolatopsis nigrescens. Next base: position 506,595 of record NZ_ARVW01000001.1, on the reverse strand, counting down.
CGACTGGCAGGTGAGCGAGCCGGCCGCGGCCGGCTGGAGCAACGGCACGCGGTCCCGGCGCGAGGTCGAGGCGGTGCTCCGGTCGCTGTTCGGCGCGCTCGGGCTCGAGGAGCTGACCGTGCGTCGGCTGCTCATCGACGGCGAGGACGCCGTGGTGCTGGGGCGAACCCGGTGGCGGACGGCCGGACCGGCGGTGGACTACCTGGTGGACTTCGCGCTGAGCGTCTCGGTCCACCGGGGCGAGGTGGACGAGTGCTGGCTGATGCGCAAGGGCACGGTTGCGACCACTGCCACCACTGCGGCTCCGTGATCCGCCGATGCCGGAGAACGACACAGGGCACGATCCGGGGGACGACCGGCGACCGGTCAGCACCCGGCACCGCCTGCTGCTGGCCGCGGCCAGGGAATTCGACCATGACGGGTTCTCCCGCACCCGCCTGCAAGCCGTCTGCGCCCGCGCGAAGGTGACCAAAGGCGCGCTGTACTGCCATTTCCGTTCCAAGGAGGCGCTCGCGCTCGCGTTGATCGAACGGCAGGCACTGGTCTGCCAGGCCCTGAAGTGCGAGCTGCTGCGGCACGGGCGCGGGCCGGCGCAGACCCTGGTCGACCTGCCGTTCGCGTTCCTGCGGCGGCTGGACGAGGATCTGCTCACCCGCGCCGGGAACCGGTTGCTGCGGGAGGCCACCCTCTTCGACCGGGCGGCCGCCGGTCAGGTGATCGGCTGGACCACCACGGTCCGGGAGCTGCTGAAACTGGCCGACGACGCGGGCGAGCTCAGGCACGGGCTGAACCTGCGGCACGTCGCGGAAGCACTGGTCGCCGAGTTCTTCGGCCAGCAGCTGGTGTCCCAGGCGATGACCGGCCAGCGGGACCTGCCTGCCAGGCTGGTCCGCGGCTGGCAGGCAGGGCTCCCGTTGCTGGTGCCGTCGGCAACCCTGGCCGGACTGCGGATCGGCGAGGACGCCGGAACGAGCTGAGCCTGGCTACCAGGTCCAGGCGTACCGGGTCGCCGCGTTCGACACCACGGTCGCGGTGCCGGGGGTGTTCGCGGCCACCCGGTAGGCCATCCCGGCGCCTTTGCCGAGGTGCACGGTCCTGGTGACCTTCTCGGTGAACGGGGTCCAGTTGTCGTCCCACCAGCGTTCCTGCTGGCGCAGGCAGCTACGGGTGCCGAGCCACTGGTTCGCGCAGTTCCCGGGGTTGGCCCAGAGCTGGCTGTGCGCGAAGTGGACCACCTTGCCGCTGGACTCCTCGATCAGGGTGCCGGCCGCGAACAGGCAGTAGCTTTCCCCGGGAACTGGCGCGGCCCACCGGGCGTAGTGCTGCGGGCCGCCGGTCGGCAGCGAGAGCCTGTTGGTGACGCAGTCCGAGTTCGAGATCCACTGCTCGGTGGTGCTGATCCGGTAGTAGGTGCCGTTGTCCCACCAACCGTGCAGCAGCACCCAGGCGTTGTCGCGGGTGAACCGCTCCACGTACGGCGTGGGGTCGGTGGTCCACTCCGAGATCTGGTCCTCCCAGCGGATGTGGGACTCGGTCGCCGACTGCGGGGTCCACGCCCACTGCCCGTCGGCCTGGTTGGCCGACCAGTACTGGCCGGCCGAACGCTGGAACATCCGGCTGTAGTCGCCGAAGGTCTCCGCCTGCGCGAAGGCCGGTGCCGGGGCGACGAGGCATAGGGCCATCGTCGCCATGGCGCACAGAATCCGTCTTTTCAACATGGGGTGGCTCCTTCGCCCAAAGCGCGGTAGCTGATCTCCGACCTGGCGTTTTCGCCGCGGTCGTGCGGGTTTCGAGGGCGCGGGGAAGCCGGTCTCGAAAGTGGTGCGGAACGGGGGTGTTCGCCGCGATTTCTCGCGATGGCCGCTGTGCCAATGAATCCTGGTCGCCGGGCCGGTGCCGCGCGGGCGGTTTGCCCGGTGATCTCCTGTTCTCTCAACGAATATGTCGCTGCGGGCGACCGGTCGTTACTTCCCGCGCGTCACGACCGGATTTCGGGCCGGATCTTCGCCCGGTACCCGCCGGCTCGCTAGCATGATCGGGGCCGTCAGCTCACCGCCGGAAGGACGCACCCATGCGCAAGTTCGTCGACATCTCGGTTCCGCTGCGGGCCGGGATCGCCTCCGATCCACCTGGCCTGGAGCCGGAGATCGACTACTTCACGCACGAGGACACCGTGGACCGCATGCTGGCCTTCTTCCCCGGCGCGACCAAGGACGACCTGCCGGACGGGGAGGGCTGGGCGATCGAGCAGGTGCGCATGAGCACGCACAACGGCACGCATCTGGACGCGCCGTACCACTACGCCTCCACGATGAGCCGGGGTCAGCGGGCCATCACCATCGACGAGGTGCCGCTGGAATGGTGCCTGCAGCCCGCGGTGAAGCTCGATTTCCGCCATTTCGAAAACGGCTATGTGGTGACCCCGGAGGACATCGACGCCGAGCTCGACCGGATCGGGCACCGGCTGAGCCCGCTGGAGATCGTCGTGGTCAACACCAGCGCCGGGGTGCGGTACGGCGAGGACGACTACGTGACCACCGGCTGCGGGGTCGGCCGCGACGCCACCCTGCATCTGCTCGAACAGGGCGTGCGGCTGACCGGTACGGACGCCTGGAGCTGGGACGCGCCGTTCGTCTACACCGCGCAGCGGTATGCCCGCGAGCACGACGGCTCGGTGATCTGGGAGGGGCACAAGGCCGGCCGCGAGATCGGGTACTGCCACATCGAGAAGCTGCACAACCTGGAGGCGCTGCCGTCCACCGGGTTCCAGATCTCCTGCTTCCCGGTGAAGGTGCACGCAGCCTCGGCCGGCTGGACCCGTGCGGTGGCCATCTTCGAGGAGGACGACGCGTGAAGATCGCCAGGTACGAGCGGGACCGCACTGTCCACAGTGGAGTCGTCCAGGACGGGCTGATCCATCCGCTGCCGTCGGGGACGCGGGTGCTCGACCTGCTGACCGAACGGCCGAGCGTCGAGTCGCTGCTGGTCGGGGACCCGGTGCCGGTTTCGGCGGTGCGCCTGCTGCCGCCCGTGCGGCCGGCTTCGATCCGCGACTTCATCACCTTCGAGAAGCACGTCGAAGGCTCGTACAAGGGCGTTGGGCGGGGCAAGGTGCCGGACCAGTGGTACGAGATCCCGACGTTCTACTTCACCAACCCGCACGCGGTGATCGGCGCGCACGACCCGGTGCCGGTGCCGCCGGGCTGCACCCGGTTCGACTTCGAGCTGGAGGTGGCCGCGATCGTCGGCCGTGACGGTTTCAACCTCAGCGTGGAGCAGGCCCGCGAGCACATCGTCGGCTACACGATCTTCAACGACTGGTCCGCGCGTGACCTGCAGACCCACGAGATGAAGATCGGCCTCGGCCCGGCGAAGGGCAAGGACACCGCGTCCACCCTCGGGCCCTACCTGGTCACCGCCGACGAGCTCGAGCCCTACCGGCGCGGTGACCGGCTCGACCTGCGGATGACGGTGAGCGTGAACGGTTCGGTGCTCGGCACCGACTCACTGGCGAACTCCGCCTGGTCCTTCGAAGAACTGCTCGCCTACGCCAGCAGGGGCACCTGGGTCGGCGCCGGCGACGTGCTGGGCTCGGGTACCTGCGGGGACGGCTGCCTGGTCGAGTTCTGGGGCAGGGCCGGCCGGATCGACCCGCCGCCGCTGCGGCCCGGTGACGTGGTGACGATGACCGTGGACGGCCTCGGCACCATCGAGAACACCGTGGTCGAGGGCGTGCCGGCGCATCCGGTACCGCCGGCGAGGCGGGTCGCGCGATGACGCGCACCCTGGTGCTGCTCCGGCACGCGAAGTCGGCCTGGCCGCAGGACGTGCCCGACTTCGAGCGGCCGCTCGGCGACCGCGGCCGCCGGGACGCGCCGGCGGCGGGTCGCTGGCTCCGCGAGCACGTCGGCCCGTTCGACCTGGTCGTCTGCTCCTCGGCGGCGCGGGCCAGGCAGACCTGGGGGCTGGTGTCGGCGGAATTCGACCCGGTGCCCGAGGCGCTGACCGCGCAACGGCTCTACGGCGCTTCCCCCGGCGAGTTGGTGGCGGTGGCGCGTGAGCTGCCGGAGCAGGCGCGGACGGTGCTCTTCATCGGGCACAACCCCGGGCTGGAGGAACTGGTCGCGCTGCTCAGCGGAACACCCGTGACGCTCAAGACGTCCAGTACCGCCGTGCTGGCCGGCACCGCACCATGGCGCGATATCGCCGGCGGCTGGGCGAGCCTGGACGCCTTCGCCACACCTCGCGGCTGAGCCCCGGCGTCCTCTGCGTAGTCAGCCCGCCCCGGTGCCGGGAAACTCGCGCAGGCCCAGCCGCAGGTGCTCGATGTGGTACACGGCCTGGTCGAGCAGCATCGCCACGTGCGAGTCGTAGAGGCTGTAGACGATGCTGCGGCCCTGTCGTCTGCTGGCGACCAGGCTCAGCGCGCGAAGCAGTCGCAGCTGGTGCGAGACCGCGGACTGCTCCATGCCGACCGCGACCGCGAGGTCCGCGACGGCGCAGGGGCCCTGCCGCAGGCGGGTGAGGATCAGCAGCCGCGAAGGGGTGGCCAGCGCCTGCAGGGTGGCGGCGACCGTCGCCGCGCTTTCCGCGTCCAGCGCGGTGACCGGTGGTGGCCTGCCCTCGACGCCATGTCCCATGGGCCCTATCCTAACCGCTGGTATATCTGAAGACGTCTTCATGTGTTGGCGAAATCTGGACGGAGGATCGACCGCGGATGAGCGCATCTGAAGGGCACGGTCACGGGCATACCGGTCGGTGGGCCAGGCTGACCGCGCTGGTCCGGCCGCACAGTCACGACACCGCCGATCGGGTCGACGCGCAGCTGAAGGCGAGTTCGGCCGGCCTGCGGGCGCTGTGGATCTCGCTCGGCGTGCTCGCGCTGACGGCGGCCGGGCAGGCAGTGGTGGTCACGCTCTCCGGTTCGGTGGCGCTGCTTTCGGACACCCTGCACAACCTCGCCGACGCGCTCACCGCGGTGCCGGTGGGCATCGCGTTCCTGATCGGGCGGCGACGGGCGACCCGCCGGTTCACCTACGGTTTCGGCCGCGCGGAGGATCTCGCCGGGGTGGTCGTGGTCATGGTCATCGCGGGTTCGGCGGTGGCCGCACTGGTGGAGTCGCTGCGCCGGCTGGCCGAGCCGGCCGAGGTGCGGCAGCTGCCCGCGGTGGCGGTGGCCGCGATCGCCGGGTTCGCCGGCAACGAGATCGCCGCACAGGTGCGCATCCGCGCCGGTCGCCGGATCGGCTCGGCGGCGCTGGTGGCCGACGGGCTGCACGCCAGGGCGGACGCCATCACCTCGCTGGCCGTGCTGCTCTCGGCCGGGGGTGCCGCGTTGGGCTGGCGGCTCGCCGACCCGATCATCGGCCTGCTGATCGCCGCGGCCATCGGGGTGGTCACGTACTCCGCGGCGAAGCAGGTCTTCGGGCGGCTGATGGACGCGGTCGATCCGGAGCTGATCGACCTGGCGCACGCCGAACTGTCCGGGCTGGACCAGGTTCGCCGGGTGGACCGGGTGCGGCTGCGCTGGATCGGGCACGAGCTGCACGCCGAGGTCGAGCTCGCGGTCCGCGCCACGCTCCCGTTCGTCGACGCGCACGAGATCGCCCATCGGGCGGAACACCGGCTGCGTCATGCGGTGCCGCGGTTCTCCGGGGCCACCGTGCACGTCCATCCCGAGGACGCGCACGCGCGTTCGGCACCGGGGTGACGGCGGCGCCCGCCTGATCTACTACGCTTTGTAGAAGAAGGCCGCTGGGGGTCTCGGCGGGCGGGTGCACGACCGGTGAGGAGCAGAGCCGATTCCATCCACGAAAGTGCTGCTGGCGTTGTGCGCCACGGTTTTCATCGACCTGTTCGGCTTCACCCTGGTACTGCCGTCGCTGCCCTTCTACGTGGCGGACCTCGGCGGCGGCGGGGTGTGGGTCGGGGTGCTGCTGACCAGCTACTCGCTGGCGCAGGCCGCCGCGGCGCCGGTGCTCGGCAGGCTGGCCGACCGGTACGGCAGGCGGCCGTTGCTGCTGGTGAGCCTGGCGGGTTCCACCGCGTCGCTGCTGGTGATGGGCCTGGCCGGCGACCTGTGGCTGCTGCTGGCGGCGCGCGTGATCGCCGGGGCCTGCGGCGGGAGCATCGGGGTGGCGCAGGCTTTCGCCGCGGACGTCAGCGAGCCTGAGCACCGCACCAGGTCGATGGGGCTGATCGGGGCTTCGATCGGGCTGGCCTTCACCGTCGGGCCGGCGCTGGGCGCGCTCGCCGCGCCGCTCGGGTTCGACGTGGTCGCGTTCATCGCGGCCGGTCTCGCCGCGGCCAACCTGATGTTCGCCTTGGTGGCACTGCCCGGCCCTGCTCCGGTGAGCCCGGCTCCCCGCCCGGCCGGTGCGCGGCGGCGGGTCGCGCCGTGGACCCTGCTGCTCGCGGGATTCGCCGGTATGGCCGCTTTCGTCGGCATGGAGACCACGGTCGCCTTCCTGGCCGCGCAGCGGTTCGGAGCGGGGCCGGTGTTCGTCGGCTGGCTGCTCTGCCTGGCCGGGCTGGCTTTGCTGCTGGTGCAAGGAGTTCTGGTGGCCAGGGTGGCCGCGCGCTGGGGCGAGGAACGGGTCGCGATGGCCGGCGCACTGGTGATGGCCGTGGGACTGGTGGTGCTGCCGGTGGTGCCGATGCCGGTGTTCGTGGCCGCGGTGGTGCTGCTTTCGGCCGGCGACGGGCTAGTCACCGCGACCGTGGCCAGCATGCTGGCCGGGGCCGGTCCGCCGGGGGAGCGCGGCGCCAGGATGGGGCAGGGCCAGTCGGCCGCCGCTACCGGCAGGGTGGTGGGCCCGCTCGGTTCCGGCGCGTTGTTCGATGTCGCGTCGTGGCTGCCCTACGCGTTCGGCGCGACGCTCTCCGCGGTGGCCGCGGTGGTGGTCACCGCCGGCCGGCACACGGTCCGCAAGGACGATGCGCGAACCGGCTGAGCCGTACTGGACGGCGACCCGTGCCTAGTTCTAGTGTGGAGCCTCTAAAATCAGGGAGGCGACATGACCGAGCTGCCCCGTGGCCAGACCGGCACCGAGCTGCGCCGGTTCGGCCTGCCGTGGTTCGCGCGAGTGCGCCCGGAGGTGCCGGCCCGGCCGGTGGTGTGGGTGACCGGCGCGGTCCGCACCCCGGTGCAGCTCGAACTCGGCACGCTGCTCGGCCTGCCGGGAAGGCGGGAGCGCATCGCCGACCTGCACTGCGTGACCACCTGGAGCAGCACCGGGCTGCGCTGGGGCGGAGTGCCGTTCCGGGCGGTGCACGAGCTGCTGGTGGCCAGGGTCCGCCCGCATCCCGCCTGCGCCTGGGTGGTCTTCGCCGGGCTGGACGGTTACCGCAGCTGCCTTTCGCTGGCCGACGCGTTAGCCGAAGACGTGCTGCTCGCCGACCACCTCGACGGCGCCCCGCTCACCCCGGATCAGGGCGCGCCGGCCCGGCTGGTCGCGCCGGCGCAGTACGGCTACAAGAGCGTTCGGCAGGTGTGCGCGGTGGAGTACCGGCTGAAGTACGACTCCGGTTCGGCGGGCCTGCTGGCGCACCGGCGCGGGCGGGTGGCGAGGGAGGAGCGCAGCGCCGTGCTGCCGGGCCGCGTGTGGCGCCCGGTCTGGCGGGCACTGGCGCCCAGGGTGCGGCGCAGGTACGGCGAGTGACTCGCAGTCTGTCTACAGTGGACTAAGCTCGGTCGTCCAGCTCGTCGAACGCCCGCTGCGCCCCGGCGACCACGTCGGGATGCCCCAGCGGCAGCGGCGGCGGCACCCGGTCGTACTTCCCGCCCGTGCTGTGCGCGATCACCTGGACGCGCACTCCGGCCGTTTCCAATTCCTGCCATTGCCCGGCCGCTCGCCGTGCCCATTCCTGGTCGGCGTCCGTAGTGCCGGTACCGGGGTCGACGAGCAGCACCGCGCGCACCGTGCCGGTGTGCGCCGCGGCAAGGTTCAGCGCCGCGTCCGCGAACGTGCCGCCGGCCACCAGGTCGACCGGGGCCGGCGGGTTCGTCAGCAGTTCTTCGGCTTCGGTCAGCGCGCCGTCGGTGGGCAGCCGGCACCAGAAGATCCGGCGGCGGTCGGCGATCGGGCGCCAGGTGGCCGGTAGTTCCTCGTGCTTCGCCGCCCCAGCCGGGTCGAGCACCACGATCCCGCGCCGGTCCGGATCGCCATCGACGACAACGTACGGCCCTTCCGCGCGGACTTGATCCGGTCCGGTGGTCATCGCTACTCCTTCCGCAGTTTCGGCACTTCCGGCGACGCCGTGTCCAACGGCACGGTTCCCGATCGGACCAGACCGAGCTGCACGCTCTGGCGCCGGCGCAGTACCGCGTCCAGCAGCCAGTCGACGGCGGTGCGGATTCGGTTGCCCGGCATGGAAACCAGGTGGTAGCCGCGGGTGACGGCCTTGGCGGGCAGCCCGGACAGCGGGATGTGCAGCGGGTTCGCCGCGGCGCGGCGCGCACCGAGGTCGACCACGAAGCCGAGGTCGTGGTGCCGGTAGCGGCGGGCCTTGCCGTGGCCGAGCGAGGCGGCCACGTTCCTGGCGGCCAGCTTGCCCTGGCGGACCGCGTGCTGCGCGGTCATCGCGGTGAGCTCACCCGGCCTGGTGAGATCCGGCACCGCGGCGGCGTCACCGCAGGCGAACACCTCGGGATGTCCCGGCACGCCGAGCCGGGGGTCCACCACCAGCCGTCCCTTCGTCGTCTCCAGGCCGACGTCGTCGACCAGCGGATCCGGCCGCACGCCAACGCACCAGACCAGGGAACGGGTCGGCACGAACTCTCCGGTGGTCAGCGTGACCCCGTCAGCGGTCGCTTCACTGATCGACGTCTCCGTCCGCACCTCGACCCCTTGCTCGCGGAGCACCCGGTCCGCGGTGCCGGACAGTCGCTGGTCGAGTTCGGGCAGCACCCGCGGCGCGACGTCGAGCAGCAGCCAGCGCATCCGCTGCCCGCGCAGCTCGGCGTGCCTGGCGGCGAGTTGCGCGGTGTACCGCGGACCCTGCGCGGCGACCTCGGTACCGGTGTAGCCGGCGCCGACCACCACGAAGGTGCAGCGCGCGTCCCGTTCCTTCTCCTCATCGGCGGCCGCGGCCAGCTCCACCTGCCTGGTCACGTGATCGCGGAGGTAGAGCGCTTCGGGCACGCCGCGGAAGCCGTGTGCGTACTCGGCGAGGCCGGGAATCGGCAGCAGCTTGTGCACACTGCCGACGGCCAGCACCAGCCGATCGTAGGACAGCCGATGGTGTGCACCTTCTGGATCGGTATAGCGGATCTGGCGTTCGGCGAGCTCGACCGCACGCACCTCGCCCAGCATCAGCCGGACGTCCGGCAGCGTGCCGGGCAGTGAGACGGAGATCCGGCGCGGGTCCAGGATGCCGGCGGCCACCTCGGGCAGCAGCGGGAGGTAGAGGAAGTAGTCGGTGGGGTTGACCAGTGCGATCTCGAACTCCTCCGGCGGAAGTTTCGCCGACAGCCCCTTGGCGGCCTCGTAGCCGGCGAAGCCTCCGCCGACGACCACCACCCGCTTTCGCGTCATCGTCCACCTCCTCGCCGGAACCGGTGCCCAGGTCGCCGGAATACCCGGCGCGCGGCAACCGGAAACCCGTCCCGGCCGGTGGCGTGCGGTTGACGTGCCGGGTCAGTCGCGTACCGTCAGCGGGACTGGCTGTTGTTCAGCAGCGTGCTCCGGTCAGCGAGAAGGCGGGCGAAGGTCCGCCTCGCCCAACCGTCCGCGGTCGATCTCGCGGGCGAGGCCGTTCGTCGGCCTCGAGAGGAGCGCATCATGAATATTCCGAGCCCCCGGCATTCCCAAGATCATTTCGGTATGTCCGTCACCGTGAGCACCCCGCAGCAGGACGTCGTGCTGCTGACGGTGGTCGGCGAAGTGGACGCCCTGACCGTCGGCGGGCTGCGTGCCGCGCTCGGCGGTGTAACCGAAGGCAGCCGCCTGGTGGTCGACCTGTCCAGGGTCGACTTCCTGTCCTGCTCCGCGCTCGAGGCGCTGGCGGTGGCCAACCGGCGCGGTGCCGGGCTGGTGCTGGTCACCACCCGGTACATCGTGCTGCGTGCACTGGAGGCGACCGGGCTGCGCGGGCTTTTCGCCGTGCTGCCGGCGGTGCCGGACGCGCTGGACGACACCGTCCTGCGCTGAGTCCCGGCGTTTCGCCGGCTCTCCCGTCGGGTACTCGTCGTGGAGGAGCCGACGGAAGGGACTGCCATGGACACCGATGCCTATCTGACCTTCCTGCTGGTAGGGCTGCTGCTGGTCGCCGTGGACGGGCAGATCATCTATCGCAGCGGACGTCGCTACCTGGAAAAGGCCTACGGCGACACGGAAAGCGGCGCGTCGATGACCCGGCTGGTCACCGTGCTCTTCCATCTGGTGGTACTCGGGGTGCTCGCCTTGGTCTCCATCGTCGACATCGGCGGCAACTCGATCGAGGGCGTGGTCGGCAAGCTGGGCGTGTTCCTGCTGATCCTGGCCGTCGCCCACGGGCTCACCCTGACCGTGCTTGGCCGGATCCGGGACAGCCAGGTCGGCGAGGACATCAGTGCGCGCCGGGCGAACCGGGTCCCCGGCGGACCGACCATGGTGCCGGGACAGGGACAGACCGTCGCTCCGGTACCGGGACAGCCGGGTGCCCCTGGCCCGAGCGTGAGCCCAGGGCTGGAGCACGACGCGCCGGAGAGGTGAGCACGCATGGTGAAGTCGTACGATCTCGCGCTGCCGCCCGGTGAGCCACTGGAAGATCCGCGGGCGGCGGCCGAAGAGCGGCTGCGCGCGGCTCGCCGGGTCGCCACCGCGGCGACCGACCGGGAAGACTGCGCTCAGCTGCTGGACATGTTGGGACTGCTGCCGGACGGCGGAACCGAAGCCGACCGGATGGCGGGCTGAGGCGCCTCAGTGGCACGCCGGGGTGTACTCGACGAAGAAGTCGAACTCGCCTCGGCGTGCTCCCGCCACGAAGGCGGTCCATTCGCCCTCGTCGAACCTCAGCTCGACCCCGCCCGTCAGCGAACGCACGACGGCGTGCTTGCCCGCCTTGCGGACGGCGACGATTCCGTTGGCACTGGGCAGATCGGCACTGGTCTCGTGCAGGAACGCCGACCACGCCAGCGCGGGGAAAGTGATGGTGCCGGCGGCGCGGTGCTTGCTGTGCCGGAGGCTCACCTGCGACTGGGACGGTGCGACCTCTACGCAGTTCTCGCCGTTGCTGCTGCGGCTGGAAGTCCGCCACTGGAGTCGGCCTGGTACCGGCATGTCAGTCCTCCGAACTCGCGATCAGGCCGGCGATACGGCCTTCGATGAACTTCGCGGAATCGGGGCCCGACAGCGCGGCGGAGCACAGCCGATCCGCAGACAAAGCGTACCCGTCGACTTGGTCCTGGTCTTGAATGTAGATGGCCCCCGCCGGGTACTCGATGTAGCCGATGCTTTGTGCCACCTCGAAATCGAGCAGCAGGAAGTCGCCGTCCAGCCCGTCGTGCACGGTCGTGGTCACCGGCATGACGTGCAGTTCCACGTTGTCCCGGCGCATCATTTCGAGCAGATGCTCCAGTTGCGCACGCATCACCGTCGGTCCGCCGACGATCCGGTCCAGCACGTACTCTTCGATCACGGTACGGAAACGCAGCGGGACGATGCTCTGGTCGGTGCTGTCCAGCCGCTGCCTCGCCATCCTGGCGCGCACCACCTGCTGCACCTCCCGCGGCGGCACCCGCAGGTTGCCGACCAGCAGCGCGGCCGCGTAGTCGCTGGTCTGCAGCTGTCCCGGCAGGAGCAGGGATTCGTAGCTGAACGCCGCCGTGGCCAGGCCTTCCAGTCCCACGAAGGTTTTGAACCAGTCGGGCAGCACGTCGCTGAACGGCGCCCACCAGGTGCCCTGATCGGCCCTCCTCGCCAGCGAGCTCATCCGGTCCACGTGCTCCACGTCCGCGCCATACGCCCGCAGCAGTGCGGCGATCTCGCCCGGTTTTTGCTGTGTCTTCCCGGTTTCCAGATAGTTGATCTTAGCCTGACTGCTGCCGATCACCTTGGCCGCGTCGGCTTGCTTCCATCCGGACCGGTCGCGCTCGGCGCGCAGGTCGTGGCCGATCAGAAAGCGCAGGGCGGACGGGTCTGCGCGATGGTCAACCACTGACGTACCTCCGTATCTCCCCGAGCACGCCGCACAGTGTCCCAGCAGACGCACGCCGTCCCGCAGTCCGTCCTAATGGCGTATGGATCTATGTATATATACAAGCTAGCTTGCGGTGTGCGGCCGGAGCGGCCGTTCCGGCACGGTATCGGGAGCAGGCATGTGGTGGAAGCGGCAGAATCGCGGCGGTTTGCGCGCGGGCCATGGTCGCTGAACCGGAACTGGCCGGCACCGTACTGCGCGTACTCGGTGACGAACTGCGACGAGCCAGGGGGCAGCGCGGCTGGTCGCGACGGCAACTGCAGGCCAGGCTGACGGCGAAGGTCTCGGTGCAGACGTTGGCGACCTACGAGCTGGGCACCCGGCACTGCTCGGTGGTACGGCTGATGGAGCTGTGCCAGGCGTTGGACGTCTCGGCGGTGGAACTGCTGGCCAGGGTGCAGGCGCGGGTGGCGGACGCGGAGCGGGTGCGGGTCGACCTGACCGCGCTGGTCCGGCATCGCGGCACCGAGCTGCTTCCGTTGCGCCGCTGGGCCGAGCACCGGCTGGCGCGCAGTCCCGCCGGGCAGCCGGCGGTGGTGTACCTGGACGGCGGCGCGATCGCCGGGATGGCGCGGCTGTGCGACACCTCGCCGGAAGGGCTGCTGAACGTGCTGCGGGCGCTGGAGCGGAGCTAGCCGAGCCAACCGGGTGTCCGCCGGTCGTCCAGCTCGTTCCAGCGGCGGTGGAAAACGGCCTGCCAGTGCTCGGCCTCGGCGGTGTTGTGCCGGTGCAGCAAGCCGTAGGTGAACGCGTTGGCGCCGGCGAGACCCGCCTGGACGCCGAGTTCCCGCAGAGCGTCCGCGGCGACCACGCAGTCGTGCTGGTTGCCCAGTGCGCTCTGCACCTTCTTGACTCCGTTGCGCCAGGACTTCAGGCGCGCGCCGAACGCCGGTTCGGCGGCGTCCGCGCAGTAGCGGGCCTGTTTCGCCTTCTTGCGGACCTCGTGCAGGGCCTCGTTCAGCTGGCTGCGGTCCTCGATTCCGTCCAGTGCCTTGACGGTGCGGCGCAGCCGGCGGTCCGCGCGGCGGAGCGCGTGCCGCAGTTCGGCGTCGGCGGGCCTGCCAGCCCGGTGGGTGAGGGGCGGGTCGGTGAGCAACTGGTCCAGTCCGCGCAGCAGTTCGACGTAGCGCGTGCTGTCGAGTGCCTCGAGCGCGGTGTCGCGTGCTTCGCGCTCCTGACGGGCGAAATGCGCGGTCAGGGCCGCTTTGACCGGTCCCAGCACCAGTTCCGTCGGCTGTTCGTCGAGTTGCTCGGCCAGCCGCGCGGCGAGTACTTCGGTGTCCCGTGCGGCGGCGAGCCGCCCGCTGAGCCATTTGAGCTCGTCGGCGAGGTCGCGGGTGGCGTCGCGGTCCAGCAGCCGGCGGAAGGTGCTCAGCGCGCTGCGCAGGCGACGGCCGGCGACCCGCATCTGGTGCACCGCGTCCTCGGCGCCCCGGCGCACGCCCACGTCGTGCGCGCGCAGCAGCTCGGCCTGGCGCCGCAGGTAGCCGAGCACCACCTCGCCGGCGGTGGTCCCCGGTTCCGCGTCGGCGTCTTCGGCTGGCAGCCGGTCGCCCAGGATCCTGGACAGTTTGGACGGTCCGGTGGCGCGCCGGACTCCTTGGTGCCGCAGCGTTTCGGTCACCTCGTCGAGCACCGCCGCACCGGCATCCTCGGCGAGTTCGACCTCCAGTTCTCGCCACCGCTCCAGCCGCGGGGCCTGGCCGATGGTCTCCGCGGCAACCTGGTCATCGGCGACGGCGGCCAGCGTGCGGCCTTCGGCGTCGAGCAGTTCGGCGGAGTCCCTGGTGGTCGCGATATGCGCGATCGGCACGAGCTCGTCGCCATGACTGCGGGCGGTGACCAGCCGCGCCAGTTCAACGGGCACGGTGTCCCGGTCCTCGCCGAGCGGCAGGCCGATCTCTTCGCGGCGTTCCAGGGACAGCGGGATCTTCAGGTGCCAGCCCGCGTCCGTGCCACCGGTCCGCCGGCGCAGCGTCACACCGGCCTTGGCCAGCCGGAGATCACGGGTGTCGAAGTAGGTGGCGTCCAGCCGCTGCTGCACGGGTTCGGTCCGCCCGGCGACCAGCCCGGTGCCGGTCAGGTCGGGGACGGGGGCGCTCACGTCCAGCTCGAACTTGCGTTCCCACTCGATGGCCATGACACGAAGATACCCGCCCGCGGCGGTGTGCAAGCATCACATTTCAGGCCGTTTCGGCGAAGTGCTTGAAATTCTCGATATTGGTTTCCGCCCGTGTGCGCAGCGACTTGGCCAGCATTTTTCCCATCAGTTTCATGGCTCCGCTGAACTGCATATCGTTTTCGGAGACCATCTTGGTCCTGTTTCCGTCCAAGGCGGTAAAATGGTTGGTGACGGTGTGCAGCATTCCCTTGGTCTCATAGGTGGAGACGCTCTGCCCGTGTGGATCGCGGCTCACCACGGTTTCGGTCAGTTCGAAGTCACGCCCGTCGCTGCGGTAGGCCAGGGTGGCCTTGGCGCCGGCCTCGCCGGGTGTTCCGCTCAGCGGCGTGATGCTGACCAGGTCGGGCTGCCACTGCTTGACGTGCTCGGGGTCCTCGAGCAAGGTCAGCACCTCGGCCAGTGGCCGGTCGATGATGATCTCCTTGGCGAATTTCATTGGTGCTCCCTCGTTCTCGGTCGGGCGAAACGCGCCCCGGTGAAAGTAGCAGGCAGGGCCAGAGTGAGGTGCGTTCGACCGGCGGGATGGCGTCGGTGAGCGGGACCAGCTGACCGCTAAACGGTGTAGGTGGCTTTGGCTGGGGTGGTGATGGTGTGGTCGGTGTGGGTCCAGCCTGGTTGGTCTTTGAGTTTGTGGTGGCGTTTGCAGTAGCCGCGGAGGTTGGTTTTGGTGGTGGGTCCGCCGTGTGCCCAGTCGGTGGTGTGGTCGAGGTCGGCTAGTTGGGCTGGTCGGTGGCAGCCGGGGTGGGCGCATTCGCGGTCGCGGATGCGGATGAACCGGTCGAGTGCGGCAGGGGGTCGGTAGCTGCTGCGGCCGACATCCACGGGAAGACCAGTGACCGGGTCGGTCACGATACGGCGCCAGGTGGAGCCGGGGTTGTAGGCGATTTCCTTGGCCAGCCAGGCGGGGATGGGTCCGGAGCCGGTGAGTTCGGCGTAGTTGTCGTTCAATCCGGCAAGGGTGGTGAGGTCGACGTAGAGGTACACGTCGGCCTTCGGGTTGCGGGGTGTGCCGCGTTCGCGGAGACATCGATCCGCGAGCACATCGGCCCGAAGTTGGTCCAGTGTGCGGGGTTCGCCGGCGACCTTCAGCGCATGGGCTTCACGATCGGTGCGGGCGTAGATCGCTGTGCCGACTTCGACGGGTAGATCGACGATGAGGGTGGTCATGCCTTCGCCTTGGTGCACCAGTTCGACTTTGCGGTCCAGTCGGCGGCGTCGGGTGCGGGCGGCGTATCCGTTCGGGTCGATTCGGGCGACCACTCGGTTCACGGCCCGCCGCAGACTGGAGGGGTTTTTGCCCGCCAGCCGTTCGCTCATCACCGCGTCGACTTCACGGGCCTTCTCGTCGGAGAGCACGGCGGTGGCGTCGAAGATCTTGGAGGCTTTGTACCCGTCGATGACCCCGGATTCCATGGCCTGCAACGTCTTCGGCAACCGAGTCGCCAACGCCTCGGCCAGCGCGATCTGCTTACCGGCCATGTTCTCCGTGACCGCCAGCCCCAGCGCCAACTCCGCTGGCACCCCTCTAGTTCTTTCTTCCACCTCATTCAACCGCGCCACCAGCCGAAGCTGCTCCGCCTCCAAGCGGCACTTCCGCTCCTGAATAACCTGAATGTCCTTCAACAACTCACAAGCCTGGTCCCTATCCATACCCGAATTCTATCGGCGACCCCCGACAAGAACCGGGCCCCGAGCCCGTCCCCACGGCGCGCCGAAGGCGGGCCCGAAACCCAGCCTAAGCAAGAGCCACCAACCGAGCCACCACCGCACCAACCGCCACCCGAGTATCGATCTCCACCGTCGCCGCGGAACGGAGCAACGGCTCAATCTCGATCGTGTCCGCCACGATCCGATCCCGCTCCTCAGTGGCCTTCCCGAAGGAGTTCGTCTCACGGTCGGCGATGCGTTCGAGCATCACCGCCAAGGGAGCACTTAGCAGGACGACCTCGTCGAATCGGGGATAGAACTTGCTCTGGTTCCACACGGTGCCCTGGATGAACAGCGGCGCACCGGAAAGCTCGTGCTCGGCGAGCAGCGCGTCGATCCGGTCCTCGCGCCACTGAGGCTCCACACCGGTGCCGTCGGGAAGCGGAGCGTCTTCGATCCACTCCCCGACGTCGGTATCCACCACTCGATATCCGAGCTGTGCCAACCGGTCCAGGGCTGTTGATTTCCCGGTGCCGGACATGCCTGTCACCAGGATGATCGTCACCCGTTCAGCATAGTCCGCACGGCGTTGACGGCGACCGTGAGCACGACAGGATCCCCTGCCTGCACCGCTCCGCTGAAATCCGGCCCAGGGGACACGTCGTCATACGGGAACGCGTAACCCCGGTTGTCCGGCAACTTCTCGTGCACGATCCGCGCGTAGTGGTTCGTGACGGGTTTGCCGTAGAAGGCGGCCGGGTCCTCGCCGGTCGGCTGGTTCGCGTTGTCCAGCAGGGTCGTCCGGTTCAGTGCCGCGGCCAGCCGGGGGATGATGCTCTTGCGGGCGTCGCTGTCGCCGGACTTGATGGCGAACGGGCCGCTGTCGCAGCTCCACACGTCCGCGGTCTTCGGCTTGTCGAAGCTCTCTCCGTTGTCGAAGGTCAGCCGGCCGTCTCCGCCGACCTGCCCGGTGAACTTGCCGAGCCCGGGGTTCTGCGAATCGACGGTCAGCGGCTGGCCGCTGTACTTCTTCCAGACCTCGTCGATGTACCCGTCGAGATAGCCGTCGAACCGGTCGGCTCGGTAGTGCGCGCTCATCGCCCGCAGGTTGGCGCCGTTCTGGCCGGTCTGCACCAGCTCACCCCAGTTGGATCCCTCCTTGGCCCCCTGTGCCTTGAGCTCTTCGCAGATCTGGTCCAGCGAACCGGAGGGCAGGCCGGGTACCGTCTGCCTGCCGGAGGACTCGGTGGTCAGGTCCAGGCCGAGCGGCATGCCGACGAAGTCGACGTAGCTGATGTTGGCGAAGAGCTGCGCGTCGTTGAAGGTGAATTCGGCGAAGCTCCAGTTCTTCTCGAAGTTGGGGTCGCCGGAGTTCAAGAAGCTCGGGTGCACCAGTGCCGGGCCGGGGTTGAGGAAGAATTCCAGCTTGTCGTCGGTGACCAGATAGATCCGGGCGCCCGCCATTTTGGGTACCTGGACCTGTTTCGGGGCGCCGCCGACCGGGCCGAGCGGAATCGCGCAGTCCTCGGGCAACGGGGTGTGCTCGGCCGGGGGAGAGGCGGGGTTGTACGGCGACCCGTCCGCCTTGAGCAGGACGAGCTTGCCGTCCGGTGCGGTGCCGGCGACGTAGGCGAACGCGTTGCCGGAGCCGGATCTGTTCTCGAAACTCAGGGTGAAAGTGGCCGGAGTGGCGGCCATCGCCGCCGCTCCACGCGCCCAGATCGGTGCGGTCACCGCGGCAGCGGAAATGCCGAGAAACGATCGCCGGGAAATCACCATTGGCCTCCCTTGGTCTAGACCTTTCCCGGGGAAGGTACCTATGGCGAAATGGTGGGGTCAACCCGCGGAGATCTTCCTGACCGGTTTTGTCACTAAATGATCTTCGCCGGCCGGTGCGTGCCACAGAAGTCCATTATGGACGGCCGGCTCAGAAGCTGATACCGCCCTGGATGTCCCTCGCCTGCACGACTTTCCCGCTCACGTTGCCAGTGATCTGGTTGGTCACCCCGCCGGACTCGGCGTGCTGACCCGCCGAGCGCTCCCACTCGCCGCGCAGCTCCTCGGCGAACTCGGGGCTCTCGGCCTCGGCGTCGGCGAGGCGCTCGCTCAGCGCCCGCACCTGCGGCGAGTCCTCACCGGCACCCTCCGCGGCTTCGAGCAGCGCGGTCGCCTCCGGGTCGTCCGAGAACTTCGACTTGACCAGCTGGTACAGGCCGACCACGGTGCGGCTGGCCAGTGCGGCGGCGATGGAGATCAGGACCGGTTCGGGCACAGCGACTCCCCTGGGGATCGTGCTCTGGCGATGCGGGCGCACCACCTTGGCACGATAGCAGTGACCGGCCGGTCACTTCCGGTGTTCGCTCAAGGCGCCCAGGGTACGGCGACCTGCCAGGTCACGTCCTCGGGGAAGAACGCGGCGGAGTTGTGCGCGCCGGGCACCCCGGCGCCGCCGGCCAGCCACAGCCGGCTCTGGTAGTGCCGGAGGAACTCGCCGGGGAAGTTGTACGACTCGAAGGACACGTCCGTGCCGTTGAGCCCGGGACGGGCGCACCAGGTGGCGTCCGCGCGGTAGACGGCGTTGTCCGCGAACGGCTCCTTGAACAGCTGCGAGTCCCGGTGGCGCAGGTAGTCGCCGGGGTAGTTGACCGAACGCAGCGAAAAGCAGGACGGGTCGGCCAGCCCCGGCACCAGCTGCCAGGTCGCGTCCTGCTTCTCCAGCGCGGGGCTGCCGCCGGTCACCACGGAGGTGACGCCCTGGCCGTCGAGGTGCCTTGCGTACCGGTCGGTCAAGCCGGGAGTGGTCACCCGCAGCGACTGGCGGGCGTTGACGTGCAGCGGCACCGACTCGGCCACCGGCCGCCCGGCGATGATCGCCCGGTTGGCCGCGGCGATCCTGGCCGCGTCCGGCTTGAGCACCCGGCGGTCGTAGGTGTAGAGCCCGTTCGTCTCGTTCTCCACGTCGGTGATCTCGGTGTAGATCGCGCCGGAGAGCCCGTTGCCCTTGGCCAGGCCCTGCACCACGGACAGCAGGCTGACGTAGCGGCTGGTCAGCGCGGCCGGGCTGGACACGTTCTCGTAGCCGCCACCGTGGCCAGGCTGCCATTCGTGGCCGGGGATCGCCAGGCCGAGGCCGCCGTACTCGCCGAGCACCGCCACCCTGGTCGCGCTCGGCGGCTGCGGGGTCCGGCCGGGCACCGGGCGTTGCGTGCTGCCGGGAGCGACGTAGACGTGGTCGTCGATCACGTCCCCGTTGCCGCCGTCGAAACCGCAGCAGTTCGAGCCGGAGTTGTTGTTCACCAGCCGACTTGGATCCCAGCCGTGCACCAGGTCCGCGATCCTGGCCGGGTCGTACTCGCCCCAGCCCTCGTTGAACGGCACCCACTGCACGATCGAGGTGACGCTGCGGAGCTGATCGACCATGTCGTGCAGCTCGGTCTCGAACCTGGCCTTGGCCAGCGGGCTCGGCGCCCTGGTCGGGGTCATCGACGGCATGTCCTGCCAGACCATCAGGCCCAGCCGGTCCGCCCAGTAGTACCAGCGCTCCGGCTCCACCTTGATGTGCTTGCGCACGGTGTTGAAACCGAGGTCCTTGTGCGCCTGCAGGTCGAACTTCAGCGCCTCGTCGGTGGGTGCGGTGTGCAGCCCGTCCGGCCAGAAACCCTGGTCCAGCGTGCCCATCGAGAACACGTACTGTCCATTGAGGACGGGGCGGAGCACGCCGCCGACGTTCGCCTTGCCGATCGAGCGCATGCCGAAGTAGCCGCCGACGGTGTCCACCGCCGTGCCGTCGCGCTCCAGCGAGACGGTGAGGTCGTAGAGGAACGGGTCGTCCGGCGACCACAGCCGCGGGTTCGGCACCGGCACCACGATCTCGGCACCGGCCGGCCCGGTACCGGTGGCCACCGCGGTGCCGCCGGTGCGCACGGTCACCCGCGCGGTCAACCCGGCCGCCGCGGCCGCGTGCGGGACGACCCGGACGCTGGCGGCGGGCAGGTCCGGGGTGATGTCCAGCCGGGTCACGTGTGCCGCGGCGGTGGGTTCCAGCCAGACGGTCTGCCAGATGCCCGACGACGGGGTGTAGAAGATCCGGTCGGTGGAGTTGAGCCGCTGCTTGCCGACCGGCTGCCCGCCCGCATCGGTGGGATCGAAGACGCCGACCACTAGCTCGTTGTCGCCGGGCTTGAGCTGGGCGGTGATGTCGAAGGAGAACTTGGCGTAGCCGCCGGCGTGCCCGCCGACCTTGACGCCGTTCACCCAGACCTCGGCCTGCCAGTCCACCGCGCCGAAGTTCAGCTGCACCTGACGGCCGGACCAGCCGGCCGGCACGGTGAAGGCGCGGCGGTACCACATCCGGTCGTGGTGGGCCTGCACGCCGGACAGCGCCGACTCGATCGGATAGGGCACCAGCACCGAGCCGCTCAGCGGACGGCCGATCGGCGGCGCCTGGCCGGCCGAGCCGGGTTCGAACTGCCAGGTGCCGTTGAGGTTCTGCCAGTCCGGCCTGGTCATCGCCGGTCGCGGGTACTCCGGCAGCGCGTTGTCCTGGCCGACCTGGTCGGTCCACGGCGTGGTCAACGCCGCCGCCGGCGCGACCTCGGAAGCTGCGGCGGCGGGAAGGCCGGGGAGCGGGAAGGCGAGCAAGGCAGCCAACAGAGTCAGCAGGAGCAGCAGAACCGCCGGGCGTCTTTTCGGGCTGCGCTTCATGGATTCGTCCCCCAGCTGGCAGTCGGCATCTTGACGGCGAAGTCAATTCTGGGTGAGAATTTCATCGGTAACTGGTTGACAACGTTGTCATCTTGTCAGGGAAGGGAAATCGCTCATGAGAGCGCGCAAGCGTCTCCTTGCTGCCGCGATGGTCTCGATCATCGCGGCCGGGACCGTCCAGGCAGCCGCCGCACCGTCCGGTCCCCGGTTTCCCGACGACCCGACCAAGCTGGTCGACACGTCGATCGGGAACAACGGCGACGGGACCACCTTCCCCGGTGCGGCGGCGCCGTTCGGCATGGTGCAGCTGAGCCCGGATACCCAGCTCAAGAAGTACGCGTCCTACGACTACGAGAACGACACCATCCTGGGCTTCAGCCACACCCACCTGTCCGGGGTCGGCTGCCAGACCATGGGCAACATCCGGTTCATGCCCACCACCGGCGCGGTCACCTCCTCCGATCCGGCGAGGTACGGCTCGAAGTTCAGCCACGACCGCGAGGAGTCGTCGCCCGGCTCGTACTCGGTGCGGCTGGACTCCTACGACGTGCAGGCCGAGCTCACCGCCACCGAGCGCACCGGGCGGCACCGCTACACCTACCCGGAGTCCGCCGGCAGCCAGAACGTGCTGATCGAGGTGGGGGAGAGCAACGGCTACACCTACGCCGGCGAGGTGAAGGTGGTCGGTGACGACACCGTCGAAGGCTGGCTGCAGGGCGGCAACTTCTGCTGGGAGACGCAGAAGGAGCGCTACCGGGTGTTCTTCAGCGCGAAGTTCGACCGGAAGTTCTCCTCCTTCGGCACCTGGACCGACGACACCCTGACCCCGGGTGCGAGGGACGCGAAGCTCGGGGCCAAGCGCAACGGTGCCTGGCTGAGCTTCGACCCGGAAGCGGGCAAGCAGGTGGGCGCCAGCGTCGGGCTGTCCTACACCTCGGTGGACGGCGCCAAGCTCAACCGGGGCGTGGAAAGCGCATGGCGCGGGTTCGACTCGGTGCGGGAGCAGGCGAGCCGGACCTGGCGTGACGAGCTGAACCGGATGCGCGTGGCCGGCGGCAGCACGGCGGACCAGCGCACCTACTACAGCGCGCTGTACCGCTCGCTGCTGCACCCGTCGGTCGGGTCCGATGTGGACGGACGGTATCGCGGGTTCGACGACCGGGTGTACCGGGCGAATCATCCCTACTACCAGATGTTCTCGCTGTGGGACACCTATCGCTCGCAGAACCAGCTGGTGGCGCTGCTGCATCCGGACCGGGCTGCGGACATGACCAGATCGGTGCTGCGGATCGCCGAGGACGGCGGCTGGGTGCCGAGATGGGCGCTGGGCGGCGGGGAGACGAACGTGATGAGCGGCGACCCGGTGACCCCGTGGGTGGTGGACAACTACCGGCGCGGCCTGCTCGACGACCGGACCGCGCGTGCACTGTTCGACCGGTTGTGGCGCAACGCCAACGAGGTGCCCGCGGACCAGTCGCGGTTCCGCGGCCGGGACGGGAACCCGAGCTACGTGGAGAACGGCTGGATCGGCTACCGGGACGTGCCCGGCTACACCTTCGGCGACACCCGGCAGTCCGGCTCGGCGACCCTCGAGTACGCGCTGGCGGACTGCTCGCTGGCGGTGATGGCGAACGGCCTCGGCGAGCGGGACAAGGCGGCCGCACTGGCTGCCCGCTGCCAGAACTTCACCAAGCAGTGGGATCCGAGTGTGCAGTCGAGGGGCTTCACCGGCTTCCCGCGCTCGCGCGCCGAGGACGGTTCGTGGGTGGGCGACCCCGATCCGGCCAAGTCCACCGGTTTCCACGAAGGCACGCCGTGGCAGTACCAGTGGCTCGGCCAGCAGGACCCGGCGGCGCTGTTCGCGCTGATGGGTGGCGCTGGGCAGGCCGCTGCCCGGTTGGACACGTTCTTCGACATCCCGTTGCTGCTCAAGGATCCGGCGAAGGCGGCGAAGGAGTCCTGGGTGATCGGCGCCTACGACTACCACAACAACTTCGCGTTCAACCCGAACAACGAACCGGACCTGCACGCGCCCTGGATGTACGCGTGGGCGGGCACGCCGTGGAAGACCTCCGCGGTGATGCGCGCGGCGCGCACCCTGTTCACCGACACGCCCTACGGCATGCCGGGCAACGACGACCTCGGCACGATTTCGTCCTGGCTGGTGTTCGCCATGGCCGGGGTGTTCGAGGCGACCCCGGGTTCGGGGCAGTACCTGCTGAGCGCGCCGATGTTCGAGAAGGTGGAGATCACCCCGGCGCGCGGGCGCACCGTCCGGATCGACGCACCCGGCGCGGACGCGAACAAGCTGCAGTACGTCGAGGGTGTGCGGGTGCACGGACGTGAACAGAGCAGGACCTGGCTCAACCACGAGGATCTGCTCGGCGCCAGGACGATCCGTTTCGCGCTCACCGCGGACCCGGCCAGTGCCACCTGGGGCACCACTCCCGGCTCCGCTCCGCCCCGTCTGCTCGACGCCCGGTGACCTTGAAGGACGCCTTCGGCACCTGCGCCGAAGGCGTCCTTCAGCGGCGGTAGCGCGAACCGGGGTGATCGTCTCGTAGCCGGACCTGCCCGGGCTCGTAGATGCTTTCGCGCAGGGTGTTCCCCTGGTAGTCCGGCCAGACCAGGCCGCGCCGCTGGAGTTCCGGCACGACAAGGTCGATGAACTCCACGAAGGTGCCGGGGGTGACCGCGTAGGCCAGGTTGAACCCGTCCACGTCGGCCTCGGCCACCCAGCGCTCCAGCTCGTCGGCCACCGTGGCCGGAGAACCGACCGCGACCGGGCCGAGTCCGCCGATGCCGAGGAATTTCCCGATCTCCTCCGGGGTCCAGGTGCGCGACGGGTCGGCCTTGGAGAAGTTCTCCACCACCGACTGGATCGCCTCGCTGTGCACGTGCTCCAGTGCCTCGTCCGGGGTGTAGCCGGACAGGTCGATCCCGGTCCAGCCGCCGAACAGGGTCAGCGCACCCTCGAAACTGGCCCGTGAAAGGTAGTCGCGGTATTTCTCCCGCGCCGCCTCGTCGGTTTCCGCGACGATCGGCGTGATCAGCGCGAAGAATTTGACGCTGGCCGGGTCGCGGCCGAACTCGGCGGCCTGGCGACGGATGTCGGCCACGTTGCGGCCGACCAGTTCGGTGGAATGGCCCATGATGAACACCGCTTCGGCGTGCTTGGCGGCGAAAGCGCGCCCCTTGGTGGACGTGCCGGCCTGGTACAGCACCGGGGTCCGCTGCGGGGAAGGCTCAGCGAGGAACACGCCGGGCACGGAGTAGTACTCGCCCTTGTGCTCGATCGGGTGCACCTTGGCCGGATCGGCGTACACCCCGGTCTCCTTGTCGGCCACCACCGCGTCGTCCTGCCACGACGACTCCCAGAGCTTGTAGGCGACCTCCAGGAACTCCTCGCCGATCTGGTACCGGTTGTCGTGGGTGATCTGCTGGTCCAGTCCGAGGTTCACCGCCGCACTGTCCAAATAGGAGGTGACGATGTTCCAGGCCACCCTGCCCTTGGTGAGGTGGTCCAGCGTGGTGAACTTCCTGGCCAGTGCGTAGGGCTGTTCGTAGGTCAGCGAAACGGTCACCCCGAAGCCGAGGTGCTCGGTGACCGCGGCCATCGCCGAAATCGACAGCAGCGGGTCGTTCACCGGGACCTGGGTGCCGGTGCGCAGCGCGGGCTCGCGCGAGTCCTGGTACACGTCGTAGACGCCGAGCACGTCCGCCAGGAACAGGCCGTCGAACTTGCCGCGCTCCAGCAGCTTCGCCAGTTCCGTCCAGTACTCGAGATCCTTGTAGCGGTGCGCCTCGTCCTCGGGATGGGTCCACACCCCAGGTGCGAGATGGCCGGTCACCGGCATGTCGAACGCGTTGAGCAGAATCCGTTTTCCGGGCATGGCAAATCCTTGCTGGGCGGCGAAAAAGAGGGCAGAAGAGAATTCGGGGTGGCCGTACGACTTCGGGCGGCTGTCGCTGGTCGTCACAGTGCAGCAGCGCCGCCGCGGTGGTCAAGGAACCCGATGGCCGTCCCAGCTGCCGGGAGGTTCAGGCCTTCAGCCCGCAGGGGTGGAGACGAATGCTTCGGTGGTCGCGTCAGCCGGACGCCGGTGGGCTGCCACCACGATCGCGGTGGCGTTGTCCGTGCCACCCAACGTGATCGCGGTTTCCACCAGAGCGGCCGCGGCCCGGCCCGGTTGGGTCAGGATTTCGCCGATGGCCGCCGGGGCGAGCGTCTTGTGCACCCCGTCGCTGGTGAGCAGCAGCCCGGCGTCGCCGCGGAGCTCGGTGGTGCCGATCTCCCGGTCGCCGGCGGTGCGCACGCTGGTGAGCACCATGTGCTCCATCCGCGGGGTGGTCGCCTGATGCCGGGCGCGGAAGTACTGCGCCAGCGTGTGGTCGGTGGTGAGCTGCCGCGGCGGCGCGGGATCGCGGTCGTCCCAGCGGTACGCGCGGGCGTCCCCGACCCAGGCGATCCGGTAGCCGCTGCCGCCGGTGTTGCCGAAGGGCATGGCCACCACCAGGACGCAGTCGCTCGCGCCGGGGTCGGCGAGCACGGCGCGCCGCGCGGCGAGCACCGCGGCCACCGGGCCGGCCTCGGCCGGGGTGCGGGCGGCGGCCGAAGCGGCCACCCGCGCGGCGCGGGCCGCGCCCGCGTCGTCCCCGACCCCGTCGGCCAGCGCGAACACCACCCGGTGCGTGGCCGGGTCGGCGAAGGCGCCGACCGCGTCCGCGTTGACCGCCCGGGGGCCCTGTGCGCTCGCCGTGTGCCAGCGCGGCCGTTCTGCTCCGAAGCCGGGGATCATGGCGCCCTCCTTGCCCGCTCACCCTCCACGATCCCCGCCTTCCCTGAGTACAGCCTGTGTTTCCCTTAAACCCGTCGTGAGTGAAAAGTGTTGCCCTGGCAACACTTTTCACTCACGAGGACAGGTCGTAGACGGTCTGCTCGCCGACGGTGGTCGCGGTGAAGTTGGCCGCCACCCACTCGGTGATCGTGGTGCCGGTGCCCTCGCGGCCACCGGGCCCGCCCTGGCCGCCGGTGACGAAGTACCGCACCTGCCCGTCGGCCACGTACCGCTGGAACTGCTCCAGGGTGGGTGCCGGGTCGCCGCCGCTCCAGCCGCCGATGCCGATCACCGCCTTGCCGCTGGCCAGTGCCAGGCTCGCCGCGGACTGGGCGCCGGTGGTCGCCGCCGCCCAGGTGCCGCTGGTCCGCGCCAGCAGCGCGGCCAGTTCGGGATCGGCCTGGTCCCGCTCCATACCCATGCCGCCACCCATCGCGGAGTCACCCGGGCCCGAGATGGGGATCGACCCCCGATGGGTCCTGGACGCGGTGTCCACCGTGTAGGCGGCGGTGGCCACCCCGGCGGTCAGCACCGCGGCCGCCGCCAGCACCGCGGTCAGCTTCCGGAACGAGGGCAGCCCGACCGCGAGCGC
This sequence comes from Amycolatopsis nigrescens CSC17Ta-90, assembly GCF_000384315.1. Lineage (GTDB taxonomy): Bacteria > Actinomycetota > Actinomycetes > Mycobacteriales > Pseudonocardiaceae > Amycolatopsis > Amycolatopsis nigrescens. The sequence continues at coordinate 480,452 of NZ_ARVW01000001.1, read as the reverse complement.
GGTGGCCACCACCAGGCCGAGCGCGACCAGCGCCCAGCGCAGCGCGGGCAGCCAGTCCGGAGTCCGGTCCAGCAGGATGAACCCCCAGACCGCGGTGGCCGCAACCATCGCCGCGAGCGCGGCACGGGCCAGCCTGTTGTGCCTGCCCTGCCACAGTTCCCGGCCCGCGATGCCGATCAGCGCGGCGATCGCGGGGGCCAGCGCCACCGCGTAGTAGGGGTGCGTGATCCCGCCCATGAAGCTGAACACCAGCCCGGTCACCAGCAGCCAGCCACCCCACAGCAGCAGCGCGGCCCTGGTGCGGTCGGTGCGCGGGGCGCGGCGGGTGAACCAGAGCCCGGCCACCAGGCCGAGCAGCGCGGCCGGCAGCAGCCAGGAGATCTCGATGCCCATGCTCGCGCCGAACAGCCTGCCGATCCCGGTTTCGCCACCGAACGCGACATTGCCCGCGCCGCCGCCGTCACCGCCGGGTCCGCCGCCGCCCGGTCCGCCTTCACCGCGGCCGAAGATCCGGCCGAGCCCGTTGTAGCCCAGCGCCAGTTCCAGCAGGCTGTTGTCGGTGGAACCGCCGATGTAGGGCCGGTCCGCGGCGGGCCAGAGCTCGACCAGCGCGATGTACCAGCCCGCCGAGACCACCACCGCCAGCCCGGCGCCAAGCAGGTGCAGCACCCGTTTGCCGAGACCGGTGGGAGCGGCCACCAGGTACACCAGCGCGAAGGCGGGCAGCACCAGGAACGCCTGCATCATCTTGGTCAGGAAGCCGAGACCGATCGCCACCCCGGCCAGCGCCAGCCAGCGCGGACTCGCCTTTTCCAGCGCCCGCACCACGAAATAGGCCGCCGCGACGAGCAGCAGCACCAGCAGCGCGTCCGGGTTGTTGAACCGGAACATCAGCGCGGCCACCGGGGTCAGTGCCAGCGCGGCACCGGCGAGCAGCCCTGGCACCGGGCCGGAACTCCGGCGCACCGTCGCGTACAGCAGCCCGACCGAGGCCACCCCCATCAGCGCCTGCGGGGCCAGCACGGTCCAACTGGAGAAACCGAAGATCCTGGCGAACAACCCGGCCACCCACAGGGCGGCGGGCGGTTTGTCCACGGTGAGCACGTTTCCCGCGTCCAGCGAGCCGAACAGCCACGCCTTCCAGCTCTGCGAACCGGCCTGCACGGCAGCCGCGTAGAAGGAGTTGCCGTAGCCGGAAGCGGTCAGGTTCCACAGGTACAGCACCGCGGTGCCGGCCAGCAGCACGGCCACCGCCGGACGTTGCCAGCGCGGCCGGTCCGGCCTGGCGGGTGTTCCGGTGGCCGGCATCGGGGTCGGCGGCGCCGTGCTGAGCACGCTGGTCATCGGTGGTTCTCCCGGGTATCGGTGGTGTTCTGGGTGGTTTGGCGGCGTGGGTGGAAGACCCAGCCGCGCAGCAGCAGGAACCGCAGCACGGTGGCGGTCAGGTTGGCCAGCACCAGCACGGACAGTTCGAGCACGGGCCCCGGCGCGGTCAGGCCGTGCAGCAGGGCCAGCGAGCCGCTGGTTAGTGCCAGCCCGAGGCCGAACACGATCAGCCCTTCGAACTGGTGCCGGCCCGCACCCTTCGCGCCGCGGATGCCGAAGGTGAGCCGGCGGTTCGCCGCGGTGTTGGCCACCGCGGTCACCGCCAGCGCGACCAGGTTCGCCGGCTGTGCGCCCATTCCGGTGCGCAGGGCCAGGAACAGCACCAGGTAGGCCAGCGTGCTGGCCACCCCGATCGCGGCGAAGCGGACCAATTGCTTGGGCAGGCTGGTGGGCACGCCGGGGGCCAGCACCCCGATCGGCCGCCTGCCGAGTTGGGCACGCAGCTCGCCAAGCGGCACGGTGCCGTTCGTCATCGCGCGGGTCAGCCGGACGATGCCCTTCAGATCGGCCAGCGCGGTGGCCAGCAGATCCACCCGCGAGTCCGGGTCGTCCACCCAGTCCACCGGCACCTCGTGGATCCGCAGCCCGGCGCGCTGGGCGAGCACCAGCAGCTCGGTGTCGAAGAACCAGCCGACATCCCGGACGTGCGGCAGCAGCCGGCGCGCCACGTCCGCCCGGATCGCCTTGAACCCGCACTGCGCGTCGGAGAACCCGGCGGCCAGCGTGCCGCGCAGCAGCAGGTTGTAGCAGCGGGAGATCAGCTCGCGCTTGGGGCCGCGGACCACCCGCGCGCCCCTGGCCAGCCTGCTGCCGATGGCCAGGTCGGAATGCCCGGACAGCAGCGGGGCCACCAGTGGCGAGAGCGCGGCGAGGTCGGTGGACAGGTCCACGTCCATGTAGGCCAGCACGGCCGCGTCCGAGGCCGACCACACCGCGTGCAGCGCCCGCCCCCGGCCCTTTTCGGGCAGGTGGTGCACGGAAACCTCGGCGAACTCGCGGGCCAGCCGCTCGGCGACTCGCAGCGTGCCGTCCGTGCTGGCGTTGTCCGCGACGGTGATCCGGAAGCGGTAGGGGAAACCGGCCGTCAGGTGCTCGTGCAGCCGGCGGACGCACGGTTCGAGGTCGGCTTCTTCGTTGTAGACCGGGATGACCACGTCGAGCACCGGGCCGGTGCCGGTGGTGTCGACCGGCCCGGTCTTCTGGGAAGGCAGCGTGACTGTCATGACGCCACCGTCGCGGTGCGGCCTTTGCCGTCGGTGTGTCATGGCTGTGCGCCACCTGTGTAGCTCAGGTCGTAGACGGTGACGCCGCCGACCGTGTTGGCGGGGAAGGTGGCGGCGACCCAGTCCGCGATCCGCTGTGCCTCATCGCTGCCCGTTTCGCCGCGCATCGACATGCCGTCGCCGGCGAAGAAGTGAATCAGTCCACTTTGGACGTACTGCTGGAACTGGGCCAGCGTCGGCGACGGGTCGGTGCCGTTGAAGCCACCCACCGCGAGCACCGGCGCGTCGATCGCGAGCTGGTAGCCGGCCGCGTTGTTGGACCCGACGGTCGCCACCGCCCAGACGTAGTTCTCCGCGTCGGCGGCCAGCAGCGCGGCCAGCGAAGGGTCGGTCTCGGCGGCGCCCAGCAGCCCGCCACCGGCGCGTCCCTGCCCGCCTCCGCCGGGCGCGCGCCCGGTAGCGGGACCCGCGGACGGAATCGCCCCGGTGTGCGGCGTCGCCGCTGTGGCCACCGCGTACGCGCCCGTGCCCGCCAGCACGGCGGCCAGCGTCAGCACGGCCACCGAGCGCCGGGCGGCGGTGGGCAGGCGGCCCGCGACCAGTACCAGCGCGGCCGCGGCCAGCCCGGCGAACAGCAGCGCCGGCGCCAGCCACGGCAGCCAGTCCGGTTGCCCGGCCAGCACCAGGTACGAGGTGAGCGCGGTCAGCGCGACCCCGGCGGCGAGCGTGCCCGCCGCGGCCGGGTCCTCGCGGCGGCGCCACAGGGCCACCCCGCCGATCCCGGTCAACGCGGCGACCGCGGGGGCCAGCGCGACCGTGTAGTACGGGTGGATGATGCCGCTCATGTAACTGAAGACCACCGCGGTCACCAGCAGCCAGCCACCCCAGAGCAACAGCGCGGCGCGTGCCGGATCGGTGCGCGGGGCCCGGCGGGTGAACCACAGCCCGGCTGCGGTCGCGAGCACCGCGGCCGGCAGCAGCCAGGCGATCCCGCCGGCCATCTCACCGCCGAGCAGCCTGCTCCAGCCGGTCTGTCCCCAGCCGCGGCCCATCCCGCCGCCGACGCTGCCCACCTCGTCCCCGGTGATCCGGCCGAGCCCGTTGTAACCCAGTGCCAGTTCGAGCAGGCTGTTCCGCTGCGAGCCGCCGATGTACGGGCGGTCCATGGCGGGCCACAGCTCCACCAGCGCGAGGTACCAGCCGGCGGAGAACACCACCGCCACCGCCGCGCCCAGCAGATGCAGCACCCGTTTGCCCATGCCGGTGGGAGCGGCCACCAGATAGACCAGCGCGAAGGCGGGCAACACCAGGAACGCCTGCAGCATCTTCGCCAGAAAGCCGAAACCCACCGCGATCCCGGCCAGCGCGAGCCAGCGCGGGCTGGCCTTCTCCAGTGCGCGCACCACGCAGTAGGCCGCCGCGACGAGCAGCAGCACGAGCAGCGCGTCCGGGTTGTTGAACCGGAACATCAACGCGGCCACCGGGGTCAGCGCGAGCACCGCACCGGCCAGCAGCCCGGCGGTGTGCCCCGACGTGCGGCGCACGGTGGCGTACAGCAGCGCGACCGAGCCGACGCCCATCAGCGCCTGCGGCACCAGCACGCTCCACGAGCCGAGCCCGAACAGCCGCACGGAAAGCCCGGGCAGCCAGAGCGCGGCCGGCGTCTTGTCCACCGTGATCCCGTTCGCCGCGTCGGTGGCGCCGAACACCCACGCCTTCCAGCTCGCCGCGCCGGCCTGCGCGGCGGCCGAGTAGTAGGCGTTCGCCCAGCCGGACGCCCCCAGTCCCCAGAGGTAGAGCAGCGCGGTCCCCAGCAGCAGGCCGGCCACGGCCCATCGTCGTACGGTCATCGGGCCACTTTCGCCACCGCACCTAGGCCGCCCTTGTGCCTTCCCTGTGCCCTTCCTGTGGGGCGGCGGGCAGGCGGACCTCGAACTCGGTGCGGCCGGGGCGGCTGTGCACCTCGATCCGGCCGTGGTGGGCCCGCACGATCGCGTCCGCGATGGCAAGACCGAGACCGGTAGTGCCGGTGCTGCCGGTACCGGCGAACCGCTCGAACACCGAGGGCAGCAGCGCGGCCGGAATGCCGGGACCGTCGTCGGTGACGGTGAGCACGGCGCTGCCGTCGGCGGAGTGGCCGAGCGAGGTGCGCACGGTGGTGCCCGGCGGGGTGTGCGTGCGGCCGTTGGACAGCAGGTTGGCCAGCACCTGGTGCAGCCGCTGCGCGTCACCGGGCACGTGCACCGGCCGCGGCGGCAGGTCGATCAGCCAGCGGTGCCCCGGACCGGAGATGTGCGCGTCGGCGACCGCGTCCGCGGCCAGCACGCACAGATCGACTTCGGCCGTGTCGAGCGGCCTGCCGATGTCCAGCCTGGCCAGCAGCAGCAGCCCGTCGACCAGTTCGGCCATCCGGTCCGCCTCGGACTCCACCCGGCCCACCGCGTGCGCGACCCGCGGCGGCAGCCGGTGCTCGCCGAGCCGGGCGAGCTCGGCGTAACCGCGGATCGCGGCCAGCGGGGTGCGCAACTCGTGGCTGGCGTCCGCGACGAACCGCCGCGTGCGCAGCTCGCCGGCGTGCCGTGCTTCCAGCGCGGTGCCGACATGGCTCAGCATCCGGTTGAGCGCCGCGCCGACCTGCCCGATCTCGGTCCCCGGGTCGGTGTCGGCCCTGGGCACCCGTACCGCGAGCGCGACCTCGCCGCGGTCCAGCGGCAGCTCGGTGACCAGTGCCGCGGTGGCCGCCACCCGGTCCAGCGGGCGCAGCGTGCGCCGCACCGCGAAGGCGACGGCCACCCCGGCACCGAGCACGGCGGCCGCGCCGACCCCGCCGAGCACGAGACCCGCGGTCCGCAGCGTTTCCCGGAGCGGCGCCAGCGGCAGCCCGGTGACCACCACCCCGGCGCTGGTCCGCACCGCGGTCAGCCGGTACGCGCCAGCCGAGTCCAGGGTCGCCGTGTGCGGGCGGGCGTCCGCGGGCAGCCCGCGGAGCAGGTCCAGATCCGCCGCGCTCAACGGGGCGCGCTGCCCGGTGTCGGACAGCGTCGCGGCGTCGGGCACCGTGCCCACGGCGAACCGGGCGTTGAGCGTGCCTGCCGCCTGACCCGGCGCGTTCAGCGGATCGGGCCCCGCCCCGGGAACCGGCGGTGGTCCTTCGGCGAAGGCCCAGGCCCGGTCGCTCGCCTCCGCCAGCTGCGCGTCCAACTGCCGGTGCAGGAAGGTGGACAGCGCGAACTCGCTGAGCACCACGATGAGCGCGCAGAGCACGGCGAGCAGGGCGACCGCGGATGCGATCAGCCTGGTCCGCAGCGGTCTTCGGGCCGGCACCCAGCTCATCGCCCCAGCGTGCGGCCGGTTGGTAGGAGCGGGATGTGGCTGTGCTGTGCGCCGGCTGTGCGCTCAGTGCGCTCAGTGCGTTCGGTCTTGGGCGAAGAACTCGAAGTGCACGGACTCCTCCGGTACGTCGTGCTCGGCCAGTTCCCGGCGCACCGCGTCTACCAGCGGCTGTGAGCCGCACAGGTACCAGGCGTCCACCTTCACCGGATGCAGCCTGCCGGTCAGCAGCGTCCGCACGCGCCGGGTGTCCAGCCTGCCGCGCCGGTACTGCTCGTGCGAGATGGCCAGCGCCTCGGCCACCGTGTCCAGCGGCCTGGTGCGTACCGGGTGCAGGTCGGGGTCGCGCTCGTCGGTGCGGTGGTGCTCGATCTGCAGCCTGCCCTCGAACCGCCTTGCCAGCTCGCTGAGCTCGGCGGCGAACAGCGTGCTCGCGCCGCTGCGGTTGAGGTAGAGCAGGGTGCACCGGCTGTGCCGCTCGGTGTGCAGCGCGTGGGACACCATGGAGATGATCGGCGCGATCCCGCTGCCCGCGGCCAATGCCGCGTAGTGCCGGGTGCGTCCGGGGTCGGCGGCCAGTACGAACCGGCCTGCCGGCGGCCGCACCCGCAGCGTGTCGCCGGGGCGCAGCTCGTGCTGAAGCCTGCTGGTGAGCAGCCCGCCGTCCCGGCGCTTGACCGCGATCTGCGGCCGGGTCCAGCCCGCCATCGTGCAGATCGAGTAGCACCGGTACACCTCCTTGCCGTCCACAATGGACTGAACGGTGAGGTGCTGGCCCGGCTGGAAGCGGAAGATGTCCCGCAAGTCGGCGGGTACCGCGAAGCTGACCAAGACGGTGTCGGCGGTGAGTTCGCGCAACTCCGCGATCCGCAGCTGATGGAACTCCGGCGGCGGACCGGGGACGGGCTCGGCCGCCGGAACCGCAGAAGTGCTGTCGGTGCCGTCGGTGTCCTTGGTGGGGCGCAGCGCCAGGTACTCGGCCGTGGTCAGCGCCCGGCCCAACGGCGTGGTGACCGGCACCCGTCGGGCGAGGTAGGCCGCCCGGTTCAGCCGCCACACCTGCCGGTACCGGTAGAACGGCACGGACGGATGCAGGTGGTGCACCAGGTGGTAGTTCTGGAACAGCATCAGCGGGCCGAGCAGCCAGTCCAGGCCGACCCTGATCCTGGCCGCGCCGAACCGGTTGCGCCGCCGGGTGTCCGGCAGCCCGTGGTGCGGCAGCCATTCGAACCACCAGGCCAGCACGGCTACCCCGATCCGCTGCGGGATCAGGTAGACCACCAGCAGTTCCCAGCCGTGGCCGGTGGTGACCAGCGCGGCGAACCCGCCGACGGCCAGTACCGCCACGGCCACCGTTTCGAGCTGTTCGCCCACCGGCCGTTCGCGGCCGTGGCGCAGGTAGAAGCGGACGTACCAGAGGTCGGCGGTGAGCCAACGCAGCGGCAGCTGCCACCACGGTCCGTGCGCGGCCCATGCGGCCGGGTCGAAGGCCGGTTCGTTGGTGTTGCGGTGGTGCTCGCCGTGGCTGTGGCGCATCAGCGGGAACGAGCCGAAGGCGGCCACGAACGGCATGGCCAGCCTGCCCAGGATCTCGTTGACCGGGGTCAGCTTCCCGGCCGCGTGATGGGCAGCTTCGTGCAGCACGGTGAACATGGTGAAGGTGACCAGCGCGTGCAGCGCCACGGTCAGCCACAGCGGGGCGCCGCCGGCGAGCGCCAGCCAGGTCGCCGACGACCACACCAGCAGCCCGCCGGTGAACAGCAGCAGGGTCGGCCCGGACACGCGGGGCAGCGGGATCCCGGGGTCCGGCACACCCTGGGTGCGCTCCGGCGGTACCGGCTCCTGGGGCGCCGCGGTGGAGACCTCGATGACGGACATGGAGAGGCTCCTCGCGCGACAGCAGAAGACTGAAGAACTGACAACGCTAGACAAGGTAAGCCAAGTTGTAAATCTGAACCACAGGTGACCGGTAGTTGTAAACTGCCGCTGTGGATCCCGCCCCCAATTTCGCCAGGACAGTGCGCTCTCTGCTGCGCGAACAACTGCTGGACGCGGCCGCCGAGCTCACCTGCGCCCAGGGCTGGGCGGCGGTCACCATGGGCAAGGTCGCGGTCCGGGTCGGGGTGAGCAGGCAGACCGTCTACAAGGAGCTGGGCGGTAAGCCGGCCATGGCCGAGGCGCTGATGCTGCGCGAGACCGACCGGTTCGCCGCCGGGGTGGCCGAGGTGATCGCGGAACACGCCGAGCCGGTCGCCGGAGTCACCGCGGCGGCCCGGTTCACCCTGGAGTCCGCGATGGACAACCCGCTGCTCAAGACCGTGCTCGCGGGGCCGTTCGGCGAGACCGACAGCCTGCTGCCGCTGCTGACCACGGACTCCGGCGCGGTGCTGGCGAGGTCGGTGGAGACCGTCACGCCGATGTTCATGGCCAGGTACCGGGACGCACCGCTGAGCGGGCCAGAGTGGGAGGTCGCGGTGGAGACCGTGGTGCGCCTGCTGCTGAGCCATCTGGTGCAGCCGAGCGGGCCCGTGCACCAGGTCGTCGACCAGCTCCACTGGGTCATCGAGCGGGTACTCCGGGGCTGATCTGCGCCCGATCTGAGCCCGATTGAGGCCCGATTGGCACCCCCGCCCGAGCTGGCGAGTCACTGGCCTAGACTCGGGCGACCCGGTTCATTCCTTGACCTGGGCATTGGGACCGTTCAAACCAACCTACACAGTCACGGCTCGAGGAGAAAACGTTGAAGAGCACCGTCGAGCAGCTCAGCCCGACGCGAGTCAAGATCAATGTCGAGGTGCCGTTCGACGAACTCAAACCGAACTTCGACCGCGCCTACCGCAAGATCGCCCAGCAGGTGCGCATTCCGGGGTTCCGTCCCGGCAAGGCGCCCGCTCGCGTCCTGGAAAGCCGGATCGGCCGCGCGCCGGTGCTCGATGAGGTCGTCAACGAGGTCATCCCCGCCAAGTACATGGAGGCGCTGCGCACGGGCGAGGTACGCGCCCTCGGCCAGCCCGACATCGAGGTGACCAAGCTGGAGGACCGCGAGGTGCTCGAGTTCACCGCCGAGGTCGACGTCCGCCCGGACATCACCCTGCCCGACTTCACCGAGCTCGCGGTCAGCGTGGACGACGTGGAGCTGACCGACGCCGAGGTCGACGAGCAGCTCGACGAGCTGCGCGCCCGGTTCGGCACCCTCACCGGCGTGGACCGCCCGGCGGAGAACGGCGACTTCGTGTCGATCGACCTCTCGGCCACGGTGGACGGCGAGGCCGTCGAGGAGGCCGCCACCGAGGGCCTGTCCTACGAGATCGGCTCCGGCCAGCTCGTGGACGGCATCGACGACGCGATCATCGGCGCCAACGCGGAGGAGACGAAGACCTTCACCACCAAGCTGGTGGCCGGCGAGCACGCCGGCCGCGACGCCGAGGTGTCGGTCACCGTCCAGTCCATCAAGCAGCGCGAGCTGCCCGAGGCCGACGACGAGTTCGCCCAGCTGGCCAGCGAGTTCGACACGCTGGACGAGCTGAAGGCTGACCTCCGCGAGCGGCTCGGCCGGGTGAAGAAGATGCAGCAGGGCGTGCAGGCCAGGGACAAGATCCTGGACTCGCTGCTGGAGACCACCGAGGTGCCGCTGCCGGAGAAGGTCGTCGAGGGCGAGGTGGAGAACCGCAGGCACGACGCGGTGCACCCGTTCGACCACGACGAGGATGCCTTCGCCAAGTCGCTCGAGGCCGAGGGCAAGACCCTCGACGAGTTCAACACCGAGGTCCGCGAGGAGTCGGAGAAGGCGGTGCGCACCCAGCTGCTGCTGGACACCATCGCCGACGCCGAGGAGACCAGCGTGGACGACGGCGAGCTCACCGAGCGGATCGTCTACCAGGCGCAGCGCTTCGGCGTCAGCCCCGAGGAGTACCTCCAGCGGGCCCAGCAGTCCGGTCAGCTCAGCGCCATCTACGCGGACGTGCGCCGCGGCAAGGCGCTGGCGACGGTGGTCCGCCGGGCGACCGTGACCGACGCCTCCGGCGCGGCCATCGATCTCGAAGAGCTGTTCGGCAAGGACGAAACCGAAGCGGCAGAGGAGACAGCCGAGCCGGCTGAGACCCCTGAGACCGAGGTCACGGCCAAGTCTGGCGCGTCCTCCGATCAGTGACGCTCTGAGCGAACTTGGGCGGTGTCGGGCATTGGACACCGCCCAAGTTCGTTAGGGTCGATTGCAAGATCAAGCATCTGAACGAAGTCCACAGTGGGTCGCGGGGGACCGGACCCACAGCGGCGAAAAGGCAGGCAGACGTGACGCAGCACATGCCCGAGGCGCGGTCCAGCAGCGCGGGGCTCAACCTGACCGACTCGGTATTCGAGAGGCTGCTCCAGGAGCGCATCGTCGTGCTCGGATCCGAGGTCAACGACGAGGTGGCGAACCGGATCACCGCGCAGCTGTTGCTGCTGGACGCGGATGACTCCGAATCCGACATCACCTTCTACATCAACTCGCCGGGCGGCTCGGTGCCATCGGGCTTCGCCATCTACGACACGATGCAGCTGATCAAGGCGGACGTGGCGACCTACGCCATGGGGATGGCCGCCTCGATGGGGCAGTTCTTGCTGTCCTCCGGTGCTCCCGGCAAGCGCTACTCGCTGCCGCACGCGCGGATCCTGATGCACCAGCCGTCTTCCGGCATCAGCGGTACCGCCTCCGACATCGCGATCCAGGCCGACCTGTTCAACAAGTGGAAGATCGAGCTGGCCAAGATCACGGCGGAGCAGACCGGGCAGACCGTCGAGCAGATCATCGCCGACGGCGACCGCGACCGGTGGTTCACCGCGGAAGAGGCCAAGGAGTACGGCTTCGTCGACCACGTCCTGTCGGGTGACACCCGCCGGAACTCGGCCAGCTGACCGGGCAAGAGGAGATTTCAATGAGCGACCTGCACATTCCGCAGTCCCGGTACGTGCTGCCCTCGTACGTCGAGCGCACCAGCTACGGGATCAAGGAGTCCAACCCGTACAACAAGCTGTACGAGGAGCGCCAGATCATGCTCGGCGTACAGGTGGACGACGCGTCGGCGAACGACGTGATGGTCCAGCTGCTGCACCTCGAGCACGAGGACCCGGACCGCGACATCACCATCTACATCAACTCGCCCGGTGGCTCGTTCACCTCGCTGATGGCGATCTACGACACCATGCAGTACGTGCGCCCGGACATCGTCACGATGTGCATCGGGCAGGCCGCCTCCGCCGCGGCCGTGCTGCTGGCCGCCGGCACCCCGGGCAAGCGTCTCGCGCTGCCGAACTCGCGGGTGCTGATCCACCAGCCCGCCACCGAGGGCACCTACGGGCAGGTCTCGGACCTGGAGATCCAGGCCAACGAGATCCAGCGGGTGCGGCGCCTGATGGAGACGACGCTGGCGCATCACACGAACAAGCCTGTTGAAGAGGTGCGCGCGGACATCGAACGCGACAAGATTCTCACGTCGGAGCAGGCCAAGGAGTACGGCATCATCGACGAGGTGCTGCCGTACCGCAAGGCGTCGGCGATCGACAACTGAATCGCCGGGCAGGCCGGTGCGTGTCGGAGGGTCATCCTCCAGACACGCACCGGTCTCCTGGTCTAAGGTCGCTCGGGCGTGCCCGAAACCTGATGGTCCTCCCGTCAGGAGCGTCGGGCGGGTACCGTCAGTGGCAACTCACGCGGATTCCGGCACCGGGGTCCGCCGAGGGCAGGTACACACATCAGGTGCGTCAGCCGAGGCACCGGAGGGGACAGGTCAACGGTCATGGCACGGATCGGCGACGGTGGGGACCTGCTGAAGTGTTCCTTCTGCGGGAAGAGCCAAAAGCAGGTGAAGAAGCTCATCGCCGGCCCCGGCGTGTACATCTGCGATGAGTGCATCGACCTGTGCAACGAGATCATCGAGGAAGAACTCGCCGAAGCCGGTGACGTCAAGCTCGACGAGCTGCCGAAACCCTCGGAGATCCACGAGTTCCTCGAGCAGTACATCATCGGCCAGGAAGATGCCAAGCGCACCCTGGCCGTCGCGGTGTACAACCACTACAAGCGCATCCAGGCCGACGACAAGAGCGGGCCGAAGGACTCCAAGGACGAGCCGGTCGAGGTCAGCAAGTCCAACATCCTGATGCTCGGGCCGACCGGCTGCGGCAAGACCTACCTCGCGCAGACGCTGGCCAAGCTGCTCAACGTGCCGTTCGCCATCGCGGACGCGACCGCGCTGACCGAGGCGGGCTACGTGGGCGAGGATGTGGAGAACATCCTGCTGAAGCTGATCCAGGCCGCCGACTACGACGTCAAGCGCGCCGAGACCGGCATCATCTACATCGACGAGGTCGACAAGATCGCCCGCAAGTCGGAGAACCCGTCCATCACCAGGGACGTCTCCGGCGAAGGCGTGCAGCAGGCGCTGCTGAAGATCCTCGAGGGCACCACCGCCTCGGTCCCGCCGCAGGGCGGGCGCAAGCACCCGCACCAGGAGTTCATCCAGATCGACACGACGAACGTGCTGTTCATCGTGGCCGGCGCGTTTGCCGGGCTGGAGCGGATCATCAACGAGCGGGTCGGCAAGCGCGGCCTCGGTTTCGGCGCGGAGATCCGCACCAAGGCCGAGATCGAGAGCAGCGACATCTTCTCCAGCACCATGCCGGAGGACCTGATCAAGTTCGGGTTGATCCCGGAGTTCATCGGTCGTCTGCCGGTGGTGGCGAGCGTGACGAACCTGGACAAGAAGTCCCTGGTGCAGATCCTCAGCACGCCGCGGAACGCGCTGATCAAGCAGTACAAGAAGCTCTTCGAGATGGACAACGTGGAGCTGGAGTTCACCAAGGCCGCGCTGGAGGCCATCGCCGACCAGGCGGTGCTGCGCGGAACCGGTGCCCGTGGTCTGCGCGCCATCATGGAGGAAGTGCTCCAGCCGGTGATGTACGACATCCCGAGCCGCGACGACGTGGCCAAAGTCGTGATCACCGAGCAGACGGTCCGGGACAACGTGAATCCCACGATCGTGTCCAGGCAGCCGTCGCGCCGCCAGCGCAGCGAGCGCGGCGAGAAGTCGGCTTGAGCCGGTTTGAGATCTTCTAGAACGGCCAGGAGCGCCGGCCGGGCGGCGGGATGACGGTCATGCCGCTGAACGGTTCCGGCGGCGGGCACCGGGCGGGGAACGAGCCCGGTGCCGGCCGGGACGAGGTGCGCGGGATCGGTGATCTCGCGCGGCTGATCGTCACGAAGACCTACCTCGGCCACCCCCGGCTGCACCGGGCGCTGGTCATCACGCTCGGCGTGCTGGTGGCCACCTGCCTGATCGCGGTGGTCACCAGGCTCTCCGCGCTGCCGCTGATTCCGTTGCCGCTGTTCGGCGCGGCGGGCTACGCGCTCTGGCGGATCCGCGGCACGCAGGACCACCGCGCGCTGCTCGGCTGGTCCGCGGTCTTCCTCGGCACCACGGTCGTCGGCTTCTGGCTGGTCTCGGTGGCCGCCCGGATCCTCGACTAGGGCGTCTTCGGCAGCTGCTTGCCGAGGAACCCGACCACGCTGGGCACGACGGTGCGGTTGAACGCGTCGCCGTGCTTGCCGCGGGCGGTGTGCGCGACCACGGGCCGCGCCTCGGTGATGAACTTGCGCACCCCGCCGATGAACGAGTCCTCGGTACCGCACCACACCCCGGTCGGCACACCGCGGGTGGCGTCCAGGTTGCGCAGCGGGTCCAGCGAGGCCCAGTCGGCGGCGTCGCGGAAGGCTTTGCGCTTGGCCATCTCCGGCCAGGAGGTGATCAGCGCCGGTGCGAGCAGGGCCATCGCCTTCAGCGGCTGCCGGCGTTCGGCGCGGCGGCGGCCGTAGAGCAGCGCGCCGAACCCGCCCATCGACATGCCGGTGCAGGCGAACGGCAGGCCGTCGGGCCCGGCGAGGCCGCGCTGCCGCAGCCAGACCGGGACCTCCTCCAGCAGCATGGCCATCGGGTTGTCGCCGTCGGTGTTCTGGTGCCAGTAGTGGTCGCCGCCGTCGACCGCGACGAAGCCGAACGGCGGCACGGCGCGCCTGGCCACGTCGCTGCTGAGCTGCCTGAGCAGCCCGGTCGGCGAGGCCTTGCGGGCGTTGCCGTGCAGGCCGTGCAACAGCAGGGACATCGGCAGGTTGCTGCCCGCAGACCTGGTCGGCAGCACGGTGACCAGGTCGACCTCACGGCCCCTGGCTGCGGAATAGACCCGTTCGACCCTGGTCACGCCGAGCTCGGTGGCGGGCGAGGAGGAGGCCACGCCCAGCGCTCGCTGGATGGCAGGGGTGAACGGCAGGGTGCCGGTGGCGGTGCCCGCCGCGAAGGCGGCGATGCCCAGTCCGGAGGTGCCCGCGATCAGCACCGAGCGTCGGCTCGGCCGCCGCCGCTTGGCACGCTCCGTGACCGGCGGATCGCCGTCTTCTCGCACCCGTCCTCCGTCCCCATCGGCCCCCGGTCGGACGGCGCGAGCGTTCGCCGCGTTCCCCGGTTCCACTGGCTTTCGAACTTCTCATCGCGGCCGGGGCCGCCGGCGTTTCGCGAGGTGGGAGGCGGTGACGGTTCGTCACCCGACGGGTGCGCTCAGTCGGCCAGTGCGGCACTTGCCAGCGATCTATAACTCTGTTACAAATGAACTATAACGGCGTTATGACCGTGAGAGGTGGAGACATGGGCAACGAGTACCTCGAAGGCAACTACGCCCCGCTGCCGAAGGAGCAGACGATCACCGAGCTGGCGGTGACCGGGCGGATTCCCGAGCACCTGGACGGCCGGTACCTGCGCAACGGGCCCAATCCGATCGCCGAGATCGACCCGGGGACCTACCACTGGTTCACGGGCGACGGCATGGTGCACGGCATCCGGCTCCGCGACGGGCGCGCCGAGTGGTACCGGAACCGCTGGGTGCGCGGGCCACAGGCGGCCCGCGCGCTGGGCGAGGCCCGGCGCCCGTCGGCCGGCCGGGCCGGCTCCGACGGGGTGGGCGCGAACACCAACGTGATCACGCACGCCGGCCGGACCCTGGCGCTGATCGAAGCCGGGGTGGCCAACTACGAGCTGACCGACGAGCTGGACACGGTCGGCCCCTGCGACTTCGGCGGCACCGTCTCCGGCGGCTACACCGCGCACCCGAAACGGGACCCGCGCACCGGCGAGCTGCACGCCGTCTCGTACTCCTTCACCAGGGGCAACCAGGTGCAGTACTCCGTGATCGGCACGGACGGCCGCGCCAGGCGCACGGTGGACATCCAGGTCAGCGGCAGCCCGATGATGCACGACTTCTCCCTGACCGAGAAGTACGTGGTGTTCTACGACCTGCCGGTCACCTTCGACCCGGAGCAGGCCGTCGCCAATGCGGTGCCCGCGCTGCTGCGGCTGCCCGCCAGGCTGGTGCTCTCCGCGATCGTGGGCAGGATCCGGGTGCCGGATCCGATCTCGGCCAGGATAACCCGCGGCAGCCGGCCGAACGGTGCGATGCCGTATCGGTGGGACCCGGACTATCCGGCCAGGGTCGGTGTCATGCCGCGCGAGGGCACGAATGCCGACGTGCGCTGGTTCGACGTCGAACCCTGCTACGTCTTCCACTCGCTGAACGCCTACGACGACGGCGACTCCGTGGTGCTCGACGTGGTGCGGCACCCGAAGATGTTCGACACCAACCTGCGCGGCCCGAACGAAGGCGACCCGACGCTGGAACGCTGGACGGTGGACCTGAACGCCGGCAAGGTTCGCGAAGAGCGGCTGGACGGCCGGCCGCAGGAGTTCCCCCGGATCGACGAGCGGCTGGTCGGCAGCAGGCACCGGTACGGCTACGCGATGCAGGCGGTCGACGGCGCGGGGCCGTCCGACTCGCTGCTCAAGCACGATCTGCACGGCGGCAGTACCGCGGTGCGGTCCTTCGACGCGGGCCGGCAGCCCGGCGAGTTCGTGTTCGTGCCCAGCGGGCCGGGCGCGGCCGAGGACGAGGGCGTGCTGATGGGCCTGGTCTACGACCCGGCCACCCAGCGCAGCGACCTGACCCTGCTCGACGCCGGGACGCTGGAGACCGTCGCCGCCGTGCACCTGCCGGACCGCGTCCCCAACGGCTTCCACGGCAACTGGTCCCCCACCGAGTGAGGACAGATAGGGATCAGCTGACGCGGTGGTCGGCGGTGTAGAGGTTCATCGAGTCGCCGCGCAGGAAGCCGACCAGGGTGATGCCGTGTTCGGCGGCCAGTTCGGCGGCCAGCGACGAGGGCGCCGACACGGCGGCGAGCATCGGCAGGCCCGCCATCGCGGCCTTCTGCACCAGCTCGAAGGACGCCCGGCCGGAGACGAGCAAACCGTTGTCCAGCAACGGAATCCGTCCTTCGAGCAGGGCCCAGCCGAGCACCTTGTCCACGGCGTTGTGCCGTCCGACGTCCTCCCGCACCACCAGCAGCGAACCGTCCGAATCGAACAGTCCGGCCGCGTGCAGCCCGCCCGTGGTGGCGAAGACGCGCTGTTGCTCGCGCAGTGAGTCCGGCAGCCCGGCGAGCACGTCCCGGTGCACCGCGAACGGCGAGTTGCCAGGGGAGTAGCGGGTGCGGAGCTTGACCGCGTCCAAAGCGGCCTTGCCGCACACCCCGCAGGAGGACGTGGTGTAGAAGTTGCGCTCCACTCCGGTCTCCGGCGGCGGCACCCCGTCGGACAACGCCACGTCGAGCACGTTGTAGGTGTTGCGCCCGCTGTCGTCGACGCTGTTGCAGTAGCGCGCCGAGGCGACGTCCTCTCGCGAGCCGATGACGCCCTCGGACAACAGGAAGCCGTGTGCCAGCTCGACATCGTGGCCGGGAGTGCGCATGGTGACCGCGAGTGCCCGGCCGCCGACGCGCAGTTCCATCGGCTCTTCCGCGGCCAGCGCGTCCGGCCGGCGGCGTTCACCGTTCCCGGACAGCATTCGCACTGGTCGCCGGACCGTAACTCGCCCCATGGCCGCCTCATCTCTTGCCGAAGCTGAACAGTCGACAGTTGGGTAGTGCGCCGACCGCTTTCAAGTATTAGATTGCGGGCTCAACTACAGCGTACGGAGGCAACGTGGCCCTCAGCTTCCTGGACCGCTCGCACACCATCGCACCGGCGAACTGGAGTCGCTGGCTGATCCCGCCCGCCGCGCTGGCGGTGCACCTCTCGATCGGCCAAGCCTACGCGTGGAGCGTGTTCAAGCCACCGCTGGAGAAGACGCTCGGCCTGACCGGCACGCAGAGCGCGTTGCCGTTCCAGCTCGGCATCGTGATGCTCGGGCTGTCCGCCGCGTTCGGCGGCACGCTGGTGGAGCGCAACGGGCCGCGCTGGGCGATGTTCGTCTCGATGACCTGTTTCGCCAGCGGGTTTCTGGTCTCCGCGCTCGGCGTGGCCACCTCGCAGTACTGGCTGGTGGTGCTCGGCTACGGGTTCATCGGCGGCATCGGGCTCGGCATCGGCTACATCTCGCCGGTGTCCACCCTGATCAAGTGGTTCCCGGACCGGCCCGGCATGGCCACCGGGATCGCGATCATGGGCTTCGGCGGCGGCGCGCTGATCGCCTCGCCGTGGTCCAGCCAGATGCTGGAATCCTTCGGGGTCACCACCGGCGGAATCGCCGCGACCTTCCTGGTGCACGGCCTGGTCTACGCGGTGTTCATGTCGCTGGGCGTGCTGCTGGTCCGGGTGCCCGCGGACGGCTGGCGCCCGGCCGGCTGGAAGCCCAAAGAGCACAACGGCAACGCGATGATCACCGCGGCCAACGTGTCCGCGAAGAACGCGATCAAGACCCCGCAGTTCTGGTGCCTGTGGGTGGTGCTGTGCTTCAACGTGACGGCCGGCATCGGCATCCTGGAGAAGGCCGCGCCGATGATCGGCGACTTCTTCAAGCAGACCGGCGCGCCGGTGGGCACCGCCGCCGCGGCGGGGTTCGTCGCACTGCTCTCGCTGTGCAACATGCTCGGCCGGTTCGTCTGGTCGTCCACTTCGGACCTGGTCGGCCGGAAGAACATCTACCGGCTCTACCTCGGCGTCGGGGCATTGCTGTACCTGGTCATCGCGCTCGCGCAGAACTCGTCGAAGCTGCTGTTCGTGCTCTGCGCGGTGGTGATCCTGTCCTTCTACGGCGGTGGTTTCGCTACCGTCCCGGCGTACCTGAAGGACCTTTTCGGCACCTACCAGGTCGGCGCGATCCACGGCAGGCTGCTCACCGCCTGGTCCACCGCGGGCGTGCTCGGCCCGCTGATCGTGAACGCGGTGGCGGACAGCCAGAAGACGGTGGGCAAGCAGGGGCCGGACCTCTACATCACGTCGTTCTACATCATGATCGGCCTGCTGGTGATCGGGTTTGTAGCCAACGAGCTGGTGCGGCCGGTCAACCCCAGGTTCCACGAACCGGCGCAGCTGGCGGTTTCGGAGAGGAAGGCGGCATGAACGACACCGGGCCCCAGCGCCGTACCTGGCTGATGGTGCTCGCCTGGCTCTGGGTCGGCGTGCCCTTCGCCTACGGCGTGTACGAGCTCGTCCTCAAGGTCACCCAGCTCTTCGGCGGCTGAGCCGCTGCCCCTTGCCAAGTCGTTAGCCAGGGGAAAGACTGTGCTGACTTTCTGGGCGGGTGGAGGTTTCTGGTGTCACGTGCTGCAGGTCGTCTGTGCGCCGCTGTGCTGATGGTGCTGGCCATTGTGGTTCCGGCGAGTGCGGCGCAGCCGCCGGAGGGGAGCCATCGTGACCCCGGCAACGGGGCGGAACGCAACGAGGTCGCCGCCACCGACCCGCCGCCGCGGGCGATGGCCGCGGCGGCGGGGGAGAACCGCGCTGACCGCCACCAGGGCTATCCGCGGAAGACCCAGCTCCGGGTGTTCCCCGAGGACCCGTCGGACAAGGCGATCAAGCTCGGTCTGGCGCCGTACCACTCGATCGCGCCGAAGCTGAACGAGCTGCAGGCGCGCAGCGACCGGGTTTCGGTGGAGGTGATCGGCCAGTCCACCCTCGGCCGCGACCTCTACCTGGTCACCCTGACCGCGCCGGAACGCGCGGCCGAGACCCGGCAGCAGGACCGCTGGCGCTCGCTGATCGAGGACGACCCGAAGGCCGCCGAGCGCGACCGCCGGCTGGCCCGCGAGTACAAGGCGCCGGTGTGGATCAACGCGAACATCCACGGCGACGAGTGGGAGGGCACCGACGGCACGCTGCGGGTGATCGAGCGGCTCGCCACCAGCACCGACCGTGACGACCGGCGGCTGCTCGAACGCGGCCGGATCTACTTCACCGTCACCAACAACCCGGACGGCCGCGTCGCCGGTACCCGCGCGAACGCGGCCGGGTTCGACCTCAACCGCGACCAGACCATCTCCGCCCAGCCCGAGTCCAGGGCGATGCGCGACCTGGTGATCGCCAAGCAGCCGTTGGTGATGCTGGACGAGCACGGCTACACCGGGACCACGCTGATCGAGCCGGGCACCCCGCCGCACGGGCAGAACTACGAGTACGACCTCTACCTCAAGCACGCCTACGCCAACGCGCTCGGCATGGAGAAGGCGATCGGCGAGCTCGGCCATCCCGAGTCGGCACGCGCGGACATCCCGTTCCGCGACTTCGCGCCCGGCGAATGGGACGACTGGCCGCCGATCTTCACCCCGATGTACTCGATCTACCACGGCGCGGTCGGCCACACGGTCGAGGTTCCGCTGCGGGTCAACCGCGGTGAGTACGAGAACCTGCCGGTCGAGGAGCTGCGCCGGCGGTCCGGGGTGAACGCGGACGTCTCCGAGGCCACCATCCTGGCCGGGATCGCCTACACCGGGGCGCATCGCGACGAGCTGATCGCGGACCAGATCGAGCAGTTCCGGCGCGGCTGGGCGGGGGAGCCGCAGCAGCCGATCCCGGATGGTTTCGTACCCGGCTTCGGGCCGGAGGACCGCTATTCGACGGAGTTCCCGCGCGCCTACGTGATTCCCGCCGGTCCCGCCCAGCGGTCCGCGGTCGCGGCGGCCAGGCTGGTGGACCAGCTGGTGGCCAACGACGTCCGGGTCGGTCGGGCCGACCGCGACTTCCGGCTGGCCGGGCGGAACTACCCGGCCGGGTCCTATCTGGTCGATCTGCACCAGCCGAAACGCGGGCTGGCCAACGTGATCCTGGAGGACGGCAAGGACATTTCCGCGAAGGTGCCCCAGATGTACGACATCAGCGGCTGGAGTCACCGGCTGCTCTGGGGCGCGTCGGTGGACGTGGTGAAGTCCGAGGCGCCGCGCGTGCGGACCACCCCGGTGACGGTGGCCGCGCCGACCGGCGGGGTGGACGCTCCGCCGGGGCGGGATCTCGCGCTGGCGCAGGTGGACGGCAAGGACGTGCTCGCGGTGAACACCCTGCTGGGCCAGGGACAGCCGGTGCACCGGCAGCCGGACGGCTCGGTGGTGGTGCCCGCTGCCGCGCGGGCCGCGGCGCTGGCGGTGGCCGAGCAGCTCGGGGTGCGGTTCACCGCTGCCCCGGCCGGGCCGCGCGGGCCGTTGCTGCGGAAGCCGGTGCTCGCCGCGGCGGTCGCGGCCGACGAGCTGGCCGCCCTGCGGGAGATGGGTTTCGAGGTGCGGCCGGTGTCCACCGCGGTGCTCAACGACGGGTTCGACCTGAGCCGCACGGACGCCCTGTTCGTCTCATCCGGACTGTCCTATAAGGACTTGAATACGACCGCGAAGCAGTCGGTGGACGCGTTGTTCGCCCGTGGCGGCGTGGTCACCAGGGGTTCGACCGGGGCCGCGTTCAACGCCGCCGCCGGGCTGCTGCCGGTGCGGGCGGTGGCGGGCCGGTCGGATGCGAACGGCGTCGTGTCGGTGACCGGCGGCGCCGGGCCGGTCGGGTCCGGTTCGCCGGCGCATTCGTTCGTCTACTCGCCACTGTGGTTCACCGACCTCGGCGACGGCGTGACCGCGGAGCAGAGCTACGCGCGGCAGGGTCCGCTGGTGGCCGGGCACTGGCTGCCCGGCGACGACGGGGCCGGGCAGGCGCAGGCGGCCGGTTCGGCTTCGGTGGTCTCCGGTGTCGCGGCGGCGGGCGCCCGCACCGTGCTCTTCGGTACCGAACCCCTGTTCCGCAACCACCCGAAGGGCCTCTACGCTCAGGTCGGCAAGGCCGTCTTCTGGGTTTCCGCAGGTCAACGGTCGTGAGTGAAAAGTGTTGCCAGGGCAACACTTTTCACTCACGAGGGCGAGGGGTGAGATGCGCGGGGTTTTGGTGAGTGGGGCGTCGGGCGGGATCGGTAAGGCGCTGGCGCAGGCGTTCGCCGGACGCGGCGACCGGGTGGCCGTGCACTACGGCTCCCAGCGGGACAAGGCCGAGGCGATCGTGGCGGAGCTGCCGGGGGAGGGGCACGTACTGGTGTCCGGTGACCTGGCCGACCCGGCCGCCGTGCAGGAACTCGCCGATGCCGCGGAGGAAGCGCTAGACGGGGTGGACGTGCTGGTGAACAACGCGGCCGTCGGCACCTCGGCGGCGAACGCGCATCCGGTGCCGGACACGTCCTATGTGGACTGGCAGCTCGCCTGGCAGCAGACCTTCGCGGTGAACCTGTTCGGCGCGGCCAACCTCAGTTACTGCGTGGCCAGGCACCAGATCGAACGGGGCGAGCCCGGCCGGATCGTGAACGTCGGTTCGCGGGGTGCCTTCCGCGGCGAGGCCGATCACCCCGCTTACGGTGCGAGCAAGGCGGCGCTGCACTCGCTGGGCCAGTCGCTGGCCGTTTCCCTCGCACCGCACGGCATCGCGGTGACCTCGGTGGCCCCCGGCTTCACCGCGACCCCGCGGGTGAGCGACCGCCTGGAGGGCGAGCCGGGCACGGACCTGCGCGCGCAGAGCCCGTTCGGCCGGGTCGCGGAACCCTGGGAGATCGCCGAAGCCGTCGTCTTCCTCGCTTCGGCCGACTCGCCCTGGACCTCCGGTGCCGTCCTCGACCTCAACGGCGCCTCCCACCTGCGCTGACCTACGAGGGCCGTTCGCCGATGACGGGCGGCACGACCTGTTCGTCGGACTCGAAAATGCCGGTCGTGTCCTGTTCGAGCAGGTAGCTGGGACGCTCGCGCTCCTTGTCCTCCTCCCTGCCGCGTCCGCCGAGCGGACCGAAGGGGACACCACCAGCACCGCTCTTACCGCCGGTGCTGGCGCCGGCACCGGCGCGGCCGCCGGCACCGTGGCCGGGGACAGCGCCTGAACCGGTGCCGGTGGCACGCCCGCCGGCGAGCGCCCCGCCGCCTGCTCTGCCGCCGGCGGGGCTGCCACCCGATCCGCTACTTGACCTGCCACCCGACCCGGTGCGCGGGGTGCCGTCGGGCGCACCCGGGCCGAAGGTGCCGCCGGCTCCGGTGCTGACGCCGGGACCGCGACCTGGGTCCCGGTCCAAGGCGGAGATGCCGGGCGTGGTGTCGAAAACGGGCGCCGCGCCCGCGGTGGTGGTCTGCTCGCGGCGGGATCCCGGCTGGTCGGCCGGGTCGCCAGGCGAGGGTTCGCCGGAGCCGGGCGCGGTGGGCCGGAACGGCTCGTGGCCCCCGATTTCAGGTCGCTGTCCAGGGGCGATGCCGGGTACGTCGACCGTGGTCACGGCTGTTTTGCCGGGCGTGCCCGGACGGTCGATCCGGCCGGGCGCGATCTGGGGCACGTCGATGGGGCCGGTGTGCCCGGTGCTCTGGGGTTTGGGCGGGACGAAGGTGTTGCCGCCGAGCTGCGGCGGGCTGGGAAAAGCCGGTACCACGGCCGCCTGACCGAGGGTGCGGTCGAACTCGGTCATCAACCGGGCCGCCTCCTGCTGGTTGGACTCGAACATCCGCCAGCGCCCGTTCATCGCGTCGGCCGCTCGGGCGTAGGCGACCGGGTCGGTGATCTGCTGGAGCTGAGCGGTCTCCTCCCGCGGCGACCAGGGGACCGGCTCGGGCATCTTCTTCTGGGTCTCGTTCAGCGACTGGGACTGCACCTGCTGCTGTTTGCCGGTGAGCTGCGCACCGCGCGCGGCGTCCCCGCTCCACTGGCCGAGCTGCGCGAAGAACTGGCGCATCGCGTCGGCGGCGTCACCGTGCCAGACGGGCTCGGAATGCGCGATGGTGTCGGCGGTGCGGGACTGGAACCGCGCGAGCTGGTTGCCGATCTCGATCCACTTCTCCGAAGAAGCCGCTATCGTCGCCGAGTTCGCGTTGCCGTCGAGCAGCTCTTTCATCTGGTCGTGCGACGCGTTGGCGTAGAGCGAATAGGGAACCCCGCCGTGTTCGCGAAGCTGCAACCCTTCGGTCATCCGCGCCGCGTCGTCGTTGAGCCGCTTCTCGTATTCGGCCTGTACGTCCGAGTCGCCGTTGAACATCTTGCGGGCTTTGTCGAAGAACCCGACGCCCAGTACTTCTCGCTCGACCTCGGCCCTGATCTGCTCGCCGCTGAGTATTTCGTGTGCGGTGGGCCCGACCGAGAAGCGCTCCTGCCTGCCGTTCATGGCTATTTCACCTGGCCTGGAAGGTTCGGTTCCACCGCGTCCGCCATGATCTTCGCCGTATCACAGTTCTTCTCCGGCAACCCGCTCGTCGTGGCGAAGTCGATTCTCGAGGTCGGGCTGGTTCCGACGGAGTAGACGCAACTGCTGGCCCACGTCCAGCTCATAGCATCGTGTCTGGCCGAACCTACTGACACCTGCGTGATGTCCTTCGCATCGGGCCTTCTGCTGATGTTGTCGAGACCGACCCTGTCGTAGATGTCGACACTGAACACATAGAGCCCCGGAACTTGCCATACACAAGTTCGGGCTTCGCCGAGTTGTTCCGTTTCACCCGGCCCGCTGCCACCGAGCTTGCTCACCGTGTCCGGCGGAGCCAGGGTGCACGGTTCTGTACTGGCGAGTGGGCTGGCGTCGGGGAGCGTCATCGCGGCGTTGCCCGGTGTTTCGCTGCCGCACGCGGCGAGGGCTGCCCCGCAGGCGATGATCAGGAGCGCGGTGAGGTCACGTGGCCTTTTCATTTCCGATGGCTTTCCTGTTCGGGGTCGTGGGCGGCTAGGGCGTCCTTGTTCGCTTCTTCGGTTTCCTGGTAGCGCTTCCTGGCTTCGACCAGTGCGTCTTCCACCAAGGGCAGGGCCTGCTGAAGCCGCGTCACCTGTTCGAGGAATCCTTGGACTTCCCCCTTGGCGGCCACCTGCACCATGAGATCCGACGAGAACTTCCCGGCCGCGGTGGAGCTGATCGGCAGCGGTTCACTGAGGAGCCGGATTCTCTGCATGTTGCGGCGGAGGTATTCGGACAGTTCGCGGATCATGGCGAGCTGGTGTTCGGCGGCCTCGGGTTCGACCCGGAGGTTGCCGGTGGTGGCGGCGTGGACGAGGGCCTGTGCCTGGCCGAGGAAGGGGCCTTTCTCGTCGATGATCTTCTGGTAGGTGCCGGCGTCGGGTGGTGGTGCCGTGGTCATGCGATGGGTTCCCTCCTGGTGTCCTGTCAGGTGACCTGTGTCCAGAGCGCTCGGGCATGCCGGTGCAGAACGCGGGTGAGTCCCGCCGCATCGATGGGGGTGTAGACGCCGGTGCCATCGGCCTCGGTCGTCACGAGGTAGCGGCCGGTGTCCGTGTCGAGCCAGGAGAAGGCTGGCGTGTGGACGCGGGCGCCATACCGGTTGGGGCCGTCGATCTTGACGAAACCGCCGCCGCTGCGCGGGCGGCTGAACAATTCGGCCAGTGCGTCCTGGTCTGCCTGCCGCTGAATGGCGTGACTGAACCCTCGATCGGGGGAACGCACCATGCTCCGGATGGGCTCATCCTCGGTCGTCGGTTCGTCCTCCGGCGGAGTACGAAGCGGAATTCGCAATACGGGACCGTCCGGTGCGCGCCGGCCGTAGTCGAACAGCGGTACCAGCATCGCAGGCAGGTCGTCTTCATCTTCGAGGAGAAAGTTCAGGCTTTCACTGATTTGGGTGATGCACAGCCGGTGGCGATGGTCGGTGAGACCCAGAATGGAGAAGTCCTGGCCTTTGCCGTCTTTTCCGGCGATGCCGATGGAAACCACGTGGTCGGTGAAGAGATCGAAACAACGTCGAAGGTCGGGTACGAGCTCGTCCAGCCTGGCGAGACGGCGCTCCGCCAGCTGTTCGTAGGCATGTCGTGCGGCGCGGGCGACTTCCACCGGATCTGGCCCCAGCGCAGGAAAGGTCAGCGGGAAGCGCCGTACCTGGATGTCCTGGGCCATCCCCACGATCAGCACCTCCAGCGTGCTCAACGTCGCCTCGAACCGCCGCCGCATGCACAGCTCCCCTCGCACCGGCGGCCGCGTCATATCCCTCCCCGGATATGATCACCACGGCAGGGCCGCCGAATAAGCACACGAGTTTAGAGCGGGCGACAATGCCTGCGGATCCCTCTAAGCGGGGAGAAGTTCAAATCGTGACCTCAGTCTATATATAAGACCGACGATAAACCGGAGATTTTGACAGGGAAAACTTCTTCAGTGCAACCGCTCGAACTACCAATGCGCCGGACGAGTGAAATCGTGGGGCAGTTTCGTGGTGGAGCTGCCGCGGGCGGCGTCGAGCTGGGACTGGATGAGGTAGAGGGCGTCGGTGAGGTCGGCGCCGGTGAGGTCGGCGTTGCGGAGGTCGGCGCCGATGACGTCGGCATGGCGGAGGTCGGCGTCGCGGAGATCCGCACCGATCAGATAGGCGCCGCGGAGGTTGGCGCCGCGCAGGTCGGCGCCTTTCAAGGACGCGCCGATCAGGTCGGCACCGCGGTGGTCCTTCTTGCGGCGGATTTCGGCGCGGGCGAGTTCGCTCGCGCGGGTAAGGAGGACGTTGACCTGCCGGCGGTGCGCGGGCACGTCGAGGTCCAGCAGGGCTTCGGGGTTGTACTTGGTGAGGCGCTCGGTCTCGTCGAGCGCGCGGCGGAGTTCGTCGTGCAACGGGTGGGCGCGGGGCAGGTTCAGCGCGTCGGTGAGGTACGAGAGCAGTTCGTGCAGATCGCGCATCACCGGGAAGACGGCGAACATCTGCTTCGCGGTGCGCGGGTCCTTTCGCCAGTCCTGGCCGCCGAAGGTGAGTTGAGAGACCTTCTGCCCGGCACCGAAGCAGTCGTAGACGGTGCAGCCGGGGAAACCCCGCTGACGGAGGTTCTGGTGAATTCCGCAGCGGAAGTCCGGCTGGAGATTGTGGCAAGGCTTTCCGGCGGGCTTGTTGATGGCGAAGTCCGCTGAAGCAGAGAAGGCCGGAGCGACGCAGCACAGCGCGAAGCAGTTCGCGCAGTCCGCGCGGAGGCTCGGGTCGGTCAAGGTGTGGTGGTCTCCTGCTGCCGGTTCGGGGTCCGGCGAACAAGCTTACGGCTGGTCAGGCGGGGGAGCGCCACATGGGGTGGATGGTCGGGCCGCCGGGGAGCTCGATCGGGTCGCCGAAGTCTTCGAAGCCGTGACGGGCGTAGAGGGCGCGATTGCGGGTGGTGCTGGCTTCGAGGTAGACGGGGAGTTTGGCGGCGTCGGCGCGGGCGAGGCGGTGGCGCAGCATGGCGCCGCCGAGGCCGGTGCCGCGATGGGCCGGGAGCACGCCCATGGCGGGCAGGTAGAGGTGCGGTTCGCCGCGCGGGTGCCGGGCCTCGGTGAGCTGGTAGACGAGCCGGGCCCGCTCGGCGGCCGCTGCCCACTCCGGCGGGATGGTGGCGAGGGGCTCCGGCTCTTCGTCGACACGCTCGTCTTCGTACAGCCAGAGCGAGACGGCGGCGTAGTCACCGGCGTAGAGCACTTCACCGTTGGTCAGCACCTGGTCGACGAGGTGACTGAGGTGCACCGGAGCCGACTCGCGCTGGGTCCGCGCATCCGGCATCACCCAGACGCTCACCGCTTCGTCTGCGAACGCCTGCTGCATGGCATCGACGATCTTCTCGGCATCCGCCTTGGTCGCGCGCTGAACGGTGATCTCCACGGGGTCAGTGTGCCTGACTCCGGTACCCGGCCAGGAACGCCCGCCATTCGGCCGCGCCGAAGGACAAGGTGCCGCCGGATCGATCCTTGGTATCCCTGACCAGCACCTCCGGAGCCTGAAAGCCGACCTCGACGCAGTCTTGGTTTCCGTTGGGGCTGTAGCTGCTTTTACGCCAGATGGTCGAATCTCTGGAGTCGGTCATCATTCGCCTCTCCCGATGAGTAGAGATCGATTGCCAGGCGGGCAATCGTGTCCCTCGATTCTCGCTCATCGAGTGCGATCGTGGACAACGAGTTGAAAACCCGCTGGTACGAAGCGACCTCCTTGGGCTCTTCCAGAAGAAGACCGCGAGTCTCGGGTTCGACGTAGGCGATGGGCTTGAACTCGGTGAACTCCATCAGTGTGAACGAACCGGCGGTTCCGGCATGGGCACCGAGCGTGTCAGGCACCACCCGGATCGAAACATGGGGTCGGACCGACATGCGCAGCAGATGGTGCATCTGGGCCGACATGGTCTCGGCGCCGCCGACAGCGAGTCGGAGGGCTGCCTCATGCAGGATGAAGGTGATACTTCGCCGCTGTTCGAGCAGCTTCTGGCGGCCCAACCGCAGACGTAGGCGGTCTTCTATCTCTTCGCTCCGCACAGTCGCTGCTCCAGCTACTAGCGCCCGAAAGTAAGCCTCCGTCTGTAGCAGGCCTGGGATAATGACAGTCTGGAAGCACTTGATACCGACCGTTTCCTGTTCGTGGTCGGTGTATACCTGAAGGCCTTGTGGGAAAGGGGCATCGTATCTGGAGGTCCAATCCGGCTTGGTGCGGTCTTCGCAGAGGCCGAGTAGGCGTTCGCGTTCGGCGCGCGGGGTCTTGCAGAGGCCGGTGAAGGTGGCCACTTCGATCGGGTCCCCACCCCGCTTTCCGTTGAGCAGGCGGGAAACTGTGGAGTCCTGCCATTCGAGGCGGCGGGCGGCCTCCCTGGCGGAGAGTCCGGCGGCGTGCAGTGTCGCGCGCAGGCCGTCGCCGAGCATGCGGCTGCGGATGGTGGGTTCGCGGTCTTCCATGAATCGAAAGTAGCGCTGCCCGTCGACAATTCCAGCGTGTCGCGCGTTTTGCCGATGGGACAACCCCCGATCAGCTTACTCGCGCGTGCCGAGAATCCGCTTCGCGCGCTGTACGCGGCTTCTTCAAGCCCCTGTCGAAAACAGTAACCGCCAGCAGAATCGCACTGACCACGGTGAGCGCGATGCCCAGTTCGTGCAGTCCGGCGTCACCCGCGTGCGGGCCGAAGCACAGGGCGATGAGGGTGGCCGCGGCGATCGCGCCGAGGTATTGCGCGGTGCGGAAAAGTCCGCTCGCGGTGCCCATCTGCTCGGCGGGCGCCTGGGTGTACAGGGTGGCCTGGTTGGTGACGCTGGTCAGGCCCTGCGCGATGCCGAACAGGGCGGCCACCCCGATCAGCAGCCCGATCGGCGTGCCGTGGCCGACGAAGATCAGCAGCACCGAGCCGCAGACCAGGCCGCCGGCGGTGAGCAGCAACCGGAGCCGGATCCCGCGGCCCCGGCCGGAGGCGGCGGCCGCGAGCACGGCCACCCCGGACATCGGCAGCAGCAGCGCCCCGGCCGCGGCCTCGGTCAGCCCGCGCCCGCTCTCCAGCCACTGCACGTAGCCGAACATGATCGCGTAAACCACCAGGTACGCCAGCGACTGGCGCAGGTAGGTGCGCAGCAGCGGGCCGTTGCGGGCCAGCATCCGCAGATCGAGGAACGGGGCACGCGATCGCAGTTCGACGCGGACGAAGGCGGCGCCGAGCAGCACCGCGACGGCCGGCAGATAGAGGTCACCGATGCCGGGATGCATGAGATAGAGCAGCACGGCGAGCAGGGTCAGCGAGAACAGCGCGATGCCGAGCAGATCGATCCGGCCGTGCGGGCGTGCTTCGCTGCTTCGCGCGTCCTTCGGTACCCACAGCAGCGTGAAGAGCAGGGCGAGCCCCGCCAGGGGCACGTTCACCGCGAAGATCGCCGGCCAGCCCGCCAGCCCGATCAGCGCGCCGCCCAGGGTCGGGCCGACCACCATGATCGTCTGCGAGCAGATGGACAGCACGGAGAGCACCCTGGCCGGGACGCCGGCGCCGGTCTCCTCGGCGCGGGCGCGCAGCACCGCCATCGCGGCCGGGAAACCGGCGCAGGTGCCGAGGCCGAGCACCACCCGGACGCCGATCAGCCCGTCCAGCGAGAGCGGGAACATGCCGGCCACCCCGGCGCTCAGCACCACCAGCGCGCCGGTGAGCAGCACGCGCCGGGCGCCGAAGCGGTCCACCAGCAGGCCGACCACCGGCTGGCCGACGGCGGTGGCGAGATACAGCGCGGAGATCAGCCAGGCGGTATGTCCCGGTCCGGCACCGAAGGTCTGGCCGATCGGCACCAGCGCGACCGCGATCAGGGTGGAGTTGACCGGGTTGAGCACCGCGCTGGCGATCAGCGGGAGAAGCAGCCTGGGGCCGAAACGGGGACTGGTCGCCGTAGTGATCACTCCTGGCTCTGCGCGAGGCGCCGCAGCAACGGCAGCGCGGCGGCGATGGTTTCGCGTTCGGCGGCGGAGAATTCGCGGCTCAGCGCCCGCGCGAGGAACTCTTCGCGGTGCTGGGCCACGCCGCGGACGGTCCGCTCACCGAGTTCGGACAGCGAGATGAGCACCCGCCTGCCGTCGCCGGGGTCGCGGGTGCGGGTGAGGTGGCCGAGCTCGTCGAGCACGCCGAGGGTGGCGGCCATGGACTGCTGCCGGATGTGCTCGGCGGCGGCCAGCGCGGCCTGGGTGGCCGGGCCTTCGCGGGACAGCCTGCCGAGCACGGCCGACTGCGACGGGGTCAGCACGTCGGCGTTGTCCACCTGGCGCAGCCTGCGGTGCAGCTGGCCGACGGTGCCGCGCAGCCGGCCGGCCAGCCGCACGACCTCAGCGGAGATGACGCTCATATACACAGTCTAGACTGTTTAGTTCAGCCTGTGTAGCCGAGCTACTGGCAGCTGTCCTCGCTCGGCACCGGCTGGTTCAGGTCGTACACCGCGCCCTCGTTCTTGAACTCCGGCCCGCCGAGCCGCGGTTCGCTGTACGAAGGGGCCAAGAAGCCCTTGTTCGCGGCTCCGCAGGCGATCGAATAGACCGAGCGGTCGCCGCCGTAGCCGGCCAGGCCGACATCGCCCTCGTCGTAGATGTCCGAGCGGAGCACGTAGTCCTCCTCGGCGCGGATGAAGGAGACGATCTCCGAGGGACTGGTCAGAAACGCGCCCTTCGGGTCGAACGCGTACGCGATCACATACGAAACGTGCACGACCAGTTCGCCCTCCTGGTCGCCTTTGCGGGTGGTGAGCTTGCCGTTCACCTTCGGCCCGGTGGGCAGCAGCTCGAAACCATCCGCGACCAGCGCGACATAACTGGCGGACTCGGCCTTGTCCGGTTTATCCAGTACTTCCTTGACTCGCGCGCGCTCGTTGGCGCTGAACAGGGCGAGGTAGTCGGCGGGGTCGTGCGCCAGCAGCATCTTCCGGTCGAGCTGCCCGGTGGCGACCACCTGCTGGACCTTCTTCAGCGCGTCGGCGACCTGCGCGGCGGAGAAGTCGCCGACCGCGGCGGGCTCGGGGGAGGAGAGGCCGGCGAGACCGTCCGCCCAGAGCGCGGCCGGGGTGTTCGCGAAGGGCTGGGTCAGATCGACCTTGGCGATTTCCGGCATCAGGCTCGGTGCGCTGGTCGGCGGGCCGCTCGCGCTGTTCGCCGAGTCGGGGCGGCTCCACTGGTAGACGCCGAAGCCCGCGGCGAGCAGTACCGCCAGCCCGACCGCGGACCAGATCAGCCGCCGCCTGCCGCGCGGGCGGGCCCTGGGCATCCCGGTCCAGGGCTCTTGCACGACGTGCTGCTGCCAGTCCGGATCGCGCAACTGCGGGAGCTGCTGGGTACCCTTGTCGGTATCTCTGTCGTCCATTGCGGACCGCCTTCCCCCCATGCTGGATACCGGCTCATCGGCGCGGACAGGCGATCGTTACCAATGCGGATGCGCCGGGCCGGAGCCGGTTCGTAGACTTACCGGTTGTGACGGAGAACCACGCGCAGCAGCAGACCGAACTCCCGGGTGCCTGGAACCCGGCCGAGGAAGAAGCCGACCTCTACCAGCGCTGGGTAGACGCCGGATACTTCACCGCGGACGCCGGGTCGGAAAAGCCGCCGTTCACGATCGTACTGCCGCCGCCGAACGTCACCGGCAGCCTGCACGTGGGGCACGCGCTGGACCACACCCTGATGGACGTGATGACCCGCCGCCGCCGGATGCAGGGCTACGAGGCGCTGTGGCTGCCCGGCATGGACCACGCCGGCATCGCCACCCAGAACGTGGTGGAACGCGAACTGGCAGGCGAGGGCAAGTCGCGGCACGACCTCGGCCGGGAGAAGTTCGTCGAGCGCGTGTGGGACTGGAAGGCCGAGTACGGCGGCCGGATCCTCGACCAGATGCGGCGGCTCGGCGACAGCGTCGACTGGTCCCGTGAGCGCTTCACCATGGACGAAGCCCGGTCGCGGGCCGTGCAGACCATGTTCAAGAAGCTGTACGAGGACGGGCTGATCTACCGCGCCGAGCGGATCATCAACTGGTGCCCGCGCTGCCTCACCGCGCTGTCCGACATCGAGGTGGACCACTCCGAGGACGAGGGCGAGCTGGTGTCGATCCGCTACGGCGACGGCCAGGACGCGATCGTGGTGGCCACCACCCGCGCCGAGACGATGCTCGGAGACACCGCGGTTGCGGTGCACCCGGACGACGAGCGGTACCGGCACCTGATCGGCACCGAGGTCGAGCTGCCGCTGACCGGCCGGATGATCCCGATCGTGGCCGACGAGCACGTGGACCCCGAGTTCGGCACCGGCGCGGTCAAGGTCACCCCCGCGCACGACCCGAACGACTTCGAGATCGGCAGGCGGCACGACCTGCCCGCGTTGTCCATTATGGACGAACACGCGGTGATCACCGCGCACGGGCCGTTCCAGGGGCAGGGCCGGTTCGAGGCGCGGCCGGCGGTGGTCGCGGCGCTGCGGGAACAGGGCCGGATCGTCGCGGAGAAGCGGCCGTATCTGCACTCGGTCGGGCACTGCTCGCGCTGCGACACGGTGGTCGAGCCGCGGCTTTCGCTGCAGTGGTGGGTGAAGGTCGAGCCGCTGGCCCGCGCGGCCGGCGACGCGGTGCGCGACGGCCGCACCACGATTCACCCGCCGGAGCTGGCCAAGCGCTACTTCGACTGGGTCGACAACATGCACGACTGGACCATCTCGCGCCAGCTCTGGTGGGGGCACCGGATCCCGGTCTGGTACGGCCCGGACGACAAGAGCGTCTGCCTCGGCCCGGACGAGGAGCCGCCCACCGGTGAGGGCTGGTACCAGGACCCGGACGTGCTGGACACCTGGTTCTCCTCCGGGCTGTGGCCGCTGTCCACGCTCGGCTGGCCGGAGCGCACCGCGGACCTGGCGAAGTTCTATCCGACCAGCGTCCTGTGCACCGCCTACGACATCCTGTTCTTCTGGGTCGCGCGGATGATGATGTTCGGCCTGTACGCCACCGACGGGGTGCAGCCGTTCGACAATCTCTATCTGCACGGGCTGGTCCGCGACGCCAACGGCAAGAAGATGTCCAAGTCCAAGGGCAACGTGATCGACCCGCTGGACTGGATGAACAGCTACGGCGCGGACGCCACCCGGTTCACCCTGGCGCGCGGGGCGAACCCGGGCGGTGACATGGCGATGGCCGAGGAGTGGGTCAGCGGCTCGCGGAACTTCTGCACGAAACTGTGGAACGCCACCAAGTTCGCGCTGATGAACGGCGCCAACGTGGCCACCCCGGTGCCGCCAGCCGAGCAGCTCACCGAGGCCGACCGGTGGATACTCGGCATGCTCGGCTCGGTCGTGTCCGAAGTGGACGGGCTGCTGGAGGAGTACCAGTTCGCCAAGGCCACCGAGGCGCTGTACCACTTCACCTGGGACGAGCTGTGCGACTGGTACCTGGAACTGGCGAAGGTGCAGTTCTACCAGGGCGACGAGCGCACGGTGGCGAACACCAGGGCGGTGCTCGGGCACGTGCTGGACGTGGTGCTGCGGCTGCTGCACCCGCTGATCCCGTTCGTCACCGAGAAGCTGTGGACCGCGCTCACCGGCGGCGAGTCGCTGGTCATCGCGGAGTGGCCCGCACTGTCCAATGCGGACGGTGCGTACGCCGACCCGGTGGCCGACGGGCGGATCGCGGACGTGCAGAAGCTGGTCACCGAGGTGCGCCGGTTCCGTGCGGACCAGGGGCTCAAGCCGGGGCAGAAGGTGGCGGCGCGGCTTTCCGGCGGCGGATTCGAGGAGATCTCCGGGCACGACGGCGCGGTGCGCTCGCTGGTCCGGCTGACCGACCCGGAGGACGGCTTCGCGCCGAGCGCGTCGCTGGAGGTGCCGCTGTCCGCCGGGATGGCCAAGATCGAGCTGGACCTGTCCGGCACGGTGGACGTGGTGGCCGAGCGCAAGCGGCTGGAGAAGGACCTGGCCGCGGCGCGCAAGGAACTCCAGCAGACCGAGGGCAAACTGGGCAACGAAGCCTTCCTGGCCAAGGCGCCGGCGGCAGTCGTCGACAAGATCAAGCTGCGCAAGGAAACCGCGCTCGCCGACATCACCCGCATCACCTCTCGCCTCTCCACCCTCCCAGCCTCCTAGCTTTTTTGTCCGTGAAGGCCACCTTGCCTACCTTCAAGGTAGGCAAGGTGGCCTTCACGGACTGGGCAGGGGGCTTAGCGGAGGGTGGAGAGGGTGACGGCGGCGACGCCGGCCATGCCGGTGCGGAACGGGTGGTAGTCGGCGGCGGCGAGCAGGTCCAGGTCCTTGCCGTTGATCCAGGCGACGCCGCGCGGGGCGCAGGCGTCGTGGCCGAGCGACGGGCCGAAGGTGTCCACATAGGACGCGTCGCCGTCCTCGGCGGCGGCCTTGGCCAGTGCGTGGTTGAGCGCTACTTCGACGCTGTTCAGCCAGGCGTAGTCACCGTTGGCGAAGGGCAGCACATCCGGGCAGTAGCCGCGCGCCGGTGCGATCCTCGGGTAGCCGATGACCAGCACCTTCGCCCCCGGCGAGCGCTGGTGGATGCCCTTGAGCACCTCGGTCACGTTCGGCTGGATCCGGGCGATGGCCGCCTTCAGGGTGTCCACCCCGTCGACGGTGAAGT
The DNA here is from genome assembly GCF_000384315.1 of Amycolatopsis nigrescens CSC17Ta-90. Lineage (GTDB taxonomy): Bacteria > Actinomycetota > Actinomycetes > Mycobacteriales > Pseudonocardiaceae > Amycolatopsis > Amycolatopsis nigrescens. Next base: position 446,398 of record NZ_ARVW01000001.1, on the reverse strand, counting down.
GCCGCTCGCACGGGTTGCCGGTCGGGTCGGACGCGCGCAGACCGGGGCAGGTGCCGATGGCCGCGCCGAAGACGCCGTAGTCGTTGCCGCCGATGCCCAGGGTGACCAGGTCGGTGTCGGTGCGCAGGGCGTCGAACTGCGGCCGGTTCCGGCCCAGCAGCACGTCCTGCGCGGTGGTCATGTGCGTGGTGTCCGCGCCGCTGCAGCTGGCGTCGGTGTAGGACCGCACGTGCAGCGCCTGCGCGAGCAGCGCGGGGTAGTTGGCGGTCGAGCGGCCGCAGCCGAGCGGGTCCAGCCGCGGCAGCGGGATCAGCGGGCCGGCGGTGTACGAGTCGCCGAGCGCGACATAGCGCTGGAACGACCGGGTCGCGGCCGCCGCGGTGAGGCTGGACGCGATCATCGCCAGTGCGGCGAGGACCGTGGTGAGCAGGAACCGGCGAGTGCGCATGGAGACTCCCCTTTGAGTCGGGCTGACACTCTGTTCCTAGTCGGTAACGCAGTGAGAACGCTGCCTCCATTCGAGTGGCTGAACCGCTCTTCACTCGTTTCGGTAGACCAACAGGTAACGCCAGAACAACAGTGTCCGCACGGTCCGGCCAGGCAGTAGCGCCGCGGACTCGCGCCTGATCTCGGCCATCGACATGGCCCAGTCGCTGACCGGCGCCTGTGCCGTCGTCGGCGGGCCGCCGTCGAGCCGCTCGCCGGTGTGCACCAGCAGCCGGGCGGCCAGGTTCAGCGGCGGACTGGCCAGTCCCCAGGTGACCCAGTCCCGCGCGGACCGCGGCTTGCCGAGGCCGAGGATCGCCAGCACGCCGCCGGGCCGCAGCGCCGCCCGCAGCGAGGTCACCGTCTCGAAGGGCACGTGGTGGATCGAGGCCAGGCAGGAGATGAAGTCGTACCGCCCGGCCGAGGGCGCGGCCTCGGCGATGTCCTGCTGCCGGTACTCGGTCCGGCCCGGTCCGGGGGAGCCCTGCGCGGTGGCGATGTCGATCATCTGCGCGGACTGGTCCACCCCGTCCACGTCGAGCCCGGCCGCGGCCAGTCGCCGGGCGAACAGGCCGGCCCCGCAGCCCACGTCCAGCGCGGTGCGGGCGCCTTCGGGGACCTGCTTGAGCAGCAGCGAGTGATAGAAGTTGTTGTGGTTGAACGGCATGCGGCCAGGCTACTGAGCAACGGCACGCAGGTGGGCGGCCGCGAGAGCCCCGCACGTAGACTCGGGTGGTCCGTGCGCAGGCACGAGTTGGGAGTTGGAGTGCGGCAAGAGAACCCGGACGAGCCGTCCGAAGACGGCGACCCGAGGCTGGGCGATCCGGACAGCTACGCCGGGGTCGACGAGTTGGGCGCGCACTCGGCCCCCGAAGACCCCGAAGACCCTGATGCCCCGGACGCCGAGTTGTCCACCCTGGACCGGGCTTTCGACGCGGGCGGTGGTTCCCGCGGCGGCATCGGCGGGGTCGGCCAGCTCGGCGACAACCTCGCGCTGGGCCCGGTGCCGGATCTGGCCAAGGCCGGCGACGACGAACTGCACGAGCTGGACGACCAGGGCGAAACCGGGGAACCGGTGGACCCGAACGGGCGGCAGGCCAGGTACGAGCTGGCCGCGGTCGAGGCCGAGCTGAACCAGCGCTGGCCGGAGACCGTGATCGAGCCGTCGCTGACCAGGATCTCCGCGCTGGTCAACCTGCTCGGCGAGCCGCACAAGGGCTACCCGGTGATCCAGGTGGCCGGCACCAACGGCAAGGGCTCCACCGCCAGGATGATCGACGCGCTGCTGACCAGGATGGGCCTGCGGGTCGGCCGGTACACCAGCCCGCACCTGCAGCTGGTCACCGAGCGGATCGCGGTGGACGGCGCGCCGATCCCGGCCGCGCGGTACGTCGAGCTGTTCCGCGACATCGCGCCCTACGTGTCCATGGTGGACGGTGCCGGCGGCCCGGCGATGAGCAAGTTCGAGGTGCTCACCGGGATGGCCTTCGCGGCCTTCGCGGACGCGCCGGTGGAGGCCGCGGTGCTGGAGACCGGGCTGGGCGGCACCTGGGACGCCACCAACGTGGCCGAGGCACAGGTCGCCGCGATCACCCCGATCGGCATCGACCACGTGGAGTACCTCGGCGGCGAGCTGACCGGGATCGCCAGGGAGAAGGCGGGCATCATCAAGCCGGGCACCGTCGCGGTGCTCGCCGAACAGGACCCGGACGTGCTGCGGGTGCTGCTCGAACGCGCGGTCGAGGTGGACGCCACGGTGGCCAGGGCGGGCAGCGAGTTCGCGGTGCTGGAGCGGGAGGTCGCGGTCGGCGGGCAGCTGCTGAAGCTGCAGGGCCTCGGCGGTGTCTACGAGGAGATCTTCCTGCCGTTGCACGGCGCGCACCAGGCGGCGAACGCGGTGCTGGCGCTGGCCGCGGTGGAGGCGTTCTTCGGCGCCGGCAAGGACCGGCAGCTCGTCGTGGAGGCGGTCCGGGAGGCGTTCGCCGAGGTGGAGACCCCCGGCAGGCTGGAACGGATGCGAGCGGCGCCGGCGGTGCTGCTGGACGCGGCGCACAACCCGCACGGCGCGGCCGCGCTGGCCACCGCGCTGGCCGAGGAGTTCGCGTTCCGCAAGCTGGTCGCGGTGGTCGGGGTGATGGCGGAGAAGGACGCGCGCGGCATCCTGGAGGCGCTGGAGCCGGTGCTCTCCGAGATCGTGGTGACCAGGAACTCCTCGCCGCGGTCGATGCCGCTGGAGGAGCTGAACGAGCTGGCGATCTCGGTCTTCGGCGAGGAGCGCGTGCTGGCCGAACCCAGCCTGGACGCGGCGGTGGAGACCGCGGTCGGCCTGGTCGAGCAGAGCGACGACCCGGAGGAGCCGCTGGCCGGCGGCGGGGTGCTGATCACCGGCTCGGTGGTCACCGCCGGTGAGGCCCGTACCCTTTTCGGTAGGCAGCCGGCATGAGTTCGGGTGAGCTTGGAGTGTGGGAATGAGCGAGCAGCAGGTGCCGAAGCCGGCGAAGGACCCGATGAAGTCCTTCCGCGGGGTGCTGGCCGGGACGCTGATCATGGAGGCGATTACCGTCGCACTGGCGCTGCCGGTGGTGGCGAAGCTCGGCGGCGGCATCGACAGCGCCAAGGGCTGGGCGGTGATCGCCATCGCGGTCGCGCTGGTGGTCTGCTGCGGGCTGCTCAAGTACTCCTGGGTGGTACCGGTGGTGCTCGCCCTGCAACTCGGCCTGATCGCGTTCTTCTTCGTGTTGCCCGCGGTGGCCATCATCGGGCTGCTGTTCCTCGCCATCCTGGTGTGGCTGCTCTGGCTGCGCCGCGAGGTGGCAAAGCGGATGGCCGCCGGCACCCTCCCCAGCCAGCAACCCACCACCGGGTCGTGAGTGAAAAGCGTTGCCCTGGCAACACTTTTCACTCACGACCGGTGACCTGCGGTTTTAGCGCAAAGGGACGACGTGCAGGGCCGGGGAGGCGAGAATGTCGCGTTCGCAGAAGCGGCCGCGTGCCCATTCACCGCGGGAGAACAGCTCGGTCTGGTCGGCGAAGTACGGTGACGTCGGGTCCGCCGACTGCGAGTAGGTGAGCAGCGTCGAAGCGTCCGGGCAGGCGTCCCGGCCGAACGCGACCACCTGCAGGAAGCTCGACCCCGTGCTCACCTCCACATTGCCCCGGCGCGCGTCCCAGACGGGCGAGATCACGTCCAGCACCCCGAGCTGGTGCGGGGCGCCGTGCAGCGGGATCCGGACCCCGTTCCTGGTCACCGACTGGTAGTCGGCGAGGCGCGCGTCCAGCGGGATGCCGGCGTCGCGCAGCTCGGCGGCCGCGTTGCCGAACGCGGTCTGCACGGCGGCGGCCCCGGTGTTCAGCGTGTTCGGCGTGCGCACCGGATCGGCCGGATCGAACGCGGTCAGCCACTGCCCGCCGGCCGAGCCAAGATTGAGCACGAACCGCTCGAACAGCAGCGAGCCGAGCGAGTCGAGCCGGTAGCTGTGGTCCCATCCGGCCAGTGCGTCGCAGGCCGTCCGCACGTCCACCGGCCCGTGCGCCGAAGGTGCCTGGCCGTCGGGGAAGGCGGCGCACATCTTCGCCGCGTCCGGGGCGGCCAGCTCGGCCATCTTGCTGTGCTCGGCGAACAGCAGCTCCTTCATCGAGTCCGTGCTGAATCCCTTGCCGGACAACACTTCCTCGACTCGGGACAGGGCTTCGCGGGTACGCGCGGAGCGTTCGGTGCCGATCGTGCCGACGATCCTCGGGTAGCCGGTGATCGGCTCACGCGCGTTCGCCAGCCAGGCGCTGTCGTTCGCGTTGAGCGTGTAGTCGCGGCGCTGCTGAGCCGGCAGTCTTGCCGGTCCGAACAGGCCGGGCTCGACCGCGTCCGCGTCGGTTCCCCAGGCACAGGACGACCTTCCACCGTCCAAAATAGACACTGCGGAGGCGGCGAACAGCTTGTGCCCGAGCGGGGTGCCGCAGTCGCGTTCGAGCTCGTCGGTGACGTGCGGGACCACCTGGACGTCCGAGTACAGCGCGTTCCCCGCCCGGTCGGTGGCCACCGTGTTCACCCACGGCGCGCCCTGGGTCTCGGTCAGCGCGCGCAGGATCTGCCCGGTGCTCTGCGCCTGGTTCAGCCCGAACCAGGTGTTCAGCCCGCGCAGGTTGGCCGCGTTGCCGTCCCGCAGGGCGTGCGCGGACTGCCCGGTCCACGGCAGCGGCACGCCGGTGGCGGAGGTGAGCACCGGTCCGTAGCGGGTGCCGTACAACGTCCGCTGCACCTCGCCGAGCGAGCCGTCTTCCTGCTTGACCGCGACCCGGACGGTCGAGGAGGTCATCTTCTCCGGCCGCCCGTCCACCAGGTAGCTGGTCGGGTCGCCGGGCACCAGCGGCACCTCGAACAGGCCGAAGGTGCGCGGGGTGGCCACGGTGTGCGTCCAGGCCGCGTTCGCGGTGTGCCCGATCTGCACCAGCGGGACGCCGAGCAGGCTCGCGCCGGAGACGTCGAACCGGCCGGGAATGGTCAGCTGCGACTGCCAGAACCGGCGCCCGCCGTGCCAGGGATAGTGCGGATTGCCGAGCAGCACACTCCGCGCTCCGGCGTTCTCGGCCACGCCTTCCGAGCCGATCGCGATGCCGTTGCTGCCCAGCTCGCCGGTACCGAGCGTGCGCTCCAGACCGGCTTTCAGCCGTTCGGCCGTGGCCGTGTGATCGGTGTCGCTGGCGACCGGCTGGGACGGTGCGGCGGTGACCGTGCCGTCGGCCAGCGCGCCCTGCCCGGAGACCGTGGCGATGGCGTAGAAGTGCCGGTAGACGTCCAGCTCATCGATCGGCCGCAGCCAGTCCGCGCCACGGCAGGCCGGATCGGTGACGCCGTCCGGCCCGGTTTCGGCGAGATAGCGGTTGTAGCCCTGGGTGTAGCCGGAGACGAGCTCGCGGACCTCGGCGCGGGGCCCGAGCGGGGCGGGCTGGGCGGCCAACCGCTCCACCGTGCCCTCATCGATGATCCGCTGGAAGTACAGGTCGCTGTTCAGGTTGCCGCTCGCCGAGCTGAGCGCCGAATTGCCGGTGCCGTCCGGGCCGAAATGGCGGGAGCGCTGGGCGGAAACGGTGAGATAACCGTTCGCCAGCTCGCAGATGTTGTCCTTCGCCGCCGCGTAGCCGTAGCCGTAGCCGAGACCGTCGAAGTCCTTGGCCACGATGTGCGGGACGCCGTGCTCGGTGTAGCGGATCGTGCTGCGGGCTCCGCCGGCCTCGGCCACCGCGGGCGCTGAGGTCACCAGGATCAGAGCCACCAGAGCCATCGGCCATTTTCGGGCCAGTGACATGGATACCGCCTTTCGGTAAGTGCTTTCTCGCTCAACGTAGCCACCGCGGCCCGTCGGCAGCTCGCTATTTCGATCATCGTGCGGAGTTCCGCAGGTTCACCGGGTGGACAACCCCAGTTGGCCGGGTGGACCGCGACGCGGGATAGAACCGCGCCATGACCGAACCGACCCACCACGACCGGCGGACCGTGCTGCGCGCCGCCGGCCTCACCGCCACCGGATTGCTGGGCACCGGCCTGCTGACCGCCAGGCCCGCCGGTGCCGCGCCCGTCCTGCTCCGCGGCGACCGCCCGGTGCTCACCCACGGCGTCCAGTCCGGCGACGTCACCACCAGTTCGGCCATCGTCTGGTCCAGGGCGGACCGGCCGGCCAGGATGCTGGTGGAGATCGCCACCGACCCGTCGTTCCGCCGCGCCAGGCGGCTGCGCGGGCCGCTGCTCACCCCGGACACCGGCGGCACCGGCAAGCTGCGCGTGCCCGGCCTGCCGCCCGGCACCGAACTGCACTACCGGGTCACCGCCGAAGCGCTGGACGGCCGCGTCGCCAGCGAACCGCGCACCGGCATGCTCCGCACCGCGCCGATCGGCCGCCGGGACGTGCGGCTGCTGTGGTCCGGAGACGTGGCAGGGCAGGGCTGGGGGATCAACCCCGACATCGGCGGCATGCGGATCTACGCGGCGATGGCCGAGCGCCGCCCGGACCTGTTCCTGCACAGCGGCGACACGGTGTACGCGGACGGGCCGCTGAGCGAGCGGGTCACCCTGCCCGACGGCCGGACCTGGCGAAACGTGGTCACCCCGGAGAAGGCCAAGGTGGCCGAGACGCTGGACGAGTACCGCGGCCAGTTCGCCTACAACCTGCTCGACGACAACCTGCGCCGGTTCGCCGCCGAGGTGCCCGCCTATCTGCAGTGGGACGACCACGAGGTGGTCAACAACTGGTACCCGGGGGAGATCCTCACGGATCGCCCGGAGTACACCGAGAAGCGGGTGGACGTGCTCGCCGCGCGGGCCTTCCAGGCGTTCCACGAATGGCATCCGATCGACCAGCGGGCCGCGGTGGACGGCCGGGTCTACCGGAGCTTCCGCTACGGCAGCCGGGTCGAGGTGTTCGTGCTGGACATGCGCACCTACCGGGACGCGAACACCTCCGACCCGTCACGGCCGGGGCACATGCTCGGGCAGCGGCAGGCGGACTGGCTGGTCCGCGCGCTGGACCGGAGCACCGCGACCTGGAAGATCGTGCAGGCCGATATGCCGATCGGGGTGGTGGTGCCGGACGGGCAGCACATCGAGGGCGTGGCGAACGGGCTGCCCGGCGCGGCCGGCGGGCGTGAGACCGAGCTGGCCTGGGTGCTGCGGGAGATCTCCCGGCGCCGGGTCCGCAACGTGGTGTGGCTGACCGCCGACGTGCACTACAGCTCGGCGCACCACTACTCGCCGGACCGGGCCGCGGTGGGGGACTTCGACCCGTTCTGGGAGTTCGTCTCCGGGCCGCTGCACGCCGGCGCGTTCGGGCCGAACAAGCTGGACCCGACCTTCGGGCCGGAAGCGGTGTTCGTGCACGCGCCACCGGCGGCGAACACCTCGCCGCTGGACGGATTCCAGCATTTCGGCGAGCTGAACGTGCACGGCCGCAGCGGCGAACTGACCGTCGACCTGCGCGACGCGGCCGGCGTTTCGCTGTGGTCGACGACCCTGCACCCCGAGCGCCGATGACCGGAACGTTAGAGTTCGGGCGAATAGCACAAGACCTGCTGAAGGAGAAACACCGTCGTGAGTGAACGCACGCTGGTTCTGGTCAAGCCCGATGGCGTCAAGCGCGGTCTGGTCGGCGAGGTCATCTCGCGGATCGAAGGCAAGGGCCTGACCCTGGCCGCGCTGGAGCTGCGCACCGTGGAGCGTTCGGTGGCCGAGGAGCACTACGCCGAGCACAAGGAGAAGCCGTTCTTCGGCGAGCTGCTGGAGTTCATCACCTCCGGCCCGGTCGTCGCGCTAGCCGTCGAGGGCCCGCGCGCCATCGCGGCGTTCCGGCAGCTGGCCGGCGGCACCGACCCGGTGGAGAAGGCCACCCCGGGCACCATTCGCGGCGACTTCGCGCTGGAGACCCAGTTCAACCTGGTGCACGGCTCCGACTCGGCCGAGTCGGCCAACCGCGAGCTGGCCCTCTGGTTCCCCAAGCTCTGACCGGCCTCGTGAGTGAAAAGTGTTGCCCCGGCAACACTTTTCACTCACGACCCCCGGGCGCTTAGTTGACGCAGGTGGGACCGGCGGCAGCGCCACCGCCACCCGCGGCGTTGTTCATCGGGGGATCGGCCAGCCACAGCTTGGCGAACTCCTTGACCTGAGCCGGATCGACCTGCACCGCGGAACCGTCCGGAGTGGACAGATCGGACCGCCCGGTGGGAATGGTCTGGAACTCCACGCTGGAACCGGCCAGCGCCTGGATCCGTCGCGCGAAGTCGGCGACGTCCCAGCCCTGGTCCAGCAGCACCGACCCGGACACCGCGTCGATCAGCCGGCCCGTGGCGGCGGGATCGGTGAGCATGCCGGCCGAGGTGATCTTGTCCCGGACCCCGGCCAGGAATGCCTGCTGCCGCCGGATCCGGTCCAGGTCGCCGCCGGGCAGGCCGTGCCGCTGCCGGACGAACTTCAGCGCGTCCACTCCGGACAGTGTCTGCGGCCCGGCCGGGAAGTCCGCGCCGGAGTAGCTGTCGTGCACGGGGTTGTTGAGGCAGACGTCGATGCCGCCGATGGCCTTGGTGATCTCGCTGAAGCCGTACAGGTTGACCTCGGCGTAGTGGTCGATTCCGACGCCGGTGAGCGCGCTGATGGTGGCGATCAGGTTGCGCCGTCCCTCGGTCGCCGACTCGCGGGCGATCCGGTCGTCGTCGGTCACGCCCTCGGCACGTAGGCGGTCCGCCGCCGCGTTCTTCGCTCGCGCGTACGCGGAGTTGATCTTGTGCTTGCCGAACCCGCCCGCGATGTCCACATAGGAGTCACGGGGGAAGGACACCGCGGACGCCGGGCGCGCGGAATCCTTCGGCAGGTGCACCAGGATCATCGTGTCGGCCAGCTCCTGCCCGTCCGGCTCGCCAGCCCGCAGCTCGTCGAGCACCGCCTGCGGCAGCGGCCTGCCGTGGTTGTCGGTGCGGCTGTCCAGCCCGATCAGCAGGATGTTCATCCCGTTCACGGGTGGTGCGGACGACGCGGAGGGACGCGGGGAGATCACGTCGTCGGTGGCGACGCCGTCGTCGAGCTGCTGGTACCGGACGTAGGTATAGGTGGCCACCCCGGCGATCAGCAGGGCCGCCGCGGTCAGCAGGACCACCACGCTCTTGCGCACCAGCGACATCGAACTCCCTTTCCGAGGTGAATCGGGGTGATTCGTGCACTCGGGTTCGAAGCTAGCCACGGGGTTTCACCGCCCGGCTGCAGTCGTGTAACAGCGGCCCCGCGACTGTCCGTCGGTCGGGTAACAGTGCAGGTCCGGCGCGAAACGCGGGCGCTGCTCGGGGCACAATCGCAGTCGAGTGGAACGGGAAGGCGGTAGTCGGGTGAAACGGTGGCGGCTCGGCTGCCTGGGGCTGGTGTTCTTGCTCGGAGCGTGCGCGACCGACCCCGGCGTCCGGGTGGAGGGGCGGGTCGATCAGGTGGAACGGCCGCCGGGCGCGATGAACCCGGTGGCGGGCGCCTCGATCAGCGTGGACCCGGTCCGGGTGCTGCTCGACGATCCCGCGGTGAACCAGGCGACCAAGGACGACCTGAAGCCGTGCGCCGACGGCCGGTACCCGCTGGAGGCCCAGTACGCCGACCTCACCGGGGACGCGGTGCCCGAAGTCCTGATCAACGTGTGGGCCTGCCCCTCGGCGCTTCTGCTCGAGAAGCTGTCCGGCCTGCCGGAGCGGGTGGTGCCGATCGAGCGGCGGCTCGGTGGCCACGTCTACACCATCAGGGACGGGAAGCCGGTCGCGCTGTTCGCCACCCAGGAGCGCGGCGGTTCGGTGGAACAGGTCGGCGAAGGGGAGATCGCGGCGTTGCGCGCGGTCTACCTGACCGGGGACGCGCCGTGCTGCCCCACCAGCAGCCCGGTCGGCTTGTACCGCTGGGACGGTGCCGCATTCACGGAGGCGCCGCGGTGACCGAAACGCATGTGCTGTTCGTCGAGGACGACGACGTGATCCGCGAGGCGACCCAGCTCAGCCTGCAACGGCAGGGGTTCCGGGTCACGGTGGCCGCGGACGGGCTGCTCGGGCTGTCCGCGTTCCGCGCCGGGCCGCCGGACATCGCGCTGCTGGACGTGATGCTGCCCGGGATGAACGGGGTCAGCCTGTGCCGGCGGATCCGCGAGCAGACCTCGGTGCCGGTGATCATGCTCTCCGCCCGTTCGGACCCGGTGGACGTGGTGCTCGGCCTGGAGGCCGGTGCCGACGACTACGTGACCAAGCCGTTCGACAGCGCGGTGCTGGTGGCCCGCATCAGCACCGTGCTGCGCAGGGCCGGCCGCGACACGGCCGGTAAGTCGGCCGACCCGGTGCTGCGCTTCGGTGCGCTGGAGATCGACCCGGACGCGGTCCAAGTACGCCGGGACGGCACGGTGATCGAGCTGACGCCCACCGAGATGCGGCTGATCCTGCGGTTCGCCGAGGAACCGGGCAGCGTGCTGAGCCGGGACACGCTGCTGGCCGGGGTCTGGGACTACCAGTGGGGCGGGGACACCCGCGTGGTCGACGTGCACGTCCAGCGGCTGCGGGCCAAGATCGGCCAGGACCGGATCGAGACCGTGCGCGGGTTCGGCTACAAGCTCAGGCCCGGTTCGTGAAGCTGTTCCCGGCCACCCTGCGCGGGAAGTTCAGCGCGGTGATCATGCTGGTCACCGCGGCCGCGGCGGTCGGGCTGAGCCTGCTGGTGCACGGCGCGTTCGCCCGCACCCAGCTGGAGCAGGCGCGCGAGCTGCAGGACGAACGGCTGCAGGTGATCCTGCGCGACCACGCCAGCACCGGCCAGGCCATCCTGGACAGCAAGCTCGACGATCCCGCGCTGCCGCCGCCGCTGCGGGCGGCCGTGCTCGGCGGGAACCGGGCGACCTATCTCGACGAGTCCACTCCGGACCCGGGGATTTGGGCGGCGGCCGATGTGGACGGGCGGATCCTCTCGCTGCGCAGCTCCTACGCCGACCAGACGCAGGCGCTGGCCGGGCTGGACCAGGTGCTGGTGATCGGTTCGGTGGTGGTGGCGGTGGCCGGTGCGCTGCTGGGCATCGTGATCGGCAACCGGCTGTCCAGGCGGCTGCGGCGCGCGGCCGAAGCGGCCGGCCGGGTGGCGGCCGGGGACCCGGCGCGGGTCAGAGACGCCATCGGCACCCGGCCGCAGGACGAGACCGCCGACCTCGCGCAGGCGGTGGACGCGATGGCGGACGCGTTGCAGGCGCGGCTGGTGGCCGAGCGCAGGGTGACCGCCGACATCGCGCACGAGCTGCGCACCCCGGTGACCGGGCTGGTCACCGCGGCCGAGCTGCTGCCGCCGGGCCGTCCCGCCGAACTGGTCCGCGACCGGGTGTCGGCGCTGCGGTCGCTGGTGGAGGACGTCCTCGAGGTGGCCAGGCTGGACACCGCGACCGAAGAGCCGGACCGCTCCGAGGTGGCGCTCGGCGAGTTCGTCCGCCGCCGGGCGGCCGGGGTGGTGCCGGAAGCCGAGGTGCGGGTGATCACCGACGCCGCGCTGGAGACCGATCCGCGGCGGCTGGAGCGGGTGCTGGTCAACCTGATGCTCAACGCCAGGCGGCACGGCGCCCCGCCGATCGAGATCGAGGTCGACGGCGGGCGGGTCGCGCTGCGCGACCACGGCCCCGGCCTGCCCGACACCCTGTTGCGCGAAGGGCCGAGCAGGTTCCGGACCGGGGACACCAACCGGCCGGGCGGGCACGGCCTCGGCCTGACCATCGCGGCCGCACAGGCCAAAGTGCTCGGTGGCACCCTGCTTTTCGCGAACGCGCCCGATGGCGGCGCCCTGGTCACCTTCGAGCTGCCGCCACCGGAGTGAACGGAACAGCCGCGGCAATAACCATTCGGCCGAACGAATAAATCTGCTAAATACGGCAAGTGGGTTGCCGCGAGGTCCGGACGGGTGTCTCTGCTTTTCTTGACGCCCGACCGAGGAGCAGACTGATCTCGGCGGGGTCCCGCCCATGAAATCCGAGGAGTGTCAACCATGACTGTCGTGTCGTATCGAGCCCATGACGTGCTGGAGCTGGGTGAGGACACCAAATATTCGGTGACCATTACCAACAACTCCAAGCTGGCCGGCCACAAGGCGCTCATCTTCCAGGAGCAGCCGGACATGCCCAAGGACGTGCACACGCTCGCCTGGCTGGTCAAAACGTGTCACCCGGGTACGCAGGTGGGATTCTTCTGGGATCTGAAGTTCAATTTCGTCTGGGGGCAGCAGGGCGAGCTGAGACCCGGGGTCAACTATCAGGCCGGACAGGTCGTGCAGGCGAACCTGGTGGACCGGAACGTCATTTCCCTGTTGTACATCGACGATGGCTTCCTGTTCGGTGCCACGGAAACCGGCACCAAGGGAGCACTGCTCGTCGACCAGGACAAGTCGGTACCCGGATCCGGCAATGCGAAACAGGGCTGTGTGGGGATCGGGATGAGCGGGGCCGGTACGTTCGTGGTGCCCACCGAGCCGAAGTACAAGCAGCAGTTCGACCCGCATCCGGCGTACTGGATCGCGTTCGGCAAGTACGCCGCCGGCGACGTGGTCGACCAGAGCGGCATGACCTACCCGGAGCGGCTGGAATTCGCCGGCGGGAACTTCAACGCGAACTGCAGTTTCGACGGATCCGGCTGGAGCATCACCTATTCCTAGGGGGCCGGTCATGGTGCAGATATCGCTCGCCGATTTCGCCAAGAGAGCCATCGACGGGTTCGGCAGCATTTCGAACAAGATGGCCGGGGCGCTTTCCGTCCGTGGTGGCGGCGGAGTGGAAGGCTGGTCGGTACTGGAATACCTGCTGCTGATGCAGGCGGAGTACCGCGCCTCGCTCGACTACTATCGGGAATACCTGCTGGACGGTGTTCCCAGTTCGCTGGGCGGACCGCGCCGAGTGCTGATCGATCTCGCCTTCAACGTGACGGTCAACGACCCGACGTACCCGCAGATCCTGTCCGAATGGAAGTGCAAACCGGACGGCAACGCGCTCTCGGCCGGCCTCTTCGAGGATATCGATGTGTTCGAGCACGTGCTGCCCTACTACCAGGAGCGTGGTTACCCCAAGCCTTACCCGATGGTGGTCGGGATCGGGCCGCGCTATTCGAACCCGGCGCCGGGCATGGAGGCGGTGGAGCTGGGCAACGGGGTGTTCCTGTACTTGTCCACGGACAAGACCTGGAAGCACTTCAACGTGTACTCGCTGACCGCCTACGCCTGATCAGGGTCGTGAGTGGAAAGTGTTGCCCCGGCAACACTTTCCACTCACGACGTCGGCGAGGGCTACTGGGGCGGGAGTACGTGGGTGCCGGTGCGGTCGGTGCTCAGACTGAGCGAGGAGATGTAGCCGCCCTGGGCGCTGGCCACCATGTCCGGCCGCTCGAAGTGCTCGCCGGTCACCGTGCACAGGTAGCGGGTGCCGCTCGGGTTGCCGTCCGCGTCCAGCAGCGGCTCCTCGATCCCGTCGTCGGTGCGCCGCAGGTAGTAGCGGCCACGGGTGACGATCGCCAGCACCGGGGTGAGCACGAGCGCGATCACCACCGCGGCCACCGGCGAGTACGGCTGGACGCCGCCGCCGAACGCGCCGAAGTACATCGCGATCGAGATGCCAGAGGAGGCCAGGAAGGCCACCACGCCCACCGGGTTGACCGCGTAGAGCATGCCTCGGCGGAACTCGGGGATCTTCGGGGAGAGCTTCAGCAGGTACTTGTTGACCATGATGTCGGTGGCCACCGTGACCACCCAGGCGATCGCGCAGTTGGAGTAGAAGCTGAGCAGGCTGTTCAGGAAGCTGAACATGTTCGCCTCCATCAGGATCAGCGAGATGGTCAGGTTGACCACCACGAACACCAGCCGACCCGGATAGCGCTTGGTGACCCTGGTGAAGGAGTTCGTCCAGGCCAGCGAGCCGGAGTAGGCGTTCGTCACGTTGATCTTGACCTGGCTGAGCACCACCAGCACCAGCGCCAGCGGCACCACCAGCCACGGCGGCATCATCTTGGTGAACACGGCGGTGAACTGCTCGATCGGCTCCACCGCGGCCGCGCTGCCCACCGCGTCCAGGATGTACACCGCCATGAACACGCCGATCGCCTGCTTCAGCGCGCCGAACACGACCCAGCCCGGACCGGCCAGCACCACCGCGGTCCACCAGGATCGCCTGTTGGCCGCCGTTTTCGGCGGCATGAAACGGAGGTAGTCGATCTGCTCGCCGATCTGCGCCATCAGCGAAAGGCACACCCCGGCACCGAGCATCACCGAAGCGGTGTCCACACCAGACACTCCGGAAGTGCCCTGGTGGTTGAGGAAACGGGTCACCGAACCGGGATCGGCGATCACCAGGTACACCAGCGGGGCGACGATCAGCACCAGCCACAGCGGGTTCGTCCAGGTCTGCACCTTCGCCAGCGCCTTCATCCCGTAGACCACCAGCGGGATGATCACCAGGGTGGACAGCAGATAGCCCAGCCACAACGGAATGCCCAGCCCGAAACGCAGGCCCTGCGCCATGATCGAGCCCTCGGTGGCGAAGAAGATGAACGTGAAGCTGGCGAAGATCACGCTGGTCAGCACCGAGCCGTAGTAGCCGAAGCCGGAACCCCTGGTGATCAGGTCCAGGTCGATGTTGTAGCGCGCGCCGTAGTACGCCAGCGGGAACCCGGTCACGAAGATGACCGCCGCGGCCACCAGGATCGCCAGCAGCGCGTTCGAGGTGCCGTGCGTCAGGCCGATCCCGGCGCCGATCGAGAAGTCGGCCATGTAGGCGATCCCGCCCAGCGCGGACGCGCCGACCACGGCCGGGCTCCAGCGCCGGTAGCCGCGCGGCGCGAACCGCAGGGTGTAGTCCTCCAGCGTTTCCCTGGTCGCGGCGTCCACGCCGCGGGTGGCTGGTGTCGACTGGGCGGTGTCCATGGCGGGAAAAGCTAGGAACCTGACGTTACCGGCGCCGTCGCGTCCCCGTGACGATCATGTTTCCGGAGGTTAACGGTCGTGAGTGGAAAGTGTTGCCCCGGCAACACTTTCCACTCACGACGTCAGATGTGCGCGAGGCCGGCTTCGTCGAGAAGGGTGGTGATGGTGGCGGTCTCGGTGTCGTCCAGCGGCAGCAGCGGGGGATGGGTGGCCGGGTGGTCGATGATGCCGCGCAGGGCCATCGCCGCCTTGAACGAGCCCAGCGCGCCGGCGGTGAAGCCGATCCGACGCCGGTCGGCCACCGAGATGATCCGGAACAGGCCGGCCAGCCGGTCCTGCTCGGCCCTCGCCGTCGCCAGGTCGCCGTCCCGCATCGCCCGGTAGAGCCGGACGTAACCGTGCGGGTCCACATTGCCGAGGCCGGGCACCAGGCCGTTCGCGCCGATCCCCAGCGCGGTGTCCGCGAGCAGCTCCGAACCGGTCAGCGCCGGGAAACCGGGTACCCGCCGCAGGATCTCCCGGAAGGACTCCAGGTCCCCGCTGGAGTCCTTCAGCGCCACCACGAGCTTCGACTCGGCCAGCTCGGCCACCACGTCCGGGGTGAGCCTGCTGCCGACCGCGCTGGGAATGTCGTAGGCGATCAGCGGACGGTCCACCGCCGCCTGCACCGCCCGGAAGTGCCCGACGATCTCCGCCGGATGCGGCTGCACGTAGAACGGCGCGGTCACCACGACCGCGTCAACGCCCAGTTCGGCCGCGCGCCTGGCGTGCTCGATCACCCGGAGCGTGCCGGTATCCACCGCGCCGGCCAGCACCGGCACCGCGCCGGCCACGGTGCCGACCGCGACCTCCAGCACGGCCCGCTGCCGGGCGCTGTCCAGCAGCGCGATCTCACCGGTCGAGCCGCCGAGGAAGACCCCGTCCACCCCGGCGTCGAGCTGGAAGGCGATCAGGCGCTCCAGCGAGCGCCGGTCCACCTCCCCGTCGGGGCCGATCGGGGTGGCCAGCGGCGGGATGACGCCGTGCAGGGAGATCACGATTGTGCTGTCCTTTCCGGGGTGGTGAGGGCTGGTGCGTCCGAGTCGATCTTGAGCGCGCGGCCGAGCCTGGCGGGCAGGTTCAGCCCGATGATCAGCGCGACCACGACGGTGAGCGTGCCGGCGAGCACGGCCAGCGCGGTGCCGAGGCCGCCGATGCCGGCCGCGATCGCGGTGCCGGCGATCGGCGCGACCGCACCGCCGAGCGCGCCGACGTTGTAGGAGAAGCCGAGACCGGCCGCGCGCAGCCGGGTCGGGAAGTGGTCGCCGATGTACTTCGGCAGCAGCCCGGAGATGCCCTGGCTGGTGGCCTGCATGGCGAACAGCAGCACCCAGAGCAGCACCACGTTGCCGGCCGGCAGGGCGAACACGGGGAAGACGAACAGCAGCGACACGAACAGGCCGAGCACGTAGGCCCGCCGGGTGCCGAGCCTGTCCCCGAGCATCCCGGCCAGGCAGGAGCCCGCCGCGTAGCCGAGCCCGGCCCAGGTCAGCGCGGTGGAGACCTGCCCGGCGGTGTAGCCGAGATCGGACTTGAGATAAGTGGGCAGCAGCGACTGGATCGGCCAGGAGTAGAGGAAGGCGCAGAACACGGTCAGCATGATCGCGATCATCACCGGCCACATCCGCCCGGCCAGCTGCACCGCGAAGAACACGAACCCGAGCACCGCCACCGCGATCAGCAGCGGGCCGAAACCGCCGGTCTGCTGGCTGAAGATGAGCACCAGCGCGATCGCCAGCACCGCGGCCAGCAGCCCGTTGGGCAATCGTCGTCGCGGGGAGAACAGCACCGAGGAGGTGCTGACGTCCTCGCGGTCGCCGACCTCCTTCTGCCATTCCTCCGCTTCGGGCAGCGAGCGCCGCAGGTACAGGGTCAGCGCGATCGGGATCAGGCCGGCGTAGAACAGCCAGCGCCAGCTCAGGTTCGGCACGATCAGGCCGTACACCTGCGCGGCCAGCACGGTGCCGATCGGGTAGGCCGACAGCAGGAAGCCGGTGGCCCGGTTGCGCATCTGCTTCGGCCAGGACTCCATCACGTAGGTGGCGCTGGTGCCGTACTCGCCGGCCATGCCGAGGCCGACGATGGCGCGGAACAGGAACAGCGACCAGTAGTCCCAGGCGAATCCGCACAGCGCGCTGCCGACCGAGAACGCCACGATGGAGGCGATCATCGCGGGTTTGCGGCCGAAGCGGTCGGCGAGCGCGCCGAGCACCAGCCCGCCGAGCCAGCGGGAGACGAAGGCGGCCGAGACGAGGGTGGCGGCGTGCGTCTTGGACAGCCCGAAGTCGGCTTGGATCTCGGTCAGCACCAGGGTGATCAGGATGAAGTCGAACCCGTCGAGCAGGTAGCCGAGCCAGGCCGCGAAGAACGCCTTGCGCTGGGCACCCGGCAGTCCGCGGAACGACATTCGGGCGCTGGGCGGCGACTCTGCCATGGCCAGACCTCCGGGAGACGGGAAGACATAGGATGTCCTATGTGTTCGGGTAAGGTAGCTCCCGGAACCCGTCTGGGCAAGCGGTGGTGCGCAATCGCCTGCCTACACTCGAGCGATGTGGAGAACCCGGTGAGCCCTCCGACCGGCGCCCGTGCCAACCAGCGGGCCCTGCGGGAGTCGATCAAACGGCTGATCGTCGAGCGCGGGCTGGGGCCGGGGTCCCCGCTGCCCACCGAGCTGGAACTCAGCCAGGAGCTCGAAGTGAGCAGGCATCCGCTGCGCGAGGCGATGAAGGCGCTGGAGGCGCTGGGCATCGTGGACATCCGGCACGGCCACGGCACCTATGTCGGCTCGGTGTCCCTCGGCGGCCTGGAAGACGGCCTCACGTTCCGCAGCGCCAGGTCGATCAACGGTGACCTCTCCGACATTCGCGACCTGCTGGAGGTGCGCGAGGTACTGGAGCTGGGACTCGTCCGGCGAGTGCTGGACGCCGAAATCGACCTGGCGGAGCTGGAACGTGCCGTCCGGGCGATGGAGGCGGAGGCCGAGAAGGGCGAGTACGCACCGGAGGCGGACTGGCGGTTCCACGAGACGCTGTACCGGCCGCTGGGCAACGAGCTGGTGCTGGACCTGCTGCGGGTGTTCTGGCGGGTGTTCAACTCACTGGACCGCGAGCTGCCGCGCGGGGAGAGTTCGCCCGCGGTCACCGCCGGCTGGCATCGCGAGATCCTGGAAGCCCTGCGTGCCGAGGACGAACCCGCCCTGCGCGCCGCCGTCGACGAGCACTTCCGCGGCATCAGGGCCAGGGTGACCGCGGAACTGGGCACGGCAGAAGAACCGCAGGAGCCCGCGGAGCGTTAACGTGCGGTGATACCGCTTCGTGGAGAGGGGCCGCGGTGGCCGGGCATGATCACTGGCAGGCGGTTCGCGCGTCGGTCCGGGAGACCGGGGACAGGTTCGCCGAGCTGGTGGCCACCGCGCCGGAGCCGGGGGCGATGGCGACCACGGACTGGTCGGTGGCCGAGACCGCCGCGCACGTGACCGCCATCGCCTGGATGTACACCGCGCTGGCCCGTCCGGCCGAGCGTTCGGCCGTCCCCGAGGACCTGGTCCTTGGCGCCACCCTGGACACGGTTGCCGAGTTCAACGAGCGGACCCTGGAGCTGTTCACCGAACGGGATCCGCGAGCGCTCGCCCAGCGGCTGCGCACCGAGATCGGCCACCTGCTGCTGGTGACCGACGGCCTTGACCCGGCGCGGACGGTCACCTGGCTTGGCGGCGCCAGGGTCCCGCTCGACGGCCTGCTCGCCCATCTGCTCAACGAACTGCTCATCCACGGCCGCGACATCGCGGTCGCGACCCGGTCGCGCTGGCCGATACCGGCGCCGGACGCGGCCCTGTTCTTCGAGCTGTTCCTCGTCGGCCTGCTGCGCAACGACGTGGGGAACCTGGTGGGCCCGGCGCCGGATCGCCGCATCGCCGTCGAGTTTCGCTCCCGGCACACCACGCCGGTGGTGCTGGTGCTACGCGCGGGCGGGGTGACGGTCGAAGAGCCCGGTGGCGCCACCGACGTGCGCCTGTCCTTCGACCCGTCGACCTTGAACCTGATGATGTTCCACCGCATCGGCAGGCTGCGGGCCTTGTCGACCGGCAGGGTCGTGGTCAGTGGCCGCCGGCCGTGGCTGCTGCCCGCCTTCCTGCGGGTCCTGCGGATGCCTTAGACCGCCCGTGGTGGTGGCCCGCCGGGAGCCGGCCGGCCACCACCGCGGGTGCGGCCGGCTCAGCTCGCGTAGATCTCGGCGAGGGCGGCAGCGAAGGCGTCGGCGGAGTCAGCCGGCAGGCCCTCGCCGCGCAGGTGCGTGCCGAACCGCTGTCGCGCGTCGTCCTTGGCGACGCCCTCGATCTCGATCTTCTCGATCAGGTCGGCCAGCGCGGGCGCGCCGAGCCGGATCAGGGTGGCGATCGGCTTGAGCACGGCCTCGGTGATCGGGCCGCCGATACCGACGCCGGGAATGGAGGAGACCAGTTTCGCGATCGATTCGAGCACGTCCGCGGCGATCGGGCCGCCCACTCGAAGGGCCTCCACCACGATCGGCTGGAGGAACTTCGCAAGCTTCTTCAGTTCGCCGATGATGTCGATATCGGTGGCGGCGGGGTCGTTCAAAGCCGCGGTGAACCGGTCGAGCTGCTGCGCGGAAGAAGTGTCGCCGAGCGCGGCCACCCTGTTCGCCAGCACGGTGATCTCGGACTTCGCCTCCGCCAGCGCGGTGGTGCTGGCAATCGTTGGGGTGGCGGTGTTTCCGGTGGCGGCGAAGGTAGTCGGCGCGAAACCGGCGGTGAACACGCCGGCGGTGACAACGGCGGCGATCGGCTTGCTGAACCTGGCGATGGTCATAGTTTCTTCCTTTTGTCGGGGGATTACGACGGAAGGCTATGGCTGCTATTCCGAAGATGACAAGTTGAGCTGGACCACAGTTCGCGAACTGGGAAATATGGCATGGATATCGAATTCGATGCCGCGCTGTCGCTAATTCGAGGAGATTGTCTTCTCGGTCGTCTGCCGGTGAGGCCGAACATCGATTACCGGCCATTCCGGAGGGATTTGCGGCCGCCGGCGGGCACCGGCGGACCGGCACGGTTCGGCCACTGTTCACCCCAGGGACTTCCGCCGGTGGCCCGGATGGGGTGTGGTGGTCGAGACCATTCACTCGTTAGTGGGGTACTCGGTGAGAAAGTCGCGCTCAGTAATAGCTGTTCTCGCGGTGTCACTGGCCGTGCTGCCCGCCGTGCCGGTGGGCGCGGACTCGCTGGCCGCCCCGCTCGGGCCGCCTCCGGTGGAGGGCGCGCCGGCCGCCTCCTCCGCCGCCGAGGGCCCGCGCACCTTCGGCACCGCTGCGGACGACGGCCTGGTGACGAGCACCGCGACCTCGGCGGTGGCGCCGGGGCTGAACCTCACCGAGTTCGACCGCTACGACCCGGCGGGCTGGATCCGCGGCGACACGCTCACCGTCGATCTCGGCTCTCCGGCGGTGCGGCCCAGCTACCTCAGCCCCGGCCAGGTCGCCGCGCGCACCCCGCTGTCCGAGCAGCTGCGCCGGACCGGCGCGGTGGCCGGGGTCAACGGGGACTTCTTCGACATCAACGCCACCGGTGCCCCGCTCGGCGTCGGGATCGACGAGGGCGTGCTGCAGACCGCGCCCGCCGCCGGGCACAACCTGACCGCGGCGGTCACCGAGGACGGCAAGGCCAGGCTGGCCGAGGTGTTCCTGGACGCCACCGTCTCGCTGCCCGGTGGGAAGACGGCCAAGGCGACCAACCTCAACGGTGCCGTGCTGCCCGACGGCGGGCTCGGCGTCTACACCCCGCTCTGGGGCGCCGCGTCGCGCGCCACCGCGGTGGCCGGCGCCCAGCGGGTGCTGGAGGTCGAACTGCGCGACGGCGTGGTCACCGAGCTGCGCCCGCGGCCCGCCGACGGGCCGATCGCCGCGGGCGGCACCGTCCTGCTGGCCAGGGATGCGGCGGTGGACGTGCTCGCCGGGCTGCGGGTGGGGGAGCGGGTCGCGGTCGCCTACGCGCCGCGCACCGACGCGGGCAAGGTCGCGGTGGCGGTCGGCGGCAACAAGGTGCTGGTGCGGGACGGGCGGATCGAGCCGGTGGACGCGGTCACCGCGCATCCCCGCACCGCGGTCGGCTTCTCCGCGGACGGCTCCCGGATGTGGCTGGCCACCATCGACGGCAGGCAGGCGGACAGCCGCGGGATGACCGAGCTCGAACTCGCCAGGCACCTGGTTTCGCTCGGTGCCGACGACGCCATCAACCTCGACGGCGGCGGCTCGTCGACCCTGCTGGCCAGGGCGCAGGGCGAGGCCGCGCCGGACCTGCGCAACTCGCCGTCGGACGGCGGGGAACGCCTGGTGCCCAACGGAATCGGCTTCGGCACCGCGCCGGGCAGCGGCCGGCTCACCGGCTTCGCCCCGCACCCGGCGGTGCGCGACGGCAGGTCGGACCGGGTGCTTTCCGGGCTGTCCCGTGACCTGGTCGCCGGCGGCCACGACGAGACCGGCGCCGCGGTCGGCGCGCGGCCGCGGTGGTTCACCACCAACCCGGTGCGCGGCTCGGTCACCGACGGCCGGTTCACCGCGCGCGCCAACCCGTTCGTCCCCGACCGGCACGACAGCGTGGACGTCTACGCGGCCGACGGCGCGGTGCGCGGCAAGACCACGCTGTCGGTGCTGGGCAAGCCGGTCCGGCTGGGCACCAGCGCCGAGCAGGTCGCGCTGTCCGGCCCCGGCGCGCGCGGCCGGTTCGAGGTCTACGGCTACGACGCGGACGGCTACGGCACCTGGATCGACCCGGACGACGTGAAGCTGGACTACGACCCGGCCGTGGTGCGGATCGAACCGGACGGCACCGGGTTCGCGGTCACCGCGCTGGCCGGCTCCGGTGCTGCCCCGATCACCGCCACAGCGGCCGGGCTGAGCACGCACCTGGCCGCGTCCGTGGGCACCACGGACCGCGTCCTGTCGCCTTTGGACGGTCCGGCGGGCTGGCAGGCCACGGTGTTCCCGGCCGTGGTCGGTGCGGCGTTGTCCACCGCGCCGGGGCGGGACGGCGGTTCCGGGCTGGCGCTGGACTACCGGCTGACCGGCACCACGGCGACCAGGGCCGCCTACGTCAACGCCGCCGCGCCGATCGCGCTGCCGCCGGGCAGCCAGAAGATTGGCCTGTGGGTCAACGGGGACGGCCGTGGTGCCTGGCTGCGCGCCGAACTGCGCGACGCCGCGAACGTTCCGTCCATTGTGGACCTCGCGCTGAGCGTGGACTGGACCGGCTGGCGCCGGGTGGAGGCGGCGATCCCGGCCGGGCTGCCCGCCGGGCAGCGGCTGAGCAGGTTCTACGCGGTGGAGAACATGCCGGACCAGCAGTACGAAGGGCGGCTGGTGTTCGACGACCTCTCGGTGTCGGTCGCGCCTTCGGCCGAGGTGCCGGTGGACCCGCCCGAGCGTGATCCTGCCGTGGTCACCGACGGCAACTCCGAAGGCGACGGCCCGCGGATCGCGGTGGTCAGCGACGCGCAGTTCACCGCGGACGACCCGACCGGCCCGCTGGTCGCGCAGGCCAGGCGCGCGCTGCGCGAGGCGGTGGCCGCGAAACCGGACCTGGTGCTGCTCAACGGCGACTTCGTGGACCGCGGCACGGCCCCGGACTTCGACCTGGCCAGGAAGGTGATCAGCGAGGAGCTCGACGGCCGCGCGCCATGGCATTACCTGCCGGGCAACCACGAGGCGGACGGGGGCACCGGCCTGACCGAGTTCCAGGCGGAGTTCGGGCAGACCCACCGCGTGCTGGACGTCCGGGGAATCCGGCTGGTGCTGCTGGATTCCTCGCGCGGCAGCCTGCGCGGCGGCGGTTTCGACCAGGTGCGGATGCTGCGCGACGCGCTGGACGGGGCGCGCGGGGACAGCGCGGTCCGCGGCGTGCTGGTGGCCATGCACCACCCGGTCACCGACCCGAGCCCGACCGGGAACTCGCAGCTGGCCGACCGCAAGGAGGCGAAGCTGCTCACCGAGTGGCTGACCGGCTTCGAGCGCGACTCCGGCAAACCGGCGGCCGCGGTCGCCTCCCACGCCGGCGTCTTCAGCATGTCCAGAGTGGACGGTGTGCCGTACCTGGTGAACGGGAACTCGGGCAAGGCACCGGCCGCGGCGCCCGGCGACGGCGGCTTCGTCGGCTGGACGATGCTGCGGATGAACCCGGCCGACCGGGCCGCCCCGGTGCGCGCGGAGACTAGGCCGAACGTGGACGAGCTGACCCTCACCGGCCCGGCCGAGCTGGCCACCGGCGCCCGCGGCGACGTGCGCGCGGTGGTCTCCCAGGGCGGCCGCGCGGTGCCGGTCGGCTACCCGGTGAGCGCGGACTGGCGCGGTGCCCCCGGCACGCACATCGTCGAGCCGGCCTGGTGGGGCGGCAGCACCCGGCCGGCACCGGGGGACGTGGCGTCCTTCGACCCGGCCACCGGCGTGCTCACCGCCCTCCGCCCCGGCACCGCCACCCTCACCGTCACCGTCAACTCCGTCACCCGCCCCCTCCACACCCTCATCCGCTGACCGGCAAATAGCCGACTTTTTGCCGGTTTGCGGTGGGCGGGGCGAAAAGCGATCGATTCTGTCGGGGCCGGGTTCTAGGGTGCGAAGCGTGCACGACGAACCGACGATGGTCCAGGCCAAGGCACTGGTGAAGCGTTTCGGGGACTTCGAGGCCGTCCGGGGGATCGACGTAGAGGTCCATCGCGGTGAGGCGTTCGGGTTCCTGGGGCCGAACGGGGCCGGCAAGTCCTCGACCATGCGCATGATCGCGAGCGTGTCCCCGCGCTCGGACGGCGACCTGCGCGTGCTCGGCATGGACCCGGATCGCGAAGGGCCGCGGATCAGGGCCAGGCTCGGCGTGGTCCCGCAGCAGGACAACCTGGACACCGAGCTGACCGTGCGGCAGAACCTGCACGTCTACGGCCGGTACTTCGGGCTTTCCCGCGCGAAGGTGCGGGAGCGGGCGATCGAGCTGATGGAGTTCGCCCAGCTCTCGGACCGCGCCGAAGCGGAGGTCGAATCGCTCTCCGGCGGCATGAAGCGTCGGCTCACCATCGCGCGGTCCCTGGTCAACGACCCGGAGCTGCTGCTGCTCGACGAGCCGACCACCGGGCTCGACCCGCAGGCCCGGCACCTGCTGTGGGACCGGCTGTTCCGGCTGAAGTCCCAGGGCGTCACGCTGATCATCACCACGCACTACATGGACGAGGCCGAGCAGCTGTGCGACCGGCTGGTGGTGATGGACGGCGGCCGGATCGCCGCGGAGGGCTCGCCCGCCGAGCTGATCCGGCGGTACTCCAGCCGCGAGGTGCTGGAGCTGCGGTTCGCGCCGGGCACCCAGGACGCGGTCGTGGACACGGTTTCCGCACTGGCCGAACGGGTGGAGGTGCTGCCGGACCGGGTGCTGCTCTACACCGAGGCCGGGGAGGCCGCGCTGGAGAAGGCGCACGCCGAGGGGGTGCGGCCGCTGTCCAGCCTGGTCCGCCGCAGCACCCTGGAGGACGTCTTCCTGCGCCTGACCGGGCGGACGCTGGTGGACTGATGACGGATCATACGATCTCTTCGGGCCAGGTGGTCGGCTCGTGGCGAGCGGCCTGGCTCCGGGTGGAGGGGCACTGGACCTGGTACCGGCGGTACTGGAAGACCACCTTCTACTCCACCGGGCTGCAGCCGCTGCTGTTCCTCACCGCGATGGGACTGGGCTTCGGCTCGCAGGTCCAGCCGGGCGCGGCCACCGGCGGGCTGTCCTACCTGCACTACGTGGCACCGACGCTGCTCGTCTCCGGCGCGCTGATGCAGGGTGTCGGCGAGGCGAGCTACCCGGTGCTGTCCGGTTTCAAGTGGCAGAAGGACTATCTGGCGGTCACCGCCACCCCGATCACGCCGGGTCAGCTGCTCGGCGGCCAGCTGATCTGGACGGCGTTGCGGCTGGTGCTGGCCGCGTCGGTGTACGCGGCGGTCGCGCTGGCCTTCGGTGCCTGGCTGAACGCCGGGGTGCTGCTGGTGGTGCTGGTCGGTGTGCTCACCGGGCTGTCGGCCGCGGCTCCGATCATGGCGATCGCGGCGACCACCTACGACGAGGGGGAGCGGTTCGCCGCGATCTTCCGGTTCGCGGTGATGCCGATGACGCTGTTCGCCGGCACCTTCTTCCCGGTCGACCAGATCCCGATCGCGTTGCGCTGGCTGGCCTGGATCTCCCCGATGTGGCACGGAAACGAGCTGGCCAGGGGAGTGACCCTCGGCGGTCTCGGCGCGCTGCCCGCACTCGGTCACCTCGCGTACCTGGCCGCCGTGCTCGGCACCGGGACCTGGTTCGCCAGGAAGTACTTCTACCGTCGGCTGGTGGTCTGAGTGGCCGTTCTCGACCAGGCTCCCCGGCGCGGGCTGCTGCTGCGCATGCTCCCGGCCGGGATGTACGCGGGCCGGGCCAGTGCGCTCGTGGAGCGGTCCGCGCTCACCTACACCCGCGCCTGGCTGGTGTTCGTCTCCGGCGTGCTGGAGCCGCTGTTCTACCTGCTCGCCTTCCAGATCGGCTTCGGCAGGCTGGTCAGCGAGGTGACCGGGCCCGGCGGCAAGGTGCTGAGCTACGTGGCCTTCGTGGCACCCGCGCTGCTGGCGTCCTCGGCGATGAACGGCGCGATGTTCGACTCCACCTTCAACGTCTTCTTCAAGTTCCGCTACAGCAAGATCTACGACGCGATGCTGGCCACCCCGATCGGGCCGCTGGACATCGCACTCGGCGAGATCAGCTGGGCGGTGCTGCGCGGCGGCATCTACTCGGTCGCCTTCCTCGGCGTGATGGCGGTGATGGGGCTGGTGACCACGCCGTTGGCGCTGCTGATGGTGCCGGTGGCGCTGCTCATCGCGTTCGCCTTCGCCGCGATCGGCATGTGGTGCACCACCTTCATCCGGTCACCTTCGCAGTTCGACTTCATCCAGCTCGCCGTGATGCCGATGTTCCTGTTCTCCACCACCTTCTACCCGCTGACGGTGTACCCGGAGGCGTTGCGCGTGGTGGTGCAGTGCTTCCCGCTGTACCACGGGGTGGAGCTGATGCGCGGACTGTCCACCGGGGTGCTCGACCCGAGCATGTTCGGGCACCTGGCCTACCTGGTCTGCCTGGCCGCGCTCGGGGTCTACGGCGCCGCGCACCGGATCGGCAAGCTGCTGCTCCGCTAGGAACGGCCGCCGGGCCGGACCGGGCTCAGCGCGTTCAGCGCGTTGACCATGCCGTGGCCGTAGAACCCGTTGTAGCCGGTGTAGCCGGCGCAGTACGCGTCCTGGTGGCCGTCGCCGGTGAGGTCGTAGTCGGTCGGGCAGGCCATCGGCCTCGCCTGCTGTTCGATCGCCCGCCTCAGCTGCCGGGGACCGTAGCCGGGATGCGCTGAGGCGAGCAGCGCGGCCACTCCGGCGACGTGCGGCGCGGCCATCGAAGTCCCGCACAGCGGCTCGTACCCGCCGGGCACGGTGGAGAGCACGCAGCCACCGGTGTCGCCGCCCGGCGCGGTGACGTCGATCACGCCGAGCCCATACGAGCTGTAACCGCTCTTCACCTCGTCGGCGCCGATCGCGGACACGGTGACCACGTCGCGTAACCCGGCCGGCGAAGCTTCGCAGCTCTTCGACCGGGGCGGAGTGCGTACGCCCGCGCGCGGCGACGGGGTGAGATTGACCGCTTCGTTGGTCGCCGCCGCCACGGTCAGCGTGCCGGCCGCGGTGGCGTACTCCACCGCCCGCGCCATCGCTTCGTGCACCACCCGGTGCTCGTCGCCCGGAGCGCAGGACAGCGAGGACGGCCCGACCGTGAAACTGCTGTTCGCGACCTCGATGTGCTGCGCGGCGGCCCACATCAGGCCGCACACCGCGGCCTCCGGGTCCACCTGGCCGCGGTCGTCGATCACCTTGATCGAGGCCAGCCGCACACCAGGGGCCACCCCGGTGACGCCCCTGCCGTCGTTGGCGGCCGCGATCGTGCCCGCGACGTGCGTGCCGTGTGCCGAGGTGGTGGGTGCCCATGCCGCCTCGGCGGTGTCCGGGGTACCGGTGAGACAGCCGGCGGAAAGCTTCGGCTCGACCGCCGCGGCGAGGTCGGGATGGGCCGGGTCGACCCCGGAGTCGAGCACGCCCACCACCACGTCCCGGCTGCCCGGGCTGACCGAAGCTGGCCACGAGGCGTTGATCGAGCGCATGTCCCACTGCTCGGCCGTGCGGTCGGCGACCGGTACCGCGTCCGGTGCGACCGGGGAAAGCCGTGGCCGCGCGCCGGCGGACTTCGGCGCGTCGGAGCCGTTCAGGCGATGCGTGGCCAGCCGCTCGGCCTGCGCGCTGAACGCCCGGTCGAGGCCGATCCGCCTGCCGAAACCGGGATCCGGCGAACCGGCGATCCCGACCGCGATCTGCGGGTAGTAGCCGCCGGGCACCCCGCAGGCGGCGGCGATCTGGGCCTCGGCGTCCGCCCTGCTGGTGCCGCGGTCGAAGACGACCAGGTAGCGCAGTTCGCGGCCGGTGGTGACACAGCCCGAGCCGGCCTCGTCGGCGCTCGCCGAACCGGTGGTGACCGCGGTCGCCAGCATCAGGCTCGCGACCGTCAGCCGCAGCAGCGACACCGGACCTCCAACCGGATGCGGATCTTGTTTTGGCCCACCCCGAGCCGCACGCTAGCCACCCACCGGGAGGCGGACAAGGTCTGCCGCGAAGTTCCCCCACCCGGTGCCCGCGTGTCGCCCGTTCAGCCCCTAGTGAGGCGTGCCGCGGCGTCGCCGGCCGCACCGACCGAGAGGCGGACGGCGCGTCGTGTGGGATACTCAGGTTGGCCGCTGGGCCGGAACGCACCGTATGGACGCGGCGCGCAACGGAACTGCGGCCCGGTGACAGGCTGAACGAGCACCACACGTCGCTGCTCCTGTGAGCGGCTCGACAATGGGGTGGCGGGGTAGGCGGAGGCTTTCCGCGAGCCCGGCCCGGCCGGTCGCCGAGCGGACCTGCTGTCGGCGGGCCGCCGGTTTCTCCGGCGCCGTCACGGCGCGAGGCAAGGATTCCCGCCGCTGGTGACCACCAGCGCGGAACAAACAGGAAGGGGCCCCTGCGCGGCCGCGTCCTACCGGCTGCTCCGGCTTCGAGACACCCGTCTCGGAGCCAGGACAGCAGGCAGACGCGCCCGGGGGCGGAGGAGATATATGTCGAACGCGGAAACACCCGCCGAGAACACCGGCGGGAATACCGCCACACCTGCATCCACTCCACTGGCCGAGCTGCCGGCCAGGATCAGGGTGCACGCGCTGGCGAAGCTGCTCGGTTCGAGCAGCCGGGACGTACTGGGAAAGTTGACCGAACTGGGCGAGCCCACCCGTAGCGCGCAGTCCAGCGTGCCGCGTGACGTGGCACTTCGGGTCGCGGAGGCGCTCGGAGTCACCGAAGAGCAGGCCGGCGCTGTGCCCGCTCAGCCCGCTCAGCCCGCCGAAACCGCGGCCGCCGAGACCAGGCAGGAACCGGAGCCCGCCGCCGAGCCGAAGCGGCCGCTCACGCACATTCCGGTCTTCGCCGCGCCGTCGCCGGTCTTCCTGCCGCCGGAGCCCGCTGCCGAGCCGAAGCGGCCCAGCAAGCCCGAGCCGGTGGCCGACGAGCCGGACACCGAGGTTTCCGACGAAGCCGACGGCAGCGAACACGGTGATCACGGTGACCACAGCGATCACGGTGACGAGGACGAAGCCGCCGGTCGTCGCCGTCGCCGCCGCGGCCGTCGTGGCCGTGGCCGCGGCAAGGGCGGCGAGGACGGTTCGCTGGAAGCCGAGGACGAGCAGGCCGAGCCCACCGGCCGCCGTGACCGCAACGGCCGCAACGACCGCAACGACCGCAACGACAAGGACGCCGACCAGGCGAACGCCGAAGACGGCGACAAGAAGGACAAAAAGGACAGCAAGAAGCCAGAGGGCGGCCCGGACGCGGAGGCCGACGCCGATGACGGCGACTCCGAGGGCGGCAGCAAGCGCCGTCGCCGCCGTCGCCGCCGCAAGGGCGGGGACGACGACTCCGCCGAGGGCGGCTCCGGCACCCAGGACGACCCGCCGAACACCGTGGTGCACGTCCGCGACGCCAAGGCCGAGTCGGAGGGCAAGTCCGGCGGCCGCGGCGGTGGCGGCAACAGCGGCGGCTCGGGCGGTAGCGGTGGCTCGGGCGGTGACGGGGTCCGCAGCGTGCGCGGCTCCACCCGGCTGGAGGCCAAGCGCCAGCGTCGCCGCGACGGCCGCGAGGCCGGCCGCCGCCGCGCGCCGATCCTGTCCGAGGCCGAGTTCCTGGCCCGCCGCGAGTCGGTGGAACGCACCATGGTGGTCGCCGAGAAGGGCGACTCCACCCAGATCGGCGTGCTGGAGGACGGGGTGCTCGTCGAGCACTTCGTGACCTCGTCCGGCAGCGGCTCCATCGTCGGCAACGTCTACCTCGGCCGGGTGCAGAACGTGCTGCCCTCGATGGAGGCGGCGTTCGTGGACATCGGCCGCGGCCGCAACGCGGTGCTCTACGCCGGCGAGGTGGACTGGGACGCCGCCGGGCTGGAGGGCAAGTCCCGCAAGATCGAACAGGCCCTGAGCACCGGCGACAGCGTGCTGGTCCAGGTCACCAAGGACCCGGTCGGGCACAAGGGCGCCCGGCTGACCACCCAGATCTCCCTGCCCGGCCGGTTCCTGGTGTACGTGCCCGCCGGCGGGGCCACCGGGATCTCCCGCAAGCTGCCGGAGAACGAGCGCCGTCGCCTCAAGGACATCCTCAAGCGGATCGTGCCGGAGGACGCCGGCGTGATCATCCGTACCGCCTCGGAAGGCATCAGCGAGGACGAGCTCGACCGCGACGTCCGCCGCCTCAAGGCGCAGTGGGAGATCATCAAGGAGAAGGCCGACGAGGGCAAGAACAAGTCCAAGAAGTCGGCCGCCCCGGTGCTGCTCTACGAAGAGCCGGACCTGCTGGTCAAGGTCGTGCGCGACCTGTTCACCGAGGACTTCGCCAAGCTCGAAGTGCAGGGCGGCACGGCGTGGGAGACCATCCAGGCCTACGTGCAGCACGTGGCGCCGGACCTGACCGACCGGCTCAAGCGCTACGTCGGCAACGGCGACGTCTTCGCCGACCACCGGATCGACGAGCAGATCACCAAGGCGCTCGACCGCAAGGTGTGGCTGCCCTCCGGCGGTTACCTGGTGATCGACCGCACCGAAGCGATGACGGTGATCGACGTCAACACCGGCAAGTTCACCGGCTCCGGCGGCAACCTCGAAGAGACGGTGACCCGCAACAACCTGGAGTCCGCCGAGGAGATCGTCCGCCAGCTGCGGCTGCGGGACATCGGCGGCATCATCGTGATCGACTTCATCGACATGGTGCTGGAGTCCAACCGCGAGCTGGTGCTGCGCCGGCTGACCGAGTGCCTCGGCCGGGACCGGACCCGGCACCAGGTCGCCGAGGTCACCTCGCTCGGCCTGGTGCAGATGACCCGCAAGCGGGTCGGCACCGGGCTGCTGGAGGCCTTCTCCAGCACCTGCGAGCACTGCAAGGGCCGCGGCGTCGTGGTCTCCACCGAGCCCAGCCGCTCCGGCGGCGGCAACGGCGGCGGTGGAGGCGGTGGCGGTAACGGCGGCGGGCACCAGCACGGTGGTTCCCGGCGCTCCCGTGGCCGCGGCAAGGGCGACGACACGTCGCACATCGAGCCCGCGCGCAACACCGAGCAGGTGCCGCCACCGCCCACCCAGGAGCAGCGCGAGTCGGTGGTCTCCGCGGTGCAGGCGATGGCGCAGGCGTCCAAGGTGGCGGCGGCCAAGACCGACGACGAGCCGGCCGGACAGCAGGACGACACCGAGCGCGCTCAGCTCAACGGGCACGCCACCGAGCCAGCGCAGGCCAAGGCCGAGGCGCCCGCGGAGACACCTGTGCCTCAGGTGCCTGAAGTGGCGTCAGCGGACACAGGGACTTCGGTGACTTCCGAGTCCTCGGTGGAAACCGAGAAGGCCGAGGACACGGCGGCTCCCGAGGTGCCCGAAGAGACCGCCGAGCAGGCGGAACCGCAGGACACCCCCCAGAACACCGAGGACGCGGCGGACGATTCGCCCGCCGCGCCCGAGGGCAGTGTGCCGGCTCCGGCGGCACGTTCGGCGCGGCGACGTCCGCGCCGGGCGGCCTCCCGGCCGGCTGGACCACCGGTCAGCGCCTCGGACAAGGGCTGACCACAGGGTTAGGCCACCCCGGTGCAAGGTCAATCCGGGGTGGCACGTAACCTACAAGGCGGCCCGCCACAAGAGCAGGTCGCATTGTGCGCCTCCCGGACCGCTTCACTGCGGGACGAGTGCACAAGCCCCCACCCATTGTCGAGTAAGCAGGAGACTCCCGTGTCGGCGTACGCGATCGTCAAGACCGGCGGCAAGCAGTACAAGGTGGCCGTCGGCGACGTCGTCGAGGTCGAGAAGCTCGAGGGCGAGCCGGGCACCGAGCACACCTTCCCCGCCGTACTGTTCGTCGATGGCGGCGAGGTCACGGCGGACGCCGACGCACTGGCGAAGGTCTCGGTCACCGGCAAGGTCGTCGAGCAGACCAAGGGTCCCAAGATCCGCATCCGCAAGTTCAAGAACAAGACCGGCTACCACAAGCGGCAGGGTCACCGGCAGAAGCTGACCCGCGTCGAGGTCACCGGCATCAACAAGTAAAGGACCTAGAGCAGCCATGGCACACAAGAAGGGCGCGTCCAGCTCCCGCAACGGTCGTGACTCCAATGCCCAGCGGCTCGGGGTCAAGCGCTTCGGCGGCCAGGAAGTCCTCGCGGGCGAGATCCTGGTCCGGCAGCGCGGCACCAAGTTCCACCCCGGCGTGAACGTCGGCCGTGGCGGCGACGACACGCTGTTCGCGCTCGCCGCCGGTGCGGTCGAGTTCGGTTCGAAGCGTGGCCGCAAGACGGTCAACATCGTGCCGGCCGAGGCCTGAAAGGCCCGGTAGACGCGAAGAAACCTCGACGAGGGGCGGCGCCGGAACAATCCGGTGCCGCCCCTCGTTTTTCATTTCTATATGTGACCAGCCGTATGTGATCCAGCAGGTACGAAAGAGGCAAGACATGGCGTCCCGGTTCGTGGACCGCGCGGTGATCCATCTGGCCGCCGGAGACGGTGGACACGGTTGCGCCTCGGTGCACCGGGAGAAGTTCAAGCCCCTCGGCGGGCCCGACGGCGGCAACGGCGGTAACGGCGGTGACGTGCTGCTCGTCGTGGACAGCAGCGTGCACACCCTGCTGGACTTCCACTTCCGCCCGCACGCCAAGGCGGGCAACGGAAAGCAGGGCCAGGGCAGCCACCGCAACGGCGCGAACGGCGACACGCTGGAGATGCGGGTGCCGGACGGCACCGTCGTGCTCACCGAGGACGGGGAGGTGCTGGCCGACCTCGTCGGCCCAGGCACCACTTTCGTCGCCGCGCAAGGCGGCCGCGGCGGACTCGGCAACGCGGCGC
Source organism: Amycolatopsis nigrescens CSC17Ta-90 (assembly GCF_000384315.1). Classification (GTDB taxonomy): domain Bacteria; phylum Actinomycetota; class Actinomycetes; order Mycobacteriales; family Pseudonocardiaceae; genus Amycolatopsis; species Amycolatopsis nigrescens. The sequence goes on along the minus strand of NZ_ARVW01000001.1, from coordinate 413,950 downwards.
TGGCCTCCCGCGCTCGCAAGGCGCCGGGGTTCGCGCTGCTCGGCGAGGCGGGCGAGAGCCGCGACCTGGTGCTCGAACTGCGTTCGGTGGCCGACGTCGGGCTGGTGGGTTTCCCCTCGGCCGGCAAGTCGTCGCTGATCTCGGTGCTGTCCGCGGCCAAGCCGAAGATTGCGGACTACCCGTTCACCACCCTGGTGCCCAACCTCGGCGTGGTCAGCGCGGGCACGGTCGTGTTCACCATGGCCGACGTGCCCGGCCTGATTCCCGGTGCCAGCGAAGGAAAAGGCCTCGGCCTGGACTTCCTGCGGCACATCGAGCGCTGCGCGGTGCTGGTGCACGTGATCGACTGCGCGACCTACGAACAGGGCCGCGACCCACTGTCCGATGTGGACGCACTGGAGCAGGAACTGGCCAGGTACACCCCGAGCCTCGGCGGCGACCTCGCCGACCGGCCCCGGGTGGTGGTGCTGAACAAGATGGACGTACCGGAGGCCGCCGAGCTCGCCGAGCTTGTGCGTCCCGAGCTCGAGGAACGCGGGCTGCCCGTGTTCGAGGTCTCCACCGCGAGCAGGCAGGGCTTGCGGGAACTGACTTTCGCGCTCGCCGCGGTGGTGGAGAAGTACCGGTCCGAGCAGCCGGCGCCGGAGCCGGCGAAGGTGGTGCTCCGCCCGCTCGCGGTGGACGACGCTGGCTTCACCGTCGAACGCGATCCGGCGGACGAGGACGCCTTCATCGTGCGCGGCCGCCGTCCGGAACGCTGGGTGAACCAGACCGACTTCGGCAACGACGAGGCGGTCGGCTACCTGGGCGACCGGCTCAACCGGCTCGGCGTCGAGGAGGCACTGGCGCGTCAGGGCGCGCAGCCAGGCACCCCGGTCACCATCGGCGGCGTCACCTTCGACTGGGAGCCGTCGACACCGGCCGGGATGGCCGCGCACCTGTCCGGTCGCGGCACCGACGTCCGGCTGGAGGACGACAGCCGGGTCGGCGCCGCCGAGCGCAAGGAAGCCCGCCGGATTCGCCGGGACGGCCCGGACGAACCCGGGGACGGGCGATGACCGGTGCCAGGGCGGCGATCGCGTCCGCTCGCCGGCTGGTGGTCAAGGTCGGCTCGTCCGCGCTGACCACGGCTGGCGACGGGCTGGACCGCTCCAGGCTGGACGCGCTGGTGGACGCCATCGCGCGGCGGGTCGCCGCGGACACTCAGCTGGTGCTGGTCTCCTCCGGCGCGATCGGTACCGGGCTCGCCCCGCTGAAGCTCGGCAAGCGGCCGCGTGACCTGGCCACCCAGCAGGCCGCGGCCAGCGTCGGCCAGCTCGCCCTCGCGCACGCCTACGCCGAGTCCTTCGGCCGGTACTCGCTCACCGTCGGCCAGGTGCTGCTCACCTCCGACGACGTGGTGCGGCGCTCGCACTACCGCAACGCGCAACGCACCTTTTCCCGGCTGCTCGCCCTCGGCGCGGTCCCGGTGGTCAACGAGAACGACACGGTGGCCACCGAAGAGATCCGCTTCGGCGACAACGACCGGCTGGCCGCACTGGTGGCCCACCTGATCGGCGCCGACGCGCTGGTGCTGCTGTCCGATGTGGACGCTCTGTACGACGGCGACCCGCGCGACGGGGCCACCCGGCGGATCACCGAGGTGGCGGGGGAGTCCGATGTGGACGGTATCGAGGTCGGCATGTCGAGCTCCGGGCTCGGTACCGGCGGCATGGTGTCCAAGCTGGCCGCCGCCCGCACCGCGGCCGCAGCCGGCATCCCGGTGCTGCTGTCCGCCGCGGTGGACGCGGCGAGCGCACTGGGCGCGGCCGAGGTCGGCACCGCGTTCGCCGCCGCGGACACCAGGCTGTCGGCCCGCCGGTTCTGGCTCGGCTACGCCGCGGGGAGCGCCGGCAGGCTGCAGCTCGACGACGGCGCGGTGACCGCCGTGGTGCGCCGCCGCCGGTCGCTGCTGGCCGCCGGGATCACCGGTGTGGACGGGGACTTCCAGGCCGGCGACGTGGTGGATCTGGTCGACCCCGCGCAGCGGGTGGTGGCCCGTGGCGTGGTGGCCTTCGACGCGGGGGAGTTGCCGGAGCTGATCGGCCGCTCCAGCCCCGACCTGCCGGCCGAGCAGCGCCGCGAGGTCGTGCACGCCGACGACCTGGTGCCCTTCGGCGCCTAGCGGCTCAGCCGTCAGATGCCGGGGTCCAGGTCGGCCGGGAAGTCACCGGCGGCCTGACGCTGCAGGAACTCGCGCTGCTGTTCGACCCCGACCGCGCCGGGGTCTTCGCTGGTGAGGTTCTCCCAGAGGACCTACTTGAGCTCGCTGCCCTTGGTCTCGGGCAGCCGGAGGATCACCAGGAACGCGATCGCGGCCCCGGCGGCGACGTACCAGAAGAACACCGTGGACGCGTTCCACTTGGCCAGCGCGCTGATCACCAGCGGGGCGGTGCCGCCGAAGGTGGCCACCGTGAGGTTGTACCAGGCGCCGATGCCGAGCCCGCGCAGCTCAGTGGGGAACAGCTCGCTCATGATCGCCGGGGCGATCGAGGTCATCGCCGTGTACAGGCCGAGGCCGACGCAGAACACCACCAGCAGCCCGCCGAAACCCGGCCGGACCAGGGTGGACAGCGGCACGATGAGCACGGCGGTGGCCGCGGACCACACCAGCAGCTGCGGTTTGCGGCCGAACCGGTCGGCGAGCGCGCCCATCGGGTACTGCAGCGCGATGAACAGCGCGGTCGCGATGGACAGCGCCAGGAAGACGTCGTCCGCTTCGGCGTGCCTGGTCTTGACCGCGAACGGGGTGAGCGCGCTGAAGAAGGTGTAGTAGCAGAGCGTGGAGAGCATGCTGAAGCCGATCAGCTGGCCGACCGCCTTGGGATGTTCGCGCAGGGTGGTCAGCAGCGGCCGTTCCACCTTCTTCGCCCTGGTCTTGTTGTTCTCGAACTGCTCGGTCTCGGCGAGGCTGCGCCGCAGCCAGAGGCCGATGAGGCCGAGCACGCCGCCGAGCAGGAACGGGATCCGCCAGCCGTAGGAGGCCAGGTCCGCCTTGTCCATGGTGCGGTCGAGCACGAAACCGAGCACCGACGCGATCAGCACCGCCGAGCCGGTGGAGATGTAGAAGAAGGAGGAATACCGGCCCCGGCGCTTGGCCGGGGCGATCTCGCCGAGATAGGCCGAGGCGTTCGAGACCTCGCCGCCGAGGGAGAGCCCCTGCGCGATCCGGGCCACCATCAGCAGGATCGGGGCCAGCCAGCCCACCTGCTCGTAGGTGGGCAGCACGGCGATCAGCACCGAGCCGCCCGCCATCAGCACGATGGTCAGGATCATCGCCGGCTTGCGGCCCTTGAGGTCGGCGAACCGGCCGAGCAGCACCCCGCCGAGCGGCCGGAAGAAGAAGGCCAGCGCGTAGGTGGCGAAGGTGTTGATGTCCGCCAGATCGCCGGGGAAGAAGGCGCTCGCGAAGTAGATGCTGAACGTCGCGTAGATCGTCCAGTCGAACCATTCCAGGGCGTTGCCGACACTGGCCGCGAACAGCTTGCGGACCGGTAGCCGATGCGTGACCTGGGGGTCGACGGTCGATTCGGACATGTCCACCTCCGCGCGAGCGACCAGTGAGAAGGGACCATGCCACACGAATGGGCGAAGCGGAAGGTATTTCGCCATGCGAACGACCCACCGCGCCGTCCCGCTACGAGGTGGACGCCAGCGCGAACGGCAGCACGGCCGGTGCGCCGGCCTGCAGGAGCAACCTGGCGCCCATGGTCATGGTCCAGCCGGTGTCGACCAGGTCGTCCACCAGCAGGATCGGGCCGCCCGCCCCGGCCACCCGGCCGGCGAGCTCGCCGGACAGGCCGAGCCGCTGCCACAGGTCGGCCACCCGCTGCGCACTGTTCGCCCGGCGCGGTGGCTGCCCGGCCGAGTCCAGCGAGCCGAGGAACTCCAGCCTGCCGACCTCGGCGATCCGCCGCGCCAGGTGCTCGGCCAGCTTCGGCCGGGTGCTGGACGGGATACCGGCCACCGCCACCGGCCGCTCGGCCCAGTCCCACGCGGCCAGCACCTTGACGCAGGCCTCGAAGACCGACTCGGGGACCTCGCCGTCCTCGGCCGTGGCGCCGACCAGCTCGCGCAGCCGGGTACCCCAGCCGACGTCGGTGAGCCTGCCCAGGGTTCGCCCCGGCGCGGCCTGCTCGGTCTTGGCGATCCGCCCGGACAGCGGAACGTCCAAAGTGGACAATCCGGTGGGCCACTGCCGCCGCGGGCCGAGTTCGACCCCCGGCCGGTTGATCCGCTCGCCGGTCTTCTCAGCCACCTTCGCGGAGACCTCGGTGGAGCGGTGGCCGCCGGTGCAGTTGTCGCAGCGGCCGCACGGCGCCGCGTGCGGGTCGTCGAGCTGGCGGAGCAGGAACTCCATCCGACAGCCGGTGGTGGACTGGTAGTCCCGCATGGCCTGCTGTTCGCTCGCGCGGGCCCGGCTGACCCGGCTGTAGCGCTCCGCGTCGTAGTGCCAGTCCTGACCGGTGGACTCCCAGCCGCCGCGGACCCGCCGCACCGCACCGTCCACATCGAGCACCTTGAGTACCATCTCCAGCCGCGAGCGCGACAGGTTCACGGCTGGTTCGAGTGCGGCGGTGGACATCGGCCGCTCGGCGTAGGCGAGCGAGTTGAGCACCTGGGTGACCCGCAGCTCGTCCGGGAAGGCCAGCGATCCGAAGTACTGCCAGATCTCCTGGTCCTCCCGGCCGGGCAGCAGCACCACCTCGGCCCGCCGTACGCCACGCCCGGCCCGGCCCACCTGCTGGTAGTAGGCGATCGGGGAGGACGGGGCGCCCAGGTGCACCACGAAACCGAGGTCCGGCTTGTCGAAGCCCATGCCCAGCGCCGAGGTGGCGACCAGCGCCTTCACCCGGTTCGCGAGCAGGTCGTCCTCGGCGGCCTCGCGGTCGGCGGGCTCGGTCTTGCCGGTGTACGGGACCGCCGCATAGCCGTGGTCGGACAGCACACTCGCCACGTCATACGCGGCGGCGACGGTGAGCGTGTAGATGATGCCGGAGCCGGGCAGCTCCGCCAGGTGCTCGACCAGCCAGGCCAGCCGCTGCTCGCTGGTCGGCAGCCAGGTGACCGCGAGGTGCAGGCTTTCGCGGTCGAGCGGGCCGCGCAGCACCAGGGTGTCCGAGCCGCCGGCCCGGCCGATGCCGAGCTGCTCGGCCACGTCGGTGGCCACCCGGTCGTTCGCGGTGGCAGTGGTGGCGAGCACCGGGACCCCGTCCGGCAGGGCGGCCAGCAGGGTGCGCAGCCGCCGGTAGTCCGGCCGGAAGTCGTGCCCCCAGTCGGAGATGCAGTGCGCCTCGTCCACCACCAGCAGCCCGGCCGTGGCGGTGAGCTTGGGCAGCACGGTGTCCCGGAAGTCGGGGTTGTTCAGCCGCTCCGGGCTGACCAACAGCACGTCGATGTCGCCCGCGCTGATCGCGGCCTGCACCTCGTCCCACTCCTGCGGGTTGGCCGAGTTCATCGTGGCGGCCTTGATCCCGGAGCCGGCCGCGGCCGCGATCTGGTTGCGCATCAGCGCCAGCAGCGGGGAGATGATCACGGTCGGCCCGGCGCCCTGCGCCCGCAGCAGCGCGGTGGCCAGGAAGTAGACCGCGGACTTGCCCCAGCCGGTGCGCTGCACGACCAGCGCCCGCCGCCGTTCGGCGACCAGCGCTTCGATCGCGACCCACTGGTCCTCGCGCAGGATCGCGTTTTCGCCCGCCAGCGCGCGCAGCAGAACCTCGGCCTGCCGGCGGAGAGAGTTGGTGTCCACGGACCAACCTCTACCGCATGGGGACGACTCTGCGCGCCTCGGCGGGAGAAGAAGCAGAGGTAAAGGGATCACTCGTACCGAAAGTGCGATAGAATGTGATTCAGGTCACAGACCGTGATGTCGTCATCGCACGCAGGGAGACAACTCTCTTCCGTGTGCTGGCCCATACGGGGATGTGGCCGGTGCCCGGCGGTACCCCCAGGCCGCCGAAGAGGCGCGGTGCGTGGGACCCCTCCACCTGGGAGCGGAGGAGGTGGACCCACGCACCGTGTCCTGGGCGATGTATAGGCTGTTGATCCATGTCAGCACGCCGCATCGGGGTCATGGGCGGCACCTTCGACCCCGTGCATCACGGCCACCTGGTGGCGGCCAGCGAGGTTCAGGCCCGGTTCGGGCTGGACGAGGTGATCTTCGTACCGACCGGCCAGCCGTGGCAGAAGACGTCGCGGAAGGTCACCAGGGCCGAGGACCGCTACCTGATGACGGTGATCGCCACCGCGTCCAACCCGGTGTTCTCGGTCAGCCGGGTGGACATCGACCGCGGCGGGCAGACCTACACCGTGGACACCCTGCGCGACCTGCACGCCGAGTATCCCGAGGACGAACTCTTCTTCATCACCGGCGCGGACGCCCTGGAGCAGATCCTGACCTGGCGCAACGCCGACGAGCTGTTCACCTTCGCGCATTTCATCGGTGTCACCAGGCCGGGCTACCACCTCAACGACCACCACCTGCCCAGCGGCAAGGTCAGCCTGGTCGAGGTCACTGCGATGGCCATCTCGTCGACCGCCTGCCGGGCGCGCGTCCAGGCCGGCGAGCCGGTCTGGTACCTGGTCCCCGACGGTGTCGTGCGTTACATCGACAAACGCAAGCTGTATCGCGACCCGGAGGCCGGTTGAGGCGTCGGCGGCTCCTGGTGGCGGCCGGGTACGCTCTGTGCGCGCACAATCTTTATCCGAGGGAGAACCGTGGCTGCGACGTCCGAAGCACGTGACTTGGCGACCGCGGCCGCGCATGCGGCCGCCGACAAGAAGGCCACGGATGTGGTCGTGCTGGACGTGTCCGACCAGCTCGTCATCACCGACGCCTTCGTGATCGCCTCGGCGCCGAACGAACGCCAGGTCGGCGCCATCGTGGACAACGTCGAAGAGAAGCTGCGGATCGCCGGGCACAAGCCGGTGCGCCGGGAAGGCGCCCGTGAGGGCCGCTGGGTGCTGCTCGACTACGTGGATGTGGTGGTGCACGTCCAGCACACCGAGGAGCGCTCGTTCTACGGCCTGGAGCGGCTGTGGAAGGACTGCCCGCGGATCGAGGTGGACGGGCTGGACCAGTACGGGGACGAGCGGGACGACGAGGAGGACCCGGCCGGGGGGCGGGGCGCCCCGTGACCGTGTGCCGGCTGGTGCTGTGGCGGCACGGCGAAACCGACTACAACGCGGCCGGCCGGATGCAGGGGCATCTGGACTCGGCACTTACCCAGGTCGGCTGGAACCAGGCCCGGTTCGCCGTACCTGCGCTCGCCCGGTTCGACCTCGACCTGGTGATCGCCTCGGACCTGCACCGCGCGACCGACACGGCGACGGTGCTCACCGAGGCGACCGGGGTGCCGCTGCGGATCGACAAGCGGCTGCGGGAGACCCACCTCGGCGAATGGCAGGGGCTCACCGGCGAGCAGGTCGACCTGCGGTGGCCGGGGGAGCGGGACCGCTGGCGCAAGGACGCCACCTGGGCACCGCCCGGCGGAGAGTCCAGAGTGGACGTCGCGGACCGGGCCGCGGAGGTCGTCGCCGACCTGCGCTCGCGCGAAGAAGGTCCGGACGAGACGGTGCTGCTGGCCGCGCACGGCGGGCTCATCATCGCGCTCACCGGCCGGTTGTTGCGGCTGCCGGTCGAGGCGTGGCCCTCGCTCGGCGGGATCGCCAACTGCCACTGGGTCGAGCTCGGGCTGCGGGACGGCAACTGGCGCCTGCACGCGTACAACGCCGGCATCACCGGCTGAGCGATGCCGGCCCCGCGACTGCTCGTCTTCGGTGACTCGCTGAGCTTCCACGGCCCGGACGGCGAGCACGCCGCCGACGACCCGCGGCTCTGGCTCAACGTCACCGCCGCCGCCCTCGGCGGCCACGCCGACCTGGTCGCCGGCATCGGCTGGAACGCGCGCGACGCGTGGTGGTCGCTCACCGGGGACCCGCGGGTGTGGGCGGATCTGCACCAGGCGGACGCGGTGGTGCTGGCGGTGGGCAGCATGGACACGCTGCCGTCGCCGTTGCCGACCTACCTGCGCGGCGGGTTGCGCTACCTGCGGCCCGCCGGGCTGCGCCGGGTGGTTCGCGGCGCCTACCTTGCCGCGCAGCCGAAGCTGGCGGTCGTACTGCGCGGCAGGCCGGTGGTGCTGCCGGCCAGGCTGACCGTGCACTACCTGAATGCCATGGTGGAGGCGCTGCGGGCGGTCCGGCCGTCGCTGCCGATCATCGGCATGTTGCCGTCGGTGCACCGGGCCGCGTCCTACGGATATGTGCACACCGCGCGGCCCGGCGCCGCGGCCGCGATGACGGCCTGGGGTCGCCGGGCAGACGTCCCGCTGCTCGACCTGTCCGCGGTGGTGGGGCCGCACGTGCTGGCCGGCCGAGGCAACCAGGACGGGATGCACTGGGGCTGGGAAGGTCACGCGGAGGTGGGCAAGGCGATGGCCGGCCTGCTCGGCCCGCTGCTGGCGCCGGACGGCCCGTAGGCTGGCGGGCGTGCCGGTCGCAGTCATCACGGACTCCACCGCCCACCTGCCGGAGGGCTTCGCCGACCGGCACGAGATCCGGGTGGTACCGCTGCACGTCCTGATCGACGGGGTGTCCGCGCTGGACGGGGTGGACGTCGGCCCGGCCGCGCTGGCCGAGGCGCTCGGCCGCCGTCGGATCGTGACCACGGCCAGGCCGACGCCGCAAGAGTTCGCCGAGACGTTCCGCGGGGCGCTGCGGACGGGCGCGGACGCCGTGGTTTCGGTGCACCTGTCCAGCGAGCTCTCCGGAACCTGGGAGTCCGCGGTGCTGGCCGCGCAGGAGGTCGGGCCGGACCTGGTGCGGGTGGTGGATTCCCGGAGCACCGCGATGGGGCTCGGTTTCGCGGCCCTGCACGCGGCCGCGAAAGCCGCCGAGGGCGGCTCCCCGGCGGAGGTCGAAGCGGCCGCGGTCGCCGCCGCGGCGAACTCGGAGACCTTGTTCGTGGTGGAGACGCTCGAACACCTGCGCCGTGGTGGCCGGATCGGTCCGGCGGCGGCGTTGTTCGGCACCGCGCTCGCGGTCAAACCGTTGCTGCACATGGAAGACGGCCAGATCAGGCCGTTGGAGAAGGTGCGCACGATGAACCGGGCGATGGCCAGGCTGGTCGAACTGGCCGGTCAGGCCGCCGGTGAGCACCGGGTCGAACTGGCCGTGCACCACCTCGCCTCGCCGGAGCGCGCGGTGGAGCTGGCGAACCGGCTGGAGGAACGGCTGCCCGGCTCGGCCGGCTGTGTGATCTCGGAGATCGGCGCCGTGATCGGGGCGCATACCGGGCCGGGGGTGCTCGGGGTGGTGGTGCAGCGCCGGAGTTCCGGGACCGCAGGGGGTCGCTAGCCCGAACCGGCCAGCATCGCACAAGGCGGCGACAAGAACGGCCCGATCCAGCCCGTCCGGGCCGGCCTGTCCACAGCACCCGGGTTATCCACAGCGGGCGAAATCTCCACTGCCCACCGCGCCCCCACCGGCCTAGCGTCGAATGCGTGTTCGAAAGCCCAGCCCCCGAATCCGACCCCGGCTCACGGGGCGCGCCACCCCACGACCGGCTCACCCAGCTGGCCGAAGCGGCCAGGTCCGGTGCGCCACCGCCGCCTCCCCGGCCCGTTCCGCCCAGCGGAGCCGTGGGCAGACTGATGAGCCGATGGCTGCCCGCCGGGCTCACCGGTGCAGCACCCGCGGTCCGGCGGCGGCTTGCCGTGCTCGCCGTACTGGCCGGCGTGGTGGTCCTGGTGACCACCACGATCCTGCTGCTCGGCGGATCACCAGCACCGGAACGGCCGCCGCCGCTGCCCGTGGCGCGCGCGGACACGGCACCCGCGGCCGCGGTGGACAAGGCACCCGCCGGTCCACTGGTGGTCAGCGTCGTCGGCAAGGTGTCCTCGCCCGGCCTGGTCACCGTCCCCGCCGGAGCCAGGGTGGCGGACGCCGTCCGTGCCGCCGGCGGCGCGACCCCGGGTACCGATCTGACCACCTTGAACCTCGCCCGTCGAGTCGCCGACGGCGAGCAGGTCGCGGTGGGGGTGCCGGCGCCGCCGGACGCGCTGCCCGGCGGCGCCGCCCAATCGGGTGCGGGCGCCGGTCCGGCCGGGAAGATCGACCTCAACACGGCCACCGTCGCCCAACTGGACACCCTGCCGGGGATCGGCGCGGTCACTGCGCAACGGATCGTGGACTGGCGCGCGCAGCACGGCGGTTTCGCTTCGGTGGAACAACTCCGCGACGTCGACGGGATCGGCGAAACGCGTTTCTCGAAACTGCGGGAACAGGTGCGGGTGTCATGATCGCCTCCGTGCGGTCGCCCACCGTGTCCGGGACGCCGGAACCGGTGGTGCGACACGATTTCCGGCTGATCCCGGTCGCGGTCGCCGGCTGGCTCGGCGCCCTGCTGGGCCTGCTGTGCGGATGGTGGGTGGCGACGGTGACCGGGCTGGTCACCGCGCTGGCCGCGGTGGTGCTGTTCCGGCGGGTGCGCACCACCCGGCCGCGCTGGGTGGCGGCCGCTTTCGCGCTGCTGATCGGCGGGCTGACGCTAGCCGGTCCGCTGGCCCTGCGGCTCTGGCAGGCCGAACGGGACCCCCTGCGCGTCCCAGCTTTGCGCGGTGACGTGGTGACCTTGCGGGTGAGCGTCGCGGAACGGCCGGAACCGGTCCGGGCGGCGGGTTACGCCGGGCAGCAGGCCGGGGCCAGGTCGGTGGTGATCGCCGCCGAGGTGGTGACGGCGGCGGTGGACGGCGTGCCCGTGCGATCCACCGGCAAGGTGGTGCTGATCGCGCCGTTTGAGCGGTGGTCGGCCTTGCTGCCGGGGCAGCTGGTCAGCACCTCCGGTTCGCTGGCTCCCGCGAGGGCCGCGGAGCTGACCGCGGCGTCGGTTTACGTCCGTGGCCCGCCGGAAGAGGTCGGGCCGGCGCCGTGGTGGCAGGACACCGCCGCGTCCTTGCGCGAAGGCCTGCGGCAAGCCGCATCCGTGCTCGCGGAGGAACCCGCCGGGTTGCTGCCGGGCTTGGTACTGGGTGACACCAGCAGGCTTTCACCACGGCTGGAGCGGGAGTTCGAAACTGCGGGCATGACGCACCTGCTGGCCGTGTCCGGCAGCAACCTGGTGATCATCTGCGGGGCTGTTCTGTTGCTGCTGCGGGCTTTCCGGGTTGGTCCCCGGTTGTCGGCGGCGCTCGCCGGGGCCGCCCTGCTCGGGTTCGTGGTGCTCGTCGGGCCCGAACCGAGCGTGTTGCGTGCGGGGGTGATGGGCGCGGTCGGGCTGCTCGCGCTGGCGCTGGGGCGCAAGCGGTCCGCGTTGCCTGCGCTGGCCGCGGCGGTCTGCGTGCTCGTCGCCTTCGATCCGGCGATGGCGGCGAGCTTCGGGTTCGCGCTCTCCGTACTGGCGACGGCGGGGCTGGTGCTCTTGGCGCCCCGCTGGGCGGACGCCCTGTCCAGGCGGGGTGTGCCGCCGGGCCTGGCCGAGGGGCTGGCCGTTCCGGCGGCCGCGTTCCTGGTGACCGCGCCGGTGATCGCCGGCATGGCCGGCAGGCTCAGCCTGGTCGCGGTGGCCGCGAACGTGCTCGCCGCTCCGGTGGTCGCGCCCGCCACCGTGCTCGGCGTGCTGGCCACCGTGGTCGCGGTCGTGTCGCCCGCGGCCGCCGGGCTGCTGATGCGGCTGGCCGGTCCGGAGGCGGACTGGCTGATCACGGTCGCGAGGCGGGCGGCCGCCGTGCCGGGGGCGAACCTGCCCTGGCCGGGTGGCTGGTGGGGTGGGCTGTCGGCGGCGGTGGTCGCGGCCGTGCTGGTCTTCCTGCTGCGCTACCGGAGGCTGCGGGTCGGTCTGGCCGTGCTGCTGGCCGGAATGCTGCTGGTACTGATCCCGGTGCGGGTGATCGCCCCGGCGTGGCCGCCCCCGAACTGGGCGGTCGTCGCCTGCGATGTCGGACAAGGAGATGCCGCCGTACTGGCCACCGCGGAGCCGGGACGCGCGGTGGTGGTGGACGTGGGACCGGAGCCAGGCCCGGTGGACGAGTGCCTGGACCGGCTGGACGTGGATCGAGTGCCGCTGGTGGTGCTGAGCCATCTGCACGCCGACCACATCGCCGGCTTGGACTCCGCCTTCGACGGGCGCGTGGTGGGCGCGATCGCGGTCGGTCCAGGCCGCAGCCCCGACTGGGCCTGGCGCCAAGTGTCCGAAGTGGCCGGTCGTCATGGCGTGCCCTTGCTGGAACTGGAGATCGGCACCCGCATGGAGTGGCCGGGACTGAGCATCGAAGTGCTCGGCCCGAGCTACGTCAGCTCCCGGTCCGGCAGTGCTCAGGACGGCACCGGGATCAACAACACGTCGGTGGTCCTGCGGGCCGAGACCCCGGCCGGGCGGATGCTGCTCACCGGTGACGTGGAGCTGGCCGCGCAGGCAGACCTGCTGGCCGGCGGGGCGGACCTGCGTGCGGAGATCCTGAAAGTGCCGCACCACGGTTCTCGCTCGGCGCTTCCGCAGTTCGTCTCCGCGATCCGGCCACGAGCCGCACTGATCAGCGTGGGCGCGGGCAACGCCTACGGTCACCCGAGCAAGCACGCCCTCGACCTGCTCGGTGCGGCCGGCGCACTGGTGGCCCGCACCGACACCGACGGCGACACCGCCGTCCTGCCCGACCTCCAGGGCCCCGCCCTCACCCGCCGCGGCCGTCAACGCGCCCCTCCGGCGCCCTGCCGGTGCCAGCAGTCCGCTGGTCGGTAGCGTCCCGGAAGGGCCCAGGTCACGACGGTTGCGGTGGCCGGTATCTCATAAACAACAGGTGGCTCCGCGATTGGAGAAAATTCTGTCAGTTGCCCTAACTGACATTGGGTCACGGTTCATGACGAGGTCGCGTGTGACTGGGCCGGCGTTACGGTCGTTCAACTGATCGGGTTACTTGGTCTTGGAGAAGGTGCAGTTCGACACCTTCACGTATTCACCCTTGTTGGCGGTGAAACGGGTCGGGCCGCCTTCGGTGAGGTCGTTGGCGATGATGTTGTGGCCGGCGTCGTCCTTGAGCCTTGCCCAATAGCACAGCGAACCGCCGCCGTCGGTTTTGTAGGTCCCGGCTTCCATATCGGTTCCCACGAGGAAGGTGCCGTCGGCAATCTTCGTCTTCAGGCCCCCGGCGCCGGTAGTGGGCGGCTGCCGGGTGATGGTGGACGGCGGCAGGGTGACGGTGGACGGTGGCGGAGCAGGAAGGGTGACGGTCGACGGGGTTGCTGTTTCGGTCCGGACGATGGTCACCGGTGCTTCACGGGTGGCCGCGACCGGGGTGACCGGACGATCCGGTTTGCCGATCAGGAAACCGGCGCCCACACCTACGGCGGCGGTCGCCAGGCCGGCGGCCGCGAGCCCGGCTGTTCTGAGATTCAAAGAGGACATTTTCGTTTCACCACATCGGATAGTCAGGAGGTATCGCAAAAGGTGCTCGCGCATTTCGTGCGAGCCGGGAAAATGGATCGTGTAGCCGAGTACTCGGCAGAACCGTGGCTTCCGTTAACCGTTGTTGCCGTTTCGCAACCGCGGCCCGCCGCAGCGCCTCCGTCCCGGAAGTCGAACCGTGCGGCCCTTGATCTCAACCCGGCTTGAACATGCAGGGTGTGCGTGAGGGCATTTCGTCACTGGGAGGTACACGATGACTCAGAAGAGCGCGGCAACCGAGGACGCGCAGCGGACGCTGCTGCGGTTGCTGTCCGGTGCGATGGCGAGCCAGGTGGTGGGGGTGGCCGCCAAGCTGGAGGTCGCGGACCGGCTCGGGTCCGATCCCGTGGCCGCCGGCGATATCGCCGACCGTTGCGGCCTCGCTCCGCAGGGGATGCTCCGGCTGCTGCGGGCCTTGGCGAGCTTGGGCCTGTGCGCCGAACCGGCGCCAGGCAGGTTCACCCTTACCCCCGTCGGTGCTTTGCTGCGCAAGGGAAATCCGGACTCCCTGCACGACCTCGCGCGGCTGGGCATCGATCCGATGACGCTGCGGTCGGTGGGGGAGCTGGAATTCTCCCTGCAAACCGGCCGTCCCGCCTTCGACGAGCTCCACGGCAAGCCGGTGTTCACCCACATCGGAGAGCACCCGGAACTGTCGGAGATGTTCAACGCCGCCATGAGCAACGGAACGCGCGCCACCGCGGCCGCCCTGCCCGAGCACTACGACTTCACCCGGTTCACCAAGGTCGCCGACATCGGCGGCGGGGACGGGACGCTGCTCAGTGCGATCCTCGGGCGCCACCCCCAGCTCACCGGCGTGGTGTTCGACAACGCGGACGGTGCGGCGCAGGCGGAGGGCACGATACGGGCCGCCGGACTCTCCGCACGCTGCGAGGTCGTCACCGGCGACTTCTTCGAGGCCGTGCCCGGTGGCGCCGACCTGTACCTGATCAAGAGCGTGCTGCACGACTGGGAGGACGACCGCGCGGTCACCATCCTCGGCAACTGCCGGGCCGTGCTGCCCTCGAACGGCCGTGTCCTGATCGTCGAGCCGCTGCTGCCGGACACGGTCGCCGCCGAGACGCCCGCGCAGAACCCGTACCTCGGCGATCTGACCATGCTCGTGCTGGCGGGTGGACAGGAGCGCACCAGGGCGGACTTCGACCGGCTGTGCGAGCGTTCCGGCCTCACGATCACCGGGACCACCCCGCTGCCGCCGCACCCCGGGCTGTCCTTGATCGAGGCCGTACCAGCCTGAGGTGCTCGGCGCCCGCGAGGAGGGGCAAGATAGGTGAGGTGGCATACATCGTTCTGTTCCACTCGGTTTACGGGTTGCGGCCGGTAGAGCTGGCCGCCGCCGATCAGCTGCGCGCGGCCGGGCACGAGGTGGTGACCCCCGACCTCTACGCGGGGCAGACCGCGGTCACCATCCACGACGGGTTCGCGCTGGCGGATCGCATCGGCTGGGCGGCGATCGAGGCGCGGGCCCGCGAGTCCGTGCGCGTACTGCCCGCCGACGCCGTGCTGGCCGGCTTCTCGATGGGGGCTGGGGTGGTGTCGGCGCTACTGGCCGAGCGGCCGGAAACTGCCGGCGTGCTACTTCTGCACGGCACCGCCGAGATGCCCGTGATCGTGCGTGACGGGCTGCCGGTCCAGCTGCACATCGCGCTGCCCGACGAGATCTTCCCGGCCGAGGAGGTGATCTCCTGGGAGGAGAGCGCCACCGAGGCAGGGGCCGAGGTGCAGATCCACACCTACCTGGGCGCCGGGCATTTCTACACCGACCCGGACCTGGCCGACTACGACCAGGAGGCAGCCGCCCTCACCTGGCGGCGGGCACTGGGCTTCCTCGACGGACTCTGAGGCACGGCACGGACCTGCCATGACCGGCGGCCGCCCCTTTCGATCGTGTGAATGTTCGTTGTAACGTTCACGGAAGGCAGGGTGGCCCGTTGGTGCGCTCCGAGCCGCTCGCCGAGTCCGGAAACGATCTCTCGTGGTACCAGAGGAGCACTCGCCATGCCGGAACCCTTCTTCGCCCGAGTCAGGTACCAGCTGGTCAGGCAGCTGAACGTAGTGCTCGACGAAGGCCGTGAGCGGCTGGGAGAGCAGGTCGCGCAGCACAGCGGAAACCTGGCCAGCAGGCTGGGCGAGGCCGGGGACCAGGCCGCCCGGCTCGCCGACGAGACCGCCCTGCGCGCCTCTCGGCTGGCGGATCGCTCCGCCGACCGGTTCGGCGACCGGGCGACCAGGCTCCTGCAATGGGCCGGGGACCTGCTCACGGACCTGGGGGAGCGGGCCAGCTCGGCGCTGGACCGCGATCAGCCCCGGAGCCGCCGCTGACGCCAGGCCCCTGGCTCCTCGCGCGTCAGCCTTCGAGCACCTTGCGCACCGCGTCCGCGGACGGCGGCACGGTCGCGCGCGGGCCGACGTGGTTCTCGATCGCGTCCAGCGTCTTCAGCCCGTCGCCGGTGATCATCAGCACCGTTTCCGCGTCCGGGTCGAGCTTGCCGGTCTCGATGAGCTTCTTCGCGGTGGCCACGGTGACCCCGCCGGCCGTCTCGGTGAAGATGCCCTCGGTCCTGGCCAGCAGCCGGATGCCCTCGACCACCTCTTCGTCGGTGACGTCCTCGATCGCGCCGCCGGTCCGGGTGACGGTGTCCAGCACGTACGGGCCGTCGGCCGGGTTGCCGATCGCGAGCGAGCGGGCGATGGTGTCCGGCTTGACCGGCTGCACCACGTCGTGCCCGGCGCGGAACGCGGCGGACACGGGGGAGCAGCCGGTGGCTTGCGCGCCGAACACCCGGTACGGCGTCTCGTCCACCAGGCCGAGCTGCCCGAGCTCGCGGAAACCCTTGTCCACCTTGGTCAGCTGGGAGCCCGAGGCGATCGGCACCACGACCTGCTGCGGCAGCCGCCAGCCGAGCTGCTCGGCGACCTCGAAGGCCAGCGTCTTGGAGCCCTCGGAGTAGTAGGGCCGGACGTTCACGTTCACGAACGCCCAGTTCTCGTGCTCGCCGGCGAGCTGGGTGGCCAGCCGGTTCACGTCGTCGTAGTTGCCGTCCACCGCGATCAGCGCGCCGTCGTAGACCGCGGTGGTCAGAATCTTGGCGCGCTCCAGCGAAGACGGGATCAGCACCACGGACTGCCAGCCGGCGCGGGCGGCCGCGGCGGCCACCGCGTTGGCCAGGTTGCCGGTGGACGGGCAGGCCAGCACCTCGAAGCCGAACTCGCGGGCGGCGGCCAGCGCGACCGCGACCACCCTGTCCTTGAACGAGTGGGTGGGGTTGCCGGTGTCGTCCTTGACCCACAGCCGCTTGACGCCGAGCGCCGCGGCGAGCCGGTCCGCACGCACCAGCCGGGTACAGCCCGGCTCGGTGTTCGGGATCTCCTCGACGTTGGAGGGCACCGGAAGCAGCTTCTTGTACCGCCAGATGTTCCGCGGACCGGCTTCGATGTCTTCGCGGCGCACGCGGCCGAAGTCGTAGCCCACCTCGAGCGGGGAGAAGTCTTCGGCGGAGACGAACTCGGGGGCCAGCGGCTGCCGGTGGCCCTCTTCCTTGGAGATCAGTTCCACCGCGGGGCCGAGGTCCACCGTCCGGTTGGTGGCGGAGGTCGTGCCGAGGGCTGCAGTCATCGCGAGGTCCTTTCCTCATCTGTCCCACTGCGTGGGCCGGAATTGGCACCGTGTTCGCCAGCTACCTCGCGGAATCGAGATGACAGGCTGACGCCGGTTGCCGGGGCTTCTTCGGGCCGTTCCCTCTGCCCCTCTGGATGAGCGGTATTCGGTTGTCGGCTGCCGGCACGGCTGGACCGCGGGCTGCCTCGAAGACACCGTACGACATCGAGACGGCGTTCTGCCACACCCGTTCGTCCGCTGCCCGGCATGCGGGCGTCCCGGCCGTCGGTGTCGTCGTGGCGTGGGAGGATCGGCGGCGTGACCGCGCCAGCCGCTACCCCCGCCCCGCTGTACCTCGTTCTCGGTGAAGAAGAGCTGCTTATCGAGCGTGCCGTGCGCAACGCGCTCACCGCGGCCAGGCTGGTGGATTCGACCGCGGACCTGACCAGGGTGCGGGTGTCCGAACTCACAGGTCCCGCACTTCTGGAGATGGTCAGCCCCTCGCTGTTCAGCGAGGGCAGGGTGATCGTGCTGGAGTCCGCGCAGGACATCTCGCAGGAGATCGCGGACGCGGTGCTGGCCTACGTGGCGAATCCCGCCGACGGGGTGGTGCTCGTGGTGGTGCACAGCGGCGGCGGCCGGAGCAAGGCGGCCAAGGCGCTGCCGGTGGCCCTGCGCAAGGCCAAGGCGGAGATCGTGGAGTGCGCCAAGATCACCAAGCCGGCCGAGCGGGAGGCCTTCGTCCGCAACGAGGTGCGCCAGGCCGGCGGGCGGATCGACGCGGCGGGGGTGGCCGCGCTGATCGACACGGTGGGCTCGGATCTGCGCGAGCTGGCTTCGGCGGCCGCCCAGCTGGTGGCCGACGCCGGCGGCACGGTGGACGAACAGGCGGTCCGCCGGTACCACCGCGGTCGGGCGGACGTGACCGGGTTCGCGGTGGCCGAGAAGGCGGTCGCCGGGGAGCGGGCCGCGGCGCTGGAGTCGGTGCGCTGGGCGATGCTGATCGGCGTGCCGCACGTGCTGGTCGCGGACGCGCTGGCGGACGCGGTGCGCACCATCGCCAGGGTGAGCGCCGCCGGCCGGGGCAACCCGAACCAGATGGCGGGCGAGCTGGGCATGCCGCCGTGGAAGATCCGCAAGGCGCAGGGCCAGTCCCGTGGCTGGGGGCCCGACGGGCTCGCGGACGCGATGCAGATCGTGGCCAGGCTCAACGCCGAGGTGAAGGGCGCCGCGGCCGATCCGGACTACGCGCTGGAGCGCGCGGTGCTGGAACTGGTGGCCGCGAAGGACAAGCGATAGCGAAAAGCCCCGGCGACCGTCGGGTCACCGGGGCTCCTCGGCCGGAAAACCGGCTCAGACCTGGTTGGCGCGCTTCGCCATCGCCGACTTCTTGTTGGCGGCCTGGTTCGGGTGCAGCACACCCTTACTGGCGGCCTTGTCCAACTTCTTGGCCGCTTCACGCTGAAGCTCGAGGGCCTTGTCCTTGTCGCCGGCGTCGGCGGCCTCACGGAACTTGCGGATCGCGGTCTTCACCGAGGACTTGATCGACTGATTGCGCTGGCGCGCCTTCTCGTTGGTCTTGTTGCGCTTCATCTGCGACTTGATGTTGGCCACGCGGGCGCTCCTTGGATCGTCTCGGGAGAGTTCGTGCCGTGTCGTAGTGGCCCTGCCTCCCGTTCTCCGGGAGCCAGGCTTCCTCCCTGGCGGAATGCCACACGGCAACGAGCGGGAAGTCTAACAGCGCGGCCGGGGTGGCCCGGAGGGGGTGTAGCCTGGCGGGCGCAGTGCCTAGGGTTCCGTCGCCGGCCCGCCGCTGCGAGCGTTCGAGTACATCCAACCAGGGTCGGCGGGTCTGGTCCGAGCGGCACCATCGGCCGGTCAAGGGCCCGGTCGTTCATCTGACGGGACAAAAGCCTGGAGGACCCGGTGTTTCGCGCGCGCGAAACACCTGAAGGGTTCTCTGGTGAACGGCACGGCTCTGGTTTTCGTTGTGGTTGCGGCGGTTTTGCACGCGCTGTGGAATCTGGCCGCGAAGCGGGTGCCCGGCGGTGGTGCGGCCCTGGTCTTCCTCTACTACTCGGTGTCCGCGGTGGCGCTGGTTCCGGTCGCCACCGTGCTGCTGGTGCTGGACCCGCAGCGTCCACAGTGGACATGGTTGCCGGCGGTGGTGGGCAACGCGGTGCTGCACATCGTGTACGGAATCGTGCTGCAGCGCGGTTACACGGTCGGCGACCTCTCGGTGGTCTACCCGCTGGCGCGCGGCACCGGCCCGCTGCTGTCGGTCTTGGCCGCGGTGGTGCTGTTCGGGGAACGGCCGGGGGTGCTCGGCCTTGCCGGCGCCGCGCTGGTGATCGCCGGGGTGCTGGTGATCGGCTCGGCCGGTGGCGGCGGCGGCTCGGTGGCCGACCGGCGGGCCCGGCGGGCCGGGGTCGGCTACGGGCTGCTGACCGGGGCGACGATCGCCGCGTACACGCTCTGGGACGACCACTCGGTCAACGCGCTGGCGGTGCCGCCGGTGGTCTACCTGTGCGCCGGCTCAGTGCTGCAGAGCGCCCTGCTCGCGCCCTACGCCCGGCGGCACGGGGACACGGTGGCCCGGTTGTGGCGGGAGCACTGGCGGGAGGCGCTGGTGATCGGCCTGCTGTCGCCGGTGGCGTACGCGTTGGTGCTCTTCGCGCTGCAACGGGCGCCGGTGAGCCTGGTCGCGCCGGCCAGGGAGCTGAGCATCGTGCTCGGCGGGCTGGCCGCCTGGCTGGTGCTCGACGAGGCCCATCCGGTGCGCCGGCTGACCGGCTCGCTGATTGTGCTGGGCGGTATCGCCGCGATTGCGGCGTCCTGAGCGCTCCGGTAGGGAAGTGGCCATGGACGTGCTGAGCAGCAGGGTGCTGCTGAAACCCAGTGACCCGGAGAAGTCGACCGTCTTCTATCGCGACACCCTGGGCCTGGCGATCTACCGGACGTTCCCCGGGGGCACGGTGTTCTTCCTCGGTCAGGGCTTCCTGGAGCTGGTCGGCCGTGGTGATGCGGGCGCCAGTCCGGATGTCGCGCTGTGGCTCCAGGTCCGTGACCTGCCGGCCACCATCGCGGAGCTGCGGGCCAAGGGCGTCGTCCCGGACCGCGAACCGCGCCGGGAGCCGTGGGGCCTGGACGAGGCCTGGATCTCCGATCCGGACGGCACCCGGATCGTGCTGGTGCAGATCCCCGCGGATCACCCGCTGAGAACCGACGTCCGGCAGTGACGGCACAGCTACTCGGCAGGGCGGTACGCGCGTAGCTGGGCGGCGAGCGGGGTCCGGCCGGGTGGCTGCCATACCCAGGTCTGCAGGTCGGTGAAGCCGGCCGCGGCGACCTCGTCGGCCAGCCGGTGCCGCGACACCGGCAGCCACTTCTCGTGCGCGGAGAGCACCAGCCGCCCGCCGGGGCGCAGCGCGCGGTAGAGCCCGGCGAACCCGGCGGCGCGGTCCGGCCAGAGCTGCACGTTGTTCACGCTGAGCGCGACGTCCACCGAGGCTTCCGGCTGCCCGGGGTGCTCCGCGTCGCCGCGGCGCAGCTCCACGGTGCCGCCTTCGACGAGCGCGGAGCAGCGGTCGCGGCAGCGGGCCAGCATCTCCTCGGAGGGGTCCACGCCGATCGTGGTCGCGGCGCGCTCCGCGGCGGCGAGCAGGCCGATCCCCGGTCCCGGCCCGAGCACCAGCACGGTTTCCGCGGACGTGATCCTGGCCACTTCCACCACGCGCCGTTCGGTCTCCGCGTTGCCGTGCGCCATCAGCGCGCCGCCCAGCCTGCCGAGCAGGCCACGCGGGTGCCCGAAGGCCCGATCCAGTACCTGCGACATCGAATTACCCATACTTCGAGGTCAACACGGACGGTGCCGGTGCCGCATCGGGGATGACCCCCAAACACACCCGCCGGGGTCATGGGACGATGGACAGCGATATCCAGACCGGATACCGACGACGCCACCCCCTGCTTCCCCGAGGACCACACGAGTGACTGCGACTGGCACGCTGGCCGACACCACCTTCACGCCGCCGGAGCTGATCCGGAACTTCTGCATCATCGCGCACATCGACCACGGCAAGTCCACCCTGGCCGACCGGATGCTGCAGCTCACCGGTGTGATCGAGGACAGGGCGATGCGGGCCCAGTACCTGGACCGGATGGACATCGAGCGGGAACGCGGCATCACGATCAAGGCGCAGAACGTGCGGCTGCCGTGGAACGTGGACGGTCAGGACCACGTGCTGCACCTGATCGACACACCGGGCCACGTGGACTTCACCTACGAGGTGTCACGGGCGCTGGAGGCATGCGAAGGCGCGATCCTGCTGGTCGACGCCGCGCAGGGGATCGAGGCGCAGACACTGGCGAACCTGTACCTGGCACTGGACAAGGACCTGCACATCATCCCGGTGCTGAACAAGATCGACCTGCCGGCCGCCGAGCCGGACAAGTACGCGGCAGAGCTGGCGCACATCGTGGGCTGCGACCCGTCGGACGTGCTGCGGGTGTCCGCGAAGACCGGCGCCGGGGTGCGCGAGCTGCTGGACGAGGCGGTGCGCCAGGTGCCGCCGCCGCAGGGCGACCCGGACGCGCCTGCCCGCGCGATGATCTTCGACTCGGTGTACGACACCTACCGCGGCGTGGTCACCTACATCCGCGTGGTGGACGGCAAGATCACCCCGCGCGAGCGGATCAGGATGATGTCCACCAACGCCACGCACGAGCTGCTCGAGGTGGGCATCGTGTCGCCGGATCCCAAGCCCAGCAAGGGCCTCGGGGTCGGCGAGGTGGGGTACCTGATCACCGGCGTGAAGGACGTCCGCCAGTCCAGGGTCGGGGACACGGTGACCTCCGAGCGCAAGGGCGCCACCGAGCCGCTGACCGGCTACCGCGAGCCGAAGCCGATGGTCTACTCCGGGCTCTACCCGGTGGACGGCTCGGACTACCCGGTGCTGCGGGAGGCGCTGGACAAGCTCCAGCTCAACGACGCGGCGCTGACCTACGAGCCGGAGACCTCGGTGGCGCTGGGGTTCGGCTTCCGCTGCGGCTTCCTCGGGCTGCTGCACCTGGAGATCACCAGGGAGCGGCTGGAGCGCGAGTTCGGGCTGGACCTGATCTCCACCGCGCCGAACGTGGTCTACCAGGTCTACCTGGAAGAGGGCACCGAGGTGGTGGTGACCAACCCGTCCGACTGGCCGACCGGCGGGAAGATCGCCGAGGTGCACGAGCCGCTGAGCAAGGTCACGGTGATCGCGCCGTCGGAGTTCATCGGCGCGATCATGGAGCTCTGCCAGGGCAAGCGCGGCCAGCTGCTGGGCATGGACTACCTGTCCGAGGAGCGCGTCGAACTGCGCTACCACCTGCCGCTGGCGGAGATCATCTTCGACTTCTTCGACTCGCTGAAGTCCCGCACCCGCGGCTACGCCTCGCTGGACTACGAAGAGGCCGGTGAGCAGAAGGCCGACCTGGTGAAGGTGGACATCCTGCTGCAGGGCGAGGCGGTGGACGCCTTCTCCGCGATCGTGCACAAGGACGGCGCGTACGCCTACGGCAACAAGATGGCCACCCGGTTGCGCGAGCTGATCCCGCGCCAGCAGTTCGAGGTGCCGATCCAGGCCGCGATCGGCGCCAGGATCATCGCCAGGGAGACGATCCGCGCGATTCGCAAGGACGTGCTCGCGAAGTGCTACGGCGGCGACATCTCGCGTAAGCGGAAGCTGCTGGAGAAGCAGAAGGAAGGCAAGAAGCGGATGAAGACCGTCGGCCGGGTCGAGGTCCCGCAGGAGGCCTTCGTCGCCGCACTGTCCACTGAGGACAGTGGCGACAAGGGCAAGGGCAAGAAGTAGCTCAGGCGGGGACGGACTCCAGGTCGGTGCCGTCGAAGGGCGGGTAGCTCTCGCTGCCCGTCCGCTCGGCCGCGGCGATGTAGCCGGTGAGCGCGTCGCGCGACCGGGCCAGCCGGTCCAGCTGGTCCTCCAGCCGCCGCAGCCGTGACCGCATCGCGGCCAGCAAGTCGGGGCACCCGAGCAGTTCCGGGGCCTCGCCGACCGCGCAGGGCAGCAGGTACGCGATGTCCTCGGAAGACAGACCGGCGTCGAGCAGGTGCCGGATCTGCTTCACCCGCAGCACGGCGTGCTCGTCGTACTCGCGGTAGCCGTTCGCGCCGCGGTCCGCCTCCAGCAGGCCCTGTGCCTCGTAGTAGCGCAGCTGGTGGGTGTTGACGCCCGTCCGGCGACCCAGTTCCCCGATCCGCATCGAAACTCCCCCTTGACCTTCACACCGGTATCAACGTTGACGATGTTGCCATGACCAAGAAAACCGATACACCCGTGACGGTCATCGGCCTCGGGCTGATGGGCCGTGCGCTCGCCGCCGCGTTCCTGAAGGCCGGACATCCCACGACCGTGTGGAACCGCACGGCCGCCAAGGCCGACCGGCTGGTGGCCGAGGGGGCGCGGCTGGCGCTGACGGTGGGCGACGCGCTCAAGGCGAGTTCCCTGACGATCATCTGCGTCACCGACTACCAGGCCATGCGCGAGTTGCTCGGTGCACCCGACGTCGAGCTGGACGGCACGATGTTGGTCAACCTGACCTCGGGCGACTCGGCTCAGGCCAGGGCAGCCGCCCGGTGGGCCGAGCAGCGGGGCGCCCGCTATCTGGACGGTGCCATCATGGCCATCCCGCCCGCGATCGGGACCGCCGAGGCGGTGCTCCTGCACAGCGGGCCGCGGCCGGATTTCGAGGCGCACCAGGCGACCCTCGAAGCGCTCGGCACGGTCACCTACCTCGGCGCGGACCACGGGCTGGCGTCCCTGTACGACGTGGCCGGCCTGGCCATGATGTGGAGCGTGCTGAACGCCTGGCTCCAGGGCACCGCCCTGCTCAGGACGGCCGGTGTGGACGCCGCGACGTTCGCGCCGTTCGCGCGGCAGATCGCCGCCGGGGTGGCCGACTGGCTGCCCGGGTATGCCGAGCAGATCGACAACGGTTCCTTCCCGGCCGAGGTGTCCGCCCTGGAGACCGATGTACGGGCGATGGCGCACCTGATCGAGGAGAGCGAGGCGGTGGGGGTCAACGCCGAACTGCCGAAGCTGATCAAGGCGATGGCCGACCGCGCGATCGCCGCCGGGCACGGCGGGGAGCAGTATCCCGTGCTGATCGAGGAGTTCGCCAAACCCCGCTAGCTGTTGCCGGTGATCCTGGCGGCTTCGATGAACACGGCGACCCGGCGTTCGGTGGCCATCACCCGGTCGTACTCGGCCCAGTCGTCGTGGGTGCCGGTGGCCGCCTTGAACACGTCACGCAGCAGCTCGGGCAGGCCGGCGGGGTCGAAGGCGGGGTCCGGGTCGTCCGGGCCGATCAGGTGGGTCGGCCCGTCCACGGCGACCCATTCCCAGCCGCGGCGGAACACGATGGTGGCCTGCCCGTTGCGGCGGAAGAGGTCCAGTTTGCGCACGCCGCCGCGGGCCACGAAACCGACGCAGGGCTTGCCGGTCACCGGGTCGTCGATCACCCCGGCGTTGACGATGGAGGCGTGCACGGTGCCGTCCGGGCGGGTGGTCGCGATGGTGGCGAGGCCGTGTTCGGCCTGTGACAGCCGCCGGACGAGATCCAGGTCGGGGCTCATGCCACCACGGTAGCGTGCGCGACCGGCCGGGCGGACCGGTCGCGCACGCCGAACTCGGGCTGTCCGGTTATGAGACGCCGAGCAGCACGCCGAGGGCTTCGACCAGTGCGGCCGACGTGCTCGCGATGGTCTCGTCGAGGTACTCCGCGATCGGGGTCAGTTCGGCGGCTGAGGCCTGTCCACCTAGCATCGCCAGCAGCGGCACGGTGATCACGCCGAGCGCGACACCGCGCTTGGTCCAGCGCTTGGCCTTGGTGTCCGTGCTGGTGGCGGGGGCTTCCTGGAAGTCGCTCATGATCTCCTCGTTCTCTGCGACGGAAATTTTCCCACGAACCGTGGTCCGTGTATGGCGGAGCGTGCTCTGGGCCGAACGGACGATCAAGACGGTTTACGCACGGTTTCCGATCATGAAACGGGGTGCCCTCGATGGAGTGAGGGTTCGGTAACGCGGCCGTCATATCGCTGTGGCGCAGGAGACGTCGCTCACCGTGGCGGGCGCTCGTAGGCTGTCGGCATGTTCGAGAATCTGCGCTTCCCGGTGATCGCCGCTCCGATGGCGGGCGGCCCGTCGACGCCGGAGCTGGTGGCGGCCGCGGCGCGGGCCGGCGGGTTCGGCTTTCTCGCCGCCGGGTACCTCAAGGCCGGCGGCCTCACCGGTCAGATCGGGCGGCTGCGCGAGCTCACCGGTGAGCCGTTCGGGGTCAACCTGTTCGTCCCCGGCCCTGAGTCCACTGTGGATGTTTCCGGTTACCGGGAGCGGCTGGCCGGGGAGGCGGGTCGGTACGGGGTCGAGCCGGGGGAGCCGCGCTGGGATGACGACGACTATCCGGCGAAGCTGGATGTGGTGGTGGCCGAACGGGTTCCGGTCGTCTCCTTCACCTTCGGCAGGCCGTCCAAGGAGGACGTGGACAGGCTGCACGCGGTCGGCAGCAAGGTGGTGGTCACGGTAACCGGCCCGGACGAGGCCGAGCTGGCCGCCGAGGTGGGGGCGGATGCGCTGTGCGTGCAGGGATTCGAGTCGGGCGGGCACCGCGCCCTGTTCACCGATGACGGGGACCGGCCGGATGGGGGAGAGGTCTACGGCCTGCTCGCCGCGCTGCGGCTGGTGTCCGCGCGCACCAGCCTGCCGCTGATCGCCACCGGTGGCCTGGTGCACGGTGCGGACGTGGCGGCGGTGCTGGTGGCCGGGGCCTGTGCCGCGCAGCTGGGCACCGCGTTCCTGCGCGCGGACGAGGCGGGTACCAAAGCCGTTCAGCAGCGTGCGCTGGCCGAAGGCGGCAGGCTCACCGCGTTCACCCGCGCGTTCAGCGGCAAGCCCGCTCGCGGACTGGTGAACCGGTTCCTGGCGGAGCATTCCGCCGAAGCTCCGGCCGCGTACCCGCAGCTGCATCATTTGAGCAAGCCGATCCGCGCCGCCGCGGGTGACGCCGAAGATCCCGAAGCGATGTCCCTCTGGGCCGGGCAGACCTATTCGCTGGCCGGCGCGGGCCCGGCCGCCGACATCATCGCGAAACTGCGCACCGAAGCCGAAGCCGCCCTGCGCACCGCCACCACACGCCTGACCTGAGGGCGCGCTCGCCTGCTACATGTTGTGAGTGCGCTCTGACAGAGGGTGTATATCGGGCGTGTACCGTGGGGTGTGGAGCACGCACACCGCGACACGGAGAGCGAGCGGTCATGGCGACGACAGGAATTGGTCGCACACTGCGGCAAATCAGGAAAGCCAGAGGTAAGTCGCTCGCGGTGGTGGCGGGCCTTGCCGGTATCTCACCGGGCTACCTTTCCATGCTGGAGTCGGGCAAGCGCGCATTGGACCGCCGATCTTTGATTGTGCGTCTCGCCAATGCGCTTGAAGTCGCGCCTACCGAGTTGACCGGCGAAATGATCACCGCCGTCGGTGGGCTTCCGCAGGACGCGGCTCTGGCCGAAGTTCGACGCGCGCTGATGGCGGTGAGTCTGGGCGTGCCGGATGGGGAGATCATTCCCGCTGATGTACTGCGCGGGCGTGTTGATGATCTGGTGAAGGCGCAGCAGGAATGCCGGCACGGCTATGTGGGCGAGAAGCTCCCCGGGATGATCAGGGATATTCACACCACGCTTGATGCGCACGAGGAAGAACGTGCGGTTCTGCGGTTGGCGACCTTGCTGCATTTGCAGGGAACTCAGGCGTGGTTACCTGTCGCGGGAGGCTCGGCCGATTTGGCCTGGCTGGCGGCAACACTGGGGCAGCAAGCGGCGGAGCGCCTGGATGAGCCGCTTTCCCTGGCACTGAGCGCCTTCGGTACCGCACACGGGTTGATCGCTTCTGGATCCTTTGACCTTGCCGGGCAGACACTCGCTTCGGCCGATGCGGGCACAGCGACACGTGAAGGTCTGGTTGTCACCGGGATGCTCACCCTGACCTCTTCGATGCTGGCGGCTGCTCGCGGTGACCAAGGTGGGCTAGTGGCTCCGCTGGAGCAAGCGAGTGAACTCGCCGACAGTATGGGTGAAGGCAGCGAGCCCTGGTTCGGGTTCGGACCGTCCAATGTCGGAGTGTGGCGGCTTTCGGTCGCGCTCGAAGCGGGCGAGCACGCCGACGCGGCCAGGATCGCGGCGAGGGTTGATCCCAGCGCGCTTCCCTCGCCGTTCAGGCAGGCCGCTTATTGGGTCAACTACGGCCGAGCGGTGGCGAAGTTGCCGAAGCAGCGGGACAAAGCCGTAATGATGCTGCATAAAGCTGAACAGATTTCACCTGCGCGTGTGCATCGGAACCCGCTGGCGCGCGAGACCCTGAGCGAATTGCTTAGCAAGGCAAAACAGGATGCGGTAGGCAGAGAACTTCGCGGCATGGCTTATCGGGCAGGATTGCCTGTCTAATCCGATCGGGCGACCCTTTACAAACTGTTAAGTTCTTCGGTTGTGAAGGGTCGACCGTATTCGGATGACTGATCTTGATGTGGGGCGGGTGCGGTGAACCTGCCGCTGGCCTTTGTGCGGTACCGGTCCGGCGCGGCAGGGGAGGGCGACCGGGTGGTGCACCTGGTGGCCTTGCCGCCGGTGCTCAACCATCGGTTCGCGCTCGCCGAGTTTCCGTTCGTGCTGACCGCGTTGTGCGGCTGCGAACTGGCGGGGGAAGCCGTCGAACTCCTGCCGAAACTGAGCGGAATGCCCTGTGTGGGTTGCCTCCGGTTGTCTCCCGCGCCGGAGGACCCGGAGACCGGCGAAACCATCGGGCCGGGCGGATACCGGCCGCGATTGACCAGCCAGTTCCGGATCAGTGCCTGAGCCGCGGCCGACGAGTGCGCAACTCGACGATGTGACGTACGCACTGGCCGCGCTCCTCGCGCGGGCGAGGGCGGACAGCGGCATGGGACTGACCGCTGTCCGCTCCTCGATCGACGGCCCGCTTTCCGAGTCGACCCTGTGCCGGATTCTGCGGGGCGACAGGCCGATCTCGATCCGGTTGTTCGTCGCGCTTTGTTTCACGTTCGGGCTCGCGCCCGGCGAAGTACTGACCGACGCGTGCCGAATGACTTTGAACCCGGTCTCGCACCGTGATGTCGCCCCGCTGATCGAGGGCCCCTGACTTATTCGGCCGGCTGGTCTGGGGTGTTCTGCTTGCCCAGCACGGAGTTGCGGCGACTGTAGAGGAAATAGACCGCCAGGCCGATGGCGAACCACACGGCGAACCGCAGCCAGGTTTCCGGCTTCAGGAAGGTGATCAGCCAGATCGAGAAGACCACGCCGATCGCCGGTACCACCGGCATTCCCGGGCAGCGGAAGGTCCGCGGCAGGTCCGGGCGGCGGTAGCGCAGCACGATCACCGCGACGCAGACCACCACGAACGCCAGCAGGATGCCGATGTTCGTCAGCTCGGCCGCCTCACCGATCGGCAGCAGCCCGGCGATGATCGCGGCGGAGCCGCCGAGCACCCAGGTCATCCGGCTGGGCACCTTGCGCACCGGGTGCGTGCCGGAGAACCACTTCGGCAGCAGCCCGTCCCGGCTCATCGAGTAGCCGACCCTGGTCGCGCCCATCAGGAAGGTGAACAGCACGGTCAGGATGCCGAGGATCGCGCCCACCGCGATGATCACGCCGAGCCAGCCGAGGCCGACTGTGCGGAACGCGCTGGAAAAGGCGCTTTCGCTGTCGATTTCGGTGAAGTTGACCATGCCGGTGAGCACCAGGCAGGCCAGCACGTAGAGCACCATGGAAATGGCCAGTGAGTACAGAATCGCCTTCGGCATGTGCTTCTGCGAGTCGGTGGACTCCTCGGCGGCGGTCGACATGGCGTCGTAGCCGAACACCGCGAAGAACACCGTCGCGGCCCCGGTGAACGCGCCGCTGAGGCCGAACGGGAAGAAGTTCTCGTAGTTGCCGGTGTTGATGTGGAACGCGCCGACCACGACCACCAGCACGACCAGCGCGACCTTGAGGTAGACCAGGAAGGTCTCGAACCTGGCCGCCGACTTCATGCCCTGGTTCAGGATGTACGCGATCAGCAGGCACAGCAGCAGCGCGAACAGGTTGACCTTGTAGGAACCGGAGGCCACCCCTTCCGGCTCGGTACCCGGCGCGCCGGACATCCACAGCGGCAGCTTGATGTCCATGAAGCCCAGCAGGTCGTTGAAGTACCCGGAGATGCCGATCGCCACCACCGCAACGATCGCGGTGTACTCCAGCAGCAGGTCCCAGCCGATGAACCAGCCGACCAGCTCGCCCAGCACCGCGTAGCCGTAGGTGTACGCCGAGCCGGCGCGCGGGATGAGACCGGCGAACTCGGCGTAGGAGAACGCGGCCGCCGCGCTGGCGATACCGGCGATCAGGAACGAGATCAGCACCGCGGGACCGGCCGTCTCGTGCGCGACCGCCCCGGCCAGCGAGAAGATCCCGGCGCCGATGATGCCGCCGACCCCGATCGCGGTGAGCTGCCGCAGGCCGAGGGTGCGGTGCAGGCCGGTGCCCGCCTCGGGCGTTTCGAACTGTTCGATCGGTTTGCGCCGGAACACCCCGGTATTCGAACTCGGCCTGCCTCCAGGAGCGGACATGCGGGTCTCCCAACGGTCGCGACGTCCCCGGGTTCTTCCGGGTCACCGCGGAACCGTACTCGATCCTGTCAACCCTGTGAGTGAACGAGCCCGGCGCGTTCAGCCGGCCGCGGTGTGCTGGGCGGCGGTCCGCCGGGCGGCCTTGGCCCTGGTCAGGGCGTCGCGGTGGGCGACACCGGCGGCGAAGTAGCCGAGCAGCTCGCCGAGCTCCACCGGGTCGTCCAGCTGCGGGCAGTGCCCCCAGTCCTCCCGGATCAGCAGTCGGCTGTGCGGCACCAGCGCGTGCAGCCGGCGACCGGAGGCGGCACTCACCAGGCGGTCCTTGCCGCAGGCGACCACCAGCAGCGGGATCCGCACCCGGTCCAGCTGATAGGCCTCGGCCAGCTCGCCGACCAGCTGCCTCGCCTGCTCCAGCCGGGTGGTGGTGCTGCGGTAGTCCGGGAAGAGCTCGGTGAACCGGCGCACGTGGTCGGCGTCGGCCACCGCTCGGTCGGCGTAGAGCAGCCGGGGGACGAGCTGTCCGGCCACCGTGCGGACCAGGAAGCCGGGCACCGGCAACGGCAGCGACGAGTAGAGGCGCAGCGGCAGCGGATACCGCGCCACGGTCCGGATCAGCCAGGAGTCGACGAAACCGGGGGCCGCGATGGACACCACCCCGGCGATCGGCAGCTTCGGGTTCTGCGCCGCGCGCAGGCTCATCGTGCCGCCGAGGGAGTTGCCGGCCAGCACCACGGTGCCCAGCACGGACTGCTCGCGGACGACCGCGGCGGTGAAGGCGTCCAACTGCGGCAGCATCGCGCCGGGGCGCAACGCCTCGGCCTCACCGAAGCCCGGCAGGTCGACCGCGATCGCCGGCACCCCGGCCGCGGCGAGCTCGGCGAGCACCGGGCGCCAGGTGTCCGCGCTGTCGCAGTAACCGTGCAGCAGCACCAGCCGTTCGGTGAGCGGCCTTGTCCGTTTGCCCGCCCGGCGTCCGGCCGGCCGCGCGGCCGGTGGCGGGCCGACTTCCAGCACCCGCGTGCGCACACCGGCGAAGCGCCGGTACCCGACCCGGATGTCCGGGTCGGTCGCGTCCGGGGTCGCCGGAGCACCCGACGCGTCCCGCTGCACTGCGGTCATACATCCAGGTTAGACAACAGAACTCGACTACCGCTGGTTAGCGGTGGGTTGCAAACAGGTATCGGGCTGGTGTCAGACCGGCTTTCCGCAGGTCAAACGATCAGCGAGTGAACACGATTTTTCCCGCCGTGTCGCCGTTCTGCATGTTCTGGAAGCCCTCTTCGGCTTGGTCAAAGGAAAGTTCGGTGCCGATCTGCGGCCGGATCCCGGCCAGATCGACGTACTCCAGCAGGTCCGCCAGCTCGTCCCTGGTGCCCATGGTGGAGCCGATCACGCGCAGCTGCAGGAAGAACACCCGTTGCAGATCGGCGTTCGCGTCCGGCCCGCTGGTGGACCCGGACACCACCAGCACCCCGCCCGGTTTGAGCGATTTGAGCGAGTGCTGCCAGGTCGCCTTGCCGACCGTTTCGAACACGCCGTCCACCCGCTCCGGCAGCCGGGTGCCGGATTCGAAGCTCTGGTGCGCGCCGAGCTGCTCGGCCAGTGCGCGCTTCTCCTCGGTCCGGCCGGTGACCCAGACCCGGAGCCCGGCCGCGCGGCCGAGCTGCACCAGCGCGGTGGAAACGCCACCGGAGGCGCCCTGCACCAGCATCGTCTGTCCCGGCCGCAGCCCGGACTTGACGAAGATCATGCGATACGCGGTGAGCCAGGCGGTGCCCATGATGGACGCTTCGGCGAAGGACAGGCCGGCGGGCTTGGGCAGCACGTTGCGGGCGGGGACCACGACGGACTCCGCGAAGGTGCCCTGGTGCTTTTCGGTGAGCAGGGTGCGCTTGGGGTCCAGGGTGTCGTCCCCCTGCCAGCCGGGCGCGTTGATCACGGAGTGCAGCACGACCTCGCTGCCGTCCTCGAGCACCCCGGCGCCGTCGCAGCCGAGGATCATCGGGAACTGCTCCGGTTTGATGCCGACCCCGCGCAGGGTCCACAGGTCGTGCCCGTTCAGGCTGGCCGCCTTGATCGAGACCTTGACCCAGCCTGCCGGTACCTCGGGTTCCGGCCGCTCGCCGATGACGAGCGAGTCGAGGGGGTTGTCCTGGTTCGGTTCTTTGGCGTAGACGGCGAACATGGGGGTCAACCTACCTGCCCGGGCGCCGGTGGGCAGTGATCCTGTGCGTACCATCGCAGCGTGCTGGATGGACTGACCGACTGGTGGGACCGGGTGGAGCTGTGGCTCGCCCAGCTGTGGTTTCCGGTGCAGTTCGTCCTGGTCGTCGCGGTGCTGGCGCCGCTGTGCCTCGGTGTGGCCTGGCTGATCGACCGCGTGGTCGACCGGCTCTCCGGCTGGTTCCGCTCGGCCCGCGACGAGGACCCTCCGAGCCGGTCATAAGGTGCACCAATGGTCAACAAGAGGCGGATCCGGATCACCGTCGCTCTGATCGGGCTCATCGTGCTCGTGCTGGGTGGCTGGCTGATTCAGCAGGCGAACACCGGCGACGGCGGGCCCGCCCCCGCCGGTTCCCCGACGGCGTCGGGCACGGGTACCGCCGTGGTGGCCGGGATGGACTCGGGCCTGCCGGTGAAGGGCCTGTCCAGCCTCCCGCCCGAGGCCGCCGACACCTGGAAGCTGATCAAGTCCAACGGTCCGTTCCCGTTCCAGGGCAAGGACGGTTCGGTGTTCGGCAACCGGGAGCGGCAGCTGCCCCAGAAAAAGCAGGACTACTACCAGGAGTACACGGTGAAGACGCCGGGCAGCGCGGATCGCGGCGCTCGGCGGCTGGTCACCGGTCAGGCAGATGAGCTGTACTACACGGGGGACCACTACGCGTCCTTTGTAGTCGTGGACCCGAAACGGTGAAGCCGGTGGATGACGCGAAGACGGCGGCCCAGAAGGCCAAGGCGCGCGGCGGATACCCGCACGTGCTCAACGGCGGTGCGGCACGGGACAAGGCTTCGGCGATGGACGCCATCGCCGAGGCGCTGTCGTTTCCGGAGTGGTTCGGGCGCAACCTGGACGCGCTCTACGACTGCCTGACCGATCTCGACTGGCTGCCGACCGGCGAGCACGTGCTGATCTGGGCTGGCTCGGACGCGCTGAAGGAGGCGGACCCGCGGGCCTACCTGTCGATCCGCAGCGTGCTCTCCGACGCGCAGCGGGCGCTCAGCCCCGGTGGCGACCGCGCGGCGAACCGCCGCTACCTCACCGTGGTGCTCACCGAATCCTAACCGGCAAATAGCCGGCTTTTCGCCCCTAGCCAGACGGGCAAATAGCCGGCTTTTTGCCCGTCAGTCGTGGGGGACCCAGGCGGGTTTGCGTTTCTGGGCGAAGGCGGTGATGCCTTCCTGGGCTTCTTCGCTGGCGAAGAAGCGGGCGGAGTAGGCGGTCATCTCCTCGAAGCCGTCGGACGGGGTGGCAGGCTGGGGACGGCTCAGCAGCTCCTTGGTGGCCGCGAGCGCCTGCGGGCCGCCGAGGGCGAGTGCGTCGACGTAGCGGGCGACCGTGCCGTTGAGGTCCTCGGCCGGTACCGCGGCGTTGATCAGGCCGATCCGGGCGGCCCGTTCCGCGTCGAAGGTGTCGCCGGTGAGGAACAGCTCGTGCGCGGCCCTCGGCTCGACCCGGGGGAGCACGGTCAGCGAGATGACCGCCGGCACCACGCCGATGCGGACCTCGCTGAACGCGAAGGTCGCCTCGTGCGCGGCGACCGCGATGTCGGTGGCCGCGACGATGCCGATACCGCCCGCCCTCGCCGGGCCCGCCAGCCTGGCCACCACCGGCTTCGGGCTGGTCCACAGCCGCTCCAGGATCTGCGGGAACTCGTTGACGCCCTGGTCGCCGGCTCCGGCGCCGCGGGCCTCCTTGAGATCCATACCTGCGCAGAACACCGGGCCGGTATGGGTGAGCACGATCACCCGCACGTGCTCGTCGCCCGCCGCCCGCTCCAGCGCGGCGAGCAGCTCACGCCGCAGCTGGGCGGACAGCGCGTTGCGGTTGTGCGGGGAGTCCAGCGTGATCGTGGCGGTGCCCGCCGCCACCGAGTAGTGCACCAGTTCGTCAGCCATGCCGACACCCTGGCACATCGGCGGGCGCCCGCCCGGGAGACCTGGCTCACCCGGGCGGGCAAGCACCGGTCAGCCGATGGTGGTGGTGGTGAACACCGGGCTCGGGTTGGGGAAGCAGGCGGTGGGTGCGGAGATGTCGACGATCTGGTTGACCACCGCGGTGAAGGTGACGCCCGGGTCGGCGTAGCTGGTGCCGCCCAGCTTCGACTCGATGGTGCCGGAGTCGCCCGCGGTCAGGTGCACGGTCACGGTTGGCAGTTCGAACTGCGCGCCGCCGGCGATCGGGCCGGGGAAGCTGAGGGTCGCGACCCCGTTGGCTACGTCGATCTTCGGCGGGGTGGAGCCGAGACCGGAGCCGCCGGTGAGGTCGGCGCTGACGTAGCTGGAGTTGGCCGGCACCGGGATCTTCAGCGCGAAGTCCTTGATGTGCTTGACCTTGTAGCCGCTCGCCTCGCTGGGCACGGTGTTCACGGCCGGGTCGACCACGATGTCGAGCGTGCCGCCGGGGGCGACCGTGGCCGGCGCGGTCACGTCCGCACCCTGTTTGAAGCTGAGGTGCTGCGGGCCGACGACCGGGGCGTTGGCTTCGCAGTCGAGGTTGACGTCGAACGGAGCCGCGGACGCCGGCGAGGCGAGGGCGGCGATCGGCAGGAGCGCGAAGGTGGCGCAGGTGAGCAGACGGGCACCGGAGTTGCGCAAGGCTGACTTCATTTCTTCCACCTAGGAGTAGCAGGGGGTGAGCAGGGGTGAGAAAGGTGAAGCGATACCAACTTGGC
Source organism: Amycolatopsis nigrescens CSC17Ta-90 (assembly GCF_000384315.1). Lineage (GTDB taxonomy): Bacteria > Actinomycetota > Actinomycetes > Mycobacteriales > Pseudonocardiaceae > Amycolatopsis > Amycolatopsis nigrescens. The sequence continues at coordinate 379,302 of NZ_ARVW01000001.1, read as the reverse complement.
GGCGCGACTAGATAGTTACCGGCAGGTATCAAAACGCGTCAAGTTTTCATATTTACCATGCGCGCCGAGTAGGCCAAATGGGAAAAATCGCCCATGAAATGCGCAACCCCCTGCGCCATCCGGGTAGGTTCCGGTGGCGGAAAGTTGGCGATCCGCTGGTCAGGCGGAGACGGCCCGGACGGCCAGCGCCTGCTGGTAGCGGCGCAGGACGAGCTCGGCCACCCGCGGCTCCGGCCCCAGCGGCGCGGCCATCGGCACGTTCCCGGCCAGTGCGGCGATGCGGTCCGGCAGCAGGCCGGGGGCGAGGAACCAGGACGCGACCGCGATCCGCCGCGCGCCGCGCGCCCGCAGCTCGGCGAGCGCAGCCGGCACGTCCGGCCTTGCCGCGGAGGCGAACGCCGGAGCGACCAAGCCGGACGTGCCAGCCACCGGCAGCCGGCGCCGCCAGTGCCTGGCCAGCCCGGACACCACGGCGTTGGCCTCGGTGCTGGAGGAGCCGACCGCGGCCAGCACGATGCCCAGCTCCGGGTCGTCCAGTTCGACGCCGGTCGCGGCCAGCCGGTCCAGGGCGACCGCCTGCAATGCCGGGTCCGCGCCCAGCACCTCCGAGACGGACACCCGGAACCCCGGCCGCCGCGCGGTCACCTCGGCCACCAGCGCGGGCAGATCGACGCGAGCGTGGAACGCGCTGCCGAGCAGCAGCGGCACCACCACGGCTTCGGCATGACCCTCGGCGTGCAGCTCGCGCAGCACCGTGGTCACCCGCGGCTCGGACAGGTCCAGGAACGCGGTCCGGACGTCCAGCTCCGGCGCACTTCGCCGGACCGCGGCCACCAGCTCGCGCACGGTGGCCGCGGACCTGGGGTCCCGGCTGCCGTGCGCGACGGCGACCAGCGGCGGGCCGCTCACGCGAACCGCTCGCCGACCAGTCCGGCGGCCAGGGTGTCGCCGTCCTTGGGATCGATCACCAGGAACGCCCCGGTGCGCGGGATGCTGCCGTAGTCGTCCACCGGGATCTTCTCCGAGGTGCGCAGCACCACCCGGCCGATGTCGTTGAGCACCAGCTCATCGGGAGCATCCACAGTGGACAGAGTCTGCTCGTCGAAGCGGGCGGTGATCTGCTCGACCAGTGCCTGCACAGTCCTCGCCCCGTGCTTGACGAGCACCCTGGCACCCGGCCGAAGCGGGGTGCTGGAAAGCCAGCACAGCGCCGCGGTGAGCTCGTCGGTGACGGTGGGCGGGGCGTCCGCGGCGGCGATCAGGTCGCCGCGGGAGATGTCCAGCTCGTCTTCGAGCAGGACGGTGACCGAGGCGCCGGAACCAGCTTCGTCCAGCGGGCCGTCCGCGGTGTCCACTCTGGACACCCTGCTGCGCAGGCCTTGGGGCAGCACGATCACCTCGTCCCCGGGACGCACCGTGCCGGAGGCGATCTGACCGGCGTAGCCGCGGTAGTCCGGATGTTCGGCGGTCCGCGGCCGGATCACGTACTGCACCGGGAAGCGGAACGGCGCGTCGTGCGGGTCCGGGGCCACCGGCACCGACTCCAGGTGCTCCAGCAGCGTCGGGCCGGAGTACCACGGGGTCAGCTCCGAGCGGGTCGCCACGTTGTCGCCGTGCAGCGCCGACACCGGGATCGTCCGCACCGCGTCCTCGTGGTAGCCGAGGGAAAGGGCGTGCGCGGCGAACTCCTTGGCGATCACGTCGAAGGTGGCCTGGTCGTGCCCGACCAGGTCGATCTTGTTCACCGCCAGCACCAGCTGCGGGACCTCGAGCAGGGCGAGCACGGCGGCGTGCCGTCTTGTCTGCTCGAGCACCCCCTTGCGCGCGTCCACCAGCAGCACCGCCAGCTGCGCGGTGGACGCCCCGGTCACCGTGTTGCGGGTGTACTGCACGTGCCCCGGCGTGTCCGCGAGCACGAAACTGCGCTTGGGCGTGGCGAAGTAGCGGTAGGCGACGTCGATCGTGATGCCCTGCTCGCGTTCCGAGCGCAGCCCGTCCACCAGCAGCGAGAGGTCCGGAGTGGACAGTCCGCGGTCGACGCTCGCGCGCTGCACCGCGTCCAGCTGGTCGGCCAGCACGGACTTGGTGTCGTACAGCAGACGACCGACCAAAGTGGACTTGCCGTCGTCCACGCTGCCCGCGGTGGCCAGTCTCAACAGGCTCGACATCAGAAGTAGCCCTCTCGCTTACGATCTTCCATGGCCGCTTCGGAAAGCCGGTCGTCGGCCCTGGTCGCCCCTCGTTCGGTGAGCCTGCTGGCCTGCACCTCGGCGATCACGTCCTGCACGGTGAGCGCGGTGGACTCCACCGCCCCGGTGCACGAACCGTCGCCGACGGTCCGGTAGCGCACGGTCAGCTCCTGGACCGGCTCGTCCGGCCGCGGCCCGCCCCACGGGCCTTCGGTGAGCCACATGCCGTCCCGCCGATACACCGCGCGCTGGTGCGCGTAGTAGATCGACGGCAGCTCGACGTTCTCCCGTGCGATGTAGTGCCACACGTCGGCCTCGGTCCAGTTGGACAGCGGGAACACCCGGACCTGCTCGCCGGGGCGGTGCCTGCCGTTGTAGAGGTTCCACAGCTCCGGCCGCTGGCGCCGCGGTTCCCACTGCCCGAAAGCGTTGCGCAGGCTGAAGATGCGCTCCTTGGCGCGGGCGCGCTCCTCGTCCCGGCGGCCGCCGCCGAACACCGCGTCGAACTTGTGCTCGGCGATGGTGTCGAGCAGCGGCTGGGTCTGCAGCGGGTTGCGGGTGCCGTCCGGGCGCTCGGCCAGCCTGCCGTCGTCGATCCAGTCCTGCACCCGCGCCACGACCAGCCGGAGCCCGTACTTGGCCACCACCCGGTCGCGGAACTCGATCACTTCGTCGAAGTTGTGGCCGGTGTCCACGTGCAGCAGCGGGAACGGCACCGGTGCCGGCCAGAACGCCTTGATCGCCAGGTGCAGCAGCAGGGTGGAGTCTTTGCCGCCGGAGAACAGGATCACCGGGCGGTCGAACTCGCCCGCCACCTCCCGGAAGATGTGGATGGCCTCGGATTCCAGCGCCGCCAGGTTGTCCTTCGCGGCGTCAGCGGGTGACACCGCCGGTTCGAGCGTGGTCATGACGTCCCTTCTCAGCCGTGCAGGCCGCACTCGGTCTTGGACTGCCCGGCCCAGCGACCGCTGCGCGGATCCTGGCCCGGCGCCACCTTCGCGGTGCACGGCGCGCAGCCGATGGACGGATAACCCGCCGATACCAACGGGTTCTCCAGGATGCCGTGCTCGCGGATGTAGCCGTTGAACTCCTCGTCGGTCCACGGGGCGATCGGGTTCACCTTCACCAGGCCGTTGCGCTCGTCCCAGGTGACGATCGGGGTGTTCGCCCGCGTCGGCGCGTCCACCCGGCGCACCCCGGTGACCCAGGCGGAGTACCTGGCCAGCGTGTTGCGCAGCGGCACCACCTTGCGCAGGTGGCAGCACTGGGTCGGGTCGCGGTCGTGCAGCTTCGGCCCGTACCGCGCGTCCTGCTCGGCCACGCTCTGCTCGGCCTGCGCGTTCACGATGGTGATCTCCGGGTAGACGTGCGCCACCGCGTCGCGCGTGCCGATCGTCTCCGCGAAGTGGTAGCCGGTCTCCAGGAACAGAACGTCCACATCGGACTTGACCTTGGTGGCAAGGTCGACCAGCACGGCGTCCTGCATGTTCGACGCGACGATGAAGTCGTCACCGAAGGTCTCGGCGGTCCAGACCAGTGCCTCCTCCGCGCTGGCGTCGGCGAGTTCCTGGCTCGCCCGTTCGGCGAGGGTTCGGTAGTCGGCGGTCGCAGTCATTGCGAGGTCACCTCCGGGAGGGAAAGTCCGGCGAACTTCACCGAGAAGACGCGGCGGCATGCGGTGCACAACCAGGCGTTCGGGGTCTCTTCCTCCGGACGGAGGTCCTCGTCACCGCAGTAGGGGCAGTAAAACGGCGTCGCGCGCTCAGTCGTCATTGAAGCGCGCTTTCCTCGGCCCTGGCAACCCATTGTGCGAACCGCTCGCCCTTTTGGCGCTGTATCACGAAGTTACGTACCAATCGCTCGACATATCCGGTCAGCTCCTCGGAAGTGACCTTGTGCCCGCGCAATTTCCGGCCGAACCCGGCGTCCAGGCCGAGGCCGCCGCCGAGGTGCACCTGGAAGCCCTCCACCTGGTTGCCGTCGGCGTCGGTGACGATCTGGCCCTTGAGCCCGATGTCCGCGGTCTGGATCCGGGCGCAGGAGTTCGGGCAGCCGTTGAGGTGCACGCTCACCGGCTGGTCGATCCCGGCCTGGATGTCGGCCAGCCGCTTCTCCAGCTCCTCGACCAGTTCGAGCGCGCGGGCCTTGGTCTCCACGATGGCGAGCTTGCAGAACTCGATCCCGGTGCAGGCCATCACGCCACGTCGCCACGGCGAAGGCTCGGTCTGCAGGCCCAGCTCGGCCAGCTCGGTCCGCAGGCCGCCGAGTTCGCTTTCCGGGACGTCGAGCACGACCAGCTTCTGCTGCGGGGTGAGCCGCACCCTGGACGAACCCGCCCGCTCCGCGGCCTTCGCCACGGCGAGCAGGGTCGAGCCGGACACCCGGCCGGCGACCGGCGCGGCACCGAGGTAGAACTTGCCGTCCACCTGGCGGTGCGCGCCGACGTGGTCGAGCGGCTGCGCCGGTACCACGGGGGCGGGGCCGTCGACCAGCTTGCGCTTGAGGTACTCGGTTTCCAGCACTTCCCGGAACTTTTCCGCGCCCCAGTCCTTGACCAGGAACTTGATCCTGGCCCGGCTGCGCAGCCGGCGGTAGCCGTAGTCGCGGAAGACGCTGATCACGCCCTCCCAGACATCCGGCACCTCCGCCAGCGGGACCCAGGTGCCGAGGCGCTGGCCGATCATCGGGTTGGTGGACAGGCCGCCGCCGACCCACAGGTCGAACCCGGGACCGTGCTCGGGGTGCTCGACTCCGACGAAGGCGATGTCGTGCACCTCGTGCGCGACATCGGGTTGGCCGGAGATCGCGGTCTTGAACTTGCGCGGCAGGTTGGCGAACTCGGGCTTGCCGATGAAGCGGCGCTTGATCTCGTCGATCGCCGGGGTGCCGTCGATGACCTCGTCCGCGGCGATACCGGCCACCGGGGAGCCGAGGATCACCCGCGGGCTGTCCCCGCAGGCTTCCATGGTGGTCATGCCGGCCTTCTCCAGCTTGTTCCAGATCGCCGGCATGTCCTCGATCTGGATCCAGTGGTACTGGATGTTCTGTCGGTCGGTGATGTCCGCGGTGTCCCTGGCGTGGGTCTGCGAGATCTCGCCGAGCACCCCGAGCTGGTCGGTGCTCAGCGCGCCGCCGTCGAGGCGCACCCGGAGCATGAAGTACCGGTCGTCCAGCTCCTCCGGCTCCAGGGTGGCCGTGCGGCCGCCGTCGATACCGGGCTTGCGCTGGGTGTAGAGACCGAACCAGCGGAACCGGCCGCGCAGGTCGCCGGGGTCGATCGAGTCGAAGCCGCGGTGCGCGTAGATGTTCTCGATCCGCGCCCGGACGTTCAGCGGGTGGTCGTCCTTCTTGGAGCGCTCGTTCGGGTTGAGCGGCTCCCGGTAACCAAGCGCCCACTGCCCTTCACCGCGGCGTTGCTTGGCACGCGCGGGACGGCTTGCGGTCGGGCTCTGACGGGTGGGCGAGGCCATAGGTGGTCCTCCGGGTGCGTCTTGGAGGCGTCGGCGCACCGTGAAAGCCCTGGTCTGAACCGTGGCGGGAGCTATTCGCGGCGCACCCGGCGCCGTCGGTCCGTGCTCGTGAGCAGGTGGTGGGCGGCGGGAATCAGCTCTTCGCCCGGCACAGGGCGCTGGAGACTCGCTGGAAGTCGACGTGGCGTCGAACCACGAGGAGGACACCGGCGTAAGTCACGTCCCCAAGGGTGCCACCGGCCCACATCGTGGTCTAGCGATGTTCAGAGGGTGGGATAGGTATCACTTTGAAAAAAAGTACTGGTAGATGGAGCCCGCCGCGGTCAAAGTCGCTGGTACCGGCTTTGACACACTGGTGCGGTGCCCCTGCGTTCCCCCGAACCGACCATCCCCGCCGGCAGTGTCCTGCCCGGCGCAGCCCTGGAAGGGCTCGGTGCCCGGCCGTTCGGCGTGTACGTGCACGTTCCCTTCTGCGCGACCCGCTGCGGCTACTGCGACTTCAACACTTACACCGCGGGGGAGCTCGGCTCGTCGTCCTCGCCGGCGTCCTGGCTGGAGGCCGTGCGCCGCGAGTTCGACCTGGCCGCCCGCGTGCTCGGCTCGCCGCCCGCGGTGGACACCGTGTTCGTCGGTGGCGGCACGCCGTCGCTGCTCGGCGCGGACGGGCTCGGCTCGGTGCTCGGCGCGGTGCGGGACACGTTCGGGCTGGCGCCCGGCGCGGAGGTGACCACCGAGTCGAACCCGGAGTCGACCTCACCGGAGTTCTTCGCCGGAATCCGCGAGGCCGGGTTCACCAGGGTCTCGCTCGGCATGCAGTCGGCGGCGCGGCACGTGCTGCGGATACTGGACCGGACGCACACGCCCGGCCGCCCGGTGGCCGCGGCGGGCGAGGCGCGGGCCGCCGGGTTCGAGCACGTCAACCTGGACGTCATCTACGGCACGCCGGGGGAGCGGCCTGCGGACCTGCGCGCGTCGCTGGACGCGGTGCTGGAAGCCGGGGTCGACCACGTCTCCGCCTACGCGCTGATCGTGGAGGACGGCACCGCGCTGGCCAGGCGGGTGCGCAAGGGCGAGCTGCCCGCCCCGGACGACGACGTGCTGGCCGCGGACTACGAGCTGATCGACGAGGTGCTCGCCTCGGCCGGGCTGAGCTGGTACGAGGTCTCCAACTGGGCGAGCACGGCGGACGCGCGCTGCCGGCACAACCTGGGCTACTGGCGCGGCGGCGACTGGTGGGGCGCCGGGCCGGGGGCGCACAGCCACGTCGGCGGGGTGCGCTGGTGGAACGTCAAGCATCCGGCCAAGTACGCGGCCGAGCTCGCGGAAGGGCGCTCCCCGGCCGCCGACCACGAGGTGCTCACCGCCGAGGACCGGCACCTGGAGCGGGTGATGCTGGAGCTGCGGCTGGCCGAAGGGCTCGCCCTGGACGCGCTCGACGCGGCCGGGATCGGTGCGGCGCGGGCCGCCGCGGCGGAGGGACTGCTGCACGGCGACGCGCTGGAGTCCCGCTCCCGCGCGGTCCTCACCGACCGCGGCCGGCTGCTCGCCGACGGCGTCGTCCGCCGACTGGTCGGCTAGCGCTCGGCCGGGATCCGGTCGGCGAGCTTGCGCCGGAAGTGCGGGCAGGTGAAGAAGTCCTCGCTGGTGCAGTCGATCGCGTGCGCCAGCGCCTGCCGCGCGGCTTCGGCACTGGTGATGCGCTCGGTCAGCGCGACGTGCTGGGCGCGCAGGGCCGCGCGGCGGGCGAGCGGGTCGTCGGTGCCCAGCACCTCGTGGATCTGCTCGAGGCTGAAGCCGAGTTCCTTGCCCTGCAGGATCAGCGCGATCCGGGTGACGTCGGCGGGCCCGTAATAGCGCCTGCCCCCGGCGGTCCGCGGCGGGCTGAGCAGCCCGGCCGTCTCCCAGTGCCGCAGCACGTGGGTCGGCAGCCCGAACCGGCCGGCCAGCTCGCCGATGGTGAACGCGGTACTTGACTTCATGTCGACATGAACTCACAGGCTGGGCTCCGACCGCAATCGAGCACCCGTGGAGGACCCCGATGACCCGAGAGATCGAAGCGCTGGCCGTGACCATGGACGTCTTCGGCGAGCTGCCGGTGGCGCGACTGGTGGCCGCGCGCGCCGACGAACTGCTCGACGTTTCCGAGCACGACACGGTGGTCGACGTCGGCTGCGGGCCCGGTGCGGCGGTGGCCTCGCTGAGCGCCCGCGGGGTCCGTGCGATCGGGGTCGATGTCAGCCCGGAGATGCTGGAGATCGCCGCGCGCCGGCATCCCGGCTGCGAGTTCCGGGTCGGTTCGGCGACCGAGCTGCCGCTGGAGACCGGCGGCATGCGCGGCTACCGCGCGGAGAAGGTGCTGCACGCGGTGGCGGATCCGGCCGCGGCACTGGCCGAAGCCGCGCGGGTGCTTGCGCCCGGCGGCCGGATCGTGCTGGTGGGCCAGGACTGGGAGCTGCTCGCGGCGGACGCGGACGATCCGGTGCTCACCCGCGAGGTGCTGGCCGGTGCCGCGGCCGGCATGCCCAGCCCGCGCAGCGCCCGGCGGTTCCGGAACCTGTTGCTGGACGGCGGTTTCACCGGCGTCGAGGTCGAGGTGCACACCCTGCTGTGCACGGCGGCGTCCGGCGCGGCGCTGCTGCCGGCGATCGCCGGGGGAGCGCTCCGCAGCGGGACGGTCGACCCGGTGGCGCTGGAGGGCTGGCTCGCCGAGCAGGAACGGCGGATCGAAGCGGACCGCTTCTTCGCCGCGGTGCCGTTGTTCGTGGCGTCCGCCGATCGGCCGTGACGGCTACTCGTCCCTGGTGAGGCCGCGGAGCATCATGTCCAGCCCGAAGGTGAAGCGTTCGGCGGCGGTCTCCCCGTTGAGCAGGTCGCCGGCGGCGAGCATGTTGGGGAACGCGTCCGGCGGCAGCGCGCTCATGTACTGCCAGGTCTGCTCGCTTCGCCGGCGCGTCTCCTCCAGGTCCACCTCGCCGGAGGACCACACCGAGCCCTCGTAGGCGAAAGCCTTGGTGTACAAGGCCAGCGCGTCCGCGGCGAAGACCGCCCGCCGATGCGACAGGCCGCCGGCGCGGAGCAGCTTCATCAGGGTCTCGAAGTGGCCCAGCGCGTGCGCGCCGACCGGCACCATGGTCTCCCAAGCCACCCTGGCGATACCGGGATGCGCCAGCATGACCTCGAGCTGACCGCCGAGCAGCTCCTTGACCTGGGTGTCCCAGCGCTCCGGGTCCGGCTCCGGCAGCGGCACCCCGGCCAGCACCTGGTCGAACATCAGGTCGTGCAGCTCGGTCTTGTTGGACACGTGCGCGTACAGCGACGCCGGTCCGGTGCCGAGCGCGGTCGCGACCCGGCGCATGCTCACCGCGTCGATGCCCTCGGCGGCCAGGATGTCCAGCGCGGTTCGTACGACCAGCTCCTGCGAAAGCTGCGGTTTTCCGGTCCGGCGCGCGGTGCGCTGCCAGGGCGGTGCCGGTAGGTCCACTCCATCACCTTCGTCTCGGCGGACGTTCTCGGCGAACGTCTCGGCGAACACTGTACTTGACGCGAACGGCGTTCGAGTATAGAACGGTGTTCGTAAAACGAACGCCGTTCGAAACCTGGGAGACCAAGATGACCGACACGACCATCGCCGAGGCCGAAATCGCCGAAGTGCTCGCGGGAATGTACGAAGCGTGGAACGCCGGCGACGCGGCCGCGTACGCCGCGCACTTCACCGAGGACGTCAACTACATCCCCTTCTTCGGTGTCGCCGTGCCCGGCCGCGCCGCACTGGAAGAGGGGCATCGCGCTCTGTTCGCCGGCCCGATGAAGAACTCCAAGCTGGTCGCCGGGGACGTGCCGCCGAAGTTCACCTTCGTCCGGCCGGACGTGGCGATCGTGGTGGCTGGCGGGGGATCCGCGCTGGACGGGGCCGACAAACCCCAGCCCGGCCGGGAATCCACGCTGACCTACGTTTTCGTCCGGGAGCCGGCCGGCTGGCTGGCCGCCTCCTTCCAGAACACCCGGGTGCAGGACCCGACCGCGGGCCGGCCGCGGTGACCGCGCCGATGGTCGAGGTCTCCGCGGTGGTGCCGGCGGCGCCACCGGTGGTCTGGGAACGGCTCGCCGCCAAGTTCGCGGAGCTGTACCCGCCTTCGCCGCACGCACCGAAGCTGGAGCTGGACCGGGAAGGTCTGCGGCTGGCCGCGCAGGGCGGCTGGTGGTACCGCGGGGAGTACGCGGTGGAGGCGCATCCGGATGGCAGCCGGGTGACCCATCGGGTGCGCAACGTGGCGAAACGGGGGCGCTGGGCGGTGCCGCTGGCGAACCGGCTGTTCATCGGGTTCCGCGAACAGACCGAGACGGGCTTCGGTGATCTCATGACGGCGGTGACCCGCGCGCTTTAGTCCACTATGGACGTTGGCGGTGCTGTCCCGACGAAGGTCGCGACCTTGGCCGTTTCGCGACCTTCGTCGCTACCGCCTCCGCTCGGCATGGCGTGATGCTTCTCACGCTCTGTTCCTCCCCTGTGCGGCGTTTTCGCCGCGGAATCGAGAAGAAGAATGCGTTTCGTCAGACTTGGGCTCGCCGCGGTCGGCGCGGCTCTGGCCCTCACCGGTATGGCGGCACCGGCTGCAACAGCGGCCACCGAGCCCACCGGTGTCGAGCCGGCCATCATCGGCGGCAACCTGGCCAGCAACGCCCCGTGGGCGGCCCGGCTGTTCGTCAACGGCCAGCAGAACTGCTCCGCGACGATCATCGCGCCGCAGTACATTCTGACCGCGAAGCACTGCGTGAGCGGTTCCGGGACCTACACCTTCCGGATCGGCAGCCTGGACCAGACCAGCGGCGGCACCATGGCCACCGGCACCACGATCACCCGCAACGGCTCCGCGGACATCGCGATCGTGAAGCTGGACCGCTCGGTGAACGCCACCTACGCACCGCTCGGCCAGTCCGCGGACGTCCGCACCGGGCAGTCCGTGCAGGTCTACGGCTGGGGCGCCACCTGCACCAACCAGCCCGAGATCAACTGCCAGTCGCGTTACCTCAAGTACGCCAACGTGAGCGTCACGTCGGTCTCGTGCAGCGACTACAACGGCGGCGTGGCGGTCTGCGCGAACCGCGGCGACGGCATCACCGCGGGCGGGGACTCCGGCGGCCCGATGTTCGCCTCCGGCAAGCAGGTCGGCGTCGCCTCCACGAGCGACCGGGCGACCCGGACCGCGTACACCAACATCACCCGGTACCGCAGCTGGATCTCTTCGATCGCGGGAGTCTGACGTCAGGTGTCCGGGATGGGGTCGAGGGCGGCCCTATCCCGGACTCGGCGCGACCACGGTCGCGTCGAGTCCTTCGGTCCGCGCCTTCCTGGCGACGAACAGGCCGAAGGCGCCGGCGGTGAAGAACATCAGCACGCCGTAGACGGCGCCGGGGACGGCGATCTCCCCGCTGTTCAGCAGGGCGGGGCTCAGCGCGATGGTGGTGGCGAGGGTGCTGTTGTGGATGCCGATCTCCATCGCGGAGGCCACCGACTGGCGGCGGTTCACCCGGAACAGCCGCGGCGCGAAGTAGCCGATGGTCAGTGACAGCACGCTGAACACCAGCGCCGCGATGCCGACCTCGCGCAGGTAGCCGCCGATATTGGCGCGCTCCTGGAAGATCGCGACCCCGATCGTGCCGACCAGGAAGACCACCGAGAGCAGCCGGACCGGCGCGCGCATCCGCGCAGCGAAGGCGGCTGCTTTCGCGTGCACCAGCATGCCCAGCGCCACCGGGACCAGCACGATGGCGAACACCTGCAGCATCTTGCCGAACTGCAGGGAGATTCCGGTGCCGTCACCGAGGAAGCGGGCGATCGACCAGTTCACCACCAGCGGCAGCGTGAACACCGCGAGCAGCGAGTTGATCGCGGTCAGGCTGACGTTCAGCGCCACGTCGCCGTGCGCGAGGTGGCTGAACAGGTTCGCCGTGGTGCCGCCCGGTGCGGCGGCGAGCAGCATCATGCCGACCGCCAGTTCCGGGGCCAGGTCCAGCGCGACGACGAGGCCGAAGCAGATCGCGGGGAGCAGCAGCACCTGGCAGGCCAGTGCGACGACCACCGCGCGCGGATAGCTGAGCACCCGGGTGAAGTCGCTGCGGCTCAGCGAAAGCCCGAGGCCGAACATGATCACGGCCAGCGCGGCCGGCAGCAGTACGGTGGTGATCGCGGAAGAAGTCATCCCGGCCTCCTGGTCGGACAATTTCGGACAGCGCGAATAAACCGGGCAGTACAGGCAGAGCATGACAAAACAGGCATTCGATCTGCCTTCATGCTCAACGACGGGATGCGACGGACGTCACGCCTCCGGGTGAGGTCGCCGGGGCACGCGGCGACTCATTAGGGTAGCCTTAGCTCAATAAAGAACCAGTAGCAGAGGAGCCCCCATGGCGGATACGCCCGCGCGCAAGGCCAGGCCGGTGATCACCCTGCGCGTGCTGCGCACCGAGCAGCTGACCCCGCACATGATCCGGGTGGTCGCCGGTGGCGAGGGCCTGTCCACGTTCACCCCCAACGGGTTCACCGACGCCTACGTCAAGCTGCTGTTCAAGGTGCCGGGGGTGACCTACCCGGAGCCCTTCGACATGGAGACGGTGCGCGCGGAGCTTCCCCGCGAGCAGTGGCCCAAGACTCGGACCTACACGGTCCGCTACTACGACCAGCGCGCCGGCGAGCTGGCGATCGACTTCGTCTACCACGGTGACGAAGGGCTGGCCGGCCCGTGGGCCGTGGCCGCGAAGCCCGGTGACGAGCTGCTGCTGCTCGGTCCCGGTGGCGCCTACGCGCCGCAGGACGACACGGACTGGCACCTGCTGGTCGGCGACGAGGCGGGGCTGCCCGCGATCGGCGCGGCGCTGGAGGCCGTCCCGGCCGGTGCGCCGGTGCGCGCGCTGATCCTGGTCGAGGACGCGTCCGAAGAGCAGATGCTGAGCACCAAGGGCGACGCGCAGATCACCTGGCTGCACCGCAGCGCGGGCGCGGACCTGGTGGCCGCGGTGCGCGAGCTGGAGTTCGGCGACGGCGTGGTGCAGGCGTTCGTGCACGGCGAGGCCGGTTTCGTCAAGGAACTGCGGCGGCACCTGCTGACCGAGCGCGGGATGCCGAAGGAACTGCTGTCCATCTCGGGCTACTGGCGGCGCGGCAAGGACGAGGACGGCTGGCAGGCGGAGAAGGCGGCCGACCGCGCCAAGGAAGGCAAATAGCCGGCTTTTCGCCCTTCCGGTCCGCGCGGTCTCGGGTAGAACTTGACCATGGCGACCGAACTGGACCTGGCCGATCCCGTCGAACTCGGCTTCGACCCGGACCGGCTGACGCGTATCGAGCCGTACCTCGCCCGCTACGTCGACGACGGCCTGCTGCCCGGCTGGCTGGCCGTGGTCGCCCGCAACGGGCGGGTCGCGTATGCCGCCCGCGGCGGGCAGCGCGACCTCGAAGCCGGGCTGCCGGTGGAGTGGACCACGCGCTGGCGGATCTACTCGATGACCAAGCCGGTCACCTCGGTCGCGGCCATGATGCTGTTCGAGGAGGGCGGTTTCGAGCTGACCGACCCGATCGCGCGCTGGCTGCCGGAGTTCGCCGAGCCGCGGGTGTACGCCAAGGGCTCCGGGCTGCGGCCCTACACCGAGGCCGCGGTGGAGCCGATCCGGGTGTGGCACCTGCTCACCCACACCGCCGGGCTGACCTACGGCTTCCACCACGCGCATCCGGTGGACGAGATGTACCGGGCGGCCGGTTTCGAATGGGACACCCCGCCGGGGCTCGACCTCGCCGCCTGCTCCGAGGCGTGGGCCGGGCTGCCGCTGGTGCACCAGCCGGGCGCGGAGTGGAACTACTCGGTGGCCTCCGATGTGCTCGGCCGGCTGGTCGAGGTGGTGTCCGGGCAGACGCTGGAGGAGTTCTTCACCCGGCGGATTCTCACCCCGCTCGGCATGTGCGACACCGGCTTCCAGGTGCCGGAGGAGGAACTGGGCGAGCTCGCCGCGATGTACGTCGCGCGGCCGGACACCGGCAAGGCGGTGCGCAGCGACGCGTTCGGCATCGTGGGGCAGCGACGGCCGGACTGCCTCTCCGGTGGCGGCGGGCTGGTCTCCACCGCCGCCGACTACCACCGGTTCACCCGTTTCCTGCTCGGCGAAGGTGAACTGGACGGGGTCCGACTGCTCTCGCCCCGCACGGTGCGGCTGATGGCGAGCAACCACCTGCCAGGGCACGCCGACCTGGAGGCGTTCGGCCGCCCGCTGTTCGCGGAGATGCCGTTCGACGGGCACGGTTTCGGCCTCGGCTTCTCCGTGCTGGAAGACCCGGTGAAGGCGAAAACCCTTTCCAGCAAGGGCGAAATCGCCTGGGGCGGCGCGGCCAGCACCGCGTTCTGGGTGGACCCGGAGGCCGGGGTCAGCGCGTTGTTCTTCACCCAGCTGCTGCCCTCGAGCACCCACCCGATCCGCCAGCACCTGCGCCGCCTCGTCTACTCGTCCCTCGTCGCCTGAACGGGGCTGCCAACTTCGGTGTCGAGGGGTCAGGGCCGCGGCGCCCCCATCGGGTTCGGCAGCGGGATCGCGCCGTCGTCGAAGATCCGGCGGCTCAACGGGACGGCGATCCGCTCGAGCTCGGCGGCGCCGTCCGCACCGAGTGCTTCGAGCGGACCGGTGGCGATGCGGTCGGTCTCGTCCTCGATCCGTTGGCGCAGCGCGATTCCCGAGTCGGTGAGCTGCAGATCGTGATCGAGGACGCCGCTGCCGGTCAACCGCGCGACGCTCTCGTCCCAGTCGTCGTCGGTCCAGCCGCGGTTGATCTGGATGACCTCGCGCGTCACCGCCCCGCTGCCGATGTGGGTCAGCGTGGTTTCGAGCCCGCGCAGCCCGGCGGCGACGGCGGAGAGCACGTGACCGTCCCCGCGATGCTCACGCAACACCGTTGCCGCCAACCAGACCCGCCCGGCCGGGGTGACCGGACGGGCGACCGAAGACCAAGCGGCGGCGAGTGGCCTCGCCGCGTAATCGCAGCCGGTGACGGCCTGTTCGAGCAGGTCGGCGAGTTCTTCGAACGGCGCATCAGCGGGCAGGATCCGGTTCAGGGCCACCTCGACGGCCGCCATCCGGCTCTGGAGCACGACCGCCGGTTCGGCGTACTTCCACGCATCGGGCAGGGATCGCGCGACCATTCGCGGGGCGAACCCGAAGAGCATCGCGGTCACCGGCGGTTCCGGCAGCGGCCCGAGCGGCGCGACCCGCCCGGCGAAGTAGCCCATCCACCAGCTCGGCAAGCCCACCGCCTTGGCCGCGGCCGCCGTCTCGGGAGCGAAGTAGACGACGGCGTGCAGTGGCTCGACCGCCTCCCAAAGGCGGCGCTGAAGTGACGTCATGCCCTCATCTTGGCCGCACCGAAAACCGGATGCGAACGCCTCGTGCGGTGGTATGTGATCACGGGTATGGCGATCACGTTGGACAAACCGGGAGTAGACGGGCTGAACGAGGCCGTCGCCGAGCTCCGGGAGTGGCAGCACGAAGGGGTGGCGTGGCAACTGCATCCCGGTGACGTGGGCTGGTTCTGGCGGTTCGGTCCGGAAGCGACCGCCGCGGCGGTCCGGACCTGGAGCCGGGACGGCCGGATTCTCGCTTTCGGACTGCTGGACGGAGCCGACCTGCTGCGGCTGACGATCGCGCCGGACGCCCGACGGGATGAGGAGCTGGCGCGGCGGCTGGTGGAGGACGTGATCGAACCGGAGCGCGAAGTACTGCCGCCGGGAAAGGTGTCCGTCGAGTCACCGAAGGACGCGCTGATCGAGGACCTGCTGTCCGAACACGGCTGGTTCACCGACGAGCCGTGGACGCCGCTGCGCCGTGACCTCGCCGAGCCGGTGCAGGCCCCGGACCTGCGGATCGAGGTGATCGGGCCGGAGCGGGGACACGTGCACGCCGCCCTGGTTCGCGCATCGTTCGACAGGTCGACGTTCACGGAGGAACGCTGGCACGCGATGGCGGCCGGACTGCCGTACACCGACGGCCGGTGCCTGGTCGCCTACGACGACCATGACGAAGCGGTAGCGGCGGTCACGGTGTGGTCGGCCGGTCCGGGGAAGCCCGGGGTGCTCGAGCCGATGGGGGTGCACCGGGACCATCGCGGTCACGGCTACGGCAGGGCGATCACCGTCGCAGCGGCGGCCGCGCTCCAGGAACTCGGCTCGTCGAGCGCGGCCATGGCCACCCCGAGCTCCAATGTCGCCGCCGTCGCCACCTACAAGTCGAGCGGCTTCCAAGCACTCCCCGAAATCCGGGACCGGACCCGCGACGCCTAGGCGGTGAGTTTGGGGATGATCTGGTCGCCGTATGCGGTGAGGGTCTGGTCGCGCTGGTCGTGCATGAGGTAGAGCGCGAACTGGTGCACGCCGAGCTCGGCTAGCTCCTGCAGCCGCTGGACGTGCGCGGCGGCCGGGCCGAGCAGGCAGAACCGGTCCACGATCTCGTCCGGCACGAACCCGGTGGACGGGTTGCCGGCGCGGCCGTGGTGCGAGTAGTCGTACCCCTCCCGCCCGGCGATGTAGTCGGTCAGCTCGCGGGGCACCGAACCGCTGTCCCCGTACCGCCTCACCAGGTCCGCCACGTGGTTGCCGACCATGCCGCCGAACCAGCGCAGCTGCTCGCGCTGGTGCGCCAGATCCTCGCCGACGTAGGCAGGCGCGGCCACGCAGATGGTGATGCCACCGGGGTCGCGCCCTGCCGCCCGCGCGGCTTCCCGCACGGTGCCGATGGTCCAGCGCGCGATGGCAGGGTCCGCGGTCTGCAGGATGAACCCGTCGGCGTGCTCACCGACCATCTTCAGCGCTTTCGGCCCGTACGCGGCCATCCACATCTCGAGCCTGCCGTCGCGGACCCACGGAATGCGCACCGCGGTCTCGCCGAGGGTCGCTTCCCGCCCCTCGGCCAGCTCCTTGATCACGTGCATGGCCTCGCGCAGGTTGGCCAGGGTGGACGGCGGCTTGCCGATCACCCTGTCCGCCGAGTCCCCGCGGCCGATCCCGCACACCATCCGGTTGCCGAACATGTCGTTCAGCGTGGCGAAGGAGGAGGCCGTCACCGACCAGTCCCTGGTGCCGGGGCTGGTCACCATCGGCCCGACCATCAGGGTGGACGTGGCCGCCAGTATCTGCGAGTAGATGACGAACGGCTCCTGCCACAGGATGCACGAGTCGAAGGTCCAGCCGTAGCCGAAGCCGTGGTCCTCGGCCGCCTTCATCAGCCGCACCACCTCCCGCGCCGGCGGGTCGGCCTGCAGCACCAGTCCGAAGTCCATGTCGTCCCCTCAGTTCAGGTACTGGTTGAGGTCGCGGGTGAGGAACCGGCCGGCGCCGGTGCTGCCGGTGAAGCCGGACGGCGACACCACCACCCTGCCGCGGGAGAGCACCGTCTCCACCTTTCCGGTGAGCTCGAACCCTTCGTAGGCCGAGTAGTCCACGTTCATGTGGTGCGTCTCGGCGGACAGAGTCTGGCGGGCGGCCGGGTCGTAGATCACGATGTCCGCGTCCGAGCCCGGCGCGATGACGCCCTTGCGCGGGTACAGGCCGAACATCCTGGCCGGGGTGGTGGAGCAGGTCTCCACCCAGCGGGCCAGCGAGATCTCCCCGGCGACCACGCCCTGGTGCAGCAGGTCCATCCGGTGCTCCACGCCAGGCATCCCGTTCGGGATGGCTCGGAAGTCGGACCGGCCGAGCTCCTTCTGGTCCTTGAAGCAGAACGGGCAGTGGTCGGTGGACACCACGGACAGGTCGTTGGTGCGCAGCCCGCGCCACAGGTCGGCCTGGTGCGAGCGTTCCCGCAGCGGGGGAGAGGCCACGTACTTCGAGCCGTCGAACCCCGGCTTCGCCATGTCCTCAATGGACAGATAGAGGTACTGCGGGCAGGTCTCGGCGAACACGTTCTGCCCGTCGCCGCGCGCCCGCGCCACCTCGGCCAGTGCCTGCGCGGCGGACAGGTGCACGATGTAGAGCGGCGCGCCGGTCACCTTCGCCAGCGTGATCGCCCGGTGGGTGGCCTCGCCCTCCAGTTCCGGCGGCCTGGTCAGCCCGTGCTCCACCGGCTCGGTGCGGCCCTGCGCGACGGCCTGCGCGGCCAGTTCGTCGATCGCGATGCCGTTCTCCGCGTGCATCATCACCGTCGAACCGGTCTCGCGGGCCTTCTGCATGGCCCGCAGGATTTCGCCGTCGGTCGAGTAGAAGACGCCGGGGTAGGCCATGAACATCTTGAAGCTGGTCACCCCGCCGCTGATGCAGGACTCCATCTCCTTCAGCGAGGTGTCGTTGACGTCCGACACGATCATGTGGAACCCGTAGTCGATCGCGCAGTTGCCGTCCGCCTTCTCGTGCCACTTGTCCAAAGTGGACAGAAGGGAGGTGCCCTTCGCCTGCACCGCGAAGTCGATGATCGTGGTGGTGCCGCCCCAGGCCGCGGCCGTGGTGCCGGTGGCGAAGGTGTCGTGCGAGAAGGTGCCGCCGAAGGGCATCTCCATGTGCGTGTGCGCGTCGATGCCGCCGGGCAGCACGTACCGCCCGGTGGCGTCGAGCACCTCGTCCGCGCTCTCGTCGGCGAACACCCCCGGCGACGCCACCGCGGCGATCTTCTCGTGCTCGACGAGCACATCCGCCACGCTCGCCCCGGTGGCGGACAGCACCGTGCCGTTCTTGATCAAGGTCCGCATGCTCATGCCTCCGCGAGTGGTCCGTAGCTGTCCGGGCGGCGGTCACGGTAGAAGGCCCACAGGTCGCGCACCTCGGCCAGCTTCGCCATGTCCAGGTCGCGGACCACGATCTCCTCCTCGGTGTCCGAAGCCGCCTCGCCGACCAGTTGGCCGCGCGGGTCGGCGAAATAGGACTGGCCGTAGAAGTCGTTGTCGCCCAGCGGTTCCACGCCGACCCGGTTGATCGTGCCGACGTAGTACTCGTTGGCGACCGCGGCTGCGGGCTGTTCCAGCCGCCACAGGTACTCGGAAAGCCCGCGGCTGGTGGCCGAAGGGTTGAACACGATCTTCGCGCCGGCCAGGCCGAGCGCGCGCCAGCCCTCCGGAAAGTGCCGCTCGTAGCAGATGTACACGCCGATCCGGCCCACCGCGGTGTCGAACACCGGGTAGCCGAGGTTGCCAGGCCGGAAGTAGAACTTCTCCCAGAAGCCCTTCACCTGCGGGATGTGGTTCTTGCGGTGCTTGCCGAGATAGCGGCCGTCGGCGTCGATCACGGCCGCGGTGTTGTAGTAGACGCCCGGCTGCTCCACCTCGTACATCGGCACCACCAGCACCACCCCGTGCCGCTCGGCCACCTCCTGCATCAGCCTGGTGGTCTCCCCGTCCGGGATGCCCTCGGTGTAGGAGTAGTAGTCGGTGTCCTGCACCTGGCAGAAGTACGGGCCGTAGAACAGCTCCTGCAGGCAGACCACCTGGGCGCCCTGCGAGGCGGCGCGTGAGATCGCGTCCACCGCGCCGGCGATCATCGACTCCTTGTCACCCGTCCACCGCTGCTGCACCAGGCCGGCTCGTACCGTGTCGCTCACTTGCATCCTCCTTCTTCGCCGCGGGCCGGGAACTCGCCGAAAGCGCCAGGTAGGCGCCGAACGCGACGACGAGCCCGACCACCCAGTTGTAGTCGTACAAGACCTTCAGGAACGGGATGAGGCCGTCCTCGGGGAACGGGCCGCCGTAGGCACCGCCGACCGCGGCCACCGCGCCGAGCAGAGTGGCCAGCACCGCACGCCAGTTCCAGCCCGCTTTGAACCAGTAGCTCCCGCCCTCGGTGTAGAGGCCGGCCAGGTCCAGCCTGGTACGGCGGAGAACCCAGTAGCCCGCGATCAGCACCCCGGCCACCGCGCCCAGCACCCCGCCGTAGAAGCCCAGCCAGGCGAAGATGTAGATGCTCGGGTCCGAGTACAGCCGCCACGGCTGGATCAGCACGCCGATCACGCCGGTGATCAGGCCGCCGATGGCGAAAGTGATCTTCTTCGGGAAGGCGTTGGAGAAGTCGTAGGACGGGCTGACCACGTTGGCCGCCAGGTTCGCCGAGACGGTGGCCAGCACCAGCGCGATCAGCGCGACCACCACCAGCACCGGGCTGGAGAACCGGTCGGCGAGCTTGGCCGGGTCCCAGATCTGCTCGCCGTAGAGCACGCTGCCGCCGGAGGTGGTCAGGATGGCCACGATCGCGATGAAGGTCATCGTGGTCGGCAGGCCGAGTATCTGCCCGCGGGCCTGCTTGCGCTGGCTGCCGCCGAAGCGGGTGAAGTCCGGCATGTTCAGCGACAGGGTGGACCAGAACGCGATCATCGCCATCAGCGAAGGCGCGAAGACCTTCCAGAAGTCCGGGCCCCAGCCGAGCGTGCCAGGCTCGGCCAGGATCGGGCCAAGGCCGCCCGCCTTCACCAGCACGTAACCGAGCAGGATCAGGAAGCCCACCGACACCAGCGGCGCGGTCCAGTTCTCGAACTTGCGGACCGCCTCCATGCCTCGCCAGATGATCAGCATCTGCAGCAGCCAGAACACCGCGAAGGACAGCCAGAGCGTCCAGTGCTGGCCTGCCACCACTGCGGAGTCGCGCCAGGTCGGGCCGATGAGCTTGCCGAGCAGGATGTAGATCGCCTCGCCGCCGACCCAGGTCTGGATGCCGAACCAGCCGCAGGCGATGAAGGCGCGCAGCAGCGCCGCCAGGTTCGCCCCGCGGATCCCGTAGAAGGCGCGGGCGAACACCGGGAACGGGATGCCGTACTTGGTGCCGGCGTGGCTGTTCAGCAGCATCGGCGCGAGCACCACGATATTGCCGATGGTGATGGTGATCAGCGCCTGCAGCCAGTTCATGCCCAGCGCGATCAGGGACGCGGCCAGCGCGTAGCTGGGAATGTTGTGCGCCATTCCCATCCACAGCGCGAAGTAGTTGTAGGTGCCCCAGGTCCGTTGGCCGACCGGGACCGGGGCCAGCTCGTGGTTGTAGAAACGGCTGCCGCTGATGGCGGAGAGATCGCTGAGTTCGACCCGGCCGTCGGCGTGCGAGAGCTGGCCAGGTCCCGCCTTACCCTGCGCGAGGTTGCTGCCGACGCTCGGTTCCATTGCGGCATCCTGCGCGTCCATCGGTGCAGGTGGCAGTGGCAGAGTGTTCACCGTTGGCCATGTCGAAACGCATTCTGTCGATTGCGTTCCCGGTGGCGCGGTGCTTCGCCGGCCGCCGGTGGTTACTCTCCGGCAACCGGGCAATTCGAAATTCCCTACCAACGCACCGTTCCGCCGGGGCGTCCGGCGCCCTAACGTTGTTCCATGCAGTTGGAGCTGCGGCACCTGCGAACCGTGTGCGCCATCGCTGACGCGGGCAGCGTCTCCAAGGCCGCCGCGGTGCTCGGCCTCGCCCAGCCGGCACTGACCGCGCAGTTGCAGCGAATCGAGGCGGCGCTCGGCGGCACGCTGTTCGACCGGGATCGCCGCGGGGCGCGGCCAACCCCGCTCGGCGAGCTCGTGCTCAACCGCGCCAGGGTGCTGCTGCCCGCGGTGCAGGAGCTGCAGTACGACGCGATCCGGCTGGCCGACAACGGTTCGGAGCTGCAGCGGTTCCGGATCGCCGCGGTCAGCGTGCCGTTCCTGGCCGGGCTGGTGCGCCGGCTGGAAGACGCCTACCCCGGTGCGCTGGTGACCACCACGGTCTCCTGGTCCGCGGCGGAGCTGGCGGAACTGGTTTCCGCGCGGCGCGGCGACTTCACCATCGCGGGCGTGTGCGGGGACGCCCCGCCGCCCGCGGTGCCGGGGCTGGCATGGACCCCGATCGCGACCGGGCCGGTGTTCGTGCTGCTGTCCGCGGAACATCCCTGCGCGCGGCTGCCGGAGGTCCGGCTCGAGCAGCTTTCGGACATGCGGTGGGCGGTGACTCCGGGCGACGGCTGTTTCGCGGACTGCTTCGCGGCGGCGTGCGCCCGCGCCGGCTTCACCCCGGCCGGCATGTACGAGGTGGACACGGCGAGCTGCCTCGATCTCGCGCAGAGCGGGGACGCGGCCGCGTTGTGCCAGGCGACCATGCGGGAGGCGCCCGGCCTGGTCGCGGTGCCGATCGCGGGTGCCCCGCTGAGCTGGCGGCACCTGCTCGGCTGGCTGCCGCGGACAGCCGCCGCCGAGTTCGCCGAGCAGGTGGCCGACCTCGCTGGTGAGGCATACGCCGCGGTCATCGCCCGCAACTCCCGTTACCCCGAGTGGCTGGCCACCCATCCCCACTTCGGCGCGCACCGCCCGCACGCGCCGCTGCCCGTCTGACGCAGTGAAGGCCACCTTGCCTGCGTTCAACGCAGGCAAGGTGGCCTTCACTGCCCGGGGCGGGGACGGGGTGGGCGGGTCAGAAGGTGAAGACGTCGGTGGACTCCGCGGAGGCGACGCAGGTGTTCGGGTACTCGCGCTGGAAGGAGACCGGCTTGCCGCGCCAGCTGCCAGTGACCTCGACGTTGACCGGGGCGTAGATCAGCACGCAGGCACGCTCGGCGACCGGCAGCCGCGAGAAGTCACCGTTCACCTTCTTCAGCGTTTCGCAGGCGGCGTCGCTGGTCGGGTGGCTGCCGCCGGAGGGCTCGCAGGACAGCGATACCGAGCTGGTGGCGCCGTTGTCGCGGTTCATGCTGAAGGAAAGCGAGGTGTCGGCCGGTTGGGCCGGGGCGCCGAGGCACGCCAAGGTGAGCGCGCAGGCGGTGATGGGTTCGAAGGGAAGGAATGCCATATCGGTCCTATCGGCACACCCGCCCCGGTGACTGTGTTCCTCGGCCGGGTGAAGTTCACTCACACGGCCGAGTGACCTTCAGGGTCCATTGGTCTGCTGTGCCCATTCAAAAGCCGGGTTATTCATGCGGTACCTGCGCCCAACGCCGTGTGTCACCCGCAGTCAGCGGCCGCGAGCCCCCCTTCGCAAGCTCAGGGCGGCCCCCGTCCACTGACTCATGAACAACCCGCCTGGACGTCGTAGGCCAGCAGTGCCACGTAGAGCGAGAGCATCGATTCGGGGTCTTCCAGCCGGACGCCGAGCACCTGCTCGATCCTGGCCAGCTGCTGGTAGTAGGCGGTGCGCGAGGTGTGCGCGGCGGCTGCGGCGGCCGACTTGTTGCCGCCGTGCTCGCAGTAGTGCCGCAGCGCCTGCACCAGCCTGCTGCCGGAAGCGGCGTCCCTGGCCAGCAACGGTCCCAGCTCCCGCGCGGCGAACGCGCGCAGCCGCTCGTCCCCGGCCAGCAGGTGCAGCAGCCCGCGCAGGCGCAGATCGTCCAGCCGGTACAGCTCGCGTGCCCCGCCGTCTTCCGGCCGGTGCAGGGCGGCCGCGGCCACCTGCGAAGCCTCCAGCAGGGTCCGTCCGGCGTCCATCGCGCCGGACACCGTGGTGCCCGCGGCCACCACCGCGGACACCGGGCCGCGTGCCTGGTGGATCTCGGCCGCCAGCCTGGCCAGCACCGCGTCCGGTTTCGCTTGCGGGGAAAGGGAAATCAACGCGCGCACGCCGGCGTCCTCGGTCCCGGCCACCAGCGCGCCCACCTTGGCCCGGCGGGCGGCCAGCGCGGTCGCCTCGGCCAGCTCCCGCAGCAACGGCTGGCTGGACAGCGCCGGCGCTGGATCGCCTTGCTGGCCGAGCCGTGGCCGGATGGCCACCCCGACCAGCTGCCGCCCGGTCAGCGGCACGCCCAGCGCGGCCGCCCGCGCGACCAGCTCGGCCGAGGGCACCGGAGCGGCGAGCAGCTCACCGAGCACCGCACGGTGGGCCTGCCGCTCCAGGCTGTCGTTGTCCCGCGCGACGAGCCGGTGCAGCGCCAGCGCGGAGGCCGCGCGTTCGGCCACCACCACGTGCCGGTGCGGGGACCGCTCGGCGGAGACGATCACCAGCCGTCCCCAGTCGTGGCCCCGCGCGCCGACGATGGTGACCAGCCAGCCCGCCTCCGCGTGGTAGCCGGTGCGCTCGCCGAGGCGGACCGTGCGCGACCTGGCCGCCCAGCCGGCGAGCAGCTCACCGGGGTCGCCGCCCGCCGCGTCGTAGGCGAGTACTTCGTGCGAAAGGGTTTCCAGCACCACCGGGTGTTCGGTCATCCTGGCCACCTCGCGCAGCACCGCGGCGGGCTCGGCGCCGGACACGGTGAGCGCGGTGAAGGTCTGGTGCACCTGCTCGGCGGCCCGTAGCTCGGCCACCTGCGCGTCCACGATCAGGCCGTTCACCGACTCGGTGACCGTCACGTACCTGGTCTCCCTGGACAGCGTGACCAGCGGGATGCCGTGCCGGTCGGCGGCCGCCACCAGTGCCGGCGGCAGCGCGTCGCTCCAGTGGTGCACCAGCTCGACGACCAGCCCGGTGACCCCGACCGCGGCCAGCTCACCGGCATATTTGGCCAGCGCCGCCTCGTCGTCGGGCAGTGCGATACCGGTGGTGAGCACCAGCTCGCCGCCCTTGAGCAGATGCGCGATGTCGGCGATCTCGGCCACGTGCACCCAGCGCACCTGCGCGTCGAGCCCGGCCGAGCCGGCCACCACCCTCGGCCTGCCGTGCCGCAGCTCGGGCAGCGCGAGCACCTCCGCGACGGTCGGATACATGCGCCCCCTTTGAAGACCCGAGCAGACCTGGGAAGACACAGACTGTACGGCCGGGAACGGGAGTCGGTACATGTTGCCGGTGGTGCCCGCGCGCCGCGCGCCCCGAAACTCGCTGAAGACACAGGAGGCGATATGAGCGAGCGGACACTGGCGCGGCGGCACCGGGCGGTGCTGCCGGACTGGCTGGCGTTGTACTACGACGACCCCATCGAGATCGTGCGGGCCGAGGGGCGCCGCGTCACCGACTCGGAGGGCAACACCTATCTCGACTTCTTCGCCGGGATTCTGACCAACGCGATCGGCTACGGGATCGCCGAGATCTCCGACGCGGTGCGCGCCCAGCTGGACACCGGGGTGCTGCACACCTCCACGCTGTACCTGATCCGCAAGCAGGTGGAGCTGGCCGAGCAGATCGCCGAGCTGTCCGGCATCCCGGACGCGAAGGTGTTCTTCACCAACTCCGGCACCGAGGCCAACGAGACCGCGTTGATGCTGGCCACCCAGTACCGCCGCAGCAACCAGGTGCTGGCGTTCCGGAACTCCTACCACGGCAGGGCGTTCGCCACGATCGGGATCACCGGCAACCGGGGCTGGTCGGCCAGTTCGCTGTCCCCGGTGAAGGTCAGCTACGTGCACGGCGGGTACCGCTACCGCGGCCCGTTCCGCGGCTACTCCGACGCGGACTACGTCAAGGCCTGCGTGGATGACCTGCGCGACGTATTGCAGACCACGACCTCCGGCGATGTGGCGGCGATGATCGCCGAGCCGATCCAGGGCGTCGGCGGGTTCAACGTGCCGCCGGACGGGCTGCTCGGCGCGTTCAAGGAGGTGCTCGACGAGCACGGCATCCTGCTCATCTCGGACGAGGTGCAGACCGGCTGGGGTCGCACCGGTGAGCACTTCTGGGGAATCCAGGCGCACGGGGTCACTCCGGACGCGATGACCTTCGCCAAGGGGCTCGGCAACGGGCTGGCGATCGGCGGGGTAGTCGCGCGCGGGGACCTGATGGACTGCCTGCAGGCGAACTCGATCTCCACCTTCGGCGGCAACCCGGTCTCCACCGCGGGTGCCAAGGCGACGCTGGACTACTTGCTGGACAACGATCTCCAGGGCAACGCGGCCAAGCTGGGTGACCGGATCATCGGCGGGCTACGGGAGATCGGGGAGCGGTACGGCGTGGTCGGCGACGTGCGCGGCAAGGGCCTGATGATCGGCGTCGAGCTGGTCGAGCCCGGCGGTACCGAACCGAGCCCGCCCGCGGCGGGCATCGTGCTGGAGGAGACCAAGGCGCGCGGGCTGCTGGTCGGCAAGGGCGGGCTGCACAACAACGTGATCCGGCTGGCGCCGCCGATGACACTGACCGACAGCGAGGCCGAAGAGGCACTACGGATCCTTGGCGAGTCGATCGCCAAGGCAGATGAGGAGCGCAGCAGGTGACGAACCGGATCAGCCACTGGATCGAAGGCAAGACCTGGTCCGGGGTGGCGGACCGCGGCGGCGACGTGTTCGACCCGGCCACCGGCGAGGTGCGCGCGCGGGTGGATTTCGCCGGGGTGCAGGAGGTGATGGAGGCGGTGGCCGCCGCCCGCCGCGCCCTGCCGGCATGGCGCAACACTTCGCTGGCCGCCCGCGGCCGGGTGCTGTTCGCCTTCCGCGAACTGCTGGCCGCGCGCAAGCACGAGCTGGCCAGGATCGTCAGCAGCGAGCACGGCAAGGTGGAGTCGGACGCCGCCGGAGAGGTCGCCCGCGCGGTGGAGAACGTGGAGTTCGCCTGCGGGGCACCGCAACTGCTCAAGGGCGGGTTCAGCGAGAACGCGTCCACCGGGGTGGATGTGTACTCGCTCGCGCAGCCGCTCGGCGTGGTCGGGGTGATCTCGCCGTTCAACTTCCCGGCCATGGTGCCGCTGTGGTTCGTGCCGAACGCGATCGCCTGCGGCAACACCGTGGTGCTCAAGCCGAGTGAGAAGGACCCTTCGGCGGCGAACTTCATCGCCGCCCTGTTCGCCGAGGCCGGCCTGCCCGACGGGGTGCTGAACGTGCTGCACGGCGACAAGGTCGCGGTGGACGGGCTGCTGGAGCACCCCGACGTCAAGGCCATCTCCTTCGTCGGCTCCACCCCGATTGCCCGGTACGTGTACGAGACGGGCACCCGGCACGGCAAGCGGGTGCAGGCGCTCGGCGGGGCGAAGAACCACATGGTGGTGCTGCCGGACGCCGACCTCGACCTGGCCGCGGACGCCGCGGTCTCGGCCGGATTCGGCTCGGCGGGGGAGCGCTGCATGGCGGTGTCGGTGGTGGTCGCGGTGGACCCGGTCGGCGACGAGCTGGTGGCCAAGATCGCCGAGCGGATCTCGAAGCTGAAGGTGGGCGCCGGCGCGGACCCCGAGTCCGAGATGGGGCCGCTGGTGACCGCCGCGCACCGGGCCAAGGTCGAGTCCTATGTGGACGCCGGGCTGGCGGCCGGCGCGGAGCTGGTGGTGGACGGCCGCGAGGTGCGCACGGTCAGCGGCGAGCCGGGCGGGTTCTGGCTCGGGCCGACCCTGTTCGACCGGGTGTCCCCGGACATGTCGATCTACACCGACGAGATCTTCGGGCCGGTGCTGTCCGTGCTGCGCAGCGCGACCTACGACGACGCGCTGAGCGTGGTCAACGCCAACCCGTACGGCAACGGCACCGCGATCTTCACCAACGACGGCGGCGCGTCGCGGCGGTTCCAGCACGAGGTCGAGGTCGGCATGGTCGGGGTGAACGTGCCGATCCCGGTGCCGGTCGGCTACTACTCCTTCGGCGGCTGGAAGGACTCGCTGTTCGGGGACAGCCACGCGTACGGGCCTGAGGGCTTCCACTTCTTCACCAGGACCAAGGTGGTCACCTCCCGCTGGCTCGACCCCTCCCACGGCGGCGTCAACCTCGGCTTCCCCCGCAACACCTGACCCCTCCCACCCGCCTCGACACTGTCCGTGAAGGGCACCTTGCCTACGTTGAAGGTAGGCAAGGTGCCCTTCACGGATTTCTGGGCACGGATTTCGGGGCCGGAATCGCGGGGGCGGGGCATGGGGGCGCGGTGTTCCGTAAACTCGACGTTAGGGGGACCAGCCGGACAGTGTCGGACCCCGGCGGACACGGCAGAAGCACGGAGGTGGCGAGTGGCGAACTCGGACGAGCGCCGGTTCGAGGTGCTCCGGGCGATCGTCGCCGACTACGTGTCCAACCAGGAGCCGGTCGGCTCCAAGGCGATCGTGGACCGGCACAACCTCGGCGTCTCCAGCGCGACCGTGCGCAACGACATGGCCACCCTGGAGGAGGACGGGTACATCACCCAGCCGCACACCAGCGCCGGCCGGATCCCGACGGACAAGGGGTACCGGCTGTTCGTGGACCGGCTCTCCGACATCAAGCCGCTCAGCGCCGCCGAGCGGCGGGCGATCACCAACTTCCTGGACAGCGGCACCGACCTCGACGACGTGCTGCGCCGCTCTGTCCGCCTGCTCGCGCAGCTGACCAGGCAGGTCGCCGTGGTGCAGTACCCGACCATGACCAACTCCACGGTGCGCCACCTCGAGGTGGTTCCGCTCACCCCGGCGCGGCTGATGCTGGTGCTGATCACCGACACCGGCCGGGTCGACCAGCGGTCGGTCGACCTCGGCGACGTGATCACCGAGGACGACATCGCCAGGCTCCGCGGGGTGCTGAACACCGCGCTGGCCGGGCGCCGGCTCTCCGACGCCGCAGCCAGGCTCGCCGAGTTGCCCGAGCAGTCGCCCGGTGAGCTGCGGGACGCGCTGACCCGGGTCTGTACCGTGCTGATCGAGTCACTGGTCGAGCATCCGGAGGAACGGCTGGTACTCGGCGGCACCGCGAACCTCACCCGCAACGTGGCGGACTTCCCGGGGTCGCTGCGCCAGGTGCTCGAAGCGCTCGAAGAACAGGTGGTCGTGCTCAAACTGCTCGCGGCCGCGCGCAACCCCGGTGCGATCACCGTGCGCATCGGTGAGGAAAATGAGGACGAGCAGATGCGCAGCACCTCGGTGGTGTCGATCGGCTACGGCATGGACGACATGCTGCTCGGCGGTATGGGTGTGGTCGGACCGACCAGGATGGACTACCCGAGCACGATCGCCGCGGTGCGCGCGGTGGCGAACTACGTGGGGCAGATCCTGGCCGGCAGGTAAGCCGGGCCGGATCGGACGCACCAGCGACACAGGAGGATTGCAGGACGGTGGCGAGGGACTACTACGGCATTCTCGGGGTGGCCAAAAACGCCACCGAGCAGGAGATCAAGCGGGCTTATCGCAAGCTCGCGCGTGAGCTCCACCCCGATGTGAACCGGGCGGAGGACGCCCAGCTCCGGTTCAGCGAGGTCACCACCGCCTACGAGGTGCTCTCCGACCCGCAGAAGCGCAAGATCGTCGACCTTGGCGGCGACCCGCTGGACAACGGGGCCGGCGCGGGCGGCGGCCGTGGTGGCGACCCGTTCGCTGGGTTCGGCGGCCTCGGCGACATCATGGACGCCTTCTTCGGCGCGGCCTCCGGCGGCGGCGGTCGCGGGCGCGGCCCGCGCAGCAGGGTCCAGCCCGGCTCGGACGCGCTGATCCGGCTCGGCCTGACGCTGGAGGAATGCGCCACCGGGGTGGACAAGGACATCACGGTGGACACCGCGATCCTCTGCGATCTGTGCCGCGGCGCCGGCACCGCCGAGGGCGCCACCACCAAGACCTGCGACACCTGCGGCGGCCAGGGAGAGATCCAGTCCGTCCAGCGCTCCTTCCTCGGCCAGGTGGTCACCGCCAGGCCGTGCCCGGTCTGCCGCGGTTTCGGCGAGGTCATCACCGACCCGTGCCGGCAGTGCGGTGGCGACGGTCGGGTCCGCTCCAGGCGCAGCGTGACCGCGAAGATCCCGCCCGGCGTCGGCGACGGGATGCGCATCCGGCTCTCCGGGCAGGGCGAGGTGGGGGCCGGCGGCGGCCCGGCCGGTGACCTGTACGTCGAGGTGGACGAGGAGGCGCACGACGTCTTCATCCGCCAGGGCCACGACCTGCACTGCAACTTCCGGATCCCGATGACCACCGCCGCGCTCGGCGCCAGCGTGCCGCTGGAGACGCTGATCGACGGCGAGTACGAGCTGGACATCGAACCGGGCACGCAGCCCGCCACCGAACTGGTGCTCACCGGCAAGGGCATGCCGCGGCTGCGCTCGTCCGGCCGGGTGGACGGCCGGGGCGACCTGCACGTGCACATCGACGTCACGGTGCCGACCAAGCTCGACGACGGGCAGCGCGAGCTCCTGGTCGAGCTGGCCAGGGTCCGCGGCGAAGAGGTGCCGACTCTGGGCAGCAACGGCAAGCACGGTGGCCTGTTCTCGAAGCTGCGCACCAAGAGCCACAAGTAACCTCGGATGACGGACAGCACCCCGCCGGTCTTCCTGGTCGACGAGCTGCCCACCGGTGAGCAGGCCGTGCTCACCGGTGAGGAGGCCAGGCACGCGGCCACCGTGCGCCGGCTGCGGGCCGGCGAACGGCTGGTGCTCTCCGACGGTCGCGGCGGGATGGCCGCCTGCGTGGTGGACGCCGTGCAGGCCGGCCGCGACGCCGAGCTGCGGCTGAAGCTGGACCGCCGCTGGACCGAGCCGCCGCCGGAACTTCGCGTGCTGGTGGCGCAGGCGCTGGCCAAGGGAGACCGGGGCGAGCTGGCGGTCGAACTGGCCACCGAGGCCGGTGTCGACGAGATCCTGCCATGGCGGGCCGCCCGCAGCGTCGCACGCTGGGACGACGGCGCGCGCGGCGCCAAAGCGCTGGCCCGGTGGCAGGGCGCTGCCAGGGCCGCCGCGAAACAGGCCCGCCGCGCCTGGGTGCCCCCGGTGCGGGAACCGGTGGACACCACCGGACTGGCCGCCGCGGTCCGCGATTCGGCCGCCGCACTGGTGCTCGAAGGCACCGCGACCGAGCGGCTCACCGAGCTCGACCTGCCGCCCGCCGGCGACCTGCTGCTGGTCGTCGGCCCGGAAGGCGGGATCGCACCGGCCGAGCTGGCCGCGCTCACCAGCGCCGGAGCCACCCCCGTCCGGCTCGGCCCGACCGTGCTCCGCACCTCGACCGCGGCCGCCGTCGCACTTGGCGCACTGGGTGCCCGCACCACCCGCTGGGCCTGACCACCCCGGCTTCACGTACCGCCTGTCTTCGAAACCTCGTAAATTTCTGGTTGGATTTTCGACGGAATTATGGCGCGACCGGCCAGCCAGCCGTTACGCTTGTTAACTAGCGCTCGCTGACGGTTTCGGGGCGCCGTAGGCGAAAGCCCCGGCGCGCCGGTGTCCCCGCCGGACACCTCCCCCCTCGGTCCGGCGGAGCCGCGGCGGCGGTGAAGCGACCCCCAGGCTTCACCGCCCCGCGGCGTTCTTCCTGTTCGGGCTTCGCCCTCCCGGAAGGCCGCGGGGCGATATTGGGGGGCCGAGCCCCCCAAACCCCCACGGTGCCGGCTCCTCAAGTTGACGGCCTGGGCGCGTTGGGGATGGACTAGCGCCGGTCGCGAGTTTGCGAGTCCCACACTCAAGTGGCGCGAGTTCCGCGTTCAGGGGCGCGAGTTCCACGCTCAAGTGGGGCGAGTTCTGCTTTGGTGTGTGCGAGTTCTGCGTTGGGGGGTGGTTAGGGTGAGGGGCATGAGTGACGCGGAATCGTTGTTTGAGCGGATCATCGCGCGGGAGGTGCCGGCGGAGATCGTGTGGGAGAGCGACACGGTGCTGGCGTTCCGGGACATAAACCCGCAGGCCAAGACGCATGTGCTGGTGGTGCCGAAGAAGCGTTTCCGCAACGTGGCCGAGCTGGCCGCGGAACCCGAACTGCTCGCCGACGTGATCACCGCGGCGGCCAAGGTCGCCGAACTCGAAGGCATCACCGAATCCGGCTACCGGGTGGTCTTCAACACCGAACTCGACGCCGGCCAGACCGTCTTCCACGTGCACGCCCACGTGCTCGGCGGCGAACAACTGGGCTTCTTCGGCCGGCACTCCGGGTAAGCCGGGCGCAAACCTGACTGCGCCGCCGCCACCGGTACCGCTAGCATCGTGGGGTCAGCACAGCAGATCAGCGCATGCGCAGAAAGCAGGCCCGAGGCTACGTGGCCGGTACCGCACAGGGTGGAGCCGCCCGATCCGGCGTCCCCGGGGACGCCCCACCACCGAAGACACCCGAGGTCGGAACGAACACGGCGGCAGCCGCCAAAACAGCCCAGTCCAGGTTCCCCATCCCGGACGCGGCGGTACTCCCGTTGCTGGGCTCCAGGGACGAGAACCTGCGCGTCGCCGAAGAACTCCTCGAAGCCGACGTGCACGTCCGGGGCAACGAGGTCACCCTCACCGGCATACCCGCCGACGTGGCCTTCGCCGAACGGGTGTTCGCCGAACTGGTCACCCTCGCCGGAAAAGGCCAGCAGGTAGGCCCGGACACCGTGCGCCGCACGGTGGCGATGCTGTCCTCCGGCGGCGCCGAATCCCCGGCCGAAGTGCTCAGCATGGACATCCTGTCCCGGCGCGGCCGCACGATCAGGCCCAAGACGCTGAACCAGAAGCGCTACGTCGACGCGATCGACCAGCACACCATCGTGTTCGGCATCGGCCCTGCCGGCACCGGCAAGACCTACCTCGCGATGGCCAAGGCCGTGCAGGCACTGCAGGCCAAGCAGGTCACCAGGATCGTGCTGACCAGGCCAGCGGTGGAGGCGGGGGAGCGGCTCGGCTACCTGCCCGGCACGCTGAACGAGAAGATCGACCCCTACCTGCGGCCGCTCTACGACGCGCTGCACGACATGGTCGACCCGGAGTCCATCCCCAGGCTGATGCAGGCCGGCACGATCGAGATCGCGCCGCTGGCCTACATGCGGGGCCGGACCCTCAACGACGCCTTCATCATCCTGGACGAGGCGCAGAACACCACGCCCGAGCAGATGAAGATGTTCCTGACCCGGCTCGGCTTCGGCTCGAAGATCGTGGTCACCGGCGACATCACCCAGGTCGACCTGCCCAGCGGGCAGCGCAGCGGGCTGCGCGTGGTCAAGGAGATCCTGGAAGGCGTGGAAGATCTGCACTTCGCCCAGCTGACCAGCCAGGACGTGGTACGGCACCGGCTGGTAGGGGACATCGTGGACGCCTACGAGAAGTGGCAGTCGATCCAGGACGCCACCGGCACCACCTGGAACGGCCGACGGTGACGAAGGCATGAGCATCGAAATCGCCAACGAGTCCGGCGTTCCGGTGGACGAGACCTCCATCGTCGCGGCCGCGCGGTTCTCGCTGGACAAGATGGAGGTCAGCCCGCTCGCCGAGCTGTCCGTGCTGCTGGTCACCCTGGACGTGATGGAGGACCTGCACGAGCGCTGGATGGACCTGCCGGGCCCGACCGACGTGATGGCCTTCCCGATGGACGAGCTCGACTCGGCCCGCCGCCCGGATGCCGCCGAGGCGTCCCCGGCGCTGCTCGGCGACATCGTGCTCTGCCCCGCTTTCGCCAAGGACCAGGCGCACACCGCCGGTCACTCGCTGACCGACGAACTGCACCTGCTGACCGTTCACGGCGTGCTGCACCTGCTCGGCTACGACCACGCCGAGCCCGCCGAAGAGCGGGAGATGTTCGGGCTGCAGAAGCGGATCCTTGGCGAGTTCCGGGAGGCGGTGGCCGACGCCAAGCGCCGCGACGTGCAGCGCAGCGCCGACGACCGGCTGCTCGGCGCGGCCGGCCTGGACGGCGGCCAGCCCTCGGCCGAACCCGGCTGAGCGACCGGCCATGGTCAGTTCCACCGCGCTGCTGCTGATCGCCGTCCTGCTGGTGCTGCTCGCCGGGATGTTCGCCGCCGCGGACGCCGCCGTGAGCACGGTGTCGCAGGCCAGGGCGGAAGGGCTGGTCCGGCTCGGCCGTCCCGGCGCCAGGCAGCTGGCCGCGGTGGTCGCGGAACGGCGCCGGCACATCAACCTGCTGCTGTTGCTGCGGCTGGGTTGCGAGCTGACCTCCACCGTGCTCGTCACCGTGGTGTTCTTGCGCTGGATCTCCCCGGTCGGGGTGGCGGTGCTGGTGGCCGCGCTGGTGATGCTGGTGGTCTGCTACGTGCTGGTCGGGGTCGGCCCGCGGACCATCGGACGGCAGCACCCCTACCGCGTCGGCACCCTGGTGGCAGGGCCGGTGCGGGTGCTCGGTTCGGTCCTCGGCCCGCTGAGCAGGCTGCTTATCGTGCTGGGCAACGCGATCACGCCCGGCAAGGGGTTCCGCGAAGGGCCGTTCACCTCCGAGGTCGAGCTGCGGGAACTGGTCGACCTGGCGCAGGAACGCGGCGTGGTCGAGGACTCCGAGCGGGAGATGATCCACTCGGTGTTCGAGCTCGGGGACACCGTAGCCCGCGAGGTGATGGTGCCGCGCACCGAAATCGTCTGGATCGAACAGGACAAGACCGTGCGCCAAGCGCTCGCGCTGGCGCTGCGCACCGGGTTCACCCGGATCCCGGTGATCGGCGAGTCGGTGGACGAGATCGTCGGCGTGGCCAACATCAAGGACCTGATGCCGGCGTACATGGCCGAGGGCGGGCCGCTGCGCCAGGTCGACGAGCTGATGAACCCGGCCAGCTACGTGCCGGACTCCAAGCGGCTCGACGACCTGCTCAAGGAGATGCAGCTCTCGCACAACCACATGGCGATCGCGGTGGACGAGTACGGCGGCACCGCGGGCCTGCTGACCATCGAGGACATCCTGGAGGAGATCGTCGGCGAGATCACCGACGAGTCCGATCCCGACGAGCGGCCCCCGGTGGAGCACCTCGACGAGAAGTCGGTGCGGGTGTCCGCACGGCTCGGCGTGGACGACCTCGGTGAGCTGTTCGGGATCGACCTGGAGGACCACGACGTGGAGACGGTCGGCGGGCTGCTCGCCGAACGGCTCGGCCGCGTCCCGCTGCCCGGCGCGGAGGCCGAGGTGGCCGGGCTGCGGCTGCACGCCGAGGGCGGCAAGGACCGCCGCGGCCGGATGCGGATCACCACGGTGGTGGTGCAGGCCTGCGACGATCGGATCGCAGGCCGCCGGGTGCGGGTGACCGGCCCCGGCGAGAACGACGAGCGAGACAGGAGCGTCGAACATGCCTGAACTCGACCCGGAGGACGAGAAGATCGTCATCCTGGCCCGCTCAGCGCGCGCCCGTACCCAGGCCAAGGAGGGTGCCGCGGTCCGCGACACGGACGGGCGCACCTACGCGGCGAGCACGGTGGACCAGCCTTCCTTCCAGCTCACCGCGATGCAGGCGGCGATCGCGGCCGCGCTGTCCAGCGGCGCCGAAGGCATCGAGGCGGCCGCCGTGGTGTCCGCGGAACCGCTGTTCGGCGAGGCGTCCGTGCACGCGGTGCGCGACTTGGCCGAGAACGCCCCGATCTACCGCGCGGACCCGTCGGGCACCGTGCAGGAGGTGCTCCGGTAGCTCCGCGCGGCCGTAGACGACAATGGGGCGGTGAACAGTGAAGAGGTACGCCACCGCTCCGGGTTCGCCTGTTTCGTCGGGCGGCCCAACGCCGGCAAGTCCACGCTGACCAACGCGCTGGTCGGCAGCAAGGTGGCGATCACCTCCAGCAAGCCGCAGACCACCCGGCACGCGATCCGCGGCATCGTGCACCGCGACGACGCGCAGCTGGTGATCGTGGACACCCCCGGCCTGCACCGCCCGCGCACGGTGCTCGGCCAGCGGCTCAACGACATCGTCTACTCCACCTGGTCCGAAGTGGACGTTGTCGGGTTCTGCGTGCCGGCGGACGAAAAGGTCGGTCCCGGGGACAAGTTCATCGCGGCGGAGCTGGCGAAGATCGCCCGCCGCACCCCGGTGATCGGCGTGGTGACCAAGACCGACAAGGTTGCTCCGGAGCAGGTGGCCGAGCAGCTGCTGGCGCTGCAGAACGTGATGGAGTTCGCCGAGCTGGTGCCGGTGTCCGCTGTGGACGGTTTTCAGGTGAGCACGGTGGCCGACCTGCTGGTGCAGCGCCTGCCGGAGGGTCCGCAGCTCTACCCGGACGGCGACCTCACCGACGAGCCGGAGCAGACGCTGGTCGCCGAGCTGATCCGGGAGGCCGCGCTGGAGGGCGTGCACGACGAGCTGCCGCATTCGATCGCGGTCAACGTGGAGGAGATGCTGCCGCGCGAAGGGCGGGACGACCTGATCGACATCCACGCCTTCCTGTACGTGGAGCGCCCCAGCCAGAAGGGCATCATCCTGGGGCACAAGGGAGAACGGCTCAAGCAGGTGGGTGCGCAGGCCCGACGGCAGATCGAGGCGCTGCTCGGCAGCAAGGTGTATCTCGACCTGCACATCAAGGTGGCCAAGGACTGGCAGCGCGACCCCAAACAGCTGCGCCGTCTGGGATTCTGAGCCGCATGTCCGGCGGCCACCCGATTCGCGGCACGCGCACCCGGCTGCGCGCGCTCGGCGCGCCGGCCGGGGCAGCCGCCGGGCTCGGGCTCGGCTGCGCGTTCATCCTGTGGGCCGACCCGACCACCCCCGGCGGGCCGAGCCCGCTCTGCCCGACCAAACTGCTGTTCGGCATCGACTGTCCCGGCTGCGGCGGGCTGCGCATGATGTACAGCCTGCTGCACGGCGACCTGCCCGCCGCGCTGCGGTACAACGCGGTCGCGCTGGTGTTCGTCCTGCTGGGCGCCGCCGCGCTGGTCGCGTGGGCGGCCGGGCGCTGGCGCGGTGCGGCGGTGTGGCGGCGCCCGCGATGGACACCGATGGCGATCGGCGTGCTGCTCGGAGTGTGGTTCGTAGTGCGCAATCTGCCCTTCGCGCCGTTCACCTCGCTCCGGGTTTGAGGTACACCGAGCCGTCCGGTGACCGACCGGGTACGCTCCCGGCGCAGGCGCGCTCTGTCCGAGCATTCCGGGCGTGGTGGCAGGTGGCAGAAACCGAGCTAGGGGGATGTCCTCGATGACGAATCCGTACGGCCAGCAGCCTCAGGGCCAGCCCTATGGCCAGCCGCCGTCCGGCGGGTTCCCGGCGCAGCCCGGTCAGCCCGGTGGCGTCCCAGGGCAGCAGCCCGGCCAGTACCCGCAGCAGCCAGGTGGCTTCCCCGGCCAGCCTTCCGGCGGTTTCCCGGCGCAGCAGCCGGGCGGCTATCCCCAGCAACCCCAGCAGCAGGCCGGTTATCCCCAGCAGGGTTACCCGCAGCAGCAGCCGGGCGGTTACGGCCAGCAGCCCGGCGGTTTCCCCGGCCAGTCGCCCTACGGCCAGCCCGCCTACGCGAACTGGGGGCAGCGGGCCGGTGCCTACCTGATCGACATGGGGCCGGCCCTGCTGCTGATCATCATCGGCGAGATCCTGGTCTTCTCCGGCTCGTTCACCGTGGGGTCGATCATTCTCGGTCTCGGCGGCCTCGGCGCGCTCGTCTGGAACATCTTCAACAGGTGGATCCAGGGCGGCAACACCGGTCAGTCGCTCGGCAAGCGCGTGGTCGGCATCAAGCTGATCGGCGAGCTTACCGGCCAGCCGATCGGCGCCGGCAACGCCTTCGTCCGCGACCTCGCCCACTTCCTGGACGGGCTCGCCTGCTCCATCGGCTACCTGTGGCCGCTGTGGGACGACAAGGCGCAGACCTTCTCCGACAAGGTGATGAGCACCATCGTCGTGCAGGCGCCCAAGGTCCCCGGCATGGCGCAGGGCGGCTACCCGGCGCAGCAGCAGCCCGGCTACCCGCAGCAGGGTTACCCCCAGCAGCCGGGCTACCCGCAACAGCAGCAGGGCGGCTATCCCCAGCAGCCCCAGCAGCAGCCGGGGTATCCGCAGCAGGGCGGCTACGGACAGCAGCCTCCGCAGCAGTGGTGAACTCCGGGCGCGGGTAGTGCGACCATGAAATGGTGAGTCTCTACCGCGACACGGGTGTGGTGCTGCGGGTGCACAAGCTCGGTGAGGCCGACCGGATCATCACCCTGCTCACCCGGCGGCACGGCAAGGTGCGCGCGGTGGCCAAGGGGGTGCGCCGCACCACGTCCCGGTTCGGCGCGCGCCTGGAACCGTTCGGGCACGTGGACGTGCAGTTCTACACCGGCCGCACGCTGGACGTGATCACCCAGGTGCAGACGGTGGACGCGTTCGCGCTGCCGATCGTGGGCGACTACCAGCGCTACACCGCGGCCAGCGCGGTCACCGAGACCGCGGACCGGCTCACCGCCGAAGAGGGC
The DNA here is from genome assembly GCF_000384315.1 of Amycolatopsis nigrescens CSC17Ta-90. Lineage (GTDB taxonomy): Bacteria > Actinomycetota > Actinomycetes > Mycobacteriales > Pseudonocardiaceae > Amycolatopsis > Amycolatopsis nigrescens. Next base: position 341,873 of record NZ_ARVW01000001.1, on the reverse strand, counting down.
GAGCCGGCGCTGCGGCTGTACCTGCTGGTCACCGGCGCGCTGCGGGCGCTGGCGGACGGTCAGCGCGACGCGTCCCTGCTGCTCGACGCGTTCCTGCTGCGCGCGATGTCCTACGCCGGCTGGGCGCCCGCCATCACCGAATGCGCCCGGTGCGGCCTGCCCGGCCCGCACAGCGCGTTCAGCGTGCAGGCCGGCGGCTTGATGTGCCAGAACTGCCGGGTGCCCGGATCGGTGCATCCGGCGCCCGAGGTGCTGGTGCTGCTGGAATCCCTGCTGCACGGCGACTGGGACGTGGCCGAGGCATCCCTCGGCGGCGCGCGCCGGGACGCGAGCGGCCTGGTCGCGGCCCATCTGCAGTGGCATCTGGAGCGCCAGCTGCGCTCGCTGCCGCTCGTCGAGCGCCGGGCCCGCGAACTGCTCGGTGACCGGCAAGTAGGGTCGGCAGGGCCCGGGGCGGGTCCGGTGGTGCCGGACCCGGTGGCTTCAGTGCAGCCAGCAGACCCGGCGGACCCGGTGGACTCGGAGGTGCTCGGTGCGGCGCAGGACACGTGACGCCGGTTCGTCACCGGTGGAGGTACGCGCGCCGGAGCCGCATCCGTCCGGCGCCCGGCCCCCGGAGATTCCGGCGGACCTGGTCCCGAAGCATGTGGCGTTGGTGATGGACGGCAACGGCCGGTGGGCCAACCAGCGCGGGCTGCCCAGGATCGAGGGGCACAAGCGCGGCGAGGCCGTGATGATCGACGTGGCCAGCGGCGCCGTCGAGCTGGGCGTCAAATGGCTGTCGGTGTACGCGTTCTCCACCGAGAACTGGAAGCGCAGCCCGGAAGAGGTGCGCTTCCTGATGGGCTTCAACCGGGACACCATCCGGCGGCAGGTGGACTACCTCGGCTCGATCGGGGTGCGGATCCGCTGGGCGGGACGGCGGCCGAAGCTGTGGCGCAGCGTGATCAAGGAGCTGCAGGTCGCCGAGGAGAAGACCAAGCACAACACGGCGCTGAACATGACCATGTGCGTGAACTACGGCGGCCGGGCAGAGATCGGCGACGCGGTGCGGCAGATCGCCAGGCTGGCCGCCGAGGGCAAGATCGATCCGGAGAAAGTCGACGAGCGCACCATCGCGAAGTACCTGTACCAGCCGGAGATGCCGGACGTGGACCTGTTCCTGCGGCCGTCCGGTGAGCTGCGCACTTCGAACTTCATGCTGTGGCAGGCGGCCTACGCCGAGTTCGTCTTCCAGGACACCCTGTTCCCCGACTTCGACCGGCGGCGGCTGTGGGAGGCCTGCCTGGAGTTCGCCAAGCGGGATCGCCGGTTCGGTGCGGCGCTGGACAAGGCGAAGGCACGTGCTGGGTCGCCATCGGACACGGACGCCGCGGAGGCGATTTCATGACTACCGAAGCTGCTGACACGGCCGCATTGCTGACGCTGGCGCGTGAGTCGCTCGAGCGCTACCTCGAAGTGCACGTGGACGACGACGGCGCGCTCACCTTCTCGCACGCCGACGTGCCCTGCGTGGTGCAGGCGACCAGGCTCGCGGAGGGGCTCACCGTGCTCAGCCTGACCTGCGTGGTCGGCTGGGACCTGCCCGAGGAGCAGGCGCTGGCGGCGTCCGCGGCGGAGCGGGCTGGCCAGGGCCTGTTCGGCACGCTGGGCGTGGTGCACACCGACCGGGGGATGGACATGACCCTGCGCTACGCGTTCCCCGCCGAGGGCATGGATCCGTCGCCGCTGGGCACCCTGCTGATGCTGGTCGTCTCGACGGCCTCGCAGCTGCGCACCGACCTGCTCGGCCTGGAGGCGAGGGACAGCACGGAAGGCTGAACTTTCCGTACGAGATATCCCTTTACCCCCACCGAATCGCCCCGGGACGATCCGGCCGTCGGGGGCACCTGGCATCATCGGCCCGGTGAAAACCGTTTCCGACAGCGCGGCCGGTGCCGCGCGTCCGCGGGCGGGCAGGCACGGCCGGATCACCTCGATCGAGGTGCTCTGCGCGGTGCTGCTGGTCGCCATCCTGGCGCAGTCCTGGCTGCAGCGGGTGCTGGACGTGCCCGCGCTGCGCACCGGATCGACGGTGTTCGTCGCGGTCTGCGTGCAGGCGCTGCCATTTCTGGTGCTCGGGGTCCTGATCAGCGGCGCGATAGCCGCGTTCGTGCCGGCCAGGGTGCTGCGGAAGGTGTTGCCGCGCAGGGAAGCGGCCGCGGTCGGGGTGGCCGGGCTCGCCGGGGTGGCGCTGCCGGGTTGTGAGTGCGCTTCGGTGCCGGTGGCGCGCCGGCTGATGGGGCAGGGGGTCGCCCCGGCGGCCGCGCTGACCTTCCTGCTGGCCGCGCCCGCGGTGAACCCGGTGGTGTTGGTCGCCACCGCGGTGGCCTTCCCCGGCAGCCCGGAGATGGTGCTGGCCCGGTTCCTCGGTTCGCTGGGCACCGCGGTGGTGATGGGCCTGCTCTGGTCGAAGTTCGGCAGGCTGGAGTGGATCGTGGAGCGGGCGCTGCGGCGGCTGCCCGACCCGGCCGGGCGGGGTCGGTGGCAGACCTTCGCCGAGACGGCCAGGACCGATCTGGTCGAGGCGGGCGGGTTCCTGGTGCTGGGCGCGGTGATCTCGGCCGCGCTCGGGGTGCTGGTGCCGCCGGGCTGGTTCGGGGTGCTCGGTGACCAGCTGGTGCTCGGGGTGCTGGTGATGGCCGTGCTGGCGGTGGTGCTCGCGCTGTGCAGCGAGGCGGACGCCTTCGTGGCCGCTTCGTTCGCCGCCCTGCCGCTGCTGCCGAAGCTGGTGTTCCTGGTGGTCGGCCCGGCGGTGGACGTGAAGCTGTTCGCCCTGCAGGCCGGCACCTTCGGCAGGTCCTTCGCGGTCCGGTTCGCGCCGGTGACCTTCGTGGTCGCGGTCGGCTGCGCGCTGCTGGCCGGATCGTTGGTGCTGCGATGAGGCGAGAAACGCAGAACATCCTGTTGATCCTGCTCGGCGGCGCGCTGCTGAAGATCGCCGTCAACGGGGACTACCTGCGCTATGTGAAGCCGTCCCAGCAGCCGTGGGTGATCGCCGGCGGGGCGGTGATGCTGGTGCTCGGCGTGCTCGCGGTGCTGCGCGATCTGCTCGCCGCCCGGCGGACGGCGACAGCGCCCGCTACCGAAGGGCACGAGCACCACCATCCGGCCAGGTCGGCCTGGCTGCTGCTGGTACCGGTGCTCGCGGTGTTCCTGGTCGCGCCGCCCGCACTCGGCTCGGACTCGGTGACCCGCACGCAGGGCAGGGCGCCGGACAACGCGGCCGCGCAGGCTTCGGCGCACTTCCCGCCGCTGCCGGCGGAACCGGTGGTGCCGATGTCCCTGACCGACTTCGTGACCAGGGCCGGCTGGGACGCCAACGGCACGCTGAACGGCCGCACGGTCTCGCTGTCCGGTTTCGTGGTGCACGACGCCGGTTCGACCATGCTGGCCAGGATGGTGATCAGCTGCTGCGCGGCGGACGCCCGGCCGCTGACCGTGCGGCTGACCGGCCTGCCCCAGGTGTCCGGGTACGCCAGTGACGCCTGGCTCGAGGTCACCGGCCAGATCGTGCCCGGCACCGCGACGAAGGCGAACGGCTACACCGCGGATCTCGTCGTCGCCACGGCACGCCCGGTCAGCGCTCCGGACGATCCCTACGAGTACTGACCGGTCAGCGGCGGGCCGCGCAGGTGGCGCAGGTGCCGACGATCTCCACGGTGTGCGTGATGTCGGAGAAACCGTTGCCGGCGGCGATCTTCTCCGCCCAGCGCTCCACGGCCGGGCCCTCGACCTCCACGGTGCGCCCGCAGTACCGGCAGACCAGGTGGTGATGGTGGTGCGAGGAGCAGCGGCGGTAGATCGCCTCCCCGGAGTCGGTGCGCAGCACGTCGATCTCGCCGGCCTCGGACAGCGACTGCAGGGTGCGGTAGACCGTGGTCAGGCCGATGCCCTCGCCCCGCTTGCGCAGCTCGTCGTGCAGCTCCTGGGCGGAGCGGAAGTCGTCGATGTCGGCCAGCAGCTCGACCACGGCGGCGCGCTGCTTGGTCGAGCGCCTGCCGGGCAGCGGCGCCCGGCCCCTGGTGGGGGTGCTCACTTGCCCTCCTGTACGTGTGCCACGGCGTCCACGACGATATGCGAAAGATGGTCGTCGACCAGGCTGTACACCACCTCACGGCCGCGCCGTTCGCCGTGCACCACCCCGGCCGCCTTGAGTACCCGCAGATGCTGGCTGATCAGCGGCTGGGCCACTTCGAGCGCGTCCACCAGCTCGTGCACGCACCGGTCGCCGTCCCGCAGCTGCAGCACGATCGCGATCCGGACCGGAGCGGCCAGTGCCCGCAGCAGCTCGCCCGCGTCGGCCAGGGTGGCCTGCGGCGGGGTGGGCGGCGACGGCGGACGTTCCGAGTGCACATGGCGCTCGGCTTCTTCGGGCAGGCCCGCGGGGGCCGCGTCCGAGCTCACCGTGGGCATGTCGATCTCCAGCCTTGGTCGGGAATGTCCCACCATCCTAATGTCGCTGAGGAAGTGCTCGTGCCCTCGAGAGGTCACCGGCAGGTCACCGGGCGGTGTCCACGATCGCGCTACTCCATTTGGGTGAGTTCACCCCGTTTTTTGACATTGTTGCCTTTTCACCGGTTCAACGCGGGAAGGTTGGCAGGGGTTGTCCTGCGGCGCTCTGTAGCATTGGGCGCCCGCACCGGGAGCAGAAGCTGAGGAGACATGACTCGTTTCGTGACGAAGCTGGTGGTCGGCATGGCGGCGCTCGCGCTGGCCGCGGCCCCGGGCCTTGCCGCCGCGCAGGGCGCCACATCGGTGGATGAGAAGTCCGGTCCGGTCGCCTTCGCCAACGGCGCCTCGGTGAGAGTCGGCGCGGACGACGCGCCGAAGCCGGGACACGTGATCACCGAGACCCAGCGTTCGCCGCTCGGCGTGGGGACCTCCAAGCTCACCGGCGAGCGCACCAGGATCCCGCAGGACGAGGGGGAGCGGAACTCGTTCGGCACGCACTACGAGGACGGCCGGCCGACGGTCTCGAACTACGTGCTGCACCTCGGCCAGTTCGGCGAGCAGAGCCCGTTCCCGGAGGGCGTCAAGAGCCGTCCGCACAACGTGACCGCCTCGCTCAAGGACACCACCGTGCCCAGTGCGGTCGCCGAGGCGCAGTACGCCCTGCAGGACAGCGGCCGGGCCGAGGAAGCGCCGCTGGACAACACCGTGTTCGCCCTGCTGGGCTCGAAGACCACCGCGGACTGCCCGTCCAACGACAAGGCGAAGGGCACCGCGACCGCGGAGAAACTGCTGATCCGCAACGAGCAGGACCAGCTCGCGGAGTTCGCGCTGCCCGCGGGCAACGAGCCGCTCACCGTGGACAACGTCAAGCTCGGCCCGCCGGGGGCGGCGATCGAGGACAAGGTGGAGCTCAACCGCGAGGAGACGCGGTCCAGCATCAAGCTCAGCCGGGTCGCCGAGTTCGGCCAGCTGATCAAGCAGTCCGCCTGGCGCTCCGGCGACACCACCGTCGTGGCCGGCTGGCAGGTCGAGATCACCACCACGCCGGTGAACACCGAGGGCATCAAGCTGCAGCAGATCAAGACCAGGATGGTGCTGGGCGGGGTGAGCTGCTCGCTGCCCAAGGGTTTCGTGGCCAAGGCGGCCGGCAGCGGCTCCAGCGGTGGCCAGCCCGCGGTGCCGGTGAAGATCCCGGCCGGGGTGTCCACGGTCGCGGCTCCGGCGCCCGCCGAGGACAGCCCCGCGCCGCTCGGCTTCGCGCTGCTCGGCGGCGGTGTGGTGCTCGCCGCCGGTGCGCTGCTGGTGGCCCGGCGCCGCAAGCCCGCGCCGGTGCGTACCCCGTCCGACCAGTAGCGGAACCAGGTTTGGTACAGCCCGTCGACCCACTTCCGCCCGGCCTTTCCGCCGGGCGGAAGTGGGTTTCCGGCGTATTGGGGGCACTCGCCGCCGTCGCGATCTTCGCCGGCGCGATGGTGTTCACCTTCAGCGGCGGCACCCCGGCCGCACCACCGCAGGAGGTCGACATCGACGAGCTCGCCGCGCCGGCCGAACTGCCCTCGGAGCTTTCGGTCGCCGGGCCGGGCCAGCAGCCCGGCACGGTCCGCCTGCCCGACGGCGGCACCGCGAAACTGGTCCGCCGCGAGGTCACCCGCAATGGCACCCTGCCGATCCCGCGCGGCCTGGAGGAGGCGAGCTGGTGGGGCGCCAAGCTCGGTGCGCCGAAGGGCGCTTCGCTGCTGTCCGGGCATGTGAACTGGGGTGGCACGAAAGGGCCGTTCGACCAGCTGTGGCGGATCCGGGCCGGGCAGAACGTGACCGTGCTGGACGCCCGCGGGCTGCCGTGGATCTACCGGGTGGACGAGATCGTCACGCTGCACAAGGACGAGCTGCCGAAGCACGCTCCGCAGCTGTTCGGCCAGGACGGCCCGCCGCGGCTGGTGCTGGTCACCTGCGGTGGTGACTACGTCGGCGGCACGGACGGCTATCGCGACAACCGAGTCGTCACCGCGTCGCTGGTCTCCGGGTCCTGACCGGGGCGGCTTTTTGGCTGCAACCCCGGCTGGTGGGCCCCGCATGTAACCGGTATCGGTTCATGCGAAAGGAGCAACACTCGATGGTGGAGTACTTCAAGGGCGCGCGGCTGCTGGCCGCCCTGTTCGCCGCGCTCGCCGTGCTGGCCGGGTGCGGTGGCGGCGAGTCCGCGCCGGACGGCGCACAGCAGCCCGCACCGGCCGCGGCGACCGGCCAGGCCGCGGGATCCACCGGGTCCCAGCCCGCCGGGCAGGACCCCGGCACCGTCCGGCTGCCGGACGGCTCCACCGCCAAGCTGGTCCGCCAGGAGCTGACCGCGGACGGCACCCTGCCCATCCCGGAGGGCCTGGACGAAGCGACCTGGTGGGGCGCGAAGCTCGGGGACGCCAACGGCGCCGCCCTGCTCTCCGGGCACGTCAACTGGAAGGGCCAGAAGGGACCGTTCGACCAGCTCTGGCGGATGAAGGACGGCCAGGAGATCAGCGTGGCGGACACCGCCGGCGGGCAGTGGACCTACCGGGTGCACGACGTGGTGACGGTGCACAAGGACAAGCTCGGCGAGGTCGCGCCCGAGCTGTTCAGCCAGGAGGGCGCACACCGGCTGGTGCTGGTCACCTGCGGTGGTGACTACGTCGGCGGCACGGACGGTTACCGCGACAACCGCATCATCAGCGCGGAGCTGGTGTCCCGCCCCGGCGCGGCGTAACCGTGGGTGAACCTGGCTAAGGAATCCCCTCGACGGCAGGCGGGGGCGGCCGGATACGCTGACGACTTCAGATAACCGTCCCCGCATGCCTCGGAGCGTGGAGTGCCCGCCAACACCATTGAGACCGTCGTCAGCCTGTGCAAGCGCCGTGGCTTCGTTTTTCCGTGCGGGGAGATCTACGGTGGTACCCGGTCTGCGTGGGATTACGGCCCGCTCGGGGTCGAGCTCAAGGAGAACATCAAGCGCCAGTGGTGGAAGTCCGTGGTGCAGGCCCGTGAGGACGTGGTCGGCCTCGACTCCTCGGTGATCCTGCCCCGCCAGGTGTGGGTCGCTTCCGGTCACGTGAACGTGTTCAACGACCCGCTGGTCGAGTGCCTGTCCTGCCACCGCCGGTTCCGCGCGGACCAGCTGGCCGAGGACTACGCCGAGCGCACCGGGAAAGAGGTCGCCGAGGACGACCTGTCCGATGTGCCCTGCCCGAACTGCGGCACCCGCGGGGAGTACACGAAACCGCGTGACTTCAACATGATGCTGAAGACGCACCTCGGTCCGGTGGAGACCGAGGAGGGGCTCGCGTATCTGCGCCCGGAGACCGCGCAGGGCATCTTCATCAACTTCCTGAACGTGCAGACGACCTCGCGGAAGAAGCCGCCGTTCGGCATCGGCCAGATCGGCAAGTCCTTCCGCAACGAGATCACGCCGGGCAACTTCATCTTCCGCACCCGCGAGTTCGAGCAGATGGAGATGGAGTACTTCGTCGAGCCTGGCGAGGACGAGACCTGGCACCAGTACTGGATCGACAACCGCACCGAGTGGTACACCGACCTCGGCATCAAGTCCGAGAACCTGCGCCACTACGAGCACCCCAAGGAAAAGCTGTCGCACTACTCGAAGCGGACGGTGGACGTCGAGTACCGCTTCGGCTTCAACTCGGGCCAGGAGTGGGGCGAGCTCGAGGGCATCGCCAACCGCACCGACTTCGACCTCACCACGCACTCCAACCACTCCGGGGTCGACCTGTCCTACTTCGACCAGGCGAGCGGGCAGCGGTACCGGCCGTTCGTGATCGAGCCGGCGGCCGGGGTCGGCCGGTCGATGATGGCCTTCCTGGTGGACGCCTACACCGAGGACGAGGTGCCCAACGCCAAGGGCGGCGTGGACAAGCGGGTCGTGCTGAAGCTGGACTACCGGCTCTCGCCGTACAAGGTGGCGGTGCTTCCGTTGTCCCGCAACGCCGATCTCACGCCCAAGGCGAAGGACGTGGCGGCAAGGCTGCGCAAGCACTGGAACGTGGACTTCGACGACGCCGGCTCGATCGGCAAGCGGTACCGCCGCCAGGAGGAGATCGGCACGCCGTTCTGCGTGACGGTCGACTTCGACTCGCTGGAGGACCACGCGGTGACCGTGCGGGAGCGCGACACCATGGCGCAGGAGCGCGTCGCCATCGACAAGCTCGAGGCCTACCTCGCCGCCCGCCTCCTCGGCTGCTGACCGGTAGACACCTTTGCAGCGAAGGCCACCTTGCCTGCGTTCAACGCAGCGAAGGTGGCCTTCGCTGCGTCAGCCACCCCTGACAAGTGTCATGGGGAGATCGTGACGGTTGAGCTGCGTGCGAAGGGCTGGCGGCGCGCAGGCTGAAGGCATGAACAGAACGAGTACTTCTTCGCCGCAAGGCCACCGGGTCGCGGCGGGGGCCGCGGTGCACCTCACCGGGCTGCGCAAGCACTACGGCGACGTGCACGCGGTCGACGGGATCGACCTCAGCATCGCGCCGGGTGAGGTGGTCGCCCTGCTCGGCCCGAATGGCGCCGGCAAATCGACCACTGTGGACATGATCCTCGGCCTGAGCAAGCCGGACACCGGTGAGGTCACCGTTTTCGGCTCCTCGCCGGCGGAGGCGGTGGCCGAGGGCGCGATCGGCGCGATGCTGCAGGGCGGCGCACTGGTGGACGATCTGACCGTCCGCGAGATGGTCGCCATGGTCGCGTCGCTGCACCGCGCGCCGCTGCCGGTGTCCGAGGCGCTGCGCGGGGCCGGCGTGGCGGAGCTGGCGAACCGCCGGGCCAACAAGCTTTCCGGCGGCCAGAAGCAGCGGGTGCGGTTCGCCGTCGCACTCGTCAGCGACCCCGATCTGCTGGTGCTGGACGAACCGACCGCGGCAATGGATGTGGGAACCCGCCACGAGTTTTGGAAGTCCATGTACACGTACACCGAGTCCGGCCGCACGGTGCTCTTCGCGACGCACTACCTCGAAGAGGCCGAAGAGTTCGCGGACCGGGTGGTGCTGATGCGGGCAGGCCGGATCGTGGCCGACGGCTCGGTCGCCGAGGTCCGTGCGCTGTCAGGGGGGCGCACGGTCCGCGCGGTCGTACCGGGGGCGGACCGGGCCACCATCGCCGGTCTGCCCGCGGTCCGCGAGTTCGACCTGCGCGGTGACCGGGTTGCCCTGTCCAGCGCCGACTCGGATGTCACCCTGCGCGCGCTGCTGGCGCGCTTCGACAACGCCTACGACATCGAGATCTCCGCGATCGGGCTCGAGGGCGCCTTCCTTTCACTGACCGCACAAGACACCGCACAAAACACCGAGAGCGAGCGCTGACGATGAGTTTCGGCTATTTCCTGCTGGAAACCAGGCGGACCTTCCGCTCCACCCGGTTCGTGGTGCTGGGGGTCGCCTTCCCGGTGCTGATGTTCCTGTTGCAGGCGAACGTGTTCATCCAGGGCGACGCCCCAGGGCGCGCGGTGGCGGTCGCGGTGATCATGGTGAACATGATGGCGTTCGGCACACTGGCCGGCGCGATGGCGACCGGCGGCAAGCTGGCCTTCGAGCGTGCCGCCGGCTGGCAGCGGCAGCTGCGGCTGACCCCGCTGTCCGGCGCGGGCTACCTCGGCGGCAAGGCGGTCTCCGGCATGCTGGTGGCCTTGCCGGCGCTGCTCGTGGTGCCGCTGGTCGGCGCGTTCGCCGAGGGGGTGCACCTGGACGCGGGCGCCTGGCTGCGGATCGTGCTTGGCATCTGGCTCGGCTCGATCCCGCTGGTGTTGCTCGGCCTGCTGCTCGGCCAGTTCGGCACCCCGGACTCGATGCAGCCGGTGAACATGCTGGTGATGATGGTGATGGGGTTCCTCGGTGGACTGTGGATCCCGCTCGACGGGATGCCGGGCTGGATGGCGGACATCTCCCCGGCGCTGCCCAGCTACTGGCTCACCCAGATCGGCCGGGGCGCGGTGACCAGCGACCTGTCGGTGAGCTTGGGCAACGCGGCCGGGGTGCTCGCCGCCTGGACCTTGGTGCTCGGGGCGCTGGTGATCAGGCGTTACCGTAAAGACAGCGCACGAGTCTGAGATGGGGGCATGCGAGGCTTTTTGCGCATGCCCTCATCGATCGGGTGCGGGTGTCCCGCAAGATTCTGAGATGGGGGCATGCGAGGCTTTTTGCGCATGCCCTCATCGATCGGGTGCGGGTGTCCCGCAAGATTCTGAGGAGCGGTAGTGGTGACGGAGGGGCCGGGTTCGCGGAACCTGTGGTGGCGGGACGTGGGCACCTTCCAACGGGTCGGCGGGCAACGGCGGTTCCGGTACCGCTGGGCGATCATCGCGATCGGATTCCTGACCCCCTACGCGGCCCCCTCGGTGCGGATCGTGCTGGAGGGGCATCGGGGCCTGTGGTGGAACGGCCTGGTGCTGGCGCTGGTCGCGGTTTACTCGCTGTGCTACCTCCTGTTCCCGATGGTCCTGCCGGTGGACGACCTCCGTCGCCGGCTCGTCTTCTGCGTCGGCATGCTGGCCGTGGGCTGGGCGCAGCTCGCCCTGCTCGGGCCGGACTCGCTGAGCCTGATGACCTACGTGATGGCGATGCTCGCCTTCGTCCTGCCGGTCGGCTGGGTGCTGGTGCTCGACGGGGCCAGCGCGGCCGGGCTGGCGGTGCTGCTGCTGGTCACCGGGCGGTGGTCCGAGGACGTCGGCGACCTGATCACGATCTGCTCGGTCAGCTTCGCGCTGCTGGTGATGGGCCGGTTGATCCGGACGGTCCGGGTGCTGCGCCGGGCCCAGGACGAGATCGCCACGCTGGCGGTCACCGCGGAGCGGGAGCGGGTGGCCAGGGACCTGCACGACATCCTCGGGCACAGCCTCACCACGATCACGGTCAAGGCGGGGCTGGCCCGCCGGGTGCTGGAAAGCTCGAAGGACGTGGACTCGGCGATCACCGAGATCCGCGAGGTGGAGGGCCTCTCCCGCAGCGCGCTCGGTGACGTGCGCGCGACCGTTTCGGAGTACCTGGAGGTGTCCTTGCCCGCGGAGATAGCCGGTGCGCGCGCGGCGCTGCGGGCCGCGGAGATCGACGCGGACCTGCCGCACGCGGTGGACGATGTGCGTCCCGACCTGCAGCGGGTGTTCGGCTATGTGTTGCGGGAGGCGGTCACCAACGTGATCCGGCATTCGGACGCCCGCACGGTACGGGCCAGGCTCGGTCGGAACTGGCTGGAGATCGAGGACGACGGCACCGCCGCCGGGGAGGTGCGGCAGGGGAACGGCCTGCGGGGGCTGTCCGAGCGGCTGGCCGAGGTCGGCGGCACGGTCACCGCGCGGCCGAAACCCGGTGGCGGGTTCGTGCTGCGTGCCGAGGCGCCGGAGCACGACGAGCCGGCCGCCGCGCCCGCGACGGCGCAGGTCAGGCCGGTCGGGGAGCCGGCATGATCCGCATCCTGCTCGCCGACGACCAGGCGATGGTCCGCGGCGCGCTGGCCACCGTGCTCGGGCTGGAGCCCGATCTGGAGGTGGTCGCCCAGGTCGGCAGCGGTGACGACGTGCTGCCCGCGGCCAGGGAAAGCGCGCCGGACGTGGCGCTGCTGGACGTGCAGATGCCGGGCAAGGACGGGCTGGCGGCGGCGGCCGAGCTGCACGCGGCGCTGCCGGCCTGCCGGATCATCGTGTGCACCACCTTCGGCAGGCCGGGCTATCTGGCCAGGGCGATGGCGGCCGGTGCGGCCGGGTTCGTGGTGAAGGACGCTCCGCCGGAACAGCTGGTGGACGCCGTCCGGAGGGTCCACAGCGGACTTCGTGTGGTGGATCCGGCGCTGGCGGCGGAGTCGCTGGCCACCGGGACGAGCCCGCTCACCGCGCGGGAGCGGCAGGTGCTGGAGGCGGCCAGCTCCGGCCAGACGGTGGCCGAGCTGGCCCAGCGGCTGCACCTGTCCGAAGGCACCGTGCGCAACCACCTGTCCTCGGCGATCGGCAAGACCGGCGCGCGCACCCGCGCGGAGGCGATCCGGCTGACCGAAGAACGCGGTTGGTTGTAGCGAGCTGGTTGTAGCGAGCTGTCTTCGGGGCGCGACGGCGGCTCTGCGAAGATGGCCTGGATGAGTTCGTCCCTTCCGCCGGTGACCCCGCGTCCGGCCAACTGGGTGCGCCGAGCCCTTTTCGGCACCGTGCTGCTGCTACTGCTGGTAGTCGGCGGCACCGCCGTGCGCGTCTGGCAGGTGGCCAGGCTGGACGACCGCGCCCCGGCGGACGTGATCGTGGTGCTCGGTGCCGCTCAGTACAACGGCAAGCCGTCCGGGGTCTTCGAGGCCAGGCTCGAGCACGCCAAGCAGCTCTACGACGAGGGCGTCGCCAAGACCGTGGTGACCGTCGGCGGCGGCAAGACCGGCGACAACTACACCGAGGCCGAGGCCGGTCAGCGCTGGCTGGTCCAGCAGGGCGTGCCGAAGACGGCCACGCTGCTGGTGAACGAGGGCCGGGACACCCTGGGCAGCCTGCGCGCGGTGTCCGCCGCGGCGCAGCAGCGCGGGCTGCGCACCGCGGTGATCGTCAGCGATCCCTGGCACTCGCTGCGGGCAACCACCATGGCCAACGACACCGGGCTGGACGCCTGGGGCTCGCCGACCCATCGCGGCCCGGTCGTGCAGACCAGGGAGACCCAGGCGATGTACATCTACCGGGAGACCGGTGCGCTGCTGTTCTACCGGCTGACCAACAACCCGGCGGACGAGATCGGCGGCACCAGCATCGGCTGAGTTGTCGGTGCACGCGCATATGCTCCACGGGTGAGCTCGAGCTACAACGACCACGACCGGGAGCGCCGGCTCGCCGAGCCGGCGAAGCAGGCCGCGCTGCCCGGCTCCCGCGCGGACGGGCGCAGCGCGTTCGCCCGCGACCGGGCCAGGGTGCTGCACTCGGCCGCGCTGCGCCGGCTGGCCGGCAAGACCCAGGTGGTCGGGCCGGGGGAGGGCGCCGAGGTGAGCGGGGTGCCGCGGACCAGGCTCACCCACTCGCTGGAGGTGGCGCAGATCGGCCGCGGGATCGCCGAGGAGCTGGGCGCGGACCCGGACCTGGTGGACACCGCCGGGCTGGCGCACGACATCGGCCATCCGCCGTTCGGGCACAACGGGGAGCAGTCGCTCAACCAGGTCGCGCAGCCCTGCGGCGGGTTCGAGGGCAACGCGCAGACCCTGCGCATCCTGACCAGGCTGGAGCCGAAGGCGCTCGCCGACGGGGGCGCCGCCACCGGACTGAACCTGACCAGGGCCTGCGTGGACGCGGCCACCAAGTACCCGTGGGCACGCGGCGCCGGGTCGGTCAAGTTCGGCGCCTACGACGACGACCTGGCCGCCTTCGAGTGGATGCGGGACGGTGCGCCGGCGCGGCGGGCCTGCATCGAGGCGCAGATCATGGACTGGGCCGACGATGTGGCCTACTCGGTGCACGACGTCGAGGACGGGGTGCTGGCCGGGCGGATCTCGCTGCGGGTGCTGGCCGATCCCGATGAGCGTGCCGCGGTCGCCGAGCTGGCGGCCAAGCACTTCACCACCCTCCCAGTGTCCACAGTGGAGGGTGCTGCGGGTGAGCTGCGGACGCTGCCCGCGGTGGCCGCGCTGACCGGGGCCGAGTACGACTACTCGCTCGGCGCGCAGGTCGCGCTGAAGCGGATGACCAGCGAGCTGGTCGGCCGGTTCGCCGCGGCCGCGGTCACCGGCACCAGGACCGAGTACGGGGAAGGCCCGCTGCGCCGGTACGCCGCCGATCTGTCCGTACCGGACCAGGTCGCGGCCGAGGTGGCGCTGCTCAAGGCGCTCGCCCTGCGGTACGTGATGAGCGACCCGCGGCGGCTGGCCATGCAGGACGGGCAGCGGCAGATGCTCGCCGAGCTGGTGCGGGTGCTGGCCGTGCGGGCGCCGGAGTCGCTGGATGCGGCGCTGCATCCGGCCTGGCAGGAGGCGGACGGCGACGCGGCTCGACTGCGGGTGGTGATCGATCAGGTCGCTTCGCTGACCGACGCGCAGGCGCACGCCTGGCACGCGTGGCACACCGGACGGCACGCCGGGTGAGGCGGGTCGCGGTGCCGGTGCGGCGCCGCTGCGCCCGCGCCGGTAGCGTCACGGTGTGTCTGAAGCGACGGGTTCCGAACGCGCGCATCTGAACTTCAGCCTCGCGCTGCACCGAGAGGTCGCGGCGGGCGGCGGTGACTCCTGCTTCTCGCCCTATTCGGTGGCGAGTGCGCTGGGCCTGGTCAGCCGAGCCGCGCGGGGTAGCACGGCCGACGAGCTGATCGCGCTGTTGGCCGGCGCCGTGCCCGACATCGCCGGGCAGGCTGAGCTGCTGCGCGCGGCCGCCGAGCTGCCCGAGCCCGCCAGCGGCGAGGCCCCGGTGCTCGCCGTGTCGAACACGTTGTGGGTCTGGGACGAGCTGCCGGTCGAAGACGGCTTCCGGACCGAGCTGGCGACTTGGCCGGCCGGGCAGGTGGCGACCGCGCCGTTCGGCACCGACACCGAGGCCGCGCGGCGCAAGATCAACGAGGACGTGGCGGAGACGACCCGCGACCTCATCCCCGAGCTGCTGCAGCCGGGGACCGTCCAGCCGGACACCGTGGCCAGCATCGTCAACGCGCTCTACCTCAAGACCGCGTGGACGTTCCGGTTCCCGGACGGCGACACCGAGCCCGCCGAGTTCCACGCGCCCTCGGGCACCAGGCGGGTGCCGACCATGCACAACTCCGAGCGCCTCGGCTACGCGGCCGCCGACGGCTGGCAGCTGGTCGAGCTGCCAGCCGCGGGCGGGGTGCAGGCGCTGATCCTGTTGCCGGACCAGGGACTCGCCGCGCAGGAGTCCGATGTGGACGCTGAGCTGGTTGCTGGGCTGCTGGCCGCCAAGCGGGACACCACGGTGCACCTGGCGCTGCCCAAGATCGACCTGGACCTGCGCAGCGACCTGAACGACGTGCTGCGGCGGCTGGGGGTGCGCACGATGTTCACCCCGGCCGCCGACCTGACCGGGCTGACCCCCGACCCGCGGATCGAGGTTTCGGACGTGCTGCACCAGGCGGTGCTGCGGATCGACGAGCAGGGCCTGGAGGGGGCGGCCGCCACCGCGGTGATGATGCGGCTGGTGTCGATGCCGTCGGGCGACCCGGTCTCGGTCCGGGTGGACCGGCCCTTCCTGCTGCTGGTGCGGCACGCGCAGAGCGGGGCGATCTACTTCCTCGCCCGCGTCGTCGAACCGTGAAAGACAGATCCCAGGGCATCCTTTCCCCCGGCCAGGGGCGTCCAGGGAACGTGCACCTTCACCAGGATCCGACGACCACGCTGCCACCGCTCGCCCCGCCGTCCCCGGCCGGACCGTGGCGGCGGCCGTTCTCGCGGGTGGACGCCGGGGTCATGCTGGTCTACCTGTCGCTGGCGGTGATCGTCTTCAGCGGGCTGTGGGTCCAGCTCGACGGCGGCTACCTGCGCAACAGCGCGCAGGACCAGAACATGTGGGAATGGTTCTTCGCGGTCACCGCGAAGAACGTGCTGGAGCTGAACAACCCGTTCACCAGCGACCTGCAGAACTTCCCGCTCGGCGTGAACCTGATGGCCAACACGGCGATGCTCGGCGTCGGCATCCCGCTGTTCCCGATCACGCTGACCTTCGGGCCCACGGTCACCTGGGCGGTCGCGCTCACCGGCGGCCTCGCCGGTACCGCCGCGGCCTGGTACTGGGTGTTCTCCCGGCACCTGGTCGGGTCCAGGGTCGCGGCCGCGATCGGCGGCGGGTTCTGCGGTTTCGCCCCGTCGATGATCTCGCATGCCAACGCGCACCCCAACTTCGTCGGGTTGTTCCTGCTGCCGTTCATCGTGCTCCGGCTGATCCGGCTGCCCGGCAGCAGCAGGCCGGTCCGCGACGGGGTGCTGCTCGGGCTGCTGGTCGCGTACCAGGTCTTCCTCGGCGAGGAGCCGCTGCTGATCTGCGCGGTCGCCTTCTTCGTTTTCGCCGTCACCTACACGATTTCCCGGCCGCGGGAGATCTGGGCGTCGGTGCGGCCGATGGCCACCGGCTTCGGGGTGGCGGTCGGGGTCGCCTTCGTGCTCACCGCGTTTCCGCTGTGGTGGCAGTTCTTCGGGCCGCAGAGCTACCAGTCGCTGGAACACGGCCCGGTCGGCAACGACACCGCCGCGCTGACCCGGTTCGCCGGCGAGTCCGTGGCCGGCGATCCCGCGAACGCCGGTGACGTGGCGATGAACCCGACCGAGGAGAACGCGTTCTTCGGCTGGCCGCTGGTGGTGCTGATGATCGTGCTGACGATCTGGCTGTGGCGCTCGGTGCTGTCCCGTTCGATCGCGGTGTCGATGTTCGTGCTGGCCTGGCTTTCGCTCGGCGTGGAGCTGGTGGTGGCGCACGTCGAGACCGGTGTGCCGGGGCTGTGGAAGCTGTTCGCCGAGTGGCCGCTGTTCGAGTCCGTGCTGGAGTCGCGGCTCGCGATGGGCTGCCTGCCGGCGATCGGCGCGCTGCTGGCGATCGCCACCGACCGGGTGCTCGCGGCGGCGGCGAGCTGGGAGGTCCGGCAGCTGAAACTGCCGCTGCGGCTGCTCTGGCTCGGCGCGCTGACCGCGGTGCTGCTGCCGATCGCGCCGACCCCGCTGGAAGCGGAGATCAGGGAGGCCACCCCGCGGTTCTTCGCCGACGGCGGCTGGCGCGGCCAGGTCGAGCCGGGCGGTTCGGTGGTGGTGGTACCGCTGCCGAGCTCCGGTGACGCCCGCGCGCTGCACTGGCAGGTCGAAGCCGGCCTGGAGTTCCCGTTGGCGGACGGCTACTTCGTGGGCCCGAACGGGCCGGACGACAAGCGCGGCCGGTACGGCGCGATCCGCCGCCCGACCACCGCCCTGCTGGCCAAGGTGCGCGAGTCCGGTGCGATACCCCAGATCGACGAGGGTGCGCGCACGGACGCGCTGGACGACCTGCGGTACTGGCGGGCGGACGTGGTCGTGCTGCCGCGCGGCAAGAACCAGGACGCCCTGCGCGACACGGTCGACCTGCTGCTGCGCAGCCCGGCCAGGTACGTCGACGGGGTCTGGATCTGGGACGTCCGCGAGCTGACCCGCTAGGCCCCGACGGGCAAATAGCCGACTTTTTGCCCTTTGGGATCAGGGCGTGTCCAGCACCTCGCCGGCCAGCCGGCGCAGATAGCCGGCGAACCGCCGCCGGTCGTCGGCTGGCCAGCGCGAGACCAGGTCCTCGAAGGCCTGCTGCTGGTGCTTGTTCGACGCGGCCAGGAACTCCTCGGCGGCCTCGGTGAGGGACAGCCGCGCGCGCCGGGCGTCCTGCGCCGAGGTATGCCGGCTGACGTAGCCGTCGCGGACCGCGTCGGCGATCATCCGGCTGGCCACCGAGCGGTCCAGCCCGAGCTGCTTGGCCACGTCCGCCACGGTCACCTCGCCGCCTGAGCTGTTCCGGGTGCCCGCCATCGAGGCGCCGTGGATCGCCTGGATGACGTAGAGGTTCTGCACCGTCCAGGTGTCCGGCGCGCCTTCGTCGAGCTTCTGCACCACGTCCGGCGCCCAGCGCCGTGCCCAGAACCGCACCAGCCGGAACAACGCGGGTCCGGCGTCGCCGGGTGGCGTGGCGGCCGCCCGGTTCGCGGTGCCGCCGTCTTGCCCGCTCACGTCGTCCTGTCTTCGATATCGGTGGGAGTGCGCACCATCCGGCCATCCTGCCACGGCCGTGATCTTGTCGCGCCGGAGTTTCGAACCGTGACGAATAGGTGCATGCCGCACGCGAAACATATGTTCTTTGCACGCGGATGCTCGCCGAAGGTTCACCCGATCCGCTGACCTCAGGACCCGGGTACGCGTTCGAGCTTGTCCGGGTTGGCCAGGTCGTAGATGGTCACGATCCGGCCGTCGCGCACGTCGACGACCTGCACGTGCTTGTCCAGGTCGAGGTAGCCGTCGCCGCCGGGCATGGCGGGCAGGTACAGCCCGATGTCGCCGTTGACCAGCACCGCCTGCGCCGCGGCGAAGCCCTCCGGCCGGTAGCGCGTGAGCAGGCCCTGGAAGAAGCGCGTGATCTTGTCCGCGCCCACCATGATCTTCCTGGTGGTCCTCGCCTTTCCGTTCGAGTCGCCGATCAGCACCACGTCCGGGTGCAGCACCTCGGCGACCGCGCGGATGTCCCCGGTCATCACCGCCCGCATGAACCGGCCGAGCAGTTCCTGCTGCTCGGCCGCCGGCACCCGGGGCGGCGCGTCGGCGTCCTCCAGCGCCCGGCGGCCCCGCGAGCCGTGCTGCCTGGCCGTGGCGGGGGAGCAGCCGAGGATCTCGCCGATCTCGGCGAACGGGACCGAGAACGCGTCGTGCAGCACGAAGGCCACCCGCTGCTCGGGGGTGAGCTTGTCGAGCACCACCATCGCGGCCATCCGCACGCCCTCGTCGCGCACGGTCGCCTCGAGCGGGTCCTCGCCGGTGCCGCCGGCGAGCGGGGTGATGATCGGCTCCGGCAGCCATTCGCCGACGTACTGCTCGCGCCGCGCGGTGGCCGAGCGCAGCCGGTCCAGGCAGATCCGCCCGACCACCGTGGTCAGCCACGCCTTCCGGCTCTCGATCTCGGCGCGCTTGGCGTCCGGCAGCTCGGACAGGCGCAGCCAGGACTCCTGGACGGCGTCCTCGGCGTCGGAGACCGAACCGGTCAGCCGGTAGGCGACCGCGATCAGATGGGACCGGAGACCGGAGAACTCCTCGGCCAGTGCGTCCAGCCGGTGCGGCGTGCTGCTCACACCCCGAGTGTGCCGCACGGCCGGAAACAGGTCGGAACTAGACTCCACTCCGTGGCAGGCCGGATCCGGGAAAGCGATATCGCCGAAGTACGTGAACGGAACCGGATCGACGAGGTCGTCGGGGACTACGTGGCGCTTCAGTCACGGGGTGGCGCGCTGAAGGGGCTGTGCCCGTTCCACGACGAGAAGACCCCCTCGTTCAACGTCCGGCCGACGTACGGCACCTACCACTGCTTCGGCTGTGGTGAGGGCGGCGACGTCATCAAGTTCATCATGCAGATCGACCACGTCTCCTTCGTGGAGGCGGTGGAGCGGCTGGCCGACCGCGTCGGCTTCCGGCTCACCTACGAGGGTGGCGGCGGCAGCGTGCAGCGCGACCGCGGCACCAGGGCCAGGATGGTCGAGGCGCACAAGGTGGCCGCCCAGTTCTACGCCGAGCAGCTGCTGACCCCGGAGGCCAAGCCCGCGCGCGACTTCCTCAACGAGCGCGGCTTCGACCAGGCGGCGGCCGGCGGCTACGGCTGCGGGTTCGCCCCCGGCGGCTGGGACAAGCTGACCAAACACCTGCTGAACCGGGGGTTCGAGCTCAAGGAGCTGCTCACCTCCGGACTGGTCAAGGAGGGACAGCGCGGCCCGATCGACCGGTTCCACCGCCGCCTGCTGTGGCCGATCAAGGACCTCGGCGGCGACGTGGTCGGCTTCGGCGCGCGGCGGATGTTCGACGACGACCGGATCGAGGCCAAGTACCTCAACACCAGCGAGACGCCGATCTACAAGAAGGCGCAGGTGCTCTTCGGCCTCGACCAGGCCAAGAAGGAGATCGCCAAGCGGCACCAGGTGGTGGTGGTCGAGGGCTACACCGACGTGATGGCCATGCACCTGGCCGGGGTGAAGACCGCGGTCGCCTCGTCCGGCACGGCCTTCGGCGCGGACCACATGTACGCGCTGCGCAGGCTGCTGATGGACGACGACACCTTCCGCGGCGAGGTGATCTTCACCTTCGACGGCGACGAGGCCGGCCAGAAGGCGGCGCTGAAGGCGTTCGAGGGTGACCAGTCCTTCGCCGGGCAGACCTACATCGCGGTCGCGCCGGACGGGATGGACCCCTGCGAACTGCGCCTGGCCAAGGGCGACGCGGCCGTCCGAGACCTGGTCGCCCGGCGGATCCCGCTGTTCGAGTTCGCCATCCGCAGCATGCTCAAGTCCTACGACCTGGACTCGGTGGACGGCAGGGTGGCCGCGCTCCGGGACACCGTCCCCCTGGTCGCCAGGATCAAGGACAGGGCGAGCCGGGACGGCTACGCGACGAAGTTGTCCTGGTGGGTCGGCTGGGAAGACGTGGCGATGGTGGTCCGGCGGGTGCGGGAGAGCGCCGGGTCGAGCCGGGGCAAGCCGGTGGCGCGCGGCGGCGAAACGCGGGCCGGCGGCGCCGGTGACGCCCAGCAGATCCCGCGCCCGGCGGCCTCGGATCCGCGGCTGACCGCGCAGCGGGAGTCGCTCAAGGCCGCACTGCAGGAGCCGGCGATCGCCGGCCCCGAGTACGACGCGCTGCCCGTGGAAGCGTTCACCCATCCCGCGTACGCCGCACTGCACAAGGCCGTGCTCGCCGCCGGTGGCGCGGCGAGCGGGCTGTCCGGCCCGGCGCTGATCGACGCGGCCACCCCGCACTGCCCGCAGGGCGCGGTCCGGACCCTGCTCAGCGAGCTGTCGGTGGAACCGTTGCGCGCCAAGGGCGAGGTGGACTCGCGGTACGTCGGCGGGGTGCTCGCGGCGGTGCAGGAGAACCTGGTCGGCAGGCAGATCGCGGAGATCAAGTCGAAGCTCCAGCGGCTTTCGCCGATCGACGCGGCCGACGAGTACCGGGCGCTGTTCGGCGACCTGGTGGCGCTCGAGCAGTACCGGAAGGCCCTGCGGGACCAGGCGATCGGCGGGATGGGCTAGCGCATGGGATGGCTGCGGCGGCTTTTCGGGGACCATCTGCCGGACGGGTTCCCCGGCGCGCTGGCGCCGGGCGAGAACGCGCTCGCGTCCGCGGCGGTGTCCGGCGGCGGTGCGCTGGTGGTCACCGAGCTCGGGCTGTGGGTGCCCGACGGCGAGTCCGCGCGCCGGGTCGGCTGGCATCTGGTCGGCAAGGCGACCTGGGGTGACGGGGTGTTCACCCTGAGCGAGGCGGTGGTCGCCGAGGAGTTCGGCGCGGCCGTGCTGCTCGCCGAGCGGCCGCCGGTCAAGTTCGTGCTGGAGCAGCCTGGCCGGGTGCCGCTGATGGTCCGGCAGCGGGTGGACGGGTCGATCCGCGAGCGCCACCACCAGGAGCTCGAGGGCGGCGGCGCCTGGTTCGTGCAGCGCAAGGTGCCCGGCGAGGACGGCATCGTGCTGCAGGTGCGTGCCGATCCCGGGGTGGATCCGGCAGTGGTCGCGGCGATTGCGCGCGAGGCGGGGGAGAAGCTGGCCGGGCCGGGGACTGGACAGGCGTAGCAGTACGCTCGTACTGTATCGAGCAGTATGAGCGTACGGTTTTGCCGTCTCGGGAGGCGCCATGTGGGACCCCGCCAAGTACCTCGACTACGCCGACCTGCGGGCCCGCCCGTTCCACGACCTCACCTCGCGGATCGGCGCGGAGGCTCCACGCCGGGTCGTCGACCTGGGGTGCGGGCCGGGGAACCTGACCGCCGGCCTGGCCAAGCGCTGGCCGGACGCGGAGCTGGAGGCGACGGACAGCTCACCCGAGATGGTGGCCGCGGCCCGCGCGGCCGGGGTGCCAGCGGGGCTGCTCGACGTGCGTGACTGGGCGCCGGCGGCGGACACCGACGTGGTGGTGACCAACGCGGTGCTGCAGTGGGTGCCGGAGCACCGGGAGTTGCTGCGGCGCTGGGCCGGGCAGCTGCCGCCGGGCGCCTGGCTGGCGATGCAGGTGCCGGGCAACCTGAGCGCGCCGTCCCACGCGCTGGTGCGGAAGCTGGCGGCGGAGCCGGAGTGGGCCGCGCTGCTGTCCGGTGTGGACCTGCGCGGGGAGGACACTGTGGACGGTCCGCAGGGCTATGCCGAACTGCTGGCCGGTGCCGGCTGCGCGGTGGACGCCTGGGAGACGACGTACGTGCAGCGGCTAGCCGGGCCGGACGCGGTGCTCGAATGGATCACCGGGACCGCGCTGCGGCCGGTCAGGGCGGCCCTGGACGAAGGATCCTGGCAACGGTTCCGGAGCCGGCTGGCCCCGCTGCTCGACGAGGCGTACCCGCCCCGCGCCGACGGGACGACCTGGTTCCCGTTCCGGCGGGTGTTCGCCGTCGCCAGGATCGGGTCTCAGGGCCGCGGCTGAGCGGCCCGGTGCTGGCCGTTCGCCCCAGGCGGGCCTGTCCTGCCGCGGCGTGTGAACGGGGCCTCGCCGACCTTCTCGCCGACCTTCGCCCTGGCGATCCCGGCCGCGCCCTGCACCACCGGATGATCCGCGATCTTGCGGTAGGTGCGCACGATCTGCTCGTAACGTCCCCGGCCGGCCCGCGAGCCGAGCACATAGCCCACGGCCGCGCCCAGCAGCAATGTCTTCATGGTTTCCACGCCTCCCTTCGGTGTCCAGCTGGTGCCCATTGTCCCGCATGCCGGTCAGCGCCGCCCGCGGGGCGAACACCCGGGTGGTTGCAGAGGGCCGATCGGGCATGCGCTAGAGTTTCTTCTCGTTGGCCGGAGCGATCCGGACGGCGACAACTTCATTCCCCTGTAGCTCAATTGGCAGAGCATTCGGCTGTTAACCGGAGGGTTCTTGGTTCGAGTCCAAGCGGGGGAGCAGTACAGCGGGAAAGCCCAGGTCAGCGACCTGGGCTTCGCTGTGTTGCTGGCCATGGATGGCCGATGGGGCAATTGGGGTCAAGAAGCTCTGTCAGGCGTCTGCCACGTTGCCCCGAACCGGCCTCTGTCCAATGCGGACGGCTGGCACCGTTGTCACGCTCCTTCCCGCTCGGTCGCCATTACCTTGCCGGGATTGAAGATCCCGTGCGGGTCCAACGCGTCCTTGACCGCCCGGCCGAGCGCCAGCACGGCAGGCCCGGCCTCGGCGGCCAGCCCGTCCCGTTTGAGCAGACCGACTCCGTGCTCGCC
Organism: Amycolatopsis nigrescens CSC17Ta-90; assembly: GCF_000384315.1. Classification (GTDB taxonomy): domain Bacteria; phylum Actinomycetota; class Actinomycetes; order Mycobacteriales; family Pseudonocardiaceae; genus Amycolatopsis; species Amycolatopsis nigrescens. The sequence goes on along the minus strand of NZ_ARVW01000001.1, from coordinate 318,525 downwards.
GGTCACCGTGCCGCCCAACTCCAGCGTCGCCGCGATGATGTCGTCGAAGGCCGCCTGCGCCCGCTTCTTCGCGGCGTCGTCGCCGGGTTGGGTGATCAGCAGCGGGTGGAGGTTGCCGTCGCCGGCGTGCGCGATGTTGGCGATCAGCGTGTCGTGCCGCACGGCGGCTTCCTCGATCCGCGCGAGCATCTCCGGGACCGCGCCCTTGGGCACGCAGACGTCTTCGGTCAGCACCGGCCCGAGCCGTTCGAGCGCGGGGTAGGCCAGGCGCCGCGCGTCGAACAGCGCGTCGGCCTCCTGCTGGTCGGTCGAGCGCACCGCGAACGTCGCACCCGCTTTCTCGAAGCAGGCCAGCATCGCGTCGGCTTCTCGTTCGCCGGCCGGACCAGCGCTGTCGGTGCGGCCCAGCAACACCACGTCGGCCTCGGTCGACAGGCCCATGTGCTTCCACTCGTCGACGGCGGCCAGGCAGTGCCGGTCGATCAGTTCCAGCGCAGAGGGCTCCAGCCCGGCTTCGGCGACGGCGGCGACCGCGTACCCGGCGTCGACGATCGAGGAGAAGTAGCCCACGACGGTGTGTTCGGGTTGGCGGGCCGGGCGCAGCCGGACGGTGACCTCGGTGATGACGCCGAGCGTGCCTTCGGAGCCGACCATGAGCCCGGCGAGGTCGTAGCCGGCGACGCCTTTGGCGGTGCGACGGCCGATGCGGACGAGCTCGCCGGTTCCGGTCACGAACTCCAGGCCCAGGACGTAGTCGCCGGTGACGCCGTACTTCACGCAGCACAGTCCGCCCGCGTTGGTGGCGACGTTGCCGCCGATGGTCGACCACGGCGCGCTCGCGGGGTCCGGCGGGTACCACAGGGCGTGCTCGGCGCAGGCCGCGCGCAGGTGGTCGTTGACAACGCCGGGCTCGACCACCGCCAGCCGCTCCCGCCGGTTGATCTCCTTGATCGTGGTCATCGCCTCGGTCGAGACGACCACGCTGTGCTCGATCGCGTTCGCGCCGCCGGACAGCCCGGTGCCGGCGCCCCGTGGGACGACCGGGGCGCCGAGCCGCAGGCAGACCTGGACGACGTGCCGCACCTCCTCGGCCGTACGCGGTCGCACGACCGCCGCCGGTGTGCCGTGCGGTGCCCATTCGGCCTCGTCGTGGACGTAGCCGGAGACCACATCGGGATCGGTGATCACCCGGCCGGCGGGTAGGCCCCTGCCCAGGTCCTCGATCAGCTCACGCCGCCACGCGTCGTCGCCCATGACGGCGACGTTATCGGCGTCCACGTCCTCCGCTCAATGTGTGAACCAGCTATCGTTGGCGATTGCCAATGGATGGAGTGTCTACTGGTGCGGGAGTCATGGCTGGACTTGCTGCTGCGCGACGCCGCCCCGGACGAGCTCCAGCGGCACGGCAGCGAACTGGCGCGGTCGCGAGACACCGGGGTGGCCGACCGGGAGACCGCGCAAGCGCTGCGGCTGACGATGGTGCTGCGGCAGCAGGCGCAGCGGGCGGCCGAGTTGGCCGCGCTCAACGACATCGCGATCCGGCTGGCCGCTCTCCACGCGCCCGACGAGCTACTACCGGAGATCGTCGACCAGGCACGCCGGCTGCTCGGCGCGGACCTGGCCTACCTCGGCCTCGTCGAGGACGGGCAGCTGCGACTCAAGGTCACCAGCGGTGCGCTCACGCCAGAGCTGGTCGGGGTGGCGATCCCGTTGTCGGTGGGGCTGGCCGGTGAGGTGATCGAGCACGCCGCGCCCCGCTGGACTGCCGACTACCAGGTGGAGCGGCGTTTCCGCCACGACGACACCGCCGACACGGCGGCACGTGCGGAGAACATGCGCGGGCTGCTCGGAGTTCCGTTGCGCCTGCGCGGCCGCGTGCTCGGCGCCCTGTTCGTGGGCAAGCGCCAGGAACGGGACTTCACCGAGCACGAAGTGACGTTGGCCTCGGCACTGGCCGCGCACGCGGCGATCGCCATCGAGAACGCCAACGCCATCAGTAGCCTCAACGCCGCGAACGACCAGCTCGCGCGCCGCACCGACGAGCTGGAGCAGACGCTGCGCTGGGACCAGCGGCTGACGCGCGTGGTGCTCACCGGCGGCGGCGTCGAGGAGTTGCTGGCCGAGATCAGCTCGATGGCGCGCGGGCAGGTCCGCTTCGTGGCGGAACCGCCGGATGACGGGACCGCGGACAGCGCGACCGTGGCGCAGCCCGTCGTGGCCGGAGAGAGACGCTTCGGCACGCTGGTGCTCGACGGTGAGCCCGTCCGCGATGACCGGCTGCTCCTCGACCGTGCGGCTCCGGCACTAGCACTCGCGCTGCTCGCCGAGCAGGCTGCGGCCGAAGCGTCGCGGCGCACCCGCGCGGCACTGCTGGTCGATCTGCTCACCACGACCTCGGAGCGACCAGCCCTGCGGCAAGCCGGGCTGGACCCGTCAGCGCGGTACTCGGTGCTCGTGGTGGCCTCCGGACGGGCGCGGCTCCCGCAATTGCCCGGCGCGCTCACGGCCGAGCACGGCGGTCGGCTGCTTGTCGTGACCACAGCCGGTCCCGACGGCATTCGCCGGGACTGGCCGCGCGACGCACCGACCGCGGGCATCGCCGGCCCCGCGCGCGGGCAGGCGGAGCTGCGGCGGTGCTTCCACGAGGCCCGACAGACGCTGCGTGCCCTGGAAGCCTTGGGGCGCAAGGGAGAAGCCGCGACCGCCGGGCAACTCGGGCTGTACCGGATTCTGCTCGACCATGCCGGTCGCCGCGATCTGGCGGAGGCTTTCGAGCACGTGCTGGGCCCGGTGCTCGCCGAGGAACGACGCCGTGGTGTGCCGCTGGTGGAGACCTTGCGCGTGTTCCTCGACCACGGCCGCCGTCCCCGCCCGGCAGCCACCGCACTGGCGATCCACGTCAACACGCTCTACCAGCGACTGGCCGCAGCCGACAGCCTGCTCGGCGAGGGTTGGCGTTCCCCGCCGCGGGCGCTGGAGTTGCACCTGCTCCTGCACCTCACCGCGGCAAGCGGTCCGCTGGATAGGCCGGAAGGCGGCTGAACCTGGGCGGCTCCCTGCTCAAGGCCCCGGACGTGTCCGTGGAACGGACTGGCCCGTACTCATGCGCAGGATCAAGGCGACCGCGTCCTCCGAGCGGACCCCTGGCGTCAGAACTTCCTGCAAGAGCAGGCCACGAATCGCGGCAACGGCGACGGTGGCCATGGTCAGCGCTTCCTCGGTGTCGAGCCCTTCGCGTTCCGCGAGCGAGGCCAGCATCCTGGTCAGGTCGTCGAGCGAGTCGATGAACTCGCGAAAGTCCTCTGGGCGGTACGCGGCCAGTCCTACGACGTGGAAGAAGCTGCGGACACGCGACAGCTGCTCCGGGCGGGTGTAGGCCCGCCAGATCGCCACCACGAGGTCGTCAAAGGTGCCCTGCTGGGCGACCTCGAAAAGCGCCTCGTTGTCACGAGATCGCTGCGCCTTGAGCATGGCTGCCAAGACGCCCGAGAGTGACCCGAAGTGGTATCGCAGGAGGGCGTGGCTGGTCTCGGTCCGGGCGGCGATCTCGCGGAGCGACACCTCCGGCGAGGGAAGGTCCTCGCCGAAGGTGTCGAGAAGTCGAGCCAGGAGACGCTCGCGTGCGTCGCCCTTGCGTTCCGCGCTTGACAAGATCACTCCCGCAGTTTATCCATTGGAAAAGAAAGACTGATGGCGCCGTGTTGCTTCGCACATGGTCGCAGTCGGCTCGCAGGCGGCGGAGGGAACGACTCGTGGGACGGTTTCAGGTAGTCGGCGCGGCGGTCGTCGACGGGTCGGGTTGCGACCCCATCGACGTGAACGTCACCGTCGAAGACGGGCGTGTTGCCCAGCTTGGTGCCTCGAGCGCACACGGCGAGCGCCTCGATGCCGGGGGACTGACGATGACGCCCGGCCTGATCGACGCGCACGTTCACCTGGGCTTGTCGAGCCCGATCCAGCCGCAGTTCTCGTTTCAGCTCAGTGCCGCTGAGATCGCCGCGGACATCTTCGCCACGGCCGGCGCGACGCTCGATGCCGGCTTCACGACCGTTCGGGACACCGGCGGGATCGACGGCGGCGTCGTCACCACGATCGCAAAGGGCAAGGTCAGGGGACCGCGCGTGCTGTCGTGCGGACCTGTGCAGTGCCAGACCGGTGGGCACGGCTACTACGGAGCCGACTGGGAACCCACCGAGCTGTGGAGCAGCCATCACGTTCCGGGTCTGTGCGCCCTGTCCATGATGTCGGGCAACGCGGACGAGCTGCGAGGCAACGTGCGCGAAGCCTTCCGTCGCGGAGCCTCCTTCCTGAAGCTCTGCGTGACCGGCGGAGTGGTCGGCGCCCACGACCGGCTGACCGACACCCAGTTCACCGTGGAAGAGATCGCCGTCGCTGTTCAAGAAGCTGCGGCACGGGGCAGTTATGTGACGGTTCACGCCCACAACAACGAAGGCATTCGGAACGCGGTCGAGGCCGGGGTGGGCTGTGTCGAGCACGGCACCGACCTCGACGAGTCCACGGCCACCCTGATGGCCACTCGCGGGGTTGCTCTTGTGCCCACGTTCGCTGTCGTCGAGCAACTGCTGCACGACACCGCCGGAGCCGGCCTCGGCGAGGCGACCCGCGATCGTGTGCTGGGGGTTCGTGAGCGGATGACCGAGGCGCTCGCTGTCGCCAAGGAGGCCGGCGTGCGGATCGGGCTGGGTTCCGATCTCATCGGTCCGGCTCAGGACCGTCGAGGCGAAGAGCTCAGGCTGCGCGCGGAGCTCGAGACGCCGATGGAAGCTCTCGTGGCGGCCACGAAGACCAACGCCGAGATCCTCGGCCTATCCGGCCAGGTGGGCGTCATCGCTCCCGGGATGCAGGCAGACTTCGTGCTCTGGAAAGGCAATCCGCTCGAAGATCCGAAGCTCTTCGCCGATCCCGCCAACGCCATCCTCGTCGTCAAGGCCGGACGCGTTGTGAAGGACCTGCGATGAGCGCCATGTGGCAGGGCTGCCTCGCCGACACCGACTACTTCGAGCTGCGTTCCAGCGGTGGGCACGACTACGGCGTCTGGGTCACCACGCCACCGCGCTACGACCCCGCCACGACGCAAGTACCTGTCGTGTACGTGCTCGACGGCAACTGGGCCGTTGGCATGACGGCTCCGCTCATCGTCACCCAGCTAGACCCCATCCAACGAATCCAGCCCTACCTCCAAGTCAGCGTCGGCTACGCAGGCGAGGAAGCACAGCACTGGGCACGGCTGCGCAACAGAGACCTCGTGCCACCCGGCGAGCCCATCGCCGAGGAGTTCATCGATGCCGTGGAGACGGGAATTCAAACGGGCGCGATGACCCGCGAGGAAGCCGACGCCTATCTCGCCGAACTACGCGAAACCCACGCCGACGCATTCCTGGACTTCCTCACCGCGGAACTGCACCCGCGGATCGAACGCGATTACGGCACAGCCGCGAGCGGTCACGGCCTCTTCGGCTACTCCTACGGCGGACTTTTCAGCCTCTACACCTGGCTCACCGGCTGCACGCTCTTCGAGAGCATCGGAGCGGGCAGTCCCGGCGTTGCCGGTGCAGACAGTCAGATCTTCGCCCAGCTCCAAGAGATGGGTGACCGGCAGCATGCCGCCAAGCTGCACGTGACCCTCAACGAGCTCGAGCTGCTCGGAGACCTGGCCATCTACCAAAACATCACGAAGTACACGGCCACCGTCCTGCATCGCCTCACCTCACGCAGCGGAGCCGTCACCAGCGCGGTCCTGCGCGAAACGCACGTAACCGGCCTGCAGGCCTCGTTCCTCAGCTACCTCAGGACCTGTCGTGCCATCGCATAGGCACGTGTCGTTGGTAGTCCCGCGAACGTGCGGCAAGGGTAAAGCTAGGGAGGGCTATGGCCACGGACGTCGTGGTGGTCGGGTCGGGAGTGATCGGTGCGTCGGTCGCATTGGAACTCGCCCGCAGCGGCTGGCGGGTGACGGTGGTCGACAAGGCGGGGGGAGCCGGCCACGGCTCCACGAGTGCGTCCAGCGCGGTGGTGCGGTTCAACTTCTCCACCGCTGCGGGCGTCGCCACCGCCTGGGAGGCGCACTTCGGCTGGAGGTCGTGGGCGGAGCACCTTGGCCGCGATGTCGGGCAATTGGCTCGGTACGTGCGGTGCGGGATGGCGATGCTGGATGTGGACGTCGCTCCCCGGTCGGTGTACCTGCCGCTGTTCGAGAACGTGGGTGTCCCGTTCGAGGAATGGTCGAGTGCGGACTTGCTCGAGCGGATCCCGGGTATCGACGTCGGCAGGTACTGGCCACCGAAACGCATCGACGACGAGGAGTTCTGGGCCGAGGCCGAAACCACGCTGGGTGCCGTGTACACACCTGATGCCGGGTTCGTGAACGACCCGCAACTGGCGGCGCAGAATCTGGCCGCTGCCGCGCGGGCACACGGTGCCGAATTCCGGTTCCATGCGTTGGTGCGCGGGATCGAACGGGCCCATGGCCGGGTCATCGCGGTGACACTCGCGGATGGGAGCAGGATCCCCTGTGGCGTAGTGGTCAACGCCGCGGGTCCATGGTCGACGCGCATCAATGAGCTGGCCTCGGTCGGATCCGACTTCACCGTGGGATGCCGGCCGTTGCGGCAGGAGGTTGCGCACGTCGCGGCCCCGGTGAGTTTTCGCGCCGACAACCGCGTCGGGATCTGCGTCGCGGACATGGACCTGGGTACCTACCTGCGAGGCGAGGTCGGTGGGGGATTGCTGGTCGGTGGTACGGAACCGAAATGCGATCCGCTGCAGTGGGTGGACGACCCGGATGCCGTCACCGCGCACCCGACGATGGCGGTGTTCGAAGCTCAGGTAACGAGGGCTGCGCGACGGCTACCGGCGTTGGAGATACCCAATCGGGCTCGCGGGGTCGTGGGAGTCTACGACGTCGCTGACGACTGGACGCCGATCTACGACCGCACGGAGCTGGACGGGTTCTACGTCGCCATGGGGACCAGCGGCAACCAGTTCAAGAACGCGCCGGTCGTCGGCAAGTTCCTCGCCTCGATCATCGAACAGACGGAGAACGGCGTAGACCACGACGAACGGCCAGTGCGATTCGTCGGCGAGCACACCGGCCAGGACATAGACCTTTCGGCGTTCTCCCGCAAGCGTCCCCACGGCACAAAGAACGCGGGCACAGTCCTAGGTTGATCGGCGACCACCTCGCCGTGCCGGCCAGGCGGACTTTCAGCTGTCGTTGCTCGTGGTGAGTGCTGTGGTGTCGATGCCGAAGGTGGTGTGCAGCCTGGTCTGGCCGGTGGTGGTGATCCGCACTCCGCGGTTTGGGGAGCCGGGGCGGAGCCAGCCGTGCGTGTTCAGCGTGGCCGTGATGGCGGCGCCGAGGGCGCCGGCGAGGTGCGGGCGGCGTTGTGTCCAGTCCAGGCAGGGCCGGGCGAACTGTCGGCGTGAGCGTCGGCAGGCTGCGAGGTCGACCCCGAGTCGGCCGAGTTCGGTCGCACCGCTTGGGGTGAGCGTGTAGTCGGGGTCGCCAGGGGCGAGCCATTCCCGGTCGAGCATGGCGTCGAGCAAGGCCACGCCAAGGGCGCCGGCCAGATGGTCGTAGCAGGTGCGGGCGTACTGGTAGGTGCGGGCGGCGCTGGCTTGGCGCAGGGATCGCACCGGGGTTGCCGGGCAGATGTGCGACAAGGCCTCCAGCGCGTCGGACACGGCCGTGCCGGCCAGCTGGTAGTAGCGGTGCCGCCCGGCGTGGACGACCGTGAGCAGGCCGCCCTGGACGAGCATCGTCAGGTGCTCGCTGGTCGTGGAGGGTCGGACTCCGGCCAACTGCGCGAGTTCCCCGGCGGCGAGGGGACGCCCGGCCTGCAGCGCATCGACCACGGCCGAGCGTGCTGGGTTGGCCAGCAGCCGCGCGACCGCGGCGAAATCGGTCCCCATGGTGCGCACTCTAGAGCGTGCACAGTTCGGAGTTTCCCGAAGTGTTCGGCTTCTACGGTGACGGCATGCCTGAGAACAGCAATCCTGGTGAGGTTGTGGTGGCCGGTGTCGAGCGAATCCTGGCCCTGGCGCGGACTTGGCTGGTCTGGGACGGGCGGCCACGGCTGGCCGAGGACGGTGCGCGGCTGTACACCCCGCACAAGGCGATCCGTCGCCATACCCACCACCTGGTCGATCACCTGGCCGAAATCGAAGCGCTGCTGGACGACCGCCCCAGCCGGCCGGACGAGTGGCGGGGCAGCTTCGTCACCCTGGCCGGCGACTGGGCGCCGTTCACCGAGCCTGACCTGAACGAGGCCGAGCAGTGCCTGCGCCGGCTGGCGGACGTGTACGTGCACCGGCTCGCCGCTGCCGGTCCTGACGAGTGGGACAAGCACCGCGATCCGCATTGGACGCTTCGGTTCATCTGCGAGCACGTCGGCGAACCGTGGTACGCCGAGCAAGTCGGTGATCTCGGCTGCTGACCTCTTTCGGTCACTCCGGGACCCCTCCCGAGCCGCGCTGTTACGTTCCTCGCCATGGCAAAAGGCCCTTCGCAGGCCAGTGACGGATGGCTGGCGGCCACGGCCGGCGCGACGGCGAAGCGGAATGGTGCGGTCTGGCGCAGGCGCGCGCCGTTCGCGTTGTCCGCGATCGTATGCGTGACGGCACTGGTCGCCGTGCTCAGCGGGGCCGCGCAGCCCGCGCCGGACACCCGGTTCGCGCTGACCGGGCACTGGGTCTTCAACTCGGTGCTGCAGAAGGCGTTTCACGTCGACGGCGCCACCGCGAACATCGACGCGCAGGCCACGGTTCCCGGCACCCCCGGCAGCCAGGTGGTGCAGGGCGAGACCAGCAGCTATGTCGTCGGTAGCTCCCGGATCACCGCCTTCGGCAAGTCGACCCTGATGGTGGAGCAGACGATCGTCCCGCCGGTGGACGAGGTCCCGGTGGGTATCGAGACCGAGGGCGGGCCGTACCTCGTGTACCGCAACGCGGGCAAGATCGTTCGGCTCGGCGGGAACCCCACGACCCTGTCCACGGGCGGTGCGGTCGGCGACCCGGTGGTTACCGGGGACGGCACGTTGTGGTTGCACCGCACCGGTGCCGGGCTGGTGTGCACCCTGCCGAAGGGCGCCGAGCGCATTTCGTCGTGCCCGGTGACCGTGCCGAAGGACCACGCCGGCGCGCTGACCGTGGTCGGCGACCGGCCCGAGTTCGTCGACCTGACCTCGGCCACGTTGCACCGCATCGAGGACGGCGTGCTCGGCGCCGGAGTACCGATCGGTGTTCCTGTCTCGCCCGACTCGGGGCTGGCGCCCACCGAGGTCGGTGGCAAGGTGGCGATCCTCGACAGGTCCGCGCACCGCCTGCTCCTCGCTGACCCGATGAACCCGCCAGCGACGCCGGTCACGGTACCGCTGCCACCCGGCGACTACCTTGGGCCGGTCGCGGCAGGCCCGGCGGTCGCCGTGCTCGACCGCGCGAGCGGCACGGTGCTCACCTACGGCGCCGACGGCGCGCACCGGGACACCAAACCGCTCCCGCGCGACTCCGGCGAGCCACGGCTCAGCCGCGGCGAGGACAACCGGGCCTACATCGAGGACGGCGCGGGCAGCCGGGTGTTGATCGTCGGCACGGATGGGAAGATCCAGGACGTCCCGGTGGTCGGTAAACCGGCCCTTCCCGCGCCGGTGCCGGTCCCGGACGCCGGTCCGCCGGCGAACCAGCCGGCCAGTGGGCCACCCGATCCGCGCCAGCAGAGTGAGCCGAGGCAGGCAGGGGAGCCGCCGAAGCAGTCACCGGGCCCGAAAACGCCGAAGGTGCCACCACCGGCCAAGCCGGTCGAGCAGCGGCAGCCGGCGATCCCGGCCGGCCCGCCGGGCGCCCCGGCTTCGGTGCGAGCCTCGGCAGGGGACGGGACGGCGAAAGTCAACTGGGGCGCGGCCGCGGACAATCGCTCGGCGATCACGTCCTACCGGGTGTCCTGGCGGACGAACTCGGGCCAGACCGGTTCGGTGACCGTGAGCGGCGGCGCCCGCGAGGCGACCGTCAACGGCCTCACCAACGGTACGCAGTACGTGCTGACCGTGACCGCGATCAACCAGGTGGGTACCGGTCCCGGCGCGTCCGCCGAGCCGGTGGCTCCGTTCGCCGCGGCGAAGGCGCCCGCCGTGACCGCGCGCTACCAGAACGGCGACGCGAACGTGAGCTGGAGCGCCCCTGATCTGCGCGGCGGGACACTCGTGCACTACGCGGTCGGTGCGACCGGGCTCGGCACGAAAACGGTGCAGGGGACGAACACCGTCTACACAGGACTCAAACCCGGTCAGACCGTCACGTTCGAAGTCCGGGCGGTCACTCGTACCGCGACCGGGCAGACCCTGCAGGGTGCCGTGGGGAGCGCGTCGATCACCGTGCCGGAGCGGGGGATCAACATCGTCCGCGGCAGGGACGGCTCGTTCGACTCGTGCGAGAAACCGGACTGCTCCTACGTGAACGCGACGATGCGGGGCTTCGAGCCGAGCACCACCTACGACATCACGTTGAGCTCGACCAGCAACGGCAACGTTCGGACCGAGGAGTTCAGCACCAACGCGAGCGGTGACGGGACCTACAACGAGCTCGCCTACGACGTGCCCGGCGAAACGGTGTGGATCTCGGTTTCCACGCCGAACGGCAAGATCAGTTCCAACAAGCTCTACTGGGAGCCCCGATGAGTCAGGTGACACCGGCAGCGGCCGGCGAGGTCTACGAACGGATCGCGGCCAACGTGCAGGCCGTGATCCGCGGCAAGCCGCAGGTCGTGCGCCTGGCGATAGCCGCACTGCTCGCCGAGGGGCACCTGCTGATCGAGGACGTCCCCGGGCTCGGCAAGACGACACTGGCCCGGTGCCTCGCGCGGAGTATCGGTGGCCGCTGGCACCGGATCCAGTTCACCCCGGACCTGATGCCGGGTGACATCACCGGCGTGCAGGTCTACCACCAGCACGAGGAGCGGTTCGCGTTCCATCCCGGTGGCGTTTTCGCCAACATCGTGCTCGCCGACGAGATCAACCGCGGTACCCCGAAAACGCAGTCGGCACTGCTCGAGGTGATGGCCGAGGCGACCGTCACCGTCGACTCGGTGCGGCACGAGGTGCCCAAGCCCTTCCTGGTGATCGCCACCCAGAACCCCATCGAAATGGAGGGCACCTACCGGCTGCCCGAGGCGCAGCTCGACAGGTTCCTGATGCGGCTGCGGATCGGCTACCCGGATCTCGCCTCCGAGGTCATGGTGATCATGAGCGACTGCGCCGGGGTCCATCCCGACGACCTGCCACCGGTCGTGGACATCGCGGACGTGCGGGCCGCGGTGGCGCAGGTGCGCGCGACCCACGTCGACCGGGCCGTCTGCGAGTACGCCGCGAGGCTCGCCGCCGCCACCCGCGAGCACGTGGCGCTCACCTACGGGGTCAGCCCGCGCGGCAGCATCGCACTCGTCCGGGCGGCACAGGCGGTGGCGGCCACGCACGGCCGCGGGTTCGTCACCCCCGACGACATCAAGGCCGTGGCGCACCCGGTGCTGGAGCACCGGTTGATCCGTACCGCCGAAGCCCAGCTGAGCGGACGCTCACCCGCCGCCGTCGTCGATGAGGTGCTCGCCGCGACCCCGGTGCCGGAGATGAGCGCGGCGGGAGTCTGACGATGCGGCTGACCAGGCGCGGGGTTGCGACGCTCGTGGCCGCGGTGATCCTTTTCGGAGCCGGCCACTTGGCGGGGTACCCGGTGCTGCTCGCGCTGGCCGGTGCCTCGGCCGGCGCGGTATTGGCCGCCGTGGCGGTCACCACCCGCCGCCCTGGGGTGGTGGTAACCAGGGGGGTCTACCCGGATCGGGTCGAGCGGGGGCGCCCGGCGTTCGCCCGGTTGCGGGTGGCCAACCCCGGCACGCGCGCCCAGGCCGGTTTCACCGCGGGCGATCGGGTGGACACCGGTTTCCGGTCGGTGTCCGTGCGGCGGCTCACGCCGGGAAGTGAAGCGGTCTACCACTACGAACTGCCGACCCGCGACCGCGGGCGCTACCAGGTCGGCCCGCTCACGCTCGATCGGCTCGACGCACTCCGCCTCGGCCGCAGCCGACTGTCCACAGGGGACATCGCAACGCTGTGGGTGCATCCGCGAACCCATCCGATCGGTGCGATCGACGGCGGCCATCCGCGGCATCACCATGAGGGGACCAGCACGGACCGGTCCCTGCTCGGCTCGCTCGACCTGCGCGAGGTACGTGAGTACATCGTCGGGGACGAGGTGCGTCACCTGCATTGGAAGGCGACTGCGCGCACCGGCCGGCTGATGGTCCGCGACTACGCCGATCCGAACCAGCCACGCTTCACCGCCTTGCTCGACAACCGGCGGGAGGCCCCGGCCGGTGCGGCCTTCGAGGAGGCCGTTGACCTCGCTGCTTCGCTCGTCGTCGCCGCGGCGAAGGCGGACCGCCGGTGCCGCTTGGTCACCTCGTGCGGCGTCGACGTCGCCACGGCCGGCGGTGCGCCCGCGGTCCGGCAGTTGCTCGATCAGTTGAGCGTGTTGGACCGGGCGCGGGACGCGGGGCTGCCGCTGTGGCCGGGCACCCTGCCCAGGTCCGGTGGCGGCAGCCTGGTGGTGATCACCTCGGCCGTCTCGCCGGCCGACCGCTTGGCGCTCGTGGCCGCGAAACCGCACTACTCGAACGTGCTCGTGGTCGCGCTCGGCATCGGCGAATCCCCGGCGGTGCCCGGTGTCAGCGTGCTTTCCGCCGCGGACGCGGCGGACGCCGCGCGGAGGTGGAACGCGGTGGTCGCCCGATGACCTCCCGGGTCGCCGTCGCCTGCGTGCTGCTTGCCGGAGCCGGATCCGGTCTGCTCTTCGCCCCGGTGTTCGGGTTGTGGCCGCTCGTGCCGCCGATCGCGGTCGTGCTGGTGGCCTGCTACGCGGTGGCCGAACTGTGCGCGCGGTTCCCCTCGCTCGGGCCGTGGCGCCCGGTGCTCGCGCTCGTCGCGGGTCTGCTCGGGCTGGCCGAGGTCGAACTCGGCGACACCATGCCGGCCGGCCTGCCGACGGCCGGCACGGTGCGGGCACTGCTCGGTGGGGTGACCGAGTCCTGGCAGCTCACCCTGCAGTCGACCTGGCCGGTGCGGCCCGACGCCGAACTACTGCTGTTCGTGCCGCTTGCCGTGTTGCTGGCGGCCGTGCTGGGGATCGAATCGCTGCGCTGGCCCGCGGTGGCGGTGCTGCCGGCGCTGGCGGTGCTCGGGTTGAGCCAGGCTTATGTCGCGCTGTCCGGGACGGTCGCGACGGTCGTCGCCCTCGGTTATGCGGCGGTCGTGGCCGCGCTGTTCACGACGTCGAGGCCGGGCGCGGTGCGACCGGCGTGGCGTGGCACGGCGGCACTGCTGCTGGTGCCGACGACGCTGCTCGGCGTGCTCGGGGCCGTTGTCGTCACGGTTGCCGACCAGGGCAGGCAACCGGCGTACTCGCTGTACCAGAACGCGCCGGTCCCGGCGGCGAGGACCAGGTCGGTCAACCCGCTCGACGAGGTGGCCACCCGCTTGGAGCGACCGGACGTGCCGGTCTTCAGCTATGCGAGCGCCGACGAGGTGGACAGGTGGCGGCTGGTCGTGCTGACCGAGTTCAACGGTGTCACCTGGTCGAAAGGGGGCGAGTACCGGCGGCTCGGGACCGAGTTGGGTTCGCCGCCTTCGGTCACCGTGCCGACCACGGCGCACTCGGCGCAGATCACCGTCGGGCCGGGTTCGCCCGACCAGCCGTGGGTGCCGAGCCAGTCGATGCCAGCCTCGGTCGACGGGGCGGCGCCGTTGGTCAGCCCCGGCTCGGGCATGCTGCTGCTGCCCGGCCGGTCCGAGCCGGTGAGTTACGGCCTGCGGTGGTGGGAACCGGTCATCGACCCGGCCGGACTGGCCGGTGCCGCACTCGATCCGGCCACGAGCGGGGGTGGCGACCTCGGGGTGATCCCGGCCGGGATCACCGAACTGGCGCGCGCGGCCACTGGCGGGTTGCGTCCGTCCTTCCAGACCGCATTGGCGCTGGAGCGGTTCCTGAGCCAGAACTACCGGGTGGCCACCGGCGCCGACCTGCCGACCGGAAACGGATGGCCGCAGCTGAGCGAGTTCCTGCTGGTGAACAAGCGGGGCACCAGTGAGCAGTTCGCCGCGTCCTATGTGGCCATGGCGAAGCTGGTGGGCATCCAGGCCCGGCTCGTGGTCGGCTTCCGCGCACCGGAGCCGGGGGTGGACGGCCGCGCGGTGGTGCGCAACGGGAACGTGCTCGCCTGGCCGGAAGTCGCGGTGACCGGGGTCGGCTGGGTCCCGCTCGATCCGACCGGCGGGGCGGGGGACTCCGCTGCGGCCATGGCCGGACTGGCCGAGGTCACCGCGAAGGCGCGGGCCGAACTCCCGCCCGCGCAGGAACTGCACGACCCGCCGCTGCCCGATTCCCAGCCGGGGGCCCAGTCGAACGCGGGGCTCGGCGGTGGCGTGCCGGTGCTGCCGGCCGCGTTCGTGCTGCTCGCCTTGATCGTGCTGGCCACGGTCACGATCCCGATGGTCAGGGTGGTCCGAACCCAGCGCAGGAAGCGCCGGCAGGGCGCGCCCGGTGTCGTGGCGGCCTGGCAAGAAGCCAGGGATCTGCTTCGCGTGCACGGGGCGCGAGTCACCCGCGGGATGACCGCGCGGGACCTGGCCCGCGTCGCCGAGCCGGCCTTCGACAAGTCCGTTGTGGACGGTCTGGGGCAGCTGGCCGGCCAGTTGGACACCGCGCTCTGGTCGGGGGCCGGCGCGGACGGCGACACGGCCGGTCAGGCGTGGCGTTCGGTGCTGGTCATCCGCCGCGGCCTCGCCGCTCGCCCGATCGGCGCGCGCGTGCGGGCCCTGTTCGACCCACGCTGGTTCCGCTGAGAAATCAGCTGAGAGCCTGGCAGGAACGTGCCGCGCGCCCCGCTGGCGGCCGTGACCGGAATAGCGTTCTTTGACGGCCCTGCCGTCGACTGGATTTCGATTTGGCGGCGCAGGGGCAAAGAACGGCGTGAGCCGTATGGATGGAAGGAGAATGCTGTGACTGGTGGCGGCATGATGGATGCCAACACAGACACACTCGCTCGGGTGGTGCAAATAGCGACAACGATCGTGCAGGAGATCGAAGGGCACCGCAACAAGCTCCAGGGCGAGGTGAGCTCCGTGATTCCCGCGCAGTGGAACATGGAGCAGTCGCAGGCGCTGCTCGGGGCGCACAAGAAGTGGGACATGGCGATCCGCGACCTGTGCCAGAAGCTGGAGAAGCTGGGAGGTGACACCAGGTTCGCCATGAACGACTACCTCGATGTGGACCAGCAGGGTGCCACCTGCTTCAACGGCGGTGGCGGCAGTGGTGGCGGCGGTGGCGGCGGATTCGGTGGCGGTGGCGGTGGCGGATTCGGCGGTGGTGGCGGTTTCGGTGGCGGCTTCGGTTTCGGTGGCGGGGCCGGTGGCGGCCTCGGCAGCGCGCCCGATGCTGGCGCAGGCACGCCGTCCGGCCAGACCTACGCGTTCGCCGGGTTGCTCCGCGCGGTGTGAGTAGCGCACAACGCATGATGACAAGGGATAGGAGTTGAAACGTGCGTAAGCTTGCGGTTTTCGGCGCCCTGGATGGGCTGTCGTCCAATATGAACGGCGCCCTCCAGGGCGTCCAGCAATCGATCGATTCCTGGGGCCAGGCCTCGGGAATGACCCAGGCCGACTGGCAGGACCAGGCAGGCACGCAGTTCGCGGACATCAGCAAGGCGTGCCAGCAGGTGATGGCCGCCGGGCAGGAACTGATGCAGGCCATGAATCAGGGTGTCCAGACCTGCAACCAGGAGAACATGGCCGCGGTGCAGCGGTCGTCCGGGAGGCTGGGCTCCGGTATGTGACCCGTGCACGAAAATGTTCCGGCGTGTACGCGCGCCGGGACATTTTCGTGCTGTTCACCGGTGGCCGGATCAGGCCACCGGCCACCACGTGCATGGTCCTAAATCGACACTGGGGTTCTGCTTCATCGGGTTCACGGTTCAGGGAGTACTGAGATGGCCGAGTCATCAGCGGAAGGCGCCGGCAACGCACCCAGCGGCGGTGGGGGCGGTGGCAACGCACCCGCGAACAGCGGCGGCAGCGACCAGCAGGCCGCTGCTGATTCCGGGTCCGGAAAGCCTGCCGAGAACGGCGGCTCGAAGGGCGAGCCCACGGCCAACAACGGCGGTACCGAAAATGGCGGTACCGACAAAGGCAGTACCGACAAAGGCAGTACCGAAAAGGAAAAGGCCGACAAGGACGCCACCGGGCAGCCCAACGCGGGCGACCAGCAGCACACGTCGGCCGAGTCGCAGGTTCAGGGCAACCCGTCGGCGGAGAAACCGTCCACTGGGCAAGATGGCCGCGACAAGGTCGGTGAAAAGGTCGGTGACGATGGGTACGAGCAGCGCGTGCTCGCCGAGGAGCCGATGCCCACGGCGGACACCGGGGCGATGCGCGACGCGGGCGGCGAGCTGAACAAAGGAGCCGACGGTGCACGGCAACTTGCCGATGGCGCCATCGGCGCACGCAACGCCACCGATGCGGACTGGCGAGATCCGGCGGCGCAGACGTTCAGCGCCGACCTTACCGCCAAGGCCGATGAGACCAGAAGGATCGGCGAGGACATGGACCGGCGCGCGAGTGACCTCGTCCGCACCGCCGACATCACCGACGGGCTCAAGCAGGAGAGGGCGGATGACCTGAAGCAGGACGGCCACATCTACGAAATGGCGGGCACCCTGCCTCCGGACGAGGGAGGCCTCGTGCGGGACCGCATGGTCAGTGACGCCGTGAACCGCGGTCGGCAGGCGACCGAACGGGCGATCCAGGACATCCGGGACGGGTTCTCGGACGTGGTGGACGGCGCGAAAGACGGTGCCGGCAAGGTTTTGGACGGTGCGGGAGAGATCGGTCGCGACCTATGGGACGGCGCGAAACAATTCGGCCGCGACACGTTGGATCGTGCCCAGCAGGTCGGTCGTGACGTGTCGGACGGCGTGGCACGCGCCACCGACGAAGCCGGCAAGGCATGGGAGGGCGTGCAGGACACCACGCGGCAGGCGACCGACAAGCTGGGCGAGGCCGTGCGGGAGCTGGGCGCTCCTGGGCCGTATGTCGTCGACAAGTCCGAAAGCGACCTCCCGAAGCAGGGCAAGCTCGGCGAGCAGAAGGTGATCACCGGGAATCACCGCAAGGACGAGTGGAACGGCACCCTCGGCCCGTTCGATGCGAAGACGGAAGAGGAGCACCTGGTCGGGACCGAGAACACCTACTTCGGCTCCGCTACCAACGGGGGGCTTTCGCACACAACGGAAACCTTCAAAGGGATGAAGGACTCGTACTACGGTCGCCTCGACCACGGTCTGTACGGTTTCGAAGGCAAGTACGAGCAGGCGACCGGGGCCAAGGTCGGGGCCGGTCTGACGGCTACTCCCGGCAAGCTCGGGGGGAGCGTCGGCGGCTTCGAGGGAACCTCGTACAGCGGTCGCGTCGCCGGGGACATCGGCGGTATCGGGGTGGGCCTCACGGGCGAGTTCCGGGAGGGTTTCGGCCTGGATGCCGATTTCGAAGCGGGGATTGGCGAGGACGGCAAGTTCCACCTCCGCGCCAAGCCCGGCTTTTCTCTCGGCCTCGGCGCTTCGGCCGGTGTCGACCTGCAAGTCGACACCGAAAAGATCACCGAGACCGCGCGGAAAGCCGCGGATTCCGTCGGCTCGGGTTGGAACGCCTTCAAAGACCGAATGATGAGGGGCCCCGGCGAATGGTGACCGCCCGCCCATCAGTACGACAGCACGAGTGAGGAAATCATGGTCACACAACTGCCCGTGGCGGTCCGGTTCGAGCTGCCGGACGGCTGGCGGCCGGCGCCTCCGGACGAGGTGGGCGCGCCGGGCGCGGCGTTCGTCGCGCTGAACTCGGCGACACAGGGCTCGGGGTTCACCGCGAACATCGCCGTCGACGGTGAGGTCAGGGAGGACGGGCTCGCCGGCGTGGCCGAGGAATCGGTGCGCGTGCTCGGCGAGTCCGCGCAGGACATCGCGGTGGTGAGCCGCCAGGAGGTCGGTTCGGTGCGAGCGCCGGGCCTGACGCAGGACCTGCGGGTCACCGCGAACATCGGCGGCATCGCACACGAGTTGCTGCAATGCCAGGTGTACCTGGTACTGGGGACTTCGGCCGACCAGAGCCGCGGCGCCGTCGTGCGGGCGGCGCTGACCTGCACCGGCGACCAGGTCGGCGCGGTGCTCGACGACTTCCGCTCGTTCGTCCGCACGCTCGCACCGGACACCCCGGCCGACCTGGCGGCGGACGAGCGTCCGCGCCCCCGGCATACCCGGTCGGGGACGCCCGAGGACAGGTTGCTGCACCAGCTCGACAAGGAAATCGAGGGAGACTGATGGCGGACTACGACATGGACCCGGACGCCGTGACGCGGGGCATCAACCAGTTGCGGGCTGCGGGCGAAACCTTCGGCAGTGCGTGGGAAAGGCACAAGCAGGCGCTCCAGGCCGGCCAGGCGGGAATCGGCAGCGACCTGCTCGCGCAGGCGTTCCTGGAGAAGTACGGGCCGCTGGCCGAGCAGCTCACGGCGAAGGCCGATGGCATCCCCAACTCCTACGGCACGTTGTGCGACGACGCGATGGGCTGCGTCGCCGACTACCGTTCGGCGGACGCACAGGGGACCGGCGCGGTCAACCGACTCACCGGCGCGGACGGCCGGGAATCCCCCGCTTAGCCACCGCGACTACCGCGATGACGGCACTTCCCGGACACGACGAGCTGGTCCCACTGGGTGCGGGTCCGGTCGCCACCGTGTTCGCCGGAGTCGAGCGGCAGGGCAATGCGACGTTCGCGCTCAAGGTCTACCCGGGGCCGGTCGACCGGCGCACCCGCGGCCGGCTCGAGGCCGAACTGCGCGAACTGGCCGAGCTGCGCGCGCGGGCGCAGGTGCTGGTGGCCGACCGGGTCGAGGAACTGCCCGACGGGCGGTGCGCGCTGCGGATGGAGCTGTGTTCCCAGTCGCTGCCGGAACTGGTCGGCTCGTTCGGCCCGCTGACCGTTTCCGACGCCCTCGTGCTGGGCAGTGCGCTGGCCGGCGCCCTCGCCGTCGCGCACGCGGCGGGGCTCGTGCACGGCGGCGTCACGCCGGGCAACGTGCTGTTCCGGTCGTCCGGGGAACCGGTGCTCACCGACTTCGGCTGCACGTTGCGCCGCACCTTTCCCAGTGGCGTCACCGCTGGTGTCGACTTCCTGGCGCCGGAGACCGTGCGCGACGGCATCTGCGACGAGCGGACGGACCTGTACGAGCTCGGCGCCGTGCTGTACTTCGCGCTGTCGGGCGCATCACCGCACCAGGGGCGCGTCGGCGAGCAGCCGGACGAGCGGCTGCTGCGCACGCTCAGTGTTCCGGTGCCCGCGCTGGCGCGCACCGACCTGCCACCCGGGCTCGGCCACCTCGTGTCCGCACTGCTGGCGAAGAATCCGGATGCCCGACCCCTCGACGCGGCGACGGTGGCCGCCCGGATCGGCGCCATGATCGGCCCGGTGCGGGCACCCGCGTTCGACGATTTCGGCGGTACGTTCGCGAGCAACGTCGCCAGGCCACAACCGGCACAGCCGGCCGCGCCGATGCCGGGGCCCGCCCTGCTCCCGTCGCCGAGGGGCGAGCTGCTCGTGCAGTACGGGCCCGAGGACACCATGCGGGGCAAACCGAAGGCGGGGGTCGTCCGCACCGCCCTCGGGGCGCTGTCGGTGCTGTCGGTCGCCGCGGTGGTGCTGTTGCTGAACCAGCCCGCGAAGCTCGACGTGCCCGGCTCCCCGGTGCGGATCGCCGCTCCGGCGCCGACCCAGCCCGGTGGTGCGCCCCTGCGCCTCGAACTGGACGACCCGGTGGACAAGGGCGACTTCGTCGAGCTGTCCTGGCGCAGCAGCATGCCGCTGGAGTCCGCGGTGGTCGTCGCGCCGGAGGGGCAGCAGAACACGACCGAGGTCCTCGGCCGGACCACCACCCACCGGGTGCGGATCGACCCGGTGCTGCGGTACTGCTTCCAGATCCAGGGCGCCACCGCGGCCGGCGTCGTGCAGAGCCAGGCCAAGCCGATCCGCAACGCCACCTGTACCGGTTAGCGAGCGGGAAGGCGATCAGGTGATCAAGACCGTCAAGCAGGTCGGGGTAGCTACCGGCGCCGCGACGCCCCCGCCTGGAGGAACTCCAGGTTTACGATCATGATCATGCGATTCGCCATCAAGACCTCGCCCCAGGACACCGTTTGGGCCGACATGCTCGCCGTATGGCAGGCCGCAGACGAGATCGAGCCCTTCGAATCCGGCTGGACCTTCGATCACTTCTATCCCATTTTCTCGGATTCGACCGGTCCTTGCCTGGAAGGGTGGGTCACGCTCACCGCCCTCGCCCAGGCCACGAAGCGGCTCCGGCTGGGCACGCTGGTCAGCGGGATCCACTACCGCCACCCGGCGCTGCTCGCGAACATGGCCGCGACGCTCGACATCGTTTCCGGCGGCCGGCTGGAAATCGGGATCGGCGCGGGCTGGAACGAAGAGGAGTCCGGCGCATACGGTATGGAACTCGGTTCGATCAAGAATCGGAGCGACCGGTTCGAGGAGGGCTGCGAGGTCCTCGTCGGGCTGCTGACCCAGCAGAGCACCACCTTCCAGGGTGCGCACTACCAGCTGACCGACGCCCGCTGTGAGCCGAAGGGTGTGCAGATGCCGCATCCGCCGATCTGCATCGGTGGCAGTGGCGAGAAGCGGACTTTGCGCACGACCGCGAAGTACGCGCAGCACTGGAACTTCGTGGGCGGCACGCCCGAGGAGTTCGCGCACAAGCGTGACGTGCTGCACCGTCATTGCGCGGACATCGGCCGGGACCCGAGCGAGATCACGTTGTCCGCGCACGTCCGCCTCGGCGCGGACAACGACTACGCCAAGGTCGCCGCGGACGCCGAAGCCCTCGGCGAAGTGGGCCTCGACCTGGCGATCATCTACCTACCGCCGCCGCACACCCCGGCCGTGCTGGAGCCGCTGGCGAAGGCGCTCGAACCGCTGCGCTGACGTCGGGCGGTGGACAACCGGGGCGGCACCTCCGAGTGGAGGCGCCGCCCCGGTCTCGTCCGAGGGCGCCATTGCGGAACCGGGTGGTTCCGCTATACGGTGACCAGAACTAGAACAAGTTGCAGTTCTGGGTGGCGGGCGGACCGAGGAGCGGAAATGGCGAAAAGGGCGCCGCGGGGCGACGAGGCCGATTACGTGGTCGTCGGATCGGGCAGTTCGGGGGCCGCGATCGCGGGCCGGCTGGCGGAGTCGGGTGCCAGCGTGATCGTGCTCGAAGCGGGCAAGAGCGACGAGAAGATGCTCGTCAAGAAGCCGGGGCTGGTCGGGCCGATGCACGCGGTGCCCCAGCTCAAGAAGCCGTTCGACTGGGGCTACTACTCGGTGCCGCAGAAACATGTTCTAGATCGCCGGATGCCGGTGCCGCGCGGCAAGGTGGTCGGCGGCTCCAGCTCCATCAACGGCATGGTCTACGTCCGCGGCAACCGCGCCAACTTCGACTCGTGGGCCGCCGAGGGCAACAAGGGCTGGGACGCCGACAGCGTCAACGCCGCCTACAAGCGGATGGAGGACTTCGAGGACGGCGAGAACGCGTTCCGGGGCGCGGGCGGGCCGATCCGGGTCACCCGCAACAAGACCCCGCAGGAGGGGACGCTGCAGTTCCTCGAGGCGACCGCCGACGCGGTCGGCTGCCAGATCCTCGACGACTACAACGCCGAGTCGCAAGAGGGCGTCAGCCGCATGCAGCAGAACGCCGCGGACGGCCTGCGCTACAGCGCCTCGCGCGGTTACGTCCACCATCTCGCGCCCCGGACGCTGGAAGTGCAGTCCGGGGTACTGGCGAAGAAGGTCGTCATCGAGAACGGCCGTGCCGTCGGGGTCGAGGTCGTCGACGCGAACGGAACCCGGCGCACCCTGCGCGCCGGCAAGGAGGTCATCCTCTCGGCCGGGTTCGTCGGCTCCGCGCAACTGCTCATGCTGTCCGGCATCGGCCACGCCGAGCACCTGCAGGAGCACGGCATCGACGTGCTCGCGGACCTGCCGGTCGGCGACAACCTGCACGACCACATGTTCCACGCGCTGACCTTCCACGCGTCGTCCAGCAAGAACAAGGGCACCCCGCCGTACTTCGCGCGCGGTCTCGTCAAGGAACTCCTCAAGCCCGGCACCACGTTCCTGGCGAACTCGGTCTTCGAGGCGGTCGCGTTCCTCAAGACGTCCCAGGCCGCCGACGTCCCGGACCTCCAGTTGCACCTCCTGCCGTGGGCGTACGTCACGCCCAACCAGGACGCGCCGATCCGGCACGACGTCGACAAGCGGCCGGCGCTCACCGTGCTGACCACCCTGATCTACCCGAAGAGCCGCGGCACGCTCCGGCTCGCGTCGGCCGATCCCAAGGTGGCGCCGCTGATCGACCCCCAGTACCTGTCCGACCCGGCCGACCTCGAAGTGCTCGGCGAGGGATCGGAGATGGCGCGCGAGATCCTCGCCTCGAAGGCGTTCCGGGGTTCGATCAAGGAAGAGCTCCACCCCGGCAAGGGATTGCGGGGCCAGGAGCTGCGCGACGCGATCCTGAATCGCGCGACGTCGGTCTACCACGGCGTCGGCACCTGCCGGATGGGCGTCGACGAGCTCGCGGTCGTCGGCCCCGACCTCAAGGTCCGCGGCGTCGACGGGCTCCGGGTCTGCGACACCTCGATCATGCCGTCGATCACCGGCGGCAACACCAACGCGCCAGCCATCATGATCGGCGAGATGGGCGCGCAGCTCGTCCTCTCGGACAACTGACGGAAAGAGGGCCATGACCGTCGCCCCGCTCGCGCTCACCCGCCCGGCGTCGACGACCGACGCGTTCCTGCGACGGCTCGTCGAGAGAGTGCCGGGTTCGTCCGGCGCGGCCTGGAAACTCACCGAGGTCTACACCGGGGACCTGCTCGTCGAGCTGCCGCAATCGACGCCGTCCGACATCGAGCAGGCGTTCGCCACCGCGCGCGCCGCCCAGGAAAAGTGGGCCGCGACGCCGCTCAAGCAGCGGCTGGAGGTGTTCAAGCGGGCGCACGCGCTCTTCATCGGCAACGCCTCGACGGTCACCGATCTCATCCAGGTCGAGAGCGGTAAGAACCGGCGGATGGCGATCGAGGAGACCTGCGACCCGTCGATGGTGCTGAGCCACTATCTCAAGCGGGCCGCGAAACTGCTGGCGCCGACCAAACGCGGCGGGCCGGTGCCGTTCCTGACGACGTCGACCGAGATCCGGCAGCCCAAGGGCGTGGTCGGCATCATCGCGCCGTGGAACTTTCCCTTCGCCACCGGCATTTCCGACGCCATACCGGCACTGATGGCCGGCAACGCGGTCGTGCTGAAACCCGACAACAAGACGGCGCTCTCGCCGCTCTACGGCGTTCAGCTGCTGGAAGCGGCCGGCCTGCCGAAGGGCCTGTTCCAGGTGGTCTGCGGTGAGGGCCCGGACGTCGGCCCCACGCTGATCGACCAGGCCGACTACGTCATGTTCACCGGCTCCACGGCCACCGGTCGGGTGATCGGCGAACGGGCGGGCAAGAATCTCATCGGCTGCTGCCTCGAACTCGGCGGCAAGAACCCGATGATCGTGCTGGAGGACGCGGACCTGGCCGAGGCCGCGCAGGGCGCGATCTTCGGCGCCTTCGGCAACACCGGCCAGATCTGCATGCACATCGAGCGGATCTACCTGCCGGAGTCCCGCTACGACGAGTTCAAGAAGGCGTACGTGGCCAAGGCCGAGGCGCTCGACGTCCGCGCCGCCTACGACTTCGGCCCCGAGATGGGGTCGCTCGTCTCCGTCGACCACATGCGCCGCGTCAAATCGCACGTCGACGACGCCGTCGAGAAGGGCGCCACCGTCCTTTGTGGTGGGAAGCCCCGGCCCGACCTCGGTCCCGCGTTCTTCGAACCGACGATCCTCGAAGGCGTCACGAAGGACATGCTCTGCGGCGTCACCGAAACGTTCGGACCCGTTGTCGCACTGCACAGGTACCGCACCGTCGACGAGGCCGTGGCGCTCGCCAACGACACCGACTACGGCCTCAACGCCTCGGTCTGGGGCACCGACCTCGACGCCGCCAGAGCGGTGGCCGCGCGCATCGATTCGGGCAACGTCAACATCAACGACATCCTCGCCACCGCCTACGCCTCGAAGGGAACCCCGTCCGGTGGCGTCAAGAGCTCCGGAGTCGGCGCCCGCCACGGCGACCAGGGCATGCTCAAGTACACCGACGTCAAGAACATGGCGGTGCTCAAGAAGCAGGTCATGGCGCCCCGGCCCGGCCAGGCCTACGAAAAGTACGTCGAAGGCATGCTTTCCGGGCTGAAGATGATGCGGCGGTTCCGGATCCGCTAGCAGCACGCACCGTTGGCCGTTCCGTGCGGGGGTGTGCCGAGGTCGCGGTGGAGGGTGCGGGCTGTTTCTCGGTGCTGGCGGGCGCGATGGGGCTGGTCAAGGTCGCGGTAGCAGGTGGCGAGGTGGTTGTGGGCGGTGGCTTGGCCGAGGGGTTCGCTGGTGGCCTGGGTGATGGTGAGGGCTTGCTGGTGGTGTTTCAGTGCGGTGGCTGGGTCTCCGGTGTGCTGGGCGAGCTCGCCAAGGTTGTTGTGTATTTCGGCTTCGTGGCTGCGGTTGCCGGTTTCGCGGGCGGCTTCGATGGCTTGCTGGAGGTAGGCGCGTGCCTGCTGGACATCGCCTAGCTCGCGGTGCACGAGGCCGAGACCGTTGAGGGCGTTGCTTTCCACATAGCGGCTGCCGCTGCTGCGGGCGAGCGCCAATGCTTGTTCGAACCGTCTTCGCGCTTCGGCGTAGCGTTCGGTGCGGTGGTGAATGAGGCCGAGGTTGTTCAGCGCGTGTGCTTCGACGTACAGGTTGCCCGTGCGGCGGGCCAGTGCGAGGCCCTGCTGTGAGTATTCGAGCGCCTGCTCGTAGTCGCCGAGGTACCAGTGGACGATGCCGATGGCGTCGAGGTTGCAGCCTTCGATGTCGTGGTCGCCGATCGCGCGGCTGAGCGCCAGGCTTTGCCAGTGGAACCGGAGGGCCAGTTCGTAGTTTCCCAGGCGTGCGGCGGTCGAGCCAAGGTAGTGCAGTGCGTAGCCCTCGATGTCCGGGTGGTCGTGCCGGCGGGCGACGGCGACCGCATGGCACTGCTGGAGTGCCGCATGGGTGTAGCGGCCCCAGCGCCATTGGACCAGGCTGAGCGCAACCAGCGTGTGGGCTTCCAGGCCGCGGTCGCCGGTTCTGCGGGCGGCGGCGAGGGCGGCCGTGTGCAGGGTGCGGGCGTCCTCGTGGTAGCCGCGGAGGTCGAGATAGTGCCGCAGGGTGCGGGACAGCTCACCGAGGACCGTCGGCTCGTCGCTGCGGGCGGCGAGGGCGAGCAGGTTGGGGCGTTCGGATTCCAGCCAGGTCAACGCCTCGTCGTAGGTGCTGGGCACCGGAGCCGAGGTGGGCGGGTGCTGGCTGAGCGGCCGGGGGCGGTGTGCGCGGGCGAGGAGGATGTCGGTGGCCGTCGAGGCCGTACGCAGGTAGTAGTCGGTCAGGCGCCGCAGGGCCGCGGCGCGGACCGCCGCGGGGTGGTCGGCGAGGGCGCGTTCGGCGGCGTACAGGCGAACGAGGTCGTGCATGCGGTACCGGTTGGGGTGGTGCTCGTGCACCAGGTGCACGGCAACCAACTCCTGCAGCAACGCGCGGGCGCGATTGGTCGGCAGCTCGAGCAGGCTGGCGGCGGCGGGCACACCGATGTCCGGACCGGGTGCCAGACCGACCAGCCCGAGCAGCAGGGCGGCCTGGCTGTCCAGGGCGTGCCGCGAACTGGTCAGCACCGCTCGCACATTGGCGGTCAGCTCGCCGCTGGTCAGGGCGTCCAACCGGTCGGCCCCTTCGAGTTCGGCCGCCAGGGCCGTCAGTGGGAAACCGGGGTGGGCGGTGGCTCTGGCGGCGACGATGCCCACTGCCAGCGGCAGCCGCCCGCACCGGTCGACCAACGCGGCGAGGGCATCCGGCTCGGCCGTCACCCTGCCGGCCCCGGCGCAACGCGCGAGCAGCGCGGTCGCGTCGGCGGTGTTGAACACGTCCAGTGGCACGATGTCCGCGCCGTGCTCAACGGCCAGTCCGGTGAGCTGGTGGCGGCTGGTGACCACGACCACGCAGGTCGGGCTGCCCGGCAGCAGCGGCACGACCTGGCTGGTATCCCGCGCGTTGTCCAGCACGACCAGTAGCCGTTTACCGGCGACCAGGCTGCGGTACAACCCGGTCTGGGCGTGCGATTCGGCGGGGATCGCCCCGGGCGCCACTCCGAGGGCCTGAAGCAATCCCCGCATCGCCTCGGCCACCGGCAGGGGCGGGCTGGACGGAGCGAAACCGTGCAGCTCCACGAACAGCTGCCCGTCCGGGAACTCGTGGACGTGCTCGTGCGCCCAGCGCAACGCCAACCAGGTCTTGCCGACCCCGCCACCCCCGATCACCCCGATCACCGCCGGGTCGCTCGCCTTGGTTGCGTGGTGTCGCAGTTCGGTGAGTCGTGCCAGCTCGGTGGCGCGCCCGGTGAACAGGCCGGTGGTCGCGGGCAGCTGGCGCGGGGTCGGCGGCTCGGTCGCCGGCGCCGAGTGGGTGATCACGGAATCGGCGACCAGTATCCGCTGGTGCAATTCCCGCAGGGCGGTGTCGGGATCAATGCCGAGTTCCTCAGCCAGCAGGCCACGGGTCTTCTGGTAGTGGGCAAGGGCGTCCGCCGGTCGGCCGCTGCGGGCCAGCGCGAGCATGAACTGCCCGGCCAGCCGTTCGTCCAGTGGTCGCTGCGCGGTGCGGGCGGCCAGCTCGGGCACCAGTTCGGTGTGCGAGCCGCCGCGCAGTTTGAGATCGGCGAGGTCGAGTTCGGCCGCGATGCGTTCCTGGTCCAGGGACTCGCGCACGAAGGACATCCACGGTGTGTCCACCCCGGTGCAGAAATCCCCTCGCACCAGGTCGAGCGCCGCTTCCAGCAGTCGCACCGCGTCATCCTGGTCGTCGGCTGCGCGCGCTTGGCCGATCAGCCGGCGAAAGCGGTGCAGATCCACGGCCAGCGGGTCGGTGGTGAGCGTGTAGCCGCCGACCTGCCGGATGATCCGGATGTCCCGTGCGCAGCTCAGGGCTTTTCGGAGGTGGGACAGGTAGGTGTGCAGTGTGCCCCGAGCGCGGTGTGGCGGATTTTCACCCCACACCCGGACGATCAGTTCCTCCGCCCGAACCGTGCGATTGACGTCGAACAGAAGGGCGGCCAGCACGTATCGCTGCCGCGGGTAGCCGATGTCGACCAATCGGCCGTTAAGCCACATCTCGACGTTCCCGAAGGTCACGAACTCCGCTGTCACCAGCTCTCCCCCCGAAAGTAGCGACTGCACTGGTGTCTAGCGGGTTTCAAGAACAACTTCAAGAGCACCGCAAGAATTCCGCGAGATCGGACGGTTACCCTTCGGATGCACCTGCTCAATTCCTCAAAAAAGGGGTATCCATGCGAGCATTCAAGATCGTCTTAGCCGTTGCCGCACTCGCGTTCACGATGGGGGCGATGCCGGGGACCGCGTCAGCCGACGAGTCCTCGTTGACCGAGGCCACCATGTCCTCGCCGGCGTCGACGACGTGTCATGAATCCGGGCTGACCCGGTACTGCAAAACCGTCCAGAGCGGGCAGATTCCCTGTTCCGGTGGATGGATATGTCTCTTCACCGACGCGGACTACCGAGGGGTGATGTTCAGCTGGCCCGCCGGGAACCACCACCCCAACTTCGCCAGGATTCCGGGATTAAACGATGCGGCGACTTCCTGGGTGAACAATACCAGTATTCTCTACTGCATTAACTGGGATGCGGCGCCAGGTCTGAACAACGATATGCCGCCGATGACAAAGGGTGGCTACCTCGGCGACGTGTGGAACGACCAGGCTTCGGCGCTGTCGAGTTCGGGCTGCTAGCCGGGCGAGCTGATCGAACTCCGGCCAGTGCTCCCCGGTTGGTCTGTCATGACCGGGGAGCCCCGCGCGGCCTGATGGTCAATTCTAGGCAGTAAAACGAGGTCGACATGGAAAGTGCATCGAGTCCGTGAAAGGGGGTATCTATGCGAGCCTTCAAGATCTTCTTGGCCGCCACCGCGCTCGCGTTCACGATGGGGGCGACACCGGCGACCGCGTCAGTCGACGAGTCCTCGTTGACCGAGGCCACCATGGCCTCGTCGGCGTCGACGACGTGTCACGGCTCGGGACCGACGGCGTACTGCATAACCACCGCACCGGAGGGCATTCCCTGTCCCAGTGGATGGATCTGTCTCTACACCGAGTCGGCATGGCGGGAGATGCAGGTCCGCTGGCCTGCCGGGAACTACCATCCCGACTTCGGGTTGATCCCGTGTCCGGCCGGAGTCCCCTGCAACAACGGGGGTCCGGGATTCGACGACGAGATGTCCTCCTGGCGGAACAACACCGACATCTTCTACTGCGTCGATTCGGACCCGCGACCGGGCTCCCCGACAATCAACATGCCGCCGAGAACGGGGAGTGCCTACATCGACGACAGCTGGAATGACTGGGGTTCGGCGCTGTCGAGTTCGGGCTGCTAGCCGGACGAACTGATCGAACTCCGGCCGGTGCGCCCCGTCGACGGCTACCTGCGCGGCGGGCCGGTGATGCCGGATTCGTAGGCGAAGACTACGGCTTGGACCCGGTCGCGGAGGTCGAGTTTCGTGAGGATGCGGCCGACGTGCGTCTTCACCGTGCCGGGGGACAGGAACAGGAGTTCGGCGATCTCCGCGTTGGAGAGCCCGCGGGCGAGTTGGTGCAGGACTTCGCGTTCGCGGCCGGTGAGGAGCGCGAGCTTGTCGTCGGGTGCCGGTGCGGGAAGGCCGGTGACGACGCGGTCGAGGAGACGGCGGGTGACGGTGGGGGCGAGGGTGGCTTCGCCGGCTGCGACGACGCGGACGGCGGAGAGCAGGTCCGGGGCGAGCGCGTCTTTGAGCAGGAAGCCGCTGGCGCCAGCTCGAAGTGCGGCGTAGACGTACTCGTCGAGGTCGAAGGTGGTCAGGACGAGGACGCGTGCGCGGTGCGCGGCGGCGATCGCGGTGGTGGCCTGGACGCCGTCCATTTCGGGCATCCGGATGTCCATCAGGACGACGTCGGGGTCAGTACTCGCGACCAGGTCGACCGCCTCCAGCCCGTTTCCCGCTTCGCCGACGACCTCGATGTCCGGCGCGTTGTCCAGGATCATCCGCAGGCCGGTGCGCACCAGTGCCTGGTCGTCGGCGATCACCACCTGGATCGTCATGACGGCAGGGTCGCGCGCACGGCGAAGCCGCGTTCCTCGCGCGGACCCGCTTCGAAGGTGCCGCCCAGCACGTGCACTCGTTCTCGCATTCCCTCGAGCCCATTCCCGGTTTCGGACGGAGGCTTCGCCGCGACGCCGTCGTCGGTCACCTCGACCTCCAATGCCTCCGGCGCATAACGCATCACGATAGCCGCCGAAGCGTCGCGGCCGGCGTGTTTGAGCACGTTCGTCAGTGCTTCCTGGACGATGCGGTAGGCCGCGAGGTCCACAGTGGCCGGAAGTGGCCGAGGTTCGCCTTCGACGTGGAACTCGACGGGCGTACCCGCCGCTCGCACGTCGGCGACCAGCCGCGGCAGGCGTTCCGCGCCCGGCCGCGGTTCCCAGTCCGGCGCGTCCTGGCCGAGCGAGCCGAGCAGCCGCCGGATTTCGCTCAGCGCGGTGCGCCCGGTCTCCACGATCGCGCCCAGCGCCTCCCTCGACCGTTCGGGCCGCCGGTCCAGTTCGGCCTGCGCGCCTTGGGCCTGCAGCACCACGACCGAAAGCGCGTGTGCGACGACGTCGTGGAGTTCGCGGCTGATCCGCCCGCGTTCGGCGGCCACCGCCAGCGCGGCCTGGATGTCCCGCTCGTGTTCGAGGTCCGCGTTGCGTTGTTCGAGCACGGCCAGCCGGATCCGGCGCTGCCGCGTGTTGAGCCCGGCCAACCACGCTACCGCGAGGGACAACCCCAGCGCGGGGAAACCGCCCCAGTCCTGGACCTGGTCGCGGCCGACGTCCTCGGGCGGGCTGAACGGATCGATGATGATCACCGACGGCACCGGGGCCGGGCCGACCGAGTGCGAGTTGGCCTCGGCCGCGTAGTACGACCACGTCCCGGCGGCGAGCAGACCCGACGCCAGCAAGGCAAGGGAAAACCGTCGCGGCCCCCACGCCGTGACGGAGAACAGGCCGATCAACGCGACGACGTCGACCGGGCGAAGGTCGTTGCCCATCACCAGGTGCAGGAACGCGACCAGCATTCCGGCCGCGAAAGTGACTACGGGCAGGCGATGTCGCACCAGGAGTGACGCCAGACCGGTGATGCTCATGACCCACCAGGAGAAGCCCTCGTCATCGACGGCGGTGACCACAGTGGATAGTCCGATGAGCACGGCGAGCCCGATGTCCGCTGCCAACGGGGAACGCCTGAACAAGGCCAACACCAGCCGAGCGTAGCCCGGAAGCGCCCGCACCGGATCTGCCTCGAGGCAGACACCGGAGTACGACCTGCGGCAGAGCAACCCAGGGGCAGGACGTGCTCCCCGGCCGATGCGCGAAGATGTCGCCACGGCACAGACTTGGCGGCGTAAATTCCCGGACAGGAACGGAGTCCCCATGAGAAGGCTTCCCAAGGCGGCCCTCGCCACCGTACTCGCCTCGGCCGCCGCCTTGAGCCTGGCGAGCCCGGCTGGGGCGACGCAGCGGCTGACCCTGCCGCCTCCGACCGGCTCGCACTTCGTCGGCTCCAGCGACCTGCACCTTGTCGACGCGTCGCGTCAGGATCCCTGGGTGCCGACCGGGCCGCGTGAGCTGATGGTGTCGATGTTCTACCCGGCCCTGTTCCCGGTCGGCCCCCAGCGGCCGTACCTGAGCCTGGCCGAAGCCAAGGCATTCTTGACGGAATCGGGGGTTCCCGACGTCGCCCCCGAGCGGATCGCCGAGGTCCGGACCAGCGCTCGTGTCGACGCCCCGGCCCTGCCCGGCAAGCGCGCACTGGTCGTCTTGTCGCCCGGATTCGGCAAACCGCGCAGCACGCTCACCGGGCTGGCGGAAGAGCTGGCCGGCCAGGGTTTTCTGGTAGCGGTGATCGGGCACAACTACGAATCCCACGGCACCGCGTTTCCGGACGGGCGGGTCACCGAATGCGCCGCCTGCGGTTCCGATTCCACGTTGATCCCGCCGGTCCGCGCCGCCGACGTCTCCTTCGTCCTCAACCGGCTGACCGGGCCGTCCTCGCCGTGGTCGGGCTCCTGGATGATCGACCGGACGCGGATCGGGATGGCAGGGCATTCCATCGGCGGCTACAGCACACCGACGGCCATGGTGACCGACCGGCGGATCCGGGCGGGCGTGGACATGGACGGCAGGCTGTGGTCGCCGATCCCCGCGCCCGGCATCGACCGGCCGTTCCTGCTGCTGGGCCGGGAAAGCGAGTACACCCCGGCCGGCCCGGACACGACCTGGGCCCTCAGCTGGCCGAACCTCACCGGTCCGAAGCGCTGGATCAGCGTCGCGCGGGCCGGGCACGCGTCCTTCACCGACGTCGGCGTCTTGGGGGAACAACTCGGCCTCACCCAGCCCGGGCTGCTGGGCGGCGCCCGCGGCATGGAGCTGACCAGGGCTTATGTCTCCGCGTTCTTCGACGAGCACCTGCGAGGACATGACCAGCCGCTGCTCGACGGCCCGACCCCGGCCAACCCCGAAGTGAAGTTCTGGTCGTAAGCGGCCGTGCCGCGTGGCCGCTAGCTGCTAGCGCCGCCGCGCGACCGAGGGGCCGGTCTAGCTTGAGCACATGTTTCCGGTAGCCGCACGGCTGACGCTCGCCGCGCTGACGATTCTTCCGCTGACAGCGGCTTGTGGCGCGGAGTCCGAACCACCCGCCGCGGTTCCGGTGCCGTCTCCGTCTTCGATGACGCCGACCACCACGACATCCTCACCCGTCACGAGCACTTCGACAACGCCTGCTACGACAAGCGCTCCGTTCACCGCCGCTGATGGCAACAAGCTCAAGGCGTGCGGGGACGGCACGTGCGAGGTCTTTGTCAAGACCGGCGACTCGGTCCCGAACGTGAGCGGGCTCGGGCCGATCGGGATCACCATCGAAGACGGCAAGATCAGCATCACGATGGGGGGCTTGAGCGCGACCAGTGAACTCGGCGACGCTCATCAGTTCAACAACCAGACGATTCTGCCGGTTGCCGTCGAGGGTGACCGGGGTGTGTTGCGGTTGAGCAAGACCTAGGTGACGAACGGCCTGTCCAGGACGGTTTGCGTGGGGTGTGGTGGCTACCTGGGCGGCCGGGGGTAGCGCATCGTGATCTTGATGTTGCCGTCGCCGTGCCGTGCTATTTCTTGCAGGCCGAGTCGCTGGTAGAGGGCGTATGCGCGGCGGTTGACCGCGAGGACGTCCAGGACCAGGTCACCGCGTCGCTGGTCGGCCTCGCTCAGCAGCGCGGTGATGAGGTGGGTGCCGATGCCGCGCCCTTGATGGTCGGGATGGATCTCGATGCGGGCGAGGTAGATCTCGGTGGCGCGGTACTCGACGTTGAGCATGCCGACATCAGCACCGTCGGCGGTGATGATCTGCCAGTGGTCCGGGTCGAACCCGCGGGTGTGATAGTCCCGCTGGGCATGCTCGTCCCACCCCCAGGTCGCGGTGACGTAGTCGCCCATGGCGGCCTTGTGCAGCTCGAAGCAGAACTCGCTGTCGGCGGGCACGGCCGGCCGCAGGGCGATGACGCTCACGCGGCGTCCTGTTCGGGACAGAGCACGCTCCTTCCCAGCCGACGCTGCAACGCCGGTTTGATCGGAACCTTCAACAGATCCAGCTGAAGGTCAGGAGACTGGGTGGATGCCGATACCGAACTTTCCCGGAAAGCACGAGCTGACCGCGCTGTTCCAGCCGAGAGACTACCTCGGCCACGTGTGGAAGGGGGCGACTCCGGGCGGACGTCCGATTCCTGAAGGGGCCGTGTTCGTCTACAGCCCGAGGTTGTTGCGGCAGGTTGTGGATCGCCACGAGGTAAGAGAGCGCCGTGTCAGCCGCAGGTCCATAAAGGTGCACGAGGTGCAGGTACCCGGTGGCGCAGTCGCCGTCGTCGGTGGGTTCGGCATTGGTGGACCGGCGGCGGCCACCACCATGGAAGAGCTCATCGGTGCCGGTGTGCGACGGGCCGTCAGCATCGGTGGAGCAGGTGGTTTGCATCCCGCGCAGGGCATCGGCGACCTCGTGGTCTGCAACGGCGCCGTGCGAGACGAGGGCGTCTCCTACCACTACCTGCCGCCAGGCGAGCGCTATGTCTACCCGAACGAGGAGTTGACCGCACGGTTGCTGGAGGCCGTCGAAGAGCGTGCCGAGCACGTTGTGGTGGGCAGAACGTGGACCACGGATGCTCCTTACCGGGAGACCCGGGAAGAGGTGCTGCACTATCGCGCCGAAGGTGTGCTCACGGTGGAGATGGAGGCTGCCTCCCTGGCAGCTGTGGCACTGCATCGAGGCGTGGCGTTCGCCACCGCGTTCGCTGTGATGGACTCGCTGGCCGGGGAGACCTGGCGGCCGGAGGGACTCGGCCACCAGGACGCCCTCACCGCACTGAACATCCTCTTCGACGCCGCGGCCACCATCCTGGTCTGAGGACGCCCGGATGCGGTCGGATGGGTCACGCCGTCTCGGACAGCTCGCGCCATTGTTGCCAGGTGGCGAGCCGCTGCTGGTAGACCTTCTCGGCGATCGGGTACGAGTAGCTGCCGAGGAACAGCCGCAGTGGCGGTTCGGGCAGGTCGACCAGCTTGAGGATGGCCTCCGCGGTGACCGACGGGTCGCGCGGTGTGCGGGCGGTGGCGCCGGCCCGGCGGGCCTGCCGGATCGGCTCGTACGCGGTGAACCGCCAGCCAGCACCCTGGCAGGGATACCCTCGACAAGCGATGACACGCGACAACCTTCTCGGAGAGTTTCTCCAGGCGCGCCGGGCCCGCGTGCGGCCGAGCGAGGCGGGGCTTGCGGGCTACGGCCGGCGCCGAGTGCCCGGGCTGCGCCGCGACGAGATCAAGCGGTTCAACCACCCAGACGCCGGCCACCTCAGCCTGCGCCGCCAGACCCTCACCGTCGCCGGAGCCGAAGACCTAGTGATCATCGTCTACCAGCCGGAGCCCGGCAGCGCCTCGGCCGACGCCCTGACCAGGTTCCGGTAGTCCGCAAGGAACTCGAAGGACGGTGATCATCTGGTGGAGATCCGGATCGTGCTGACCGCTCCCGGCGAGGCAGACCTGGCCAGGACCGTGCTCGAAGACCTGGGCCAGCGCTTCAACGGGCTGGTTGGCATCACGTGGGTGCTCAGGGAGAAGCCGCCGGGCTTCAGCCGCCCGTTCGGAAACGCGCGGTTCCTGCTGGATGTCGTGCTGAGTTCCGATGACCAGGTCCTGATCATGGCCGAGGCGGTGCAGGGCTGGTTGCGAGACCAGCGTCGCGGTGTGGTGCTGAGGGCAACCGTGGCGACCACGTCCGTTGACCTGAGCTACCCGAGCAGTCCGAGCTCTCCTGCCGCCCTGATCCTCCAGCTGGTGCAGGAGGGGCGGGAGAGCCTTCGCAACAAGATCGGGCTGGCGTACCTGCGGGACCTGTACGCCGGCACCGCAGGCCGGGGCAATCCACGGCGATGTGAACATCTACACCAGTTCGGAATCCGCACCCCAACACGAGGTGCCGATCGACGCGTTCGGGCGCCTGCGGTCGAAGATCACCCACGATATCGGGATCATGGTTCTTGTTGAGGGCCGTAGCGCTCAGGCGGTCGTACTATTGGCGATTCGACCAGTGGTGGTCAACTTCACCAAAACAACTGACGTGATGTATAGGTCAATGGAGATCCGCGACTTCAGCATCGACCTTGAACCGGAATCGCCGCGGGTGGTTGCGGAGTTGGCGCCTGGAGTTGGACTGGGCCAGTGCCGGCCGCACGGGCACCGTGCTGATCCCGGAGAGCGGGACATTCACGATCTGAGATGCTCCCCGCTGGCTTGAACACCGGGCCGGCGTGGATGAAGATCGATGCATGATCGGTGACCGATGGGGTGTCAGCGACAGCGAGATCATGCGCTCGTACCCCTGCGATGACTTCGTCACCTCACCCGCGCTGGAGGCATGGCGGGGCGTGGAGGTGCGGGCGCCTGCCGAAGCGGTGTGGCCCTGGGTCGCCCAGGTGCGGCTTGCGCCCTACTCGTACGACTGGATCGACAACCTGGGTCGTCGCTCACCTCGTGAGCTGGTAGACCTTCCCGAGCCGCACGTCGGTGAAAAGTTCACGGCCGCCGGCGGGCGCAGGCTGGGCCGGATCGTCTCGGTCGACCCGGGGAAACAGCTGACCGGCACCATCATGGGCGCCTTCATGTCCTACGTCCTCGTGGCACAGGACCACGACACGACGCGCCTGCTGTTCAAACTCGTCATGCAAACCAACCGCTGGGTGGCGCGCGGGCTGTCCGTCGGCGACCTGATCATGGCTCGACGGCAGCTGCTCAACCTGAAACTGCTCGCCGAGCGGCACCACGCCGAACCGTGACGACGCGGACCGGCCTGTTGCTGGTTGGTCAGAATCGGTAGTGGAGCGTGCGGGCTCCTTGGCGGGACAGGCCGGTGTTCAGACTCATGAGGCGGGTGAGTGCGCGGAGGGGTTGGGGGAATTGGTGACTTCTGGGGCGCGGGTGAGGAGTTGCTCACCTGCTCGGGTCGCAGAACCATCTCGTCTACCTCTCCACCTCGCCGCCTGGGTCCGCGGAGACCACGTTTCGCGCGAAAACCACGGCGACCGGCCTCGGCAGTGGACTATGGTTTCCGCCGTGACCGAACCCTCCGTCCTGCACGAAACCAGGGCTGCCTACGACGCCGTTGCCTCCCTGTACGCCGAGCTTTTCAGCAACGTGCTTGAGATCTTGCCGCTGGAACGTGCGATGCTGGCCGCGTTCGCCGAACTCGTGCAGGCCCACGACTCCGGACCGGTCGCGGACATCGGCTGTGGTCCCGGGCATGTGACCGCACACCTGCACGCGCTCGGGCTGACCGCCTTCGGCATCGACCTGTCCGCCGAGATGGTCGCACTGGCCCGCCAAGCCCGTCCGGACCTGCGGTTCGACGAGGGTTCGATGACCGCGCTGGACGTCGCCGACGGAGCCCTCGGCGGCATTCTCGCGCACTACTCCATCATCCACACACCGCCGCGGCAGCTGCCGGCCGTGTTCACCGAGTTCCAGCGAGTGCTGGCGCCGGGTGGTCACCTGCTGCTCGGATTCTTCGCCGGCGACGACCCGCTGCCGCAGGAATTCGACCACAAGGTCACGCTCGCCTATCGGTGGTCGCCGGACAGTCTGATGGAACTGTTGCGCCAGGCCGGGTTCGTCGAGGTCGCCCGGATGCAGCGCGAGCCGCACGAAAACGAGCGGCAGTTCCAACAGGGCCAACTGCTGGTCCGCAAGCCCCAATCGGGGCTGCTCGGGCCTGCTCCCGATGCGGATCAGTAGAGGTACCCTCCCGGCCCCAGTGGCACGCCCAGCAGGTACCAGGCGACGAACAGCGCGGTCCAGGCCAGCAGGATGACGAACGACAGGGGTATCGCGAACGACATCACCGTTCCGATTCCCGCATCCTTCTTGTATTTCTGGACGTAGCTCAAAGCAAGTACGAAGAAGGCGTTCATCGGGGTCACCGGACCGGTTGCCGAGTCTCCGATCATGAAGGCTGAAAGCGTCGCCTCGGGCCGCAGGCCGACGTACATCATCATCGGCACCAGGATCGGCGCGAGGATCGACCACATGGCGGTGCCGCTCGAGATCACCAGATTGAGCAAGGCGATCCCGAAGATGATGACCAGCAGCACGACCAGGTCGGGTGCGTTCAGCTTGTGCAGCAGCTCGGCGCCCTCGACCGTGATCACCGAGCCGAGGCCGGTCCATTCGAAATAGGCGAGGAATTGCGCGGCGGCGAAGAAGAGCACGAGAACCGGAGCCACCGGGATCATTCCGTCGGCCATGATCTTGGGCAAGGCGGCCAGCGACCGGATGCTCCCGGTCACCTTGCCGTAGACGAATCCCATCAGGCCGAGAAGCAGTGCGACGAATACGGCCACGTCCAGTACCACGGTCGACTGGACGACGCTGCCACCTTTCCCGAGCAGCGGAGAGCCCGGGAGCAGCAAGAGCGTTGCGACTACCGCTACGTAGCCGACGAAGACGACGCCGGCCCACCGCAGGCCACGTCGCTCCCGTGCGGTGAGCCTGGCATCCGCCCCGGCGAGGTCGTCGTCTTGCACCGAAGGCAACTGGCTGAACGCAGGTCGCTTGGCCAGTACCAGTTCCACCGTGAGCGTGATGACGATCGACAGGACCAGCGATCCGACGGCGGCGTAGAAGTAGGTGGCGAGCGGGGTGACAACCACGTTCGGATCGACCGTCTGCGCGGCCGCGGTCGTCAGGGACGCCCGGATGGCCGCGGACGGCGTGACCAGCGGGCTGGCGTTGAACGCCGCGGAGACCGAGACGAAAGCGACCAGCACGCCCAGCACGGGACTCCTGCCGACGGCACGGAAAGCCAGTGCGCCGAGCGGGATCATCACCATGTACGCCGAGTCGCCCATGACGTGGGACACCATGGAGGCGAAGGTGATCGAGAACGTCACCCATCGAGCAGGCAGCCGGATCACGGTGGCTCTGAGCAGCGCTGTCATCAGGCCGCTCGCCTCGGCGATGCTCACGCCGAGGATCATCGTGACCACCAGGGGGACCGGAGGAAACTCCGCGAAGTTGTCGAAAGCCGATTCGGCGGCGTGGTTGAGACCTTCGAGGGAGAGCAGGTTCTTGACCTCCACCACCTTGCCGGAGTTCGGCAAGGTGACGGAAACGTCGAGCTTGGCCAGAACGAAGCTGGCCACGCCCAGCATTCCGGCCATGATCCAGAAGAGCCAGAAGGGGTTCGGAAGCTTGTTTCCCACCCGCTCGATCGCGCTGATGGATCGGAACAGGAGGTTGGGCTTGGTGGCAGCAGCGCGCCGTTGCGACTCTGTCATCTTTGTCCCTAGGGGCTGGTGACGAAACGCGATCGAGCGTTTCGGAAGAAACTAGGCAGAGCGGCCGGCTACCGCGTCGTAACCGTCCTTTTCGGCCTGTTCGATCAGGGAGTCGAAGGGCCGTGCGGTGAGCTCGGCGAGCCTGGACCGGTTCCAGTGCAGGCTGTCGATGCACTTGTCGGCGAAGACCAGCACCACGGCGGCCAGCTCGCTGAGCGCAGGGGAGAGGGTCGCGACGACGGCCGGGCTGTTCGGGTTGTAGTCCGGTTCCCCCGCGGCGATGGCCATGCCCACGGCAGTGGCGGCCGCGCGGATCGAGAAGCTGGCTTGACCGACCATGCTGGGGACGACGGGGTTCACCTTGCCGGGCATGATCGAGGAACCCGGCTGGAGCTTCGGCAGCACCAGTTCTCCCAGGCCGCCCGTCGGGCCCGAGCTCAGAATCCGGAGATCTTGGCTCTGCTTGAACAGGGTGCCCGCGCATCGAGCCGCCGTGTCGGCGAGGAGGCCGTAACCGTCGGCGTGCGCGAAGGCGTCGACACGGCTCACGCTCGGGCGCATCGGCAGGCCCGTGATCTCGGCGAGGTTGCTCACGGCCAGGCGCGCGAACCCGGCCGGAGCGCCGACTCCAGTGCCGAGCGCCGTCCCGCCCAGCTGAACCGCCTGCAGGGTTTCGGCGGCGGCTGCGAACTGATCGGCGAACCGTTCCGCCACCAGAGCGTGCGCCCGGTGGGTCTCCGAAACCGGAACGAGGACGGCATCTTGCCAAGCGGTGCGACCAAGGCGCTGGACGCCATCGTGCTGCTCTGCCTGCCGCATGAAGCTGCGAGCGAGCCGGCGCAGGACGGAGGCGACTTCGAGCGCCTGCCGCACGAGGAGCACCTTCGCCGCGGTGGGGTACACGTCATTCGAAGATTGTGATCGATTCACGTGGTCGTTCGGATGAACCGCGAGACCGGCGGTGTCCGGAAGCAGCTGGGACGCGCGCGACGCGAGGACTTCGTTGACGTTCATATTCGTCGACGTGCTGCCCCCGGTGGCGACCACCCGCAGTGGGAACTGATCGATGAACTCGCCGTCGGCGACCTCGCGCGCGGCTCGGGCTATGGCCCCGGCCCGCGCTTCGTCGAGGACGCCCAGCTCCTGGTTGGCCCGGACGGCAGCGAGCTTGACCTCGGCGAGCGTCCGGAGGAAAGCGGGCAGGTCGCGCAGACGTAGCCCCGAGCTAGGCGAGTTCTGGAGCGCAAGCGAGGTCACTGGGCCCCATAGCGGGGTCAGGGCCGCGTCGGTCGAATCACTCACGTTGTGCCTTTCGACGGGAAGCGGGCTGCCTGCCGGCAGCTCTGACGACAGCGAGACCATACGGCCAACTAGCCAGGTTGTCTAGTTGTCTAGTTACTTGCTAGGTCGAGCTGAGCCGGGCTTGGCCGGAGGGCGAGTCTAGGATCGGGACCGATGCGCCCAGCGAACAAACTCAAGCAGACGAGCCTGGTGGACCAGGCCGTCGAGCAACTCCGCGGTGAGATCATCGACGGGTCGCTCGCCCCCGGCACCTCCCTGCCCGAGGGGCAGGTCAGTGAATGGCTGGGCATCGCCAGGCCGACCGTCCGCGAGGTGCTGCTCCGGCTGGAGAACGAAGGTCTCGTCCAGCGGCAGGGCCGCGGAGTGGCGCTGGCGGTCACCCGCATCGACCGGGCGGACGTGGTGGAGATCTACACGGCCCGGTTCCATCTCGAAACGGCCGGAGCCCGAGCATTCAGCACCGCGGCGCCTCAGGACCGCGAAGCTCTTGAGCAGAGCGTCGAGGCGCTCGAATCCGGGGTCGCAGCCGCCGACGCTCGTTCGCAGAGCCGTTTGGACTCGGCGTGCCACACCGCTGTCGTCGCTTTGACCGGTTCTCGAAAATTAGTCGTGCTGCACAAACAACTGCTGGTGGAGGCTCGGCTGGCCACGCTGGCGGCGGGCCGCCCCGACGGCGAGATCGTGATAGCCAATCACCGGCAGTTCATCGACCTGCTCCGAGCAGGAGAAATCGACGCCGCCTGCGATCAGCTCAAGCAACGGATGGATGTCGCGATGGAGCGGCTTCTCCGGATACTCCCCGAGTAGTTCGACAACTAGTTCGACACGCCGGGCGCGCTTGCTCTCATTGGTACGATGGCGCCGGAGTGTTCAGGGGGTTCTCCCGTGGATGGTCGACAGGAATCCGGTAGCGAGCCGGACGGTCCGGCGGTCCGCAATATCATTTCCGGTGCCGTGTCCGGCGATGTGGTGCAGGCCGGTGCGATCGCTGTTCACCGGGTGGATGTCGATCAATTCATTGCCGGCCGGGACGTCCACCTCCATTTCCGGGACGGTGTGCACGGGGCAAGGGCGGTCATTCCGGGGACAACGAACGACGACTGCCCCTATCCGGGACTGGCCGTGTTCGGCCCGCAGCAGGCGGACTGGTTCTTCGGCCGCGATCAACTCACCGCGGCGCTCCTGCAGCGATTGGACCGCCGGACGCATGAGGGCGGACCGCTGCTGGTGGTCGCCCCATCCGGTGCCGGGAAATCGTCGCTGCTCCGCGCCGGGCTGCTGCCGGCGCTGGCCCGCGGCGCGCTGCCGGGGTCGCGGGGCTGGCTGTCGCTGTTGATCACGCCGACCGAGCGGCCGGCCGCGGTGCTGGCCCGGTACCTGGCAGGCATCGCCGGTATCCCCGCGGAACAGCTGGCCCATACCCTGCTCACCGACCCGGACGCGGTCGCCGACCGGGTGCGGAACTCGCTGCACTCGGCCGATCCCGACGTTCGCCTTGTCATCATCGTGGACCAGCTCGAGGAGCTGTTCACCGTCTGCGCGGACGAGCGCCAACGCCACGCGGTGCTCAACCTGCTCGCGTCCCTCGCCACGCCAGGCGACCGGCCGGCGGCGCTGGTGGTGTACGGGCTGCGGGCGGACTTCTATCCCCGGTGCGCCGACTACCCGCCCCTGCGCGCCGCCGCGCTCGACGGCCAGGTCCTCA
Organism: Amycolatopsis nigrescens CSC17Ta-90; assembly: GCF_000384315.1. Taxonomy (GTDB): domain Bacteria; phylum Actinomycetota; class Actinomycetes; order Mycobacteriales; family Pseudonocardiaceae; genus Amycolatopsis; species Amycolatopsis nigrescens. Next base: position 277,303 of record NZ_ARVW01000001.1, on the reverse strand, counting down.
TCGGGCCGATGAACGAGACCGAACTGCGTGCGGCGATCCTGTTCCCCGCGCAACGCACGGGGCTGGACGTCGAGCCCGGCCTGGTCGAACTCCTCCTCCGCGACCTCGGAACCCATGCCGCCGGCGCCGCTGATGGCCAGGCGGGACGGCTGCCCCTGCTGGCCCACGCGCTGCGCGCGACCTGGCAGCAACGCCACGGCTCCACCCTCACGGTGCAGGGATACCAGAACACCGGCGGTATCGCCAATGCCGTCGCCACCACCGCCGAGGAAGTGTTCCGGCGGCTCAGCTATCCGGATCAGCAACTCGCCCGCTCCCTGTTCCTGCGGCTGGTGGCCATTGTGGACGGTGCCGAGGAAACCCGGCGGCGCGTCCCGCACACCCACCTGCTCGGCCTGGAACCCCAGCGCAGCACCGCGATCATCGACGCGTTCACCAACGCACGACTGCTCACCCAGACCCAGAACACGGTCGAAATCACCCATGAGGCGCTGCTGCGCAACTGGCCTCGCCTGCGTCAGTGGATCGACGCCGACCGCGAAGGAATCGCGATCCGCCAGCAGCTCAACGATGCCGCCCACTACTGGGAGGCCTCGGGTCGTGACCCCGGAGCGCTCTATCGGGGTTCCCGGCTCTCCGCGGCTCAGGAATGGGCCGGAGGCCGGACCGACCTGTCCGCGACCGAGTGGAGTTTCCTTTCCGCCAGCACGGAAGCGACCCATGCCACGCTGATCGCCGAGCGTCGCACGAGCCGCCGGCTGCGCCGGCTGCTGATCGCGGTGGCCGTCATGCTGGTCCTCGCTCTGACCGCGGGGGTCGTGGCATTCGTGCAACGCTCGGCGGTGGAGCACGAGCAAGCCCTGGCCCTGTCACGGCAGTTCGCCGCCGAGTCCCAGCTTGCCGTCAAGTCAAACCCGCGCGAGGCGATGAGCTTCGCGTTGCGGGCCTGGCGTGCCGCACCTACCACGGAGGCACGCAGCGCACTCCTGTCCGCACAAGCACTCAACTACCACGGCCGGCTCGACACCGGCTTGCTCGATCCGGTGATAGCGGTCAGCCCCAATGGTTCTTTCGCTGCCTTCGGCGGTGCCGGCGGCAGCATTCAGCTTTGGGACACCGCGACTCATCGGCGGTTACCCGCGGAGTTCAAGGGCCAGCACGGCGATATCACGTCGGTCGCGTTCTCACCGGACGGCACAATGCTGGCGACCGCGTCCCTCAGCGCGCCGATCGCAGAGGGTGAAAGCCACCTCAGAATCTGGAAAGTCCCCAGCGGTGAGCTGCTGACCGAACTTCCGGGTGGGATAAGAGCGGCCTGGCGATCCGACGGTAAGGCACTCCTCGGGGTAAGCAAGGTCTTGACCCCGGACGTGGTCGAATGGGACGTCAACTCGGGTCAGGTGCTCCGCCAGATCGCGACACCGGTGGACAATTCGGCGCATTCCCTCGCCTACAGCCCAGACGGCACCCTCATCGCGACAGGCCACCTTCGTGACAAGGTGGAAATCTACCGGACGGCTGACAACGCGAAGGTCACCGAATTCTCGCTCGGGAATCCGGCCGCGGCAGCCGAGGGCGTCACGTTCTCCGACCACAACGTGCTGGCCGTTTTCAGCACGCAGACGAACGTCTTCCTGTGGGACCCCATCACCGGCGTCAGGGAAACCGAGCTGGGCATAAGCTCGGAACAGAATCAGCGGCGGGGGATGTTCCTGCCCGGTGGCGACTACCTCGCGTTGTCCTCGGTGCGGGGTGAGGTCGATTTCTGGGGCGTGTCGGAGCGAAAGGTCATCGACAAGTTCAGCTCGGTCGCCGGCGAGACCGGGGACCTCGCCCTGTCCCGGGACGGCAAGACCGTGGTCACCGTCTCCGGCACGGGCCTGGGGACTGTCTGGCGAACGGGAGCGTTCTCCGCCAAGGGCGACCTGACCCCCGGTCGGAACGCCGCGACGAGCGCCACCTTCGATCGGTCGGGAGAAGCGCTGGCGTCGGGCAACAGCGGCGGGTCCGTTCTCCGCTGGGATGTGCCGGGGAGAGCCGCCACAGTTCTCGCTCTTGGCAACCCGAATCCGGTGACTACGGTTACCGAAGTCGCCTTCGGCCCCGACGGTACCGTGGCGAGCGTCGCCGAGGATGCCGTCAAGCTGTGGCGACCCGGTTCGGCCCAACCCGAGATCATCACCGCCGCCGGCAGACGGCTCGATGCCGTCGAGATATCCCCAGACGGAAACCTGCTCGCGGCAACGAGTGAGGCCGGCAAGACAACAGCCGGGGGCCAGAGCAAGATCCACATCTGGGATGCGCGAACGCGTGCGCTGGTCGCCGAATTTCACCCCGCCGAAGACCGGAAAGCGGTCATTTCCGCGGGTCAGATCCTCTTCACCGCGGACGGAACGCGCTTTCTGGCCGTGGTGCACGAAGGGTCGTTCAGAACAGCCGGCTCCTTTGTCGTGCGATCCTGGAAAACGTCGAATCTCGCGGAATCATCGGCCATCGTTCGCACCGACCTGCCTTTTACCGGCATCACGCTGAGCCCGGACGGCGCCACCCTCGCCACGGGCCACGATGACGGCCGTGTTCGGCTTTGGGACCTCGACACCGGCCGTGCCGTCGGCGAGTTCGGCGAACACCCGGCAAAGATCCGCACCCTCGCGTTCGCCGACGACGGCACCCTCGCGACCGGAACGACCGGTGACAGCACCATCCGGCTCTGGGACTCGAGAACAGGCACCCTGCTGGCCCGCCTCGACGGGCATACCGGCGCCCCCAACGAAGTGGAGTTCTCCCCGGACGGACAACTGCTCGCCACGGCCAGCACCGACAGCACCGTCGGCATCTGGAACATCAAGCCCGAAGCGGTCGCACAACAGCTCTGCCAGATCCTCAGCGAGGCAGCACCCATCCCCGAATGCGCACCGTCCTGACCGCCCGGGACTCCGGTCAGCCTCCGGCGGAGGCGGAGCCACCGCGTCCGGCACCGGGGTAGGTGTTGTCCGGAAGCCATTCCCCGCGGCCGGAGGGCAGCAGATCCCATACGTTCCACACCGGCGACAGCAGGTCGATGCCCCGCTGCGCACGGTCGGGGAAGTCGGCGCTCTGGGTGTAGGAGTGGCGCACCTGGTCTCCTCGGCGAGTGAACACGCTGACGGCGGGGAACTGGCCGCCGCGCGGGCCTTCGACCCCGAGATCGGTGGTGAACGACGTGTCGTAGGCGGAAACCAGGCGCAGGCCCTGCCAGCCCCGGTGCCGGCCCCAGGCCCGCAGTTTGCCGATCGGGGCCTTGGCGACCACGGCCAGTGCCGCGCGGCGGGTGAGGTGGTGCGAAACGCCGTGCAGGCCGTCCACCCACATCGAGCACATCGGACAGGCGGCGTCGTCGTCCGGATGGAACATCAGGTGGTACACGACCAGTTCGTCGTGGTCGCCGAACAGCCCGGCCAGGCTTACCGGCCCGGCGGGTTCGTCGGCGGCCAGGTCGGCCGGCCCCTCGGTGAACCGATAATCGGGTAGCACCGGGCCGGGCGGCAATGCGCGGCGCTGGGCGGCCACCGCCTCGAGCTGGTCGCGCACCGCGGCCTCGGCCTCGACCAGGGCGCGCCGGGCCGTGCGGTATTCCTCGCTGGCGCCATCCGGCCACATCGGAGGGTCCCCGCCCTCGACGTGCAGCGTGATGCTCTTGAGCTCGTTCATCCATTCGGTACCCATGGATCCTCCACCTTCTCCGGAATTGCGCTCCATCATGCACCGGACAGGATCGTGCGCAGGGCTTCGGTCGCGGTGTCGAGATCGAGCTCGTCGTCGAGCAGCCGGTGCAGGAGCAACCCGTCGAGCAGTGCGGTGACCAGCGTGGCCGCGCCCGTTGCTCGCGGGCTTGGCCAGTGCGGTCGTTCGGCGACGATCTTGCGGGCGAGTTCGTCGCGGGCGGCGCGGAACTCATCGCGAAGTAGTTGCCGGATGGTGTCATCGCGAAACGCGGCGCCGGCCAGTTCGGTGGTCAGCCGTCCGGCCGTCGAGGTGCTTTCGCCCGGCGCGGTGAGCACGTCGAGCATTCCGCCCGCGACGTCGTCGGCGGCCAGGACCGTCTCGACGGCGGGGCGGACGGTCATGGCGATCGCGCGGGCGGCGATCGCGCGGTGCAGTCCGGGCAGGCCGCCGTAGTAGTAGTGGATCAGGCCGGGATTCGCGCCGGACCGGTCGGCGATCGCGCGGGCGGTGACCGCGGGCCAGCCGGATTCGGCGAGGATCTGCACGCCTGCCTGCTCCATCGCGTCCTTCCGCGCATCAGCGCGCCCGGTCATGACCGGCGGTGATCCGGGACGGCGTGCGCGAGCACGAGCTTCACCACGTGCACGTACCCGAGCCAGGCCATTCCGGCGGGTGCGGTGAGCGTGGGCACGACCACGAGGGCCACCGTGGCCGCGGCGAAGGCCACCGGCTCGGCGAGCTGGGCCGGCGCGAGCGCGACCGCGAGGACACCGAGCACCGCGATGCCGTAGATCGCGGTCGCCCACAGCCAGGCGTGTCCCGGCAGGAACGCGGCCACGATGAACGGCTGCACGTGCATGATCGTGAACGCGAGCCGGTTGTGCAGCAGCCGTTGCAGCGGGGTGGCCGAGGCGGGCAACGGCGAGTGATAAAGCCGCTTGGCCCCGCGCAGCGCGTTCGCGACCGGTCCGCCGACCATGTCCACGGCGATCACCGCGACGATCAGCCACTGCCACCATGCCCACGACACGCCGCTGCGCGCGGCCAGCAGGCAGACGGCGACCGTCCCGCCGACGGCCGTAGCGCCGACCAACAGGCGTTCGTTCCTGGCCGGCGCGTGGCCCAGCAGCCAGTTGGGGCGCTGCAGCCGTCCCTCCGTGCCGGCCGGCAGCGGCTGCCAGTAGTTTAGCCATCCGACTAAGTTAGTCACACGGCTAACTTAGCACGCCAGGTGCATTCGGGACCGGTCCCCATGTTCATCGTGACAATGACGTGGACGGTAGGTGGCCACGATGGAATGGCGCGAGGCCGATGGCAATGATCAGAGCCAGGGCGAAAACGACCAGTGCTGACCCGTTCCGCACCGAGGCGGCATGAGGCTGCTCGAGGACGGCCAGCGGATAGGAGACACCTATGAGGTTGAACGGTTCCTGGGAGAGGGCGCGTTCGCCGAGGTCTACCGCGTGCACCACCACATTCTCGGCCGTCAGGCGATAAAGGTCTTCAAACGCGCTGGCACTGCCGAGGAAACCAAGGCGATGCTCGGTGAGGCCATCCTGCTCACGCAGATCGGCCACCCGAACATCGTCCGGGTGTTCGATGCGAACACCGTGTCAACCGCACACGGCACCAGGGGCTACTTCACCATGGAGTACGTCGCCGGGGGAAACCTGCAGAGCTTTTGGGCCTCGCACCGGAACAGGTTCGTGCCGATCGACGACTCGGTGCGGATTCTGCACCAGATCTCCGAGGGCCTCGGGGTCGCGCACTCGGCGCGCCCGGCCGTCATCCACCGCGACCTCACACCACAGAACGTCCTGGTCGGCTATGACCATGACGGTCTGCGCGCCAGGATCAGCGACTTCGGGCTGGCCAAACGGGTCAACCCGATGACCATGCTGGCCAGCACCAAGGGCACGCTGGCGTTCAAAGCACCGGAGTCGCTGCTCAACAAGCGGGGAGACTCGCGAGCCGGTGACGTGTGGGCGATCGGGGCCATCGCCTACTTGTTGCTCACCGACACCCTGCCCTACGAGGACCGCGGGCCCATGTCGTACTTCGGTACCCAGCGCAGGGTCCCGCCGCGTCCGCCGCACGAGTTCAACGCCGATGTCGACGATGAACTCGACCGGATGGTGCTGCGCGCTCTCGACCCGGACCCGGCCACCCGCACACGGGACGCGGGCGCGCTCGCCGGCGAGTTGGCGGACTGGCTAGCCGGTTGGGACAGGCAACGGGCCAAGCAGGCCGTCAACCCAACGCTTCAGACTTCCAAGAGCGTGCTGGGTGCCCCTTCGCCGGCCAACGAAACCGAGGCGGACCGGTTGGCTGAGCAAGCGAAGTCCTTGGCGCGCCAAGCCACGAGTTTGCCGGAGGCGGCCGATCTCATGGAGGAGGCATTCAACAAGTCTCCAGAGCTGCGTACCGAGTACGAGCAACGACTGCGGCTGTGGCGGAAGGGAGTGCTGGCCTGATGGTGACATCAGCGGCCGAGGACAGGCACCCGGCGGGGAGACTGGGCCGGATGCGACCGACGGATACCGAACTGGACGACGTGCTGCGCGAGCTCACCGGCGCCGGCATGTATCGCAACAACGTGTTCCGGATGACCGGCCTGCCGACCAGCGCGTCGCCGCAGCAGATCCGCCGTCGCCGCGAGGAAGCCGCGCTGGCCGCTCAACTGGGGATGCCACCGGCCGCGGCATCCGGTGAGCTGCCGCTCGCCCCGGCTCCGGACAGGGATGCGGTGAACGCCGCGTTCGAGTCGTTGCGCAACCCGGTGCTGCGGCTGGTGCACGAACTGCTGTGGCTGCGGGGCACCGAGGACGACCACGACTACGCGGTGCGCCGGCACTGCGGCGTGCTCGAAGGGCCGTCGTTCAGTGCGCCCGGCCGGCCGGAGGTGGACGAAGATCCGCTGGGATACGAGTGGCTGGTGGCACTGCAGGCGTGGGCCGACGTGCTGTCGTCGGAGGAAACCTGGGACTGGGCAAGAAGACGGGTGAAGGAGATCGGCGACCCGCGGTTGACGACCGGCACGGTCCGGCGGCTGCGCGACCGCCTGCCGGCGCACATCGCCGGGGTCAGTATCGCGCTCGCGGTGAAAGCGGCCGAGGAGATCGGCGTCGAGGCTGCGGACCGGCATCTGTGGCTGCTCGACGAGTCGCCGTTCGATGAGGACATGGTCGACCTGGTCCTGCGGGACGCGGTACGGCCGGCGGAAGCACGGGTGCACACCGCCTGCGAAACGGCCGACCGGGTTTCGCTGACCTCTCCTCAGGACGCGATCACCGCCGGTCACGCGCTGCTGACACAGGTCCGGTCGCCGTTACGGGTGATCGCCGGACTGCTAGGTGCCGATGATCCGGTCACCGCCGCGGCGCACGATCTGTCCGCGAGGTCGCTCAACCTGTGCGCGGTGTCGCACGACAATCTGACCTCGGCCGGTGGCCCGGCGCTGACCTTGCTGCCCAAGGCGCGGAGCATGGCAAGGGAGCGCACCACGATCGAGCTGATCGACAAGAACCTGGCAGTGATCAATGACCAGCTCGTGACCGGCAAGGTCGAGGACCTTCGCGTCAAGAGCAGGGTCGACAAGGCGGCCGACCGGCTCCGCGCGTTGCGCAGGCACACCACCGATGAGCGGCTTCGCGACGGGATCGACAAGGTGCTCGCCGACCCGATGGCGCTTCGGGCGCCGTTGACCGGCTCGCTGCCGTTCCGGGGTTCGTGGTTCGGCTGGGGCATGTACCTGATGGGCAAGCGGTGGACGGGCGACGGCGGAAAGTTCGTCACCACCCATTTCATCACCGTGTTCTTCGTGCCGGTGATCCCAGTCGCCGCCCATTTGCGGGACGACCTGTACTTCTACGGCAAGGTGCCGATGAGCAGGCTGACCCGGTGGTGGCGGCTGGTGGCGTTGTTGCTGTTGGCGTTCTTTGTCATCGGGCCGTTCGGAGATCCGGCCAGGCTGCTGACGTTCCTGGCGATGATCCTCGCGACGGCGGGTGTGCTGGCCTGGCGCAGGCAGCGGCTGGACAAGTGGGCCGCCGCCGTGGCGGGAGGCTGAGAAGGGATGGCCTGGTTGACTGACTTTCGCCGGCGGGCCCGGCAGCTGAGGTTTCCGCGGGAGTTCCGCATATCGGAGCCGGCGTCGCCGGGACCGGCTCAGGATGAGCCTGAGCCGGAGCCGGTGATCGACCGGTTGCCGGCCGCTCCGTCCGATATGGACGATGCGACGGTGGCGGACATCGTCACCAACCTGTGGCGCGTGCGGAAGAGGTTCACCGGAGACGACGAAGTTCCGAAGGCACAACGACTGGCGGCCAGGAATCTCACGTCCATGTCCGACCGGCTGGCCGAGGCGGGCGTGCGCGTGCAGGACCATGACGACCTCGTGTGGGATCCCGGTATGTCGTTGAAGGCACTGGCCTACGAGCCGCGGTCGAACCTGGACAGGGAAACAGTTGTGGACACCGTGCGACCGTCGATCTATCGCGGCGGGCAATGCATCCAGCTCGGCCACGTAATCGTGGGCGTGCCCGAGAAAGGACAGGACGATGGTTCGCGAGACGACTGACTTCGGTATCGACCTCGGCACTACCAACAGTGCCATCGCAATGGCCACGGCCGATGACGCGACGGTGATCCGCAACAACCTGCAAGCCGAGTACACGCCTTCCGCGGTCTACATCAGCCGCTCGCAGAAGATTCTCGTTGGCGCGCCGGCCAAGGATCGGGTCGAGGAGGACCCGGACAACGCCTGCGCGGAATTCAAGCTCCAGATGGGTGTGGTGGGCGAGCACAAGCTGTTCGAGGTGGCCGGACGGAGCATGACCCCGGAGGAGCTGTCCGCCGAAGTGCTCAAGTCGCTGCGTGGTGACGTGCAGCAGGCTTCCGGGGAAAGCATTCATGCCGCGGTGATCACCGTGCCGGCGGCCTTCGAGCTCGACCAGTGCGACGCCACCCGCAAGGCGGCCGTGCTGGCCGGCCTCGACTTCGCGCCGCTGATCCAGGAGCCGAGCGCGGCGGCGTGGGCCTACAGCACGCGACTCGGGCACGACCGCGGCTTCTGGCTGGTGTACGACTTCGGTGGCGGCACCTTCGACGCCGCCGTCGTGAAGGTGGCCGACGGCGAGTTCAGCACGGTCAACCATGCGGGGGACAACTTCCTCGGCGGCAAGCTGATCGACTGGGCGTTGGTGGAGGACGTTCTCGTTCCCGCCGCGCGGAAGGAGTTCAACCTGCCCGAACTGGCCCGCGGTCACCGGAGGTCGGCCGGCAACCTGGCGAAACTCAAGGCGGCGGCGGAGAGCGCCAAGATCCAGCTGTCGCGAGTGGACAGTGTAGATATCCAGCTCACGCTCAACGACTGCGCCGATGGCAAGCCGGAGTTCGACTTCGAGTACGAGCTGACCAGGGCGGACGTCGAGAGGGCCGCGCTGCCGCTCTACCGCCGGTCGATCTCGCTGTGCCACAAGGCTCTCGCGGATTCCGGTCTCGGCCCCGCCGACATCGAGCGCGTGCTGCTGGTCGGCGGCACCACGATCGCGCCGGCCCTGCGCGAGCTGCTCGCAGACCCGGCGGAAGGCCTTGGCATCGCGCTGGACCACAGTCTCGACCCGGTTACCGTGGTCGCTCGTGGCGCGGCGATCTTCGCCGGCACCCAGCGCATGCCGCACCGCGTCGAGCGGACCGAGCAGGCGCTGAGCCAGGGCCGGGTCGTACTGGACCTGCAGTACAAGACGGCGGGCTCGGATGTCGAGCCACTGGTCGGCGGCCTGCCACCGCGCACCGCGCAGCCGCAGGACTGGACCGGCGCGACGATCGAGTTCGTGAATCCGGACGGAAAACCCGCGTGGCGCAGCGGCCGGATCCCACTGACCGCGGAGGGGACCTTCGCCGCCCGGCTGCACGCCGACGAGCGGACGACGAACAACTACACCATCGAACTGCGCGACGCCAAGGGAACCCTGCTGCCCACCGAACCGGATCTCATCCCTTACCGGCATACGCCGATCATCGGCACGGCGCCGACGCTCAGTCACTCGATCGGCGTCGGCCTGGACAACAACGAGGTGGAATGGCTGGTGCGCAAGGGAACTGAGCTACCGGCCAAGAAGCGGCTGATCCTCCGGTCGACGGTGCACGTGCGGCGCAACGAGCGGACCGGCATGATCAGGGTGCCCATCGTCGAGGGCGAGCGGCCCAAGGCCGACCGGAACATGCTGATCGGTCGGCTGGACATCGCACCCGCCGAGGTCGGCCGGGACGTGCCGGCCGGCAGTGAGGTCGAGGTGCACCTGCGGATCGACACCAGCTTCGCGCCGCGCGCCGACGCCTACGTGCCGCTGCTCGACGAGGAGTTCCCCATCCAGGTGGAACTCGGCCGCACCGGACCGGCCGATGGCGCGGATCTCGGTGCGGCCGTTGACGATCTGGCCGACCGGTTCGCCGAACTTGCCGATCGTACCGACCAGGTGCGCTCCGGTGCGGTCGAGGCGGTAGAGCTGATCGACCGGTTCCGCGCGGACGAGGTGCTGGCCGGCATCCGGCAGTTGGCTGACGCCGCCGAGGTCGATCCGGACGCCGCGTCGACCTGCGAGCGTCAGCTGCGGGATGCGCAGACGACTCTCGACGAGGTCGAGGCGGCACTGCTGTTCCCCGAACTGGTCGACGAGGCGTACACGGTCCTGGACGGGGTGCGCGGGCTGGTCAACGAGTCGGGCAGCGCCGCACGCAGGAACGATTTGCGCAATGCCGAGCGGACGATGGAATCCGCCATCACCGCGGGAGACCGGACGGTGCTGCAACGCCAGATCGGGGTGCTGCGGGACATCTTTCGCGAGGTTCTACAGGAGACCGGCCAGCTGGATACGGTGATCTTCATGGCGCGCGAGCGGGGGCTGACCGGCAATCCCGATCCGCGCGTGCAGCGGTTGCTCCGGGAGGGCAGGACGGCACTGGACCGCGGTGACGGCGCCCAGCTGAACTCGATCAACAATCAGCTGGAGAAGATCGCGCCCGATGACGTCGAGATCGCCGACATCTCGGGCCCGTTCGGCAGCACTGTCACCGTCGGTGACCGATGAGCGCCGGCACGATCGCGCCGCTCGCCCGCGCCACCCAGCTGGCCAGGAACGGCCAGTACCGTGCGGCCGGGGACGTGCTGCGCGAACTGGGTGGCAGGGACAGCGACGATCCGGCGGTGCTGGACCTCCAGGCCAGGATCCACGCCCAGCGCGGTGAACTGTTCGATGCCGACGAGTGCTGGGTGCTGGCGCAGCGGCTGGACGGCGACCTGCCCGGGGCGCGCGAGGGCCGGCGGCGGATCGCCGCACTGCAGGCCAGAGGCGTGCGGCCGCGCACTGGCCGGGTGGTGCTGGTCGTCGCGCTGGCGGCGGGGGTGGTGACCGGGGCCGGTGTCGTCGGCGCCTTGCTGACCAGGCAGCAGCCCGGACCCGATCCGGCCGTCCTCGCCGGGCTGAACGGCGTCCAGGGCAGTCAGCGTGAACAAGCCCGGCAGCTTGACGCGATCAACGACCGGCTCGATCAGACCGCGCAGCGGCGGCAGGGCGTACTTGACGAACTCACCGCGGCCCTCGCCGGCAATCGCGCGGCGAGCGCGCACGTCGAATCGGGGACGCTGGTCGTCTCGTTCCCCGTCGGCGTGTTCACGACCGGCGTCCAATTGTCGAACGATGGGCGTGCGGCCTTGGCCGGGCTCGCCCAACGGCTGCGCGGACTTAGCACCAAGGTGTCGGTCGCCGTTGTCGGCCACACCTCGGACTCGCCGGTGTCCGGCACCGGCGAGTTCACCGACAATGTGGACCTCGGCCAAGCCCGCGCCAAGACTGCCGCGGAGTGGATGTCCCAGGCAAGTGCACTGCCACTATCCATGTTCGCGCTGTCCAGCGCAGGCGCGGCCGACCCACCATTCCCCAACACGGCCGCGGACGGCCGGGCGCAGAACCGGACGGTGACTGTCGTTCTGCGACCGGAATAACTCGGCCAGGTGCGGCGACCCGACGTTTCCACAGAGATTGAGCAGTATCGACTTGACCGTATCGGGGCGACCGGTGGAAACCAGATCCGAGACACGTTTCTTGATGGTCTCGAACGCGCCGTGATGTCGTCGACCAGCCTGTTCCGGTGCTTCTGTATGCGCACCGATAAGGTTCAGTTCTGCCCCAGCGGTGAATACACGGGTGCTGAAGGGAACGCCATGGCGAGCGCGTCCGAAACCGGGCACCGGTCCGCCGGTCTCTGGCGAGGCCGCTTCCGGGGCGAGTCGGTCACGGGCGCCGTCGAACGAGAAGTTCACCTGCTGGGCCGGCGGGCCGCGGCCATCTCGCGAACAGCCGTGATCGCGAGTGCCGGCGTGATCACGCTCATTGCCGCCTGGCCCGGTAACGCAGCGCTCGTCGGGGCCGTGGTGGCGATCAATCTCTGGAACGCCGGGTACGTGATCGCACTGCGGCGCGGGGCCGGCTCGTGGCTGATTCTCGCGGACACCGGTATGGTCGCCGCCTTGTGCCTGACCCAAGCGTGGACGGCGCTGTCGAAGGACTCCCTGTACGCCGGGACCGGCTGGGTGCTGATGGTCGTGTCGATCGTGATCGTCGCCTGCCAGTGGCACACCGGGCCGCGAGTGGGAATGGCGATCACCGGGCTGCTCACCCTGGCTTACATTCTCGGCCTCGTACGAGCCGATCCCACCTCTTGGGTCGGTGCCGTGACCAACGTGTGGTTGGTCGCCGAAGGCGCGTTGTCCCGCGGGCTGTGGAGCCTGGTGCGTCGGGGCAGCCGTACCGCCGACCAGATCATCGGCGAGCGGGAGCGGGCGCGCCGGGACGCCGCGGTCGCCGCTGCCCGGCGCGCCGATGAACGCGAGTACCTCAGTGCCCTGCACGACACCGCGGCGGCCACGCTGCTCATGGTCGGCACCGGGGTCGTTGACGGAAGCCAGCCCTGGCTAGCCGAGCAGGCTACCCGGGATGCCGCGATCCTGCGCGAGGAGCGCGACGGTGCCGCCGAAGTGGACCTGGTCCCGTTGCTCGCGGCGGCGGCTGCGCGCAGCCGGCTTGAGGTGGCCTCGTCCCTGCCGCCCGAACTCGTGCTCCCGCGGGCACCCGGGCTGGCCCTGTGCGGCGCCGTGACCGAGGCGTTGACCAATGTCTTCCGCCATTCCGGTTGTCCGGCCGCGTCCATGGCCGTTGGCTCGGTGGCCGGGTGCGTGCACATCGAGGTGGTGGACGAAGGCCGCGGTTTCACCCCGGACGCGGTGCCGCCCGACCGTCGCGGCGTCTCGCTGTCCATCATCGAGCGGATGCATCGAGCCGGCGGCACGGCCACCGTGACCAGCAGGCCCGGCCACGGCACCCGGGTGCGGGTGGAGTGGTCCGGTGGATAGCGGCTGGCAGGAACTGACCGCGGCCCGTTTCCTTCGCGCGCTGCGGCTGGCCACCCTGGGCATCACGCTGGCCGTGCTGTTCTTCCTGATCCTGCCGTGGTTTCCCGCCCGCGCCGGGATCTACCGGTCGTTCGCGGTGGAGCTCGCGGCATTTTCGGTGTTGATCGCGATCACCCTCGTCGTCGGCGTTTTCCTGTGGCGGAGATGGCCGCTGGGCCGGTGGCGCTGGATCCTCACCGGACTGGTGTTGGCCGCGGCGGTGGCCGCACTGGTCGGCGCGCCGCCCGCGCGGCTGAGCGGGGACGCGGGCTGGTCGATCCGCGCCGTCGGATGGGTACTGCTCCTGCTGCTGCTCGATTACTCGGTACAGGCGGTGGGACTGTTCCTGGCCGTCCATGTCGTGCTGAGCTTCGGCTACGTCATCGGTACCGGTCACGGAGGGCGGCTCGTCCTTGCCGAACTGTTGTTGGCCAGCATCCTTCCGGTGGCCTTCCAGCTCGCGGTGGCCATGGGCGCCCTGTGGCTGCGGCGAGTATCGGTGACCGCGGCGCGCACGGCGCAGGAGCAGGAAGAGGTGCGGACCGGCCATGCCGTGGCCGAGCAACTGCATCGGGACCGCGGCGAACGGTACGCCCAACTCGCGACGAGCGTCGTGCCGCTGCTCGACGGGCTGGCCTCGGGCCGGCTGGATCCCGGCGACGAAGGGGTGCGTACCGAATGCGCGATCGAGGCGGCCAGAATGCGCCGCCTTTTCGCGGAAAGCGACGACGTATCCGATCCGCTCCTGCACGAGCTGAACTCCTGCCTCGGCACGGCCGAGCGCAAGGGGCTGGCGGTCGCACTGGCGGTACGCGGCCAGCGCCCGCAACTGGCGAAGGCGGTGCGCCGGGAATTGACCGAACCGGTGATCGCGGTACTCGCCGCCGCCCGGTCGGGGGTGCGGGTGACCGTCGTCGGGTCCCCGGAAAAGGTGATAGTGAGCGTGATCGCCAACGCGCCAGCGGATGCCGTCCCCGGACGCGGCAACGCCGGCGTTACCGTGTCCGGCCTGGAGCGGGCCGGGCGAGTGTGGGTGGAGGCCAGGTGGGAAAGGAACAATCCGTGACGGCGGTGCTGGTCGACGACCACCCGGTCGTGCTCGCCGGGGTGCGTGCGTGGTGCGCCGAAGCAGAGCCGCCCGTCCACGTGGTCGATGCGGGGCCCGGCGTGGCCGTGGCCTGGCGGCAGCCCGGACGCTCGGCGCGCGTGGTGATCTTCGACCTCCTGCTGGGATCGGCCACCCCCGCCTACGCGGACCTGAAACGTCTGGTCGACGACGGCCGCAAGGTGATCGTGTACACCATGCGCGACGACCGGGATACCGCGCTGAACTGCCTCGAAATCGGTGCCGCCGTCTACCTGGCCAAAGCCGAGGGAGAAGATCATCTGGTCGCCGCGATCCATGCCGCCGCCCAGGATCGGCCCTACACCCCACCGGCCATGGCTGGCGCGCTCGGCACCGACACCAACAGTAGCCGCCCGCGGTTGTCTCCCCGCGAGGAAGATGTACTGATCAACTGGTTCACCTGTGAATCCAAGGATATGGTTGCGGAGAAGCTCGGATTATCGGTCAGCACGGTCAACGGATATCTGGATCGGGTGCGGATCAAATACGCCAATGCCGGCAGACCCGCACCGACGAAGGCGGCACTGGTGGCACGGGCGATTCAGGACGGAATCGTCCGGGTCGACGACCTGTAACGCCAGTAGCGGACAGTGGGGGCCGAACAGCCCTCACACCACCTGGTCCACTGGTCTAGGGTTTGACGAAAGGTGCTCGCCCGGTCCGCTGGAGTGCGGGCCGCCAACGGAATCAACGGGGAAGGAAAATGACCGCACCGCGCGCAGCAGAGTTCATCGCAGGCCGCCGGGCTCCACATGGCGCAGGTCGCTGAACTGGTCCGTGCGATGAAACCTCCGGAAATGCGCCAATCGCAATACGCGGCACAGTTCAGCCGGGCTCGAGAGGGTGCGGCAGCCGAGACCAATCAGCTGATCGCGGATCGCTACCAGCTCCTCGAAGAGATCGGCTCCGGCGGGATGGGAGTGGTCTGGCGCTCCTTTGACCACCGTCTTTCCCGGATGGTCGCCCTCAAACAGGCGAAACTGCCGGATTCGGCGAGTAGCCAGAAACTGTTGCGCGAGGCGAAGCTGGCCGCCGGGCTGCAACATCCGAACGTGGTAACGGTCCACGACGCCTTCGTCGAAGGTGACGGGTTGTGGCTGGTCATGGAATGGGTGCCCGCATTCAGCCTCGCCGAAATGCTGGTGCACGGATCCTTGCCGGTGCCGACCGTCATCGAGATCGGCCGGCAGCTCGCCGACGCGCTGGAAGCGGTACACCGGCAAGGGATCGTGCATCGCGACATCAAACCGGGCAATGTGCTCATCACCGCGCTGGGCGCGGTCAAGCTGACCGACTTCGGGATTTCCCGCTCGGTGCTGACCGATGAGACGATCACCCAGGCCCCGGTGGTCGGCGGTGTGCCGGGCTACATCGCGCCCGAGGTGGCCGACGGGGTGGAGCCAACCAGGGCCGCGGATGTCTTCGCGCTCGGTGCGACGCTCTACGCGGCGGTGGAGGGTAAGCCGCCGTTTGCCGGTGCGAATCCGTATGCGGTGCTCCGTAAGACCGTGGCCGGTGCGGTGACCCCGCCTCAATGCGCGGGCGAGTTGGAGCCGGTGCTGGCCACGCTGATGCGGATGGATCCGCAGGAGCGGCCGAAGGCTTCCGAGGTGCGGCCACTGCTGACGGCGTGCCGCAACGGCACTTCGACCGACGACCTCCCGGCGCGTCCGGCACCCACCGGGGCCCGGCGGTCCGGCCGGACCCCGCGGTGGAACTCATTCCGCTGGACCACTCGGCGCCGGGTGCAGGCGGGTGCGGCCGTGACCGTGGTGGTTCTGATCGCGGTGGTCGTCTCCGTGGTCAACTTCGACGGTGTGGACGGCGTTTCCACTTCGCCACCCGCCGCGAGCGCATTGTCCGCGCGGGTGGGCGTAGGTGGTGATGTCCGTGCGGTCGATCCGTGCCCACTGCTCGACCTTGCCCGGCTCAAGGAGTACGGGGAGGCGACGCTGGATTCGGACTACGGCGGCTTCAGCCGGTGCGACGTGGTGGTGGAACGGCCCGGTGGGAAGGAGATCGACGTCAAGGTGGAGCTGTTCGATCCGCCTGGATCCGGGTTTCCCCCGGAGGGCGACGTGGTGCGGGTCGGGCCGTTCGAGGTGTCGCGGGATTCGTACAAGGGTGGTGAGTGCGGCAGGCTCATCCACCTGCATGACGGCTACCGGGTGGATGTCGTGGCGCGCTGGGAATCCGACCCGGACCAGTCCGATCTCTGCGCGATCGCCGATACCGCGACCCAGGTTGCGGTCGGGGTGTTGTCCGCGTCCGGGATGCCGCGGCGGACCACGCGAGCCAACTCCGCGTCACTGGCCAGACTCGACGCCTGCACCCTGCTCGATGCCGGGGCGCTGGCCACGGTCGCCAAGCTGGACACGCCACAGGTCGACCCCGCATTCGCCAACTGGGACTGCGAATGGGAGGACTCGGCTTCGAGTACGACCGTCCGCGTGCGGTTCGACCACGCGTCGCCCCCGGATGGCCGGGACGGAAAGCAGGTCAGGATCGGCGATCGCGAAGCGTATGTCGGCGTCAACGAATACGAGTCGGACAGTTGCCAGGTCAAGATGGTGCACCGCTTCTACACCGACCCGCGCGGTTCCCGCTCGGCCGAGACGGTACTGGTGCTGATGTCCGGACCGTTGCCATCGGACCAGTACTGCGCACCGGTCACCACCTTGGCCGACGCGGTCGTCAAGAAAATTCCGAAAGCCTGACGGGAGCCAGAGCATGTCACTTGCCTACGGGGTACCGCCTTCCGTGCCCGGCACGATCTTCGCGCAGGCCCTCACCGGGCGTATCACCGTTAAGCCGAGTGACGGCCGTACCCTGCTTTTCGGTCGGCAAAGCGATGAGGTGCATATCTGTGTTGGCGCGGACGACCGCACGGTCAGCCGGCGCCAGGGCATGCTGGTCTTCCGGGAACAGCGCTGGTGGGTGCGCAACACCGGGAAAGTGTCGATGAGATTGCCGAAAGACCGGCTGTTGTGCGCAACGGACGAACCAGTTCCCCTCCCCGAGGGATACACCGCGCTGTTCGTGCCAGGGGCCCGCGACCGCCAGCACCTGCTGGAGGTCTACGTCGCCGGGGAATGCGGACAGCTCCCAGCGGCCCAGCCGGATGACATCACCTCCCCGCGCAGGGTATGGACGTTGACCCCCGAGGAACGGCTCGTACTGGTCGCACTGGCACAACGTTACTTGCTCCAGCAGCCGCAGCCGCAGCCCATGGCACGGAAACAGGTCTCCCGGCAACTCACCGAACTGCATGAGGCCACCCAACGGAAACTTGGGGCGCTGTCGCCGAAAGGCAAACCCTGGAGCGAGAAGCAGGTCGAGCACGTCGTCGTCCGAGTGCGTACCCGGTTGGCTCGCGCCGGAGTGACCGGCCTGACCCGGGACGAAGTAGGTGAACCGGTGGGCAATTCCCTCAACCACAATCTGATCATCGAACTGCTGTCGACGACCTCCCTGGTGCCGACCGACCTCTCCCTGTTGGAAATCCTCGAACCCCGCAGCCTGTCTTGCTTCGACTGACTGGCAGGGCCGTCTTGTGGCGGAGGCGGATCTCTAGCCGGGCGTTCCGTCGCGCTACAGCCGGCGAGCGCCGTTGCGGGGCCGGTGCACGACGATGCGGCGGTAGCCGGTGGTGATGCGGCCGCGGCCGCGGAGGCGCCCGAGCGCCTTGTCGATCGAGGCGGGGGAGGCCGCGACCGCGGAGGCGAGTTCCTGTTGGGTCAGCCGGAAGTCGAGCACCCGGTCGTCGCTGTCGGCGACCGGGGTGCCGAACCTGTCCGCGAGGTGGGCCAGCAGCCGCGCGACCCGGTCGGCGACCGGCAGGGCGAACCAGGAGCGCTGGATGACCTCCTGCTGGCAGGTGCACATGGTGGCCTGCAGCAACGCGACGACGTTCTCGTCGGGGCGGAGTTCGCCGTGCATCGGCTCGAACGCGGTCGGCGGCAGTCGCAGCACCGTGCCGGAGGTCTTGAACCGCACCTGGAGTACCGAGCCGAGGCGGGTGGACCCGATCACCAGCCGGTCGGCGCCGACCACGTCGCCGGCGCCGATGACGGTGTCCAGGCCGGGCAGGTTCGGTTCGGCGTGGATGTGCTCGGCCACCGCGACCCCGTGCAGGATGACCAGGGCGTGGCGCTCGTCGGCCAGCGGGTACACCTGATCCTGCGCGACCGGCAGGATGGTGCTGCGGTTGATGATCCACTGCTGGCCGAGCGGGCTCATCAACTTCATGAAACTTCCCGGCAGCCACCCCATCTTGTCGGCGAGCACGTTGAGCGCGAGCGCGGAGCGGACCACCGGCGAGTTGCCCTGGGTGCTCATCACGCGCTCACGAGGCTGGCCAGCGCGTACACCACGGCCGGGATGGCCACGATCAAACCGGTGAGCGCGACCAGGACCCTGGCGATCTTCGCCGGATCGGCCGACTTGAGCGACCGGACGGTGTAACCGGCGAGCAGGCAGCACGCGAGAATGGACACTCCCGCGACAAGAACAAGAAGTTCCGTCGAATTCACGGTGGTTTCCTTTTAGGCTGTGGGTGTTTTCCGTGGTGGGCCTTCATACGTCGGCACGGCTTTCGCCCGCGCGCGTCCTGGTAGGGGACGCGACCGTGCGGGCGGGACCGAGCAGAGCCGATACTAGGACTACAAGGCATACTTGACCAGGGAACCTGTCCCGGAAGAAGGCCGGCGTCCTGCCAGCACAGCACTACCGATTAGGCCGAACGTGTGAGTTAGCTGGTCTCTTTTACGGTCGGATTCCCTAAAATTAGGTAGCGATACCGGCTCAATGGCCACAAACTCTAGACAGCGGTTTTCCTGGTGGCTCGTGGTGGGCCTTGACCAAAACTGCAGGCGGGAACCGGTTCCGGGGGTGGTAGCCCGGACCGGGCCCGCCGTCCCCGGGGAAATCCCTACTTTGACGATCGGCCTGTCGCCACCCACACTGTCGGCCGGCGGGGTTTCTGGGACGATCTGCGGGTGCGGAGGATCAGGACTTCAGGTCGGGTGCGTGCTGCCCGGATAGCCGCGGGATGCGTTCTCGCCGTAGTGCTGGCCGGCTGTTCTTCGACGGCGGCGAACCAGAAGACCAGGGCGTGGTTCGAAGATCTGTGCTCGACGATGAACGACACTCGCGCGACGCTGGATTCGGACCAGATGCCGGCCAGCGATCTCACCAGCCCGGCCGCCCGGCAGGCGATGGTGGACTTCTACACCAGGACCATCACGACCTACGACCGGGCGGTCGCCGAGCTGTCCGCGCTGGAGGCCCCGGTGCGCCATGAGGCCGACCAGGTACGTGCCGCTGTTCTCGACCAGTACCGGGCGGTCCGGCTCGCCTACATCACCATCGCGGACGTGACCCGGGACCACGGTGACGACGTGGATGTCCTCCTGCATGCGGCGCGCCAGTTCGCCGACGCCGTCCAGCGGGCCGTCGATGCCAGGGCCGCCGCGATCGAGCAGATCGACAGCGAAAGCAACATCGACACCGTGCGATGGAACGCGATGCCGTGCCGCGACATTTCTTTCTGATTCTCCGCAAGGTCTCTGGTGTTCACAACATCAAAAAACTATCCTCGGGTCCCCACTTCGATTCCGGCACAGCGGAATAAGGCAGGTTGTGGGTCAATAGAGGGGAATTCGATCATGCTGAAGTCGAAAACATCAAGATTCGGGGCCACGCTGGGCTTCGTGATCGCATTCGGTGCCGTGCTGCTCGCCGGACCGCCGAGCGCGGCCGGCCAGCCCGCCGAGGTGCAGGTGGGGATTGATTGTACGTGGCCTGATTGTATGTGGTCTATTCCTCCGGGCCTTGTTGCGCGCTGACCTCGTACCGGATCAGGGACCATCGCACGACGACAGGTTCGGCGCCGTGGCGCCGAACCTGTTCAGCACCGGTGGGGCGCTGGGTCAGGAGACGGTGAAGCTGGTGACGACGGCGAGGTG
This sequence comes from Amycolatopsis nigrescens CSC17Ta-90, assembly GCF_000384315.1. Taxonomy (GTDB): domain Bacteria; phylum Actinomycetota; class Actinomycetes; order Mycobacteriales; family Pseudonocardiaceae; genus Amycolatopsis; species Amycolatopsis nigrescens. The sequence goes on along the minus strand of NZ_ARVW01000001.1, from coordinate 257,055 downwards.
GTCGGAGGGCCAGCCGCTGCCGCCGCCGACGGTGCGCGTGCTGGTCGGGGTGATCGAGCCGCCCCGGTAGAAGACGTAGTCGATCCGGTCCTGGGGTTCGGGCCTGCCGTTGTTGTCCTTCACCACCGGCGACCAGGTGTTGCCGGGGTTGGCGGCCGGGTCGGGGAGCAGCCGGCGGTAGGAGTCGGTGAAGCCCTTGTCGGTGAACGCCGTGGTGGTGGGCCAGGAAACGGTGTAGCCGCAGTGCGTAGCGGCCGTGGCGGCGGTCCAGTCCTGGTGCGAGGGGCTGTTGAGGTCGCCGGCGAGGATGGCGGCGCTGGAGCCGGTCCAGGCCGCGATCTGCTCGGCCTGCCGGCGCCGGTTGGTCTCGTCGGCCAGGATCGTGGCGACGCTGTCCTTGTCGAAACACGCGTTGTACGGCCCGTATTTGGTGTAGTCGAGGTGGATCGAGTACACCCACACGCCGGCGATCTTCGCCGCGATCGCCCTCGCGCCGGTGTCGTTCCACGACTCCCAGTCGGTTTCCTCGATGGGCAGGGCGCTGATCACGTCGACGTCCCAGCCGGGCTCGGTGTGCTGCCAGCCGAGCGCGCCGGCGATGGCCTCGGTGGCGCCCCCGCCGGTCTCCGACAGGGCGACCACGTTGGCGCCCGAGGCGCGGATTTCCCTCACCACCGCGTCGATCCCGCCGTGCGAGCCCTGCTGCCAGATGTTGAAGCTCAGCACCGTGAGGTTGGTGGCCGACGCCGATGCCGCGGACGCCGTTCCGCTGAGGACTGTCGTCGCGAGGAGGACGGTGGCCAGTGCGCACAGGATTCTGCGAACCGCGGGCTTCATGGCACTCCTTCGAATATGGAAAATTCTTCACATCTTCTTACTCGCGGGGGTGCGCCGGTGTCCAGGCTGTTCAGGCAGAGTTAAGCGTCTTGTCCGGCTGTGTCGCGAGAAGGTGCCGCGGGGCGCATGCGGAACGCGATGATCAGGGTCGGGATGACGAGCACGGCCATGGCCAGGAAGGCGTCGGAGAAGGCGGTGCCTTCGTGCCCGGCGTACAGGGGGTTGACGGCGCCGTCGTCGCTTTGCCGCCGTGCGGTCAGCAGGACACCGAGCAGGGCCGGGCCGGTGCCGGCGCCGAGGAACTGGGCTCCCTGGAGGATGCCGAGGCCGACACCGACCTGATCGGCGGGCAGTGCGCCGGCCGCGGCGCTGATGATCGGGGTGATCACGAAGATGAAGCCGACGCTGAGCCCGAGAATCCCGGCGCCGGCGGGAATCACCGACGTGGTTCCGGTGAAAGTCGAGAGGAACAGGGCGAACAGTCCCATCGTCGCGAGGCCGGCCAGCACCAGGGGTCGGGTGCCGACGCGGTCGGCGAGACGGCCGATCAACGGCGAGAGGACGGCGACGGCGGCCCCGGCCGGGATCATCACCAGCGCACCCGCCCCCGGGCCGAGACCGTTGACGTCGACCACCAGCAGCGGGACGAGCACCAGGCCGCCGAGGTTGACGATCATGGCCAGGAACGCGGTGGCGACAGCGGCCCGGTAGACCCGGTTGGTGAACAGCGCGGGCGGGACGAACGGCTGCGCGACCTGGACGGTGCGCCATCCGAACAGCGCCAGTGCCACCACCGCCACCACGAGACTGGCCCAGGACGTGGCCGCGGTGAACCCGGCGACCTGTGCCTGGGTGATGCCGAACAGGACCAGCCCGGCGCCGAGGCCGAGGAGAATGCCGCCGGGAAGGTCGAACCGTCCCGCGCCCGCCGGGGGTTCGCCAGGCAGCACGCGCAGCGCCGCGGGCAGCAGTACCAGCGCGACCACCAGCATCAGCCAGAACAGCGCTGGCCAGCCGAGGAACTGGCCGATCCCGCCGCCGAGTGCGGGCCCGACGGCGGTGCCGATGCCCGCGGCCGCGGAGACGACACCGATTCCCGTGCCGCGTTTGCCCAGCGGCATCAACCTGGTGACGGCGATGATCGAGAGCACCGGCAGCGCGGCCGCGCCAACCCCCATCACGATCCGGCCGAGCACGAGCACCAGTAGATCCGGGGCGAGCGCGCAGACCAGGCTGCCGGCGGCGTAGACCAGCAGCGCGAAACCGAACAGCCGCCGCAGGCTCACCCGGTCGGAAAGGCGGCCGTAGAAGGGGATGCCGACCGCGAACACCAGCAGGAAGCCGGTGACGACCCAGGCGAGCTCTGCCTCGGAGGCCCCGAACTCCGCTCCGATCGACGGGAGCATGAGGTTGACCATGTCGCTGGCGATGACGGTGACGAGCACCGCCGGCATCAGCACCGCCAGCAGGGCCAGGTCCGAGCCGGTTCGTTCGGCGGTCGAGCTGCGTGTCATTCGGGGGTCTCCGTTCCCGACTTTACTGCAACTACTTTAGTTACAGTTAGGGTAAAAAGAGCGGCGGAGGGCCCGCCTCCGCCGGTGTCCGGTCAGCTGGTCTGTGCTGCGAATGCTCGTTCGGCGGCGAGGATCTGCCGCAGCAGGTGTGCGATGGTCGTCCGGCCGAGCCGTTCCTGCATGGCCTGTTCCGCGTCCCGGAACTCCGCGTCGAGCACGTTCTGCATATGGCGCCCGACTTCGCACGCGTCGCTGGGTGGATGGGCGTGCCGCGACAGGACCGGTCCCGCTTCGACGGCGGTGTACGCGTCGTAGAGCGTGATCTCACGTGGGGCGCGGGCGAGCGACCAGCCGCCGCCACGTCCCTCGGTGGAGCACACCAGTCCGGCGTCCCGCAGGCTGCCGAGGATGCGCCGCACGAGCACCGGGTTGCTCGCCAGGCTGTCCGCGATCTCCGCGGAGGTCAGCGAATGGTCCCAGCGCGCCAGCATGGTGAGCGCGTGCATCGCGACCGCGCTCCTGCTGCTGAGACCCACCTTGCCCCCTTCGTGATCACCGTTGCGCCAGCCGAACTGCAACTAGGCTAGTTCCAGTTCTGTCTGGCGTCAATCCGGGACACGACAAGCCGAACGACCGTAGCTGGGGCGTTCTCCGCTCACTACCGTGGTTCGTGCCCGGATATCTCCCTGGTGGGTTCGGAGGTGCTCGTGAACCAGTCAGCTTCCGAAGGCACGTTCGGAACGGTGGGCCGGCGGAAGGTGCTCAAGGCCGCCACCGCGGTCACCGCAGGTGCGGCGGCGGCGGTTCCGTTCGGCGCCGCCGAAGCGAGCGAGGTACCGCCGGAGGTGCGGGAGGGGATTCCGCGCGGTAGGCGTTACCGGCTGCGGGAGCTCGGCATCGTGCTCGGCGAGCTGCCGCCCGGCAGGCACAACGCGATCACCGACGTGCCAGGGGTCAAGGTCGGCTACCAGACCTTGATCTTCGACCGGCCCGGCCCGCCGCCGAACATGGCCAGGACCGGTGTCACGATCATCGTGCCCCGAGACGAACCCCTGTGGCGCAACTACTGCTACGCGGGGGTCCACTCGCACAACGGCAACGGCGAGCTGACCGGCGCGCACTGGATCACCGAGTCCGGCTGGCTGACCTCGAACATCGGGATCACCAACACCCACCAGGTCGGCATCGTCCGGGACACCCTGGTCAAGCTGGAGGCCGAGCAGAACGAGGACCTGCTGTGGCGGCTGCCGGTGGTGGCCGAGACCTGGGACGGCCCGCTGAACCAACTGAACGGGTTCTGGATCACCGAAGAGCACGTCCGGCGAGCGGTGGCCGACGCCAAGGGCGGCCTGCCCGCGGAGGGCAACGTCGGCGGTGGCACCGGGATGTCCTTCTTCGGCTACAAGGGCGGCAGCGGTACGTCCTCGCGCGTGGTTCCCTACCGCGGCACCGGATACACCGTCGGGGTCTTCGTGCAGTCGAACTTCGGCCGGCCACGTGATCTCCGGGTCAACGGCGCGCCGGTCGGGGCGGAACTGCCTCCGCCGCCGCCACTGGGTCCTGGCGCGGACAAGTCCCAGGGTTCGTGCATCATCATCGTCGCGACGGACGCGCCCATGCTGCCCGGCCAATGCCGCAGGCTCGCCGAACGCGCGGGTATCGGCCTCGGCCTGGTCGGTGGCGTCGCGTCCAACGGTGACGGGGACATCTACCTCGCCTTCTCCACCGGCAACGACGTCCGCGCCGGCGAAACCGCGCCGCTGCGCGATGCCAAGGCCGTCGACAACGACGAGATCGACCCGTTCTTCCACGCCGTGGTGGAGGCCACCCAGGAAGCGCTGCTCAACTCCGCCACCAAGGCCGAGCGCATGACCGGCAACTGGGGCACCCGTGAAGCGCTGCCCCTGGACAAGCTCGTCGAGATCCTCAAGTGGCATCGGCTCTACCCCAACGGCCGGGAGTAGCCGCCAGCACCGGTCAGGAATCGAGAAGCACCGGTCAGCAAGCCGTAGCTAGCGTGACTGCCAGCGACGGACAAACTGACCGGAGGTAGTGATGACAGGGAACGCGGAGACGGCCAGGAGCGGTTCGCCCGGGGCGGTGTCAGCGGTGTCGCTGTGGTTCCAGCGGCGGATGAACGTCCGCACGAACACCCGCATCCGGCGCAAAGGCGGCCGGCTCATGGGCATGGACCTGCTGATCCTGCACACGGTGGGCCGCCGCAGCGGGCTGCCGCGGGAGTCGCCGGTGACATGGTTCGCCGACGATGAGGACGCCAGGCTGATCGTCGCGTCGGGCGGTGGGCGCCGGCACCCGGACTGGTACGCCAACCTGATGGCGCACCCCGGCGGGGCGTCGATCGAACTGCCCGGTCAGGGCACCGTGCCGGTGACGCCCCAGCGGCTCGACGGCGCGGACCGCGAACAGGCATGGCAGCGCATCACCGCCGCGCAGCCGCGCTACGCGAAGTACCAGCGCAAGTCCGACCGGGAGTACCCGGTGATCCGGCTCGTCCCGCGGTGAAGTTCGGTCGGTGGCTGAATTCGGCTATGAAACCGGCCCGGTTTTGAGACGCTCGAGTTCGGCTCGGTAGTGGGCGACCTGGTCGGCGAGGGCGTCGAGGTGACTGTCGCGCGCGGCGGCCTCGTACTGTAGTTGGAGGACGCGGGTGTAGAGCGCGATACGGTTGTTTTCCATGGCTGCGAGCAGGTGTGAGTTCTGGTAAAGCTCGAGTTTTCGCAGAAGCTGTTCGTCGGCGGGGTTCTGGGGCCGGAAGAGTACTCCCGCGCCGAAAATCGCTGGTATGAGCAGGAGCCGCCAGGAGGGGTTGGTTGCGTCGTCCAGGGCGTCTTCGACGGCGGTGAGGACGCCGTTGCGTTCGCCGCCGGCGTGGCGTGCGGAGGTGAAGGAGCCGAGCCCGGTGAATCCGGCCGGGGTGAGTTCGTCGTGCCAGACGGTGGGTCCGTCGGTGCTGGCCGGGTGCCGGTGCGGTGGCGGGAGCGGTGAGGGCTGGTAGTAGAGGTCACGCCGGGAACAGGGCCAGAGCAGGTCGTGCAGCACGACGAGGGTGTTCGGTGCGTGTCGCAGGATCCAGTCGAGCTCGTGCTTGACGGTTGCGTAGTTGTGGTCGCCGTCCAGGATGTACAGCTCGGCCGCGGGCAGTGCGGTCAGGGCGGCGGGTGACGGCGTTTCGACCAGATGCAGTCCCTCGCGCTCGGCGATGGCAGTGCGGAGGTCGGGGGACGGTGACGGCTCGACACAGTGCACGGTCGTGGCGCCAAGTTCGAGGTAGAGCGCGCTGACTTCCCCCGATTCCACGCCGACTTCTACGACGGTCCCGATCTCGCGGTGTTCAAAGAGGAGTTCGAAGATCTCACGGAACACCGACAGCGAGTGCAGCAGCAGCGGGGACTGCCGGGCGTGCCGCGCTTGGGCGTGCGGATCGTGCCGGCTGCCGGGTCCGGTGCACTCGGCAGTCATCGGACACGCGCAATCCGCCGGAGCAGGGCCCGCGCCGCGAAGCGCAGCAGCCCTGCAATTCCGCGGGACCGGTGAACGTGCTCAGCTATGGCTCCCAGTCGGGTGATGGGACCGGCGGGGGTAAAACGGTACCCGAGCCCGGATCTCGATCGCGGCAGCATCGCGAACCCCGCGGTGATCCGCACCGAGGTGGCCGGTGCCCCGTGCTCGGCGGACAACGGGAGCCAGACGGCGGCGAGTGGGGAGTGGAACTCGATGAGGTTGGCACCCAGCCAGGCGCAGTCCACAAAGGTCAGTCCGGCGAAATCGGCGGGTGTCTGCCACCGCAACACCTCGTGTCGTCCGCCGGTGACGGTTGCGGCTTCGATCCAGTCCACCCTGACCAGCGCGGGCCGGCCGGGAACGGCCAGCGAGACGTGCGTGGCACCGGAGGTCTGGAGGTCCATGCGAGCGAAGGAAAGGCCGTTGTGGTTGATCCGGACGCGGCGGCTCGAGCCGTCGTGCCATTCACCGTCCGCGGTGCGGTAGCGCAAGGTAGTGGCCGAGGGTTCCCCGGCTGGTTCGAACGCGGCGGGCTCGATCGCCCCGGCGGAGATCGCGCGGGCCGCCGCCGCGAGATGCGGGTCGGAGGCCGCGAGCAGGCCGGGCCAGAACGAATCGCGCATGCCCAGGTCGCCGAGGTCGGCCGGGGAAAGGTACGGGATCGCCGGTGCGAGATCGTCGGGCAGGATGCGCGTGACCACGGTGGAGCCGAAGTTGTCTTCGTGCCGCCAGTTGCCGAAGAGCGTGGCCTCGTCGGTGGTCGGGGTCTTCAGCGCCGCGGTGAGGATGTTGGCCAGCCGTGGGCGGGCTGCGCCGGTCAGCGTCGGCCAGTCGGTGGCGGTGCGCACCTGCCGGTTCCAGTACCGCTGGAAGGTCAGTACGCCCTCCTGCACCGACCTGCGTTCGCGGTTCTGGGACGTGGTGGCCGTGACGGGAGCCAGGACGGGGGAGCCGTCGTCGGTGAAATCGACGAGGGATCCGCAGAGCGCGTTCACCGACTGCTCCACCACTTCCGGGCTCCGTGCGAGGACACCGACGATCTCCCTGGGGTGTCCGGCCTGGCCGAGGTAGCCCTCGGCCCGCAGCCCGGCGCTGTACAAGCGGGCCGATCGAGCGTCCGTGGCCAGGTAGAACCCCGTCGTGGTGGTCCCAGTCCCGGCGATCCGGAGCACGCGTGCCAGGTGCAGCTGGATGGTGCCGCCCCAGCCGAGATCGACCAGCGGGAGTTCGGAGCCGGCCAGGGCACCGGCGTCCCGAAGCGCTTTGAGCAGCCGCTCGCGGGCTGCGGTGGTGGTGACCCGTAGCCGGTTCAGCAGATGAGGGGTTTCGGTGAGTGCGACACCGAGCTGGGCGGCGACTTGCCGGTTGTCGAGCAGCGTGTCGAGTTCCGCCGCCAGGTGGGGGATCTCGCCGGCGCGCAGGTGCAGTACCTCCAGCAACTGCCGAACCGTCAGCAAGTGGCGCCCTCGGATGAACTCCTGGACCGCCCTCCGGCTCGTGCAGTCGAGCGCGGCCAGTGAGGCCACGTGGCGGGACAACCACACCGGTTTGGCCACGACCGCCAGCCCGCGCGCGTCGGCGGCGTTGTTCACCAGTTCGGAGAGCAATTCACCCTCACGCATCGGACACCAGACGGTGCGCAGACCCGCCGCGTGCGCGCGCAGGGCTACCCATTCGGCGAACCCGGTCAGCACGGGTCCGAGCACGGCGGCACCGAACCGCCAGGCGGTCCCGGTGGCCGAAGACGTCGTCCGGCCGCCGGTCTGGAGGACCTTCGCCCGCATGCTGGTCAGTCCGAAGTCACCATGCTCCTGGTCGAGGCCGGTGACGGTTGGCCCGAGGGCGTTCACGGGTTCTTGTTCACGCTCGAGCATTCGGCTGAAGTCCTCGTCCAGCCGCCGGTAGTGCACCGTGCGGATGCCGAGTTTGCCAGGGATCTCGTGATCGGCGGTCTCGTGATCACCGACGTGCAGAATCCGCTCCGGGCTGTGACCGAGTTCCCGGGCGACGATGTCCCACAGTCCGCTGGACTTGTCTGCTCCGTACTCCTGCGAGCGAAAAATTCGGGCACCGCGCAAAGCGTCGAGTTCGGGACGGTCGAGCAGCTGAGCGAGCTGTTCCCGGCTGAAATAGGTGTCCGACACCAAGGCCAGCGGGATCCCGCCGCGCCGGGCTAGGCGGGCCACCGCCGCGATGTCGAGGTCGACCTCGGTCATCGCGCGTTCGAGGTCGACCTCCGCCCGGATCAGTTCGTCCAGCGTGGTGTCGCGGAACAGGGACAGCGGCATGGCACGCCAGATCTCGGTGAGCGATACCTCGCCGCCAAGGGCATCGCCTTGTGCGCGTGCCGCGCGTTCCGCGTCGATCCTCAGCTGGCGGAAGGTGGCGTCGGTGACCCACGACGGGCACCGGCCGTCATCGCGGAGCCGGGCACCAAGAAGGCCGAACAGGTCGGTCGGCCGCGGCACTCGTCGCCACAGCACGGTGTCGAAGACGTCGAGGCACAGCGTGGCGCAGGCCCGGTCGAGCACCGCCGTGTGAAGCCGGTGCAGTTGCGCATGCCGGTGGCCGGAAACGGCGGATCCCGTCACGATTCGCTCCTCTTGCTGACGATGTGTGGCGGGAAGTCCGCGTTGTGCCCGCATCTGCGTTCTACTGTTCCCGCAGCGCGGCGCCGGAGGCCAGTGTTGACTGCTGGACAATTCCGGGAAACGTCTGCCGTATGCCGGGCTATTCGCGCCGGCCCCGGGCGAAGGCGTCCGGGGCCGGCGCGAACGGGTCAGGGGGTGAGCCTGCAGGTGTCGGGTGCCGCGGTCATGTCGTAGAGGTCGTACCAGCCGGTGCCGATGAGTTTGCCCTGGTTGCGGCCGGTGGGTGCCCAGGTGTCGCTGGCGGGGAGGTGGCGGTACCAGAGCAGGCCGCCGTTTTCGTCGGGGTGGGAGCCGTAGAGGACGTCTCCGCCGACGGACATGATGGTTTTGAAGGTGTTCCAGCCAGTGCCCGAGGGCTTGGCCCACTGGGTCCATTCACCGGAGGTGGCGTTGTAGACGAACCGGAACAGCTCGCCGTTGGGGGTGCGGGCGTAGAGGACGCCGTCGCCGGCGGCGACGATGAGATCGTATTTGGCCCAGCCGTCTTTGAGGACGCGGTGGTTCCAGTTGCCGGTGGCAGGGTCGTAGGTGCGCCGGTGCAGGTTGCCATCGGGTTCGATGGTGTAGATGTGCCCGGTGGTGTCGACGGTGATGCGGTTGCGGTACTCGGCGGTGGCGTAGCGGCCCCAGCCGCCGTCGATGACCTGGTAGTAGGGGGTGGGGCCGGTGTTGAGGTCCCAGGTGGTGCCGTTCCAGCGGAACCGGCGGAGCTCGCCGTTGCTGTTGGCCTGGTAGACCACGCCGCCGGGGGCTGCGACGGCGCGGGTGCCGAGCCAGCCGGAGCCGATGGCCTGCCCGTTGTCGTTGATCCAGGAGAAGCTGCCGTTGCGGGGGTCGGTGTGCTGATACAGCCACATGCTGCCGTCCCCGCGGGTGGTGAACACCGGCGCCGCGGCAGCGCACTCGATGGCGAGGTCGGGCACATGCCGCCGGATCCAGTCACCCAGGTCGTCCACACGAGCCTCGGTGGAGCCGGTGCGGGTCTCGGTCTCTCCGATGCAGCCGCCCTGCCAGGAAACACTGTTGATCGCGACCAGTTCGACGTTCCCGTTGGTGTCCCGCAAGGCGGGTCCGCCGGCGTCGCCGCGGCAAGTGGAGGCGGTAGCCGGGTCTTTGCCGGTGATGGTGAAGGTGGTGTCGGTGAGTTCGCGTGCGGTGAAGGTGGCGGTGTGCAGCCGGTCGGGAACCCACTCGGTGGAGGTGCGACCGTAGCCGGCGACCAGGAGTTCCTCGCCGGCTTTCGGCGCGGTGCGGGTGACCGGCACCGGGGTGATGCCGGTGACCGGGGTGGCCAGCTTGGCGAGCGTGAGATCGCGGCCGTCCCGGGGGACGAGGTCGGTGATGGCGACGACCTGACCGTCGTCCTGGGACAGGATCGTGCGGCCGATCACCGCCGTCGAGCGTTGGCGGGGTGGCCCGGCGGGGATGTGGAATCCCTGGTCCGGGGTGTCGGCGAAACAACTCGCGGCGGTGAGCAGCCACTGCGGGGCGACCAGTGCCCCGGTGCAACTCTGGTCGCCGACGGTGACCTTCGCGACAAACCGGTGGCTGCGGTCGGCCGCCGGGGCGCCGCCGCTGATCGCCGACGCCGGAGCGGCGGCCATGCTCGTCGTGGCGAGGACGAGGGAGGCGAGTGCCGTCGCTCGGCGTGCGGTTGAGCGTGGTGAGGACATGGGTACGGCTCCTTGACTGATTCGTGTTGATGGCGTGACTGGCAACGTGCGCGACTGAGGAGTGTTTCCTTGGTTCATCAACCAATCAACACCCATTCGATCGAGCACTTTCGGTGTTTCCTGGAGAACTCAACAAGTCAACATTGTGCCGTTGGCGACAGTGTTAAGCGGTGCGGATCTCGACGAGGACGCTGGGTGCGGTATTGGCTCCTTCGCCGACCGGTGTCCAGGTGTTCTTTTCAACCGTTGATGTGGTAGTTCGACCCTGCGCGGTGAGGCTGACCTGCAGGCGGTAACTGTTTCCCTTGACGGAGTAGGTATCGGGAAGGTCCAGCGCCAAATAGCCGGTCGGGCCGGCGACGCTGAAGCAGAACCTGCCCTTGCTCCGACTGTGCACTTCGGCCAGGTCCGTGGCGCTGCCGCAGCCGGCGAGCAGGATCTTGCCGTCCCCGTGCTTGAGTGAGATTCCCTGCTCAGCAAGGATTTTTGTGGCCCCTGGGTAGGAGCGATCCTCCACCGTGGAGCGTTGCCACCCCTCGTGGGACCCGGTGGTAGGAGAGGCCCCTTCGGACGCCGTGGCATCTCCTGCGGTGATCCCGGCAGCGATCGCGGTCACGATCGTGCCTGCCGCGGCCGCGATAATCGAACGTGATGGCATAACCATGAAGATCTCCTTGGTGAATATGTGAACAACCCACGCATCATCGTGGCGGCAGTGCAACGGTAAGCATTCCGTGCTCCCGCGAATCAGCGCATGGGGCCGATTGTGGCGACCGCCACCTTTGTTGCGATTAATTGCAATCTTGAGGCAGGATCATGCCGTCGCGGGGGGCGACGGAATCTGTTCACCTTCACTAGGCAGGACGTTGGCAGCGCCGGCGTCGTTCGAGGGGAATTGGCGACGTGCCAAAAAAGTGTGTCAGCAGTGTCTTCGCGCGCGTGAAACGAGCGGCCGCGCTGGTGGAAACGAGTCGGATACGACAGGCGTCGTTCGTGTTCGCGTTGGCGCTCGCCTTGATCGCCGGTCTGCTGGTGGCGCCAAAGGTAGCGTCCGCGGCCACCGGTGCGGACGCACTCGTGGCCGCAAACAGCCCGCAGGGGGCTGCGGGGGAGTCTCCTCGCGCGCGGGCGCTCGAGGAGTGGAAGACCGGCGGGCCCGGTGTCCGTGGCGCCGCCGCAGCGGCGTTGACCGGTACTGATGCCCAGGTTGAGCAGTTCCTGGAGACCGCGCTCGACGCCGCGCGCGAAGCTGATGACCGGGTCCGGATCGTTCAGTCGCTCAATTCCGCCGGCAGGGGAGTGCGTGAGGCCGCCGAGAAGGCGCTCAACGACGGGTCCATCGGGGCGATTCGCGCGTTCCTGACGACCGGGTGGCAGAGCCCGTGGGAACACGACCAGCGGGTCCAGGTCAACCAGGCCCTTGCCACGGCCGAAGGGCGCGGTGTGCGTGAGGCCGCGGAAAAGGCGCTCAACGCCGGCACGGTGGAGGCGCTGGTCGAGTTTCTGCAGTTCGGCCGGAAGGCGGCCCAGGAAACCGACGACCGGGTCCGGGTCGTGCAGATCCTCAGCGCGGGCGGGCCGGAGGTCAAACGTGTCGCCTCCCAAGCTTTGGACGACGGCTCGGTCGAGGCGTTACGCGAGTTCCTGACCACTGGCCAGCATGTCGCCCGAGAACGGGACCAGGAGCTGCTCTCGGTCTCCCATCTCGCCCAAGTCGCCAAGGACGAGCAGGCCCGCGCGATCGCCGAGACCAATGCGGCGCAGGAAGCTTCTTCACGGGCCGTCGAGGCCGCACGACTGGCGAAGGAGGCCGCTGTCCGCGCGGCTGCGGAGACCGCCGCCGCCAAGACCGACGCCGGCCGTGCCGCCGCGGCGGCGGGCCGGGCCGCGACCGCGGCAGGGCAGGCCGCGGGTGCAGCACAGGTCGCGCTCGGCGCCGCCGCAGCCGCGGTGAAGGCATCCCGTGCCGCAGCGGCTGCGGCGGCCGGTGCCGCGAGTGCGGCCGCCCTGGCCGGACGTGCAGCTGCGCACGCACAGGGCGCGGCCAGCGCAGCCGCACGTGATTCCAGCAAGGCTGCCAATGCCAGGGCCGCGGCTGTGGACGCCGGAGTTGCGGCGAAGGCCGCCAGGGATGCCGCCGCCACCGTCGCACATGTCATCAACGCGGCCAACGCCGCTGCGGCGGCGGCATCGGCCGCGGCAGGCGCCGCGTCACATGCAGACAGGGCCGCTGGAGCCGCGGGTGAAGCGGGCGGTCACGCCCGCCGGGCGGGGGCGCACGCCGAACGTGCCACAGCTCAGGCCGCGAAAGCGCGTAAGGCCGCCGCCGCAGCGACCCGCGCGGCCGGTGCGGCACAGGCTTTGGCACAGCAGGCCGTCGGGGCGGCGATGGAGGCCAAGGCCGCCGCGGAATCCGCCGCCGGCCATGCCGAACGTGCCGCCCAGGCCGCCAATGACGCTGCCAACCACGCAAGCGATGCCGAGAACGCCGCCCGAGAGTCCGCTGCTCATGCCGCCGAGGCTCAGCGCGCCGCGGACGGGGCCCTCGCCGCCGCCCAGCAGGCCCGCAAGGTCGAAGAGACCGGAAGAGCCGCGGATACCGCTCGCCTGGCCGCCTGGCAGGACGACGCGGTTGCCAATGCCGAGCAAGCCAAACAGGACGAGGTCGACCGTGCCTCCGACACCGCTTGGCAGGTCGCCGACGCGGCCCGGCTGGACGCGGAAACCCGCGCCCTTCTCGAGGCAGCCACCGCACCAGGCGCCCCGCGCGACGTAGTCGTCGGCAATGGACGCAAGGTCGCGATGCGACTGATGACCACCGGGGGTCCCTTCACGAAAGCCGCCGCAGAACAGGCTCTCGTCGCAGATGAGCCAACCGTGGTCGAGTTCGTCCACCGGGCCAGGCTCACCGCGATCGAGCAGGACGACCGTGCCCAGGTTGCCCAGATCGGGGACACCACCGACCGTCCCGGGTTGAAGAAGGCCGCGGCCGCCGCCCTGGCCGGAGACTACCGGGCTGTCACCCGGTTCCTCGCCGAGCGCGACTACCCGGAACGGGAGACTGACGACCGCGTTCGCGTTGTGCAACTGCTGCACGCCGGCGGCCAGGCGACCAAGGACGGCGCCAGAAAGGCCCTCGACGCACGCACTCCGCAGGCTTTACGGGACTTCCTGGCCACTGGCCAGCACACGGCGCGCGAACACGACGAGCGCATCGCGGTCAACCAGGTTCTGTTCACCGGCGGCCCCGAGGTCCAGGCCGCCGCTCAGGTCGCGCTCTCCGGCCCCGTATCTCAGCTGCGAGCGTTCCTTGACACCGGGCAACACCATGCCGCCCAACGTGACCACAACACCGCCGCGCACGCCGCCCGAGTCGCACGCTATGTGGCCACAGCAGCCCAGGCCGCTCAGCAAGCCCAGGAAGCCGCCGCCCGCGCCGCCGAAGCGGCCGCACTCGCCCGCCACGCCGCCGACGAGGCAGCCGGTTACGCCGCCCAGGCCAGGCAGTCCGCGCAGAAAGCCCTCAGTTACGCGGCCGACGCCGCGCAGTCCGCACAACGGGCCCAGCAGTCCGCCCAGCAAGCGGTCGCCTCGGCGAAAGTTGCCCGCAACGCTGCCGCTATTGCCCAGCAAGCGGCCCGATCCGCCGCCGCATCGGCAGCCGCGGCGCAAACATCCGCCGCCCGCGCCCGCGCTTACGCCGTCGCCGCCAACGAAGCCGCCCGCCGAGCCCGCGAATCCGCCAATGCCGCAGGCCACGACGCCAATATCGCCGGCAAAGCCGCCGCCGACGCAGCCCAACTCTTCCTCGACCGCTACCGGGCGGAGACAGCTAATCGAATCAATGGCGGCCCCGCGGCCGAGGGCGACGATGTCGACGTGGCCAACTACGGCAACGGGACCCAGCTGATCACCGCGGAAGGCATTTGCTACCTCAACGGCATCGCACTACCCGCAGGATTAGGCGCCGGGTCCTGCACAGCTTTGGCCGCCGATTTCGACCAATGGCTTACCAGTGCGACCTTTATCTTCGGCAGGCCCGCCATCGAGGACAAAGATCTGCCCGGCTTCTACCTCAAGCTCTACTGCAAATACAATGCTCGCCAATGCGGCGACAACCTCACCCGCCAAACAAGCAACTACCCCGGAAAGATCATCGTCGGCGTCGAAAACGGGCCGATTCTTGGGGGTGGCGGCGCTGGACGACTGTTCGGCAGGCTTGGCAGCCTGGCCGGGCCAGGCAGCAAAGGCGCCAGCTCTTGGCTCAACTCCAAGGTAATCAAGAACGTTCCCTCTTCCTGGGGTGAAGGAATTCCAAACAGTAAGGGGATTGGTACAAGGTGGTTCGATCCGAAGAACCCGAAAGGTTCGTCCATTCGGATAGACAAAGGTAACCCGAGTCATGAGTATCCGTCACAGCGGGTTGACCATGTTAGAATAACTGAAAACGGTCGAATAATTGGCCGAGGCGGCAAAGTGTTTCCTCCGGGAACAAGCGTGAAGAAGTTCCCGGAGGAAACGCACATTCCGTTGACCGAGTGGGCGAAATGGAAGGAGTGGAACAGGCCGTGACAAGAATCCGCTTTCCGGGGATCAGGACCCAGATCCTGGAGGCGATCGAAGGTCTGGCGGATCGTGAATATCAAGAGCGAGTCTGGATACGTCATGAACTTCCTCATCCTGGCTACTATGACGAACTAGACCTCGCTGTGCATACTCTGTTCGATGACTCTCCTCTCCTGCCCGCGCCGGCACCCGGATGCGTGGGGGAACTAATTTATCCTGACGAGGAAGCGCCAATCGCGCATCTTGGGGAGATTTTTGGGTCAATTTTAGAGGAGCTCGGAGATGTCCCAGACATTGAGTACCTCAATCATCCAAAGTGGCCCGAGTTGGTGCGTCGAGCGGGTATTGTGCACGAAATTATGAAACGAAACGAGGAAGAATAGTATCATTTCGGCGAGTGGCGACAGGTTCGCCTGCGCGCGACCGAGCGCGCTCGCGGAATTCGCCGGTGACCGGGCTGCGGCGCCAGGACGCCCTGCTGGCGCCGCTCTGACAGGCGCGCCCGCGGCCTGACAGCGCGATATAAGGCGGCTGTCATCGTCCCTCGACATCGTTGGATCACCAGCGAGTTGGAGGGAACAACGATGACCGAACCGTTCACCGAACCGGAACTGATGCTCAAGCGCTCCGAAGCGCACCCGTTCAAGCAGCTGCCGGAGCTCGTCCGGCTGCGCGAGGAGCGGCCGCTGGCGAGGATGATCTATCCCGACGGGCACGAGGGGTGGCTGGCGACCGGCCACGAGGAGGCTCGCGCCGTGCTCGGGCACCCTCGCTTCAGCAACCGGTACGAACTGCAGCACCCCCCGTTCCCCAGCTTCGGCGAAGTCATGCCTCCCGCGCCGGTCGGTGACTTCCTCGGGATCGACGCGCCGGAGCACACCCGCTTCCGCAAGCTGCTCGCCGGGAAGTTCACCGTCCGCCGGATGCGCCTGCTGACCGAACGGGTGGAGGAGTTCACCACCGAGTGCCTGGATGCGATGGAAGGCCAGGGACCGTCGGTGGATCTGATGCGGGCCTACGCCCAGCCCGTCCCGGCGCTGGTGATCTGCGAACTGCTCGGGGTCCCCTCCGGCGAACGCGAGCGCTTCCACCAGCTCGTGAACGGGATGCTGCTCCGCGAGGGGGTGACTCCGGAGACCATGGCCGTCAACTGGTCCGAGCTGCAGGAGTACATCGACCGGCTCGTCGTGGACAAGCGCGCCAACCCCACCGACGACGTGCTCAGCGAGCTGACCACCAGCGATCTGACCCACGAAGAGCTCGTCGGCGTCGGGACCTTCCTGCTGGGCGCGGGCCTGCACACCACGGCCACCTCGATCGGCATGAACGTCTTCGCCCTGCTGCTGCACCCCGAGCAGCTCGCCGCCCTGCGCGACGATCCCGGTCTCACCGACGGCGCCGTCGAGGAACTGCTGCGCTACACCGGCCTCGGCCCTGCCACGCTCCGGGCCGCGGTGGAGGACGTGGAGATCGGCGGCGAGCTGATCAAGGCGGGGGAATGCGTCACCATCTCCATCGACAACGTCAACCGCGACCCCAGGAAGTTCGTCGACCCGGACAAGCTGGACCTTCGCCGGGACGCCACCGGGCACCTCACCTTCGTGCACGGTATCCACCAGTGCCTCGGCCAGCACCTGGCCCGCATCGAGCTGCGGACCACCCTGCCGGCTCTGCTCACCCGTTTCCCCACCCTGCGCCTGGCCATCCCGGCCGAAGATGTGCAGCTGCGCACCGACGCCAACATGTACGAAATGGTCGAGCTTCCGGTTTCCTGGGACGCCTGACACCGCCACGATTGCGGCCGAGGAGGCGACGACCGATCTGGTCCGGGTGGACGTGAAGCCGCTGGCACGGCTGTCGGTGACGCTGTTCTTCAACGAGGCGACGGGGGTGGTGACCTATCACCACCTGGCGGCGGCCACGTCCTACCCTTGCACACCTCCCCGGGGCTTGTGTTTCTCTTCGCTTTGCAATGAGCGACGGTCTGTGCGCACTCCAACCTTTCATTTGGTACAACCTCGGCCGTGATATCTCGGTGGGCGCCACGATTACGGTACGACATGTACACTCCCACCACTGGCAGTGTCAGGTCCATCGTTAACGCCATCGCCAGAAGGGGGCCTCAACTGAAAGGCGGCGGAGTCGTTCTGGATCTCAGTAATCATTGGAGGTTGAATAATGGCCAAATTTCGCTGTGTCTGTGGTCAACTGATCTCCACTAGCGGAGAAATTCCCAACCCGATCGAATGGCACTGCATCTCCGATGTCAATCTTGGTCGGCTGGTCGACGACGGCACGGCGGACGACGTGTACCATGCCTCGACGATCTTCTATCGGTGTCCCGCTAGCGACCATCTATGGGTTTTCTGGGACGGCATCGACAAGAGTCCGTCTCTCTATTCGCCAACCCCGAAAACAAACTTTGAGCCCGAAGGGATCATCGAGGAGCATCCGGAGTCATGACAAATATGACTGGAGACTCTGTTGACGCGTCGCTGCGAGCGGTCTTGATTGCAGTCGAAGGAAAAATTCCCCGCGACGATATGACGTCGGTGTGGGAGCTTATAGACGCGGACGAACCCGTTGTTGCTTTAGAGAACCTGTGTACTCAACTTCATGAGTACGACGCCGTGGTGGACGGAAAAACGTACAATGCCCTGGCTGACCTCGGCCGGGAGTTCGGCATCAGGCAGGACCTCTGGGAAGACATTGCGGTAGAAGATAATCGCTAAGAGTCCGGCCTCGGCGCTGTGTGAATCGTGATGCCGCCATCGATATTGGCTATGCGGGCAAGGTTCCTCCGTTGCCTTCAGGTTCGCCAAGGGCGGAGTTTTTCGGGGTTGCGGATTCCCCAGATGTGCTTGATCAGGCCGTCCACGATGTCGAACGCGACGACCGTCACGGTGACGCCGTCCTGCTGGATGACCAGGCCGGGACTGCCGTTGACCGTGCGTTCCAGGATCGTCAGGCCGGGCACTCCACCGAAAAGGCCGACGGCACCGCGCGCGACCTCCTCGGCGCCTTCTACCGGGTGGAGCACGGCGCTGACGAGCCCGCCGCCGTCGGCGACCGCGATGGCGTCGGGGTCGAGAAGGCCGATGAGGGAGTGGATGTCCTTGGCTTCCCAAGCTTGTTTGAAGGCCCTGACGACGCCGGCGTTCTGCGCGCTCGGCGGTGTGGGGGCCAGTGACGCGCTGATGCGGCGGCGGGCCGACGAGGCCAGCTGGCGACAGGCCGCCGGGGTGCGGCCGACGATCTCGGCCACTTCGGCGAAGGGGTAGCCGAAGACATCGTGCAGGACGAAGGCGACGCGCTCGGCCGGGGTCATCGACTCGAGCACGATCAGGAAGGCCATGTTGATCGACTCGTCGAGGGTGACCCGGTCGGCCGGGTCGGCCGAGGCTCGGCCTGGCCCGGTGGTCCACTCCCCGTGCTCGGGCAGCGGTTCGGGGATCCATTCGCCAACGTAGCGTTCCCGCCGGGCCCGTGCCGAGCCGAGCAGGTCGAGGCAGATGCGGCTGGTGACGGTGCTCAGCCAGGCGCCGGGGGTTTCGATGGCTTCCCGTTGCGGCCGGGACATGGCGCACCAGCGGGCATACGCCTCCTGCACGGCATCTTCGGCGTCGGTCAGGGAGCCGAGGAGCCGGTACGCGAGGTTGATCAGCTGACGCCGCGCGCTCATGATCGCACTCAGGTCCGGATCGAGCCGGTCGGGCACTGGGCCGGATTGCATGGTCCCGGATTGGATGGTCATGGTGTCGCCGACTCCTTCGGTCGCGGCTGTTCTCACCACTAGACCGGTCCCCGCGGCGAACTGTGACAGCGACGCGCCTCACATTCGGCGGGGCCATGTCGTCGGACTGCCAAGACACCGTTGAGCTTCGTGAAGGGAAGACCGCCATGTCCACGACCGAGCAGGAAAACCTCCAGTCACGGCTGCCCGACCCCACCCCGTTGTTCCCCGAGCTGGGCGAAATCGGCGGCGCCATGGTCAAGGCCACCAGGAACGGTGCGATTCCGCAGTCCACCGTCGGCCTGGTGCAGCTCCGCGGTGGGCAGATCGTCGGCAGCACTTACCACACCGTCCGGCAAACCGGCCTGCTGCGCAAAGCCGGGGAAACCGAGGAGCGCATCACCGCCGTGGCGTCTTGGCAGGATGCCCCCTACTTCACCGACGCCGAACGGGTCGCGCTGGAACTCGTGGAGGCCGTGCTCACCCCGAACCCGTTCGGGGAGCGCGTTCCCGAAGAACTGTTCGCCAGGGCATCCGCGCACTACGACGACAAGGCGCTCTGGACGCTCACCCTGGTGATCAGCCAGATCTGCTTCTTCATCCCGGTCGCGCTCGTCGGCAAGCCGATCCCCGGCAGGCCCCCGGGCAAGAACTACAGCCGGTGATGCCGCGCTATGCCCTGGACAGCGGCAGCCGGACGGCGGGCGGAAGCGGCGTCCGGACGGGGTTCGCCTGGAACGACTGGATCATCAGTGCCGCGAAGCGACGCGACGCCGCGACCCTCATCTCGGGTGACTCGGCGCGGATGCCTTCGTTCGCCATCAGCGCCAGGCTGATGTCCTCCAGCACGAAATCCTCCCGCAGGTCGCCGGCTTCCTTCGCCAGCCGCACCAGTTCGAGCAGCAGGCGCAGGGTGCGATCGCGCTCCTCGGCGAAGCCGGCCGCCCGGGGGAGCTGCGAGGTGAACGCGCGGGCGAATCCCCGGTCCAGGGCGTGCAACTCCATCAGCTTCTCGATCACCAGGCAGAACCCGCGCCACGGGGCCTCCGCCGCCAGCCCTTCCGCCACGATCGCCGAGCAAAGGGTCAGCTGCTCGGCGAAGGCTTCGGACAGCAGCGCTTCCTTGGTCTCGAAGTGCCGGTAGACGGTCGCGACACCGACTTCGGCGCGCCGGGCGATCTCCCGGATCGGCACGTCGAGGCCCTCGGCGGCGAAGGCCACGCGAGCGACCACGAGGATGCGCTCGCGGTTGTCGCGGGCATCCGAGCGCCGTTTTATCACTTGGGTCGTCACCGCTCTCACTTTAGCCAACCGGACGGGGTGCTCCGTTACGTTCGGTGCATGAGAGCAATCCAGTTCACCGAATACGGCCCGCCCGGTGTCGTGCATGTCGCCGAGGTCGAAGCGCCGCACGCCGGACCGGGCGAAATTCGGGTCGCGGTACGGGCCTCCGGGATCGCGGCCGGGGAGATCCGCATCCGCTCCGGGGAGATGCGTGCCTTGGTGCCCGTGACTTTCCCGTATCGCACCGGGGTGGAGGCCGCGGGCGTGGTGGACGAGGTCGGCGACGGGGTCACCGGCGTTGGCATCGGCGACGAGGTGTTCGGCATGGCCGATTCGGCCGCGCGCGGCGCCAACGCGGAGTTCGCGGTACTGGCCGCCTGGGCGCCCAAACCGGCCGGGTGGAGTTGGGCGGAAGCGGGTGGCGCGGCGGGTGCCGTCGAGGCGGGCACCAGGGTCCTCGACCGGCTCGCGGTCGGCGCCGGGCACACCGTGCTCGTGCAGGGCGCGGCCGGCGGGACGGGCAGCATCGTCGTCCAGCTCGCAGTCGCCCGCGGCGCCACCGTGCTCGGTACCGCGAGCGAGCGCAACCACGAGTTCCTGCGTTCCCTCGGCGCGAAGCCGACAACGTACGGGCCGGGGCTCGCCGAACGGATCCGCGCGCTGGCACCGTCCGGAGTGGACGGTGTGGTCGACTGCGCCGGAGGGACGCTGCCGGAGCTCGTCGCCATCGCCGGCGACCCGACGCGGGTGGTGACGCTCGCCGACGTCACCGCAGCGGCGGAGCACGGCGTGCACCTGTCGCACGGAGCGCCGGCCGGAGAAACCGGCGCGGCGGTGGGCGCCGCCGACCCGTTGGCGCTGCACGGCCTTCCGATCGCGGTCACGCTCGCTGGTGAGGGCAGGCTGCGGGTGCCGGTCGCGGCGGCGTTCCCGCTCGCCGAGGCCGCGGCCGCGCACGAGCTGAGCGAAAGCCGCCACGCCAGGGGAAAAATCGTGCTGATGAGCTGACCGGCGCTCAGCCGAGGCGGAACTCCAGCAGGCAGCGCTGGTCGGTCAGGTCGGCCACGGTGTCCAGGACCAGTCCGTGCGCCGAGGCGAGGGCACGGAACTCGTCGACCCGGCGCTCGCGGCCTCCGAAGATCACCAGCATGGCCAGGTCGAACTCGGTGGCGGCGCGTCGTCCGCCGACCGGTTCGACGACCAGGACGCGGCCGGCCGGGACGACGGCTTCGACGCAGCGGCTCAGGATCCGGTGCGCGTGCTCGTCGTCCCAGTCGTGCAGGATGTCGCACAGCAGATAGGCATCCGCCCCTGGGGGCAAAGGGTCGAAGAAGCTCACCGCGGTCGTTTGCGCCCGATCGTCGACCCCGTGTGCGCGGAAGGTGTGGCCGGCTTCGGTCGCGGTGGGGTCGAGGTCGATCAGCTGGCCGCGCAGCCGGGGGTGGGCGGCCAGGATCGCGGCGAGGAGGGTGCCGTGCCCACCGCCGACGTCGACGATGGTGGCGAAGCGGCCCCAGTCGTAGCCGTCCACGATCCCCGGGATCTGCTCGCGGAACCGGTGCGTCATCTGCTGGTCGAACGATTCGCGGAGATGCGGCTGTGCGGTGAGGTCGGCCCAGAAGTCCTGGCCGTAGCGGCGGGGGTAGGCGGCGTCGCCGGTGGTGATGCTGTGCAGGAGTTCGGCGAAGGCCAGTTCGGCGCGGCCGCCCGCCAGGTCCAGGTGCAGGAAGTTGGTCAGCCCGTTGCCGGCGTCGGTGCACAGGTTCGCCCCGTAGCGGGTGGTCCGGTAGCCGGTGGGCGTCTGCTCGACGACGCCGAGGGTCGCCAGGTGGCCCAGCAGCAGTTCGAGCGCGATCGGGGACACGCCGAGTTCGGCCGCGACCCGCTCGGCGGCCGCGCCGTCACCACGCAACCGGTCCGGCAGGCCAAGGGTCACCGCGACCCGCAGCGCCATCGGGGTGGCCAGCCCGGCCAGGTTCCGGAGTTCGGCGATTTCGTGTTCGTCCACGAAGATCCACGGTGGCACGCCTGTCAATCGAAAATCGTTGCGGGCAAACGTGTGCGTCAGCGGTTGTGCACGGCGGCGAAGGGCTGGGGCCGGTCGGTGGCGCCCTGCGAGCCGATGCCGAGCAGGCGGCCGTCCGGGAGTTCGGTGCCGGTGCCGAGGCGGCCCTCCGGCGGGCCGGCGACGGCCTGCCACGAGCTGCCGTCGTAGCGGAGCAGCGCCTCGCTGCCGAGGTTCCACAGCGCGCCCTCGGCGGGCACGAGCCTGCCGAGGCCGCCGGTGGGCACGGGAGCCGGTTGCCGGGTCCACGCGGTGCCGTCCCAGTGCATCAGGACGGGGAGGCTGTGGTCGGGCTCGTCGTAGACCGCGTGGGTGGCCGAGATCCACACGTCGGCCGGGGAGTACGCGGCTACGTCGTGCACGGTGAGGTAGTCCGTGGCGGGGACGTCCACCGGGGGCACCGGGGTCTGGGTCCAGGCGCGGCCGTCCCAGTGCATCGCGACGAGCTGCGCCGGGCGCTGGCTGGTGGTGCCGGCCAGCCAGAGGTCGTTCGGTGCGGCGCCGTTGACGCTGGAGAAGGACAGGTCGTTGGCGGCGGCCGGGAGCGGGACGTCCTGCCAGCCGGTGCCGTCCCAGCGTTTGGCGAAGCTGAACTGCTGCGGGTCCTCGCCGTCGCGATACGCCTTCCCGATGGTCCAGACGTCGGAGCCGATCGCGGTGACGTCGCTGGGGGAGATCCGCGGGGCGCCGGGCACCTCCAGCGGCACCTGCGTCCAGGCGCGGCCGTCCCAGTGCACGGTGCCGCCGGCGCTGACCTTGGCGAACGAGCTGACGGCCCAGGCGTCACCGGGGCCGGTCACCGCGGAGGCGACGATGTTCCCGATGTTCGGTACCGGCGTCTCCTGCCAGCCGCCGGACTCGTCGCGCCGGAACGCCTGCGCGTTGATCGACGTGGGTGCGCCGGGCCGGGTGTAGCTGCCGAACGCCCAGGTCGCCCCGCCTCCGCTGGCAGCGGTGGTGACGTAGGAGGCCATGTCCGGCCTTGGCGGGAAGGGCTCGCCGGCCCAGGTGTCCCGCGCGGTCGCCGCCCCCGTGCTGCCGGCCGCCATGGCGGCCACCACGACGAGGATGGTCCCGGTCCGTTTCGCCGTTTTCAACGTCAGCAACGTGGCAGCCCTCCGGTTGGTGAATTTCCCTCTCCGGTAGGACGTGCGCGCTGTTGATCAGGTTGCCCCGGCTCAGTTCGTGGTCACCGGCACGGACGTGTAGCTGTGCAGGGCCAGTCCCTGCCGGATGACCGGGGTACCGGCCAACGCGAGCCGGGGGAAACGCGAGAGCAGGGCTGGGAAGGCGATCTGCCCCTCCAGCCTGGCCAGCGGCGCGCCGACGCAGTAGTGCACTCCGCCGCCGAAGGAGAGCGGCGGTTCGGCGGCGCGGTCCAGCACCAGCCGGTCGGGCTCGTCGAACACCGCGGGGTCGCGGTTGGCCGCGCCGACCAGGTTGAGCACGCGCTGCCCTTCGGCGAAGTCGATGCCGGCGATGGTGAGATCGGTGGGGGCGCTGCGGGTGGACATGAACTGCACGGGGGAGTCGTAGCGAAGCAGCTCTTCCACCGCGGGCGCGGCGATTTCGGGTTCGGTGCGCAGCCGCGCCGCTTGCTCCGGTGCGGCCAGCAGCGCGAGCAGGCCGTTCGTGAGCAGCCCGGTGGTGGTCTCGAAGCCTGCGGCGAACAGGAGCGCAGCCATGGTCACCACTGCCTCGGCGTCCAGCGCTTCGTTGTCGTCCAGTGCGGTCATCATCGCCGAGATCAGGTCGTCGGCGGGTTTCGCGCGCCGCGCGGCGGCCAGGTCGGTGAGGTAGTCGCGGATGGTGACCGCGGCGGCGTCCGCCCGGTCGACCGCGGCCGGGCTCAGGTCCTCCAGCACCATCGTCCAGTCCCGGACGAGGGGCTGGAACGCGGCCCGGTCGGCGGGCGGGATACCGAGCAGTTCCCCGATCACGGTGACCGGCAGGGGAAACGCGAAATCGGTGACGAAGTCCGTGCTGCCCTCGACCCGTTCGCAGGTCTCGGCGGTGATCCGCTCGATGGCGGGGCGCAGCCCGGCGACCCGGCGGATGGTGAACGCGGCGGAGATCAGGCGGCGCAGCCGGGTGTGCTCGGGCGGGTTGAGCACCAGGACGCTGGTGTACATCAGCCGCAGCGATGGCCGGTCCCGCCAGTCGTGGTGCCCGGCGGCGAGCAGGATCAGTTCCGGCATCTTCTGCAGCCGGTGATCGCGCATCAGCGCGGCGCTCTGCCGGTATCCGGTGACCACCAGCATCCCGTCCGCGCTGGTCACCGCGGGCCCGAGCGCGCGCAGCCTGGCGTAGTGCGGGTACGGGTCGGCCTTGCCTTCCGCGGTGTTCAGCGCCGCCAGCGCCGCGGCAGCGACGTCCTGTTCCAGCTTGGCAGCCATGCTTTCCCCTTCGGACGATCGTTCAAGGATGCCGGGCGGTCCGGGGCGGTGCCAACCGCTGATCGCGGGAGCCGGCGGAAATCCGGCGGCGCCCGGTGTCGATCCGGGGTCTCGCCGATCGACGCACAGGTATGACTGACACCAAGAACGAACCGATCTCGACCCGCAACCTCGACCGATACGGGTCCGCGGCGCTGCCCTGGAGCCGCCCGCGCGACGTTCTCGCCAGCGATACCCCCACCGCCGACCTGACGTTCTTCGTCGCCACCGTGCGGCCCGACGGACGGCCGCACTCCGCGGGCGTCGGGGCCGTCTGGGTGGACGACGCCCTGTACTTCCAAGGCGGGCCGGGCACCCGCAGGTCCCGCAACCTGGCGGCGAACCCGGCGTGCAGTTTGTCGGTGCGCCTGCGCGGCATCGACCTGGTGCTCGACGGCGAGGCCCACCGGGTCACCGACCCGGCCACCCTGGAGCGGGTGGCGGCCGTCTACCGCGCGGGCGGATGGCCGGCTTCGGTGGCCGGCGACGCGTTCACGGCCCCCTACAGCGCGCCCAGTGCGGGCCCGCCGCCGTGGCACCTGTACCGCGTCACGCTGCATTCCGCGGTGGGCGTGGCTACCGCGGAACCGCACGGCGCCACCCGCTGGGACTTCACGCGCTAGTCGCTGTGGTCATCGGCGAGAAATGCATGAGCTTTCCTTCTTTCGTGTTTGTCCTCTGGCGGTTTTTGTCGGGGTTCGGCGGTATTATGGAGGTACATTCGAAACTACGGGGGTTCGCATGTTGTATGTTGATTTCAGTATGTTGCCGCCGGATTGGTTGTCGTCGATGAATGCGGCGTCGATTGAGCGGCTCGATGTGTCGCAGGCGGTGGGGGTGGTGATCTCGGCTCGGCGGGCGATCTGTCGTATGCAGGCGGTGCAGGCTCAGGCGATCGCGCAGGTCAGCCGTGCTCGTGGTGGTGCGCGGTGGGTGGCGGATGAGTTGGCGCCGGAGTTGCGGTTGTCCCGTGAAACGACCGCAACCCGGGTAGCCTTGGCGAAAGCGTTGGTGTCCCGGATGCCATGTCTGTTGGCCGCGATGACCGAGGGCGAGTTGGATATCGAGAAGGCTCGTCAGGCGTTTGATGGGGTGGCGGTGTTGTCGGACGAATTGGCCCGTCAGGCGGATGAGATTCTGTCGGCGCGGATTGGTGAGAAGAATCCGAGCAACTGGCGGAAAACGGTGACTCGCGTGGTGGCGAGTCTCGATCCGGAAGGCCAGCAGGCGCGGGCTGAAGCCCGCAGGAAGCAGCGGCGGGTCGAGTTGCACCACGAGCCCGACGCGATGGCCTCACTGTGGGCCTACCTCCCGGTCGAAATCGCGACCGCCGTGTATGCCCGCATCGACATGCTCGCCCGGAAGCTCCGCGGTGGCGATGAAACCCGCACGATGGACCAGCTTCGAGCCGATGTGCTGGCGGAGTTGCTGCTCGGCAAGGGCTGGGAAGGCTTGGCTGCTCAGGTGTTCATCCATATCCCGCTCGATACCGCGTTGGGTATCCGCGATGACGGCTGTGAGCTGGTCGGTCATGGCCCGATCCCCGGTGAGATCGGCCGCCAGGTCATGAACCAGCCCGGTTCGGTGTGGCGGAAGGTGCTGACCGATCCGGTGTCGGGCACCGTCCGCGATATCGGCCGCAAGAGGTATCGGCCACCGGCGGACTTGGCCGAACTGGTCCGAGTGCGGGATCGCACCTGCCGTGCACCGGGCTGCAACCGCCCCGCGCAACGGTGCGACGCGGACCATTGCACGCCGTGGTCGGAAAACGGGGACACCTGCGAACAGAACCTGTGCTGCCTGTGCCGTCACCACCACCGCTTGAAAGACGAGCCCGGCTGGAAATTCGAGTTCGACCCCGAAACGGCCGATTTAACGGTCACCACCCCCACCGGCCGCACCTACACCACCAGACCCGAACCACTGCTCGATCCGCCACCACCTCCGAAGATCACCGACGAGCCACCACCTTTCTAGTGCTCTGTCCAGATAGGTTTCATGGACAGAGCACTAGTGGACGAGCCCGCCGAGAAGCTCGCCGCCGAACTGCGGCTGCATCCCGGCGAGGCCTTCCGGCTCGCCTCGGAACCGGCGGTGCTGGAGGCCGGCGACGTGAGCGGCCGGTTGGCCGGGAACTGGCCCTACAGCGGGGAAACGGCGCGGCGGCTGGCGCGGATTGGGCTGGCCAACTACTACGCCGGCGCGCTCGTGCTGCCGTTCTCGTTCGTCCGGGTCGACCAGGCCGGCGACATCTCCAAACGCCAGTCTGCCACTCGCCCGCACGGTTACCCGCGGCGCGGGTGGGCACGGCGATCCCGGCAAGACCTTCGCGATCGGCCTCAGCTGCGAAAGCTGCGAACTGCGCCACGCCAGCAGCCTGGTGCCCTATCCGCCGCCGGACTGAGCGGGCGCTGGGCCGTGGCAAGATCGGCGCATGCGGATGAAGATCGTGCGCGCCGACCTGGGCGACCCGCGGGTCCGGGCGTTCCTGCAGGCGCACCTGGACGACATCGCGCCCACGGCGCCGGTGGAGAGCCAGCACGCGCTGAGCCTGGCCGAACTGGCCGATCCTTCGGTCCGGCTGTGGATCGGGTGCGATGGCGACGAGATCGTCGGCACCGCGGCGTTGACGGAACTGAAGCCGGGGCACGAAGAACTGAAGAGCATGCGCACCGATCCGGCGCGGCGGGGCGAAGGCATCGCGCGCAGGATGCTCGAGCATCTCCTCGACGACGCCAGAACCCGCGGTGTCACGCGCATTTCGCTGGAAACCGGCAGCATGGACTTCTTCGCCCCCGCCAGGGCGCTCTACGCCGGCGCGGGCTTCGCGCCGTGCGGGCCGTTCGGCGACTACGTCGCGGATCCCAACAGCACCTTCATGTCCCGCCTGCTTTGACCGCGTACCGGCAGGTCAGCTGGTGGGGATCAGACGGGCCGCGAGGCCGTGCAGCACGCAGTCGAGCCCGACCGCGAACTCGCCGTCGCGGGTGGCCGCCAGATTCTGGCCTCGCTGTGCGGCATACAGCCTGCGCTGTCGCGGGTGGTCCCGCACCGCTCGTTCGGCGGCGGGCCAGAGGCGCTCGGCCCACTCCTGCTCGCCCTGTCCGCTGCGCGCCAGCGTGGTCAGCCACGCGGCTTCACTGGTCGACAACCCGATGACGTAGGCGAAGACGGTGTTCATCGCCTGGTCGGCCGCCTCCAACGGGAAGCCGCCTTCCTCGAACACGGCGAGAATGGCTTCGGTCAGCCGGATCAGGTTCGGCCCGAGATAGGCCACGCCCGCCTCGCCGAGCACGGAGACGAGCCACGGGTGGCGCAGCACCGTCGCCCGGATGCTGTGCGCGCAGCCGGTGACGGCCGCCAGCCAGTCCGCGCCGGGAACCGGTAGCTCGACCTCGCCGTAGACCTCGTCCACGACCAGCTCGATCAGCTCGTCCTTGTTGGCCACGTGCGTGTACATCGAGGTTGCCCCGGCATTGAGCAGGGTGCCGAGTTTGCGCATGCTCAGCGCGTCGATGCCCTCGGCGTCCATCAACCGCAGCGCCGCGGCGACGATCTGCTCCCGGCTCAGCGACGGCTGTTCCCGCCGCTGCCGTGGGGGACGGGTCCACACCGAGGGAAACGGCTGTTCTTCGGCCGGCATCCGGTCTCCTCGCCCTCGCTCGCAGCTGCCCGAACAGTGTACGTCCTTGCGAACATGGCACGGTGTCCGTACGGTGTGCGGTTGTCCGCACACTGTTCGATGTGCAGGTCGGAGAAGGGATTCCCGTCATGGCAGCACCGCAAATAACAGCACCGCGATTCGACGTCGACCGGTGGCAGGCCAGGCTCGACGAGCTGCGCGCCGCCCATCACGTCCCGGCGGCGACGCTGGCCGTGCTGGCCGGCGGCACCGTGCACGAGCTGGCCAGCGGCGTGCTGCACCGGGGGACCGGGGTGCCCGCGACCCCCGGTTCGGTGTTCCTGGCCGGGTCGCTCGCCAAGGCCTACACCGCCACGCTGGTAATGCAATTGGTCGACGCCGGCGAGCTGGACCTGGACGCGCCGGTGGTCGGCGTGCTGCCGGAGTTCGGCACCCCGGACCCGGAGGCCACCGGGAAGATCACCATCCGCCAGCTGCTGTCGCACACCGGCGGGGTGACCAACGACTTCCAGTACGACTCCGGGCGGGGCGACGACTGCCTGGCCAAGTACGTCGCGGCCGCCAGGGAGGTGGCGCCGGCCTGCCCGCCGGGCACGGCGTTCTCCTACGGCAGCCTCGGTTACGCCGTGCTCGGCCGGCTCATCGAGGTGCGCACCGGGCAGACCTGGGACCGGGCGCTGAAGGACCGGCTGTTCAGCCCGCTCGGGCTGGAGCACTCGATGACCCTGCCGGAGGAGGCGCTGCGGTTCCGCGCGGCCATGGGCCACATCGGCGGGCCGGGGCAAGATCCCGAACCGGCCCCTGCCTGGGACCTGATGCCGCGCTCGGCGGGGCCGTACGGCCGGGTCATCGTCTCGGCCGGTGACGTGGCCCGCTTCGCCAAGATGCACCTGGACGGCGGGGTCGCCGAGGACGGCACCCGGGTCCTGTCCGCCGCCTCGGTCGCCGCCATGCAACGGCGCGAGGTGGACAGCCCGGACAAGTGGACCATGTCCGCGGACGCCTGGGGTCTCGGCTGGACCCTGCACGACTGGAACGGGGTCTTCGGCTTCGGCCACGACGGCAGCGCCGTCTCGCAGCACTCCTACCTCCGCGTCATCCCGCAGACGGGCGTGGCGATCGTGCTGCTCACCAACGGCGGCGACGTCGCCAGGCTCTACACCGACCTGTTCGCCGAGCTACTGGCCGAGCTGACCGGGGCACGTACGCCGGCCCCGTTCGCCCCGCCGGCGAACCCGCCCGAGGTGGACCTGGCACCGCTGCTGGGCAGCTACCGGCGCGCGGGAGTGATCACCACCATCAGCCGGGGCGATACCGGCGCCCGCATCCGCTACGAGTTCGTCGACGGGCTCAAAGACGTGTCCCCGCCGCTGGAAGCGGAGCTGGTGCCGCTGTCGCCGACGGTCTTCGCCGCACCGTTCAACCTCGGCGGCGAGACCTACAGCCCGGTGGTCTTCTCCACGCTGGTCGACGGCACCCCGTGCGTGTACGTCTTCATGCGCGCCACCCCCAAAGCCGCATGATCCGGACACGCCGGGGCGCCGCCGGCTACTGGTTGATCAGCCGGCGGGCCAGGCTCGCGATCGGCTGCACGGTCTGTGCCTGGTAGTTGCTGAGGATCACCGACACCCAGCCGCGGTCCGGATACATCCCGAGGTCGGTCGACGCGCCGCCTGTGCTGCCACCGGAAAGCCCGTAGTTCCACTCGTTCCGGTCGGTGAGGCTGGCTATTCCGCCGTAGGCCTTGAAGCCGGTCGGCCGGTCCTGCTCGCCCGGCTCCGCCGCGGTACCTGCGCGTGGCCGTGGTCCGCCGATCGGCAGCTTCCCGTCGAGGAGGAGCCCGGTGAACGCCGGTTCGAGCAGCTTGTCGCCCAGCAGGGCGCGCACGAGGCGGTCCATGTCGGCGCAGGTGGAGAAGGCGCCACCGGGCCCGGTGCCGATGAACACGTGCTCGTCGATGGTGTCGACCCGCTCGCCCGACTCCTCCTTGCGGTAGGGCCGCGCGATGCGCTTGTCGCCGCGCCATTGTGCTGTGGTGTAGAAGTCCGAGCCGGTCATGCCGGCCGGCCGGAAGATGTGCTCGCGCTGATAGTCGAAAAAGGACTGTCCCGATGCACTGGCCACGATCTCGCCGAGCAGGTGGAACCCGGAGTTGCTGTACAGGTCGCCGGCACCGGGCGGGAAGGCGAGGGTGGACCGCCGGACGAAGTCCGTGGTGCCGGCCACGACCTGTTCGACGGTGGTCCAGGTCCGCGCGGTTTCCCAGTAGCCCGGCATCGCGTGGAAGTCGCCGAGGCCGGAGCCGTGGGTGAGCAGGTGGTGCACGGTCACCGTGTCCGCGATCTCGGCGGGGAAACCGCTGACGTGGCGGCCGAGCGGGTCGCCGTAGGCGATCTTGCGCCGCTGCACCAGCTGGGCGACCGCGATCGCGGTGAGCAGCTTGGTCACCGACGCGAGGCCGAAGATGGTGTCCGGTCCGTTGGGGACCGACTGCGCCTTGTTGGCCATGCCGTACGAGCGGGCCAGCACGGGCCTGCCCCGGTGGGTCAGCAGCAGGCTGCCGGAGAACTCGTCCTTGGCGGCCAGGTCCGCCACCAGCCGGTCGAGTGCGCCGCCCGGCTTGAGGTCGTCGGGTATCCGGCCGGACGTGGAGTCGGTACTGGTCTGGGCGGCCTTGGCGATCGCCGGGGCCGCACCGGAGATGACGGCGGCACCGGCGGCTCCCGCCATGCCGAGCACGGTGCGTCGAGAGGGGCGAGTGGTCATGCGTGATCCTCTTTCTCAGGCCGTTCTGCGCGTGACAGCGTGTGATAGCGGCCCTCAGATCTACCCGCCGGCACCGATCCGGAGCCGATCGCCGGACCATACGAGATCCATAGGTCAGTTCAGGCGCACGGACGCGGCCAGGTCGCGCAGGAGCGCGGCGGGGGCGCGGCCGGGTCGGTCCACCGAGGCGTAGGCGGCGACCCCGCCGCCGAGGTCGAGGATCGTCGCGCTGGTGTCGTCCACTTTGGACAGCCGCCCGTTGATCTCGGTGTTGGCGGTCATGCCGGGGTCGGCAGGGCGGATGCCGACCGAGATCGCGTCCGACGCGGCACCGCGTTCGTCGTAGCGCAGCCGGGTCGACGGCTGCCGGTCCGACGCGCCGTAGCGCTGGTCCACCCCGGCCAGCGGCGCGCCGGCGGGCAGCGGCAGCTCGAACGGGACCACCACCGGGTCGGACACCCCGGTGGTCACGCTCTCCGCGACCCGGTAGGCCTGCGTGCGGGGATCGTCGCCGGTGGCCGGCACGTTCGCGACCGCCCACGCCCCGTCGCCCCACTGCCAGCCCAGCTCGACCCGGCCTGGCTCGGCCGGGTCGAGCCAGACCGCGGAACGGCCGTAGACCTCGGGCGCGGCTTCGCCCCTGGTCTCGGTCAGCCCGCCGCGGGGGAACAGGGTCACCGTGGCAGCCGGGGTCGCGGGATCGGCGGTACCGGCCCGTTTGAGCTGCACGACCTGGCGGAAACGCGTGTTCTGATAGGCGTACGGGGTGAACCCGGCGGCCGAGCCGACCCGCAGCTCCCGGGTCAGCACGTCGAACTCGCCTGGCGCCGCGGCCACCGGCAGGTCGGCCGGATTCCGTGTCCAGCCGGCGAAAACGGTGACCCCGGCGGTGATCAGCACGACCATCGCGACGGCGGCCAGCGATCGCCCGCGACGTCGGCGCCGACCGGCGCGGATCGCACTGGCCAGGTCCACCCCGCCGCCGGTGGCCGTCTCGACGTCGCGCAGCGGCGCGAGCAGCCGGTGACCGTCCTGCTCCATCATCACTCCATCCCCAACGCGGTCAGCGGGCGTTCGCCGAGCTGTCGCCGCAGCGCGCCAAGTCCGTTCGAGGTCAGGCTCTTCACGTTGCCCTGCGAGCAGCCGAGCTGCCGGGCGACCTCGGCGATCGGCAGGTCGCAGAGGAAGCGCAGCACCAGCGCGGCCCGCTGCCGCGGTGGCACCCTGGCCAGCGCCGCGTGCAGGACGGCCTTGGCCTCCCGGTCCGGGCCCGGTGGGGCGGCGGGTAGCGGGGTCTGGTCCGGGCGGCCGGTCAGGCGCACCCTGGCCGCCCAGCCGCGGCGCTGCTCGTTGAGGAAGGTGCGGACCACGATGGTGCGGACGTAGGCGTCCAGGTTGTCGGCGGCGGCCGCCTTGCGCCAGTGCACGTAGAGCCTGGTGATGGCGGCCTGCACGATGTCGTCCGCCCGGTGCGGGTCACCGCAGAGCAGGTAGGCGATCCGGTGCAGCGCCGGCAGCCGCGCGGTCACGTACTCGGTGTACCGCTGCTCGTCCTCGCTCCGCACCCGGCTCACCCCCTCACCGACCATGACACCGCCGGCCCCGACGACGGTTGTGTGACGCACGACATAGCGGCGTGTGGCTGCTTGGCCGTCAGGTCATCGTGCCGGACGGCCGGAGTCTGAGCCGCCAGGCGAACCAGCCCAGTCCGGCCAGCGCGAGCAGCAGGTAGCCGTTGCCGAGCAGGTGCTGCCCCAGGTTCCAGTCCAGTTCGCGGTTCCGATCCGAGGCCACCATCGTGTGCGGGCCGATCAGGAAGACCACCGCGAGCAGCACGACCAGGAGCCGTGTGCGCGCCGACCGTGCGCGCGCCGCCAGCAGCACCAGCGCGGGCACGATCCAAACCCAGTGGTGCGACCACGAGATCGGCGAGATCACCAGTGCCGCGGTGGCGTTGACGACCATCGCCGTCGGCGCGTCCACCCGTTTCATGATCACCACCGCGGCCGCCACCACCAGCAGCACGAGCAGGCCGCCGAGCAGCAGGTGCCCAGGCGAGGGGAGCCCCAGCCGGTTCAGCTCGGCCACGATCGTCTGGTTGGTGGCGTACGGCGAGCCGCTCATCCCGGACGCCCCGAACACCACGTCGGTCCAGTACCGCAGCGAGGCCGCCGGAGCGACCAGCACGGCCGCCGCGGTCGCCCCCGCGCCGGTCAGCACGATGGTGCGTACCGTACGGAAGTCCTTGCGCACCAGGAAGAACAGCAGGAACGCGGCCGGGGTGACCTTGATCGCCGCGGCCAGCCCGATCAGCAGCCCGCGTGGCCACGGCGGCCGGCCGAGGCAGTCGGTGGCCACCAGCGCCATCAGCCACAGGTTCACCTGGCCGAATCCCAGGGTGGACCGGACGGGTTCGAGCACCAGCGCGGCCGGCAGCGCCACCGCGCTCGCCACCAGCGCGGCCTGCCCGCCCCAGCCCGGCCGGACCCGGCGGATCACCATGTACAGGGTCACCGCCAGCGCGACGGCCGACAGCAGCAGCGTGCCGGTGGCGGCGACCGGCCATGGGGTCAGCGCCATCGGGGTCAGCACCAGCGCGGAGAACGGCGGGTAGATGTAGGGCAGCACCGACCCGGTCGTGGTCGGCGGCAGCTCGCCGTAGAGATCGCGGCCCGCCAGCAGTGCCCGCACCCCGGACCGGTACACCTGCAGGTCGACATAGCCACCGGACCTGCCGGCCAGCATGGCGGCCACCAGCACCACCGCCGGCACCAGCAGGCCGAGCCACGGCTTGCTGGTGCCGGCGCACCGGGTCCGTCCTTTGTGGAGGGTCTTGTCCAGTACCTCGAGTTTCATGCCCCGCTGACACCGCGGGCACCCCGCCCGGATGTGTGACGGCCGCCACTAGTCCAGGCAGAACTCGTTGCCCTCGGGGTCGGTCATCACGATGTGGCCGGGGCTCAACGGAGCGGCCTCGTCGCGGCGTACCCGGGTCGCGCCGAGTGCGACGAGCCGGTCGCATTCCGCTTCCAGCGCCGCCATCCGCTCTTCGCCCTGCAGCCCGGGGGCCGCGCGGATGTCGAGGTGGACGCGATTCTTGGCGACCTTGTCCTCCGGAACCTGCTGGAAGAACAGCCGTGGGCCCTGCCCGTCCGGGTCCTCGACGGCCGATCGGGCGTTGCGCTGCTCCTCGGGTACGCCGATCTGCGCGAGGAAGTCGTCCCACGCGGCCAGCGGGTCGGCGCCCTCGGGCAGCTCGACCCCGGGCGGGCCGGGGTAGCAATAGCCCAGTGCGTCGCGCCAGAAGGACGACAGTGCCCGCGGGTCGTGGGCGTCGAAGGTGATCTGAATGTCGCGGCTCTTCGTGTTCATGGAGTAATCCTTACCGCCCTAGCGGACAGGATCGGTCCGCTATCTTGGCGGAGTGAGCGAAATGGACGGTGCCGAGCGGGGGACGACGGAACGGGTGCTCACCCTGCTCGGGCTGCTGCAGCAGCGGCAGGTCTGGACCGGGCCCGAGCTCGCCGGCCGGCTCGGGGTCACCGCGCGCACGGTCCGCCGTGATGTCGAGCGGCTGCGCACGCTCGGCTATCCGGTGCAGGCCAGCCAGGGTGTCGGCGGCGGCTACCAGCTCGGCCCCGGGCAGGACCTGCCGCCGCTGCTGCTCGACGACGAGGAGGCGATCGCCACCGCGGTCTCGCTGCTCGCCGGCGCGGGTGGCGCGGTCGCCAGTGCCGGCGACGCCGCGCTACGGGCGCTGACCAAGCTCGACCGGGTGCTGCCCACCCGGCTGCGGCACGAGGTGCGCGCGCTTTCCGGCTCGGTGGAGTCCTTCGGCGGAGGCCGCACGCTGGTCGACCCCGAGGTGCTCATGACGCTGGCCAGAGCCTGCCGCGACGAGGTCGAGACCGGCTTCGACTACCCGTCCAGCGGCGACTTGCGACGGCGGCGGGTCGAGCCCTACCGCCTGGTCGCCTCCGACCGGCGCTGGTACCTGCTCGCCTACGACCTCGATCGCGACGGCTGGCGCAGCTTCCGCGTCGACCGGATGACCGAGGTGTCCGCGCGGACCTGGCGCTTCCGTCCGCGCGCGGCCCCGGACGCGGCGACCTACGTGCAAGAGGGTGTGGCGAGCCGGGCCTACCAACACCAGGCACGCTTCCTCGTGCACGCGCCGGCGGACACGGTGCGCGAGCAGATC
This sequence comes from Amycolatopsis nigrescens CSC17Ta-90, assembly GCF_000384315.1. Classification (GTDB taxonomy): domain Bacteria; phylum Actinomycetota; class Actinomycetes; order Mycobacteriales; family Pseudonocardiaceae; genus Amycolatopsis; species Amycolatopsis nigrescens. Next base: position 222,165 of record NZ_ARVW01000001.1, on the reverse strand, counting down.
CCGGCGTCGGCGGGCGCTGTGCGATCGCGGGGGAGCGAGCGCTGCGAGGTGCTCAGCGGCGCCGCCAGCCTCGACTTCGTGCTCATGCACATGGTCCTGCTGGGGCACGAGTTCGAGGTACTCGACCCGCCCGAGCTGAGGAATCGTTGCCGCGCGCTGGCAGCGAGGCTGCTCTCGGCCGGGGCGGCCCCGGAGGAGTCCTGAGCCGCGGCTTCAGGTTCGGGTCCGCCAGAGGACGAGCACGAAGTACGGCGTGCCGACGAGGGCGATGACCAGACCCGCGGGGATCTGGGCGGGCGCGATGACCGTCCGGCCCGCCGTGTCCGCCACGCTCACCAGCACCGCACCGAGCGCCGCCGCCACCGGGAGCACCCTGGCGTGCCTGCCGCCCACCAGCGACCGCGCCAGATGCGGGGCGACGAGCCCGACGAACGCGACCACCCCGATCGCCGACACCGCCGTCGCGGCCAGCGCGCCCGCGGCAACCAGGATCACCAGGCGGGACCGTTCGATGCGCATCCCCAGCACCCTCGGGGTGTCTTCGTCCAGGCTGTGCAGGTCCAGTTCGCGGTGCCGGGCCCAGAGCAACGGGGTCAGCACCGCCAGCGCCAGCACGACCGGCAGCACCTGCTCCAGGGTGCGGCCGTAGGTCGAGCCGGAAAGCCAGGTCAGCGCCTTGGCCGAGTTCCACGGATCGGAGACGGTGATCAGCAGCGTGATCAGCGCCATCCCGGCCGACCATACCGCGATGCCGATGATCACCAGCCGGTCGGAGTCCAGCCCGGACCGCCAGGCGAGTCCGTAGACGAGCGCGAACACGACGGTGGCGCCGGCACCGGCGGCACCCGCGATCTGCCAGGCGCCCGCCATCGGGACGACGGTGATCAGGGTGATCGCGCCGAGTCCGGCGCCGGCGGTGATGCCGAGCAGACCGGGCTCGGCGAGCGGGTTCCGGCTCACCGACTGGATCCCGCAGCCCGCGACCGCGAGCGCCGCACCGGCCGCCAGCGCGGCCAGCACCCTGGGCAGCCGCTGGTCGAGCACGAAGGTCAGCGCGGTGCCGGTGCGGCCGGTGAACCAGTTCGCCAGATCGCCGAGCAGCACCATCCGGTCACCGAGCATCAGCCCGGCCACGGGGGCGGCGACGAGCAGCACCACCAGACCGGCGGTGGTCAGCACCAGCCTGCGCCGCGACCCGGCCACCCCGACGCGCCCGGCCGGGGCTGGGCGGCGCGAACCGCTTGCCCGGCCGCGCCGGGCCAGCCAGACCAGGACGACGGCGCCGACAATCGTGGTGACCACCCCGGTCGGCACCCGCACCGCGTCGGCCGAACCCATCGCCGCGCGCAGCACCACGTCCGCGCCGAGCACGGTGACCACGCCGACCAGGCCGGACAACGGCAGCAGCATCCGGTGTTTGGCGAGCGGCACCAGCAGCCGGGTGATCACCGGCGCGCTCAGCCCGACGAACCCGACCGGGCCGGCGACGGTGACCGCGGCGGCGGTCAGCGCCACGGTCAGCAGCACCGCGCTCACCCTGGTCCGGCGCACCCGCAGGCCGAGCACGGTCGCGTTGTCGTCGCCGAGGGCGAGGATGTCCAGCTTGTGCCCCATCGCGATGAGCGCCGCGACGGCGAACACCACCACCGGCGTCAGCTGGGCGGTGGCACCGAGATCGCTGACCGTCAGCGAGCCGCTGCCCCAGGCGAACAGGCCGGTCGTCTCCTGCTCGAACATCAGCAGCAGCAGGATCGTCAGCGACTGGCACGCCAGCATCACGGCCGAGCCGACGAGCACCAGCCGCGGACCAGCCGAACCGCCGCCGGCGAGCCCCAGCACGATGACGGCCGCGCCGAGCCCGCCGCCGAACGCGGCCGCGCCCGCGGGCAGCGCGGGCAGGCTGAGCCCGAACGCGGCGATCGCGACGACCGCGAAATGGGCGCCCGCGTTGACCGCGAGCGTGTCCGGCGAGGCGAGCGGGTTCCTTGCCACGGACTGCATTCCCGCCCCCGCGACGCCCAGCGCGACGCCGACCAGCAGTGCGGCGAGCAGCCGGGGGATACGCGAACCTTCAAGCACCGCATGGGTTTGCGCGTCACCCTCGCCGAAGATGGCCTTGACGATGTCCAGCACGCCCGCCGACGACGTGCCCTGCGTCAGGTGGACAGCGGAGAGCACGGCGATCCCCGCCACCAGCACCGCCGCCACCACGGCCGTGCGCACGGCTTGCGGCGCACGCACTCGGGTGGTCATCAGGCGGTGGCGGCCTTCGCGAACTGGTCGGCGATGCCGATGACGGACTTGGGGCCACCGAAGATCCAGGTGCCCGGCGCCAGCTTGGTGATCTTGTTCGAGGTCACGAACGGCAGCCGCTGCCACACCGGGTTCTGCGCCAGCCCGGTGCTGAACACGTCCTCTTCGGAGGCGCTGTAGAACAGCATGGTTTTCGGGTCGGTGATCGCGGTCAGGCCCTCGACGTCGGTCTGGCCGAGGCCCCACTGCGGGTCGACCTGACCGGTCCAGGCGTTGCGCATGCCCACGGCCTCGGCGATGTCGGAGACCAGGGAACCCTTGCCGAACGGGCGGATGCTGACCGTGCTGCCCTCCAGCCAGCCGTCGGCCATCAGGAACGGCGTGCCGGTGGCGCCCTTGGCCTCGACGGCCTTCCTGCCGTCCGCGAGCTTGGTGTCCATTTCGGACAGCAGGCGGCCAGCTTCGGCCTCCTTGCCGACGGTCTTCGCGATCAGCTCGACGTCCTCGCGCAGCCGGTCCAGGTTGCGGCTCGCGTCGCTGGACTTGGTGACCACGACCGGCACGTACTTCTCCAGCTGCGGCACCAGGGTCGAGTCGCGCTCGGCGGCCATGATGACCACCTCGGGGTTCAGCCCGACGATCGCGTCCACGCTGGGCTCGTTGCGCTTGCCGACGTCCTTGACCTCCGCGGTGAGCGGGGCGGTCTTGTCCCAGGTGTTGTAGCCCGCGGTGTCCGCGGCGCCGACCGGCATCACCCCGAGCGAGGTGACCATCTCGGTCTCGCCCCATTCCAGCACCACCACGCGTTTCGCGGGGGCCTTGAGGTTGACGGCCTTACCGCGCGAGTCGATCACCGTCACCGGGGCGCCGGCGCTCTCGCTCGGCGCGGACGCCGGGGTTTCGGTGGTCCCGCAGGCCGACAGCAGGATCGCCGCCGCGATCAGGGCAGGGGTCAGTACGCGCATGCTTCTTCCTGGTTTTCTCAGGCGGGCCGGGGCGTGTGCCGCCCGAGTGGCCTGCAGTGGATCGCGCCCGTGACCGGGTCGTTCGCGACATGGACGGTTACGCCGTAGGCCAGCGAGAGGTGTTCGGCGGTGAGCACCTGCCCGATGCCGCCGGAGGCCATGATCCTTCCCTCGCCCAGCAGCACGACGTGGTCGGCGATGATCGCCGCGTGGTCGAGGTCGTGCAGCACCACACCGACCGCGACGCCTTCGTCGGCCAGATCGCGGACCACATCCAGGATCTCCACCTGGTAGCGCAGGTCGAGATGGTTGGTTGGCTCGTCGAGCAGCAGCACCGAGGTCTGCTGCGCGAGGCAGGACGCCAGCCACACCCGCTGTAGCTCGCCGCCCGACAGCTCGTCCACACCCCGTTCGGCCATCGCGGTCACGCCGGTCAGCTCCATCGCCCGGCGGATCGCCTCGGCCCCGTCGGTGTCCATCCCGCGCCAGCCGGAGCGGTACGGGTAGCGGCCGTAGGAGACGACGTCGCGGACGGAAACCCCGGTGGGGGTGGGGCGCTGCTGGGTGAGCAGCGTTACGTTGCGGGCGAACTCCTTGCCGGACAACGCGTTCGGCCCCCAGACGGCCCGGTCGCCGAGCCGCACCTTGCCCTCGCGGGGCCGGTGCAGGCGGGCCAGGGAGCGCAGGAGCGTCGACTTGCCGGAGCCGTTGGGGCCGACCAGCGCCGTCACGGTGCCGGTGCGAAGCTCGAGGGATACGCCTTCCACCACGGCTTGTTCGTGATGCGCCAGGACCAGGTCATGGCCGTCGAGCAGCACGTCTTCCGCAGGCATGAGGGTAGCCTAAACTAAGTACTCGCGATGGCCGGTCGGGGGCGTCCACTTTCGACTCCGACAGCCGGATCGCGACCGGCGTGCCTAGCCGGGGTAGGGGCTTTCGGCGCGGGCGTGGCGCAGCGCCTTCGCCCACCAGGTGAGCTGGTCCAGCAGGGCGGTCGCGGCGGCGTCGGTGCCGGCCCGGTCGTGGGGTTCGCCGTGCTCGTCGAACTGTTGCGGCGCAAGGTAGAAGCTGACGGTTTCCCGGATCGTCGCGGCGTGCAGTTCGGCGAAGACGCAGCGCAACGGTTCGACCGCCCGCAGCCCACCGGCGAACCCGCCGTACGAGACGAAGCCGACCGGTTTCGCCTGCCATTCCAGGTAGACGGAGTCGATGGCGAGCTTGAGCGACGCCGGGAAGCTGTGGTTGTACTCGGGCGTGACGATGACGTACGCGTCGGCGTTCCCGATGCGCTCGGCGAAGGCGCGCACGTCGGCGGAGGGGTACTCGCCGGTGGTCACCGGGTGTGCCTGGTGCACGACCGGGAGCGGCACTTCGGCGAGGTCGATCGAGTCGATCGTGAGGTCGGCACGCCGGCCGGCCCGGTCGGTGAACCAGCGGGCGACGACCGGGCCGAACCGGCCTTCTCGGGTGCTGGCGGTGATGATGCCGATGCGTACGGGATTTGGGTTCACAACAGGTCCTTTCCTGATCGGTGGCCGGCGGCCAGCACGACGACAGCGGTGCCGGCGGCGAGCGCGGTGCCGGTGAGGTGCCCGGCCCGGTAGCCGGAGATGACGGAGCCGGCGTGTGCGGTGACGGCCGAAGCGACCGTGGTGAGCACGGCGATGCCCAGGGCGAAACCGATCTGCTGCGCGGTGTTCACCACACCGGAGGCGACTCCCCGGTCGTCGTCGGTGACGTTCGCGGTGGCGCCGACGGTCGCGGCGACGAAGGCGATCCCGAGGCCGAAACCGCTCAGCGCGAAGCCCGGCAGCACGGTTCCCCAGTAGTCACCGTCCGGTCTGGCGAACATCCCGAGCAGCGCCGAACCGAGCCCGGTCAGTGCCAGCCCCGCCGTCAGCACGCGACGTGCCCCCAGCGCCGGGACCAACCGCGCGGCCAGCGCCGACCCGGCGAGCACCAGCGCGCTGTTGGGGAGGAAACCGAGACCGGTGAGCAGTGGACTCAGCCCGAGCGTTCGCTGGACGTAGAGCGTGGTGAAGAACAGCGCGGTGGCCACCACGCCGGCGAGGACGAGCATGGCCGCGTTGGCGAGCCCGGTACCGGGTGCGGCCAGCAGTCGCGGTGGCAGGAGCGGGTTCGACACCCTGGTCTGGCGCACCGCGAAAGCGACCAGCAGGACCACCGCGGCGGCCAAGGTGGCGATGGTCGAGACGGCCGTGGTGCCCGGCTCGGTAGCGCGGGTCAGCCCCACGATCAGCGTCCCCAGCCCGGCCACGGACAGCGCCGAGCCGGCGAGGTCGGGAGCCTGCCGCGGTCCTCGTGACTCGCTCAGCACCCGGCCCGCGCGCAGTCCGGCCCACAGCCCGGCCGGCACGTTGATCAGGAAGACCCAGCGCCAGCCGGCGGTGTCGGTCAGCGCGCCGCCGACCAGCAGCCCGGAGTCGCCCGCCGCACCGCCGACCGCGCCCCACGCGCCGAGTGCTCGCGCCCGCCCGCGGGGGTCGGGGAAGACCGTCAGCACCAGCGCGAGCGCGGCCGCCGACACCAGCGCGGCCCCGGCTCCCTGCGCGAACCGGGCCACCAGCAGCATTTCGCCGCTGACGGCGAGGCCGCAGGCGAGCGACGCGACGGTGAACGCGGCCAGGCCCGCGACCAGCGTCCGGCGGCGGCCGAGCCGGTCGGCCAGCCGCCCGGCGCTGAGCAGCAGCGCCCCGAAACTGAGCGCGTACAAGGAGATCACGTACTGGAGACCGGATTCGGTGAACCCGAGCTCGGCACCGACGGTGGGCAGGGCGACGGTCACGATCGTCGCGTCCAGCACGACCATGAACTGCGCCGCGCACAGCACCGGCAGGGCACGGCCCACGACACACCTCCAAACGGATAGCTATCAGCTTCCTGTCGACCAGGTAAGCTGATAGCTATCCGTTTTGTCAAGCCGTGGAGGTGGCAGTGCCCAACTTGCCCAACTTGCCCAAGGCGTCCAAGTCACCGGAACCGCCGGAAAGACCGGCTCGGGAACGGGCCAACGCCGCGAAGACCCACGCCGAACTACTCGCCGTGGCCGAGTCGCTGGTCAACTCCCGCGGGGTGGCCGCACTGTCGATGAACGCGGTGGCCGCCGCGGCGGACGTGGGGGTCGGCACCGTCTACCGGCGCTTCGGCGACCAGGGCGGTTTGGTGGAGGCGCTGATGATCCACCGCGAACAGCAGCTCCAGGACGCCATGCGGGCCGGGCCGCCGCCGCTGGGACCGGGCGCCCCGGCGCCCGAGCGCATTCGCGCCTTCCTGCACGCGTACGCCGACGTCCTGGATACCTACGCCCCGCTGATGGCGGCGGCCGAAGCGACCATGACACCCGGCCGGCGCTTCCGCACCGGGCCGTACGAGGTGCACCGGCAGCACCTCGCCGCCCTGCTCACCGAGGCCGGCCGGCGAACGCGGGCCGACTACCTGGCCGACGCGCTGCTCGCTCCGCTGGCCGCCGGCCTGTTCACCCTCCAGCGCCACGAAGAGGGCAACAGCCTGGAGTCGATCAAAGACGGCCTGGACGCGCTCGTATCCGGCCTCGACCGCTGATCAGGAGCTGACCGCGTCGGCCACCTCGGTGGATTCGCTGGCTTCGGTGGGCACGGTGGATTCGGTGGCCGGGGTGCGGCGGATGAACAGCGACGCGATCACCGCGAACACACCGACGACGCCGGCGACGATGAACGCGGTGCGCAACCCGCTCGCGTCCGGGCTGCCGGACGGGTCGGCGCTGCCGAGGGTGGCCACGCTGACGAAGACCGCCGTGCCGAACGCGCCGGCGACCTGCTGGAGGGTGGCCAGGATCGCGCTGCCGTGCGAATAAAGGTGATCGGGCAGCACGCCGAGCGACTCGGTCATCAGCGGGGTCATCATGAAGCCGAGGCCGGCCATCAGCAGGACGTGGATGGCGATCACCGCGGCCAGCGGCGAGCCGGGGCCGAGCGCGGCGAACAACCACACCGACACCGCCATCGCCACCGCGCCGGGGATCACCAGCGGCCTGGCGCCGAACCGATCGAACAGCGCCCCGACCGGGCGGCCGAGCAGGCCGAGCGCCAGTCCGCCCGGTAGCACGGCAAGGCCGCTGACGAAGGTGCTGGTGTGCAGCACGGTCTGCAGGTACAGCGGCAGCATGATGGTCGCGACGCCGAGCAGGCACACGAACAGCAGCGCGGTCAGCACCAGTGCGACGACGAAGCTGCGGTGGGTGAACGGGCGCAGGTCGAGCAGCGCGCGGTCGTCGCGCTGCAACCGGGTCTGGCGCCACGCGAATACCGCGAGCGCGACGACTCCCGCCGTGATCGAGGCCCATGGCGGCACCGGATGGGTCCCGCCGGCGGACTCGCCGACCGTGGACAGGCCGTAGAGCACCCCGCCGAACCCGACCGCGGACAGCAGCACCGACGGCAGGTCCAGCGGCACCGCGCGGGTCTGGCTCTCCAGCCGGAACCAGGCCGCTCCGATGGCCAGCGCGGCCACCGCCAGCGGCAGCACGATCCAGAACATCCAGCGCCAGTCCAGCGAAGACAGCACCGCGCCACCGATCGTCGGCCCGATCGCCGGGGCGACGGCGATCACGATGGTGATCGTGCCCATCGTCGCGCCGCGCCGGTGCGCCGGCACCAGCCGCATCACCGAGGTCATCAGCAGCGGCAGCATCACGGCGGTACCGCAGGCCTGCACGACCCGGCCGGCCAGCAGCATCCCGAAGCCCGGTGCGAGCCCGCTGACCAGGGTGCCGAGGCTGAACAGGGTCAGCGAGGTGAGGAAGACCTGGCGCGGGGTGAAGCGTTCGAGCAGGAACCCGGTGGTCGGGATGACCACCGCCATGGTCAGCAGGAAGCCGCTGGTCAGCCACTGCACCGTGGTGGTCGAGACGCCGAGGTCGACGGTGAGGTCCCGCAACGCGACGCTGAGCACGGTCTCGTTGAGGATCATCACGAACGCGGAGACGACCAGCACGGCGATCAGCGGACCGGACCGCGGCGGTGGTGCCTCGCGGTCGGCGGTGGTCGTGTCGGTCGTGGGGGTGGACATGGGTGGGTACCTCACGGAATCGGGGTAGCGGGGAGATGGCGCCGCCGAGCGGCGCTGCTCGACGCGTGCCGCTACCCCGCCGATGGCCGGGGGAACCCGGCGTCGGCGATGATGCGGCCGTCTTGATCAGTGTATACGGCGGTGAAGTGGTGCCTGTCCAACGAGTTTCGACGACGGGCAGGCGAGCTCGGTGGTGCTCGTGTCCGCGTTCGAACAGTTCTCCGGTAAAAGTGTATTCCTTTTTCGGGTGCCCGGATTCCGCTGCCTGACGCGGAGTTCCTGGCCGCTCACCGAGCGCGGCGGAACGGCCAGAAACCGCGGCGGACGGGCTGCGCCGCGTCGAGCAACTCGGGTGCGTGCTCGCGCACCGCGGACTCCAGCTGACCGAAGCTCGGGTTCACCATGGCGTGCGGCCCGATGAACACCGTCGGCACGGTTTCGTTGCCGTCCGCGACCGAGCGCACCCTGGCCGCGGCCTCGGGATCTTCCCAGATGTTGAACTCCCGCACCGGCAGCCCGCTGCGGCGCAGCGGGCGCGCCAGCGCCATGCAGAACGGGCAGCCAGGACGCCAGTAGACGTCGATCGCCGTGATGCCCTGCCCGGTTGCCGGCTGCTCTGTACTCACTTTGGCCTCCACAGTGGACGGTTAGGGCTACTGCTCGTCGTGGTCGTCCTGCCCGGAGAGCAGGAAGTCGGGCCGGTCCGCACGCCACTGCGGCACGTTCATCGAGTTGAGCACGGAGATCAGCTTCTTCTCCTCGTAGGTGAAATGCGTCTCCATGATCGCCGACAGGCCCTCCAGTTCGGCCCGCACGCGCGCCGCCGTCGCCGCGTCCGGGTCATCCGGGAGGTCGCGGAGCAGTTTCTCCAGGCTGCCCAGTATCCAGTCGATCCGGTTGTGGTCGGTCTTCAGCTCGGTGATCACCTGGCGCAGTTCGGGGAACTCCTCGGCGATCACCGGGAACGCGCCGCGGTCTTCGCCGGTGTGGTGGCGGGTCAGGGCGGTGCAGAAGGACAGGCAGTGCACCCGGAGGTCCCGCGGCGGCAGGCCCCGGCCGTCGAAATAGGCGTCGACGTTGTCCCGGAGGTCTTCCAACTGCTCGCGAAGCCAGATGTGCACTTCGATCAACTGGTTGCCGAAGGCGGTGAGGCGGCTGCTCGCCTCGAAACTCGCGGCCATGCTTCTCCTAGGTTCGGACGGTTCCACGCCAGGGCCCAGGCGAAGGTTCGGGCTCAGAACCAGCCCAGAATGGTGCCGGTTCCCCACAAAGGCGCGGCGGCGGCGCACAGTAGCCAGCCGGACACGGGTTGTTTGCGCAGAAAGGTACGGAATCCGCCGATCCCGAGCACGCCGAACAGGGCGGAGGCGATCAGTTGCCGCTCGGCGACGTTGAACTGCCCGTTCGCGCCCGCTGTCTCCAGGGGATCGCTTTCGATCGCGATGGTGGCGATGTCCGCGGAGAACCAGAGGCAGGTCACCAGCGTGGCAAGGCCACAGGCCCACCGGGCGACCGGATGGAACGTCCGTCCGGTCTCCCCGGCCGGTGCCGGCAAGGGAAAGGCGCCGCTGTCGTGCATTCTCCGATTTTCGCACGGGCGCGGACCGTCCGATGCGCGGGCCCGCGCGGCCCTGTGGTGGTTAGAGTCCGGGAAAGGATCATTCTTCACGTGGAAGGTGGATGCGGTGCACGACCACGAGATCTTCGACCTCGGTGACTTCGTTCTGCAACAGGGCGCGACGCTGCGCGGTGCCCGGCTGGCGTATCAGACCTACGGAACGCTCGATGCGGACAAGGGCAACGCGATCGTCTACCCGACCTGGTACTCGGGCCGGCACTGGGACAACGAATGGCTGATCGGCGAGGGCATGGCGCTGGATCCGGCCAGGTACTTCATCATCGTGCCGAACATGCTCGGCAACGGCCTTTCCAGCTCGCCGAGCAACACCCCGCCGCCGTACGACCGGGCCCGCTTCCCGAACGTCACCATGGCGGACAACGTCCGTGCCCAGCACCGGCTGGTCACCGAGCGGTTCGGCATCCGGACCCTGCCGCTGGTGACCGGCTGGTCGATGGGCGCCGGGCAGACCTACCAGTGGGCGGTGTCCCATCCGGAAATGGTGCGGCGGATCGCGCCGTTCTGCGGCTCCTCGGTGACCAGCGAGCACAACAAGGTCTTCCTCGAAGGCGTCAAGGCCGCGCTCACCGCCGACGACGCGTTCCGCGGTGGCTGGTATGAGCAGCAGCCGGTCAAGGGCCTGCGCGCGGCGGCGCGGGTGTACGCGGGCTGGGGCTTCTCCCAGGCGTTCTACTGGGACCGGGTCTACCGCGAACTGGGCTACAGCTCGCTGGAGGACTTCCTGGTCGGCTTCTGGGAAGGGTTCTTCCTCGACGACCGCGACGCCAACAACCTGCTCACCATGCTCTGGACCTGGCAGCACGCCGACGTCGGCCGGACGCCGGGGTTCGACGGGGACACCGTCGCCGCGTTGCGTTCGATCACCGCGAAGGCGATCGTGCTGCCGGCGGAGAAGGATCTGTACTTCCCGCCCGAGGACGAGGCGTGGGCCTGCCGGCACATCGCGAATGCCGAGCACCGCGTGATTCCCGGGGTGTGGGGCCATTTCGCCGGTGGTGGCGCCAACCCGGTGGACGTCGAGTTCATCGACGCCGCGCTCAAGGAACTGCTGGCCAGGTGAGCCAGCGCCGGCGGGCGTGTTTCCGGATGAACGCGCCGATTTCGGTGATCGCGGCGCGTCCTTCCGGGATGATCGCGGGGAAGTTGTGCCACAGGTGGAACACCCCCTGGTAGAGGTGCACGTCCACGGTGGCTCCCGCATGCGTCGCCGCCGCCGCGAAGTTCCGCGTGTCGTCGAGGACGGTTTCGTCGGTTCCCGCGATGAGCAGCAGCGGCGGGAGATCATCGAGCGGACCGTAGAGCGGGGAAGCCAGCGGGTCCCGGGGATCGTGGTCGCCAAGGTAGGTCTCGCGCAGCCTGGTGAGCATCGCCTTGCTCACCAGGGGATCGCGGTCGGCGTGGGACTCCAGGGTGGCCGCGGTGAGCGTCATGTCGGTCCACGGCGAGGCCGCGACCGCCGCCGCCGGCATCGGCAGCCCCTTCGCCCGGATGGCGTGCAGAGCGGTGAGCACGAGGTTGCCGCCGGAGGAGGCGCCGGCCAGCACCACGGCCTGCGGTCCCAGCTGGGCGGCGACCCATTCGTAGGCCGCGACGGCATCCTGCTGCGCGGCCGGGAAGGTGTGCTCCGGCGCCAGGCGGTAGTCCACGGCCAGCACCCGGAAACCGGTGGCGCGCGCGATCTCCGCGGCGACTCCCCGCCAGCCGTAGGCCGAGCCCATCAGGTAGCCGCCGCCGTGGAACAGGATCACCGCCCGGTCTTCCGCGCTGCCGGGCACGCCGACCCAGAGCGACGGGACCCCGCCCGCGCGCACCGGTTCGACGACCGCGTCGGGCGGGGTCTGGCTGCCGAAGAACCGGTCGTCGGCCGCGCGCAGCTGCTCCACGGTCGCGTCCTGCGGATCGGGCGGGAAGACCTCCGCGAACAGGTCCAGAACCTGTTGGGCGGCGGCCGAGAACTGCGAGGCCGGCATCGGACGGACTCCTTCCGCGGGATGATCCGCTCAACCCGGGTGCACGTCCTGACATTCCGGCCTGGGTCATTCGATCCCGTGCCCGCCCCGGACTGGGACGGATCGTCCAGGCCGGGTAGCTGCCGGCCGAACCTAAGGTGACCCGAACATCCGCGGCAGCCTGAGCAGGAGCGCCCATGAGTGAGAAGGTCACCGAGGTCGAGCAGCACGGGATCGCGCCGATTCCGGTCGCGGAGCAGACGTCGCGTCCGCGCGACCTGTTCCGGCTCGCGTTCGGCGGGGCGAACACCTTCGCCACGATCATCCTCGGCACCCTGCCGATCGCGTACGGCCTGAGCTTCTGGGCGGCGGTGGCCGCGGTTGCGATCGGGGTGGTCGCCGGCGGGCTGGTGCTTTCGCCGATGGCGTTGTTCGGGCCGCGGACCAGGACGAACAACGCGGTGTCCTCGGGGGCGCACTTCGGCGTGGTCGGCCGGTGCGTCGGGTCGTTCCTGTCGCTGCTGACCGCGATCACCTTCTTCGCGATCTCGGTCTGGGTCAGCGGGGACGCGGTGGCCGGCGCGGCGCAGCGGCTGTTCGGCTTCGACGGCGGCGCGGCACTGCGGGCGGTGGCCTACGGCCTGATCGCGATCGCGACGCTTGTCGTCTGCCTGTACGGGTACCGGTTCATGCTGCTGGTCAACCGGGTCGCGGTGGTGCTCGGCACGGTGATCATGCTGCTCGGGGGCTTCGCCTACGGTGGCAGCTTCGACCCGGGGTTCGCGGGTACCGGTGTCTACGCGCTCGGTACGTTCGGGCCGACGTTCATCCTGGCGGTGCTCACGACGCTGGCGAACCCGATCTCGTTCGGCGCCTTCCTCGGCGACTGGTCGCGCTACATCCCGGCCACCTACCGCCGCCGTTCGCTGCTGGCGGCGCCGTTCCTGGCCCAGGTGGCCACGCTGCTGCCGTTCGGGTTCGGCATCGCGACCGCGACCCTGGTCGCCGACCCGGCCGACTACATCACCGGCCTGACCGCGATTTCCCCGCTCTGGTACGCGATTCCGCTGATCGTGGTGGCGCTGATCGGCGGGCTGTCCACGGGCACCACCGCGCTGTACGGCACCGGCCTCGACTTCAGCTCGATCTTCCCGCGGCTGTCGCGGGTGCGGGCGACGCTGCTGATCGGCTCGCTGAGCGTGGTGTTCATCTTCGTCGGCAACTTCGTGCTGGACATGGTGTCCAGCATCAACGCGTTCGCCACCCTGATCGTGCTGTGCACGTCGCCGTGGATGGTGATCATGATGATCGGCTACGTGCAACGCCGCGGCTTCTACGACGTCGAGGATCTGCAGGTGTTCAACGAGGGCCGCCGCGGCGGGCGCTACTGGTTCCGGCACGGGGTGAACTGGCGCGCGATGGGGGCCTGGATCCCGGCCACCGCGCTGGGCCTGCTGTGCGCGAACACGCCGATGATCACGGGCCCGCTGAGCGGCATCGCGGGTGGGGTCGACCTCAGCCTGGTGGTGACGCTGTGCACCGCGGCCATCGCCTACCCGCTGCTGAACAAGCTGTTCCCGGAGCCTCGCGAGGTCTTCGGCCCGGCGAGCCCGGTTAGCCTGGTGGCGTGACAGCTCTCCATGTTCTTCGCGTGTTCTGCGGCCCCGACGGGCGTTATGGCAACGAGCTGGGCGTGGTTCTCGACGGGCCCGCCGTCGCGGCCGGACAGGACCGCCAGGCCGTGGCCGCGCGGCTGGGCTTCAGCGAGACCGTCTTCGTCGACGACGCCGGTACCGGCACGGTCGACATCTACACGCCCAGCGTGCGGCTGCCGTTCGCCGGGCATCCGCTGGTCGGCGTCTCCTGGCTGCTGGGTCGGCTGAGCACCGGGCCGGCGGTGCTGCACCCGCCGGCGGGACCGGTGCCGACCAGGCAGGAGGGCGAGTTCACCTGGGTCAGCGGCCGCGCGGCGTGGGCGCCCGGCAGGCTCATGCGGCAGCACGCGTCGGCCGAAGAGGTGGACGCCCTGCCGAGCCCGCCGCCGGGGGAGGGCTGGCTGTACGCCTGGGCGTGGCGCGAGCAGGCCGCCGGCCGGGTGCGGGCCAGGGGATTTCCCCGCCGGGGCGACGGCATCGTCGAGGACGAGGCGACCGGCGCGTCCGCGATCGTGCTCACCGCCGAGCTGGGCCGGGCACTGGACATCGCGCAGGGCAAGGGATCGCAGATCCTGACCAGGCCGGGGCCGGACGGCACGGTGGAGGTCGGCGGCAGGGTCGTCCTGGACGGAACCCGTTCCCTCTGACCTGGCCGGGCATTTCGCCGTGCACCCCTCCTGGACCTGGCCCAATGTGACGTTTGGCTCGTTCTATTGGCCAAACGTCACATTGGGCTCGTTTCCGTCGGCGAGAAAGGTGCGGGGCTTACCGCGGTGCCGGGTCGCCGAAGTGGGCGAATCCCAGTCACAGTGAGCAGATGAGCGGACGAGGGCTGGACCACGACGGCGCGATCGCCCGTGAAGGTGCGCTGGACCGGGTGCCGGCGGCGTTCGGCGCTGTCGTCGACGCCGCCCGTGCGCGGATCGCCCAGACGTTCGGCGGCGCGCGGCTGCACAGCGCCTACCTCTACGGCAGCATCCCCCGTGGCACCGCCGTCCCCGGGACCTCCGACCTCGACCTGCTGCTGGCACTGCACGACGAGCCGACCGACGCCGACCGCGCCGACGCCGACCTCATCGAGGCCGCACTCGACCGCGCTTTCCCCCAGATCGACGGCACCGGCATCCAGCTGGCCAGCACTCGCAATCTGCTCAGCGATATCGAACGCCACGACGGCGGCTTCTTCGTCGCCTGCCTGTGCACCCCGCTGCTCGGTGACGACCTCGCCGTGCGGCTGCCTCGCTATCGCCCCACGTCCTTGCTCGCCCGCGAGACGAACGGCGACCTCGCCCTCATGCTCGCGGACTGGCGCACCCGGGCCGCGGAAGCCGCCACCGATGGCGAACGCAGGGCGCTCAGCCGCCGCGTGGCCCGCCGGATCGTCCGGACCGGGTTCACCCTGATCATGCCCCGCTGGGGTGGCTGGACCAGCGACTTGGACGAGTCCGCCGAACTCTTCGGCCGCTACTACCGTGCGCGTGCCCCGCAGATGCGGATCGCCGCGGCCACCGGGCGCACACCCTCAGCGGCACCGGCGGTGCTCGGCATGCTCATCGACGACCTGGCTCCGTGGCTCGCCGCCGAGTACACCGCTGTGCACGGCGAAAAGGCGTCCCGCTCTTGAAGATCGCGCCGCGTCAGGCGGTCCACTGGTAGGGCCGGGACGGCGGGCGGCTGCCGTTGATGGTCGCGATCATCTCGGCCACCTGGCGGGTTTCGCGGACGTGATGGGCCCGGAACATCACCGCTCCGGCGTTCGCCGCGTACGCGGTGGCCGCCAAGGTCCCCACCATCCGGTCCTCGAGGTCCGCGTCCAGGATCTCGCCGATGAAGTCCTTGTTCGAGATCGCCATCAGGACCGGCCAGCCGGTGTCCACGAACGCTCGCACGTGGCGCAGCAGCGTGACGTTGTAGTCGGTGTCCTTGCCGTACAGGATGCCGAGCGTGGGGTCGATGAGGATGCCGCCCCGCGGAACCCCCTTGGCCGCCGCGAGTTCGGCCAGCCGGACGGTTTCCTCCACCACGGTCGCCACCACGTCCTCGTACCGCGGCCGGACGGGCACCGTCCGCGGCGCTTGGCCGCCGGTGTGCGTGCAGATATAGCCGGTGCCGTACTTGGCCGCGACATCCATCAATTCCGGTTCGGCCGCCGCCCAGCTGTCGTTGATGATGTCCGCGCCGACCCGGCACACTTCCTCGCCGACTTCACGGCGCCAGGTGTCGACGCTGATAAACAGATCCGGATACGTTTCCCTGGCCCATTGCACGACGGGCGCCACGCGGTCGATCTCCTCGCCGGTACTGACCTCCGGGCCGGCTTCGGCCCGCACACCGCCGATGTCGATGACGTCCGCGCCGGCCGCCACGGCCCGGCTAATCGCGTTCTGCGCTTCTTCTTCGCCGAAAGTGGCGCCCTGGTCGAAGAAGGAATCGGTTGTCCGGTTGATGATGGCCATGATCAGTGCCCGATCCCGGACCACTTTGCGACCACGGAACACCAAATCGACCTCGGTGGGATCCACCGGCGGCATATGTCCTACCTCTCGCAGCATCTCGGCGATGGACAACCCAAAGCTATGGTCACTCTCCACAAGGTAGCGAACCGCCCGCACCCGGACAAACACCGCTGAGCAGGGCTTCCGCGGATCGCACCCCCCGGCGCGGTCGGCCCTGACCGCCGGTTCAAGGCTACTACGCGCTGCGACGGCCGCTCGCGGGCACGGGGTGGCCGGGTTCCGGTCAGGCGAAACCGGTGACAGCGGGTTAGAATCAGGACGTTCTGCGGGCCGGCGAGCGGAGGTAGGGCAATGCTGTCATCCGGGCTGTCATCCGGGACTTCATCGGGGTTGAGATCGTGATTCCGGACAGCCGCCAAGGGCTGGACATTCCGGGCCAAAGACAGCCGGGCGATCTGAAAAAGGCGGAACTCGGAGTCCGTGATCTGCTGCAGGTGCTGGATGCCCGTCCGGCAGGTGCGCAAACCGCGGAGACCGCCGAGGCACTGGTCGCCCTGTTATCCGATTTCCTGAAGCCGCAACCTTTTGCGCCCGCCCTGTCGCCCAGTGGCGAGCAGGACGAATGCCTGACCCTGGTCCAATCCATTCAGTTCACCAGCCTGTGCTCCTGTCATCTGCTGCCGTTCTTCGGCTTCGCGCACGTCGGTTATATTCCCGGTGGCTGGTCGATCGATGTTCCCGAACTCGTCGGTACCGTTCGTCATTTCGCGAGAAACGCGCAGACCCAGGAATATCTGACCGGGCAAATTGCGCGCGGAGTGGAGGAAATGCTCCACGCCGGCGGAGTGGGCGTGGTGGTTTCCGCCACCCATCTGTGCGCCTGCCTGCGAGGGGAGCAGTCCGCGGGCGCGGAGCTGGTGACCAGTTGCCTGCTGGGCTCCCTGCGGTCGGATCCCAGGACCAGGGCGGAATTCCTGTCCCTGCTCGACGAGCACGACGTAAGGTCTGGAGGACGCAGCTAGAACTGGTGGACTCCTGGGGGCAGAGGTCGTGGCTGGCAAATGGGTACGGCTTCAAGCGGTGGCGGTGTCCGGTTCGGCGAGTGAGGGGCTGTTGCTGGCGGCGTTGCCGTTGCTCGCGGTCTCGATCACCACGGACCCGCGTGAGGTTTCGCTGGTCAACGTGGTGGGGCAGGCGCCGTGGTTGCTCTTCTCCTTGTTCGCCGGGCTGCTGATCGACCGGGTGCGGCGCACGACGGTGCTCGCCTGGGCCTACGGGGTGCAGGTGTGCGCGGCGCTGATCCTGGCGGTCGCCGGCACGGCCGGGTCGCTGAGCCTGCCGCTGCTGCTGGTGGTCGCGTTCCTGGTGACCTCGACGCAGGTGCTCGGGAACGGGGTCAGCGGCGTACTGGTGCCGGAAATCGTGGAGCGGGACCGGCTGCCCGCGGCGAACGCCCGGCTTCAGGTGATCGACCAGGGGATCGTGCAGTTCATCGTCCCGCCGGCCGCCGGTGCCCTGCTCGCGCTCAGCGCCGGGGCTCCCGCCTGGGCGGCGTGCGTGCTGGCGGTGTCGGCACTCGTGCTGAGCAGGGGCCTGCGCTCGGCGTCGGTCGCCGCCGCCAAAGCGCGTCCGCTGCACGACCTCACCGAAGGGCTGAAGTACCTGGTTCGCACCCGGCTACTGCGCTCGATCACCATCACCGTGGCGCTCGGCTCCTTCGCCGCGAGCGCGAGCGCCACCATGCTCGTCCTCTACGCGACGCAGGAACTGCGGATCGGCGCGGTCGGCTACGGTGCCCTGCTCGCCTGCATGGCCGTGGGGTGGGTGGCGTCCTCCTTCTTCGTGCACCGGATCGTGGGGCGGCTGGGCTATTCCTGGTCGATGCGCCTTGCCCAGAGTTTCGTCGCCCTGCTGGAACTGCTGATCGCCGTCCTGCCGCCATGGCCCCCGGCGGTGGGTGCGGTGCTCATTCTGATGACCGCCACCACCCTGGTCTGGAACGTCTGCTCGCAGTCCAGCAGGCAACGTTTCACCCCGCCCGCCCTGCTCGGCCGGGTCCTGACCAGCCATCGCGCGCTGGCCTGGGGTCTCACCCCGCTGGGTGCACTGGCCGGCGGCCTGGTCGCGGCGCACTGGAGCCTGCGGGGCGTCTGGGTGATGGGCGGCGCCGTGCAGTTCATCGGGGCCTGGATCGTGTGGCGCACCATGTCCCCGGCCGCGTTCAGCGAAGCCGAGCTGGTGGCTTCCCGTTGACCGCCGAAGCAACGACAGCACGTTGGAGGCATCATGCGCGCAGGCGTCGTGGTCACCGCACACCCCGGTGTGGAGGACCTCGCCGTGCTGGCCGAGGAGTTGGGCTTGCACAGTTTCTGGGTGAACGACACCCCGATGGTGCAAGGCGACCCCTTCGTCGCACTGGGACTGTGCGCGAAGGCCACCAGCCGCATCAGGCTCGGCATCGGCGTGACCTCACCGGCGCTGCGCTCGGCGCCGGCCGCCGCGAGCGGGTTCGCCAGCCTCAACGCCATCGCACCGGGCCGGATCATCTGCGGGGTCGGCACCGGAAACACCGCCCGGCGCACCCTGGGCATGCCGCCGACCACGGCGGCCGCACTGGAGAAATTCACCACCGCACTGCAGGACCTGTGCGCCGGACGCTCGACCGAGTACCGCGAAGGTGACCGCGTCCGCGACATCCGGTTCCTGCACACCGGGGCGCACGTGCACACCACCGACCCGATCGAGTTCGTCGTGGCCGCGCTCGGACCGAAGGCCGCCGCCGTCGCCGGCCGCCGCGGCACCGGCCTCATCTCCTTCGGCCTGCTGGACCCCACCGCCTGGCACGCGCTGCACGCCGCCCGCCGCCACGCCGCCCAGGACACCCTCCGCGCCCCCGACTCCCGCACGGATTCCTACCTGGTCACCGCGCTCCACATCCTCGACGAGGACGAGGACCCGCACAGCGACACAGCCCGCGACGTGACAGGCCACCTCGTCCTGTCGCTGCTGGCCTTCGCCGCCGACACCGCCGCCGACACACCCTCTTTCGCCGAGCAACTCGGCCCCGAGGAACGCGAAGCGGTGCAGCGACTGCTCGACCGGCGCGGCACCACCGCCACCGCGCCGGACCGGCACACCAAGCTCTACCCCAACTACCTCGGACGCATCGCACCGCAGGACCGCGACCTGGTGCTGCCCTCGCTGATGAACACCCTGGCGCTGGTCGGCACCCGCGACGACCTTCGCACCCGCATCGCCACGCTGGAGCAGGCCGGCATCGACGAACTCCTCATCCAGCCGGTGATCGACCCGGCCACCGAGATGGCCCAGCTCGCCGAACTCCTCACCTGAGCGGACCGATCCGGCGATCGGCATGTCACGGCGGTGCGACCCTGCCGGCGAACGGGCCGCCGTCGCCGAAGGCCAGCTCGGCGAAGCGTGTGCCGATGCGGCGGTGACCGGCGGAGTCCGGGTGCAGCCGGTCGGGCAGGGGCAGCTCGGCGAAGTCCGGTTCGCCGTAGAGCGAGCGACCGTCGAGGTAGTGCAGGTTCGGGTCTTCGGCCGCCCGTCGCGCGGTGATGCGGGCGAGCTCGTCCCGGACGACGTTGAGCGTCAGCCGTCCGCTGGCGCGGTCGGCCGGGTCGCCGGTGGCCCGGAACAGGACCGTCCGGCCGTCGAAGTCCATCGCGCCGGGGCCGGGGGTGTCCTCGTGGATCGGGCAGAGCAGGGGAGAGACGACCAGCAACGGCGTCGTGGGGTGGCCATCGCGGATGGTGTCCAGGAAACCGTGCACCGCGGGGGAGAAGCCGCGCAGGCGCATCAGGTCGGCGTTGACCAGGTTGATGCCGATCTTGACGCTGATCAGGTCCGCCGGAGTGTCCCGGATCGCGCGTGCGGTGAACGGATCGAGCAGGGCGTTGCCGCGCAGGCCCAGGTTGACCAGCTCCACACCGGCCAGTGCGGCGGCCAGCACCGGCCAGGTCGCGGTCGGGCGGTCGGCGTTGGAGCCGTGGCTGATCGAGCTGCCGTGGTGCAGCCACACCCGGCGGCCCCGGTCCGGCACGGCCTCGACCGGGGCGTCCGTGCGCAGGGCGATCAGCTCGGTGATTTCGGTGTGCGGCAACCAGATCTCGACGTCCTTCTGGTCGGCGGACAGCTCGGCGAAGCGGACCGTGCCGGGCTGTCCTGGCCGGGTGACCGTGGACCGGGTGGCCATGTCGATGAGTTGCACGTTGCCGCCGGGCACGGCTGTCTGCCCGGCCGGACGGCCGTCGACGAGCAGTTCGTAGACGCCGTCCGGCGAGGCAGGGAAGCCCTGGTAGACCGTCCTCGTCGGGAGCACGTCCAGCTCGACGGCGGTGGCCCGGGTGCGGAAGGCCAACCGCACCCCGGCGGGCTGGGCCTCGACCATGCTCAGGTACTCGTCGGGGAACTGCTCGCGCGCACCGGCCGGCAGCCGGTGCGGCAGCAGGCCCTGCGCGGTGCGCTCGAGGTCGAGGGCACCGCGCAGGATGCGGAGGTCGAGCGGAGTGGTGATCCAGTCGGTCACGCGCCGACCACCTTGTCCAGGAACCCGGCCAGGTTCGCGGTGGTCCGCTCGACCTGCTCGGCCGGTGTGAGCGACTCGTGCAGCCGCTCGCCGGGTCCGGTCTTCTTCTTCCCGCGCAGGTAGAGCGAGCAGGCAAGGTCGGTGCAGATGTAGGCGCCGACCGAGTTGCCCTGCTGCCCGTCCCGGCCGGCCTTGCGCGCGGTCATCAGCGAGACGCCGCCCCCGGGATGCGTGGTCAGGCACAGGGAGCACATGCTGCGCCGTGCGCGCCCGGCGTAGGGCGCGGCCAGCCGCAGCGCCACTCCCACGAACCCGTCGCCGGACTCGGTCACCAGGTAGGCCCGCTGCGGCGCGCCGGGGTCCCGCCAGCCGAGGAAGTCCAGGTCTTCCCACGGCCGCGCGGCCAAGTCCTTGGGCACGGCCAGGCGTTTCGCCTCGCCCTTGGTGCAGTTCACGAATGATGCGCGGATGTCGCGCTCGGTCACCCTCCTCATAAACAGAAAGCTACCTCCCCTAGAGCAAAAACGCGAACTCATAAGTATTATCCTAGGAGTCCTAGGTAGAGGGAGGTAGCGGCAGATGGCACGCGCGGGGGTGACCGCCGAGCGCCTGACCAGTGCGGCGGCGGATCTGGCCGACGAGGTCGGCTTCGAGAACGTGACCGTCTCCGCGCTCGCCCGCGGGTTCGGCGTCAAGGACGCGAGCCTGTACTCGCACGTCAAGAACGTGCACGAGCTGAAGGTCAGGGTGGCCACGCTCGCATTGACCGAACTCGCCGACCGGGCCGCCGCCGCGCTGGCCGGCCGGGCGGGCAAGGATGCGCTGGTGGCCTTCGCGAACACCTACCGGTCCTACGCGAAGGAGCACCCTGGCAGGTACGCGGCGATGCGGATGGAGCTCGATACCGAGGCGGCGCTCAGCGCGGCGGGCCGGCACGCGGAGATGACCAGGGCGATCCTGCGTGGCTACCGGCTGTCCGAGCCGGACCAGACGGACGCGGTGCGGCTGCTGCACAGCACCATCTACGGCTACGTGACTCTGGAGGCGTCCGGCGGGTTCCACCCGCGCGGGTTGGACGACTCGTGGTCCAGGGTGCTGGACGTGCTCGACCTCGCACTCGGGAACTGGCCGCGAGCTTCGTGATTCAGCCGCCTTCGGCCACCAGCGGTTCCAGTACCAGCTCCGGATGGCCGCGCAGCATCAGCCGCAGGTCGATCTCCTCGGCGAACAGCGCCAGCTCGGCGCCGTCGTCGCGGGTGAGCACCTCGCTGCGGCGGCCGCTGTCGACCACGGCGCGCTGCCGGGGATCGGCCAGCCGTCGGATCGCGTTGTAGGGCAGGTGTTCCAGGCGCACCGGCGAGCCGAACTCGGAGGACATCCGGTGCGTGGCGACCTCGAACTGCATCGGTCCCACCGCGGCGAGCACCGGTGCCGCGTCCCCGCGCCGGTCCGAGCGCAGCACCTGGACCACGCCCTCGGCGCCGAGTTGCTCGACGCCCTTGCGGAACTGCTTGGCGCGGCCGAGGTCGGCCGGCCTGGCGACGGCGAAATGCGCGGGCGCGAAGCTGGGCAGGCCGGGAAACCGCACCGCCGGCCGTCCGGCGTGCAGGGTGTCGCCGACCCGGAGCGCGGTGGCGTTGACCAGCCCGATCACATCACCGGGATAAGCAGTGTCCAATGTGGAGCGTTGCTGGCCGAAGACCTGCTGGGCGTACTTGGTCGCGAACGGCCTGCCGGTGGTGCTGTTGGTGACGACCATGCCGCGCTCGAACATCCCCGAGCACACCCTGGCGAAGGCCACCTGGTCCCGGTGCGAAGGGTCCATCCCGGTCTGCACCTTGAACACGAACGCCGAGAACGGGGCGTCCAGCTCGCGTGCCGCGCCGCCGGTGTCGATCCGGGGCGCAGGCCGCGGTGCCAGGTCGACGAGCAGGTCCAGCAGCTGGCGGACGCCGAAGTTCCGCACCGCCGAACCGAACAGCACCGGGGTGGCGGTGGCGTCGGCGAACCGTGCCGCGGCGAACTCGCCGCCGGAGGCGCGCAGCAGTTCGGACTCCTCCAGCGCCCGGTGCCAGTCGCCGCCGGCCTCGGCTTCGGCCTGCCGCGCGTCGCGACGTTCCTCCGGCGCCGCACCCGCTCCGGCCGTGCTGGGCAGGTACCGGATGAAGTCGCCTTCGGTGAGGTCGAGCACTCCGCGCAGGTGGCCTGCCGTGCCGACCGGCCAGGTCAGCGGCATCGGCTGCAACCCGATCCGGTCGGAGAGCTCGTCGCAGAGATCGAGCGCGTCGCGCCCGGGGCGGTCCCACTTGTTGATGAAGGTGATCACCGGAATGCCGCGGTAACGGCAGACGTCGAACAGCTTCAGGGTCTGCGGTTCCAGGCCCTTCGCGGCGTCCAGCAGCATCACCGCCGAGTCCACCGCGGAGAGCACCCGGTAGGTGTCCTCGGAGAAGTCCGCGTGGCCAGGGGTGTCCAGCAGGTTGATCACCGCGTCGCGGTAGCCGAACTGCAGCGCGGCCGAGGTGATCGAGATCCCGCGGGCACGTTCCATCTCCATCCAGTCCGAGGTCACCCCGCGTCGCCCGGCCTTGCCGTGCACCGCGCCCGCTTCGGAGATCACCCGCGCGTGCAGCGCCAGCGCCTCGGTCAAGGTCGACTTCCCGGCGTCCGGATGACTGATCACCGCGAAGCTCCGCCGCCGGCCCGCCTGCGCGAGCACCTCCACCGGCTCGGCCCGAACCGCGTCGCCTGCCGTCACAACCGCTCCCCGCCTGCCGCCACCGGGGATGGCCCAGCCACGTCTCGCCCGATCTTCCGATGCACCGGTGGGTAACGTTAGACCATCGCTTCGGCGCGGCCCGCCCGGCTGGATTCCAGTGTCGAAAGTGGACAGATCAGGTCAGGGCGAAGACGGTGATGATCGTGGCGAAGACGAAGACGATGATCGCCATGGCGGTGATGTTGTCCCGGTGCTCGTGCCAGTACCTGGACAGGCCCGTGCCCTGGCGGTCCGGTGGCGGCGTGGTGACGATCACGTCGATCTCAGCCGTGCCGCCGTCGCTGTCGATCCGGATCTTGTCGTGCAGCCGCTGGTCCGGCACCGACGGGGTCACCACCAAGATGAGCTTGTTCCCGTGGACCGCCGCGGACAGCCAGCGCGCGCCGGAGGTCGCGGTGGCGTTGAGCCGCCCGCCGCCGAGATTGCGCAACGCGATCTCCCGTGGCGGCGACGAGGTCCGGGCGTGGGTCAGGAAGCGCACGGTGGTCTCCTCGACCGCGAGCCTGGGCGGCGGGCCAATCGGTGCGGCGGACTCCGGTGCGGGCGTGGTCCCCAGCGCGAGCACCTTGATCGTGGCCGAACCGCCGTCGCTGTGGATCTCGACCTGTGCCGCGACGTCACCCGGTCTTGGTGGGGTGACGGTGATCGTGACGGCGTCCCCGTCGACCTCGGCGCGCAGCCAGTTTCTGTTGCTGTGCACGGTGGCGTTGAGGATGCCCCCGCCGGTGTTGCGCAGCCCGACCCGCTTCGCGGCGGAACTCTGTCCCGCGACCAGCCCTCGGAACCGCACCTGGCGCTCGCTCACCACGAGCACCGGAGGAACCGGATCGGCGTCGTCCTCGATACCGAGCCGTCGTCTGGCCTCGGTGATGATGTCGAGCGCGCTGCTCAGCCGCTCGCGAGGGACCGGGGTCTGCGGATGCGCGATCTGGTTGCGCACTCGCCGCACCAGATCGAGCTGCTGGAACGACAGTCCCGTCCTGGCCGCGAGCTTGCCCACCGGGTCGCCGCCGGGTGCCGCTCTTTCCAGCTGATGCCAGCCCGACAGCACCGAATCGCGCAGTTCGGCAGCTGAACGGCTGAGATCGCTGAAGTCCGTCATCGGCTTGCTCCCCTCGTCAGGAAGGTTAGCGAGCATGCGGTGCGGCGGGCCACTCCTGGAATCGGGGCTCAGCCGGTGAACAGCCGGTCGAGGTGGTAGCGCAGCACGGAGCGCGCGTTGTCCGGGGTGCGCTGGCCGACCAGGACGCTGGTGCCGAGGCCGTGGCTGAGCGTGAGCAGGCGCGCGGCCTCGGTGGGAATGTCCACTTCGGACGATAGCTGCCCTTCGGACCTGGCCCGCCGCAACGCGTCCGCGAGCTGCCGCTCGAGATCGTCCGCCCCGGCGATGAACGGTTCGCCGGCGAGCTCCGGGTCCGTCATGGCCAGTACCGCGTACGAGGTGGCGACCAGGTGGAAGACGCGGCTCTGCTCGTCGTTGGGCAGCGCTTCGGCGAGGAACGCCTCGATGAACGCCCGCGGCGTGACCGGGGACGGCAGCTCGGCGAGGCGCTGTGCCCACCGCTGGTGGCTCTGCTGCTCGAGATGGCGCAGTGCACCCACCATGAGCTGGGCCTTGGTGTCGAAGTAGTACTGCACCAGGCGCAGCGAGATGCCGGACTCGGCGGCCACCGCCCGCATGGTCACCGCGTGCAGGCCGTCCCGGCCCGCCACCCGGACCAAAGCCTCGGCGATCTGCGCTCGACGCTCGGTGTGGTCCGCGGTTCTCGGCACGGCGCACCCCCTTTCTGGTACAGCTGTATATGGTACCGCTGTATCATAAACTAAGAGGGAGGTTGAGCGGGTCATGAGGTGGCGTGAGCCGGGAGCCGCGGGCGGGGTGGTGCTCGCACTGGCGTGCGCGGCGCAGTTCATGGTGGTGCTCGACGTTTCGGTGGTCAACGTCGCGCTGCCGACCATCGAGCGGGCGCTCCGGTTCGGCGACGCCGGCCTGCAATGGGTCGTCAACGCCTACGTGCTGACCTTCGCCGGGTTCCTCCTGCTCGGCGGGCGGCTCGCCGACCTGTTCGGCCGCAAGCGGATCTTCTTGACCGGGCTCGTCCTGTTCGCCGGTGCCAGCCTGGCCGGCGGGCTGGCGGACTCGGCGGCCCTGCTGGTCGCGGCGCGCGCCGTGCAGGGACTCGGTGCCGCCGTGCTCGCCCCGGCCACCCTGACCGTGCTCACCACCACCTTCCCCGAAGGCAGCGGGCGGACCAGGGCACTGGCCACCTGGACCGCGGTCGGAATCGCCGGCGGCACCGCGGGCAACCTGGTCGGCGGGGTGCTCACCGAGTACCTGTCGTGGCGGTGGATCCTGCTGATCAACGTCCCGATCGGCGCGCTCGCACTGCTGCTGGCCGCCCGCAACCTGGCCGGAGACCACGGGCGACGGGAGAACCGGCTCGACGTCACGGGGGCGGTGCTGGCCACCGCCGGACTCGCGGCGCTGACCTACGGCATCGCCCAGGTCCGCACGTACGGCTGGAGCGCGCCGGTCACGACCGTCGCACTGACCGCCGGAGCCGTCGCGCTGGCGCTGTTCGTCTTGGTCGAGGTGCGGTTCGCCCGAGCTCCGCTGATCCCACCGCACCTGTTCCGGCTGCGCGCGATCTCGCTGGGGAACGCGGTGATGTTGTTGGCCGGGGCGTGCCTGAACCCGATGTGGTATTTCCTGACCCTGTACCTGCAGAAGGCGCTGCACTACACCCCGCTGCAGACCGGCCTCGGCTTCCTCCCGCACACCCTGGTGGCGATCATCGTCGGCATGCGCCTCACGCCCTGGCTGATGCGGCACGTCGACGGCCGGGCGCTGATCGCGGCGGGCGCGTTGATCGCCGCCGCCGGTTTCCTGTGGCAGGGACAGATCACCGCCGACAGCGGTTACGTCGCCGGCATCCTCGGGCCGGCGATCGTGTTCTCGGTGGGCAGCGGGCTGCTGAACACCCCGATCACCACCACGGTCACCTCCGGCGTCGACGCCGCCGACGCCGGAGCCGCGTCCGGGCTGATGAACACGGCCAAGCAGTTCGGCGGCGCGCTCGGCCTTGCCGTGCTGGTCACCCTCGCCGGAAGTTCGGCGGACACCCCGCAGGCGCTCGCCGAGGACTACGGTCGCGTTTTCCAAGCCATCGCGGCGATTCTGGTGGTCGTCGCCGCGCTGGCGCCGGCACTGCGGGACCGCGACGCTAGTCGAGCAGGACGATGAAGAGCGGGACGATGAACCCGCAGACGGCGGCCACGATCCACGCGAGCAGGCGGGAGCGGGACCTGCTTAGCCTGGCGGGGTCGCCGGTGGACGCCGCCGCGGCCGCGAGACCGAGCACGATCGGCCAGGCGGGCAGCCCGTAGATCCAGATGCCGAAGACCATGAACAGGAAGACCGTGGGGATCTCCTCCATGGGCTTACCGCTGCAGCCGATGAGCCCGATCAGCAGGACCAGGATGGCCACCACGGGCCAGGCGATGGCCGCGGTCCTCGCGCCGCTGGCGGCGCAGGCACCCCGGCTCAGCGGTACCGGGCCGGACTGGTCATGGTGGCTGGGGCTGGTGGCTGACACAACGGGGAGTCTGCCCGCGCGCGGTGGCCGGGGCATCCGAGGAACTACTCAACTCAGCTGTGGCAGGTGGCCTCGTGCGCGGACAGTTCGGGATCCGGCTGCACCGGGCAGAGGAACTGCTGGTAGCGGGTGTCGTCGTCCAGGAAGCGCTTCAGCCAGGAGATGCTGTATTTGGCGATGGTCGTGTTGGGCAGGTTCGGGCTGAAATGGGTGCCGCCGGCGAGCTGGAGGAACTGCTTGTCCAGATCCGGGCGCAGGCTCTTGTAGAACGGTATCGAGTAGCTTTCGTCCGGGGCGACGACGTCGAACTGCGCCCCGATGATCATCGTCGGTGTCTGCACGCCGGAGTAGTCGGCGGTGATGCCCCAGCCGGTCAGCGGGATGGCTGCCTTCAGCGAATGATCCTTGAGCACGGCCTCCATCGTGCCGCCGCCGCCCATCGAGTGACCCATCACGCCGAGCCGGCCGCCGTCCAAGCGGTCCTTGGCGGGGCTGTCCTGCTTGAGGTACTTCAGTGCGGCGAGGAGTTGGTCCGCGCGCTGGCTCGGGAAGTCCCACAGCGCGTTCGTCGTGATGGCGATGACGACGAATCCCTGTGACGCCAGGCGGGGCCCGTACCAGTCGATGCTGAACTGCGGACCGAAGAAACCCGGCGAGATCGCGATACCGGCGAAGGTGCCCTGGCTGGTGTCGGTCGGATAGTAGATGGTGCCGCCGCCGAAACCGTTTCCGGCCGGTGCCGGCGCGGTCGCGACCTCGAACGGCCCCTTTTCGGCGACGATGCTCTGCGGTGTGGGGTCCGGCCCGCGCTGGTGCGGATTGCCGGCCGCCTGCGAAACCGGCGCGGTAAGGAACAGGCCGCCCGCCATGATCGCCGCGCCGATCCGGCTCGCTCGCCGCCGCGGTGCACGGTTCCGTCGCATTCGCTTTACTCCTCACGTCCACGTGCAGAGAAAGAGTATTCTGTTCGACGAAGGGGGAGCGTAGCGTGAATTCGGGTGCGCCGACAGATGGTTATCTCGGGTGGCAAAAAATTATGCCTGAGAGACGAATTCGCCGCGGTTTTCTGTCATCTCCGTAAAGGGGGACGCCCTCCGGCGGCGACGCCCCTTGCAAACTTCCTACGCTGTGGTAGCATTTTCATTCGTGACCGTAGGAACTACTCCAGGACGGCGCCGCGCCGAGCATCTCGGACCGGACCGGCGGCGGCCCCAGGTGCTCGACAGCGCGTTGACCATCGCCGTGGAACAAGGAGTCTCGGCGGTGTCCATGACCGCGGTCGCCGAGCGGATGGGGGTGACCAAGCCGGTCGTGTACGCGTGCTTCGCCACCCGGCACGAGATTCTGGCCGCGCTGCTCGAACGCGAGGAGCGCCGGCTGCTCGACGGCGTGCTCGCCGCACTGCCGGAAAAGCCCAGTTTCGAAAACCCCAAGCGGCTGCTGATCGAAGGCTTCCAGGCGCTGTTCCAGACGGTCGCCGCACAGCCGGACTCCTGGCGGATCCTGTTCGCCGCCGGCGCCGACCCGGCGATCTCCGAACGGTTCGGCCGGGCGCGGTCGCTGGTCGCGGACCGGGTCGCCGAGCTGATGCGGCCGGCGCTGGTGCGCTGGGGATCGCACGACATCGACCGCAAGCTGCCGGCGCTGGTCGAAATCTTCATGGGCGCCGGCGAGGGCGCGGTGCGCGCCCTGTTGCAGAGCGGGGACACCTGGACCACGGACGAGCTGGGCGAGTTCGTCGGCAAGACCGTGTTCGGCGCGCTGCGCAACGCGTAGCGACATCCCAGAGAACGGAGCAGGTGATGGTGTCGACCAGACCAGCGAGCAGGCCGGTCCGTGAACCGCGCCCCCGGGAGGACCACGGGTTCTTCGGCCCGGACTCGCCGACCTGGCGGGTGTGGACCCACCCGACGGCGGTACTCGGGTTCCAGCGCGCGATCGTCGTCGAGACGTTCGACCCGTTCCTGACCGCGGCGGTGCACGACCAGAACGGAGTGCGCCGGGACCCGGCCGGGCGCCTGCGGCGGACCTTCGACTACTTCGTCACGGTGGCCGTCGGTGATAGCCGCACGGCCATCGAGGCGTCCGAGATCCTGATGAAGGTGCACGCGCGGGCGGTCGGCACCGAACCGGTCAGCGGCCTGCCCTACGACGCGAACGACCCGGACAGTCAGCTGTGGATCCACGTCACCGGCTGGCAGTCCAATCTCCTGATGTACGAGCGCTACGGGCCGGGGCCGCTGTCCGAAGAGGACGAACAACGGTACTGGCAGGAATGCGTGATCGCGGCCGAGTTGCAGACCTGCGACCCGGCCAAGGTGCCCCGCTCCCGCGCGGACGTGCGGGACTACTACGCCACCATGCGTCCCAGGCTGTGCGCCACCGACCGTCAGCGGGCGCTGGTCGAGCACTTCCTGCGCACCCCGTTCACCCGCGAGACCGCCAAGCTCTGGGCGGGCAGCCGGATCGTGGCGCCCGCGGTGGTCGCCACGATTCCCCGCTGGATGCGCCGCCTCGGCGGCTTCGACCAGTGGCGGCTGACCGACGCGGCAATCGGCCCGATGGCCCGCGCCGCCACCCGGTTCTTTACCCCGATCGGCGACCGGCTCGAAATTCTCGACCAGTTCGCCCCGTCCACCCGCCGGATCATCGAACCGGCGCTGCGCGGCGAAAAACCGCTGAACCCGGTCACCCGTACCCCGGCCGAAGCGCGCGCGAAATATGGACGAACGGCCCGAACGGCCGTCACCGGGCTGCCGGCCACCGCCGGCTGAGCCGCTCCACGTGGTAGCAGCACACCCGAGAAAGGCACGGCCATGACCGACAAGATCAGCGACTTCAGGGTGTCCATCCGGCAACTTTTCCTGCTCGGCGTCGCGCTGGGCATCCCGTACGGCATCGTCGGGCTGGTATGGGCGCTCACCCACAACGAACACCTTGCCATGCTGGACGGGGTGGACAAGGTGTTCTCGTTCCTCGGCGAGATGATCGCCTGGCCCGTCCTCATCTTTTCCGACGTCACCCTGCGGTAACCCGGTTTCAGGCGCGCGCGGCGGTGCCGAGGAGCAGGCACACCGGGCTGGGCGTCGAGAAGGGCCCGCCCAATGGACTGAGATGGGGGCATGCGAGGCTTTTTGCGCATGCCCCCATCGATCGGGTGCGGGTGTCCCGCAAGATTCTGAGGGCTCCGCTGGTGGTGTCCACGCGGAAGGTCGTCACGGAGTTCGAGTACTGGTTGCTGGCGAACAGCAGCCGACCCGACTCGTCGATGGTGATGTGCCGCGGCCAGTTTCCGCCGCACGGCACCGTGTTCAGCGACCGCAGCCGCCTGCCGCCGGATTCGACGGCGAAGACCGCGATGCTGTTGTGGCCCCGGTTGGACACGTAGACGAAGCGCCCGTCCTGGGAGATCACGATTTCCGCCGGGTAGTTCCGCGGCCCGCCGCCGGGCGCGGCCGCCAGCACCTGCCCGGGGGCCAGCTTCCCGGCGGCGGGGTCGTAATCGCAGACGGTCACCGTGGAGTCGAGTTCGCCCGCGACGTAGACGACCGGTGCGGTGGGGTGGAAGACCAGATGCCTTGGCCCCGAACCACTCCGCAGCACGGTGTCGCCGACGGCACCGAGCCGGCCGGTGGCGAGGTCGAGCGAGTGCACGTGTACCCGGTCGGTGCCGAGGTCGGGCACCAGCAGGAAACCGCCGCGGGGATGCACGGAGAGGTGGGTCGGCATGACGCCCTCGCTTGACCGGCTGCCGATCGGGGTCAGGCCACCGCCGGTGCCCACGCTCAGCGCGGTCACCCGGCCGTCGGCCGAGTCGTTCACTGCGTAGAGGAGCTTCCCGTCCGAGGTGAGGGTGAGAAACGCGGGATCCCGCACCCCTTCGACCGTGCCGCTCGCGGTCAGCTGCCCGGTGTCCTCGTCGAGCGAGGCGAGCGCGATCGCCGTGGTGAAGTTGCCGATGTAGACGGGTGCCACTAGAAGGGAACGCTGATGCAGGACAGGCGAGGACCCGCCATCCCGGCATGTCCCGGTTCGGTGTGCGTGTGCTCGGCGTGGATCACCACCGAGCCGGCGCGCCGGTCGGTGAACTTCCAGTCCACAGTAGACGATGCGAGGGCGCTGCCTTTCTCGTCGGTGGTGAAGTCGAGCCAGATTTCGTTGCGGGGGTTGGCATAGGCGGGGTCCACCGAGGGCTGGACCGGGTCCACCACGTGCTGGTAGTGGGGCCCGGAGTCGGCGGCGTTCTGACCGCACGGCTTCTGGTGCGCGTGCGAGCCGTACTTCCGGTTCGGCACCAGCCCGCGCACGGTGAGCACGACCCTGGTCTTCTCGGCGCGCGCGATCGCGGTCACGGACGCCTTGGCGCCGACGGCCACCAGCTGCGGGTCGTAGGTGATGCCCCGCGCGCCGGGTCGGTAGAGCTCGAACTTCGCCGATACGGAGACCCGGTCCGGCGGTGGGGCGGCGGTCGCGAATCCGGCCGCGGCCAGTGCGGTGGCGGTCAGCGTGATCGCGACGAAAACTGAACGATGCATATTTCATCCCTACCGTTTCCGGATAGGGTCACCAATACTGCATTCGTACGCCGGGTCCTCGGCAAATCGTCGATATCACCGGGGCATGCGTTGAATAATATCAACCGGTCATGCGGGCGGCGAGTTTCGGCTGGCCGTCACCGGTCAGCTCGCCCACCGCGTGGCCGCGCCCGGCGACGGCCATCAGGATCGCTTCGGCCGGGCCGCGCACCTCGGGGCCGGACCCGGTGGACCAGTCGAGGTCGGTGGCGACCAGCCGGAGCCCCCTGGCGCGCCAGAACGCGCGAATCGGCGGGGCGACCAGCGCGGCCGGCAGCGTGCGCCGCAGCCGCTCCGGCGGAATGTCACGGGGCAGGCCGAGCGGGCGGCGGATGTCCTGCTGGTGGATGAGCCCGTCGACCAGTGCGATCATGCCACCGAAAGCGGCGCGCAGGCCCGTCGGCTCGAGGTGATCGTTCATCAACGCGATCAGTTCGTCCGGGGTGCGCGTGTTGTACTCGGCCACCCCGAGGTCGTTGATCCGGCCGGGACTGAACCGGCCCTTGACCAAGCGTGCGGTGACGCCCCGTTTGTCGAGCTCGTCGTAACTCACGACGTGCGCGACCAGGTCGCGCACCCGCCATCCTCGGCACAACGTCGGCTCGTCCCATTGTTGCAGAGACAAGCTCTTCAGCAGCGCCACGAAGTCCGCTCGTTCTTCGTGCGCCAGGCTCATCATGTTCACCGCACCAGGGTAAGCGGTGGGCACCCGCTCGTCAGCGTTTACCGAAAGGCTGCGCTACGGTGCTCGGCATTCGGAAAATCGATCGCCGGGGCGGGTTGCTGCATGTACGGGAACGACACGGCCGAAGAGCAGCTTCTGGATGCGGCGCGCACTGGTGACCAGGTGGCCTTCGGGCAGCTGGTCGAGCCCTACCGCGGTGAGTTGCAGGCGCATTGCTACCGGATGCTCGGGTCGGTCCACGACGCCGAGGACGCGATGCAGGAGACGCTGGTGCGGGCCTGGCGGGCATTGGACCGGTTCGACGGCCGCCGCCGGATCCGGCCCTGGCTGTACAAGATCGCCACCAACCGGTGCCTGACCCTGCTCGAACGCCGAGGCCGCCGAGAGCTGCCCGCCGAGGCAGGCCCCGGTTCCGAACCGCTGTGGCTCGAGCCGTACCCCGACGAGCGACTGGCCGGGGTGGAGCCGGATCCCGCGGCCCGCTACGAGGTCCGGGAAGGCGTGGAGCTGGCCTTCCTCGCCGCGCTCCAGTACCTGTCGGCTCAGCAGCGGGCCGTCCTGTTGCTGCGGGAGGTACTGGGATTCTCCGCGATCGAGTCCGCTGATCTGCTGGAAGGCACGGTCGCGTCGGTCAACAGCGCACTGCAACGCGCCCGCAGGACCCTCCGGGAGCGCCTGCCCGGCCGCAGTCAGCAGGTGACCCTGCGTTCGCTCGGCGACGAGAAGGTCCGCGAACTGGCCGACCGGTACTCGAGGGCGTGGGAGAGCCGCGACGTCGAGGCGATCGTGGCCATGCTGACCGACGACGCCCGGTACGCCATGCCGCCCCTGCCGGAGTGGTACCAGGGCCGGGCGGGCATCAGGGAGTTCCTCACCGGGAAACCGCTGTCCCTGCGGTGGCGGTTCCGGCCGGCGCGGGCGAACGGGCAGCTCGCGTTCGGCACGTACAGGTGGGACGAGGACAAGTGCGTCTACGTCGCGGCCGGGCTCGACCTGCTCACCTTGCGGGGCACGGAGATCGCCGAGGTCGTCTCGTTCCTGACCGCGGACTTCGGCCTGTTCGGTCTGCCCGCCGAGATCGAGGAGCGATGAGTTCGGCGGCCTCCGCGGGTTACAGGTCCTGACAGGACTCATCGGCACGCGGGAGGCGCCATGTTGCTCGAAGGTAAGAACGCGGTCATCTACGGTGGCGGCGGCTCGGTCGGCGGAGCGGTTGCTCGCGCGTTCGCCCGTGCGGGGGCGCGGGTCTTCCTCGCCGGGCGCACCCCGGAGACACTGGAAAAGGTCGCCGGCGACATCCGCGCCGAGGGCGGCTCGGCCGAGACCGCCGTGGTCGACGCGCTGGACGAGACCGCGGTCGACGAGCACGCGGACGCGGTCGCCGCGGCGGCGGGCGGTATCGACGTGTCGTTCAACGTGATCGCGGACGGGGACATTCAGGGCACACCGATGGCCGACATGCCGCTCGCGGACTACCTGCGCCCGGTGGTGACCGCCGTGAGCTCGAAGTTCCTCACCTCGCGCGCGGCCGCCCGGCACATGATTGGGCAAGGCTCGGGCGTGATCATGATGTTCGGCGGCACGGTCACCACGGGCTCGCGCGAGTACCACCTCGGCGGCCTGCAGGCCGCGTTCGACGTGGTCGAGTCGATGCGGCGCCAGCTCGCGGTGGAGCTGGCGCCGCACGGCATCCGCGTGCTCACCCTGCGGACCGCCGGGGTGCCCGAGACGATCCCGGCGGACCTCGACCAGCGCCAGGCCATCGAAGACGACCTCGTCGCCCAGACCCTCACCGGCCGCGCGGCGTCACTGGAGGACGTCGGCAACGTGGCCGTCTTCGCCGCCTCGGACTGGGCCCGCACCATGACAGGATCCGCGCTCAACATGACCTGCGGCGTAGCCCTCGACTAGCGCCCCTGCCGCCGTGGCCCAGCCCGGGAACGCCCGCCCGGGGTGCGGTATGTTGGCCGCCGGGATCCGGGGGCCTCCTCCCTGTGGTGCCGCAGGGGCCGGTAGCTCAGTTGGTTAGAGCAGGGGACTCATAATCCCTTGGCCGCGGGTTCGAGCCCCGCCCGGCCCACCGCTCTAGCTAGCCCGCTGACCTGCGAAATCCGTCTATGTAGACGATCTTTCCTCCTTTCGCTTCTTGATCAACTGGGGGCAAATTGGGGGCAGCGTCCATGGCGCTGTCCATGGTTCCGGTCAGCTCGGCCGCGAACCGTTCGATCGCCGCGCGCACCTTTGTTCCACACCGACTACCCGGAGGACAGAGACGGCAACGTGTTCACGGCCTCCGTCCTATTGGACGCGGTGCCGATCGTGCGCGCGTGGGCGACAGGTGGGTACGCTGATGGGCAGCAAAGTCCGAATCTCTCGGCACCGCGGGGCCGGGTTACCTAACCGCAAAGAACCCACAGCGCCGTCCGCCGTACTGAGTGCGGCGTCTTGTCCCGCAAACAAAACCTCACCCCCTCGCCGCGTACCGGTGATCCCGTACGGCGAGAGAGCGAGGGGACTCCATGCCCTTTTCAGTACACCCCCGTGCCGCCATGCAGATCTATCATCAGCTATCGCGAAACCGAAGAGGGAACGTTCGGTGCTGTAGTAGAGGAGAAGTACGGTGTGCTGGCCCTAGTCCTAACCGACGGCAACACGCAAATTCATGTTTGGGCAGCTGTTGATGATCCGATTTCGTTGATCCGTGGTCAAATCCGCGATTCACGAACTGGGGTCCTCCGCGAGCGCGGGTTCGTTCTGCTGACCGGTCGCTGGCGCGCGCTGCACCGCATCACCACCAGCCCTCGACGATCAGCGACATCGTCAAAAGCAGCACTTGTAGCGCTTTGTCCGGTGGGTCTGCTCGTCAGGGCAGGTGAATCGTCTGCCGGTTGACGGTAATGGTCCATTCCCATGCTTCGAGTGGGGGTGAGCCGTGTTTCTGCCACCAGAGGTAGGCGGTTTCGGCTTCGTTCCACAGTCGGCGCGGTCCGGATTGCCGTACTAGGAAGCGGGTGTCGTCGTGGGCGACGATGCTCGCCCAGGAACTGGATAGTGGATCGATCAGCCAGGCCACGCCGGGCCGTTCGCCGTTCTTCTTCCATACCGCGTAGCGGCAGGATGGCAGGGCTACGGCGATCGGCCAGCGGTGGTCATCCGCCAGGAGTGGAACCCAGGGCGCGAGTGTTGTGTAGGTGATGTCCGCGCGGGGATCGTTCCAGCGCAGCTCGGCCAGGCCCGCTTCGGGAACGCGGTGTGAACGGATTTCCATGAATCCGACTTGCAGGTCAGGCAAAGCGTGTCCACGGGCGGTGCCGTCGTCGACGAGGAACCGGACTAGCGGGCCCGAGGCGAGATCGGCGCGCATCGGCGCGAGGATCACTCCGCCGGGGTTGGTGTGCTGCACCCACCAGTACGGCAGCCGGCCAAGGCGTACCCCGGCGGTCGCGATGACGCGGTCGAAGGAGACGCCGCCGCCGAGTTCGGTGGTGCCGTCGGCGAGTTGCGCGTCGACGCGGTCGTGGCCGCTGTTGCGCAGCGCGTCCCGGGCCGCGGTCGCCGCGTCCCGGTCGACCTCGAGTGTGGTCACCGACCCGTGCGGGCCGACGAGTTCGGCGAGCAGCGCCGCGTTGTAGCCGGTGCCGGTGCCGATCTCCAGCACGTGCTGGCCCGGCCGCAGGTCGAGGGCGAGCAGCATGCCGGCCACAGCGGAGGGCTGGGACGCCGAGCACGAGGGCTGCCGCCCTACCTCGGGCCAGGTCGTGCGCCCGTCGTCGAACTGGGTCACGACCACGGTGTCGGAGTAGACCGCCTCCGCCCACCGCTGCGGCTCGGCCTGGTGATCGATCGGCCGGTAAGGACCGTCGTCGTCCTGCCGGGCCCAGATCCGCTCCGGGATGAAACAGCCGCGGTCCACTCGCTCCATCACCGGGCGCAACTGGTTCGGAAGGTCCCCGGCCGCGGCCAGGGCGGCGGCCAGCCTGGCCGGGCCCTCAAGATCGGTCCGCACTACTTGCCGTACTCGCTCGGGTCGATGTCATCGCCGGTCTTACCGGTTTTCTTGTCGTCTTCCAGCGAATGCTGGCCGTCGTCCTTGGTGCCCTTGTCGTCTTCGCCACCCATCGGTCCCACCTCCTGTATCGAAGTTCTCACCATATGCAGTCGGCCGCCGCTTCGTAACAACCTCACCCCGCCGTCGCGGGAGGTGCGGGGCGTTTTATCGTCCAGGCGGTCCGGCAGCTGGTCCACGGCGATGGTCGCGCGGCTGATCAGCCCGGCATCGCGCAGCGCGTCGACCTCCAGCCACACCAGCTCGGTGTAGCAGGCGGACGACATTTCGGGTAGGTGCACGGTCAGGTAGCGGGCCATGGTGTCCAGGATGCCGCGTGCCGAGGGGCATGGGCGCTTCTTGCGCTGGTGAAAGCGGGTGGGCCGAACCAGGTTTCCAAGGCGACCTTGAGCGAGTCGTGGTTGCTCGATGCCCAGGCCACGACGGCGTCGGGGCGGAGGAGTAGCGGATCGGTATTCGTCACCGGGACGACCTCGATCTGGCTGGTCGCGTACCGCGCGAGCTCCCGTGTTTGCGGCGTGAGCAGGAGCAGTCCGCGGCCGGACCGCGTGTGGTCGGACAGCCGTGACGGTTTGCCCTCGTCGTCCCGGAGTTCGAGGTCAGGGCAGTGCTGGCCGACCGGGTCTTGTGCGGGGTAGGGGAACTCGTAGCGGAGGTTCACGGCGGACAACAGCTCGGTGAAGTATCGGTTCGCCGCCGGAATGTCCAGCAGCTCCTCGATGATCTCCCTCAGCGCGTCGACGTGGGGACCGGGAGCCAGCAGTGCGGACTGGGCTCGGGTGTTGCGCAGCACCGCTTCGCCCGCGGGATGCCGTTCGCGGGTGTAGGTGTCGAGCAGAGCTTCGGGCGCGTCGCCACACACGAAAGCGGCCAGCTTCCAGCCGAGGTTCACCGCGTCCAGCAGCCCGAGGTTCAGTCCCTGCCCGCCGCTGGGCGAGTGCACGTGTGCCGCATCGCCTGCGAGCAGTACCAGTACCCGTCCGCGGCGGTAGGTGTCGACCTGGCGGGCCTGGTCGCCGGCCCGGCGGTCGTCGTGAAGCTCCTCGATGCCGACGTCGGCGCCGGTGACTCGTCGAATCGCGTCGGCCAGCTCGCCGGCGGTCACCGGGCTGCGCGGTTCCTCGGCCAGCGCGAGCTCGGAGACGCCGGCCATGCTGCCGCCGCACATGAACGTGCCGGTGGCGTATCGCCCCGCGGCGGGGACGTCACCGGCGAATCGCACCCGCCCTGCGATCGTCCGCAGCAGCGGCGGAGTCCCCGGAAAGTGGAATCCGGCGAGTTTGCGGACCGTGCTGCGGCCGCCGTCGCAGCCCACCACATAGGGCGCGCGCAGCCTTCGCTCGCCCTGCGGTGCCTTCGCTACGACCGCCACACCGTCCACATCGGATTCGAGCTCGACGACCTCGTGTCCGCGCAGAATCGGCACCCCGAGCAGCTCGGCGTGCGCGGTGAGCACGCGTTCCAATTCCGGTTGCCAGATCAGCGTGCTCCGCCGCTGCTGGTCCGGGATGAGCTTGTGGATGTTGGCGAAGTGACCGAGCGTGCTGCCGTGGTCGCGGGCGAAGTCGCGCGCGCCACCGTGGTGCGCCTCGTCCAGTTGTGGGCCGAGCCCGCGCCGCCGCAGCGCTTCAGTGGCCAGCGGGCCGATGCCGCGCGCCTTCGTTTGCGCGGCGGGTTCGCCCAGCCGTTCCACCACGACCGGGTGGGCTCCGCCGAGGCGGAGCTCAGCGGCGAGGAGCAGCCCCACCGGCCCGGCCCCGACGACGATCACATCAGCGTCCACTGCGCCTCCTTAACTAGTTAAGTGCTACCCTGCATTTAACTAGTTAAGGTGTCAAGGAGGAATCGATGCCGATCTCGGTCGGGGACGCTGTGCGGGCGGCGTTGGCTCTGCTGGAAGCCGACGGACTCGACAAGCTCACCGTTCGGCGCGTCGCGACCGAGCTCGGAGTCAAGGCGCCCGCGCTGTACTGGCACTTCACCAACAAGCGCGCGCTGCTGGACCACATGGCCGACGCCATCGTGGCTCCGGTCATCGCCCAGCTGCCGGCCCCCGGTACTCCCTGGCTGAAGTGGCTAGAGGACGCCGGGTTTGCGCTGCGCGCCGCGCTGCTCAGCCACCGCGACGGTCCGCGTGTCGCGCTTGGCGCCGACCTGAGGGTG
Source organism: Amycolatopsis nigrescens CSC17Ta-90 (assembly GCF_000384315.1). Lineage (GTDB taxonomy): Bacteria > Actinomycetota > Actinomycetes > Mycobacteriales > Pseudonocardiaceae > Amycolatopsis > Amycolatopsis nigrescens. The sequence continues at coordinate 183,766 of NZ_ARVW01000001.1, read as the reverse complement.
GCCCGCGCACTCGGCGAATTCGCCGAACGCACAGTGGAGGTCTTACACCGGGCAGGATTCCCGCTCGCCGACGCCACCCGGGCCGCTGGCGTCCTGGTCCACTTCATCCTCGGCCGGGCCGTGGAGGAGCAGACCATGCCCGACCGTTCCGACGAAGTAGCCGTAATCTCGACGATCCCGTTCCCGCTGATGGCCCGTGGCATGCGGGAGCGGCACGCAGCCGGAACCACGGCGGCGGACAACTTCCGTTATGCGCTGGGCATTCTGCTCGCCGGCTTGAACGCGACTCGCCCCACTTGATCGCGACGCCCCTGTTCGGTTAGGGGGCGCGGCGGATCGGTTGTCTGGTGAGGATGGGGTCGTTGACGAGGAAGTCGGTGACGAGCGCGTAGACCTCGTCCGGTTTCTCCATCACCAGGAGATGGGAGGTGCCGGGCACGATCGCCAGTTCCGAGTCGGGGATCGCGCGGTAGAGCGCGATCGTGTGTTCCAGGGTCACCGCGTCGTCGTCGCCGGCTGCCACGAGCGTGCGGGCGCTGATGTCGGCGAGGTCGCCTTCGGTCAGGGTCGGCTCCTGCGCCGCCATCCGCAGCAGTTTTCGTACCACCACGGGAAAGTGGGCTTCACCGTCGGGGGAGACCTGGCCGTAGCGAGGGCCCAGGACGTCCAGCACGACCTCGTCGGCGAACCCTTCGAGCACGCCGGGAACCAGGCCGTCGTAGCGGAAGTTGCCGCTGATCAGGACGAGTTTCCGCACCAGATCGGGCCGGCGGAGCGCGACGATCATCGCCACGATGGCACCGTCGCTGTGGCCGACAAGGTGCGCCGGTCCCTCGACCACCTTTTCCAGGAACGCGATCATGTCCTGGGCCATCAGCTCGTAGGTGATCGGGCCGTCGACATCCGGCGTCCGGCCGTGCCCGCGCCGGTCCACGGTGAAGACGTGGAAGCGCTCGCCAAGTCTGGGCAGGGCGGGAGCGAACATCCGTGAATCCACGAAGGCGCTGTGCAGCAGCACGACCGGTTCGCTGTCTTGGTCGCCGTGGTCGTCGTACCAGGTCAGGACGTCGCCGAGTTGGATGTTCGCCACGGATGCCACCCTACTCAGCGAACACCCGGCCGGATCCGCGGGATCGTGGAGCCGCGTGTGGTCAGTGGACACGGGTGGCGATGCCGGGGTATTCGAGGATGAGGCCGTGCTGGTCGTAGACCAAGTGGCAGGCGAAGTTGAATTCGGGTGCGGCGTAGTTGTATTGCCCTTCGCCGGAACGTGAATAGGTCTGTTCCAAACGGTCCACCGCCAGACCGATCGCACGGACGTAGGCAGCCGGCGCGGCCACCGCACGGTCGACGGGCAGGCGCAACCGGTGCACGGGGAAGGTGTTGGTCATCGCCGATGCCTCCAAATCAAGATCCAGGCATCCCTGCAGATGAGGCGCGGCAACACCGTCGACCTGCCAATGGCCCATGCCGTCCGCCTCAATCACGGTGACGACGGTGCGGTCGTCGCTGCGTCCGGTGATCCGCGCGGATCTGGTCAGCCATGACCTGTCCAGTTGGATCTCGTAGTTCACGATCCAGGACTTTCCGTCCTCAGTGGCCGTGGTGGTGCCTTCGATCCGTGGACCGCGGTCATCGGCGGCGAAGAACGCGACCTCGAACCCTGCGCGAGCGCCCTCGTGCCGCCAGGAAGCGACCGAGGGCAGAACGGCGTAAGACATCAGGGACCTCCACGGAATCCATACCCATCCGGGTAACCGCGAGGAGCACCGAACAATTCCGGTGTGCGCTTTCGTTGTGGAACGGGCTGGTCACCGTCCTTTGGCGTTGCGCCGGGCTTTGCGGGCTTCGGTGACGAGGGGGACCTGCCAGAACAGCTGGGCGATGCCGCCGAGCTTGGCGGGTAAGGATTTGCTGTCGCTGCGCCACCAGTCGGCGGCCATCTGCACCTTGGCGGGCATCACGGCGACGAAGAACACCCCGGCCAGGCCGGCGGAAACCCGTCGTGTGCGGGGGAAGCACAGGCCCGTTCCGGTGCTGAGTGCGACGGCTCCGGAAAGGTAGGTGTAGGCCCGCGGGTTGCCCGGCAGGACCGGCGGAATGATGCTGTCGAAGAACTTCGGGGTGAGGAAGTGGAGGCTGCCGCCGACGAGCAGGGTGGCGGCAAGGCGGATCGCCGCCGCCTGACTCGGCTCGGCCGGGTCGTCGGTTGTTGCTGTGTCCATGGCGCCAAATATAACACCGAGTGTATATACGCGCAATTAGATATGTGGGACTCGCGGACCTGTCTGGGGGAGGGCAGGTCCGCGAGTCCGTGGGGGAGTTACACGTAGTCCTTGTACTTCTCGAGGAAGCGGACCGGCTTGGACAGGGCGTCGCGGCGGAACGGGTCGCCGAGCTCGCGGGTGCACATGATCTCGATGACCGTGGTGCGGCCTTCGTTCAACTGCGCCTCCACGGCCTTGCGCAGCGCCGGGCCGACCTCCTCCAGCTTCTCCACCACCACGCCGTCGGCGCCCATCGCCTTGGCGATTCCGGCGAAGCTCTCGCTCTCCAGCTCGCCCGCCACGAACCGGCGGTTGTAGAAGTCGACCTGGTTCTTCTTCTCCGCACCCCACTGCCGGTTGTGGAACACCACCGCGGTGACCGGGATGTCGTGCCGGACGGCGGTCATGATCTCGCCCATGCTCATGCCCCACGCGCCGTCGCCGGCGTAGGCGATCGCCGGGCGCTCCATCGCGGCGGCCTTCGCGCCGATGATGGTGGGCAGGGCGTAGCCGCAGTTGCCGAAGCTCATCGGGGCGAAGAAGCTCCGGGGCTCCTCGAAGCGGAGATAGCTGTTGGCGACCGAGTTGATGTTGCCGATATCGGTGGACACCATGACGTGCTCCGGCATCGCCTTTTCCAGCTCGCGCAGCACTTCACGGGGGTGCAGCCAGTTGCCCTCCTCCTGCTCCTGCTCGGCGATCATGTCCAGGCTGAACGGGTCGGTCTCGTTGGTCCACTCGTCGAGTTCGGCCTCCCACGCGTCCTTTTCCGCCTTCGTGGTCGCGGCACGGGCGTCGCGGGTGGCGTCGCAGGCGAGGGTCTTGCCGGCCAGCCGCTCGGTGAGCGCGGCGGCGGCGTCCTTCGCGTCACCGCAGATGCCGACGGTGATCTTCTTGACCAGCCCGAGCATCCGGTGGTCGGCGTCGATCTGGATGATCTTGGCGTCCTTGGGCCAGTAGTCCATGCCGTGCTGCGGCAGCGTGCCGAACGGGCCGAGCCTGGAACCGAGCGCCACCACGACATCGGCCTTCGCGATCAGCTTCATCGCCGCCTTGGAACCCTGGTAGCCCAGCGGGCCGCACCACTGCGGGTGGCTCGCTGGGAAGGAGTCGTTGTGCAGGTAGCTGTTCACCACGGGGGCGCCCAGCCGTTCGGCGAGGGCCTTGCACTCGTCCACACCGTCGGCCATCACCACTCCGCCGCCGGAGATGATGACCGGGAACTCGGCCTCGGCGAGCAGCGCGGCAGCCTCGTCCAGGCTCCTGGCGCCACCGGCGCCGCGGTCCAGCCGCTGCGGGCGCGGGATCTCCGCCTCGATCTCGCCGTAGAAGTAGTCCCGCGGGATGTTCAGCTGGGTCGGTCCGATCTCCGACATCGCCCGGTCGAACGCGCGCCCGGTGAGCTCGGCCATCCGCTTCGGGTTGTTCACATGCGCCTGGTACTTGGTGAACTCCTGGAACATCGGCAGCTGGTTGGCCTCCTGGAAGCCGCCGAGGCCCATGCCCATGGTGCCGGTTTCGGGGGTCACCATGACCACCGGGCTGTGCGCCCAGAACGCCGCCGCCACCGCGGTGACGCAGTTGCTGATGCCAGGGCCGTTCTGCCCGATCACCACGCCGTGCCGGCCGCTCACCCTGGCGTAGCCGTCGGCCATGTGCGCCGCGCCCTGCTCGTGCACCACGGGTACCAGGCGGATCCCAGCCGGGGCGAAGATGTCCATCGCGTCCATGAAGGCCGAGCCCATGATGCCGAAGATGTCGGTGACGCCGTTGGCGACCAGCGTCTCGACGAAGGCCTCGGACGGGGTCATCTTCTGCGGGCCCTGCGCAACAGTGCGGCTGACGTCCGCCTGGTTCTGACTCATGCTGGTGCTCCTTCGACGGCTCAGAATCAACGGCCACTTGCAGAAAGCGGTACAGAGCGTTCCTGAAAGTGGGATCGAGACGACGATAAGCCTGGCCGTGCCTGTCGTCAACGATGAGCTATGAAAAACGAGACGCAGTGTGCTAATTTCCGGAACGAACGAGGAGGTGTCGTGGAGCTGATACGGGAGACCGACCCGGCCGGGGTGAACGGCGATACGCCGATAATGCGGCTGTTCTCCCTGCTGGAGCTGATCGCCGCGAAGGACCAGCTGGTGTCGCTGCAGGGGCTGGTCGAAGAGACCGGCATCCCGAAGCCGACGTTGCACCGCATGCTGCAACAGCTCGAAGGCGCCGGGCTGCTGATCCGCCAGGCGGACGGCAGGCACTACGGCACCGGGCTCCGGCTGCGCCGGCTGGCGGAAAACCTGCTGTTCAACGCCACCCACCACGGCGCGCGGCACGGGGTGCTGCGGCACCTGGTGGACGAGCTGGGGGAGAGCTGCAACATCACCACGCTCTCCAGCAACGAGATCGTCTACCTCGACCGCGTCGAGACGCCCGAACCGCTGCGGTTCTACCTGCGCCCCGGCTCGCGGGTGCCGGTGCACTGCTCGGCGAGCGGGAAGATGATCCTGTCGCAGATGAGCCCGGCCCAGCGGCGCAAGCTGCTGGCGCACGCGCCGTTGAAGAAGTACACGCCGAAGACCGTGACCGACCTCGACGCGCTGGAGGACGAGTTCGCCAGGATCCGCCGGGACGGGTTCGCGGTCGACGACGAGGAGTTCCTGCCCGGCCTGGTCTGCGTGGCCGTGCTGGTGCCGACCGAGAACGGCCGCTCGAACCTGTGCGTCGCCGCGCAGGCACCAGTGATGCGGCTGACGCCGGACAAGGCGCTCGCGCTGCTGCCCGCCCTGCAACGGGCCGCGGAGGCGATCGGCCGGGTGGAGGCCGAAGGCTCCCCGGACGCCGCCGAAACCGCTTCGTCCTGACTTCCCCCGTACTGGAGGCCGCCGACTATGACCGATCCGCTCCACGCCGTGCCGGAGCGCCGCCTTTCGGTGCGCGAGCTCTTCGGTATCGACTCCCCGCGCACCGTGCCCGCGTTCGGCGAGCACGGTGCGCACGGTGAGCACGTGCCGGAGATCGACGAGGCGTACCGGTTCAACCCGGAGGTCACCTCGGCGCTGCTGGCGGGGTTCACGCACAACCGCCGGGTGCTCGTGCAGGGCCTGCACGGGACCGGCAAGTCCACGCACGTCGAGCAGGTGGCCGCGCGGCTCAACTGGCCCTGCGTGCGGGTCAACCTGGACGGGCAGCTGAGCAGGCTGGACCTGGTCGGCCGGGACGCCGTCGTGCTGCGGGAAGGCAAGCAGGTCACCGAGTTCCAGGAAGGGATCGTGCCCTGGGCGTTGCAGCGGCCGGTGGCGCTGATCCTGGACGAGTACGACGCCGGCCGCCCGGATGTCATGTTCGTCATCCAGCGGCTGCTCGAACGGGACGGCCGGTTCACCCTGCTGGACCAGAGCCGGGTGCTGCGGCCGCATCCGTCGTTCCGGCTCTTCGCCACCGCCAACACGGTGGGCCTCGGCAACCTCAACGGGCTCTACCACGGGGCGCAGCGGCTCAACCACGCGCAGCTCGACCGCTGGAACCTGGTCGCCTCGCTGGACTACCTGCCCGCCGCCGAGGAGATCGCGATCGTGCGGGGCCGGGTCCCGTCGGTGCCGGGCGAGCTGGTCACTTCCATGGTCGCGGTGGCCGCCTTGACCCGCAAGGGTTTCGAGGCGGGCGACCTGTCCACGCTGATGTCGCCGCGGACGGTCATCACCTGGGCGGAGAACGCCGGCATCTTCGGCGATCCCGCGCTCGCGTTCCGGTTGTCGTTCCTGAACAGATGCGACGACGCCGAGCGCGCGGTGGTGGCCGAGTACTTCCAGCGCTGCTTCGGCCACGAGGTGGACGAGTCCCGCGCGCTCGCCGTGCCGGCGTGAACCCCGAGCAGGCGCTGGCCCGCCGCCGGCAGCGCGCCGAGGAGCTGTGCGCGGCGACGATGCGCGCCCTGAGCGGAGTGCGGGACCTGCGGTTCCGCGGGGGACGGCTGCACCGGGGACGACGGCCGGTCCCGATGACCGCCCCGCACCTTCAGTCCGCTTTGGACGAGGACGACCTCGGTTCGCTGCGCGGCGCGGGGGATGCGATGGCGTTGCGGCTGCTGGGTTCCGACCCGGTGCTGCACCGGCGGCACCGACCAGCGGACCCGGTGCAGCGCCTGGTCTTCGAGCAGTTAGAGCAGTTCCGGGCGGAGTCGCTGGTGCCGGATTCACTGCTGGGCGTGCGGGCGAACGTGGCGCGGCGGTTCGAGCGCTGGTCGTGGGACTTCCACGGGGCCGGGCTGACCGGCACGGAACGTGGCCTGCTCCTGTACACGCTCGCGCAGGTGTGCCGGTCACGGATCACCGGGACCCCGCTCGCGGAGCAGGTCGAAGACCTGATCGAGGTGCCGCGCGCCATGCTCGCGCCGAGGATCGGGCACGACCTCGCCGGGCTCCGGCGGCACCGGCATGACCAGGCCGCTTTCGCCGGGCACGCGCTGGCCATCGCCGCCGTGGTCGGCGAACTGTTGCGTGCCAGGAAAAACACAGCAAAGGTCGAGGACAGCGAGGACGATCGCGACCGCGCGCGGCCCACCCTGCTGGTCGAGTTCGACGAGCAGGACGGAGACGACGAGACTCCCGGCGCGGGGACCGGGCAGGGCGCCGTTCCCGTCCCCGCCGGACCGCCCTACCGGGTGTTCAGCAGCGCCTACGACCGTCAGCACAAGGCCGCCGACCTGGTCCGCCCGGCGTTGCTGAAGGAGTACCGCGAACGGCTCGACCGGCTGGTCGCCAGGCAGGGCGTGCACGCCGGGCGGCTCGCGCGCGAGCTGACCGCGGCACTGGCTGTGCCCGCCGCCGACGGCTGGCACGGTGGCCAGGAGGAAGGGCAGGTGGACGCCCGCGCGCTCACCCAGCTGATCAGCTCGCCCGCCGAACGCGGCCTCTTCCGCACCGAACGAGTCGTGCCCGTCGCCGAGGTGCTGGTGACCTTCCTGATCGACTGCTCCGGCTCGATGAAACAGCACCGTGAGCCGGTCGCCGTGCTGGTCGACCTGTTCGCCCGCGCGCTCGAACTGGCCGGCGCGCGCTGCGAGATCCTCGGCTTCACCACCGGTGCGTGGAACGGTGGCCGGGCAAGGCGGGACTGGCTTCGCGCCGGGCGCCCTCGTTCGCCGGGCAGGCTCAACGAGCGGTGCCATCTCGTGTTCAAGGACGCCGACACGCCTTGGCGCCGTGCCCGCGCCGGGATCGCGGGCCTGCTCAAGGCCGACCTCTACCGCGAAGGAGTGGACGGCGAGGCGGTGACCTGGGCGTGCGGCCGGGCTCGGGCGCACACCGACGGACGGTCGGCGCTGGTGGTCGTGTCCGACGGCAGCCCGATGGACAGCGCGACCAGCCTGGCCAACGACCAGCGCTACCTGGAGCGGCACCTGGCCGAGGTGGTGGCCGGGCTGGAACGGGCCGGGCACGAGATCCACGGCGTCGGTGTCGGGCTCGACCTCAGCGCGTTCTACCGGCACTCGCGCATCCTCGACACCTCCGCCGGCACCGGGTTCGGGATGTTCCGCGACGTGCTCGGCCTGCTCAGCCGGTCGGGCTGATTCCCTTGGCGCGCAGCGCGTCGGGGATCTCGCTGGGCACGTCGACCACGGTGACCCCGGCACCGGTAAGAGCGTCTACTTTGGACTGACCAGTGCCGCGGCCGCCGCTGATGATCGCGCCGGCGTGGCCCATCCGGCGATCGGCGGGCGCGCTGCGGCCGGCGACGAAGGCGACGACCGGCTTGGTCATGCCCGAGATGTACTCGGCGGCCTCCTCCTCCATGCCGCCGCCGATCTCGCCCACCAGCACCACGGCGTCGGTGCGGTCGTCGGTGTCGAGGGCGCGGACCGCGTCCACCGTCGTGGTGCCCAGGATCGGGTCCCCGCCGATGCCGATGAAGGCGGACTGGCCGTAGCCGCCGGCGACCAGGTTGAGCGACACCAGGGTGCCGAGGCTGCCGCTGCGCGAGAGCACCCCGACGCGGCCGGGCCGGAAGATGTTGCCGGCGAACCCTGGCATGATGCCGACCGACGCCTCGCCCGGCACCACCAGCCCGGCAGTGTTCGGGCCGAGCACCTGCGCGCCGTGGTCGGCCGCTTCGGCCAGCAGGTACATCACGTCCTGGTAGGGGATGTGCTCGGTGAGCAGCACCAGCTTGGCGACACCGGCCCGGATGGCGTCGAGCGCCGCGGCCTTCGCGGACAGCGGCGGCACGAACAGCACGCTGACGTCCAGCCGGTGTTCGGCCGCGGCGTCGGCGACCGAGTCGTACACCGGGATCCCGGCGACCACCCGGCCGCCCTTCTTGGGGCTCGCCCCGGCCACCACGGCGGTGCCGCACTCGCGCATCCGCTCCGCCCAGAACGACCCCTGCCTGCCGGTGAGGCCCTGCACGATCACCTTGTGCCCGCCCGAGACGATCATTCGCCCGCTCCTGTTTCCTTGCCTTCGGCCGCTCGTACCGCGGCCCGCACCGCGTCGTCCATCAGGTCGTACGGTTTCTCGCCGAGCCGCTCGGACACCAGCCGGACGGCCTCCGCCTCGCCGGTGCCGTGGATCGTGAAGAACACCGGGATTTCCGGGCGCAGTTCTTCGAGCGCGGTGACCACGCCCTCGGCCATCACGTCCGTCCTGGCGAACGCGCCGCAGAAGTTCACCAGCAGGCTGCGCACCCGCGGGTTGCCGAGCACCAGCTCCAGCGCGGCGGTGGCCTTGGTGTAGGCGTCCCCGCCGATTTCCAGGAAGTTCGCCGGGCGGCCGCCGAAGTGCTGCACGGCGTCCAAAGTGGTCATGGTGAGCCCGGCGCCGTTGGCCAGCACGCCGACCGATCCGTCCAGCTCGATGAACTGCAGGCCCAGTTCGGCACCGCGCCGTTCGAGCGCGGTCTCCCGCCCGGACGGGCTCGCTTCGGTGAATTCGGCGGTCAGTTCCGCGTGCCGGGCCAGTGCCCCCGGGTCCAGCGAGATCTTGGCGTCCAGCGCGATCAGGTCCCCGGCGCCGGTGACGACCAGCGGGTTGACCTCCACCAGATCGGCGTCCAACGATCGGTAGACGCGGTACAGCGCGAGGATCGTGCCCACGAGTTGCTCGGTGACGTGCTCGGCGAGGCCGCTGTCTTCGACCAGCGTGCGCACGGACTCCTCGGTCAGCCCCTTGCGGATGTCCACGGCCAGTGAGCGGATCAGCTCCGGCTGCCGCGCGCCGATTTCTTCGATGTCCATTCCGCCCGCGGTGCTGAACAGGACCAGCGGGCCCTTGGTGGCGGGATCGTTGAGCACCGCGGCATAGAGCTCGGTCGCGATGTCGACACAGCGCTCGACCAGGACGGTGTCCACCCGGTGCCCGCCGATCTCGGCGCCGAGCAGCCCGGCGGCCGCCGCGCGGGCCGACTCGGGATCGTCGGCGAACAGGATGCCGCCCGCCTTGCCGCGCTTTCCGGAGGCGATCTGGCTTTTCAGCGCCACTCGGCCGCCGGCGGCCGCTGCCGCCATCGCCGCTTCGTCGGCGGTGGCCGCGACCCGGCCGCGGGGGATCGCGATCCCGGTGTCGGCCAGCAGCCGCTTTCCTTGGTGTTCCAGCAGTTTCATCATCTCACCGGCCGTATTGTTCGAGGTAGCGTCCCCAGAGCTGCTGCTCGCTCGGCTCGCGCGGCGGGATGACCGTGGCGAGCCTGGTGAAGTTGAGGAAGTCGCGATAGGACAGGTTGTCGCTGATGCTGTTGCCGGCCCAGGTGCCCGCGCCCATGGTGAGGGTGAAGCCGAGCCCGTTGTCGAACCCGCCTCCGGTGCCGAAGCAGTGCGCCTGGTTGACCAGCACGCGGGCCACGCGAAGCCGCCGCGCGACCTCCTCGGCGCGGGCCGGGACACCGGTGTGGATACCGCAGGAATGCCCGGCGCCCTGGAAGTCGAGCAGCCGCTGGATCCGGTCGAGGCACTCGTCGAGCTCGCCGAACCGGTACACGGTGAGCACCACGGACAGCTTCTCCCCGCTGAAGGGATGGTCCGAGCCGACACCGTCTTCGGCGACCATGAAGAACCGCGCCGCCCGCGCCTCGGGTGCGTCCAGGCCAGCCAGCGCGGCGATCTTCCCCGGCGCCTGCGCGGTGATCGCCGGACTCAGCTTGCCCTCGGGCCACATCACCGCGCGCAGCCGCTGTTTCTCCTCCTCGTCGAGCAGATAGCCGCCCTCGGCGCGCAACGCCTCGATCGTCTCGTCGTAGCGGGCGTCGTGGAGGTGCACCGAGTTCTCCGAAGAGCAGCTCGTCGCGTGGTCGAAAGTCTTGCTGCGCCTGATCTTCTCCGCGGCGTCGCGGACGTCGGCGCTCTCGTCCACGATCACCGGCGCATTCCCCGCGCCGACGCCGATCGCCGGTGTACCGCTGCGGTAGGCCTGCCGGACGTTGCGCTGGGAGCCGGTGACCACCACCAGATCGGACTGACGCATCAGCTCGGCGGTCAGCTCCTTGCTCGGCTTTTCCAGGTACTGCACCAGATCTCGGGGCGCGCCGACCTTGTCGAACTCGGCGTGCAGGTACTCGACGAGCAGCCCGCAGGTCGAGGCGCCCTTGGGGGAGGGGGAGAGCACCACCGCGTTGCCGCCCTTGAGCGCCATCATGGTCTTGTTCGCCGGGGTGGCCGCGGGGTTGGTGGACGGGCACACCGCCGCGACCACACCGACCGGCTTGGCGTAGCACACGATCCCGTCCTCGGGGCGTTCCTCGACCACACCCACCGACCTGGCCGCCGCGAGATCGCGCAGCGTGCCCATGGTCTTGCGCCGGTTCTTCGCGATCTTGTCCTCGACGTTGCCGAGGCCGGTGGCGGCGACCGCGAGCTCGGCCAGCGCGCGGGCCCGGTCCGGCCGGTAGATGGCCCAGGCGGCCCCCGCGACCAGGTCGTCGATCTGTTGCTGGTCAAAGGTTTCGGCCACGCGCTGGGCGGCGCGGGCCCGGTCGATCAGCGCCGCCACGGTGGATCGCGCTTCTTCCGATGCTGGTACCGCCGTTGCCGGATTGCCGGACATGGACCGCGTCCTCTCCTGACGTGGCCGCGCGTCGTCGCGACGCTGCGACGTCCATTTCACATTGTGGTATCCGATCTCAATCAAGTTAGAAGCCGGGCGCGGGCGGTGTCAACGGCGCGGCGGCGGTGTGACGGTTGACACGCCACGAGTCCAGACCTAGCGTTATCTGGCATTCGATTCCAATTAATGGAATATGCCTGAACCACAGTGCCCGCGTCGGGCACCTCACAGGGTGGTGAGTTCGATGGTCCAGCAAGCGAAAGCGCGATCAGGACGGTCCGGTCCGGCGGGGCGAGGCGGGGTGCTGACGGCCTTCCGGGGCCGGGTACGCGGGCGGGTGCTGCTCCTGCTGTGCGGCATGTACTTCATCACCTACGTCGATCGCGTGAACATCTCCACCGCGGCGCCGTTCATCCGCGAGGACCTCGGCCTGTCGAACACCCAGCTCGGCCTGGTGATGTCCGCGTTCGCGATCCCGTACGCGTTCTTCCAGATCTTCGGCGGGGTGCTCGCCGACCGGATCGGACCGCGCCGGCTGCTGGCGATCGTCGGCGTCGTCTGGGCGGTGGCCACCGCCTGCACCGGCTTCGCCACCGGACTGGCCACCCTGTTCGCGGCCAGGCTCGCGCTGGGTTTCGGCGAGGGCGCCGCCTTTCCCGGGGCCACCCAGGCGATGGCGCGCTGGCTGCCCGCCGATCAGCGCGGCTTCGGGCAGGGCATCACGCACGCCTTCGCCAGGCTGGGCAACGCCGTCGCACCACTCGTCGTCGCCGGGATCATCGCGCTGTTCGACTGGCGCGCGTCCTTCTGGTTGCTCGGCGCGGTCAGCCTGTGCTGGGCGGTGGCCTGGGTGCGGGGCTACCGCGACCGGCCAGCCGACCACCCGCGGATGACCGAGGCCGAACTGGCGGAACTTTCCGCGCACCAGCGGGCCGACGTGCGGCCGCCGGTGCCATGGCGTGCATTGCTGCGCAGAGTGCTGCCGCTGACCTTCGTCGACTTCTGCTACGGATGGATGCTCTGGGTCTACCTCAGCTGGATCCCGTCCTTCTTCGCCGGCAGTTACGGCCTGGCGCTGTCGAAGTTCGCCCTGTTCAGCGCGCTGGTGCTGGTCGCCGGCGTGATCGGCGACGTGCTGGGCGGGGTGCTCACCGACGGCCTGCTGCGGCGGACCGGCAGCCTGCGGCTGGCCCGCCGCTCGGTGCTGGTGTGCGGCCTGTTCGGCTCGTTCCTGTTCGTGCTGCCGACCCTGTTCGTGCACCAGCTCGTGCTGGTGACGGTCTGCCTGGCGCTCGCGTTCTTCTTCCTGGAGATGACCAACCCGGTGCTCTGGGCCGTCCCGATGGACCTCGCGCCCGAGCACGCCGGTACCGCGGGCGGGGTGATGAACACCGGCTTCGGCCTCGCCGGGGTGCTGTCGCCGGCGATCTTCGGCCTGCTGGTGGACCGGACCGGCGGCTGGGTCGTCTCGTTCCTGGTGTCCGCCGGGCTGCTGCTGGTGGGCGGGCTGACCGCGCTCCGGATCGACCCGGCCAACGCGCTGCCGCCGTCGGAGGAGTCAGAAACTGTGCCCGGGCGGCAGTAGTGCCGAGATCTCCTTGGCCGCCGACGCGACGAGCGGGCCGAGCTCGTCGAAACGCTCGTCCGGCACCCGCACCGCGGGGGCCTGCACCGCGATCGCCGCCCTGGCCACTCCGGCGTTGTCGCAGATGGGCGCACCGGCGCAGCGCACGCCGATGGTGGACTCCTCGTCGTCGGTGCTCCAGCCGCGGGCCCGGATGGCCTCGAGGTCGGACCGCAGGCTTCGTGCGGTCGCGTGGGTCTTGGCGGTGATCCGGGTGAGCCGGCTGACGCCCTTGAGGGTGCGGACCTCGACCTCGCGGTTGAACGCCAGCAGCGCCTTGCCCATCGAGGACGCGTGCAGCGGCACCCGAGTGCCCGGCGGCTGGGTGAACCGGAGCGGCTGCGCGGACTCGATCCGCTCCACCACCACGGCCGAGTCGCCGGCGAGCACACCGAGGTTGACCGACTCGCCGGTGACGTTCCCGAGCTCCTGCAGGACCGGGTACACCACGTCGAGGCCGAAGTTGTGATGCGCGGCCTGGCCGAGCAGCAGCGCGGCGGTGCCCAGGTAGTACCGCTCGTTCTCCTCGTTCTGCGCCAGGTAGCCCTCGGCGACCAGCGCCCGCACGATCCGGTGCGTGGTGCTGAGGTTGAGCCCGAGCTCCTTCGAGACGGCGCCGACCCCCAGATCGCCTTGATGGTCCCGGAAGAGCCGCAGCACGGCGAACGCCCTGGCGACGGTCTGGGCGCCGACCACGCGGCCGTTCTCGGCGGTTGTGCTCAAGGCCGGCTCCTTCCTGTCACATGTTGGAAGTAGCTTACCCGCTCGTTGACAGCGGGCACGCCCTGGCTTAGGTTCCGAAGTTGGAAGTAGCTTCTATATTATGGAATAGATCGATGGGGGCTGGAGGATGAGCGCGGTGACCGAACCCGAAGGCAGCCCGGCGGCTGGACTGCTCGCCGGATGGCGGCGGCGGATCGCCGGTCGTGGCCTGCGCATCGGGCTCCCGGACGCCACCGACGAACGGGTGATCACCGCGGCGCTGCGGCTGCACGAGGCCGGCCTGGTACGGCCCCGGCTGATCGGTGACGCCGCGCGAATCCGCGCCGCGGCCGAGTCGCTCGGCGTCCGCCTGCCCGCCGAGCTGGTGTCCGACACGGGGGTCCTGGCCGTGCGCGAGGACGTGGCACAGGCCCTGCGCGCCGGTTTCGCCGGACGCCGCGCCGCCGGGCTGCCCGCCGCCGAACGGGACCCGTTGTACCTGGCCGCAGCGGCACTTCGGGCCGGCCTGCTGGAGTCCTGTGTGGCCGGTGCGACGCGGCCGACCGCGGACGTGCTGCGCGCCGGCCTCCGGGTGGTCGGGCTGCGGACCGGGGTGGCCAATGTCAGCAGCCTGTTCCTGATGATGCTCGCCGGCGGCAAGGTGGTCGCGTTCGCCGACTGCGCGGTGGTACCCGACCCGGACGCCGCCCAGCTCGCGGACATCGCGGTCGCCACCGCGGGTTCGTTCCGTACCCTCACCGAGACGGACCCGATGCTCGCGATGCTCTCGTTCTCCACGCAGGGCAGTGCCAGCCACGCCAGCGTGGACAAGGTGCGGGCGGCGACGGAACTGGTGCGCCGGCGCGCACCGGAACTGGTGGTGGACGGTGAACTTCAGCTCGACGCCGCCGTCGTGGCCGCGGTGGGGGCCGCGAAAGCGCCGGGCTCGGCGGTGGCGGGACAGGCGAACATCCTGGTGTTCCCCAATCTGGACGCCGGGAACATCGGGTACAAGATCGCCGAGCGGTTCGGCGGCGCGACCGCGCTCGGCCCGGTCCTGCAGGGCCTCCGGCTGCCCCTGAACGACCTCTCGCGCGGCTGCTCGGCGGAGGACATCGAGACCATGGCCGTGGTCAGCGCCGTGCAGGCACTCGGCTGCGCACCGGAAGGCGGGTGAGGGCTCACCCGCCTTCCGGTGGAAACTGGTTCAGGCAGCAGTGGCATTCCGGGCATTCCGCAGCTGTTCGTGCCCGGCATCGACGTCCTCGGTGAACAGGTCGCGGCGCCGGATGGCGAGGGTGCACACCGCGCTGATCGCGGTCGCCACGAACAGGTAGGCCAGCACCAGCCCGTAACCGCCGCCGGCCTGGCCCACCAGGTAGGACAGGAACAGCGGGGTCAGCCCGGAGGCGAAGATCCCGGAGAACTGGTACACGAACGAGATGCCGGTGCAGCGGACCGGAGTTGGGAACAGCTCGGAGTACAACGCCGCTTGCGGCCCGTACATCATCGGATAGCAGACGCCCAGCACCACCACGATCCCGATCCCGGTCACCAGCGGATGCCCGGTGTGCAGCATGGCCAGTGCCGGAAAGCTCACCACTCCGGTGAGCACCGCGCCGGCGGTGAACACCCGCCGTCGGCCGAACCGGTCCGAGGCCCGGCCGAACACCGGGATGAACGCCAGCATCACCAGCGCCGCGGCCATCACCCCGAGCAGCAGCGGCTGCCGTTGCATACCGAGGGTCCCGGTGCCGTAGGAGATTGCGAACACCGCCCAGGTGTTGAAGGCGACGCCCTCGCTCAGCCTGCTGCCCATGCCCAGCAGCACATGCCTGCGCGACAACGGGTTCCTGGCCAGTTCCACTACCGGCACGGTGGCCTTGGCCTTGTGCTCCTCCATCTTCCGGAACGCCGGGGTCTCGATCACCTTGAGCCGGATGAACATCCCGACCAGCACCAGGATCGCGGACAGGCCGAACGCGATCCGCCAGCCCCAGGCGAGAAAGGCGGTGCTGCTCATCGCGGCGTTCAGGCCGGCGAACACCCCGGTGCCCAGGGTGAGCCCGAGTGCCAGCCCGACCTGCGGGAAACTGCCGTACAGCCCCCGTTTGCCGCGAGGGGCGTATTCGACCGACATCAGCACGGCCCCGCCCCATTCGCCGCCGATGGCAACGCCCTGGGCCAGCCGCAGCAGCACCAGGATGATCGGGGCGGCCACGCCGATCGAGGCGTAGGTCGGCACCAGGCCGATCGCGCAGGTGGCCACGCCCATGATGAGCATGGTCGCCACCAGTGTCTTCTTGCGGCCGACGCGGTCCCCGATGTGCCCGAAGATCAGGCCGCCGATCGGCCGCGCCACGAAGCCGAGCGCGAAGGTGGTGAACGACAGCAGCGTGCCGATCAGCGGGTCGTCACTGGGAAAGTAGAGCGTGTTGAAGACCGTGCCGGCCGCGGTGCCGTAGAGGAAGAAGTCGTACCACTCGACGGTCGTGCCGATGATGCTGGAGGCGACGACGGTGCGCAGTTCGCGGCGATTCTTTTGTTCCTTCTGTGCGTTGTCCGGTGTTCCTGTCATGTCCGTGCTCCTCGGCTAGGGCGGTCACAGGGACTGCAGGAAGATCCGTTCGGCGGCCGCCCTGTCCAGCGGCCGCGGCACCACCGCCAGCTGGCGGGTCTGCTTGAGGGTGCCGTCCACCAGGGTGTCGATGTCCTGCTCGCCGTAGCCGAAGCTGCGCAGCCCGGAGGGCATGCCGATGTCCGCCATCAGCTCGGTGAGCACCCCGGCCAGCGCGTCCGCGCCGTCGGTCCTGGTGAAGGTCTGCCCCGACAGCAGTTCCGCCGCACGGAGGTGCCGGGCGGGGTCGGCGGGGTAGGTCCAGCGGAACACCGCGGCGGCGGTGGCCGAGACGGCCTGCCCGTGCGGGACCATCGGCATCGCGGGATAGCCGGCGGCCCGGTAGTCCTTGACCGCACCGGCCACCGGGTAGGCGTTCGCGTGCGGCAGATGGGTGCCCGCGTTGCCGAACCCGGTGCCGGCGTAGGTGGAGGCCAGCGCCATCTGGGTCCGTGCGTGCAGGTCGCGGCCGTTGCACACGGCGGCCCGCAGATGCTTGCCGACCAGGCTCAGCGCCATTTCGCACCACACGTCGCTGATCGGGTTCGAGCCGCAGAACGCCGGCCTGCGCATCGGTTCCGGCGGTGCGGCCTTGGCGTCGTAGCGGATCGCCGTGTAGCTCTCCAGCGCGTGCGACAGCACGTCCATCCCGCTGGCCGCGGTCACCTCCGGAGGCAGGGTGAGCAGGGTGCGCGGGTCGACCACCGCGAGCGATGGGCGCAGCTTCGGGTGGCTCACCCCGGCCTTCAGGTGCAGGCCGAGGAAGTCGATCACGCAGATGGTCGTCGACTCGGAGCCGGTGCCGGCCGTGGTGGGCACCGCGATCAGCGGCTTCAGCGGGAGCCACGGCGCCTTTCCGCCCCCGATCGGCGGGGTGACGAAATCCAGTAGCTCACCCGGGTGGGTGGTAAGCAGGTTGACCGCCTTGGCGGTGTCCATGGCCGAACCGCCGCCGACCGCGACGAAGCAGTCCCACTCCTGTTCCCGTGCGTAGGCGATCGCCTCGGCGATGCTCTGGTCGGTCGGCTCGACCCCGACCTGGTCGAAGACCTCGGCCTTGAGCCCGGCCGCGGTGAGGCTGTGCCGCACCTGGTCGGGAATCCCGGTCTCCCGTACCCCGGGGTCGGTGAGCACCAGGCAGGAGGTCGCGCCGGTCGCCGCGGCCTCGGCGCCGATCTCGTCGAGCGCGCCCGCGCCGAACTTCAGCGGGGGTGCTGCCCAGGTGAACACGCTCTCGTTGCGGTGGATGTCCGGCTCCATCGACGGGCTCCAATCATCGGTGATGGGTGGCGACGCCCCGGCCATTGACACTATGTGGGAGGGGCAACCACTATGTGGCAGACCACGGTAGGTGCCATGGCGGCGTTCGTAAAGACCGGATCGCGCGCCGGCGACGGAGTCCGAAGCAGACGGGAGCCCGAATTGGTGGCTGCGGCAAGGGAAATCGACGAGCTGGAGAGCGCGCTGTCCGGGGTGGTCGCCGGCGAGGTGCGGGTGGACGACGCGACCCGCGCGATGTACTCCACGGACGCGTCCAACTACCGGCACGTGCCGATCGCGGTGGTGGCGCCGCGTTCGAACGCCGACGTGCTGGCGGCGCTCGACGTCTGCGCGCAGCGGGGCCTGCCGGTGTTGCCGCGCGGCGCGGGCACCAGCATCGGGGGGCAGGCGGCGAACACCGCGGTCGTCCTCGACTTCACCCGGCACCTGAACCAGGTGCTCGAACTCGACCCGGCGCGCGCCGTCGCACGGGTGCAGCCCGGCCTCGTCCTCGACCAGCTGCGGGCCGCCGCCGCACCGCACGGCCTGACTTTCGGCCCGGACCCGTCCACGCACAGCCGGTGCACGCTCGGCGGGATGATCGGCAACAACGCCTGCGGCTCGCACTCGGTGGCCTGGGGAAAGACGGCAGACAACGTGCGCTCGCTGGAGATCGCGCTGGCGGACGGCACCGTGCTCGAAGTCGGTCCCACCAGCGAGGAAGAGCTGGCGCGGCGGTGCGCCCGCGAGGACAGGGTCGGCGCGCTCTACCGCGAGCTGGCCGCACTGTCCGAACGGGACGCCGACCTGATCCGCGCCGCCTTCCCCGCCCTGCCGCGGCGGGTTTCCGGCTACAACCTGGACGCCCTGCTGCCGGAAAACGGCCGGAACCTGGCGCGGGCGCTGGTCGGCAGCGAGGGCACCTGCGCGACCCTGCTGAGCGCGACCGTGGACCTGGTGGCCGCGCCCGCGGTGCGCTCGATGGCGGTGCTGGGCTTCGCGGACAACGTGAGCGCCGCGGACGCCGTGCCCGCGTTGCGCGACCTGCCGGTGCTCACCGTGGAGGGCATCGACGGGCAGATCGTGGCGGCCCTGCGCGCTCGCCGCGGTGCCGCGGCCGCCGACGCCGGGCTGCCCGCGGGGGACGCATGGCTCTACCTCGAAACCGGTGGTGACACCGAGGAAGAGGCCGCCGAACGGGCCAGGCAGGTGGCGGCGCTGGCGCCGCAGGTTGGCGCCAGCGCGCTGGTGGTCACCGACCCGGCTCGCCGTCGTGCCCTGTGGCGGATCAGGGAGGAGGGCGCGGGACTGGCGACCAGGCTGGCGGACGGTTCGGAGGCGTGGTCGGGCTGGGAGGACGCGGCGGTGCCGCCGGAGCGGCTCGGGCAGTACCTGCGGGAGTTCGAAAAACTGCTGGAGGGGCACGGCAGGCGCGGCGCGATCTACGGCCATTTCGGCGACGGGTGCCTGCACGTGCGCATCGATTTCCCGTTCACCGCCGCGGATGCCCGGCAGCGGTACCGGAGCTTCCTGACCGAGGCGGCGGATCTGGTGGTGGCGCACGGTGGATCGCTGTCCGGCGAGCACGGGGACGGGCAGGCCCGCGCGGAACTGCTGCCGAAGATGTTCCCGCCGAAGATCATCAGCGCCTTCCGCGAGTTCAAGTCCGCCTTCGACCCGGAAGGCAGGATGAACCCCCGTCGCGTGGTGGACCCGGCGCCGCTGGACGCCGACCTGCGGCCGTTGGTGGCCCCGCCGGTGCTGCCCACCCGCGCGCGGCTGGCGCTGCACGCCGATGGCGGGGACTTCGCCGCGGCGACCCGCCGCTGCGTCGGCGTCGGCAAATGCCTCGCCCCCTCCGGCGGCGTGATGTGCCCCAGCTACCGCGCCACCGGTGAGGAGCAGCATTCGACGCGCGGCCGTTCCCGGCTGCTGTTCGAGATGCTCGCCGGGGAGGTGGTGACCGAAGGTTGGCGCTCGCCCGAGGTCAAGGAGGCGCTGGACGGCTGCCTCGGCTGCAAGGGCTGCAAGACGGACTGCCCGGTCGGCGTGGACATGGCCGCGTACAAGACCGAGTTCCTCAGCAGGTACTACGAAAACCGCCCGAGGCCGATGTCGCACTACGGCATGGGCGCGCTGCCCCGCTGGCTGCGGGCGGGGGCACTGCTGCCGCGTGCGGTCAACGCGGTCACCGGCTCACCGCTGGCCCCGCTGCTCAAGCGGGTGGGCGGAATCGCGGCCGAGCGCGATATCCCGCGACTGGCCGGGCAGACCCTGCGCGGCTGGTGGCGCGGCCGCGCCGGGGGAGAAGCCGGGGGAGAACCGGTGGTGCTCTGGCCCGACACCTTCACCAACCACTTCGATCCCGGCACCGGGCGGGACGCGGTGGCCGTGCTGGAGGAGCTGGGCCACCAGGTGCACCTGCCGGCCAAACCGGTCTGCTGTGGACTGACCTGGTACAGCACCGGACAGCTCTCGACCGCGCGCAAGAAGCTGCTGCGCACCCTGGACGTGCTGGAACCCTGGCTGGAGCGCGGGATCCCGGTGATCGGACTGGAACCGAGCTGCACCGCGATGCTGCGCACCGACGCCGCGGAACTGCTGCCCGACGATCCCCGCGTGCCGGCTCTGGCCGCGTGCGTGCGGACCTTCGCCGAGCAGGTGGGCGAAAACTTCGTGCGTCGCGGTCGTGCCCCCGCAGCCGAGCGGGTGCTCACCCAGGTGCACTGCCATCAGCACGCCGACCTCGGTTTCGCCGCCGACCGGGAACTGCTCGGTGCGGTCGCCGGCGAGGTCGACGTGCTCGAAGGCGGCTGCTGCGGGCTGGCCGGTAACTTCGGCTTCGAGCGCGGCAACTACGACGTCTCGGTGGCCTGCGGTGAGCAGGAGCTGCTGCCCGCGGTGCGGGCGGCGGGCGGCGGGACGGTGGTGCACGCGGACGGGTTCAGCTGCCGCACCCAGATCAGGCAGCTGACCGACCGGGAACCGGTGCACCTGGCCACCCTGACCGCACGGGCGCTCGGGGTCAGCGGGACAGGTTCCGGTTGATCGGCACGAACTGCGCGATCTCCTTGGCCGCGGTCATCGCCCGCGCGCCCAGTTCGTGCAGCCGCGCGCCCGGCATCCGCACGGTGGGCACCTGGATGACCAGTGCCGCGTGCGCCCGGCCGTCGGAATCGAGCACCGGCGCGCCGACGCACCGGACGCCCGCGACGTTCTCCTCCGCGTCCACGCTGTAGCCGCGCCGCCGGACCTGCTCCAGCTGCTCGGCCAGCTTGGCCGGGGTGTCCAGGGTGTGCTCGGTCAGCCGGGGCAGCCGCTCTGGCAGCGCGGCGAGGTACTGCTCGGTGTCCACCGAGTGCGCGAGGATCGCTTTGCCGGAAGCGGTGGTGTACAACGGGAACCGGGCGCCGGTGTGCTGTTCGAAACGCAGCGGGAGGGTGGACTGGACGCGGAGCATCACCACCGACTCGGTGCCTTCGCGGACGGCCAGGTTCACCGATTCCTCGGTCTCCGCGTTGACCTGTTCGAGTACCGGCAGGGCGCGGTCGAGGCCGAAACCGCGCTGCGCGGCCTGTCCCAGCAGGACGGCGCCGGTGCCGAGGTAGTAGCCGTCGGTCAGCGCGTTGTGGGTGACCAGCCCGCCCGCGGCGAGGGCGCGGATCACCCGGTTCGCCGTGCCGGAGGACAGGCCGAGCTCTGCCGCGATGCGCGCGACCGTCAGATCCTGCTCGCATTCGGCGAGCAGTTTCAGGGTGGCCAGCGCGCGGCCGATCGCCTGGGTGCCCGGCGGGGCGGCGCCCTCCGGTGATGCGTCGGGATCCCTGGTTGCCACCCGCGCTCCTTCCCTTTTCCGAGACGGTCCGAGCCTATCCGCACCGGATAGCGCGGCGGAAAAGAAACCGATCTTCCCCGTGCGCCTCTTTTCGCCGTTCTGTCCGGAATGGCTGGATATGTTGTCCGGTAAGGGTTTTCCGGCAACCGCGTCCTTGATCGTCTATGTGACATACAGTATACTGCATGCAATTCGGACTTATCGGGTTCATTCACGCCGGGAGATCCCGGGGTCGAATCATGCGCTGGAGGTGCCTTGTCGATGAGTTTCCCGGTGTGGGTGTGGGTCGCCACCCTGGTCGGCCTGACCGCGCTGATCGTCGGCGACCTCGTGCTGGTCGGCAGGCGCCCGCGCGAGGTCGGGGTCAGGGAGGCCGGGCTGTGGGTGCTGGCCTGCGTCGGGCTGGCGGTGCTCTTCGGTCTGGCGCTGCTCATCTTCGCCGGGCCGACCAGTGGCGCCGAGTTCTTCGCCGGATACGTCACCGAATACAGCCTCTCGGTGGACAACCTGTTCGTGTTCGTGATCATCATGTCGCGCTTCTCGGTGCCGAGGGAGCACCAGCACCGGGTGTTGTTCATCGGCATCGTGCTCTCCCTGGTGCTGCGGGGTGCCTGCATCGCGGCGGGTGCGGCGGCGCTCAGCGCCTTCAACTGGATCTTCTACGTTTTCGGCGCGTTCCTCATCTACACCGCGGTCAAGGTCGCCAAAGAGAGCGGTGGCGAAAGTGAGACGGAAACGCCGGACAATGTCGTCGTCCGTGCCCTGCAACGGGTGCTGCGCACCTCGGACTCCTACGACGGCGGCAAGCTGACCACGAAGGTGGGCGGCCGGCGGCTGTTCACCCCGATGATCATGGTGGTCGCCGCGCTCGGCATCGCCAACGTGGTTTTCGCGCTCGACTCCATTCCCGCGATCTTCGGCCTCACCACGAACGGCTTCATCGTGTTCACCGCGAACGCGCTGGCGCTGCTAGGACTCCGGCAGCTCTACTTCGTCATCGGCGGGCTGCTCGAACGCCTGGTGTACCTGAACTACGGCCTGGCCGTGGTGCTCGGGTTCATCGGGCTGAAGCTGATCATCGAGGCGCTGCACGGATCCAACATCGACGAGATCCATTTCGCGGTGCCGCACATCGGGATCGCGCTGTCCCTCGGCATCATCGTCGGCGTGCTGGCGGTGACCACCGTGGCCAGCCTGCTCCGCTCCCGCTCGACCTCGGCCAAGC
Organism: Amycolatopsis nigrescens CSC17Ta-90; assembly: GCF_000384315.1. Lineage (GTDB taxonomy): Bacteria > Actinomycetota > Actinomycetes > Mycobacteriales > Pseudonocardiaceae > Amycolatopsis > Amycolatopsis nigrescens. The sequence goes on along the minus strand of NZ_ARVW01000001.1, from coordinate 161,210 downwards.
AGGCACAGGCGGAGGAACGGGAACTCGCGGGCAGTGCCGACCGCGGCTGAGCGGTCACGGGGGAAGGAAACGGGTGACCAGCCCGGCGGCGAGCCACGGGCGGCGGCCCCATGCGGTGAGCTTTCCGGTGAGCGTGGCGGGCCACGGCCTGATCCGGCCGTAGTTGAGCAGCAGGGCGGTCACCGGGTCCGCGCTGATGCGCACGTCGATCCGGCCCGGCCGCGGCGGATCCACCGTCAAGTGTCCATTGTGGAACTCGTAGACGTGGGTCTCCTGTCCGCGCAGCCGGAACTCGTAGGTCGCGGTGTGCCCGGCGGTCCGGTCCCGGTCCACCCAGCCCGGCATCACCTGGTGCTGGCCGAGGAGGACCATCGGTACCAGCTCCGGCCTGATCCGCCGTGGACGGCCGAGCGCCCGCGCGAGGTCGTGGCCGTGCACCACGAACTCGCCGATCAGTGTGCCCAGTGACCGATCCACCCGTACCCGCTGGTCGCCGTCGAAGTCCATCAGCGGCTGGTCGTCGCCGAAACCTTCGATCGTCTCCAGGAAGGCGTCGAGCCCATCGCGAAGCCGGGCCGCCAGCTCGGCCGGCGCGCGGGTGGGCAGCGTGCTCACCTGCTCGGCGTTGAAGGCGGGCAGGTCGGCGACCTGCGCCGGCCATCGGCCCCTGCCGTGCGCGAGCTCGTGATAGCGGGCGGGTTCGGCGGACACGTGCCCGAGCACGTCGGTGACCGACCAGCCGGGGGTCGCCGGCACCGGCGTTTCCGGGTCCGGTGCGGAGAGGGCGAGCGCGATGAACTCCTCGGCCGCCGAGCGGGCGGCGGACGCCATTTCGGCCCGGCTGGGGGAGGCGGTCGTCGGTGCGCGGCGCATGGTCGTCTCCTTCCGATCTTGTGAAACAAGTTGTATCAGCTATGTCAACAAGTGGGGCAAGTTGTTTCAAGTAGGGTCTGGTTGGGTACTGTCCAGGGGTGGCTGGTGACAACCGTCCGTTGCGCGCGGATGCGGAACGAACCGTGCGGACGATCCTCGAAGCGGCGGAACGGGTGCTCGCGGGCAATCCCGCGGCGACCATGGAACAGGTGGCCGAGGCCGCCGGAGTGTCGCGGACGACGGTGCACCGCCGGTTCGCCACCCGCGAGGCCCTGCTCGACGGGATCGCCGAATCCGCTATCCGGCAGCTGAGCGACGCGGTCGACGCCGGCCGCGTCGGCACGGCGCCCCCGCTGATCGCCCTGCACCAGGCAACGGTCAACGTGCTCAAGGTGAAGTTGGGTCGGCGGTTCGCCTTCAGCCATCTCTCGCCGTCGAACCCGGTGGTGGCCGCCCTGCAGGCCGAGCTGATCGAGAAGTCCGACGCCTGGTTCCGCCGGGTCCGGGACGCGGGCCTGATCAAGGCCGAGGTGGACCCGGCATGGGCGCGCCGCGTCTACTACGCCCTGATCAACGAAACTTTTCACGACAGCGCCGACAGCGCTGATGACGGCGAGATCGACGCCCTCGCCGACCGGGTAGTGCGCACCCTGTTGCACGGTATCGCCTGACAGCACAGGGAAACCCGTGGGAGAGTCGTGCCGGAAACGCTCGATCGGACCAGAGGGGACACCATGTCGGCGACTCGGAGGAAGATCACGGCGGGCCTGCTCACCGCGTTCGTGGCGCTGCCGGTGGCGCTGCCGGTGGCGCTGCCGGTGGCGTCGGCGGGTGCGGCCGCGCCGCCGACCACCTGCGCGATCGAGCGGCTGCCGGTGCCAGAAGGCACCAATGGAAGCGCCGTTTCGGGTTCCGGACCCGGCGGCACCCCCTTGCTCGGGCACGTCATCCGGGGCCTGGCGCCCCTGGACCGCGACCTCGCCCTCTGGCACGACGGCGAGGTGAGCACGGTGGACATCCCCGGGAGCTTCACCGAGGCGGCCGACGTCAACGCCGGTGGCGTGGTGGCCGGGAACCGCGAGAACGCCGACGGCGACGAGGAATCCTGGACCTACGACGCCGAGATCGGCTTCCGGATCGTCGGCGGGGGCACGGTCCGCGCGCTCGACGACGCGGGCAGGCTGGTGGGCAGCCGTCAGATGCCCACCGACAGCGGACCGCCCGTCCCGGTCCCGGTGACCTGGCCCGCCGGCGCGGACGAGCCGGTCGACCTGCCCATGCCTGGCAAGGAAACCGGTGCGGCGCTGGACATCGGCGAGGACGGCACGATCGTCGGCAAGGTCGGGCTGGACGCCTACCTGTGGCGCCAGGACGGCACCGGCGCCCCGCTGCCGCGGCCGGACGGCGTCCCGGCCGAAACGCCGATGGAAGCGGTCAAGATCGCCGGGCAGTGGGTGCTCGGCGGCGGTACCCACCCGGTGCGCTGGAACCTCGGCACCGGCGCGGCCGAAGCGCTCACGGGCATCGAGGAACCGCACGACATCAACGAACTCGGCTGGGTGAGCGGCCAGACTCCGGACCAGCGGGGCGCGCTGCTGGCGGACGGGACCGTCCTCCCGCTGCCGACCGCGGACGGCGGAACCGGCTACCTGCACCACGCCGAAACCCTCAGCGCGGACGGCCGGAGCATCGGCGGAATGGCCCAGTTCCGCGGCAACCCGAGCCCGGTCACCGAAGAGGCCGTCACCTGGACCTGCTCCTGAGCGTCCCGCATCGGTGTCGATTTCGATCGGCGCGTAACGGGGCGGGATAGCGGGCGGATGGCAAGGGTGATCTGCTCGCCGGCCGGACGGAGAAGACAAGATGAAGATCGATATTTTCAACGAGATCCAGGATCCCCGGCCGTGGCGGGAGGGGCACGAGCAGGACCGGTTCCGGCAGGCGATCGAGCAGGCCAAGCTGGCCGACGAGCTCGGGTACGGCTGCTGGTGGCAGGTGGAGCACCACGGCGCCGAAGAGTTCAGCCTCTCGTCGGCGCCGGAGTTGTTGCTGGCGGCGATTTCGCAGCACACCAGCTCGATCCGGCTCGGCCATTCGGCGGTGCTCGCACCGGCCAGGTTCAACCATCCGATCCGGGTCGCCGAGCGGGCCGCGACCCTCGACCACCTCAGCGCCGGCCGGGTGGAGCTGGGGCTGACCAGGTCCACCGCGCCGGAATGGCGGCTGTTCGGCATCGACCCCGAGCAGGTGCGCCCGCAGACCCAGCAGGCGTTCGAGATGGTGCCGCGGATGTGGACCACCGAGCGATTCTCCTACCACGGTGACGGCTACCAGATCGACGACGTGCCGATTTCGCCCAAGCCGTACCAGAAACCGCATCCGCCGCTGTGGCAGGCAGCGGCCAGCCCCTCCTCGTTCGAGGACGCCGGCCGCCGCGGGGTCGGCGTCCTCGGCACCACGCTCTGGGAGTCGCTGGAGCGGGTCCGGCGGATGACCGGGCTCTACCGGGCGGCGGTCGGCCGCTGCGAGAACCCGGTCGGCGCGTTCGTGAACGACCAGATCGCCTTCTTCACCTTCGTGCACTGCGCCGAAACCGACGAGGAGGCGATGCGCGGCGGTGCCGCCGCGGCCGCCGCCTGGTACACGGTCACCGCACTGGGCTTCTTCGAGGCCAGGGCCGCGTTCCTGGAGAATCTGGCGCGGCATCAGGCTTTGCTGGACGATCCGGCCGGCGGCGGGCTGACCGGCGAGTTCCTCCGCGAAGAGGTGAACGAGCCGCCGACCCCGGCGCAGCTGGTGATCGGTCGGATCCTGGAGGGCGAGCAGGTGCCCGACGACGAGATCTTCGAGGTGCTCAGCGCGCAGGACTCGCTGATCGTCGGGAGCCCGGAGACCTGCCGCAAGAAGCTCCGGGTCTACGCGGACCTCGGGATCGACCGGCTGATGTGCTTCCACCAGGTCGGCCAGCTGTCGCACGAGCAGGTGCTGACCAGCATCCGGCTGATCGGCGAGCTGATCCCCGAGTTCGACCCCGGCCGGAAATGAGCACCGGGCGCGAGCGCCTGCGCAGGCTGCTGCCCGCGTTGACCTCACTGGGCGGTGTGGTCGTCTTCCTCGGCTGCGGCCTGCTCGTGCAGGTGGTGCTCGCGTCCGGTGGCAACACCGCGGTGGCCAGATCGCCGGAGTTCGTGCTCTGGTCCGGGCTGGTCGCGGCCACCGCGGTGATCTACGCCCTGCTGTACTCGCGTTCGAAGGACCTGGCCGCGAACTGGCGCGCTCGCACCGGGGTGCCGGTCTGGCAGCCGCTGGTCATCTACGTGCTGGTGGCTTCGATCGTGGTCGCCGGGCTGTGGACTGCGAACGGGGTGGCCGCCCTGCCGCCGGTGTCGGTCGCGTGGGTCTCCCGCGCACTGGTGGTGTGCGGGGTGGCCGCCGCCGCGCCCGCCGTGCTCGGTCTCTGGCTCGCCTACGCCCGGCTGCGGCTGATCTCCGAGCTGCTGAACGGCGGTGCGCAACCGCCGCGGCGGGCCGACGACGTGCTCGCCGACCTGCTGGACTGCCGCCGGAGCCTGAGCCGCGGCCTGGCCACGTTGAGCATGATCGTGTCCACCGCCGTGGTGGACGCGGGCGCGCAGCGCAAGGCGTTCCTGGCCAACGGCGTCAGCGAGAAGAGGTTCCCCGCCGACGCAGTGCTGATGTACGGCGCCCTGTTCACCGCCGTCTTCCTGCTGATCTACGTGCCGACCTTCCTGGCATGGCGCAAGCGCTGCCTGCTGTTCACCGACGTGGTCTACCCGTTGCCCGCCGACGCCAGGCTCACCGAGGAATGGGCGGCCGGCCGGTCCCGGCTCGCGCAGCTGCTCGGCACGGAGGCGAGCGTCGCCAAGAACCTGACCACCGCGTTCGGCATTCTCGCGCCGCTGGCCACGAGCGCGCTCAGCATCGTCATCCCCGGCCTGAAGTGAGCTTCCTGGGAGTTTCCTGGGAGCCGCGCCAAGTCACCGGCCTCGCGGCGGGAAGGTGCCCAGCTCGGCGTTACCCGGGCTGGTGAGTCTCGGGTCCATGAGTACAGCGACTATCGAGGCCCGCGGCCTCACCAAACGTTTTCGCGGCAAGCTCGCCGTCGACGAGCTGACCTTCGCCGTCCGACCGGGGGTGGTCACCGGGTTCCTCGGGCCGAACGGGGCCGGCAAAACCACCACCATGCGGATGATCCTCGGCCTGGACGTACCGAGCGCCGGCACGGTGACCGTGGCGGGCCGGAGCTACGCCGGACTGCCCGCGCCGCTGCACGCGGTGGGCGCGCTGCTCGACGCGAAGGCCGTGCACCCGAACCGCACCGCCTACCACCACCTGCTCTGCCTGGCGCAGAGCAACGGGATCCCCGCGCGCCGGGTGCGCGAGGTGCTCGACGCGGTGGGGCTGTCCGAAGCGGGCGGCAAGGCGGCGGGCGGGTTCTCGCTCGGCATGAGCCAGCGGCTCGGCATCGCCGCCGCGCTGCTCGGCGACCCCGGGGTGCTGATGTTCGACGAGCCGGTCAACGGCCTCGATCCCGAGGGCATCCGCTGGATCCGGACCCTGATGCGGAAACTGGCTGCCGAAGGGCGCACGGTGCTCGTCTCCAGCCACCTGATGAGCGAGATGGCGCTGACCGCCGACCACCTCATCGTGATCGGAAAGGGCAGGCTGATCGCGGACACCGGGATCACCGAGTTCCTGGACGCGAACTCCGACCGGTCGGTGCTGGTGCGCAGTGCCGACCAGGACGGGCTGGCCGGCCTGCTGCGGCCGGTGGCCACCCACCTTGACTCCACAGTGGACGGTGCGCTGGTGGTGGAAGGGCTGACCGCCGCGGAGATCGGCGGCCTCGCCGCCGGCCACGGGATCGCACTGGCCGAGCTGTCCCCGCGGCGGACCTCGCTCGAGGACGCCTTCATGGAGCTGACCCGCGACGCCGTCGAATTCGGGGTGGCCTGATGACCACGCTCACCACGACGGCCAATTTCGGGCACGTCCTGCGCTCCGAGTCGACCAAGCTGCGCAGCCTGCGCTCCACCTGGTACACCGCGCTCGTCACGATGGTGCTCGGCATCGGCGTCGGCGCGCTGTCGGCCAGTGCCCAGGCGGGCGCGTACCACCTCGGCACCGCCGAGGACAGGGCCGCTTTCGACCCGACCGCGGTCAGCCTCACCAGCCTCATCGTCGCCCAGCTCGCGATCGGTGTGCTCGGCACGCTGGTGATCACCTCCGAGTACGCGACCGGCATGGTCCGCACCAGCCTGGCCGCGGTGCCGCGCCGCGGTCGCCTGCTCGCCGCCAAGGGCCTGACGTTCGCGGCCGTGGCACTGGTCGTCGGCGAGATCATCACCTTCGCCTCCTTCCTCATCGGCCAGGGGTTCTTCGCCGGGGCGGGGGTGCCGCACGCCGCGCTGGACCAGCCGGGTGTGCTGCGTGCGGTGTTCGGCGGCGGGCTGTACCTGGTCGTGATCGGTCTGCTCGGGCTGGGCCTCGGCGTGCTGACGCGGTCCACGGCGGGCGCGATCAGCCTGCTGGTGACCCTCACGCTGCTGGTCCGGCCGATCGCGCAGGCGCTGCCGGAGGCGTGGGCGCAGTGGATGAACCGGTACTGGCCGAGCGCCGCCGGCGAGCGGATCATCACCGTGCTGCCTGATCCGGACGCGCTGGCGCCGTGGGCCGGGTTCGGCCTGCTGTGCGGTTTCGTCGCGGCCGTGCTGTTCGCCGGGTACCTGCTGTTGCGCACCAGGGACGCGTGATGCGGCCCGTCTGGCCGGTTGTCTGGCCGATTGTCTGGCATTGTCGATGCCATGCCTGAAGCCGAGTTGCTGGTGGTGGAGGACGAACCCACCCTGCGGGAGCTGCTCGCCGCCAGCCTGCGCTTCGCCGGCTTCCGGGTCTGCGCCACCGCCACCGGCACCGAGGCGTTGGAGGCCGCGGCTCGTACCCGGCCCGATCTGGTGGTGCTCGACGTGATGCTGCCCGATCTGGACGGCTTCGAGGTGCTGCGCCGGCTCCGTGCGGGCGGCCGGCATCCGCCGGTGCTCTTCCTGACCGCCCGCGCCGGTGACGAGGACAAGGTCACCGGCCTCACCGGCGGCGCCGACGACTACGTCACGAAGCCGTTCAAGCTGGAGGAGCTGATCGCCAGGATCCGGGCGATCCTCCGTCGCGCCGGTGCCGGGGCGGCGCAGCCGGTGCCCGGCCTGGAACTGGACCCGGCCGGACGGCGGGTGCGCCGCGATGGTGGGTGGATCTCCTTGTCTCCCACCGAGTTCACCCTGTTGCGGTACCTGGTCGAGCACGCCGGGCAGGTACTGGGACGGGCGCAGATCCTGCACCACGTGTGGCGTTACGACTTCGGTGGCGACGCGAGCATCGTGGAGTCCTACATCAGTTACCTCCGCCGGAAGGTGGACAACCGGGAGCCACGGCTCATCCACACCGTGCGCGGGGTCGGGTACGTGCTGCGCGTGCCGGAATGAGGCGTTCGCTGCGGGCGCGGATCCTGCTGAGCACGGTGAGCCTGCTGGCCGCCGGGGTGATGATCAGCGACGCGGTGGTGCTGACGACCCTGCGCCGCCCGCTGGTGGAACAGGTGGACCTGCAGCTGCAGGCCGGTGCCACGGCGCTGTCACTGCTGCCCGAACCGGTCTTCCGGCAGCTCGCCGGGCTCCGGCCGGAGGGCACGGTCCAGGAACCGGACCTGGTGGAAGACCTCTACCTCGGCTATCTCGCACCGGACGGCAGGCCGGAGCGGGAACTGCGCCCGGAGTCGATGCCCGCGCTGCCGAAGCTGGATTCGGCGGCGGTTGCGGAACGGGCCGGGCAGCCGTTCGAAGTGCCGGGCTGGCGGGTGCTCGCGCTGCCGAGGGCAGTATCTGACATGTCAGATATGCCGGGCAGCGTGGTGGTCGCCGGTTCGACCAGCCGGGTGGACGCCACGGTCGCCGAGGTGGCGACGGTCTGCGTGCTCGTCGGGCTCGGTGTGCTCGCGCTGCTGACGGTCCTCGGCTGGTTCGCGGTGCGGGCCGGGCTGCGCCCGTTGCGCCGGATCGAGGAGACCTCGGCGGCCATCGCGGCCGGTGATCTATCCCGCCGGGTACCGGACCTGGCGCCGCCGGGCACCGAGGTCGGTCGCCTCGCCGTGGCGTTGAACGGCATGCTCGGCCAGATCGAGCAGGCGGTGGCCGCGCGGGCCGCCTCCGAGACGCGGATGCGGCGGTTCGTCGCCGACGCGAGCCACGAACTGCGCACCCCGCTGGCCGGGATCAGCGGTTTCGCCGAACTGCACCGGATGGGCGCCGGTAGCGACAGCATCGAGGTGGACCGCACGATGGACCGGATCGAACGCGAGGCGCAGCGGCTTGCCGGGCTGGTGGACGACCTGCTGCTGCTGGCCCAGCTGGACGAACGGCCGGTCCCGCGCCTCGAGCCGATGGACCTGCGCACGCTCGCTGCCGACGCGCTGCACGACGCGCGCGCCCTGGACGCCACCCGCGAGGTCACGCTCACCGGCCCTGGCGGCGGCGAACCGGGGCCCGCGCCGGTGACCGGCGACGAGTCGCGGCTGCGGCAGGTGGTGGCGAACCTGGTCGGCAACGCGATCGCGCACACCCCGGCCGGCGGCCCGATCCGGATCGGGGTCGGCGCGGTGGGGGACCGGGCGGTGCTGGAGATCAGCGACCACGGCCCCGGCCTCGACGCGGACCAGGCGGCCAAGGTGTTCGAACGCTTCTACCGCGCCGACACCTCGCGCAGCCGCGACACCGGCGGGGCCGGTCTCGGGCTCGCCATCGCCCACTCGCTGACCGTCGCACACGACGGCACCCTCGAACTGGACACCGCGCCCGGCGCCGGCGCGACCTTCCGGCTTTCCCTGCCGCGAGCCTGAACTACCGGGAAGGGCAGCGGAGGTCCTGCGGGGGAAGGGCCGCGTCCACCAGGTAGCGGGTGGTGGTGTCGTCCACGCAGGGCGTGCTGTGCAGGTACGCGACATGCTGCTGGTCTTCGAAGGTGAGCAGCCGTGCGTTCAGCCCCCGCGCGACGTCGACCCCGTTCTGGTAGGGAGTGGCGTGGTCGCCGGTCGAGGCGAGCACCATGGCGCTCGCCAGGCCGGGGGCCCGCGGCAGGTGCGGTTCGAAGGTCGGCGGAATCGGCCAGTACGGGCACACCGTGGGCATGCCGACCGTGTCGCCGTACGGGGCGAGGAAGGGCGCCGCGGCGCGGAACTCCCGGTCGGCAACGGCCGCGGTCGACGGGCTGGTGCGCGCGCCGTCGACGCACACCAGCGCGTTCCCGAGGTCGTAGCCGGGCAGGTTGTTCCGGTAGGCATCCTCGGCGATGGCCAGCAGACCGGTGCCGGTGCCGCCGGCCAGCTCGGTCAGCCCGGCGCGCAGCGCGTCCCACCGGCCGGGGTCGCCCAGCGCGGTGGTGAGCGCGGTGACGGAGTCCGAAAAGGACAGTGTGCGGTTCCCGTCCGCCGGTACCGGCCGGTCGCGCACGCCGGTCAGCAGGGCGGGCAGGATTTCGGTGCCCCGCGCGGGTTCCGTGCCGAGTGGGCAGTCCGGCCGAGCCTGGCAGTCGCGCAGGAACTCGTCGAACAAGCGTTGTGCGGCGGCGCCCGCCTTGCCGGCCTGGTCCACCGGATCCGGTTCGCTGGTACCGATCGGGCTGTCCAGCACCAGGGTGCGGAGGTTGCCCGGGAACTGCTCGGCGTAGCTGATGCCGAGCCTGGTTCCCGAGGACGCGCCGTAGTAGTCGAGCCGCCGCTCGCCGAGTGCCGCGCGCAGCAGGTCGAGGTCCTTGGCGACCTCCCTGGTGCCGAGGGTGGCCAGCACGTCCCGGCCGTTGCGCTCCAGGCACTTCTCGGCGTAACGGCGGAGCTTGGCGGCGTTGCCGAGGTCGGCGGCCCGGTCGGCCGCCCAGTCGGTTTCGTCGTAGCAGCGCACCGTCGGGGTGCTGGCGCCCAGGCCGCGCCGGTCGAAACCGATCAGGTCGAACCGCCTGCCCAGTTCGGTGTCCTGGCCGGCGAGCGCGGCGGCCGAGCGCATGCCGTAGTCCAGCCCGCCGCCGGGACTCCACACCAGCGTGCCCACTTTCGGGCCGGTCGCCCGGTGCCGCAGAACGCCGATCCGCGCGGTCTCCCCTTCCGGGTTCGCGTAGTCCAGCGGCACGGTCAGCCAGGCGCATTCCACGCCGGGCACGTCCAGCGCACCTGGCTGCGGCTGCCCCCGGTCGAATTCCGCGCAGTCCCGCCAGTCGAGGGACTGGCCGGGCGGTGGCGCGGTGCAGGCGGTCGGTACCAGCACCGCCAGCACCGCCACCGCGCCGGCCGTCAGCAGGCGGCGTCGCATCCGCCCGACGTTAGCACCGGTGATCAGGTGCAGGTGGTGCCGTCCGGCGGCAGCTCGCCGGTGACCAGATAGTGGTTGGCGTGCCGGCGTACACACTGGTTCCCGGTCAGGTACAAGGCATGACCGCCCTCTGCGACCAGGTGACGACCACCGAGCTGACCGGCGACCCGGCGGCCGTGCTCGGGCGGGGTCGCGGAGTCGGCGGCTCCGTTCGCGAGCAGTGTCGGCGTGCTCAGCGGCTCGATCGGATGCGGCGGGAACGTGCCGATCCTGGGCATTCCGGCGCATCTGCCGAGGGAGTTCCAGATCTCGCTCCAGCCGACCCGCGCGGCGCCGTGCTCCCGGAGCCGTTGCTCGACCGCCTTGAGTTGTCGGTGGCTGAGGTCGTAATCGAGGTCGGCGCAGGTGGCCATGCCCATCAGCTCCGCGCCGGGCAGGTCCGGGCCGGGCGGCCGCGGCGGCGGAACGAACTTCGTGGCGTCACCGGCGTCGGCTTCGGCGAGTGCGGTGGCCAGCAGCGGCCAGGTGTCCTGCCACCGGACCATCGAGGAGCCGGAGCCGATGATGGTGGACAGACCGGCGGTGACGGCGTCGCCCGCGCCCGGCGCCGGGATCGGCTGCCGGGTGGCGGTGGCGACGACCCGGTCCCAGACCGCCAGCGCGTCCCGGTCGTGCAGGGCGCAGCTGGTTTCCGCGGTGCACCACCGGCCGAACCGGATGAGGGTCTCCTCCAGCAGCGCGGCCTTCGGCGCGATCAGGTCGTACAGGTCCGTGCTGGTGTGGTCGGCCACGCTGTCCAGGTACATCCTGGACACCTTGTGCCCGAACAACTCGGCATAGGCCTGGCCGTAGACGGTGCCGTAGGAGTTGCCGAAGTAGCTGAGCTTCGGCTGCCGCAGCGCGGCGCGGATCGCGTCCATGTCGTGCGCCACCTGCCAGGAGTTCAGCTTGCCCCGCAACGGGCCAAGCTCCCGCGCGCAGCCGAGGGCGAATTTTCGTTGCTCCGCGGCGTATTTCAGGTAGGCGGACCGGTCCGGTGGTGGCCATTGCGGTGCCACCGGTTGCCGGGACGGACAGGTGACGCCGCTGCTCTCGCCCATGCCGCGCGGGTCGAAAACCACGACGTCGAACCATTCGGTCAGGTCCGGCAGCATCGCCTTCAGGTCGGGTAGGGCGAACAGCACCGGATTCGGCCCGCCGGGGTTGACCAGCAACGTACCGACCTTTTTGGACTGATCACGGGCGGGCAGTTTGCCCAGTCCCACCGCGATTCTGGCCGAACCCGGCCTTGCCCAGTCGGCGGGAACGCTGATCGCGCCGCATTCCAGGCCGTCGAAGCAGGCGTGCCAGGACACCGGCGGCCCGGATTCGGCTGCCGCCGATCCACTGAGCGCCAGTGACCCGGCCAGTACGGCGATCGCGGACAGGCCGGTGAGTTTTCCGGCCGCGCTCTTCCAGTTCTTCTTCACCGGGTCACTCTCGCTTTCGCGGGTGACCGCGTCATCTGGCTGGAGACGGATCTTCGGCGTCCGTCCTCAGGGAGAGTTCCCCTCGCCGCTGAGGACCAGCCGGACCAGCTCGGCGCGCGAGCCGACCGAGGTCTTCTGGAAGACCTTCCGCAGGTGGTAGTCGATCGTGCGGGGGCTGAGGAACAACTGCGCGGCGATCTCCCGGTTGGTCGACCCGGCGCTGACCGCGGCCACGATCCGCTGCTCCTGCGGGGTGAGCGCGGCCAGCGCGTCCGGCTCGTGCCCGCTGGTGGTCTCGCCGGTGGCGCGCAGCTCGGCGGTGGCCCTGGCGGCCCATGCCGAGGCACCGAGGCGGTGGAAGGTGTCCAGCGCGGCCCGCAGGTGGTGGCGCGCGTCGGCCCGCCGCCGCTCGCGGCGCAGGTGCTCACCGAACAGCAGCGCGGTACGGGCCTGCTCCATCGGCCGGTCGGTCTTGGCGTGCAGGTCCAGCGCGAGGCGGAAGGCGGCTTCGGCGTCATCCGTCCCCGGTGTGGCCAGCAGCGCCCGGCAGCGCGCGGCGAGCGCGCCGCGTTCGGGTGCGCTCGTCGACTCGGCCAGCCCGGTGAGCCTGGCCAGCGGTTCGATGGCCCGTTCAGGCGCACCGGCGCGGACGGCGGCCTCGACCAGATCCGGGACGGCGTACAGCGCGATCCCCGGATGGGTGGCGCTCCCGCCGCGGTACATGGTGGTGAACTGGGCCAGCGCTTCGGAGGCCCGGCCGGCGGCCAGTTCGAGCAGCCCGAGCGCCTGGTGCGCGGACACCATCACGCTGGCCAGCCGCCGCTCGCTCGCCTCGGCCAGCACCTCCTCGGCGATCCGGTGGGCCCGTTCCTCCTGTCCGCGCAGGGCGGCGAGCAGGGCCAGCGAACTCCGGTGCCGGCACGCGGTGTTCGGCTGGCCGGTCTCCACCGCGAACCGGTAGCCCTCCTCGGCGCTGGCCTCGGCGGTGTCGAACCGGCCGCGCGCCAGCTCGTCGGCGACCAGGTACTCCAGCACCGAGGCCAGGGTGCCGGCCGCGCCGAGCGCCCTGGCCCGCTGGGCGGCCTTGCGGTGCAGCCGCCGGGCCAGGTCGTGGTCCTCCAGCCCCATCGCCATCCCGCCGGCCCAGCCCAGCCTGGCCGGGTCGGCCAGCCGCTCGATCGCCGCCAGGTCACCGGGCTCCAACCCGGGGTCCCCGCCGACCCGCACCCGGCAGGCCGCGCGGAACAGCCTGGCCAGCACGTCGTCCACGTCCTGGCCGGTGAGCGGAAGCCGTTCCACCAGCTCGGAGATCTGCCGCCAGGCGTGCGCGGCGTTCGCGTGGAAACCGGCCTCGCCGAACAGCATCAGCAGCCTGATCGCCCGCGGTTTCGCCCGCAGAGCCGCCGGGAGCACCGGCAGCAGCAGGCCCAGCGCGTCGGACGGGTCGCCGGTGCGCAACTCGATCAGCGCCCGCAGCCCGGCGGTGTCCAGCCGGACCGTCTCCTCCCGCGGCGCGATCCGTTCGGCCTGGTCCAGCAGCGCGGCGGCCTCGGCCGGCTGACCGGCCTGCCACCAGGCGGTCGCCGAGGCCACCGAGCGCCGGGCCCGCAGCGCGTCCGAGGTGCTCAGCTCGGCCGCCCGCGCCAGTGCGGCGGCCGCGGTGGCCTGGCCAGCCCGCTGGTTCGCCCGCTCGGCCGAGCGTTCCAGCTCCTCGGCCACCAGCTCGTCCGGGGCGTCCGCGGCCTGGCCGAGATGCCAGGCCCGGCGGTCCTGTTCGGCGGGCTCCCCGGCCAGTGCCTCCGCCAGCGCCCGGTGCGCGCGGCGGCGCTCGGCCGGGCCCGCGCCGTGGTAGATCGCCGAGCGGATCAGCGGATGCCGGAAGCCCAGCCGGGCACCGTCGGTGGTGACCAGGTCGTCCAGCTCGTCGAACGGCTCCGGGCCATCGAGACCGGCCGCGCGCAGGATCGTGTCGGGGTTCCCGGTCCCGTCCGCCGCGATCAGCAGCAACAGCCACCGCGCCGCCGGGTCCCGGCTCAGCGTGCGGTCGAGGAAGGCGCGCTGCAGCACGGCGGCCAGCGGCAGCGGCTCGGCCCGGCCGGCGACCAGTGCGGGCCGCAGCGCCGCGGCGGGCAGCTCGCGGATGGCCAGCGGGTTGCCCGCGGTCGCGCGCAGCAGCTGCGTGCGCTCGGTCGCGGACAGCTCGCCGCCGCCGTGCTCGGCGAGCAGCGACTCGGCCGCCTCCCGGTCCAGTCCGGCCAGCGCCAGGTCGATCAGGCCGCCGGTGCGCAGCGGCCGTCCCTCGTCGGCGCGGGCGGCCAGCATCAGCGCGATCGGCTCCGCGTCCAGCCGGCGTGCGACGAAGGCGAGCGTGTCCAGCGACGGCGGGTCGGCGTGGTGCGCGTCGTCGACAAGGCAGAGCAGCGGCTCACCGGCGGTGGCCTCGGACAGCAGGGACAGGGTGGCCAGTGCGACCAGGAAGCGGTCCGGCACCGGCCCGGCGGCCTGGCCGAACACCACGTCCAGCGCGCGGGCCTGCGGTTCCGGCAGCCGGTCGAGGGAGCCGAGCACGGGCAGCAGCAGCCGGTGCAGGGTGGCGTAGCCGAGGTCGGACTCCGGTTCGACGCCCGCCGTGCGCAGCACCCGCATCCCGGCCGCCCGCCCGGCGGCGTACTCCAGCAGGGCGCTCTTGCCGATGCCGGGCTCGCCGTGCAGCACCAGGCCGCCGCCGCGCCCGGCCCGTGCGCGCTCCAGCAGCGCGTCGATCACCTCGCGCTCCTTGGCGCGGCCAGCCAGCACGACTCCGAAGGTAGCGCCTCACCCCTGAGACTGGCGATTTCGCTGATTCGGATGGGTCATGGCTGCTCCTAGGGTCGGGGCATGAGCGAATCGGAGATCATCGAGTTCCTGTCCGGCTGGGGCGCGGCGGAGGTGGCCGGCGACGCGGCCGCGCTCGGGGGCTACCTTGCCGAGGACTTCACCGGCGTCGGCCCGCTCGGCTTCACGCTGTCCAAAGAGGACTGGCTGTCCCGGCACGAGACCAGCGCGCTGACCTACACCTCCTTCGACGTGACCGAACCGAGCGTGCGGCTCTACGGCGACACCGCCGTGGTCATCGCCACGCAGCAGGTCGACGGCGCCTACCAGGGGCACCCGATCCCCAGCCAGGTGCGGGTGACGATCGTGGTGGTCAAGCCGGCCGGGCAGTGGCAGCTCGCCGGGGTGCATTCGAGCTTCATCGCCGGGACGCCGGGCGCGCCGCCGATTCCCGGCCGCTGAGCACGTCCGGGACCGATCGACCGAATCGACCAGTAGGAGCAGAGATGAGCACCGCCCGCCCGCTGACCGGCCGCGTCGCGATCGTGACCGGTGCGAGCCGCGACATCGGCGCCGCCACCGCGAAGGCGTTCGGCCAGGCGGGCGCCACGGTCGTGCTGGCCGCCCGCGGTGAGCAGCAGCTGGCCGCGGTCACCGAGGAGATCACCGCGGCGGGCGGCCGGGCGCTGGCCGTGCCCACCGACGTCGCCGACCCGGCCTCGGTGCGGCGGCTGGTGGAGCAGACCCTTGGCGCCTACGGCCGGCTCGACGCGGCGGTGAACAACGCGGCGGCCGCCCGGCACCGGCCGACCCCGCTGGCCGAGCTGAGCATCGAGGAGTACGACGAGGCGGTGGCGGTCAACCTGCGCGGGGTCTTCCTGTCCATGAAGTACGAGATCCCGGCGATGCTGGACAGCGGTGGCGGCGCGATCGTGAACATGTCCTCGACCGGTGGCCTGGAGGCGGTTGCCGGGATCGCCGGGTACGTGTCCACCAAGTTCGGCGTGGTCGGCCTGACCAGGACCGCCGCGCTCGACTACGCCGGCGCCGGGGTCAGGGTGAACGCGCTGGCGCCGGGGCCGATCTTCACCGCCGCCCTGCGCCAGGCCGGCGAGCAGGCACGGGAGCACGTCGCGCACGGGCTGCCGATGCGCCGGATCGGCAGCCCGGAGGAGGTCGCCGCGGCGGCGGTGTGGCTGTGCTCGGAAGCTTCGTCCTTCGTCACCGGCGTCACGCTGCCGGTGGACGGCGGCAAGCTGGCCGGCATGGCGCCCTAAACCCCCAGGTCAACGGTCGTGAGTGAAAAGTGTTGCCGGGGCAACCGTTTTCACTCACGAGGTCGGTAAGGGCCAGTCGCCGATGAAAACGTTTCCACCCAACTAGCTTCTATGGTTGACAGCTACTGAGCCACCATCCAGACTCCCGTGGAATCGATTCCAAGGACGGGAGCGACTGGTGACGGCGAACCGTGCGACCCTCGCGGAAGTGGCCCGGCGGGCCGGGGTCTCGGTGGCGTCGGCGTCGCGGGCGCTCAACGGGGCGTCGGCCAGTCCGGAGATGGTCGCCAGGGTGCGCCAGGCCGCGGACGAGCTCGGCTACGTGGTGGACGCGACGGCCCGCTCGCTGAAAGTTCGCCGCACCGAGCAACTCGCGTTCGCCGTGGCCGATCTCGGCAACCCGGTCTACGTCGCGATGATGCGCTCGATCGAAAAGGTGGTCCGCGCCGCGGGCTACCGGCTGGTCGTCTCCGCCACCGGCGCCGACCCGCTGGACGAGATCGAGCTGATCCGCGGGCTGCACCGGGGCTATGCGGACGGGCTGATCCTCAGCCCGCTGCGGATCACCGACGAGCTGGTCGCCGAGTTGCGGCGGGCGCCGGTGCCGGTGACCGTGGTCGGCAGCCTGCCGCCCGGGGTGGACATCGACAACGTGCGCGCCAACTCGGCCCGCGGTGTCGGGCTGGCCGTGCGGCATCTGGCCGGCACCGGCCGGGCGGCGATCGGTTTCGTGAACGGGCCGATCGACACCGTGCCGGGGATCGCGCGCTCGCGGGGTTTCCGGCGGGCGATGCGCGCACTCGAACGGCCGATCGCGCCGGAGCAGACCGTCGTCGCCGCGGACTTCACGCACGACGCGGGGGAGAAGGCGACCGCCGCGCTGCTGGAGCACTACCGGCCGGACGCGATCCTCTGCGCCAACGACCTGCTTGCGATCGGCACCATGCGGCTGCTGCGGGCGCGCGGGCTGCGCGTGCCGGAGGAGATCGCGGTGGCCGGGATGGACGACACCGAGCTCGCCGAACTGGCAACCCCAGGGCTGACCAGCGTGTCGCTCGGTTCGGAGGAACGCGGCCGGATCGCCGCCACCATGCTGCTGGACCGGCTGGCTGAACCGGCGCGGGCCACCGGCAGGGTCACCGTGCAGCCCGAACTGGTGCTGCGCTCGTCCACCGCGCTCGCGCGCGGGAAGGGGCGGCGCTGATGGTCACCAAGGCGCCGATGGTCGAGCCGCCGCGGACCGCCCCGGTGCCGGTGCGGAACACCGGGCGGGGCCGGGGTTCGCGCGAGGCATGGATGCTGGTGCTGCCCGCGCTGATCCCGGTGCTGGTGCTCAGCACGGTGCCGCTGGCCTGGGGCATCTACCTGGGTTTCACCAACGCCCGCGCCGGGGCCGGCACCAAGATCGATTTCGTCGGGGTGGACAACTTCGTCAAGCTCTGGCACAACGAGCTGTTCCTCGACTCCTTCCTGATCGGGCTGCTCTGGGCGGTCTCGGTGACCGTGCTGCAGTTCCTGCTCGCACTGGGGCTGGCGCTGCTGCTGAACCAGAACCTGCGGCTGCGGGGGCTGGCGCGCACGCTGATGCTGATCCCGTGGGCGATGCCGCCGGTGATCGTGGCGATCATGTGGCGGCTGCTGCTCGATCCCACGGTCGGTCCGGTGAACACGGCGCTGCGGGAGACCGGCGTCATCGACACCGGGATCAACTGGCTCGGCGACTTCCGGACCGCGCTGCCCGCGGTGATCGTGGTCGGGGTCTGGGTGGGCATGCCGCAGACCACGGTCACCCTGCTGGCCGGCCTGCAGGGGGTGCCGCGCGAACTGCACGAGGCGGCCGCGGTGGACGGGGCCGGCACCTGGCGCCGGTTCGCCAAGGTGACGCTGCCGCAGCTGCGGCCGGTCATCCTGGCCATCACCGCGCTCAACTTCATCTGGAACTTTAACTCCTTCGACCTGGTGTACGTGCTCACCGCCGGCGGCCCCGGCGGGCAGACGATGCTGCCGATGCTGTTCGCCTACAACGAGGCCTTCCGGTACGGCCAGTTCGGTTACGCCTCCGCGATGGGCGATGCGATGGTCGTGGTCATCGTGATCTTCCTAGCGCTGTACCTGCGCGCCGGTGTGCGGAAGGGAGAGCGGTGAACAGGACTAGCGCGGCCGGGCGGGTGGGGCAGTACCTGGCGCTGCTGGCGTATCTGGTCTTCCTCGGCTTTCCGTTGCTGTGGCTGCTTTCGGTCTCGCTGAAGTCGCCGACCGAGCTGGCGTCGGTGTCGCCGAGCCTGATCCCGCACGATTTCCACTGGATCAACTATTCCGCGGCTTTCGGCCTGCCGGGACTGCTGCGGTCGGCGCTGAACAGCACGCTGGTCGCGCTGGGCAGCATGGTGCTGACGGTGGTCGTGGCGCTGCCCGCCGCGTATGCGCTGGGGCGGTTCAGGACCAGGCTGCGGGGCGTGGCCACCGGCTGGATCCTGGTCAGCCAGCTGTTCCCGGTGATCCTGACGGTGATCCCGCTGTTCGTGCTGCTGCGCTCGCTCGGGCTGCTGAACACCCTGCCCGGGCTGGTGCTGGTGTACCTGGTCTGGACCCTGCCGTTCGCGTTGTGGATGCTGCGCGGCTACGTGACGGCGCTGCCGGTGGACCTGGAGGAGGCGGCCGCGGTGGACGGCGCGAGCCGGATCCGGATCCTGGTCAGCATCGTGCTGCCGCTGCTGCGACCGGGACTGGTCGCGGTGGCGATGTTCTCCTTCATCTCGGCGTGGAACGAGTTCTTCTTCGCACTGGTGCTGATCCAGGACTCGGACCTGCGCACGTTGCCGCTGACGCTGGCCCGGTTCGTCGGCGCCGAGGGGCAGGTCAGCCTCGGCCCGCTGGCCGCGGGCTCGGTGCTGGCCACCATTCCCAGCCTGCTGGTGTTCGCGATCATGCAGCGCCGGCTCACGTCGGGGTTGCTGGCCGGTGCGGTCAAGGGGTGAGCGCACCGGCCGAAACAGACACTCGGGTGCAAGAAACATCGACCACAAAGGAGTGGAGATGAGACTTACCAGGATCGGGGTCGCCGCGGTGACCGCGGTGACCGCCGCCGGACTGCTCACCGGCTGCGGTTCGGACAGCGGCGAAGGCGGTGGCAAGGTCAACCTGAAGTTCCAGAGCCTGGCCTTCCAACCCGCGTCGGTCGCCGCCGTGCAGAAGATCGTGCAGGACTGGAACACCGCGCATCCCGACATCCAGGTCGAGTACAGCCAGGGCACCTGGAGCTCGGTGCACGACCAGCTGGTCACCCAGTTCGCCGGTGGCACCGCGCCGGACATCATCCACGACGAGGCGGCCGACATCTCCGGGTTCATCCCGCAGGGCTATCTGGCCGACATCTCGGGTGACCTGGCGCCGGAGGTCAAGAACTCCGTGCCGAAGGAGCTATGGGACGTGGTCTCGGCCGAGGGCAAGACCTACGCGGCGCCGACCCTGCTGCAGTCCTATGTGGTCATGGCGAACACCGACCTGCTGAGCAAGAACGGGATCGAGGTGCCGAGCGGGCCGAGCATGTCCTGGGACGAGCTGCAGGCGATGGCGAAGAAGGCGACCGCGAATGGCTCCTTCGGGGTCGGCTGGGGGCTCAAGTCGCCGACCGCGCCGATGATGAACCTGGGGCTGAACTTCGGCGGCACGTACTTCACCGGCACCGACCGGGATGCGCAGGTTCGCGTCGGGGACAACGAAAACCAGGTGCCGCGCCGCATCCACGACATGGCCTATGTGGACAAGTCGCTCGCGCCGACCACGTTGACCCAGTCCGGCACCGACGTGCTGCCCGGCTTCTACGCCGGCGAGTTCGCGATGGTGGTGCAGGGCAACTACGTGGCCCAGCAGATCGCCGAGCAGGCTCCGGACTCGTTCAAGTGGACGGTGCTGCCGCCGCTTTCGGGCAGCTCGGCGAACCAGGCCGCCAACCCGCAGACGCTGTCGGTGTCGCAGGGCAGCGAGCACGTCAAGGAAGCGACCGCGTTCATCAACTACTTCATGCAGGCGGACCGGCTGGCCGCGGTCGGGGAGGGCGACTGGCTGATCCCGGCCACCCAGGAGGCCCGTGACGTGATCATGAAGGCGACCGGTGGCGAGAACGGCTGGAAGCAGACCCTGGACGGGGCGCGCAACCTGGTCGCCGCGCCGTTCCAGGCGGTGACCAACTATCCGCGCTGGAAGGACCAGATCGCGACCCCGGCCTTCCAGCAGTACCTGGCGGACAAGATCAGCCTGCCGGATCTCGGCAAGCGGCTGACGGAGGGCTGGTCGCAGGTCAACCAGTGATTCCGAAGGTGGCGAAGTGAAGGGCGTGGGAGGGGTTTCGTGAATCAGTTGCAGGACAAGGCGATCGGTGCCGTGGCCGGGGCCGCCGTCGGGGACGCGCTGGGCGGTGCGACGGAGGGCTGGACGCCGGAGCAGATCCGAGAGCGCCACGGCGGCTGGGTCACCGGTGTGGTCGGCCCGTTCCTCAGCGACTGGCGCACGGCCCGCCCGATCGCGCCGTACCACAAGGGCGACGGGCACATCACCGACGACACCCTGATGACGCACGCGCTGGTGGAGGTGTACGCGGAGCGGCGCGGCCATCTCGACGCGTACGCCGTGGCGGACGGCCTGGTGCCGCGGCTGATCGGGGACAAGCGCTGGGTGCCGGAGCTGGAGACGGACGCGCTGCTGCTGAGCCGGCTGTTCCTGGCCGAGAAGTGGCTGGTCGCCAGGCTGCACTACGGGCACGTCGACCCGCGGGAGGCCGGGGTCGGCAACATCGTCAACTGCGGGGCCGCGATGTACATGGCGCCGGTGGGCGTGGTGAACGCGATGGATCCGGAACGCGCCTACCACGAGGCGATCGACATCACCGGGGCGCACCAGTCGAGTTACGGGCGTGAGGCGGCGGGGGTGTTCGCGGCCGCGGTCGCCGCGGCGATGGCGCCCGGCGCCACCCCGGCCGCGGTGGTGGACACCTGCCTGGCGCTCGCGCACGACGGCACCAGGGCGGCGATCGAGGCGGTGTGCTCGGCCGCCGATGGCGAGAAGGACTGGCGCACCGGGAATCCCGCGCTGCGGGAGGCCGTCGCGTCTTTCGACACGGTGGGCCCGCATTACCGGCAGCCGTCGCCGGATGCCCGGCGGCCGAGCCGGACGAAGTCGATCGAAGAGCTGCCGGTGGCGCTGGGGCTGCTGGTGCTCACCGGCGGCGACTACCGCGAGGCGGTGCTCGGCGCGGTGAACTACGGCCGCGACGCGGACTCGATCGCGACCATGGCCGGCGCGATCTGCGGTGCGCTGGGCGGGCTTTCCGCGGTGCCCCAGCAGTGGCGGACCGAGGTCTCGGCGGCTAGCAAGATCGACATCGAGGCACCGGGCCGGGTGCTGGCGGAGCTGGCCGGTGAGCTGGCCGCGGCGGAGGACTCGCGGGTGCGCGCCCGCCGGGAGGCGTTCGAACGGCTGTCGGCACCGGCCGGGGGCGCGCGATGAGACTGACCTGGGTGCAGCCGGAGGACCTGGTCGCGCACGAGCTGGTGCAGGCCGCGGCCGAAGGCGCCGACGTGACCGTGCAGGCCGGGAAGTGGTCCGCCGCAGGGGGTTCGCTGGTGCCCGTCGCCGGTGGGGCCTCGGAGCCGGGGGACCCGGAACTGCGCGAACTGGCGCGCGGGCTGCTCGACGAGCTGGACCGGCTGACGGCAGCCCTGCGGTCCACCGAAGAGCTGGACCCGGCGGGGTGGACCGAGCCGCCGCCGCTGCCCGTGCCGGCCGAGGAGGCACTGCTCGACCGGCTGCACGGGGCCTGGCTCGGCCGCGCGGCGGGCTGCCTGCTGGGCAAGCCGGTGGAGAAGATCCCGCGCGCCGGCATCGAGGAGATCGCCCGCGCCACCGGGAACTGGCCGATCCGCGGCTATTTCACCGAGGCCGGGCTGCCGGCCGAGGTGGCGGCCCGCTGGCCGTGGAACCGGCGCAGCAGGCCGACCAGTCTCGCCGAGAACATCGACGGCATGCCGGAGGACGACGACCTGAACTTCGCCATGCTCGCGCTGGAGCTGGTGGAACGGCATGGCGGGGAGCTGAGCACCGAGCAGGTCGCTGAGTCCTGGCTGACCGAGCTGCCGGCCGGGCGGGTGTTCACCGCCGAACGCGCCGCCTACCGCAACCTGCTCGAAGCGGTGCCGCCCGCGCTGGCCGCCGTGGTGCGCAACCCGTTCCGCGAATGGATCGGCGCGCTGATCCGTGCTGACGTGTACGGCTGGGTGCGTCCCGGTGACCCGCACGCCGCCGCGCGGCTGGCGTATGTCGACGCCCGGCTGAGCCATCGGCGCAACGGCGTCTACGGCGCGATGTTCGTCGCCGCGATGAGCGCGGCCGCGGTGACCGGCACGAACGTCCATGCAGTAGTCCATTGTGGACTCTCCGTGGTTCCGCCGGACAGCGCGCTGGCCGAAGCGGTGCGGTTCGGTGCCGATCTGGGCGGCAGCGGGCTGCCGCTGGAGGCGGCGCTGGACGAACTGCACGCCGTCTACGGTGCGCTGCACTGGGTGCACGTGCTGAACAACGCCGCGCTGATCGCGTACGCGCTGGTTTCCGCCGAGGGCGAGTTCGGTGCCGCGGTCGCGGCCGCGGTGGCGGCGGGCTGGGACACCGACTCGGCCGGGGCGACGGTGGGCGCGGTCTGCGGGGCGCTGGCCGGAGCGGCGGGGCTGCCGGAACAGTGGACGAAGCCGTTGCGCAACCGGATTGCGAGCAGCCTGCCCGGGTTCGATCGCGTTGCCATCGACGAGCTGGCCCGCCGCACGCTGGCGGTGGCGGCCCGATGACAGCCAAGCCAGCACGGATCGAGCCCCGCGACCTGTCCGTGCCGCGGCCGATCGACCTGCCGGCCCAGGTTCCGCTGGACGGGCGCGCCGACCTGACCGAGTTGGACGATGCCAAGATCTTCGCCGCGCCGGAGGACCCGGCGGACTGGCCGGCCTGGCGCGAGACCCTGCACCGCTGGCGGGCCTCCGCGCGTCGACGGTACTGCATGGACGGCGCTGCCGGTCCGGCCTACACCCGTGCGGGCTGGGCGGCGGGCTGCTACTCGGTCTGCCTGGTGTGGCTGTGGGACGAGCGGCTCTACGACCGGGCCACCGGCCGCTTCACGGTCGCGGAGTTCCTTCGCGGCGGTGAAGAGACCTATGGCGGCTTCGACGCCGTCGTGCTCTGGCACGCGTACCCGGTGATCGGCCTGGACCCGCGCAACCAGTGGGACTACTACCGCGACGTGCCGGGGCTGGCCGGGCTGGTCGGCGAGTTCCACGAGCACGGGCTCCGGGTGTTCGTCGACTACAACCCCTGGGACGGCGGGACAAGGCGGACCGGGCGCGAAGACGCGGCCGAGATCGCGATGCTGGTCGCGGACTACGGCGTGGACGGCGTTTTCCTGGACACGCTGAAGGAGGGCGCGCGGGACGTGATCGACGCGGTCGGCCCGGACGTCGCGCTGGAAGGCGAGTCCCGGCTGCCGCTGGCCGCGGTCGCCGACCACGCGCTTTCCTGGGCGCAGTGGTTCGCCGACAGCGCGGCGCCGGGGGTGCTGCGCGCGCACTGGTTCGAGCGGCGGCACCTGATGCACCACACCAGGCGGTGGAACCGCGACCACAGCGCCGAACTGCAGTCGGCCTGGGTGAACGGCTGCGGCATGCTGGTCTGGGACGACGTGTTCGGTGTCTGGGTCGGCTGGAACGAACGCGATCTGGCGACCCTGCGGGCGATGCGCCGGCTGCAACGGGCTTTCCACCGCCAGTTCGCCGAGGGCGAGTGGACTCCGCTGGCCGATCACCACGAGGACGCCGTCGCGGCCGGCGTGTTCGCGCACCGGTACGACCTGGACGGGGTCACCGTGTGGGCGGTGGTGAACCGCGGCGACACCGCCTATCGCGGTCCGGTGCTGCGCACGGATCCGGTGGGCAGCTGGTCCGAGCAGGCCGGTGGCGCGGCCGTGCACGCCGACGAACGGGCCGTCAGCACCGAGGTCGCGGCCGGTGGAATTGCTTGCCTGGTAAGGAGTTCCGTGCCGCTGGCCACGCCGGCGGCGGCGCCGCTTGGCGGGGACACGGGCTTTCCCGCCAGGACCGCGCGCCCGGTGCCGGAACCGGCGGCGGTGGGCGAACCGCCCGCGGACGCGGTGCGGATCGAGCCAGGCCGGTACGTGCTGCCGGTCCGCTACCGGCTGCGCGAAACCGGTCAGCACGGCGAAACCCGCTGGATCGACGCGTGGAAACCGCTGCCGCCCGAGCTGCACTCCGTCGTCGAGACCGAGCGCGAGGCGGAACTCGGCGCGGTGGCCGTGGACCGGCTGGAGGTCAGCAACGCGGAGTTCCACGAGTTCCTGACCGCCACCGGCTACCGGCCCCTGGTGGCGCACCGGTTTCTCGCGCACTGGAACGGTGCCGCACCCGCGCCGGGCACGGGTGACGAACCGGTCGCCTTCGTCAGCCTCGACGACGCCCGCGCCTATGCGCGGTGGCGCGGCGCGCGGCTGCCCAGCACCGCGGAATGGCAGCTGGCCATCCAGCGGGGTGCCGGACGGCGCGATCCGCTGGTGTGGAACTGGACGGCGAGCGAGCACACCGACGGGGTCACCCGGTTCGCCTTGCTCAAGGGCGGCGGCTGGTTCGCCGCGGAAGGTTCGGACTGGTACGTCGACGGCGGCCCGCAACCGCCGGAGTGGGAGCTGAAGCTGGTGCTGCCCGGCGGCGGGTTGGAGCGCTCGGCCTGCGTTGGTTTCCGGTGCGCGGTGCAGGTGGCCGGCTGATGGCGGCGCTGCACGGGGTGCGGGTGATCGACGCGGCGACGCTGTTCGCCGGGCCGCTGGCCGCCACCCACCTCGGCGACTTCGGCGCCGACGTGGTCAAGGTCGAGCATCCGGGGCGGCCGGACGCCGCGCGCGGGCACGGCGCGGCCAAGGACGGCATCGGGCTGTGGTGGAAGACGCTCGGCCGCAACAAGCGCGCACT
Organism: Amycolatopsis nigrescens CSC17Ta-90; assembly: GCF_000384315.1. GTDB lineage: Bacteria > Actinomycetota > Actinomycetes > Mycobacteriales > Pseudonocardiaceae > Amycolatopsis > Amycolatopsis nigrescens. The sequence continues at coordinate 136,389 of NZ_ARVW01000001.1, read as the reverse complement.
CACCCTCGATCTGTCCAAAGAGGACGGTGCACGGCTGCTGCTCGCGCTCGCCGAGCGGTCCGACGTGCTGGTGGAGAACTTCCGCCCCGGCACGCTGGAGCGCTGGAACCTGGCGCCGGAACGGCTGCACGAGGTCAACCCCGGGCTGGTGATCGCCAGGGTGACCGCGTTCGGCCAGGTCGGCCCGTACGCGGGACGGCCGGGTTTCGGGTCGCTGGCCGAGGCGATGAGCGGGTTCGCCGCGGTGACCGGCCAGCCGGACGGCCCGCCGACGCTGCCGCCGTTCGGCCTGGCGGACGGCATCACCGCGATCGCCACCGCGTTCGCGATCACGACCGCCCTGCGTGATCGCGACCGGACCGGGCACGGGCAGGTCATCGACATGGCGATCATCGAGCCGATGCTCGCCATGCTCGGTGGCCAGCTCACCGCCTACGACCAGCTCGGCGTGGTGCAGCCGCGGACAGGGAACCGGTCGGCGAACAACGCGCCCCGCAACGTCTACCGCAGCCGGGACGGGGTTTGGCTGGCCCTGTCCACCAGCTCGCAGAGCATCGCCGAACGCGTGCTGCACCTGGTGGGACGCGCGGATCTGGTGCAGCGGCAGTGGTTCGCCACCGGGCGCACCAGGGCCGAGCACGCCGACGAGCTGGACGCGGCGGTGGGGGAGTGGATCGCCGCTCGCGATTCCGGCGAGGTCGTCGAGGCCTTCGAACGGGCGCAGGCGGCGATAGCGCCGGTGTACGACGCGCGCGACATCATGGCCGACCCGCAGTTCCAGGCGCTGGGCACGATCGCCACCGTGCCCGACGAGCAGCTCGGGCCGGTGCGGATGCAGAACGTGCTGTTCCGGCTCAGCGCCAGTCCCGGCGCGATCCGCTGGGCCGGCAGGGCGCACGGCGCGGACACCGACGAGGTGCTCACCGAGCTGGGCTGCTCGCCGTCGGAGATCGCCGGGCTGCGGGCGGCGAAGGTGGTATGAGCCCGTGCCGTTGACCTACCTGTACGTGCCCGGCGACCGCCCGGACCGGTTCGCCAAGGCGCTCGTCTCCGGTGCCGACGTGGTGATCGTGGACCTGGAGGACGCGGTCGCCGCGGAGCACAAGGAACAGGCCCGCGCCACCGTCGCCGAATGGCTGCCGGATGCGCCGCCGGGCGCCGTCGAGGTTCGCGTCAACGCATTGGGCACCCCGTGGGCCGAGGCCGATCTCGCCGCGCTTGAGGACCAGCCGTCCTTGCGCGCTGTCCGACTGCCGAAGGTGGAAGCCGCGGCGGACGTCGTGACCGCCCTGGACCGGCTGGCCGCCACCGGGACGAAGCTGCAGTGCCTGATCGAGACCGCCCGCGGTGTGGAGGCGGCCTACCAGATCGCCACCGCGTCCGCCAGGGTGGCCGGGATCGGGCTCGGCGAAGCCGACCTGCGCGGCGACCTCGGCCTCAGCGACGACGCCGGGCTGTCCTACGCCCGTTCGCGGATCGTCGTCGCCGCGCGGGCCGCCGGTCTCGAGCCGCCCGTCATGTCGGTCTACCCGCACGTGGCCGATCTCGCCGGGCTGGCCGAGTCCTGCCGGGCCGGCCGGCGGCTGGGTTTCGTCGGCCGCGGCGCCATCCACCCCAGGCAGCTGCCGGTGATCAGGTCCGCGTTCCGCCCGTCCACGGCCGAAGTGGCCGGAGCGCGGGAACTGCTTTCCGCTTTCGACCAAGGGGTCGCGGCCGGGCGCGGGGTCATCGTGCTCGCCGACGGCCGGATGGTGGACGCGGCCATGGTCAGCCGGGCCCGGCAGATCATCGAGCTGGCGGCGCTGGCCGCCACCTAGTGCGCACCCTTGGCGAGACCCAGGTCACCTGCCGGGCTGTCACATTTCGCCGGGCTGCGGTGTCAATGAGGTGTAACTACCAACAACGGCAAGGAGTGCGTCATGGACGCCCGGTTGAACCTGTTCGGCAGCCCGCTCGCGGGCCAGGCCTTCAAGCACCTCATCGCGGCGGGCAAGCCGGTCGCGGAGTCGACGCTGCCGGCCGCCACGCAGGAACTGGTGAAGATCCGCGCCAGCCAGATCAACGGCTGCGGCTTCTGCACCGACATGCACACCAAGGAAGCCACGCACGCCGGCGAGACCCAGACCCGCCTCAACCTGGTCGCGGCCTGGCGGGAGGCCACGGTGTTCACCGACGCCGAGCGCGCCGCGCTGGAGCTGACCGAACAGGGCACCCGCGTCGCCGACGCGGCCGGTGGCGTCACCGACGACGCATGGGCGAACGCGGCCAAGTACTACGACGAGGAGGAGCTCACCGCACTGGTGCTGCTGATCGCCTTCATCAACGCCTTCAACCGCTTGAACGTGATCGTCCAGCAGCCCGCCGGCGGCTACCAGGTCGGCCAGTTCGGCTGACCGGCCCTAACCTGGCCGCGACCGCCGGTGCTCGTCCACCCGGCGGTCCGGCCGATCCCGGTTGATCGACCAGCCCGCCTGCGGGGTCAGCTCGGGTGATCGTCCTTCGCGCCGGGTGACCTGCGGGCGATCGCCTCGATCATCAGGTCCAGCGCGAACGTGAAGTTGCCGGGATCGTCCAGCGCCGGCAGATACCGGGCCACCGCGGCGATGTTCGGATAGTCCTGCTCGGACAGCCTGCGGTACTGCCCGTCCCATGCCGCGAGGTCGGCGTCCCGCACGTCCGGATCGAGTGCGGCCAGCGCGGCGTCCAGGCTGGAGTGCGCCAGCACGAAATCGCCGAAAGCGCGGTAGTGGCGGGCGGCGGCCTCGTCGTCGAAGCCTGCCCGGCGCAGGCAGGACAGGATGTGCTCCACCCCGCGAAACTCGTGCGGCCGGCGTGCGGTCCTGGCCGCGAGCTGCGCGAGCTGGGGATGCCGCAGATAGGCCGTGTGCAGGTTGAGCGCACCACGGCGGAGGTCGGCTCGCCAGTCGTCGGTGGTGGCCAGGCCGCTCTCCTGGGACTGCGCCTGCAACGCGTCGGTGATCGCGAGCAGCAGCTCGTCCTTGTCCCGGAAGTGCCGGTAGATCGCGGTCGGGTGGGCGCCGAGCGCGCGACCTAGCGCGGCGAAGGTCAGCGCCTCGACCCCGCTCCGGTCGACGATGGCGAAGGCCGCGTCGACGATCACCTGCTGGTTCAGGCTGTTCCGCGGCCTGCGGCGGCGAGTGGCGGCCATCGTGCCTCCATAGTCACGGTGTTGACTATAACGTTGACCATGCGGAGACTACCCGCTCATGCACGTCTCCGAGCACCGAACCGCGGACCTGCTGCTGCACGGCGGACTGGTGCGCACACTCGACCCCGACCATCCTGTCGCGGAGGCCGTCGCGGTGCGCGACGGCAAGATCCTCGCCGTCGGCGGCGACCGCGAACTGCGCCCGCTGCGCGGCTCGCGCACGACGACGGTCGACCTCGAAGGCGCGACCCTCACCCCCGGCCTCGTCGACGGTCACCTGCATCCGGTGCTGGGGCTGGAAACGACCGCGGGAGCCGACCTCGGCGGGGTGCGCGACCCGCGAGGTTTGCGCGACCGGATCGCCGCGGAACGGCGGCGGGCGGGTCCGGGTGACTGGATCCTCGGCTGGAACCTGGATCCCAACGTGTTCGGCGAAACCCCGGTCACCGCGCGAGTGGTGGACGAGGTGGCCGGCGAGGTCCCCGTCTTCCTGACCTTCGCCGACGCCCACTCGGCATTGGCGAGTTCCGCCGCGCTGCGGCTGGCCGGCGTCCACGGCCCGCGCGAGTTCGGGCAGGGCGCCAGCATCGCCTGCGATCCGGCCGGGCGGCCCACCGGTCACCTGCTCGAGCACGAGGCGATGGACCTGGTGCGCCTGGTCATCCCGGCCGAGCCGGCCGCGCGTCGCCGGGCGCGGCTGCGGCGCCTGCTCCGGCAGCTGGCCGCGGCCGGGGTCACCGGCGGGCACGTGATGGACGGCGACGGCATCGACCTGGTCCGCGAGTTGGATGAGGTGGGGGAGTTGCCGGTGCGGCTGCGGTTCGCCCCGTGGTGCATGCCCGGCGACGGCGAGCCGGGTTGGCGGGAGCTGCTCGGGAAGCAGCGGTGGCGGGGCGAGTTGTGGCGGGTCGGTGGAGTCAAGTTCTTCCTCGACGGCACGGTCGACGGCGGAACCGCCTGGCTGGAGGAACCGGATACCAGGGGCGCCTCCACCCGGTCGTTCTGGCCGGAGCCCGCGGAATTCTCCACCGCGCTCAGGTTCTTCGCCGCGCACGGCGTGCCGACCGCGACCCACGCCATCGGGGACGCCGCCGTCCGGCACGTGCTGGACGCGGTGGCGGGGGCGCCGGCCACCGGTGCCCGGCATCGGGTCGAGCACCTGGAAACCGTGCCGGACGGCCAGCTCGGCCGCTTCGCCGAGCTGGGCGTGGTGGCGTCGATGCAGCCCACCCACGCCCACTTCAGCAGGTCCGACGGCAGCGACAACTGGTCCAGGCGGCTGGGCGCCCTGCGCGCGGGCAGGGCATGGCGTTGCCGCGACCTCGTCGACGCCGGAGCCATCCTGGTCCTCGGCTCCGACTGGCCGATCGCGCCGTTCGACCCGCGGCGGGTGCTCACCGGAGCCCGGTTGCGCCGCCCGGCGGGCAGTCCCGAAGTCGAGCCGCTGTTGCCGGGGCAGGCCCTCACCGCGTTGATGGCGTTGGAGGGGATGACCACCCACGCCGCCGAAGCGGTCGGCGAATCCGCGGTCTCCGGCCGGATCCGGCCCGGTGGGCGCGCCGACCTCACCGCCTTCGCTGCCGATCCGTTGCGGGCACCCGCCGACGAGCTCGCCGACGCGCCCATCGTGCTGACAGTCCTAAATGGACAGGTAACTCACCGGGCCCGAGTGTGAAGGAGAACGTGATGCAGGACGGCTACGACGTCATCGTGGTCGGGGCGGGGTTCTCCGGCTTGACCGCCGCCCGCGACCTCAGCCTGGCCGGGTACCGGGTGCTGGTGCTGGAGGCCAGGGACCGGATCGGCGGGCGCACCTGGTACCGCGAGGACCTCTTCCCCGGCGTCGGCCTGGAGATGGGCGGCACCTGGATCGTGCCCGAGCAGGCCGCGGTCTTCGCCGAGGTCGCCCGGTACGGCATCGCGACCGAGGACAGCGCGCTGCCCAGCCGGATGACCTGGTCCGACGGCGGCCGCGTACTGGACAGCCTGCTGCCGGTGCCCGCCGCCGAACTCGGCGCGCTGGAGCACGGCCTGCGCGCACTGCCGGCCGCGGGGGCACGGCTGGACCTCGACCGCCCGCTGTCCGAGCAGGGGCTGGCCGACCTCGACGTCCCGATCGAGGAATGGGCCGAGCGGGCCGGGCTCACCGGCACGGTCCGGGACCTGATGATCTCCTGGTTCTGCGGGTGCGGCAACGCCCGCGCCGACACCGGGTCCGCGCTGGACATCCTGCGCTGGCTGGCCGCGATGGGGAACTCGGTGTGGGGGATGGTCCAGGCCAGCGTGCTCGGGCACACCTTCACCGACGGCACCAGCTCGCTCGCGCGGGCCATCGCCGCCGACGGCACCGCGACGATCCGGCTCGACTGCCCGGTATCGGTGATCGAGCAAGGTGACGGCGGTGTCCTGGTCCGGCACGACGGCGGTGTCGACTGCGCGCGGCGGGCGCTGGTGACCGTGCCGCTGGGGGTGCTGCGGCGGCTGGAGTTCATGCCCGCCCTCTCCGCGCCGAAACGGGAGATCTCCCGGGAGAACCACGCCGGGCAGGGCCAGAAGATCTGGGCGCTGGCCCGGGGCGTGCCCGAGGACCTCTCCGGCTACGGCTGGCGCACGGCTTTCGATTACGTCGGCGCGATGCGCACCACCGCCGAGGGGGTGCTGCTCGTCTGCTTCGCCCCCGAGCACGACCGGGTGGACGGCGATGACCCCGCGGACGTGCAGCGGGCGGTGCGCGAGTTCGCCCCCGGTGCCGAGGTCCTGCGCACCGCCACCCACCGCTGGGTCGACGACGAATGGTCCCGGGGCACCTGGACCACGTTCCGCGCGGGCCAGATCTCCCGCTACGAAAAGGAACTCGGCCGCAGGGAAGGGCTGGTGCACTTCGGCGGAGCGCACACCGCGCTGCGCTGGCCCGGCTTCATCGACGGCGCGATCGACAGCGGCCGCCGGGCGGCCACCGAGTTGATCGAGGCACTTCGGTGACCGGCCAGGGGACCGGACTCAAACGCGACGCGCTCGGCACCGGCGGAATCGTGTTCCTGGTGGTCTCCGCCGCCGCCCCGCTGACCGTGATGGTGGGTGTGGCGCCGCTGGCGATCATGCTCGGCGGGATCGGCGCACCGGTGGGCTACCTGGTCGCAGGCGCCGTGCTGTGCGTCTTCGCCGCCGCTTTTCTGCCCATGGCGCGTCAGGTGGCCGACGCGGGTGCTTTCTACTCCTACGTCAGCCGCGGCCTCGGTCGCAGCACCGGTGTGGCCGCGGGCATGAGCGCGCTGGTCGCCTACAACGCCTTGCAGATCGGTGTGTTCGGCCTGTTCGCCACCCAGGCGCAGGCGACCCTGCGCGACCTGTTCGGCTGGGAGGTGCCCTGGCCGCTGATCGCGGCCGTCGCGGTGCTGGCGGTGTTCGCACTGGGCTACCGGGGGATCGACGTCGGCGCCAAGGTGCTCGGCGTCCTGCTGGTGGCCGAGACCGGACTGCTGGTGGTGCTGGCCGTCGCGGTGGTGGTGGGCGGCGGCGCGGACGGGCTCGGCGCCGGTTCGTTCACCCCGCAGGCCGTTTCCACCCCGGGGATGGCCGGAGCGCTGGCGATCTGCTTCGCCGCCTTCATGGGCTTCGAGTCGACTGTGCTCTACCGGGAGGAGGCCCGCAATCCACAACGGACCATCCCGAGGGCGACCTACCTCGCGGTCACCTTCATGGCCGTGCTGTACGCGTTCATCGTCTGGGCCGTGGTGCAGGCCTTCGGTGAGAGCGAGGTGGTCAACCTGGCCGGTGCGCACACCGCCGACCTGTTCTTCCTCGCCACCGACCGCTACCTCGGCCCGTGGGCCAGCATCCTGATGAGGATCCTGATCATCACCAGCGTTTACGCCACCCAGCTCGCCTTCCACAACGCGGTCAACCGCTATGTGTACTCGCTGTCCCGCGACCAGGTGCTGCCGCGATCGCTCGGCAGGTTGCATCCCCGGCACCGCTCGCCCTACCGCGCGGGGCTGCTGCAATGCGCGCTGGCGCTGGTCGTCGTGCTGGTGTTCGCGGCGGCGGGCGCCGACCCGTACCGGCATCTTCTGCTGTGGGTCAACACACCCGGGGTGATCGGCGTGCTCGGACTGCAGGTGCTGGTCGCCGTCTCGGCGGGTGTCTTCGTCGCGAGCGGGCGCGCCGGAAGACGGTCACCCGCGGTGCTGGCCACCGCCGTCCTGGCCGCGGCCCTGCTGACCACCGCGCTGGTGCTGGTGATCGCCCACGTCGACGTGCTCACCGCCGCCGGCCCCGCGACCAACACGCTGCTGGTCTGCGTGATGCCGGTGGTGTTCCTGTCCGGCCTCGGGCTGGCGGCCTTGAGCACCCGGCGCCGCGCCAGAACTTCCCCGTCACCGAAGACAAGTTGACCAGGCGGCTGTTGCCGGAGCCGGATGATGCCCGGTGCGGTGGAGTCGTGCAGTAGGTCGGCCTTGTTCGCTGGGTACCGCAACGTCACCACGCTTGTTGCCGCGGCAAGCGCGGTAGTCCGATGCTGAGTGCCGTCAGTGAGTCGACGACCTCGGAGAAGGTGACGATGGTGAGCATGGCCGAAGAAGCCGGGAAGACGATCCGTGCGGCGATCAAACAGTGGCCACAGACCTTGCGGCTGATCAGCCGCACTGGTGGCGTTCACCGTGCCCGTCGCGCTGGTCGTGCTACTGGTAGTGCTGCTGCACCAATGACCAGGCGATATCCGGCATACGTGATCTGTGCGCTCTTCGCAGCGCTCCTTCAGCGGTGTCTTGGCTGCTTCGGCGCCTCATGGGGAGTCCGATTGGCAGGCGGCCAAAGAGAACCAACCCACTGATCATTTAGCATGCTTCCTTGCCTTGCCGGCCAGCTGATATTGCGAGCACGCCCTCCGCTGAACCGAGCCCGTGTTGATCGAGGTCGGCCGCAACTTCCGGAACACGCTAGTGCGCAGTGGTACGTTCGGTGATATGGATGACGATTCGCTCGCTCCCGATGGGGGCCGTAAAGAATCCGATGCCCCGCAACCAGGTGCAGGGGGGTGGCCCGGCCCCGGGATCGGGGCGACTGCCACTGAAAATAGGCAAATGCGGCAGGTGATCGCGCAATCCGCGCAGGCCAGTGTGACGGTGCTGGGACTGAGTAAATATCCTGACGGCCTCGCGATCGAGCTCGAAGCGGCAGCCACGACGGGAGGCGCGGAGCCCGGTGAGGTTCTTCGTACGGCTATGGCGGCACCCGGAGTTGGAACAGGGGTGCCTGACGCGGTGTTACGGTTCGGCATCCACCTCGAAGACGGGCGCACCGCGACCACGCTCGATCACACCATCACCCCGCTGTCCCCGCCGACGGAGCCTTATTTCGCCAGTTTGGGTGGCCCTGGATTTCATATTTCCGGTAATGAACTGACAAGTCAGCAAACTCTCTGGCTATGGCCAAGGTCTGTCGCGGATAAATTCAAGCTCGTAACAGAGTGGCCAATATTTGGCATCCCGGGCGCCATGGTGGTAATTAGCGGAGTGTCGCTGGATATCGAACTTGAGCGAGGTTGATCTCCGCTCGTATTGGCGCGAGACTTGGGGATGGCTCAGGTTGATTTTCGGGTGACATTCCCAGAGCGGCAGGGCAGGCAGTCTTCCTGTCAGCTTTGCCTGCCCTGCCCTGGAAATATGGCGCTGCTACTTCGCCTCGACCGGGGTCAGGAGCGGAGTGGCAGGATCAGGCCGTGCCGTCTTGGTCGACCAGAAATCCCAATACGTGAAGTCGTCTTCGATCACCACGTTGCCGTCATCCTGAATTCCCAGGTGGCACCCGTCCTGCCCGCACCAAAAGGTGGTATTGCTGGCCCACACAGGTTGTCCAGCGCCTGTGTACACGACCAGATTGCCATCATGCTGGAAGTCGACATAGGCTCCGGCCGAGCTCTGCCCGGCGGTCCACACGTGGCCACCGTCTCTCCAGACCTCAAGCAACCCGCGCAGAAGATGAAGCTGCGTGCGCCCATCAGGTGAGGCCACGTAGTTGTTGTCCCACATGCGCCATCCGCCGTAGATCTCGGTCTTGGCGACAAGAGGATTCTCTGCGGATCTCTCTTGCACGCTCGCCGTCGGTACTGATACCGATGGGCTGGCCCCCGCCGACGGCGACGCCAGCAATGAGGTGGTCACCGTCACGAACACGGCCGTTACGCCCAATAGAACCCTGGTTAAGCCTGACTTTCCATGAGAACGCGATGCTGACGACATAATCCTCCTCTTTTGATCTGGAGCAACCAAAAGAAAGTCGGAAACACGCGCAAAGAAGCAAATCAATCTGAGTCCGGTGCTGTTTCTTCATTCAGAAGTAACTTGAATCCCCCGACACGCCAGGACCCTCCCATGACCCACACGTGCTTGGACTCCCCGTCTACCTGTCGACCGTAACTCGCCAGCGCTGCGCGGTAGAACCACCGAACAGGTGACCCTAAACGGCAATCTGTAAAGCTTGTCGTATCTTCGATCTTGTGCGTGAAGGATCTGGGCTGAAGCGAGCCACTACCAGCCAGAGAAGATTCCTCAACGGCTAGGCCGGGTAGGTTTTGGCTGGGTCAGCCGATGAGGGCGCCGGCCAGTGCTTGCCATTCCTTGTGTGGCGTGGCGTTCGGGTCCGTCGGTTGGACGACGAGCACGACCTGGTCGGCGCCCGCTTCGAGGTGGCGTTTCACGCGGGCGGCGATGGTGTCGGTGTCGCCCCAGGCGACCAGGTTGTCGAGCAGGTGGTCGCTGGTCGTGGCGATGTCCTCGTCGGTGAAGCCCATCCGGCGCAGGTTCTGCGGGTAGCCGCCGACCTTGGTCAGGAAGCCGACGGACTCGCGGACGGTGTCCCTGGCCAGTCGCGGATCGCTTTCGAGAACGACGTACTCCATGACGGCCATGCTCGCTTCGTCGCCCAGGATCTGCCGGGCGTGCGCGGTGAACTCCGGGGTCACCAGCAGCGGCAGCGCGCCGGCCGCGCGGTCGCGGGACAGTTCCAGCATCCGCGGGCCCAGTGCCGAGAGCATGCGGGCGCCGGCCGGGACCGGCGGGTCGGCGGCGTCCAAGCTGTCCAGGTAGGTGTTCATGGTGCGCAGCGGGCGGTCGCCGTGCACTCCGCCCAGTCCGGTGATCAGCCGTCCCGGATCGGTGGCCTCGAGGTCGCGGCGCAACGCGACCACGTCCTCGGATGGGTAGCGGCGGGCGGGAATGATCGCGCTGCCGACGGGGACCGCCTCGGTCGCCCGGATGACCTCCCGCAGCGGATCCAGGGTGCTCAGCTGGCCGCCGACGATCCAGAGCGTCGAGTAGCCGAGGTTCTCCAGCATGGCCGCGTCTTCGAGGTGGCCGCCGTCGGCGCGCATGTTCAGGGTCACGCCGATCTGTCCCAGTTCGAGCTGGCGCATCCCGGATGCCTTTCGTAGTCGGGGTCTTCGCTGAACGACGCTAATACCTCAACCTAACCTGAGGTCAAGCGGCGGTTCGGGCAGGTCCTACGGCGCGTTGCTCGGGGTGCGGTGGGCCGCGCGCACTAGAAAGGTGGTGGCTCGTCGGTGATCTTCGGTGGTGGTGGGTCGAGCAGTGGTTCGGGTCTGGTGGTGTAGGTGCGGCCGTTGGGGGTGGTGACCGTTAAATCGGCCGTGTCGGGATCGAAGTCGAAGGTCCAGCCCGGCTCATCCTTCAACCGGTGGTGGTGGCGGCACAGGCAACAGAGGTTGTGCTCGCAGGTGTCCCCATTTTCCGACCACGCCGTGCAATGGTCCGCGTCGCACCGTTGCGCAGGCCGATTACAGCCCGGTGCGCGGCAGGTGCGGTCACGCACCCGAACCAGATCGGCGAGATCGGCTGGTGGCCGGTACCGCTTGCGGCCGATATCCCGGACAGTGCCCGACACCGGATCGGTCAACACCTTCCGCCACACCGATCCCGGCTGGTTCATGAGTTGACGGCCGATCTCACCGGGGATCGGGCCATGGCCGACCAGCTCGCAGCCGTCATCACGGATGCCCAACGCGGTGTCGAGCGGGATGTGGATGAACACCTGAGCCGCCAAGCCTTCCCAGCCTTTGCCGAGCAGCAACTCCGCCAACACATCAGCCCGCAACTGATCCAGCGTGCGAACCTCATCGCCACCGCGGAGCTTCCGCGCCAGCATGTCGATCCGGGCATACACGGCGGTCGCGATTTCGACCGGGAGGTAGGCCCAGAGTGAGGCCATCGCGTCGGGCTCGTGGTGCAACTCGACACGGCGCTGCTTACGCCGGGCCTCCGTCCGCGCCTGCTGGCCTTCGGGATCGAGACTCGCCACCACTCGAGTGACCGTTTTACGCCAGTTGCTGGGATTCTTCTCACCGATACGACCAGCCAGAATCTCATCCGCCTGACGGGCCAATTCATCGGACAATACCGCCACGCCATCAAAGGCTTGACGAGCCTTCTCGATATCCAACTCGCCCTCGGTCATCGCGGCCAACAGACACGGCATCCGCGACACCAGCGCTTTCGCCAAGGCGACCCGGGTTGCGGTCGTGTCACGGGACAACCGCAACTCCGGCGCCAACTCATCGGCCACCCACCGCGCACCACCACGGGCCCGGCTGACCTGCGCGATCGCCTGAGCCTGCACCGCCTGCATACGACAGATCGCCCGCCGAGCCGAGATCACCACCCCCACCGCCTGCGACACATCAAGCCGCTCAATCGACGCCTTATTCATCGACGACAACCAATCCGGCGGTAACATACTGAAATCAACAAACAACATGCGAACCCCCGTAGTTTGAATGTACCTCCATAATACCGCCGAACCCCGACAAAAACCGGCCACACCCGAACACGAAAGAGGGAAAACGCAGTCATGCGCTCATTGGATCCCTTTCAGGAACGGGATGATCGCGTCGATGAAGTGCTCGTTCCGGTCGCCGGCCACCATGTGCCCCGCGTCGGCCACGTCGACGCGCCGTGCGTTGGGAACCTCGTCGCAGAACTCGGTGGCGATGTCGTCGCGCACCACGTCGCTGATTCCGCCGCGGACGAGCAGGACCGGCACTTCGGTGTGGCGTGCGGCGCGGAGGAGGCGTTGCGCCATCCCGGGCGGGTCCATCCGGCCCTCGAAGTTGTCCAGGATGCGGGGATCCCAGTGCCAGACCCAGCGATCGCCGTGGCGTCGCAGGTTGTTCCGGATCCGGTCGGGGTCCTCCGGAGGTGGGCGGTGCGGCAGGTAGGCCGACACCGCCGCGGCCGCTTCTTCGACGCTGGCGAACCCGTCCGGTCGCTGGCGCATGAACTCGACGATCCGGTGCGCCCCACGGGGATCCGGCCGGTGGGCGACGTCGACGAGCGCCAGCGCGCGAATCGCCGCGCCGGGTGCCTCGCCGGCGGCGAGCAGCGCACTCAGGCCGCCGAGCGAGGCACCGACGAGTACCGGCCGGTCGCCGAGTTCGGTGACGAGCGCCCGGACGTCCCCGGCCAACAGTTCGAGGTCGTAGTCGCCATCGGCCGACCACTGGCTGGTGCCGTGCCCGCGCAGGTCCGGGGCGACGACCCGCCAGCCCAGCGCGGCCAGCCGAGGGCCGGTCCGGTCCCAGGCGTGCCGGGTCTGGCCGCCGCCGTGCAGCAGGAGTAGAGGTGGCGATGACGCTTCGCCCCACACATCGGCCGTGAGCAGGATTCCGTCGTGGCCAAGGAAACGCCGGGGCGGCGCGCCGGCCGTCATACCGCATCCCGGGTTCGCAGCGGCGCCAGCAACCGGTCGCGATGGGCATCGGTGGCCGCCGCGGCGAGCGCGACGTCCAGCGCGAACAGGGCATGTGCGAGGAACCGGTCGTCGTCGATCAGGCCGGCGACCCACTGATGCAGCGCACCCACGCACGAGGTGGCGACTGAGGCGGCCAGCGCGTCGGTGTTGATGTCGGCGCGCAGGACGCCCTGCGCCCGTGCCTCCGCGATCGCCTGGCGGAGCTGGGTGAGCGGGCTGCGGTCGAGCACGAGGCCGCTGTCCTCCCACTCGCGCACCATGCGACGCGACACGACCGGGTCGCCCGCGAACAGCCCGACGGTCGACCTGACGACCTCCCGCGGGTCACCGGCTCCCCGCGCCGCCAGGCGGCGTTCGAGCTCGTCCATGAATCCGGCGGCGAGCGCCTGCCAGATCTTGTCGCGCGGCCCGATCAGGTTGTACACGGTGGCCGGGGCGACTTCCGCTCGCTCGGCGATCCGTTCGGTGCTGATCACCGCTTCCGGGCCGTCCCGCAGGAGTTCCCGCGTCGCATCGAGGATCCGGACCCGACGCTGGGCCTTGTGCTGCGCACGCAGACCCCCTTCGACCGTTCCCATCCGTGCCCGCCCCTCCAGCTAATTTATAGAGCACTCTAAATTTAGAGAACTCTCTGAGTATCGTCAAGGCCGAGGCTTGGGATCGGTCCCGCGCGGTGCCCGTAACCTGTGCGACGTGCGAAGCGGAGTCGGGGGCCGGTCAACGGTGGTGGCGGCGGTCGCGGTGCTGCTGGCGGCCTGTGGGGCGGACCCTGGCGGCGGTGAGGACGCCGACCGCTGGCGGACCGACTACGTCAGTGCGTCGCGGGCGATGTCCCTGTGGAACCTGGTCGCCGTGTCCGCGGACGAGGGCTGGGCGGTGGCGATGGAACACAACGCCGAATCGACCGTCTACACCTTGCTGCACCGCGATGGCGCCGACTGGCAGAACGCCCCGATGCCGCCCGCCCTGCGGTGGGAAGGGGGTGCGGAGATCAGCGAGCTGGCGGCCTCCGGCCCGGACAACGTGTGGCTGTTCGGGCGCCTGGCCGCGGACGAGATCGCCAGGGATCCCCAGCAGGGGGCGATGCGCTGGGACGGGCAGCGGTGGATCCGGATGGCCGCCGACTTCACCGTGCGCGAGGCCGTGGCCGTGGCACCCGATGACGTGTGGGCGCTCGACGCGTCGACACCGGAACCGGTCGCGCATCACTGGGACGGCGCGAGGTGGGACGCCACGGCGTTGCCCGCGGACCACCTCGATTCGCTCGCCGCCAGTGGCCAGGACGACGTCTGGGCGTCGGGACAGGCCGGTGGCCAGCCCGCGATCGCGCACTTCGACGGCCAGCGGTGGCAGCCGATGGAGGTGCCCGAGTTCCCGCTCGCCGAGGGAGAGACAGCCAGGATTTCCGACATCGTGAGCGTCTCCCGCGACGAGGCATGGGCGTTCGGCGCGGTCACCGCCACCGCGACGACCGCGGGACCCGACCAGTCCTACACGGCGTTCGCGCTGCGCTGGAACGGCGAAGCGTGGCAGAAGCAACCCGACGCGTTCGACAACTCCGAGAAACAGACCCCGCCGAACTCGGCCCTGCTGGCGACCGGCGACGGCGCGGGTGGTTTCGTGCTGGCCAGTGCGTTCGGCACGGAACAGCACCGCACGCGCGAGGGTGCCCGCCGGGTGATCAGGGATCCGGAACCGGTCGCCGGCCGCACCGACGAGATCACCGAGGTGGACCGCAGGCAGCACGTCGAGCTGCACGACCTCCAGCTCGTGCCCGGCACCCGGGAGATCTGGGGCGTTGGCGCGGTCGGCGTCTCCCCGCTGCCGCCCGGCGAGCAGTACACCCGCGGAGTCGTCGTCTCCTATTCCGCTGACCGCTGACACACGGCACCGGCGCCGTCGGGCGGGTGTCAGGCCGTGCCGATGGCGAACACGTGCAGGTCCTTGTTCACCGGCAGCGTCACCGTGGCCACCCGCTTCCCCGCCGGCACGTCGAACGGTGCGGTCGCGTAGACGAACGCAGGGCCGGCTTGCCCCTTGGGCTGGTTGTGGTGGTCTGCGCGGGCGACGACGGTATTGCCGAACACCGGCGCATCGCCGCCGCCTGGCTGAATCCAGTCACCGAAGGACAGATCGGCCCGCGCGGTGCTGCCATCGGTGAAGGTGACGGTCGCGGTGCCGCGATGGTCGCCGTGGGTGGCTGAGCCGACGAACAGCAGCCGCTTGCCCGCGCCGGCGGAGACGACCTGTCCGTTCGCGAGCACGTTGTCCTTGCGTCCCACCGGAACCGACGCCCAGGTCACCGTCGTCCCGCTGACCGAAACCGTGGCACCTGGCGTCAACCCGGCCGCGGCGAGTGCTTGGCGGGAGTAGCTGTGGTCGGCACCGTCGAAATCGGCATGGCCGGTATCCGTGTCCTCCGAAACGCCCACGTTCCCGTATGCGGCGGGGAGGCTTCCCTTCGGCGCGACCAGCACGATCACCGAGGCCCGCACCGGTTCACCACCGCTGCCCCGCACCGTCACCGGGATCTCGTGGTACCCCGGCGCCATCCCCGGTGATGCGGTGACCGTGAACTTCGCGCTGCCCGCACCCGTGCTCCCGTCGAGCGGCACCCGTGGCAGACCTCGCACCTCCAGCCCGACCGGCGGCGTCGTGGTCACCCGCAGTTCCCGATCGGGCCCGCCGAGCCGCTGACCGTGCACAGTGAACTCTCCGGAGCCGCCGGGTTCGACGGTGACCTGGTTCGGCGTCGCCGACGCGAGGAAGGGACGTTCGCCCTCGCGGTAGGACGGGGGAGCGGAGTGCACCGCCCAGCGCTTGTCCGGGGTGGCGGCGAGCGAGAAGTCCAACCGTCCGCCGGTGCGTACGATGTCCTGCGGCAGGGAGGTGCGCTCCCAGTTCCGGCCGTCGAGGGCGAGTCCGTGCACGTACGGCGTGCTTGCCGACGCCTTCGGTGCGCGGATGTCGAGCTCGCCGCCGGGCAGGTCCAGCACGGCGCGCTCGAACAACGGGCTGTGCACGCTCAGGTCGGCGGTTCCCGGTGTGGCCGGATAGAGCCCGAGCGCGGCCCATACGTACCACGACGACTGCGCGCCGAGGTCATCGTTGCCCGGCTCACCGTCCGGGGTCGCGGAGAACAGGGTGGTCGCGATCTTCCGCACGGCCGCCTGCGCCTTCCACGGCTGCCCGAGGTGGTTGTACAGCCACGGCACCCCGAAGTCGGGTTCGTTGCCCGCCCACATGTACGGCTCGTTCGGGCCGACGTTGAGCTTGGTGAAGAACTCGTCGAGGCGCGCGGCGGCGGCCGCCCTCCCGCCCATCGCGGTGATCAGGCCCGCCGAGTTCTGCGGCACGAGCCAGTTGTACTGCGCCGCGTTGCCCTCGTCGAACCCGTCCTGGCCGAACTTCCCCGGCGGCGGGGGCTGGTAGGCGGGCCCGTCCGGGAAGCGGCCGTACTCGTCGCGCGGCTGGAGGTACCCGGTCGACGGGTTGAGGAGGTGCTGCCAGTTCTGGCCGCGGCGGGTGAAGTCCCGCGCGGTGTCCCGATCGCCCGCGGCCTTCGCGAGCTGGGCGATGGCGAAGTCGTCGATCGCCCATTCCAGCGTGGTGGACGCGCCGACGCGGGCGTGGTCGCCGCGCGACTCGTTGTTGTTCGGCAGGTAGCCGCGCGCGACGTAGCTCTCGATCCCGCGCCGTTCCTGGTACGCGCCGGGCGTGTGGTCCACCGTGGTAGCGCCCTTGACGAGGTACTTCAGCGCGGTGTCGAGGTCGAAGTCGCGCGCACCGAAGGCGTGCAGGTTCGCGATGAGCGGCACCGAGTTGTCGCCGGTCATCTGGCCGGTGTAGTCGTTGGCCATCGGCCACCTCGGCCACCAGCCGCCCTGCACGGCGTCGTTGACCAGCGACTGCGCCATGTCGCTCGCCTGGTCGGGGAACAGCATCGCGTGCAGCGGCGCGAGCGAGCGGTAGGTGTCCCAGTCGGAGAAGTTCGCGTACTGGGTGCGTCCTGGCGGCAGGGTGCGGATCTTGTCGTCGAAGCCGATGTAGCGGCCGTCGACGTCGTTGAACGTGTTGGGGTGCATCAGCGAGTGGTAGAGCGCGGTGTAGAAGGTCTTGAGCTGCGCGGTGTCTCGCCCGGCGACCTTGATCTTGCCCAGTGCGTCGGACCAGCGGGCGCGGGTGTCGTCCCGAACGGCCCGCGGCTCCCAGCCGGGCACCTCCGCGGCCAGGTTCGCCTTCGCCCCATCGACGTCCACATAGGACATGGACACCTTCGCGCGCACCACGCCGCCGCCGAAGGTCAGGTACGCGCCCGCCTTCGGTGAGTCCACAGTGGAAGATCCGGGGGTGACCTCGGCGCCGTCCCAGGTGCCGTGCGCGGTGAAGGGCTGGTCGAAGGTGATCGCGTAGTAGACCTTGTACTTGTTGTCCTTCCCGCAGAACTTCCCGGTGGTCGCGGACCCGGTGACCTCGCGGTCGCCGTTGATCGTCAGCTCGGCCTGCGAGTTGCCGGCCAGGCTCGCGCCGCCCTTCACCAGCACCTGCCGCGCGCCGTCTGCGGGGAAGGTGAACGTGGCCAGGCCGGTGCGGGTGGTCGCGGTCAGCTCGGCGCGCACCTTCGAATCGGCGAGCGTCACCGCGTAGTAGCCCGGCTCGGCCTGCTCACCGTCGTGCGAGAAACGCTCGACGCGGTCCCACGGCGCCGCTCCGACGTCACCGGTAACGGGCAGCAGCGGCACATCGCCGAAGGCGTGGCAGCCGACCGAGGCGTGGTTGAGGCTGAACCCGCGGATCTGATCGCTGTGGTACTGGTAGCCGGCGTAGGAGCCCTTGGTGTCCGGCGAGAACTGCATCATCCCGAACGGCACCGCCGCGCCGGGGAAGTTGTTGATCTCGCCGACCGAGCTGCCCCCAGTCCCGGTCCCGATGAACGGGTCCACGTACGCGGCGGGGTCCGCCACCAGCGGCGCGTCGCCCGGCGCCGCCGAAGCCGAGGACACCCCGGTCGTCACCAGCACCGCCGACGCGAACACCACACCGAGCCGCTTGCGAAACCCCATCCGAGCCTCCCGAGTCGAAGCGCTTCGCTGGAGACCATCGCGCCCGTCCCGATCGTCGGTCAAGGCTTTGACAAAGATCTGACCGCCCCACGCGGGAATCCGGAAGCCTCGGTGATTTTTGTAATGTGCGTGCCAATGTCTGGAAAACTTGTGTCCGTGCCCTACTTTCGTATTCGGTCAGAGGGTTCGGAACTTGTCTTTCGCACGCCGCACCGGTACTGTTTTTCAGGCATCATGACAACGTTGTCATGATGCCTTTGTCCAACGGCGGGAAAGGGCAGCGGAATGCGATCTATTCTCACATTTGCCGTGGTGACCGTCCTGGTCGCGACGGTCGCCAGTGCGCCAACGGCTGCCGCCGATCCCGAACCCGCCGACGACCTCGCCGGCTCGGTGAACCCGTTCATCGGCACCACGAACGCGGGCAACGTCTACCCGGGTGCGGTGCGCCCGTTCGGCATGTTGTCCTTCAGCCCCACCACGACGAAGGGGGATCAGACCTCCGCCGGGGCGGCCGGTGGCTACCAGTACGACGTGACCAGGATCCGCGGGTTCGGGCTGACCCACCTGAACGGGACCGGCTGCACCCCAGGCGCCTCGGGCGACATCCCGATCATGCCGTTCGCCGGCGAGGTCAACTCCTCGCCGTCGGCGGACGTCAAGGACCAGCGCTACGCCAGCGATTTCAGCCACGCCGAGGAATCGGCGGAACCCGGCCACTACCGGATCGGGCTGGCGTCCGGGGTGGGCGTGGACCTGACCGCGACCGACCGCACCGGGTCCGGCCGGTTCACCTTTCCCGATGGGCAGCCGGCGAACCTGTTGTTCCGCACCTCGAACTCCCTGGCCGGCAGCGGAAACGCGGAGGTGCGCATCGACCCGTCCGGTCGGCGGGTGACCGGTTCGGTGGACGGCGGCGGATTCTGCGGAAAGACCTCCGGTGGTGAGTTCAACCAGCGCGCCTACTACCGGGTGCACTTCGTCGCCGAGTTCGACCAGCCGATCACCGGCTACGGCACCTGGGTCGACGGAAAGCTGCAACCCGGTAGCACCGCCGCGACGGGCGGTGAAGGGTTCACGCCCGAACAGCGGAAGGGCAAGGGTTCCGGCGGGTACGTTGGCTTCGAGACCGGCCCGGACCGGGCGGTCGGCATGCGGGTCGGCATCTCCTACGTGAGCCAGACCGGCGCGGAAGCCAACCTGCGCGCGGAGAACCCCGCGGGGACGAGCTTCGACGCGGTCCGCGCGGACGCACGGCAGGCGTGGGAGCGGGCGCTGAGCCGGATCCAGGTCGGCGGTGGCAGCCCGGCCCAGCGGCGGGTGTTCTACACCGCGCTGTACCACGCGCTGCTGCAGCCGAGCCTGTTCAACGACGTCACCGGCGAGTACCTCGGTTCGGACCTGCGCACCTACCGGCTCTCGCCGGGTCAGCACGCGCAGTACTCCACCTTCTCCGGCTGGGACGTGTACCGGGCCCAAGTGCAGCTGCTCGCCTTGCTGGAGCCGCGGATCGCCGGCGACTACGCGCAGTCCCTGCTCAACTTCGCCGACCAGCGCGGCGGCGAATGGGACCGCTGGCTGCACAACAACGGCAAGACCGCGGTGATGTCCGGCGACCCCTCCGCGCCGTCCGTCGCCGGCATGTACGCCTTCGGTGCCACCAACTTCGACGTGCGGCGGGCGTATGCCTCGTTGGTGCAGGCGGCCACCGTGCCGACCGCGAACGACCTGTCTGACCAGGGCTGTCCGGTCCAGTGCGTCGGTCAGCGACCTTCGCTGGATCGCTACCAGCGGATCGGCTACGTGCCGTCGGACGACTGCCACTGCTGGGGCGGCGCGGCGGAAACCCTGGAGGACGCCACCGCCGACTACGCCATCGCCGAACTGGCGAAACAGTTGGGGGACAAGGAGAACCAGCAAACATTCGGTGAACGTGCCGGGAACTGGCGCAACGTCTTCGACCCGAAGGCGGCCGGCCTGGACGGCCTGGACGGCTATGCCCGCAACCGCGCCTCGGACGGCACCTGGGCGCCGGACTTCAGCCCGGGCACCGATGAGGGCTTCGTGGAGGGGACCAGCGCCCAGTACACCTGGATGGTCTACCACGACATGTCCGGCCTCACCGAGGCGATGGGCGGCCGGGAACGCGCGGCCCGCCGGCTGGACGGCTTCTTCCACCGGCCGGACGGGAGCTGGGACCTCACCGGCAAGGACCCGACCCGGTTCGACGCTGGCAACGAACCCAGCATCCAGACCCCGTGGCTGTACAACTATCTGGGCCGGCCGTACCGAACCCAGGAGACGCTGCGCGAGATCGTCCGGACACTGTGGACGGACGGCACCGGCGGCATCCCCGGCAACGACGATCTGGGCACCATGTCGTCCTGGTACGTGTGGACCGCGCTGGGGCTGTACCCGCAGAACCCCAGCCGCGCCGAACTGGTGCTGTCCGCGCCCCTGTTCCCGCGAGCGGAGATCCACCGCGACGGCGGGCGGAACATCGTGGTGACCGCACCGACGGCCGCCGAGAACACCAAGTACCTTCACGGGCTGCGGGTCAACGGCAAGCTCTCGACCCGGCCGTGGGTGCCGGACTCGCTGGTGCGCGACGGTGGGCAGCTGGACTTCGACCTCGCCACGACACCCGATCAGGCCTGGGGTTCCTCCCCTTCGGACGCACCTCCCGGCTAGCGCGTCGTGAAAGGACGGTCGAACGGGGCGGTAACGGCCATCGGATCGGTCGGTGTGGTCGGCTGCGACGGGCGGGCCAGTGCGGCTGCACCTAAGCTCCCTGGTCGGGTGTCTGGTGTGGTGCGTGATGGTGTGGAGTGGGGCATGGCGGACGGGGTGCGTGGGCTGCCGGTACGGCTGGCCGGCTACGTGGGGCGGCATTGCGAGGTCGCCGCGCTGGGGAAGCTGCTGGGCAGTGAGCGGTTGGTGACGGTGGTCGGCCCACCCGGGGTGGGCAAGACCCGGCTGGCTGCGCGGGTGGCGGCCGAGTCGGCGGGCATGCCGGACGGGGTGGTGTTCGTCGAGCTGGCCGAGTTGGCCGATGCCGGGCTGGTGGCGAACACGGTCGCGGTGACGCTCGGCTTGCGCGGCCAGGCGGGGGCCGAGGGGCGGATGCTGGTGGACTCGTTGCGGGATCGGCGGATGCTGCTGGTGCTGGACAACTGCGAGCACCTTGTCGATGCCTGTGCCGAGCTGGCCGCCGCGGTGATGCGGGCCTGTCCAGGAGTGGTGGTGCTGGCCACCAGCAGGCAGCCGCTCGCCGTGGCCGGTGAACATCTTCTCGAGCTGGCGCCGCTGGCGGTGCCGGATCCGGACCGGATCGGGTCGGCGGCCGAACTCGAGCGCTACGACTCGGTGTCGCTGTTCGCCGACCGGGTCCGGGCGGTCCTGCCGTCCTTCGAGATCACCGAGGACAACTATCGGGATGTCGCCAGGCTGGTCCACGGGCTGGAGGGGCTGCCGCTGGCGATCGAGCTGGCCGCCGTCCGCGTCCGGTCGCTGTCGGTACGGCAGCTGGCCGGCCGGCTCGGTACCCGATTGTCGCTGCTGACCAGCGCCACCCGCTCCGTCCCGGAACGGCAGCGCACCCTGCGCGGCACGGTGGACTGGAGCTACGGGCTGTGCACCCCGGGCGAGCAGCTGGTGTGGGCACGGGCCTCGGTGTTCGCCGGATCGTTCGACCTGGACGCGGCCGAGCGGGTGTGCGGTGGTGCCGGGGTCGAGCCGGAAGCGGTGCTGGACCTGATCGACGGCCTGGTCGACAAGTCGGTGCTGGCCGCGCAGGAGCACGACGGTGAGCTTCGGTACCGCATGCTGGAGACGTTGCGGGAGTACGGCCGGGAGCAGTTGTCCGCCGAGTCCGCCGGGGAGCTGCCGCGGGTGGGCCGGCGGCATCGGGACTGCTACGCCGCCAGGGCCGGTCGTGTGCGCGATGCGGAGGGGACAGCGGACACGTTGCCGCTGTGCCACCGGTTGTGGCCGGACCACCCGAACCTGCGGGTCGCCATCGAGTTCTGCCTGAGCACCCCGGGCGAGGCCGACGCCGGTATCGCGATGACGACCGACCTGCACCTGTACTGGCAGATGTGGCGCCTGCTCGCCGAAGCCCGGACCTGGCTGGACCGCCTGCTGCCGAACGCCGCACCCGACGGGCCGCGGGTGTGCCGGGCAATGCTGTACAACGCCGACTACTGCGTGCACGAAGGCGCCTTGGAACGTGGTGCCGAGCTGGTGGCCGAAGCGAACGATCTCGCGACCCGCCTTGGTGACGAACCCTTGATGGCCCGCGCCAAGTTCACCACCGGCTTCCTCGCCGAGTGCCGGGGCGAGCCCGGCCGCGCCGCCGGGATCTTTTCGGCCGCGGTGGACGGGTTTCGCGCGGCCGGTGACCGGCGAGGAGAGCTCGTCGCCCTCGACCACCAAGGTTGGAGCACCGGCTTCTCCGGCGACCCGGACCGCGGCAGGGCGCTGCTGCGGGAAGGCGTGGCGCGCTGCACCGAGTACGGCGACCTGTACGCCCGGCTATACTTCCTGGCCGGGCTGACCATGATCGAGGCCGAGTTCGGTGCCGCGGCCGCCGCCGCGCGCTGTCTGCGGGATCTGGCGGCGGCCACCGAGGAAACCGGACTGGATCGGTGGGACGTCGAATGGCTCTCCAGCGCCGGCTGGGTCGCCGGCCGCCTCGGTGAGCACGCTCGCGCGGCCACCCTGTACGGGATCACCGAAACCGCCTGCCGCGTCCAGGGCATTGCCATGCACACGCTGGCCGCCTTCGAGACCCCGAACGCCCGGCACGTCCAGCG
The DNA here is from genome assembly GCF_000384315.1 of Amycolatopsis nigrescens CSC17Ta-90. Classification (GTDB taxonomy): domain Bacteria; phylum Actinomycetota; class Actinomycetes; order Mycobacteriales; family Pseudonocardiaceae; genus Amycolatopsis; species Amycolatopsis nigrescens. The sequence continues at coordinate 113,578 of NZ_ARVW01000001.1, read as the reverse complement.
CACCCGCGAAGCCCTCGGCGACCACGAGTTCGACCGGCATTTCGCGGCCGGCGCGGCGATGCCCGAACGCGACGCGCTGCACTACGTTCTCGGCTACTCCCCAGTCGACCCACCAGACGGCGCCCATTCGCTCACCAGGCGGCAACGCGAGATCGCCGAACTCGTCCGTCAGGGCCTGACCAACCGCCAGATCGCCGCGCGGCTCGTCATCTCCCTGCGCACCGCGGAAACCCACGTCGCGCACATCATGACCAAACTCGGCTGCACCAGCCGGGCCCAGATCGCGGTCTGGGCCACCCGCCGGAAAAACCCCGATGGGGATCGCCGGGGAGACTAGACGAGAAGGGAATGCGCTTTTTCCCTCTTTCGTGTTTTAGCGGGGGCGGTTTTTGTCGGGGTTCGGCGGTATTATGGAGGTACATTCGAAAGTACGGGGGTTCGCGTGTTGTATGTTGATTTCAGTATGTTACCGCCGGATTGGTTGTCGTCGATGAATGCGGCGTCGATTGAGCGGCTTGATGTGTCGCAGGCGGTGGGGGTGGTGATCTCGGCTCGGCGGGTGATCTGTCGTATGCAGGCGGTGCAGGCCCGTGCGATCGCGCAGGTCAGCCGGGCTCGTGGTGGTGCGCGGTGGGTGGCGGATGAGTTGGCGCCGGAGTTGCGGTTGTCCCGTGAAACGACCGCGACCCGGGTAGCCTTGGCGAAAGCGCTGGTGTCGCGGATGCCGTGTCTGTTGGCCGCGATGACCGAGGGCGAGCTGGATATCGAAAAGGCCCGTCAAGCCTTCGATGGCGTGGCGGTGTTGTCGGATGAATTGGCCCGTCAGGCGGATGAGATTCTGGCTGGTCGTATCGGTGAGAAGAATCCCAGCAACTGGCGGAAAACGGTCACTCGCGTGGTCGCGGCCCTCGACCCCGAAGGCCAGCAGGCGCGGGCTGAAGCCCGCAGGAAGCAACGCCGCGTCGAGTTACACCACGAGCCCGACGCGATGGCCTCACTCTGGGCGTATCTCCCGGTCGAAATCGCGACCGCGGTATATGCCCGGATCGACATGCTGGCCCGGAAGCTTCGGGGTGGCGATGAAACCCGCACGATGGATCAGTTGCGGGCTGATGTGTTGGCGGAGTTGCTGCTCGGTAAGGGTTGGGAGGGCTTGGCGGCTCAGGTGTTCATCCACATCCCCCTCGACACCGCGTTGGGTATCCGCGACGACGGCTGCGAGCTGGTCGGTCATGGCCCGATCCCCGGTGAGATCGGCCGCCAGCTCATGAACCAACCCGGATCGGTGTGGCGGAAAGTGCTGACCGACCCGGTTTCAGGCACTGTCCGCGATATCGGCCGCAAGAGGTATCGGCCACCGGCGGACTTGGCCGAGTTGGTCCGGGTGCGTGACCGCACCTGCCGGGCACCCGGCTGCAACCGGCCCGCGCAACGCTGCGACACGGACCACTGCACCGAGTGGTCGCAAAACGGGGACACCTGCGAACACAACCTGTGCTGCCTGTGCCGCCACCACCACGGCCTGAAGGACGAGCCCGGCTGGACCTTCGAGTTCGACCCCGAAACGGCCGATTTAACGGTCACTACCCCGACTGGCCGCAGCTACTCGACCAGACCGGAGCCGCTCGTCGACCCACCGCTACCACCGAAGGTCGACGACGAGCCGCCACCCTTCTAGCTCTCCGGCTCATGTTCTGTTGTGGTGGTCCCGCCGGTGGTGGTCGGTGTGTCTGTGGGCGGAAGTCGGGATACTCCGAACGGCAAACTCGCCGACCGGAATGGCCAACTCGCCGACCGGAACGGCAAACTCGCCGAGCGGCTGGGTCAGCCGACCTTCATGGACACAGCGCTAGTTCGGGTTCTGCGCGTGGGTGAGGGTCTGCCAGGCGACGAACAGGTTGTTCGTGCCGGCCGGGCGCCGGTCCTCGGTGAGCCGCTGGGTGTTCGGCATGGTGATGCCCAGCCTGGTGTTCAAATGGTTGAAGCCGATCTCGGTGACCGGGCCGAGCCCGCGGTGGATGGTGCCGCCGCACAGCCACGACGGCGCGGCTTCGCCGAGTTCGTACCGCGCCTGGAAACCGAGCGCGGTCCGCAGCCGGTCGCCGATCTCCGGGTACAGGTCCTGGCCCTGGATCCGGGTGGTCTCGGCGAAAGCGGCGATGGACGCGATGCCGTACCCGGTGTGCGTGAAGTCGCGGCAGGTCTCCTGGGTCAGCCCTTCGACGAAGGTGCTCTGGCCCTGCCAGTACCGGACGATCTCGTCGCGGGTGTCGATTCCGCTGCCCGGCGGGGCCTTCGGCAGCGCGCCGTCACCCGGCAGGTAGACGAAGGCGGGCACCCTGGTGCGGTACTTGGCCACCGCCCGGTCGTAGGCGGAGCGGTCCTCCAGGAACACCGCGATCCCGAGCGAGGCCTCCATCATGGTCAGTTCCCAGTTGCCATTGGAGGTGGCGTGCCCGCCGATCACCTTCGGCAGGTAGACCTCGCGCAGCATGGTGCCGAACCGGCCGGCGCCGGCCCAGCCGGAATAGGTGTACCGGATGATCTCGGCGGCCTTGGTCCAGGATGCCCCGGCCCACGCGGTCTGCAGTGGAGCGTTGCTGTTGGTGTGGTCCCTGATCGTCGCCGACCAGGCGTCCATGATCGCGATCGCCTTGTCGGCGTACCGGGCGTCCTGGGTGAGGTACCAGCTCAGCGCCAGGGTGTATGCGGCGATCGCGTCTTCGCGCTCGTCGGTGCAGCCGATGTTCGGCTTCGAGTACGGGCCGCATTCGACCACGGCACGGGGCTTCGGGGTGCGGGAAAGGGAGTTGTACGGGCTCGACGACAGCTGGTCGTACGCGCCGCGCCACGGCTGCGCGCCGGCGTTCACCTTCCCGCGGATGAAGTCCAGCTGCGGCCGGCTGACTTGCACGCCGGGATGGGTGAAGGTCGGGGGTGCGGCCGGTTCCGGCGTCGCACTGGCCGGCGGGCCCGAGGCGGCCAGCAGCACGGCGAGAACCAGGACGGTGAGCTTTCCGCTGCCACGGGACCTGAACATCCGCACTCCTCGGGAACGTCCGGTGGCGGCGGATCGTCCGACTTTAGTTGTCTAGACCTTATTGGGTCAAGAGGGCGAGAACGCGGCCAGCTCGGCCAGATACCGGTCCTTGACCGCGTTCGGCAGCCAGGCGATTTCGAACGCGTTTCGCTCCAGCAGCCGCACGTCCTCCAGCGACAGCGGGAGCGCTTCGTGCAGGGCGAGCAGGTTCTCCGTGACGTAGCCGCTGAAGTAGGCGGGGTCGTCGGAGTTCACCGTGACCAGGATGCCGAGGTCGAGCATCCGCCGGATCGCGCGGTGGCCGAGGTCGCCGCGCACGTAGCCGTTGGAGATCGGGCATACGGTCAGGCCGAGCCCGCGCCCGGCGATCTCGGCCTGCAGCGCCGGGTCGTCCAGCGCGTTGACCCCGTGGTCGATCCGGTCCACCCCGATCACGTCCAGGCACTGGCGGATGTGCTCGGTCGAGTTCTCCTGGTCCACATCGCAGTGCATGGTCAGGAAGTAGCCCTCCGCGCGTGCCCTGGCGAAGACCTCCGCGAACTTCACCGGCGGATTGCCCTTCTCATCCGAATCGAGCCCGACACCGATGATCCATTCCTTGTAGGGCAAGGATTCCATCAGGGTGGCCATCGCGTACTCGGCGGAGAAGTCGCGGAGGAAGCACAGGATCAGCTCGGCCCGCAGGCCGAGCAGCCGGCGCGCGTCGAGCATCGCCCGGCGCAGCCCGCCGAGCACGGTGGCGAACGGGACACCGCGGGACGTGTGCGCCTGCGGGTCGAAGAAGATCTCGGCATAGCGCACGTTCTGCGCCCGCGCCTTGATCAGGTACGCCCAGGCCAGATCGTAGAAGTCCTGCTCGGTCAGCAGCACCGCCATGCCCTCGTAGTAGATCTTGAGGAAGGACGGCAGGTCGTGGAAGTCGTACGCGGCCCGCATTTCGGCCGCGTCCGCGTAGGGGAGGGTGAGGTGGTTGCGCGCGGCGAGGGCGAACTTCAGCTCAGGTTCCAGGGTGCCCTCGATGTGCAGGTGCAGCTCGCACTTGGGCACGCCGGTGATGAACTCGGTCAGCTCGGTCATGCGGACATCCTCCAATGTTCTCCCCCGGCGATCCAGCATCGGTCTGATCGCCGGGACGGTGCGCGGAGCAGTACACCGCTCGGCGGATTGTGCTTTTCGGCGGGCTTCAGCACGATGAGTGCGCCTGTCAAGGACATCCAGGGGAGGGGCCCAAGCATGGCGATACCCACCGAGCCCATCGGCAGTATTCCCAGACCGGATTTTCTGCTCCGAGGTTTCGGTGCTCTCGCCGAGGGAGAAATCACCGGAAAAGATCTTGAATCCTTGCAGGAGCGCGCGCTCACCGACACGCTCGGCCGATTCCTGGAAACGGGTTCGCCAGTGGTCACCGACGGTGAGCAGGGCAAACCGAGTTTCGTCACCTACCCGCTGGCCGGCATGACGTCGCTGGCCCCGGACGGTGCGGTGATCCCGTTCGCGGACGGGCACACCCGGCAGCTGCCCAGGCTCACCGGCGGGCCCTTCCGGTATGGCGCGTACGCGGTGGAATACCTGCGCAAGGCGCAGCAGCACACGGATCTCCCGGTCAAACAGGCGGTGATCGCGCCTTCCGCGCTCAGCCTGCTCTACCCGGCGGACGGTATTCCCGGGTACCCGAGGGCGGAGTTCATCGACGACCTGGCGCGCGAAAGCGAGAAGGATATCCGGCAGTGCCTTGACGCCGGTGCCGCCGCGGTCCAGCTCGATTTCACCGAAGGCAGGCTGTCGCTCAAGCTCGACCCTTCCGGTGAGCTGCTCGGCTCGTTCGTCGAGCTGAACAACCTCGTCCTGGCGCGGTTCTCCGAGGCGGAACGCCGTCGGATCGGGGTGCACACCTGCCCCGGCGGCGACCAGGACTCCGTGCACAGCCTCGACGTGGACTACGCCGAGCTGCTGCCCCGGCTGTTCGAGCTGCGGGCCGGCAACTTCTACCTCCAGCTGGCCAGTGAACCCGACCGGGCCAGGGTGCTCAAGGTGGTTCGCGACCACGCGGCCGAGGACCAGCGGATCTTCATCGGCGTGATCGACCCGATCGACCCCAGGGTGGAGAGCGCCGAGGAGGTCCGCGACCGCGTGCTGGAGGCCGCCGAGTACATCCCGCCGGCCCGGCTGGGCACCTGTGACGACTGCGGCTTCTCGCCGTTCGCGGACGACACGTCCACCTCGCGCGACACCGCCTTCGCCAAGATCGCGGCCAGGGTGGCGGGCACCGGGCTCGCCGCCTCGGCGCTAGGCGTCTGAGCCGGCGAAGAACAGCAGCCCGGCGGCGGCGATCTCCACCCAGAAGTAGAACCAGATCGGGTAGAACGCCGTCGGCCGGTCCAGCAGCCTGGACACGATCCGGCCGAAAGCCATCCCGGCCAGCGCGGCCGCCACCGCGAGCGTCGCACCGGCCCGGATACCGCCGGGGTCGAACGCGGCCGCGCCCAGCACGGCCGCCACGGCGACCCCGAAACCGCCGTAGACCGCGCGGATCTCCGAGCGGCTCTCCGGGGTGTCGATGGTGATCCGGAACGGCCGGGCCAGTGCGGCCGGTGCGGCGAGCGCGTACACCCCCATGCCGAGGAAGAAAAGCCCGACGGCGATGATCACTGCGACGGCCACGTACGCTCCTGGGGACTGTCCTGATGGGAGGCCAGGATGACACCCGAGGCCGCGCTCGCGCTTCCAGAAACCTGCTGCCCGGCCCTGTGGCTGTGGCCGGGGCAGGCGATGTACGCCGGGCCGTCGCTGGACCTCGGCCGACATTCGGGCTCGGTGTCCTGCTTCGCGCTCGGGGTGGACGACTCCTTCTCGGTGCGCACCGCCAGGCACGACCTCGAAGCCACTCGCAGTGCGCTGATCGCGCCCCGGCTGCCGCACCGGCTGGTCTCCCGCGGCGGGCGGATGGTGTTCTGCTACCTGGACCCGGCCTCCGACCGCGAGCGGACCTGCCGGCTCCGGATGACCGCCGGGGACGGGCAGCTCGGGTCCGGTCACGCCGAGCAGGACGCGCTGATCCGGCTGGGCGCGCGGCTCACCACTGATACCGCGGACGCCGGGCACTGGCTGGAACTGGCCGCGCCGGCCGGGACCGGTGCGGCGGACGCCCGCATCCAGGACGCGGCGCGGCGGCTGCGCGAACAGCCGAACCCCGCGTTGCCCGCCGCCGCGCTGGCCTCCGCCGCGGGCCTGTCCACCTCCCGGTTCCTGCACCTGTTCCGGGAGCACACCGGTACCAGCTTCCGCCGCTACCGGCTGTGGGCGCGGATGCTGCGGGCCGGCACCGTGCTGGCGGGCGGCGGCGATCTCACCTCGGCCGCGGCCGAGGCCGGGTTCGCCAGCCCGTCACACTTCAGCGACAGCTTCCACGCCATGTTCGGCCTGCCGCCCAGCCGCCTGCTCGCCGCCGGCGTCACCATCCGGATCGAGCCTCAGAACTTGGGCACGGCGACGGCGTTGTAGGTGGTCGTCGGCTCCGGCGGGGTGGTGAACCGCGCGTTCACCAGATAGAACCGGTTCCGCCAGGCGGCGACGGTCGCGGGCACGTCGAAGCCGGGCGAGGTGCGGCGTTCGAGCACCTCGGCGGTGCGCCCGTCGGCGCTGAGCTCGAGCTTGGCGAGCAGGTTCAGCCGGTTCTGCACCACGTACAGCCGCCTGCCTTCGCGAAGCTGTCCGTCGTTCGACGGCAGTGCCTCGCCGCCGAGATCGACCGCCTCGGTGACACCGGTGGTCGGGTCGGCGCGGAAGAGCTGCCCGGTGTTGGACTGCCCGATCAGCAGTCCCTCGCCGTCGGGGGTGGTGACGATCCCGTTCACGTTCGTGGCACCGGGCACCACCACCAGGTCCCCGGTCAGCGGCAGCGTCCGCACCGCGTCCTGGCCGGGGAGTTCACCGTGGCGGCCCAGCGGCAGCCGGTACAGCACCGGCTTCCGGGAGTCGGTGAACCAGACCGCGTCGCGGGTGAGCACCAGGTCGTTGACGAAGGTGTCGGTGTCGGCGAACCGGTAGCTGGCCAGCACGGTGCCATCGCGCGCGTCGATCACCCTGGCGTCCCCGCCGGTGCCGCCGGCGACGAACAGCCTGCCGTGCGCGGAATCCACCTTGATGCCGAGCGACGGCGTGCCGGGGCCGGGGGAGAGCAGCCTGCCCTTGCCGGTGCGCAGGTCGACCTGCTGGATCCGGCCGTCCACCCGGGAGCCGAAGTACGCCGTGGGCCAGGCGCCGATCGCGATGCCCTCCGGCTGGAATCCGGCCGGCAGCGCCAACTCGCCCGGATGGCCCAGTGGCCGGGCTTCGGCCGGTGAAACCAGGAACGCGGCGGAAAGTCCCGCCGCGAGTGTTGCCATGACCAGCCGAAAACCGCGTCTCATTGCAGACCCCATTCGCTTGTCGGGGTTGCCATCGTCGCGTCTTACCTCCCGCCTCACAAGCGGTCGTGAGTGAAAAGTGTTGCCCTGGGAACACTTTTCACTCACGACGTCAGCCGGCTGCCGCGGCGGCGTGCTTGGCGTCGATGGTCTTGCGAAGCGCGGTGACGACCGGCTTGGCCGGTTTGCCGAGCTCGGTGATCCTGGCCTTGCAGCGCCGCCGCTCGATGGTGTTGAGCACCAGGCGAAGCCGGCCCGCGGCGGCGAGCGCGGCCAGGACGCCGATGTCCCGGTCGACGCGGGAAGCCGCCTGTGCGCCCTTGACCGCACCGGTCACCTGCTCGCCAAGCCGTTTCGCGAAGACGTGCTGGCGCAAGGTGAGCTTCCGGCCGGGGAAGACGCCGAGCACCCGGCGCGGCTCGACCCTGAGCGTGCCGTCCGCCGCCAGCCGGTCGAGCACCAGGCCGACGGCGTGGCGCTGGTCCTTGCCCACCCAGCGCCGCCAGGACCGCGGTGAGCCGTGCGCGATCTGCTCCCACACCGCGGTCAACAGCGGGTCCTCGCTCGACGGCGCGGTGGTGGCGCGCGGCTTGCCCGCGTCGTCCACCAGCTGCCCGTGCAGCAGCAGCTCGGCGAGCGCGGCCGCGCGGAGCACGCAGCCGAGCTCGCCGCGGCCGGTCAGCCGCTGCCGCCGGATGTCGTAGGAGAGCAGGAAGACCTTCGCGGGCAGGGACTCAGGTCGGCTCATCGTCTTCTCCGTCTACTGTGGACTTCCTTGGCCTGCCGCGCGGGCGGATCCGCGACACCCCGCCGGGCAGCCGCCCGGCATCGGAAAGGGCCTTGCGCAACAGGAACTCGATCTGCGCGTTGGTGCTGCGCAGCTCGTCACCGGCCCAGCGCGCCAGCGCGTCGTGCACGGCCGGATCGAGCCGCAGCAGCAGCTTCTTCCGTTCGGCTGTCATTACTGGTACAGCGAGCCGGTGTTCACCACCGGCTGGGTGTCGCGGTCGCCGACGAGCACGACCAGCAGGTTGCTGACCATCGCGGCCTTCCGCTCCTCGTCCAGCTCCACCACCTCGTGCGCAGCGAGCCGGTCCAGCGCCATCTCCACCATCCCGACCGCACCTTCCACGATCCGCTGCCTCGCCGCCACCACCGCGCCGGCCTGCTGGCGGCGCAGCATCGCCTGCGCGATCTCCGGGGCGTAGGCCAGGTGCGTGATGCGGGACTCGATGACTTCCACCCCGGCCGAGGCGACCCTGGCGCCGATCTCCGTGGACAGCTTCTCGGTGATCTCGTCCGCGTTGTCCCGCAAGGAAAGCTGCGGTTCGCCGTGGGTGTCGTACGGGTAGCTGTTGGCGATGTGCCGTACCGCGGTCTCGGTCTGGATCGCGACGAACTCGACGAAGTCGTCCACCTCGAACATCGCCTGCGCGGTGTCGCGCACCTGCCAGACGACCACGGTGGCGATCTCGATCGGGTTGCCGTCCGCGTCGTTCACCTTGGCCACGTCGGTCTCGTGGTTGCGGATCCGGGTGGACACCCGGCGGCGGTCGGTGAACGGGTTGACCCAGCGCAGGCCGTCGGTGCGCAGCGTGCCGACGTAGCGGCCGAGCAACTGCACCACCCTGGCCTCACCGGGGGCGACCGGGGTGAGACCGCCGAAGGTGACCAGCCCGGTCAGCGCCACCAGCGCGCCCACCACGACCAGCGTTATCTCGAGCGCACCGGAGCCGGTGATCACCAGGCCGGTGATCAGCAGCGCGGCCCCGGCCAGCACCAGCACCACCGCCACGCCGAACATCGCGAACCCGTTCGCCGCGCGCACCGGCCGTTCCCTGGTCTGCGGTGCCGGCATGTCCACGGCCGCACCGGCCGAAGTTCCCCTGCTCATCTCGTTCCCCTCCAGTCGGTTGCTTATCTAGCACGACAGTAGCATAGTGATATCACATTTACGGCGGTTGGGGGCGGACATGCGGACACGACAGGACTGGCCGGCGGTGGCGTGGCGGGAGTTCGCGGCGAGTGCCAGAAGCGGTGCTGTCGGCACCCTGCTGGCGCTGGCCGTGCTGGCCGGGCTGCCCGTGATGCTGAGACTTGCCGGGCTGGTGACCGAGCGCCCGGGTGACCGGTGGGCGGCCGGGGTGGCGGCCGGGGTGCTGAGCTACGGCTCGCTGATGGCCGGCGGCAAGGCGGTGGCCCAGGCACTGGTGGACGGGGCACTGGGAGAGCGGGTCGGAACTACGTTCGCCGGGTTGGTGCTCGGCGTCGGCGCGGCGGGCGCGCTGCGGCTGGCGGTGCTCGCCACGGCCGGGGCGGTGGCCGGGCTGGCCACCGGGACGCTGGCGGTGCCGGTGGCCGAGGCGGCGGTCGCCGTGTGCGGGCTGGTCGGCTGGTACCTGCTCGGTTTCGGGCTCTGCTCGGCGGTGCTGGCCGGGGTGGGCACGCGGGTGCGGCGGCCGGCGGAGCTGGCCCCGGCGGTGGCCCCGGTGCTGCTGGTGGTGGTCGCCGCCGGCGCGGCCGGGGTCTCGGTGCTGCCCTCGGACCCGCAGGGCCCGCTGGCGCAAGGGCTTTCGTTGCTGCCGGTGTGCGCGCCGGTGCTGATGCCGATGCGGCTGGCCATCGGCGCGGTGCCGGCCTGGCAGCTGCTGCTCGCCGCCGGGCTGCTCCTGCTGTCGGTCGCGGTGGCGCTGCGGCCGCTGCGCCGGGCCCGTGCTCAGTTCGGGATGTCGATGCCGTGATCCCGGGTCTTCCGGTAGATCCTGGCGCGGGACATGCCCAGTGCCTTGGCGGGTTTGCCGGTACCGGGTTCGCCTTCCAGCAGTGCCCACTGGCCCTCGTCGGCGAGGTCGCTGCACGCAACCAGGGCGCGCCGGAACCGGCCAGACCCAGGGAGGACGGGCCGGCGGGCAGGGGTGAGCGGCTCGGTGTCGCGGAGCAGCCGGACGCGGACGACCCCGCCCGCCGGGCCCGCTTCCTTGCGCCAGCAGGTGAGGTCGAGCACCTGCCCGGACAACTGTCCTTTGTGGACTGGCCTTTCTCAGGTTTCAGGGCGCGCTCAGGGGATCAGCACGAGCTTGCCGGGGGCGTGCCCGGTGATCCCGGCCTGGTGCGCCAGCGCCGCCTCCGGCAGGGGGTAGCTGGTGTCGATCAGGACGCGCAGTTCGCCCGCGCCCGCGCGGGCCGCGAGACCAGCGCGGGCGGCGTGCCGGATTTCGGTACCCGCGTCCTGGCCCGGTCCGTTGCCGATGATCTTGATCCCGGCGGTGACGCGGCGGTCGGTGCCGGTGATCGAGGCGATGCGCTGCCGGTCGGCCACCAGTTCCAGTGATGTTTCGAGTGCTTCGTCGCTGCCGGCGCAGTCAATCGAGGCGGTGACGCCGCCGGGTGCGGCGGCCCGCACGCGGTCGAGCAACCCGCGGCCGTAGCTCACCGGAATTGCGCTGAGGCCGCGGAGCAGTTCGTGATTGCGTTCCGCGGCCGTGGCGATCACGGTCGCGTCGAGGATGGAGGCCAGCTGCACCGCCATCAGCCCCACCCCGCCGGATCCACCGTGGATGAGCACGGTGTCGCCCTGGCCCACACCGGTGGTGTGCAGGGCGTGCGTCGCCGTGGTGCCGGCGAGCATCAACGACCCGGCCTCGTGCCAGCCCAGATCGGCCGGCTTGGGGATCAGCGACGTGACGGGCGCGGTGACGTAATCGGCGTAGGCGCCGGTGACCGGGTAGACGATCACCTCCTCGCCGACCTGGACCCCGGTCACCTCCGCACCGATCGCCGTGACGACTCCGGCACACTCCAAACCGAGTCGCGGCAGAGTGCCGGCGACTCCGGCGGAGTCCTTGTTCTTGTCGGCAACGGCGTGGAAGGCGCCGCTGTAGAGCTTCCAGTCGATCGGGTTGACCCCGGCCGCCCGCACTTGCACGACGACACCGTCGGCCGCCGGGTGCGGTACTGGCGTCTGGGCGATCTCGAGGACTTCCGGTGTGCCATAGGCCGTCGGTCGCACGGTTCTCGCCACAGTGCTGGGTTCGTTCGTCATGGATTCAGTTTCAGCCGCTGGTGGCATGATGTCCAGTGCATAGTTCGCACATCAATGTTGCGTCGAACGCAATCCAGTGAGCCAACTGAGGGCAGTCCGGTCGTGGCGCGAAAGCTTCATCGGAAAAGCGTTTGACGGCTGCCGAGGTCCGGCGGTCGGATGACCTGCCGTGAGCACTGCGCGGATGCATCCCGGTACGCACCCCATCGACGACGACCTCGTGCGGCGGCTGATCGCGGCGCAGTTCCCGCGGTGGGCCGGGCTGGGGGTGCAGCGGTGGCCGTCCGGCGGCACGGTCAACGCCATGTACCGGCTGGGCGGCGACATGGTCGTCAGGCTGCCGCTGGTGCGGAGCGGTGCCGAGGACGTGGCGATGGAACAGAATTGGCTGCCCCGACTCGCGTCCCGGCTGCGCACGGCCATCCCCGAGGTGCTCGGGGCCGGGCGGCCCGCCGAGGGCTATCCGTGGCCGTGGTCGGTGTACCGGTGGCTGGCGGGGGAGCATCCACGGGCGGGTGCGTTGCGCGAGCCCTTGTCGCTGGCCGAGGACCTGGCCGGGTTCGTGGCGGCGATGCGGGGCATCACCCTGCCGGGCGCGCCGAGGGCGCACCGCGGCGGGCCGATCGTCCTGCTGGACTCGTCGACCCGGGCGGCGATCGAGCAACTGCGCGGGATCCCGGAGGAGGACGTCGACTGCGATGCCGTGGCCGCCGCGTGGGAGAGCGCGCTGCGGGCCCCGGGCTGGGACGGGCCGCCGGTGTGGCTGCATGCCGATCTGATGCCGGGCAATCTGCTGATCGACGGCGGCAGGCTTTCCTCGGTGATCGACTTCGGGTGCCTTGGCGTGGGTGATCCGGCCTGCGATCTGTTCCCGGCGTGGAATCTGCTGCCTGCCGGCGCGAGGGAAGTCTTCCGAGAGGCGCTGGGCGTGGACGACGCGACCTGGGCCCGCGGCCGGGGGCGGGCGCTTTCGCAGGCGCTGATCGCGTTGCCGTACTACCGGAGGACGAACCCGGCGATGGCGGACAACGCTCGTCACGTGATCCGGACGGTGCTGGACGAAGGTTGAGGTATTCCGCCCCGCGCAGGAACGGGGAACTCGCCGGGGCCGAATGGGGAACTCGCGGGGCTCGAACGTGGGACTCGCGGGGGCCGAAGGTGGGACTCGCGGGAGGGGGTTAGGTGGCGGGGTTGCCGTCGACGGCGGCGGCGAGTTGGGGGACCATGCGGTCGAGCTGGTAGGGCACGCTCAGCACGGTGACGAAGGTGGTCGCGTTCCCGTAGTCGCTGGCGTTCTCGATGAAGACCTCGCGCTTTTCCTTGGCCACCTTCAGACCGGAGTAGAGGCGGTCGTTCGCCAGCGTCGCCCGGTTGCCCGCGGAATCGTCCACCAGCCAGACGAGCGCGTCGCGGTCGAGCAGGTCGGTCCGCTCCATGCTGATGTTCGCGCCGAACGTGTCGCCGATGATCTGGTCCAGACCCGGCGGAAGCTTGAAGCCGAGCGATGTCAGCACACGGGTTCTCGGGTCCTGGCTGCCGTAGACGAAGTAGCCCTCGTAGACGGTCGCGGTCAGCGCGGTCGCGCCTTCGAACCGGGGGTTGTCCTTGCGGATCTGGGCGATCTTCGCCTCCACGCCCTGCACGAGCCCGTCCGCCGCGGCCGGCCTGCCGACCGCCTTGCCGACCGTCCTGGTGGTGTCCTGCCAGGGAATGCCGTAGTCGGCGTACTCGTCGGGCTGCGCGATGACCGGGGCGATCTGCGACAGCTTGTCGTACTGCTCCTGGGTGAGCGCCGAGTACAGGCCGATGATCAGGTCCGGGCGGAGCGCGGCGACCTGTTCGAACGACGGGCCCTCCGGGCTCTTGAGCACGGTCGGCAGCGGGGCGCCGCCGAGCTTGTCCTTGGCCCACGGGCCCACCGTGCCGGGGTATTCGCCGACGAACTCGGTGACCCCGACCGGGACGACGCCCAGTGCGAGCAGCGAGTCCTGTTCGGTCAGGCCGACGGTGACCACCCGCTGCGGTGCCCGTTCGAGCGTGGTGCTGCCGTACTTGTGGCCAATGGTGACCGGGAAGGCGCTGGGCTCGGTGACGCCCGAGTTCCCGCCCGCCGGTGCGCCGGGCTCGTTCGTGGCGCCGCAGGCGGTGAGCATGCCGGCGAACAGCAGGGACGCGATGACCGCCGCGATCCGAGCGCGTCCACGCGGGATGGACGGGGAAGGGAAGCGGGCCATCGTCGGTCCTTTGCCATCAGAGATTAAGGTGTGCCTAACCTAATCGCTGGTTGGCGTGCGACGCAACGGGGTCTTGCTCACGCCGGGCGGCCCGCCAGCAGGGTCTGACCAGGGCCGATCGCGGGGCGGCCGAGTGCGCGCAGTGCCGCCCAGATCCCGGCCTGGTTGGCGGTGACCACCGGTTTGCCGAGCTGCCGCTCGAGCGGTGCGATCAGGTCGTACGTCGGCAGCGCGGTGCAGCTGACGAACACCGCGTCCGCGTCGGCGTGGTCACCGGCGCGGACCAGTTCGGCGACGGTGGCGTAGTCGACCTCGCGCACCGCGGTGAGCGGAACCTCCAGACGCTTGCTGGAAGTCACGTCCAGGCCCGCGGCCGTGAGGAAGTCGCCGAGCAGGGCGCCGACGTCCGGGGAGTACGGGTGCACGACGGCGACCCGGCGCGCGCCCACCTCCCGCAGCGCTTCCACGGCCGCACCGGAGGTGGTCACCGCGCGCGGCGCGCCGGCGTCGAGCAAGGCTTGGCGCAGCAGGGTTTCCCTGGCGGCGCCGCCGACGAAGCTGCACGCCGTGCAGGCGAAAAGCACGACCTCCGAGCCGAGCGCGGTCACCGTGCGGGCGGGCTCGGCGAGCACGCCGGGGTCGTTGAGCGCGCGGACCATCTCCAGGTTGCCGGTCATCGGCGCGGGACCGGTGCGGGCCATGAACAGCGAGATGTCTTCGGGAGCCCAGCGCCAGAGCTCGCGGTCGCGGTCGAAGTCGAAGGAGGCGACCACGCCGACACCGGTCTGCGGGGTGGGCCCGGCCGGGAGTTCCGTCAAGATGCGTCCTCTTCCATCGCATTGAGCAGGGCGTCGAGCAGCCCGGGGAACCGGGCGTCCAGATCTTCGCGACGCAGGGAGAGCAGGTTCTCCCTGCCGGAGGGGCGCTGCCAGATGACCCCGCTGTCCCGGAGGACCCGCCAGTGGTGGGTGAGGGTCGACTTCGAGATCCCGTCCAGCAGCGTGCCGCAGGCGCGTTCGCCGTCGGCGGCGAGCGCGCGGACGACCTTGAGCCGCATCGGGTTTCCGAGTGCGGTCAGCACGTTCTCCAGCAGGATCTGCTCGCGGGCGGGGTGCTGGGCGATCATGCCGCCACTGTAGCCGACAGTTCGAATGTACGACAGTTGACGTACCTTCCGATAGTACGACAGTATCCGTACTGTCGGACCGACTGAGTCCGGCGCCCCCACGTGAAAGGTGCTCGAACAGGGATGTCCACTTCCACCGCATCGGCGGGTTCGCCCGCCACCGGTCGCCGCGGGCTGGGCTGGAGCCTGGCCCTGCTGGCCATGGCGCAGCTGACCTTCTCGCTCGACCTCAACATCGTGTTCGTCGCGCTCCCGGAGATCGGCGCCGAGCTCGGGTTCTCCGACCAGACGCTGCAATGGGTGGTGGGGGCCTACGCGGTGTTCGCCGGCGGGTTCCTGCTGCTCGGCGGCCGGGCCGCGGACCTGCTGGGCCGTCGCCGGATGTTCGTGCTCGCGCTGGCGCTCTACGCCGTCGCCTCACTGGCCGGTGGGCTGGCCGGCAGCCCGGCGGTGATCATCGCCGCGCGGGCCGTGCAGGGTGTCGGTGGCGCACTGCTGCTCCCTGCCACCCTCTCGCTGGTCAACACCCTGTTCGAGGAGGGGCCGCGGCGGAACCGGGCGCTCGCCGTCTGGGGCGGGGCCGGTGCCAGCGGGCTCACCGTGGGCGCCCTGCTCGGCGGGGTGCTGACCGAAGCCTTCGGCTGGCCGGCCGTGTTCTTCGTGAACGTCCCGCTGGCCGGGCTGATCGCCGTGGCCGCGCTGCTGGTGATGCCGAGGGACCTGGCCGAACCCGGGCGGCGCCGGTTCGACCTGCCGGGGGCGCTGACCGCGACCGGCGGCGCGACTCTGCTGGTCTTCGTGCTGGTGCAGGGGCCCGAAACCGGCTGGTCCTCGCCGGGCATCCTGATCGCCGCCGTGCTCTCCGTGCTGCTGCTGGCGGCGTTCGCGCTACTCGAAACCCGGAGCGCGGACCCGCTGCTGCCGCCGCGCCTGCTGCGGAACCGGAGCCTGCTCGCCGGGGTCACCGTCACCTTCGTCTACATGGGAACCTTCGGTGCGCTGCCGTACTTCCTCACCGTGTTCTTCCAGCGGGTGCACGGGTTCAGCGCGCTGCAGACCGGGCTCGCCTTCCTCGTCCCGTCGGTGGCGATCGCGCTCGGCACCCAGCTCGGCGAGCGGATGACGACCCGGCTCGGCGCCCGGAACACGCTGCTGACCGGGTTCGGGCTCGGCGTGCTCGGCACCGTCGCGCTGGCGCTCGGATTTGCCGGCGGCAGCGGCTATCTCGTCACCGTGCCCGGCCTGGTCGTCTCCGGGGTCGGCCAGGGCATCGCCTGGACGGCCATGTGGATCGCCACCGCGACCGGGGTCGCCGACCGCGAACAGGGTGTCGCTTCGGGAATGGCGTCGACCACGCTGAACCTCGGCAACGCGATCGGCCTCGCCGTGCTGATCGCGATCGCCAACTCGGGCACCTCGATCACCGGCGGGAGCTTCACCGCGGTACTGCTGGCCGCGGCCAGCATGCTGGCCGGTGCACTGGTCAGTCTCGCCCTGCCGCGGCGACCGGCCGTGGCCCCGGCGCGGCGGTGAGCGTGCGTTACCTTGCGGTGGAAAGATTCCGGACTGGACGGGAAGGGGTGACATGCGGCGAGGACGGGAGCCGAAGGGGCGCGCGACGGCCGGTGGCGGGCCGGTGCCGGGCCGTCATCAGGTGCGCTTCGGCACCGCCGAGCTGCTTCGCGACCTCGACCGGCCGAACGGCTGGCTGCTCACCGTGGACGAGGTCGCGCAGTCCTATGTGGATCTCGACGACCCGGCCCATCTCGAATTCGACTACGTACGCCGGATCGGCGACGTGATCGACTGCCTGCCGGGGCCCGGCGAGGCACTGGACGTGCTGCACATCGGCGGCGGGGCGTGCACGCTGCCGCGCTACGTCGCCGCGACCCGGCCGGGTTCGCGCCAGCTCGTGCTGGACGCGGACGGTGAGCTCATCGAGCTGGTCCGGGAGCAGCTCGACCTGCGCAGCGTGCCCTCGCTGAAGGTGCGGATCTCGGACGGCAGGACCGGGGTGGCCAGCAGGCGCGACGGTTCCGCCGACCTGGTGGTGCTGGACGCCTTCGAACGCGCGGCCATGCCGGGTGGCCTGGCGACCGTCGAATGCGTCACCGACATCGCCAGGGTGCTGCGCCCGTCCGGCACCCTGATCGTCAACATCTCCGACGGCCAGGGGCTCGGGTTCGCGCGCCGGATGGTCGCGACCGTGTCCGCGGTGTTCGGCGAGCTGCTGATGCTGGCCGATCCCGGGGTGCTGCGCGGCCGCCGGTTCGGCAACCTCGTGCTGGCCGCCTCCGCGGTCGAGCTGCCGGCCGCCGAACTGACGAGAAGGGCCGCTTCGGCGGCCTTTCCGGCCCGCTGTGCCGGCCAGGCGGAACTGCGGAAGTTCGCCGGGCAGGCCGAACCCCTGACCGACGCCGTGCCGGTGGTCACCCCGGTGCCACCGGAACACGCCTTCGGCCTGCCCGCCAAACGCGACAAGCGGAACCAGGGCAAATAGCCGACTATTTGCCCTTCGGGGTGGCCCGGTCTTCAGGCGGCTCGGAAGCGGGTGAGCTCGCGACGCTCCTCTTCGGTGAGGCCGCCGAAGATGCCGTGGTCCAGTCCGTTGTCCGAGGCGTAGCCGAGGCACTCGGCCCGTACCGGGCACCGGGCGCACACGGCCTTGGCCGCCGCGGCCTGCCGGGCGCCCGGCCCGACCGCGGAGATGGGGAAGAACAGTTCGGGGTCCTCGTCCCGGCAGGCGGCGCGGTGCCGCCAGTCGTCTCTCTCATCGGGGTGCGTCATCTTGTGCCGCCTCCTTTCAGGCGTGTTCCGCTGCGGAAGT
Organism: Amycolatopsis nigrescens CSC17Ta-90; assembly: GCF_000384315.1. Classification (GTDB taxonomy): domain Bacteria; phylum Actinomycetota; class Actinomycetes; order Mycobacteriales; family Pseudonocardiaceae; genus Amycolatopsis; species Amycolatopsis nigrescens. The sequence goes on along the minus strand of NZ_ARVW01000001.1, from coordinate 95,903 downwards.
AGTTCGGGATCTGAAGTCGTGGGCGGCGCGCGACCGGCGCCGGCGGCCAGACCGGATATTCAACGCGGCCGGTGCCGCTGTTGTTCCCGGACCGCCGGAGGCCAGCGGTTCAGCGTGTCCGGTCCAGCAGGGTCCGGAGGATCGGTTCGGCGTGGGTCCACAGCACGGCCCCGCCGATCCCGGGCACCAGATGGCGCCGGGCGCCGGGGATCCTGGCGGTGAGCGTCCTGCCATTGTCGGGCGAGTGACCGGTGTCCTGCTCGCCGTACCAGAGGTCAACGCCGACGGTGATCTCCGCCGGGTCGAAGGGCCATCGGCCCATCGCGAGCACGGTGTCCCGCGCGTAGCCGTCCGACCCCTGCGCGAAGGCTTCCGCCATCGCGCGGCGGTACGCGGTTTCAAAACGCGGTTCGCGGTACACCGCGAGATCGGCGTCGCCACTGCCGTCGATGACCAAGCGCCACAACGCTTCCGCGTCGAAACCGGCGAAGACCGCTTGCGCGCCGGCCGGATCCGAGACGGACCGGCCGACCAGTTCCCGCAGTTCCGCCGGCAGCGCGTCCGCGAACCCGGGAGCGGCGATCTCGTCGCTCCCGGATACCACGGCCAGCGCGGAGCAAACCCCTTCCGCCGCGCAGGCCAGCGCGAACGGGGCGCCCTGGGAGTTGCCGACCATGGCGGGCCGGCCCAGCCCGCGCAGCTCGGCGAACCGGCTCAGGTCGCCGGCGAAGTCGGCGAAAGTCCGGCCGGGCAGCGGAGTGGAGGCGCCGAGACCGGGCCGGTCCACCGCGATCAGCCGCACCCCGAGCGCGTCCACCGCCGCCGGGCCGAACCCGAGCGAACGGGTGGTGGCCGCGCCGGGGCAGAACAGCACCGGGGTCCCGTGCGCGGGGCCCCACTCCGCCCAGCCGAGCAGCCGTCCGCCGGGCAGCGTCGTCCGCCCGAGGCGGACGGGGCCGGTGACGTGGCTGCTCATGCGGTGATCATGACAGGCCGGGTCTCGCGGGCGCACCCGAAATTCGCCGGCCCGCTAGATCGGATCTAGCGATCTTCCGGCCCGGTTCTCGCGCCTGAGGGGTGCAAGCGCCGAACGTTCACGGGGAGGGCCCGATGCCGGAGGAACACAGGGCACGGCTGGCCGTCGCGGTGATCATCGGCAGCACCAGGGACGGCAGGGTGGGCGGCGGGATCGGCCACTGGGTCGCCGTCACGGCTGGCCGGCGCGAGGACATGGCGGTGGAGGTGGTGGACCTGCTCGACTTCGAGTTCCCTAGCCGCCACCCGGACGAGGTGACGCCGGAGGTGGCGAAGTTCACCGCCGCGATAGACCGCGCGGAGGCCTTCGTGGTGGTCACTCCCGAGTACAACCGCAGCTTCCCGGCGTCGCTGAAACAGGCCATCGACTACGGCTACGACGAATGGCACGCCAAGCCGGTCGGCTTCGTGTCCTACGGCTGCCGGTCCGGCGGCCTGTACGCGGTGGAGCAGCTGCGGGTGGTGTGCACCGAGCTGCACATGGTGACCATGCGCAACGGGGTGAGCCTCGACCTGTTCGACGACGGTGTCGACGACTGCGGCCTGCCACTGGACGACGGGCCGACGAGGGCCGCCGAGACCATGCTCGACCAGCTCGCCTGGTGGGGCCGGGCACTGCGCGACGCCAGAGCGGCCGAGCCGTACGTCGCCTGAACGAAAAGACTGACATGAGGGGAAAGGACAGAAATGAGCAAGCCAACATCCGGTCTCGCGGTGCAGACCTCGGGGCTGGTGAAGGTGTTCGGCAAGACCCGTGCGGTGGACGGGCTCGATCTCGCGGTGCCGGCCGGTTCGGTGTACGGCGTGCTGGGGCCCAACGGCGCCGGCAAGACCACCGCGGTGAAGATGCTGGCCACCCTGCTGCGACCGGACGGCGGTGAGGCCACCGTGTTCGGGCACGACGTGCTGCGCGAGGCGGACAAGGTGCGCGGGCTGGTCGGGCTGACCGGGCAGTACGCGTCGGTCGACGAGGACCTGACCGGCATGGAGAACCTGGTCCTGCTCGGCAGGCTGCTCGGCCACCGCAAAAGCGCGGCCAGGGACAGGGCCGCCGGCCTGCTGGCCGCCTTCGGGCTGACCGACGCGGCCGAGCGTCAGGTCAAGAAGTACTCCGGCGGGATGCGCCGCCGGGTTGACATCGCCGCCAGCATCATCAAGACCCCGGACCTGCTCTTCCTGGACGAGCCGACCACCGGCCTCGATCCGCGCAGCCGCAACCAGGTCTGGGACATCGTGCGGATCATCGTCGCCCAGGGCACCACGGTGCTGCTGACCACCCAGTACCTGGACGAGGCCGACCAGCTCGCGAGCAGGATCGCGGTGATCGACCAGGGCAAGGTGATCGCCGAAGGCACCCCCGGCCAGCTGAAGTCCTCGGTCGGCGCGGGTTCGGTCCACCTCCGGCTCCGGGACGCGTCGCAGCGCCCGGAAGCCGAGCGGGTGCTGGCCAGGACGCTGGGCACCACGGTGCAGCTGGAGGCCGACCCGGTCGCGCTGACCGCTTCCGTTTCCGGCGAGGAGTCCGGTCCCGGCGCGGCCGAGCAGGCGTCCGTCGCACTCGGCGAACTGGCCAGGGCCGGCATCACCGTGGACGACTTCTCCCTCGGCCAGCCCAGCCTGGACGAGGTGTTCCTGGCACTGACCGATCACCCCGCGCAGCGGGAGACAGAAGAGGAGGTGGCAGCGTGAGTAGCTCCGTGCCCAGCCGCGGCACCCGTGATGACCCCCGCGCGCGCTGGGATGACCACAATGCGCGCAGACTTGCGAAGGAGACAGCGTGAGTACTGCTACGACTGAAGAAACGGTAGCGGCCGGGTCTTATGTGCCGGCGGCGGACAGCCTCGGCGCGGTGCTGGCGGCGGGGGAGCAGCCGCCACGCCCCAGCGCGCTCTCCGCGTCGGTCACCTTCGGCTGGCGGGCCATGCTGAAGATCAAGCACGTGCCGGAGCAGCTGTTCGACGTCACCGCGTTCCCGATCATGATGACGCTGATGTTCACCTACCTGTTCGGCGGCGCGCTGGCCGGGTCGACCGGGGAGTACCTGCAGTTCCTGCTGCCGGGGATCCTGGTGCAGAGCGTCGTGATGATCACCATGTACACCGGCGTCGGGGTGAACACCGACATCGAGAAGGGCGTGTTCGACCGGATCCGCACGCTGCCGGTCTGGCGGCCGGCCGCACTGGTCGGCGCGCTGCTCGGGGACGTGTTCCGCTACGTGATCGCGTCCACCACGATCCTGGTGGTCGGGTTGGTGATGGGTTTCCGGCCCGGCGGCGGGGTGCTCGGCGTGCTCGCCGGGGTGGCCCTGCTGGTGCTGTTCTCGTTCGCGTTCTCCTGGATCTGGACCATGTTCGGGCTGCTGCTGCGCTCGGAGAAGTCGGTGATGGGGGTCAGCATGATGGTGCTGTTCCCGCTCACCTTCCTCAGCAGCGTGTTCGTCGACCCCAAGACGATGCCCGGCTGGTTGCAGGTGTTCGTGGACGCCAACCCGGTCACGCATCTGGTCAACGCGGTCCGCGGGCTGATGGCCGGGGACGCGATCGGCGGGGAGGTCGTCTGGACGCTGGTCGCCGGCGCGGTGCTGATCGCGATCTTCGGCTCGCTGACCATGCGCCTGTACAACCGCAAGTAGTTCCTCGCCTGGGGGTGGAGCGGGCCTGGCCTTCCCGGCCGGGCCCGCTCCGAGTTTTCCCAGTGGGTCAACGGATCCAGTGGATCTCCTGCTCCGGCTGGTAGCGGCAGGTCGCGCCGGTGGACACGCCGGCCCGCAGGTGCGCGGCGAGCTCGGGGTGGCGCTGGTCGAGCTTGCGCAGGGTGTCGCGGATCCGTGCGGTGACGGTCTTGCGGGCGCGTTCGGCCTCGTCGCCGAGCCGCCGGTCACGCCCGGCGAGGCCGGCCGCGGCACGCAGCTCGCCGAGCAGGGCGTCCCGCTCCCGGTCGAAGGCGGCGGCGCGGCGGTCGTCGCCGAGCTCGGTGGCCCGGTCGATCTCGTCGTCCAGCCGGGTGAGGCGAGCCCGGTACCTGGCCTTGGCCTCGTCGTCGAGCACCGCGTCACCGCCCATGCCCTTGGCTGCCAGCACCAGCTCCCCGCCCTCGGGGTTGAGCAGCTGCACCGCCGGCACGTCCTTGCCCGGCACCCCGAGCAGGTAGTGCAGATCGCGCAGACCCTTGGCGTCGGGCAGGTGCACCTCGCGGCCGTCCATGGCGAGCGACCAGACCTCGCCGGTGAAGCGGAACTCGCCGCCCGGCACCGCGGAGCCCGCTCCATCCGGACTGTCCACAGTGGACGCTGCACCTTTGGTGCGGCGCACCCGCTCGGCGATGTGCCGCATACCGGTCTCGGCGCCCGCCCGCGCCACCTCGTCCAGCAGCGCCATCCCCGCGGCGGTGTCCCCGGCGGACCCGCGGGCGAGCAGCGCTTCGGCGAGGCCGGCGCGCGCCTCGATCGACCACGGCCGTGCCTGGAGCAGGTCCGCGGTTTGCTGCGCCGCGGTGAAACCCTCGACGGCCTCGTCCCAGCGTTCCTGCGCGGCGTCCAGCACGGCCAGCCACAGCGCCGCGGGCCCGGCGATGTCGCAGCCGTACAGCGACACCAGCCACTGGCCGGCGAACGGCGACAGCTCGGTGCGGGCCAGCTCGCACAGCCCCTCGTCCCGAGAGGCCGCGGCCACCTCCGCCTGGAACCTCAGCCAGAGCGGGAGGACGTCCTTCGGGTAGGGCTCGTCCTCGGCCACGGCCTCCGCGTGGTGGCGCAGCGCGGTTTCCAGGTCGCCGCGCCGCACCGCGGTGAGCGCCGCGGTCAGCTTCGGGAACGGATGCTCGTCGGTCACCGCCGCCCGCGCCAGCTCGTCCAGCTCCTCGTACCGCCCCTGCTGCAGGAGCAGCGCCCAGCGCAGATGGTGTGCCATATAGGAGAAATGGTTCCGGTCCTGGGACGGGGTCAGCTCGACGGCCCGGTCGAGTAGCTCCTCGGCGTCACCGAACCGGCCGGTCAACGCGGAGATGAGGCTCTGGTCCACGAAGGAGCCGACCCTGATCCAGGACGAGCTGGAATGCGCGGCCATCGCGATGAACGCGTGGTACGGGTTGAGAAACCGGGGATCGCCCTGCTCCAGCAGCGCCACCCAGCGCAACGAGGTCGCGAACTGCTCCAGGTCGCTGTCCGAGATGCGCCGCGCCAGCGCCGCCAGCTCCTCGGTCAGCGTTTCCCGTTCCGCGGCGGTGCCCGGTCCCCAGATCACGTCGTGCCGGGTCCACAGGTTGAACCGCAACGTCTCGTCGTCCCCGCCGCGCCGGGCCAGGATGGTGCTCTGCACGCTCAGTTCCAGCGCGAGCCCGTCCAAGGCCAGCCGGTCGGTGGCCGGCTGCTCGACCCCGGTCAGCGCGTAGTACGCCTCGCGCAACAGCTCGGCCTTGACCTGGTGCCGTTCCGCGGTCTTGCCGACCCGGTACAGGGTCAGCGCCACCCTGGCGAGCAGCTCCGGGTCGGCGAGCTCGCGGGTCAGCGCGACGGCTTCGTCGAAGGTGCGCCACGCGGATTCCACGTCCCCGTCGTGGTGCAGCTCCCGGCCGAGGTCGAGGGAGATCAGCACCCTGGTGCGCGGCTCGTCCTGGCCGACCAGCTCGAGCGCCCGGCGGTAGTGCCCGATCGCCTCTTCGAACGCGAGCCGTCCGCCGGCGTCCTTGGCCGCCGCCCGCAGATGTTTCCTGGCCACCTCCGGTTCGAGCTCGGGGCCGGCCAGGTAGGCGTGCCGGGCCAGGTCGGCGGGGAACACCCGGCCGGCCAGTGCGGGCGCGCCGTCCAGCGCGCGGACAACGGCGGCATGCCACCCGCGCGCCTCGGTCTCGTCGAGCTCCTCGTACAAGGTTTCGCGGACCAGGTCGTGCGCGAAGGCGAACCGGCCGGCACCGAGGGCGTGCACCAGCCGGACGGTGACCGCCTGGTCCAGCATCCGGTCCACCTGCGCCACCGGCGCGGCCATGGTGGCCGCGAGCACCTGGCGGTGGAACTCGCGGCCGAGCACCGCGGCTGCGGCGAGTAGCCGTCCGATCGGTCCCGGTAACGGGGAAAGCCTGCGCCGCACGGCATCCCGCACCCCTGGCGCGATCGAGCTGACCGAACCGCCGCCGCGCCACAGCCGCGCGGTCTGCTCCACGAAGAACGGGTTGCCACCGGTACGCAGATGCACCTCGGTGACCAGTTCCTCGGCCGGTTCGGCGCCGACCGTGCGCGACATCAGCGCGCCGACCGCGGCCCGGTCGAGCCCGGTCAGCGTCACCGTGGTCGCCCTGGCCGCCAGCGGTAGGAGCAGCGGCCGCAGCGGATGCTCGGCGGTTTCCACCTCCACGTCGCGGTAGGTGCCGAGGAGCAGCAGGCGTTCGAACCAGGTGTGCTGCGCGGCGAACTCCAGCAGCCTGATCGACGCGGTGTCCGCCCAGTGCAGGTCGTCCAGCCCGACCAGCACCGGACGATGCTGCGAGGCGGCGACCAGCATGGTGGTCACCGCGTCGTAGAGCTGGAAGCTCTCGGCGGCACCGGCGTCCGGCGACTCACCGAGCAAAGTGGACAGTACGGTGCCGGCGACCTCCTCGGCCGCGGCCCATTCCTCGGTGGTGACACTGCGTCGCAGCGCGCGGATCACCTGTACCCACGGCCAGTAGCCCGGCGCGCTGTCGGACTCCCAGCAGGACCCGCTGAGCACCAGCGCACCCCGCCGGCGCGCGTCCTCCATGGCCTCGGTGACCAGTGCGGTCTTGCCGATCCCGGCCTCGCCGGTGACCAGCACCAGCCCGCCGTGGCTGTCCAACGCCCGGCCGACCTCGGTGCGCAGCATCCCGGCGGGATGGTCTCGCCCGATGAGCGCAGATGTCATGTCGCGAACGCCGTTTCTGCTGGTGATTCCCCGGATTCGGACATATTACGACAGCGGTGGCGGCGAGCGGCCGCCACGCGCGGAGCCGGTAACGGCGATAACACCTCCCGGTGGGCCTATGCTGGTGGAGGTCGCCGCCGATGCCGAGTACCCCGCGCACCAGTCCGACGCGGTTGCCACCGGCGGCTCCTCAGCCAACGGACACGGCGAAAACGCAGGTCAGAGCCGGGTGCGCGACGTTGTCCTCGGAGATGTCGTTGGGCATGGATATCCTCCGGTACGGCTCGACCCGCCCGCACGCCGCAAACTGGGAGAACGACCCTGTGACTGCTTCTGCTGAGACCCTGTACGGGGCCGACGACCTCACCCATCTCGAGGGTCTGGAAGCGGTTCGGAAGCGGCCCGGCATGTACATCGGGTCCACCGACAGCCGTGGCATCAACCACCTGTTCGCCGAGATCGTGGACAACTCGACGGACGAGGGTGTGGCCGGTCACGCGAGCCGGGTCGTGGTGACCCTGCACGCGGACGGCAGCGTCCAGGTGGACGACGACGGCCGTGGCATCCCGACCGGCGTGCACGCCAAGTCCGGCCTCTCCGGGGTGGAGCTGGTGCTCACCCGGCTGCACGCCGGCGGCAAGTTCGGCGGGTCCGGCTACAAGACCTCCGGCGGCCTGCACGGGGTGGGCGCGTCCGCGGTGAACGCGCTGTCGCACCGGTTCGACGTGACGGTGAAGCACGAGGGCAAGGTGCACCAGATGTCCTTCGCGCACGGCAAGCCCGGCGTGTTCGACGGTCCTGGCCCGAAGGCGAAGTTCGCCCCGCAGTCCGGGCTGCACATCGCGGGGAAGATGAAACGCGGCGAGTCCACCGGCACCTCGATCCGCTACTGGTACGACAGCCGCTACTTCGAGACCGGCGCCGCGCTCGACGTGGAGGCCGTGCGGACCAAGATGCGCAACACCGCGTTCCTGGTGCCCGGGGTCACCTACGTGCTCCGCCAGGCGACCGAGGGCACGATCGGCGAGGAGACCTTCCACTTCCCGAACGGCCTGGCGGACATGGTCGAGTTCCTGTCCCCGACCGGCGAGAAGCCGGTCTCCGGCACGCTGCTGATCAACGGCGACGGCACCTACAAGGAGAACGCCGCCGACGAGAACGGCGTGATGAAGTCCAATGTGGAGCGCCGGGCCGAGATCGAGGTCGCGCTCCGGTGGGGCACCGGCTACGAGCGCACGGTCGAGTGCTTCACCAACACCATCCGCAACGTGCACGGCGGCACGCATCGCCGCGGCTTCGACCGCGCCGCACTGAAAGCCTTGCAGGAAGCCATTTCCAAGACCCGCGGGCTGCTCAAGCCCAAGGAGGACATGCCGACCGTCGAGGACGTGCTCGAAGGCATGACCGCGGTGATCCACGTGCGCATCCCGGAGCCGCAGTTCACCTCGCAGACCAAGGACGAGCTGTCCACCGCCGGCATCACCAAGGTGTTGCAGAACGTGGTCGAGCGGCAGCTCAAGGCGTGGACCGAGGACCGCAAGACCAAGATCGAAGCGAAGACGGTGCTGCAGAAGGTGGTCGACGCCGCGCGCGTCCGGCTGGCGCACAAGCAGCAGAAGGACGCGGCCCGCCGCAAGACCGCGCTGGAAGGCGCGGCCATGCCGCCGAAGCTGGTGGACTGCCGGACCACCGGGGTGTCCCGCAGCGAGCTGTTCCTGGTGGAGGGCGACAGCGCATTGGGCTCGGCGCGGATGGCGCGGGTGTCCGAGTACCAGGCGCTGCTTCCGTTGCGCGGCAAGATCTTGAACGTGCAGAAGGCGAGCCTCGGGGACACCCTGAAGAACGTGGAGATCGCCTCCATCGTGCAGGTGCTCGGCGCCGGGTCCGGCCGGACCTTCGAGCTGGCCACGATGCGCTACGGCCGGGTGATCCTGATGGCGGACGCGGACGTGGACGGCTCGCACATCCGGACCCTGCTGATCACCCTGTTCGCCAAGTACATGCGCCCGGTGATCGAGGACGGCAGGCTGTACGCGGCGATGCCGCCGCTGCACAAGGTGACCACCAAGGGCCGGAACCCGGAGACCGTGTTCACCTTCACCCAGCGCGAGATGGAGACCACGGTCGCCAGGCTGGAGAAGGCGGGTAAGCAGATCGTCACCCCGGTGCCGCGGTTCAAGGGCCTCGGCGAGATGGATGCGGACGAGCTGTGGGAGACCACGATGAACCCGGCGAGCCGCTCGGTCCGCCGGATCACCCTGGACGACGTCGAAGCCGCCGAGCAGGCACTGGAACTGCTGATGGGCGAGAAGGTCGAGCCACGGCGGAACTGGCTGGTCGAGTCGGCCGCGCGGGTGGACCGCGCCGCGATCGACATCTAGCCCCGAAGACTCATCGCCACGTCGCGGAGAACCAAGGAGAGCACAGAGCATGGCACGCCGAAAGGCCCCGCAGACCAGGGTCGATCCCACCGCCTTCGACCAGGCGGGCGCACAGGTCTTCGACAACTCGGTCAAGACCGAGATCGAGGACTCCTATCTGGAGTACGCCTATTCGGTCATCCACTCCCGCGCCCTGCCGGACGCCCGCGACGGCCTCAAGCCGGTGCACCGCCGCATCCTGTTCTCGATGAACGAGCAGGGTTACCGCCCCACCCACGCCTACGTGAAGTCCTCCCGCGTGGTCGGCGACTGCTTCGTCCGAGGCACCTTGGTTTCGACGCCGAGCGGCCTGCGCCCGATCGAAGAGATCGAGATCGGCGAGCGGGTGCTGGACGGGCAGGGGCAGGCCGTCCCGGTGACCGAGGTGTACGAGAACCCGGTGTCGGAGCTGGTGCGGGTGACCTGGTCGAACGGGCACACCATGCTGGTGACCCCCGGCCAGCGGTTCCGCACGGTGAACGAGGACTTCACCGTCGGCTGGACCGACGCGCGGGATCTCGCCGGTCAGCTCACCGTCGGCCACGGCAGTGGCCGCCACGACGGGTTGCGGCAGGACGGCGGGGACTTCTACCCCTACCTGCTGGGCCTGCTGGTCGCCGAGGGCTTCGCGGTGGACCGGAAACGGGAGGCCGACGGCCGGGTGCGCCTGCACATGTGCGACACCGGGCCGATCGATGCCGCGCATGGTTGGGCGATCGCGAACGACGTGACCGTTTCGCGCGGGAAACGGGAGGCGAAGAACCCGAAGCATCGTGATCAGCACATCCTCACCTTCGCCCGGCATCCCGGCCTGCTGGAGGCGACGACTCCGCTCAGTGACAAGAAGAGTGTGCCGTCCGGTGTGCTGGCGGACCGGTCCGCGTGGCTGCCGTTCCTGGCCGGTTTCTTCGACGGCGACGGTTATGTCCGGCAGAAGAACCGCGAAATCGTGCTGGTGAGCACCAGCAGCCTGCTGATCAGGCAGTTGTACGCGATGCTGGCCGACCTGGGGCTGCACGGTCACCACTGGGCCCAAGAGCATGAAGGACCCCGCAAGTCGCTGTATGGCTTGTCCGTGTCCGGAGGCGACGCCGCAGTCCTAGCCGCCGCACTGCTCCGCTGGAGCAAGATCGACTACAAACAGGACGGCCTGCGGCGAATCACCGCGAGTTCGGCGCAACAACCGCACCCTGTCGGTTCCCCGATGGCGGCGCGCCTGGATGCGTTGTCCGGTTTGGCTTTTCTGAAGGTCGAGTCGGTGGAGAAGGTCGATCCCGACACCACCTACGACATCCAGGTTGGCAGCGAGGAGCACGCCTTCGTCGCCGAAGGCTTTGTCGTGCACAACTGCATGGGCAAATACCATCCGCACGGCGATACGGCCATTTATGACGCGATGGTCCGGCTGGCTCAGGACTTTTCGCTGAACGTGCCGCTGGTCGACGGGCACGGAAATTTTGGGTCCCCAGACGATGGACCGGCGGCGAGCCGTTATACAGAAGCGAGAATGTCGCGGGAAGCGATGCTGCTGGTCGGCGAGCTGGGCGAGGAGACCGTCGATTTCCGGCCCAACTACGACGGGTCGCTGGAGGAGCCAACGGTGCTGCCGGCGGCGTTCCCGAACCTGCTGGTGAACGGGACCTCCGGGATCGCGGTCGGGATGGCCACCAACATGATCCCGCACAACCTCGGCGAGGTGATCGCCGCGGCGCGCTGGCTGATCACGCATCCCGGTGCCACGCTGGACAAGCTGATGGAGTTCGTGCCGGGGCCGGACCTGCCCACCGGCGGCATGCTGCTCGGCCTGGACGAGGTCCGCAAGGCATACGAGACCGGCCGCGGTGTGGTCCGGATGCGCGCCAAGGTGGAGACCGGGCCGCTGGAGGGCAGCCGCGGCAGGCAGGCCATCACGGTCAGCGAGTTGCCCTACGGGGTCGGCCCGGAGAAGATCATCGAGAAGATCACCGACGAGGTCAACAAGTCCAAGCGGCTGACCGGGATCGCGGACGTCAAGGACCTCACCGACCGGGAGAACGGCACGCGGCTGGTGATCGAGTGCAAGGTCGGGGTGAACCCGCAGGCACTGCTGGCCGATCTCTACCGGCTCACCCCGCTGGAACAGTCCTTCGGCATCAACAACCTGGTGCTGGTCGGCGGGCAGCCGCAGACGCTGGGCCTGAAGGCGCTGCTCGAGGTCTTCCTCGAACACCGGTACGAGGTCGTCGTGCGCCGGACCCGCTACCGGCGCCGCAAGCGCGAGGAACGCCTGCACCTAGTCGAGGGCCTGCTCAAGGCGCTGCTCAACATCGACAAGGTGATCAAGCTGATCCGGGGCAGCGAGAACGCGCAGGCCGCCAAGGAGGGCTTGATGACGCAGTTCAAGCTGTCCGAGATCCAGGCGGCCTACATCCTGGACACCCCGCTGCGGCGGCTCACCAAGTACGACAAGCTCGAACTGGAGGCGGAGCAGGACAAGCTGCGCGCCGAGATCGAGGAGCTGACGAAGATCCTGGACGACGACTCGGTGCTGAAGAAGCTCGTGTCCAGCGAACTGGCCAAGATCGCCAAGGAGTTCCCGACCGAGCGGCGCACCGCGCTGATCGACGGGGACCTCAAGGAGGTGCTGGCCGCGTCCAAGCCGGCGGGCCCGCTGGAGGTCACCGACGACCCGTGCCAGGTGATCATGTCCGCCACCGGCCTGATCGCGAGAACGGCAGCGGAGTCGGAAGAGGCGTCCGAAGCACGGCGCCGCAACGGCCGGGTCAAGCACGACGCGGTCGCGGCGGTGGCGCACTCGACCGCCCGCGGCCAGGTGCTGCTGATCACCAACCGCGGGCGCGCGTTCAAGACCGACGTGCTGCCGCTGCCGGTGCTGCCCGAACAGGCGGGCACGGTGTCGCTGCGCGGCGGGATGGCCGCGCGCGAGCTGGTTCCGCTGGAGAAGGGGGAGCGGGTGCTGGGCCTGGCGCCGCTCGGTGAGCAGGCGGCCGGTTCCCCCGGCCTCGCGCTGGGCACCCGGCACGGGGTGGTGAAGGTCTGCTCGCCGGAGTGGCCGGTCCGTTCGGACGAGTTCGAGGTGATCGGGCTCAAGGACTCCGACGAGGTGATCGGCGCGACCTGGCTGACCGATGGCACCGAGACGCTGACATTCCTGTCCAGCGAGGCGTCGCTGCTGCGGTACCCGGCGTCGCTGGTGCGGCCGCAGGGGCTCAAGAGCGGCGGGATGGCCGGGATCAACCTAAGCGGCGACGCCAAGGTGGTGTTCTTCGGCGCGGTCCGCACCGACGACGAGGAGCACGGCGAGCCGATGGTGGTGACCGCCACCGGCGTGAGCGTGAAGATGACCCCGTTCAGCGAGTATCCGGCGAAGGGCCGGGCGACCGGCGGGGTGCGCGCGCACCGGTTCCTCAAGGGCGAGACCGGGCTCGTGGTGGGCTGGATCGGGCCGCGCCCGGCCGGTGCCACCAAGACCGGCGACCCGGTGGAGCTGCCCGAGCCGGACCCGCGCCGGGACGGCTCCGGCGCGGCGCACCCCGGCCCGGACGTGGTCGGCCACCTCATCGAACGCGGCTGACCCGCATAAGGCACTAGCGGGGTTAAGCGGGTTGGGTGGGGATGCCGTGCCAGCGGGTGCGGGGGCGCAGGGTTTCGCCTTTCATCAGAAGGGAAAGCGGGCCGACCACGGCACCGGGTTCGATCTCGGTGTCGTAGAGCACCACGCTCATGTTGCCGACCGAGGCGCCGTCCCCGATCTTGAGCGCGTCGGACTTGAAGATCCGGTCCTCGAAGAGGTGGTTCTGCACCACGGCACCGTGGTTGAGCGCGGCGTAGTCGCCGATCTCGACCAGGTCGAACTCGGAGAACAGGGTGCTGCCCAGGTAGCTGCGCCGGCCGATCCGGCAGCCCATCAGGCGCAGTGGTCCCGCCGCGAACGGGGTGCCCAGCAGCGGCAGCAGCACCGGCGCCAGCACCGACTCGTAGCAGCCGTTGATCATTTCGTTGAGCCAGACGTACTTCGACCAGAGCGGTTTGATCTCCGGCCGGTAGGTGCCCATCACGGCCTTCTTCAGCACCGGCACCACCAGCGCCGCGCAGAACGCGGACGCGAAACCGAGCAGGGGAGCGACGGCCAGCATCACCGCGGTGCCGGCCTGTTCGTGCAACAGCAGCAGCGCACCGGTGGTCAGCGCGGCGGCGAACAGGAGCAGGTAGAACGGGATCAGCACGCGCAGCCCGTCGATCACCGCGCGCTGGAGGTACAGCCGGCGGGTCGGTGAGAAGGTGACCGTTTCCCCGAAGCCGCCGACCTTGACCCGGTGGGTGAGCGCGAACGACGGCGAGCCAAGCCATTCGGTGCCGTCCGGCACGCCGGCCTTGTCGGCTGGCGGGATGGACTGCACCCCGAGCAGGCAGTGGTCGCCGAGGCGGGCGCCGACCGGCACGATCGCGCCGTTGCCGACGAAGCTGCGGTGCCCGATCCGGTTGACCGCGATCTCGCAGCTGCCGCGGTGGGTCCGCCTGCCGCCGACGATGGAGCCGTCCGCGAAGAAGCTCTGCCCGGCCACGTCGATCAGCTCCGGGGCGAAGCTCCAGACGGTGGAGATCTCCGCGCCGCGCCCGATTTTCGCGCCCATCAGCCGGAGCAGCGGCGGCAGGTAGACGGTGGTGTAGACGGGCAGGAGCAGCGTCCTGGCGGTGGACATGATCCCGTCGGCGAGCCATTTCCGGAAGTACGCGCCGCTGAGCACTCCGAACGTGCCCGGTTTCACCGACGCCGACACCGCTCTTTTCAACAGCGCCAGGTAGGCGCAGAACACCACCACGTCGAGCGGGACCGAGAGCAGCGTGAACGCGGTGCCGGCGACCGGCCCGCCAGTCTGGTAGAGGAACCAGACCAGGAGCAGGAAAGCGGTGGCGGGCAAGGGAATCAGCACGACGGTGCTGAGCTGGGTGGCGAGCAGGTGGGCGAGCCCGAACAGCACCCGCCGCCGACGGCTCTGGGGTGGTGCGGCGTCTGGCAGCAGGAGTTCCGCTTCGCGCGCGGGGGAACCACGGCGGCCTTCGCCGGCGGGCACGGTGGCCGAGTCCGGCAGCAGCGTCTGGTCCTCCAGCCGCGCGTCGTCCTCCAGCCGGACGCCCAGCCCGAGCGCGGAGTGGATGCCGACGAAGCAGCGGTCGCCGATGTCCACCCGGCCGAGCCGGAGCATGCCGTCTTCGATGCGGTAGCCCAGCAGCTGGGTGCTCGCGCCGATGCTGGTGTCCGCGCCGATGGACACCAGGTCCCAGGCCGAGCAGTGCACCGTGTCCAGCGTGCAGCGCGCGCCGACCCGCGCGCCCATCAGGCGGTAGTAGAGCGGCAGCACCGGGGTTCCGCTCAGCGCGGCGACCCCGGCGAGCGCGCCGATCCGCTCGGTCAGCCACCAGCGCAGGTAGTAGGAGCCCCACAGCCGGTGCTCGCCGGGCCGATAGCGGCCGATCAGGAGCCATTTGGCGGCCACCGACAGCAGGAGCAGCGCGGGCCAGGTGAGCACGGTGACCAGCAGCAGCCAGCCGAGGAACTCGCCGGTCGACACGGTGCCCCGCACCCAGCCGAGGCCGAGCAGGAACACCGCGGCCAGCGGGATCGCCACCGGTGCGGACAGCAGGTACACCGAGCAGGCCTGGACCGCCGTGGTGAACCCGCGTTCGGCCCGGGAAGTGCCGCGGTACGCTGTTTCGGCTGCCGTGGTGCCCGGCCGGTCATCGGTCTGCTCTGGCGCTGCGGCCGGGGAGGACGGCTCAACCGACTCGAGGTGGCGGGCGAGCTGGCGGACCGTGCTGAACTGGTAGAGGTCGCGCACCGTGACGCCGAAACCGGTCTGTTCCCGTAGTTTCGTGGCGGCCCTGGCCGCGAGCAGGGAGTGGCCGCCGAGCGCGAGGAAGAAGTCGTCTTCGATCGAGCGCACCGGCATCGCGAGCACACCGCTCCACACTTCGGCGATGACCCGTTCCAGCCCGGTCTCCGGGGCCACCGGTGCCACCGAGGTCCCTGATGCCCGGACCAGCGGCGTCTCCGGGGGCGGCAGCCGTTTCCGGTCCACCTTCCCGCTGGTGGTGCGGGGCAGTTCGGTGAGCACGTCGAGAAAGCCGGGCAGCATGTACTCCGGCAGCCGGGTTTCCAGCAGGGCGAGGATCTCCGCCCGGTCCAGCGGGTGGGCCCGCGCGGTCACGTACGCCGCCAGCTCCTGCAGGCCGTCGCGTTCCACCAGTGCGACGCTCGCCGAGGCGATCCGCGGGTACTCCTGCAGCACGGACTCGATCTCGGCCAGCTCCACCCGGTAGCCCCGGATCTTGACCTGGCCGTCCAGCCTGCCGTGGAACTCGAGCTCGCCGTGCTCGTTCCAGCGGACCAGGTCGCCGGTGCGGTAGTAGCGCGTGTCGCCGGGCTCGCCGAGGTCCGCCGCGGTCAGGAACCGTTCCCTGGTGGTCTGCGGCTGGTTGAAATAGCCGCGCGCCAAGGTGTTCCCGCTGATCAGCAGTTCCCCGGCCTGGCCGGGGAGCACCGGGCGCAGCGCCTCGTCGACGATGCGCAGCCGGTAGCCGGGCAGCGGGGTGCCGATGGTGACCTGCCTGCCGGGCTCGCATTCGGCGACGGTGGTGTTGACGGTCGCCTCGGTCGGCCCGTAGACGTTGAGGATCCGCAGGTCCGGCCTGGCCCAGCGGCTCACCAGTTCCGGGCGGCAGACCTCGCCGCTGAGCACGACGGTGCGCAGGCTGGGCACGTCCGGCAGGGTGGACAGCAGGGTCGGCACCGTGGAGAAGTAGCTGATCGCGAGGTCGTTCAGGTAGCCGGCGAGCTCGTCACCGAGGCGCGGCGCGTCGCGGGTGGGCACGACCAGGGTGGAGCCGTTCGAGAAGGCCATCCAGATCTCCTCCACCGAACCGTCGAAGCCCAGTGAGAAGCCCTGGTAGACGCGGTCTTCGGCGGTGGTGCCGCAGGCTTCGTTGAACGCCCGCACGAACCGGGTGACGTGCTGGTGCTCGGTCATGACTCCTTTGGGACGGCCGGTCGTCCCGGAGGTGTAGATGACGTAGGCCAGGTCCCGCGGCGAGGCTCCGGTTTCCGTGCGACCGATGCGGGTTTCCGGCAACCGTTCGGGCGCCGGATCGTCGTCGTCCACCACGAGCAATGCAGTGCCGGCGAAGAAGTCGGCGGCGGAAGCGGCGAGTGACAATTCGGTCAAGCAGGCCGAAAGCCCCAACTCGCCGACGATGTACCTGATTCGGTCACTCGGGTAGGCGGGATCGATCGGCAGATAGGCGGCGCCCGACTTGTGGCAGGCCAGAATCGCGACTATCGGCAGTTCCGAGCGCTCGAAATAGATCGCGACGAACTTTCCCGGCCCGGCACCGTGGCGGCGCAGCAGGTGTGCGAGCCTGCTCGATCTTCGGTCGAGCTCGGCGTAGGTCAGGGAAAGGTCGCCGCACACCAGGGCGACCGCGTCCGGAGTTTTGTCCACTTGGGACTCGAAAAGCTCGTTCAGGCAGGTCTCCCAGTCGTCCGGGTCCGGTTCGCGATCGGTGCCGGCATCGATTTCCGCGCTGCGCAGACTCCGCACGGATCCTCCTTTTTTTCAGCTGGCTTCCTATTTCGCGCCAGGCGAGGAAGTTCGTCTTATGACGATAGCCCGCGGCCGAAACGGGGAAACCCGCGAAAGTTGTGGGCTGTACGGCACAGGCATCTGCGTCGTCTGTGTCATACTTCGGCGCGATCGACCGATGCTATGCCGCTATCGCGGTGACAGTGCGGAATTGATCTCCCGTCGTGTTGTAGCTTCGCCATCATGTCCGCAAAGATCGGTTTACCGGGCAAGCAACCGTATGTTTACCTTCGCCAGGAACTGGAGGAACCCGATTGGCGTCGTTTTCCGGGATGGTCGGCGGTGTCGGCGGCGGAGTGGTGTGATGCGCAGTGGCAGCGGGTGCACTGTGTGCGGAACGTCAAGCAGTTGCGGGTGTTGATGGGGGATTTGCTGGAGGAGCGGTTTTACGAGGATTTGGTGGCGGATCAGCGTGAGATGGCGACGATGTCGATGTTGTTGCCGCCGCAGATGGTGAACACGATGGCGCCGGATGCGGGGTCGGATCCGCAGAAGGTGACCGAGGCGTTCTACGCCGATCCCATCCGCCGGTACATGCTCCCGGTGCGCAGCGACCGCGACCCGGTGTGGCCGAGTCATCCGCATTCGGAGCGGGATTCGCTGCACGAGGCCGAGATGTGGGTCGCCGAGGGGCTGACTCACCGGTATCCGACCAAGGTGCTGGCCGAGCTGCTGTCCACCTGCCCCCAGTACTGCGGGCACTGCACCCGGATGGACCTCGTCGGCAACTCAACGCCCGCGGTGGCGAAACACCGGCTCACGCTCCGCCCTGCCGACCGGCAGGACCGGATGATCGACTATCTGACCCGCACGCCGGGGGTGCGGGACGTGGTCGTCTCCGGTGGTGATGTCGCGAACGTGCCGTGGCACCAGCTCGAATCGTTCCTGATGCGGCTGCTGGATCTCGACTCGATCCGCGATCTGCGGTTGGCGAGCAAGGCGCTCGCCGGGCTGCCGCAGCACTGGCTGCAACCCAAGGTGGTCGAGGGGCTGGCCAGGGTGGCTGGCACGGCCCGGCGGCGCGGGGTGAATCTGGCGATCCACACCCACGTCAACCACGCCCAGTCCGTCACCCCGCTCGTGGCCGAGGCCGCCCGTACGGCCCTGGATGTCGGCGTGCGTGATGTCCGCAACCAAGGCGTGCTCATGCGCGGCGTCAACGCCACCCCCGCACAACTGCTCGACCTCTGCTTCGCACTCCAAGGCGAAGCAGGCATCCTGCCCTACTACTTCTACATGTGCGACATGATCCCCAACGCCGAACACTGGCGCGTCGCCGTCCACGAAGCCCAAGAACTCCAACACGCCATCATGGGCTACCTCCCCGGCTACGCCACCCCCCGCATCGTCTGCGACGTCCCCTACGTCGGCAAACGCTGGGTCCACCAACTCACCGACTACAACCGCGAAAAAGGCATCTCCTACTGGACCAAAAACTACCGAACCGGTATCGAACAGGACGATTCCCACGCGCTGCACCGGCACTACCCCTACTACGACCCGATCCAGACGCTGCCCGCGTCAGGGCAGCGGTGGTGGGCCGAGCGGCACCGCTAGAGCTCGACCCGGACGCCGTACTCGGTCACCCACGCGTTGAACTCCAGCAGCCGCTCGGGGATCGAGCGCGCGGTCCACAGGCCACCGACCCGGTAGCCGCCTTCGGGGACCGCCAGCAGTTTGCGGAGGTCGGCCTCCGGCACCAGTTGCAGCACCGGCGCGTCCGCGGTGATGATGCCTTCGAGCCGGCGGCGCAGCTCCCGCTCGTATCGTGTGTCCTGTGTGGACGGATACGGGCTCTTCTTGCGGTCCAGCACCGATTTCGGCAGCAGGTCCCGGACGGCGGCGCGGAGCAGGCTCTTCTCGCGCCCGTCGAAGTTCTTCATCGACCATGGGGTGTTGAACACGTACTCCACCAGCCGGTGGTCGCAGAAGGGCACCCGGACCTCCAGGCCCGCCGCCATGCTCATCCGGTCCTTGCGGTCCAGCAGGAAGGTCTCCCAGCGGGTCAGGTTCAGGTAGCCGAGCTCGCGCATCCTGGCCTCGTGGCCGGTCTCGCCGTCGAGCCTGGGCACCTCGGCCAGCGCTTCGGCGTAGCGCTGTTCGACGTAGCCGGTCAGGTCCAGCCGGTCCCACAGCCCGATCAGCCGCAGGGTGTCGATGCCGCCACCGCCCCGGAACGGGCTGTGCCAAGGAAAACAGGCCGTCTTGACCGCGTCCGGCTCGTGGAACCAGGTGTAGCCGCCGAAGAGCTCGTCGGCCGCCTCGCCGGAAAGTGCCACCTTGACCTGCTTGCGCAGTTCCTTGCACAGCAGGTACAGCGAGTACTCCATGTCCCCGGTGGAGATCGGCAGGTCCTGCGCGCGCAGCACCGCCCGGCGCACCTCGGTGTCCAGCAGGTCGGCGTTGTCCAGCAGCACGGTGACGTGCTCCGCGCCGGTGAACGCGGCCACCTCGACCGCGAACGGGGTGTCCGGGTCCTCCCACTGGATGTTGGGCCGGAACCGCGAACCGTGCCCGGAGAAGTCGACCGAGAACGCGCGCAGCGGATCCGGGGCGCCCTGCTCGGTCAGCTTCTGCATGGCCAGTGCGGTGACCGCGCTCGAGTCGAGCCCGCCGGAGAGCAGCGTGCCCACCGGCACGTCCGCGAACAGCTGACGCTCGATGATGTCCTCGAGCAGCTCGCGCACGGTGCCGATGGTGGTCGCGAGGTCGTCGGTGTGCTCCCGGGCGACGAGCCGCCAGTACCGGGTCTCGCGCAGGCCACGTCGGGAGACCCGCACCATGGTGCCGGGCCGGACCTGGTGCATGCCGCGGAAAACGGCGTGCCCCGGGGTCTGCACCACGCTGAAGATCTCGCGCAGCCCGTCCGCGTCCACCACCGCCGGCGCCTGCGGGTGGGCGAGGATGGCCTTGGGCTCGGAGCCGAACAGCACCCCGTCCTCGGTGGGGTAGTAGTACAGCGGTTTCACGCCCATCCGGTCGCGCACGAGGAGCAGCTCCTCTTCGCGCACGTCCCAGATCGCGAAGGCGTACATGCCGTTGAAGCGTTCGGCGCAGCGTTCGCCCCATTCCAAATAGGACCGCAGCACCACCTCGGTGTCGCTTTCGGTGCGGAACCGGTGGCCGCGGCCGCGCAGCTCGGCACGCAGCTCCCGGAAGTTGTAGATCTCGCCGGTGTAGACGAGCACCGCGGCGGGATTATCGGTGCCGAGAGTGCCGGTGCCCGCGACCATCGGCTGGTGCCCGCCGTCGAGGTCGATGATCGACAACCGGCGGTGCGCGAGCGCGGCGTGCGGGGAAGTCCAGCTGCCCTCGTCGTCCGGCCCGCGGCAGGCCATGGTGGCGTTCATCGCGGCGAGGGTGTCCTGGTGGCGGGTCAGGTCGTGGCGGAAACCGACCCAGCCGGTCATTCCGCACATGGTGTGCCCGCCTGTGCCGGGTGGACCCGCAGCACGACCCTGGTGCCGCCCGGTTCGCCTCGCTCCAGCCGCCGGTGCGCTTCGACCGCTTCGCTCAACGGCAGGGTTTCCACCTTTCTCGGGCGCAGCAGCCCGGCGCTGAGCAGGCGGTTGATGGCGCGGGCCGCCTCGGCGAGCTCGGTGCTGGTGGCGTTGGAGATGGCGAAGCCGAGGATCGACCGATCCTGCGTGTAGAGCGGCCCGGCCGGCAGCACCGGCCGGGAACCCGCCCCGGCGAGCAGCACGATCCGGCCGCGGAAGGCGAGCAGCCCGACCGCCTGCTCCAGGTCGTTGCGGCCGGAGGTGTCCACCAGCGCGTCGATCCCGCGCGGGCAGAGCTGCCGGACGTGCTGGGGGAGTTCGGGATCGTGGTAGTCCAGCACTTCGGCTGCACCGAGGGCACGGCAGTACGGCGCGTCCCCGGCGCTCGCGGTGGCGATCACCCGCGCGCCTGCCTCGGCGGCCAGCACGACCAGTGCCCCGCCGACGTTCCCGGCGGCACCGCCGATCAGCACGGTGTCGCCGGCGCGCACCCGGCCGTGGGTGAACAGGGCCAGGTAGGCGGTGGCCGCCGGATGCACCATCGCCACCGCCTCCACCGGCGGGACCCCGGCCGGCAGGGGATACAGCCGGTCAGCGGGGACCACGGCCTGCTCGGCGGCGGCGCCCTGGCGGCCGCCGTGCCCGAGGCTGTTGGCCCACACCGGGTCGCCGGGGGAGAAGCCGGGGGCGCCGGGACCGGCCGAGACCACCGTGCCGGTCAGGTCCCGGCCGATCACGAACGGGAAGTCGACCGCGGTCTGGAAGGTCCCGGAGCGGACGAAGGTGTCCACCGGGTTGACCGTGGTGAAGGCGACGTCGACCAGCACGTCGGTGGGACCCGGCCGCGGCGCGGGCAGGTCGCCGTAGCGGATGTTCCCTGGCGGGCCGAGGTGTTCGACGTAGGCGGCACGCATGACGGGAATTCTCGCAGTGGCGCGACTGGAAGTAGATGAATCACCGGCGGATACGTCACGTTCACGCATTCGTAGTAGCCGCTCCGGGATTACCGTCCGGCGGCATTCGCTTCAGAGGGTAACTTGACGTACCCAGCTGGTCACTTTTGACCTGGGCGGGGGCCGCTCTGGAGGATTTCGGCCATGAGCGAAATCGGTACGGCGAGTACGGCGCTGTTCCGGCTCCAGGCGGAAACGCACGTTTCGGCCACCTCGCAAAGGGTGTACGCGCTGGTCAGTGATCTTGCCCGCAGCGGCGAGTGGAGCGCGGAATGCACCGGCGGCGAATGGGTGGCCGGCAGGCCGGGCACCGTGGGCGCGGTGTTCCGCGGTGAGAACCGGCGGGCCGCGGAGGTGGTGTCCTGGGCGCCGGTCGTCCGCGGCACCTGGTACACCGAGGCCGAAATCGTGACGGCCGAGCCAGGACGCAGCTTCGGCTGGGCGATGCGCGACAGCGCCGGCCGGAGACAGGACAGCGTCTGGTCGTTCACGATCGAACCGGACAATGCGGGCGTTGTGCTGAGCCATCGCTTCCAGATGGACCAGCCCACCGAAGGCATTCGCACCATAACGGCGGAAATGGACGGTGACCTCAGGCGGAAGTTCTTCGCGGAATGGGCGGCAAAGGTGGAAAGGGATCTCGCGGCAACGGTGCGGCGCGTCAAGAACGTGGCCGAGCGGAACTGATCCGCAAGTCGCCGGCAAGTCGTCGGCAAGTAGTCGGCGAGAGGGTGAGGAATGTTCCTCCAGCGCATCGGAAATCGCGGTATCCGGCTGGGCACGTTGTTCGAGCGCGCGGCCGCGAAGCATCCCGGGAACCTGGTGACCCTCGACCACGACCTGGACATCGCCCCTGAGCTGGGCCGCCGGTCCACCGTGCGCCGGCTCGCGGACCTGGTGGACGAGTTCGCCGCGCGGCTGTGGGCGGCCGGGGTGCGCCCCGGCGAGCAGGTGGTCGTGCACAAGAGCGATGGCTTCGACATCACCCTGCTCGAATGCGCGGTGGCCAGGATCGGCGCGGTCCCGGTGCTGCTGTCGCCGAAGCTGGACGGTGCCACCGTCGTCGAACTGATGCGCCGGGTCGGCAGGCCGCATCTGGTGACCGACCAGGCGAAGCTGGCGCACGAGCTGCCGCCGGTGGTGCTCGAACTCGCGGCGAAGGTGCTGCTCACCTCGGGCAGCCATGCCGGCTGCGTCGAGCTGCGCTCGCTGGCCGGCGCACCCAGGGTCGCCGCGGTGACCCCGCCGCCGGAGGAGCCGGTACTGGTCACGCACACCTCCGGCACCACCGGCACGCCGAAGCTGGCCGTGCACACCGGCCGCACCTTCGGCGCCCGCTACCGCCCGCAAGCGGCGGTGGCCGCGCTGGTCCGCCGACGCGAGACGGTGGCCGTCCACGTGTCCTTCGTGCATTCGCGGCTGGTCACCGCGCTGGCTATCGCGCTGTCCCGCGGTTTTCCGCTGCTCGTGCTGGCCGACGACGAGCCGGAGCGGGTCGCGGCGCTCTTCGCACGGCTGCGTCCCGGCGTGCTGGAAGCCCACCCCAACACCTTCCTGCGCTGGGAGCGGCTGGCCGCGGACCCGCGGGAGCCGCTGGCCAACGTGAAGTACTTCAGCAGCACCTTCGACGCCATCCACCCGAGAACCGTGCGGACCATGCTCGGCGCGACGCGCCGCCGGGCGCCGGTTTTCGCGCAGCTGTACGGGCAGAGCGAGGTGGGGCCGGTGGTAGGCCGGGTGTTCACCCGCCGCCGGTCGCCGTCGGCCGACGGGCGCTGCGTCGGCTTCCCGTTCCCCGGGATGACCGGTGTCCGGGTGGTGAGCCGGGACGGCGAGCCGCCATCGGCGTCCGCGCCGGGGCACATCGAGGTGCGCACCGACGGGCGGATCCCGGTCTACCTCGGTGAGCGGGAGCGCTACGAGCGCCAGGCCGACGGCGGCTGGTGGCGGATGGGCGATCTCGGCTACCGCACCCGATGGGGCTGCCTGCACCTGCTCGACCGCGAGGTTGACCTGATCCCCGGCTTCGGCAGCACGCTGGCGGTGGAGGACAGGTTGTTCCTCAGGCTGGCGGAGCTGACCGAGGTGATCATCGTGCCCGACCGGGACGGTGTGCCGGTGCCGGTGGTGTGCACCAGGGACGACCGGCCGCTGGACCAGGCCGCCTGGCGGGCCGCGACGGCGGGCATGCCCGCGATGGCCGAGCCGGTGCGGTTGCGGCTGGCCGACCTGCCGCGGACCGCCACCACCAAGACCAGGAGACTCGAGCTGGCCAGGCTGCTGGCCGAGCGGGACGGGGCGCGGTCGTGGCCAGGGTGATCGTGGTCGGCGGCGGGATCGGCGGGCTCGCCGCCGCGCTCGCGATCACCCGGCAGGGCCACCGGGTGGTGGTGCTCGAACGTGAAGCCGCCTTCGCCGAGCTGGGTGCGGGCATGCAGCTCGCGCCGAACGGTATCCACGCGCTGGACCGGCTCGGCCTCGGCGACCGGGTGCGCGAGTCCGCGGTGCACATCGACGAGCTCCGGTTCATGGACGGGGTCACCGGGCGGCACGTGGTGAGCATGCCGCTCACCGGGGCGTACCGCCGCCGCTTCGGCAACCCGTATGTGGTCGCCCACCGCGGGGACCTCTACCGACTGCTGCTGCGGGCCTGCCGCGCCAGGGCGGACATCGAACTGCGCCCCGGTTGCCGCGCCACCGGCTACCGACAGGACGGCCGGAGCGCGACGGCGGTGCTGGACACCGGGGAGCGGGTCACCGGGGACGCGCTGATCGGCGCGGACGGGGTGCACTCGGCGATCCGGCGCCAGCTGGTCGGCGACGGCCCACCGCGGGTCGCGGGCATCACCGTGTTCCGCTCGGTGATCCCGATGGCGCGGGTGCCCGAACGGCTGCGCTGGAACAGGGTCACCTGGTGGGCGGGCCCGGGCCGGCACTTCGTGCACTACCCGATCGGCGGCGGGGCGTACCTGAACCTGGCGCCGAGCATCGAGAACGGGGTCACCGAGGAGTTCGCCGACGTTCCGGTGTCGGCCGAGCAGGTGCTGGACGCGTTCACCCCGCTGGGTGCCGCCGCGCGGCGGCTGCTGGCCCTCGGCGCGGACTGGCGGTCCTGGGTGCTGATCGACCGGGACCCGGTGCCCGGCTGGACCGACGGACGGGTCACCCTGCTCGGCGACGCGGCGCATCCGATGCTGCACTACGCCGCGCAGGGCGCCTGCCAGAGCCTGGAGGACGCGGTGTTCCTCGGCGACTTGCTCGCCTGCCCGCCGGCGGAGTTCGGCCTCCGTTTCCGGTTGTACAACGTCGGAAGGCGGGAACGCACCGCGAGAATGCAGCACATTGCCAGGGAGAGTACGAAATTGTGGCATCCGGCCGGTGCGGCCGCGGTGGCCAGGAACGCGATGCTGTCCGCGTTCTCGGCGACCGAACTGCACGACCGGGTAGCCTGGATGCACGGCGCCAGGGACTTCGGCCCTGCCGTGGAGGGAACTGCACCGCAGGGGGTGGCGGGTTGAGCGCGTCGAAATTCGAAGTGGCCATTGTCGGGGCCGGTCCACGTGGGCTGTCCATAGTGGAGCGTCTGTGTGCCGCCGAGCGGACGGCGCCGTCGCATCCGGCGGTGCTGGTGCACGTGATCGACCCGGCCGCCCCGGGTGCGGGCGCGGTCTGGCGCACCGAGCAGCCACGCCATCTGCTGATGAACACGGTGGCCTGCCAGATCACCGTCTACACCGACCGCAGCAGCCAGATCGACGGGCCGGTCGAGCCGGGCCCGAGCCTGTTCGAATGGGCGAAGGGGCTGGCGCTGCTCGGCCCGCTCGGCGACTACGAGCAGGCGACGCTGGCCGAGGCGAGGGCGATCGGGCCGGACGACTACCCGAGCCGCGCGTTCTACGGGTCCTACCTGCGGGACGCCTTCCGCCGGGTGGTGGCGCGGGCGCCGGGGCACGTCGAGGTCGCGGTGCACCGGTCGCGGGCGGTGGCGCTGGTCGACGCGTACGGCGTGCCCGGCGGGCCGCAGGGAATCCGGCTGGAGAACGGCACCCGGCTCAACGAAGTGGACGCGGTGGTGCTGGCGCAGGGCCACCTGCCGGCCAGGCTGACCAGCAGGCAGCAGAAGACCGCGAGCCTGGCCAGGACCCACCGGCTCATCTACCTCCCGCCGGCCAACCCGGCCGACCTAGACCTGACCGGGATCGAGCCGGGGCAGACCGTGCTGCTGCGCGGGCTCGGACTGAACTTCTTCGACCACATGGCGCTGTTCACCGAGGGCAGGGGCGGTTCGTACCTGCGCGAGGACGGCCGTCTGGTCTACCGGCCGTCCGGGCGGGAGCCGCTGCTGTGCGCGAGCTCGCGGCGCGGGGTGCCCTACCAGGCGCGCGGTGAGAACGAGAAGGGCGCGTTCGGCCGGTACTTTCCCCGGCTGCTCACCCCGGAGCTCATCGCCGGGCTGCGCCGGCAGGCCGAGGACGGCGAGCGCGTCCGGTTCGCCACCCAGCTCTGGCCGTTGATCACCAGGGAGGTGGAGGGGGTCTACTACAGCACCCTGCTGGCTTCGCTGGGCCGTGGCGACGAGCGGGAGTCCTTTCTGGACCGTTACCTAGGTTTGTCCGAAGTGGAATCGGCGCCGTTGCTGGACGAGTACCGGATCGACGCCGCCGACCGCTGGGACTGGGACCGGATCGCCCGGCCCTACCGCGGGCGCGTGTTCACCGACCGGGCGGACTTCCGGTCCTGGCTGCTGGCCTACCTGGCGCGGGACATCGACCAGGCCAGGGCCGGCAACCTGAGCGGCCCGCTCAAGGCGGCCCTGGACGTGCTGCGGGACCTGCGCAACGAGATCCGGCTCGCGGTGGACCACGGCGGACTGGAGGGCACCTCGCATCGCGACGAGCTGGAGGGCTGGTACACCCCGCTCAACGCGTACCTGTCCATCGGGCCGCCGGCCGCCCGGATCGAGCAGATGATCGCGCTGGTGGAAGCCGGGGTGCTGGAGCTGACCGGGCCCGGCACGGTGATCCGCATCGACCCCGCCGGGCGCGACTTCGTCGCCGAGTCCAACCTGGTGCCCGGCCCGGCGGTGCGGTCGAAGGTGCTGATCGAGGCGCGGCTGCCCGAGCCGGACCTGCGCCGCACCGGCGACCCGCTGCTGCGGCACCTGCTGGACACCGAGCAGTGCACGCCCTACCGGGTGCCCGGCGACTGCGGGATCAGCTACGAGACCGGCGGGCTCGCGGTGACGCCGCGGCCCAACCGGCTGCTCGACCGCCGGGGCCGCGCCCACCCGCGGCGGTTCGCCTATGGTGTGCCCACGGAGTCCGTGCACTGGGTGACCGCGGCGGGGATCCGCCCCGGGGTGGACTCGGTGACCCTCGGTGACTCGGATGCGATCGCCCGTGCCGTGCTCGCGCTGCCGCAGGCCGGAGCACGGCCGGCGGCCACCGAAACCGACCTCAGTGGGGTGATCGTGTGACCGAACCGATGGACGCGCTGCTGGACACGGGGCTGCTGTCCCCGGTCCGCGCCGGCACTCCGGTGGAGGCCGCGGTCTCCGACCTGGCCTGGGTCCAGGCCATGCTGGACGCCGAGGCAGCGCTGTCCAGGGCACAGGCCCGGCTGGGCACGGTGCCGGCGGAGGCAGCCGCGGTGATCACCTCGGCCGCCCATGCGGACCGGCTCGACCTGCGCGAGCTGGCCATCGCCTCCCGCGAGACGGCGAACCCGGTGGTGGGACTGGTGCAGGCGTTCACCCGCGTGGTGGCCGCGGCGGACACCGAGGGCACCGGCGCCGCGGAGTACGTGCACCGCGGTTCGACCAGCCAGGACGTGTTCGACACCGGCGCGATGCTGGTGGCGGCCAACGCGCTGCGGCTGATCAGGGCGGATCTGGACCGCACGGCCACCGCGCTGGCCGGGCTCGCCGAGGAGCACCGCGACACCGTGATGGCGGGCCGCACCCTGGCGTTGCAGGCGGTGCCCACCACGTTCGGGCTCAAGGCGGCGGGCTGGCGGCAGCTGGTGGTCGACGCCGACCGGCGCCTCGGCGAGGTGCTCGAGCACGGCCTGCCGGTCTCGCTCGGCGGCGCGGCCGGCACACTGGCCGGCTACCTGGAGTACGCCCGGCTCGCCGGTGCGGAGGACCTCGACGGCTATCTGGACCAGCTGGTCGCCGCTTTCGCCGAGGAGATCGGGCTGATCCGGCCCGGCCTGCCGTGGCACGTGCTGCGCACCCCGATCGCCGATCTCGGCTCGGCGCTGGCCTTCACCGCCGGGGCGCTCGGCAAGATCGCCATCGACGTGCAGTCGCTGACCAGGACCGAGACCGGCGAGGTGGCCGAGCCCGCGGTGGACGGCCGGGGTGGCTCCTCGGCGATGCCGCACAAGCGCAACCCGGTGCTGGCCACCTTGATCCGCACCGCGGCGATGCAGGTGCCGGTGCTCGCGGCCGGGCTGACCCAGTGCCTTGTCGCCGAGGACGAGCGTTCGGCCGGGGCATGGCACGCGGAATGGCAGCCGCTGCGGGAATGCCTGCGGCTGGCCGGCGGTGCCGCGCACACCGCGGTCGAGCTGGCCGAGGGGCTGGAGGTGCGGGCGGACCGGATGGCGGTCAACCTCGGCATCACCGGCAGCCAGATCGTGTCCGAGCGGATCGCGGCCGTGCTCGCCCCGCGGATCGGGAAAGCCGCCGCGAAGAAGCTGCTGAGCACCGCGTCGGGCACGGTGCAGGCCACCGGCAGGCCGCTGCACGAGGTGCTCGCCGAGACCCCCGAGCTGGCCGGCCAGTTCGACGCGGCGGAACTGGCCGGGTTGTGCGATCCGGCCGGGTACACCGGTGCCGCCGGTGCGCTGGTGGACCGGGCGCAGCGTACCGGCCGGTAATGGCGGACGGGCGCTATCTGTCTACATCGGACACATATCTGCCGGGGTTTTCCGGTGCACATTCCCGCACTTGGCGCTACATCTGCGGGAATCGGCACCAGAACGGGAAACTTCACTCGACCGGAGCAGTCTTTGGCACGGATGGACCAGTCCGTCGCTGAATCCGGTAAAAGGTGTCAGCGGGACCCGCAGTTGGCGTCGGCCAGGTCCCAGGCCGGTACCGCCCGCTCCGGCGCGACCGCGGTCACCTCGATCAGCAGGTGGTCCACCAGGTCGTCGCCCTCCTGGCTGGGGATGCTGCGCAGCCCGCGCAGCGCCCGGCCGCACTCGCCGGCGATCCGCAGCAGTTCCACCAGGTCGCCGCGGGTGCTGAAGTGCAGCAGGACCGAGCCGCCTGGGTTGAGCCAGCGCGGCGCCTCGGCCAGGAAACGGCGGTGCGTCGCGTATCCCGCGTCCACGTAGCCGCGCTCGTGCATGGTGCGGTACTGGTAGTCCGCCGGTGCCAGCACATAGTTGGAGTGCCAGTAGATCGTGTCGAAGCGTTCGCCCTCGTCGAGCGCGTCGAACAGGTCGCTGCGCACCGCCCGTACCCGGTCGTCGACCCCGTGCCGCGCCGCGTTCATCGCCGCGTTCCGCACCGCTGCCGGGCTGATGTCGGTGGCCACCACCCGGTCGCAGCCTGCCAGCGCACCGGACACCGCGATGATCCCGGTGCCGCAACCGATCTCCAGCAGCGAACCGGTGCGCGGCGCGGTCCCCGGGCCGGTGAGCCCGAGCAACTGCAGGGAAAACCCGGTGGTGGGGGAGAAGACGGGGGCGAACACCTCGGGAAGCAGATCCCAAACCCGCTCTTGCATGGTGAAGGTGGCAGGGCGATCGGCCCTGGTCAGCGCTTCGTTACTGCGTTCGAGCGAACGCAGGTAGTTCCGGACGATCGACACGCGCATCCTCAGAGGGTTCGATAGAGAGTCGACGCAGGTCGCGACGACCGGCATCACTCTCCCTCAAGTATTGGGTGGGTAGGAAGGCCATCGGCGGCGTAATTTGGGAAACGGATGTTGTTGACTCCCCTCCTGGGGGATGCGTAACTTCCCGATAGCCGCGGAACGGAAACTGGGGGGTACCGTGTCGCCAAACGGGCCGTGGGCCGAGTCCGACGTGATCGCGGTGCTGGAGCTACTGGCGAGTGAAGCACCGTTGGACCGTTTCGACACGGTCGTGTCGGAGGCGAGCCAGAAGGGCGCGACGGTCGCCGAGCTGGAGGCGCTGGAGCGGGCCAAAAGGCTTGGCCTGAGTGTCTATTCGAGACTGGACCGCAGGCAGCGGCGCGAGGCGGGGCTTTCCGCGCTGGTGGACACCGCGCGCGATCTGGCCACGTCGAACAACCTGGACACGCTGCTCAAGGTGATCACCAGGCGGGCCAGGATGCTGCTCGCCAGCGACATGTCCTACATCAGCCTGCCGGACGAGGAACACGGGTTCTTCTACGTGCACACCTCCGACGGGCACACCTCGACGCTGAACGTGGGGCTCCGGCTGCCGCCCGAGTCCGGCCTCGGCAACGCCGTGCTGGCCGACCCGGCGCCGATCTGGACCCCGGACTACCTGACCGACGAACGGATCCAGCACAGCGAGGCGATCGACAGGGTGGTCCGGGCCGAGGGCCTGCACGCGATCATGGCGGTGCCGCTGAGCTACGGCACCCGGCCGTTCGGCATCCTCTACGTCGCGGACCGGAAGGTCCGGCACTTCACCGCGGACGAGCGGTCCCTGATGAGCTCGCTCGGCGACCTCGCCGGGGTGGCGATCAAGAAGGCCAGGCTGCTGGACCAGACGATGGCCGTGGCCTCCGGGCTGAAACAGCACGTCTCGCAGGCCGAAGCCGGGCTGAAGAACGTGCGGGAGCTCAGCGACAACCACAACCGGCTGTTCGAGCTGGTGCTCAGCGGCGGTGACCTGGACGCGCTGGCCGAAGAGGCGAGCAAGCGGCTCGGCGGCGCGCTGCAGATCACCGCGGACAACGGCACGGTGCTCACCAGCGCCGGCGAGGTGACCGAGTTCGACAAGACCGCGGTCGTGGTCGCCACCATGGAGGCGCACGCCGCGCGCGAACCGGTCCCGCTGGACGACGGCCTGTGGGTGGCGCCGATCGTGGCCGGCGACGACGACCTCGGCACGCTGGTGCTGTTCCCGCGCCGCGAGCTCACCGACCGGGACCTGGAGCTGGTCCGGCTGATCACCCAGGCGGCCGCGGTGCTGCTGTTGCTGCGCACCAGCAAGACCGAGGACGCGGCGGGCCAGGTCCGTGAAGAGCTGATGAACGACATGCTGACCCTGCCACACCGGCCAGGGGACCAGCTCGGCAAGCGGGCCCGCCGGCTCGGCTATGACCTGGACAAGCCGCATGTGGTGGTGGTCGCCAGGCCGGAGGGCAAACCCCGCGGCAAGATGGGGATCTGGGCGTGCTCGTACGCCTACCGCGGCAACGGGATCAAGACAACGCAGCACGACATGACGGTGTTCCTGCTGCCGGGCACGGACGCGGCCGCCGCCGCGCGGGCGCTGCTCGCGGAGCTCGAGCCGCTGGTCGGTGCCCCGGTCACGGTGGCGGGTGCGGGCCCGGTGACCGGACCCGATGCGGTCCCGCACACCTACCAGGAGGCTTTGCGCTGCCTTGACGCGATAACCGCGCTCGGTGCCAAAGGACGGTCCGCTTCGGCGAGCGAGCTGGGTTTCCTCGGCCTGCTGCTGTCGCACACCCCCGACGTCGAAGGGTTCATCGAGTCCGCGATCGGCCCGGTGCTCGACTACGACCGCGAGCGGTTCACCGAGCTGGCACGCACCCTCGACGCCTACTTCGAGGTCGGCGCCAGCCCGACGTACGCGGCCGAAAAGCTGCACGTGCACCCCAATACCGTGGCCAGACGGTTGGAACGGATCAGCGAGCTGCTCGGACCGCAGTGGCAGAAACCCGATCGCGCGCTGGACATCCACCTGGCGCTGCGGCTTTCCCGGATCCGGCGCGTGCTGCTGGAGCGCCCGCTCCCGCAGCCCGGTGACCAGGTGTCCGCTGCCGACTACGACACGTAGACGAGCCGGGTGGCCGACCCCGGTGCACGCCTTCCGCCAGTAGGCGGAGAGGCGTGCACCGGGGCACCCCCTAGGAGACGTAGTTCATCTCCCGGCCGGTCGCCTGTCCCAGCGCCAGCACCGCGTGCGCGGCGGAGGCGAGGGTGGCGTGCCGGTGCCAGCCGCTGTACGAACGACCCGCGAAGTCACGGATGCCGACCTGGTCGGCGATCGCGGTGAAGTCGCGGTCGACCCGCCGGATCAGCCTGCTCAACCGCAGCAGGCCGTCCGGTTGCGCGGCCACCATGTCGGTGAGCCACAGTTCGGCCGGCCAGTTCGCGCCGTTCTCCGACGCGCCCAGCAGGACCAGTTCACCGTGGCGCATGGCCTGGCCGGGGTTCTGGTTCTGCAACGGGTTGGGCATCCGGACCCGCACGGTGGCGGCGAGGCTGGTCCGCAGTGCCTCCCGCGGATAGCCACCGGTCCACATCGCCGGACGGCGCAGATCCTTGGCCGCGCCCATGATCTGGTCCGCGGGCAGGGCGTCGGCGCTGTGCCCCGGCAGTGCGGGATCGGCCACCTTGAGCCGGAGCGTGTTGCTGACCCGCAGCAACATCGGCACCCCGGCGGCCCGTAGCTTCCGGACCGTCTTCATCACGTCGGCCTCACGGGCGTCCATCACCACCGGGCGGACCGGCAGCTCCGTCCGCGCGGCCATCCCGAGGTAGGCCTCGAGCGCGCAGTCGCCGAGGGTCTCGGCGCCCATCTCGTCCGGGATCGAGGCGCGGCTGCGACGGGGAGCGTCGTCCAGCCATGCCTTGGGCAGGTGCAGCCGCCAGTTCACCGGGCAGCTCACCTCGTCCGACGCGGCCCAGACCCCGACCGCCTGCTGCGCGTTGCGCACCTGGCCGAGGGTGGAGAAGAACCGCTTGTCGACCCCGACCGAGTGCTGGCCGGCCTTCGGGATCACCATCGGCCGCACCACCCATGCCTGCGGCTGCGTGCTGCGCGCGACGTAGTGCGCCAGCACCCGGCGAACCGGGTCCCAGTCCCAGGTGGAGCTGCTGATGAAGTGGTGCAGGCTCTGTTCGGTGGCCTGCCCGCCGAGCAGGGCGGCGATGTTCCGGATGGATTTGCGGCCGTTGGTCTCCAGCAGGCCGCGGATGTACTCGATTCCCTTCTTGCGCTGGTCGCTGCGGGGCAGCGAGGCGAACAGTGCCGAGCACAGCTCGGCCAGCGCGCCGTCGTTGACCCCGCGGTAGGTGGATGTGGTCAGCGTGCGTAAGTCCCCCGAACACGATGCAACACCACTCATAGGTGCCTCTCATCCCCAGATAGCTAGACAACCCCAGTAAGAACTACTCCTCTACCGTGCTAGGTCGAGGGTCCCATGCCTAGGTGTGCGGAACACCCGCCTTTGGGCCGGGGTGGTGGTCGGGCCACGGGGGGAAGCGCACCGTGTCCTCGTCGTCACGCAAAACGATGTTCACCGGGCGCGGAATCCGCGAAGCAGCCGCAAAACCGCCTTCTGCGGGAGTAGCCGGAACACGTCACGGTGGTGACGTCGAGGTGTCCACATCCGGCCCGGTGTCTTTTCAGTCCACTATGGACGTAAAAGTTCCGTTTGTTTCACGGCGGCGCGAAACGAGGATTTAACAGGACGGTTGCCCGTGGTTCAGCGGTCGGTGTTCCGCCGGATGCCGGAAAAACGGGGGCGTCGACCCGGTCATCGTCACTGATAGTCAGTGTCGGTGACCACTGCTACGGTGACACGCGGGCCCGCTCATGCGCGGCCCGAGGCCGTTGAGGACGGTGGTCTGAACCTCGGCGGCGGCCAGGATCACCCGGATGCCACGAGACTGATCGCCTGTCTCGTGCTAGCGGGATGGCTGCCCGGAGTCAAGGACCGGCGACAACTACATTTTCATTGGCAGCAACGACATCGGCAGCAGACGACGCAGGGCCAAACGACGCAGTGCCAGGGAGCCGTCTTGAATACTCGCGCCGACCGTGTGGACGCGGACCCGAACCTGGGCGTGCTCGCCGGGCGCCTGCTTTTCTCGGTGCAGAACGAGCTGTTCCGGTCACTGGCCGCCAAGGGCTTCGACGACCTCCAGCCCCGCCACGGCGCGGTCATGGTCTATCTGGACCGGGCCGGGATCAGGGCCAGTGAGCTGTCCAGGCTCTCCGGACAGCACAAGCAGGTGGTCGGCACGGTGATCGACGAGCTGGAGCGCCTCGGTTACGTGGAACGGCATCCGGATCCCGTGGACCGGCGGGCCAAGCTGGTGTGTCCGACCGCGCGCGGGCTGGACCAGATCAGGACCGCCGACTCGATCATGAGCGCCATCGAGCGGCGGCACTCCCGCGCGCTGGGCCGGGAGTGCTACGGCCGGTTCAAGGACGTCCTGCATCAGGTGACGAAACGGCAGCGCCGGACCGCTGGCTGATTTAGTCCATTGTGTACTGTCCTTTTCAGCCTGAAGAACGAGAGGGAACGCATGGGTGTGCTGGTGTCGGTGGAGGGCTTGCGGGCGGCGATCGACGGGACGGCGCCGCCGGTGGTGCTCGACGTGCGCTGGACGCCCGGTGGGCCGCCGGGGATCAGCGAGTTCCGGGAGGGGCACATCCCCGGCGCGCGGTACGCCGAGCTCGACACGGAACTGGCCGCGCCGCCCGGTGACGGCGGGCGGCACCCGCTGCCGGATCCGGCCGCGTTCGGCGAGACCCTGCGCCGGCTGGGCGTCCGCCATGACCGGCCGGTCGTGGTCTGCGACCGCCGGGACTCGACGATCGCGGCCAGGCTGTGGTGGATGCTGTGCTATCACGGGCATCCCGACGTGCGGGTGCTAGACGGCGGTTACCAGGCATGGGTGCGGGCGGGCTTCCCCTCGGCCACCGGCGACGAGCCGGCCGTGGAACCGGGCGACTTCACCGTGCGGCCGGGTGCGGTGCCGATGGTGACCGCGGCCGAGGTGTCAGGACTCGCGCGGAACGGGATCCTGCTCGATGCCAGGGCCGCCGAGCGCTACCGCGGCGAGGTTGAGCCGATCGACCCGGTCGCCGGGCACATTCCGGGCGCGGTCTCCGCACCCACCGCGGAGAACGTCGACGCCGAAGGTCGCTTTCGCCCGGTGCCGGAGCTGCGCGAGCGGTTCGCCGGGCTGGGCATCACGCCGGACTCCGAAGTGGCCGCCTACTGCGGATCGGGCGTGACCGCGGCACACGAGGTGCTCGCGCTCCGGCTGGCCGGTTTCGACGCCGCACTGTACGTGGGCTCGTGGAGCGACTGGATCACCGACCCGACCCGCGAGGTCGCCCGCGGCGCTGATCCTAAGTAGACAGTCCACGTTGGAGCGACATCTCAGTGGCCGCTCCAGCGCGGGGGCTCCTTGCGGGTGAAGGCTTCGACCGCGTGGTGGAAGTCCGCGGAGCCGTAGACCTTGGCGATGATGTCCTCGTCGCCGGGCCGCTCGGTGTCGCGCAGCCGCCGCAGGCCCTCTTTGGTGGCCCACATGCTCAGCGGCGCGTGGCCGAGCAGGCGTTCGACGGTGTGCGCGAGCGCGCTGTCCAGTTCGTCGGTCACGGTCAGCACGAAACCGGCCGAGCGGGCTTCCTCCGCCGTCAGCAGCCGCGCGGTGAGCAGCATCTCCGTCGTGCGCGACTCGCCGAACCGGTGCACCAGCAGGGAAAGGGAGTCGGTGGACAGGCAGTTGCCGAGGGTGCGCGCGATCGGCACGCCGAACCGGGCGTCCTGGCCGGCCAGCCGGAGGTCGCAGGCCGCCGCGATGGCGAGGCCGCCGCCGACGCAGTAGCCGTCGATGGCGGCCACCGTGGGCACCCGCACGGCGGCCAGCCCGCCGACGATCTCGCTGATCCGCCGCTCGTAGGCCACCCCGTCGGCGCCGTCGGTGAACTCGGCGAACTGGGCTATGTCCGTGCCCGCCACGAAAGCCTTGCCGCCGGCGCCGCGCAGCACCAGCACCCTGATCCGCTCGTCCCGGTCCGCGCGGGCGCAGGCTTCGGCCAGTCCCTGGTACATCGCCCAGGTCATCGCGTTGCGCTGGGCCGGCCGGTTGAAGGTGACGGTGAGCACCGGGCCGGCGGCGTCGACCAGCAACTCCTCGCCGCTCATCACGCCGGCTCCGTCGTGCTGCCCAGCGGCGGCCCGGCGTTGCCGCGGCGCACCGGGGTGCGGGAGAACCGCATCGGCGAGCCGACCTGCCGGACCGAGCCGAGTGCCGGATGTGGTGCGTCCCAGAAGAAGTCGCGTTCCCGCAGTCCCGGATCGGTGAAGACCTCGGCGTAACCGGCGATCGGCGCACACGGCACCCCCGCCGCGTTGAGAGTGTCCACAAGGGACTCCGTGCTGCGCAGTGCGGTGACCCGCTCGATTTCCGCGATCAGCTCCGCCCGGTGCTGCAGCCTGGTGTAGGCGTCCGCGTAACGCTCGTCGTCCAGCAGTGCGTCGAGGCCGAGTGCGGCGCAGAAGGCGGTCCAGGTGTTCGGGGTGTTGGCGCCGATGGTCACGTACCCGTCGCTGCTGCGCACCGCCTGGTACGGCGCGGTGCTCTGGTGTGCGGAACCGCTCGCCTCGCGAACCGTCCCGTCGCCGAAGTACATCCCGGCCTCCCAGACCGCCAGCGACACCCCGGATTCGAGCAGGCACACGTCGATGAACTGGCCCTCGCCGGAGCGGTCCCGCTCGCGCAGGGCCGCGGTGACCGCGAGCGCGACGTACAGCGCGCAGGTCAGATCGCAGATCGGCACCCCGACCTTGGCCGGTTCGCCGCCGGGGAAGCCGGTCACGCTCATCAGCCCGCTGCGCGCCTGAGCCATGATGTCCAGGCCGGGCAGGTCCGCGAGCGGGCCGTCCTGCCCCCAGCCCGAGGCGGAGGCGTAGATCAGCCGGGGGTTGTCCGCTCGCAGGCTTTCGTAGCCGAGGCCGAGCCGGCGCATCGCGCCCGGCCGGAGGTTCTCCACCAGCACGTCCGCCTCGGCCGCCAACCGCCGGAACGCGGCGTTGCCCTCGGGCGACTTCAGGTCCAGCGCGACGGACTCCTTGTTGCGGTTGAGCCGGACGAACGCGGAGCTTTCGCCGTCGACGAAGGGCCCGACCGAGCGCACCTGGTCGCCGCCGTCCGGGCTTTCGATCTTGAGCACCCGCGCGCCGAGATCGGCCAGTTGCAGGGTGGCGAACGGTGCGGCCATGTAGGCGCCGACCTCCAGCACGGTCAACCCGGCCAGCGGCGGCAACGGTCCCTCGGGCATCCGGCGGCCCCTTCCTGTGTGGTCTATAGTAGACAATAGACCATGATTAGGGAGTTGGGTATGAACCGCTTGGTGACCCCGCCCAGCATGGCCGTGCTGGCCGCGGACGCGGTGCGCGGCATGATCCTCGGCGGCGAGCTTTCCCCTGGTGAGCGGGTGGTGGAAAACCGGCTGACCGAGCTGCTCGGGGTGTCCCGCCCGCCGCTGCGCGAGGCGCTGAAGGTGCTGGAGCACGAAGGGCTGGTCGTGCAGCATCCGCGGCGGGGAGCGGTGGTCACCCCGATGACCCAGCACGACGTCTACGAGATCATCACCCTGCGCAACGAGCTGGAGGAGATGGCCGTGCGGCTGGGCGTGCCGGTCCGCGACACCCTGCTGCTGCGGCCCTGCCGGGAGGCGCTCGCCGCGCTGGAAGCGGCGGCCGCCGCCGGGGACGACGGCGCCGTCACCGAGCAGGGCTTCGCCTTCCACCTCGCGATCATCGGGCTGGCCGGGCACACCAGGCTGACCGCCGCCTACCGCGCGATGTCCCTGCAACTGAGGCTGTGCATGGGCATGAACCGCAGCGCGATGCGGGACTCCGAAACCTTGGCCGGCAACGTCGAACGCCACCGCGCGCTGCTGCGGGCGATCGAGACCGGGGACCCCGCGACGGTCCGCGCCGCCTTCGCCGAGCACGGCCACCAGAACTTCCTGGCCGAGGTCGTCGACCAGCTGGACGGTGCGACCCCCCAATCCCGCGCCTGGCTCGCCACCCTCCGGCCGGGCAAATAGCCGGCTTTTTGCCCAGGGGAGCGGGTCAGAGCCAGCCGCGGGAACGGGCGGTGTTCGCGGCTTCGGTGCGGTTGCGGGCGCCCAGCTTGGCCAGTGCGGTGGACAGGTAGTTGCGGACGGTGCCCTCGGCCAGGTGGAACCGTTCGGCCAGCTCGGCGTTCGTCGCCCCGTCCGCCACGTGGCGCAGCAGCTCCCGTTCCCGGTTGGTCAGCGGGTCCGCGTGGTCCCAGGCCGCCATCGCCAGTTCCGCGGCCACCACCCGCTCACCGGCGTGCACCTTGCGCAGCGCGGCCACCAGCTCGCCGATCGGAGCGTCCTTAAGCACGTAGCCGCTGACCCCGGCCTCCAGCGCCCGGCGCAGATAACCGCTGCGGGCGAAGGTGGTCACGATCAGCACGCGTACCTCGTCGCCGGCCGCGTGCAGCTCGGCGGCGACGTCCAGCCCGGTCCGCCCCGGCATCTCGATGTCGGTCAGCAGGATGTCCG
Organism: Amycolatopsis nigrescens CSC17Ta-90; assembly: GCF_000384315.1. Classification (GTDB taxonomy): domain Bacteria; phylum Actinomycetota; class Actinomycetes; order Mycobacteriales; family Pseudonocardiaceae; genus Amycolatopsis; species Amycolatopsis nigrescens. The sequence continues at coordinate 58,000 of NZ_ARVW01000001.1, read as the reverse complement.
GCCGATGTTCCCGCACCGCGGCGAGTGCCTGGCCGCCGTCGGCCGCGGTGGCCACCACCTCGATGTCCGGCTGGAGGTCGAGCAGGGACGCGAAAGCGCCGAGCACCATGCCCTGGTCCTCGGCCAGCACCACCCTGATCGCCATCAGGTCGCCACCTCCAGCGGCACCCCGATGGTCACCGTGGTACCCGAAGTGCCCACTGTGCCGGAACGCCGGATCTGCCCGCCCAGCGCGGTGATCCGCTCCCGTACTCCGGTCAGCCCGTTGCCCTCCACGACGTCCCCGCCCCTCCCGTCGTCCGCGACCACCAGCCGCAGCTCACCGGAGTCCGCGCCGATCGCCACGTGACAGGTGCGCGCGCCGGAATGTCTGGCCACATTGGTCAGCACCTCCCGCAGGGCCAGTGCCAGCTCGTGCTCGGCGGGGCCCATCAGGGTCAGGTCGCCTTCCCGCTGCACGGTCAGTGTCACGCCCATGCTGGACAGCGTGCCGGAAGCGGTCTCCAGTTCGGTGTCCAGGCTGGACTGCCGCCAGCCGGTGATCGCCGCGCGGACCTCGCTGAGCGCCTCCCGCGCGGTGCTCTCGATGCCGTCGGCTTCGGTGCGCGCCCTGGCCGGGTCCAGCTCCACCAGCTCCCGCACCAGCTGTGCCTTGATCACCACCGCGGTCAGCGTGTGCCCGAGCAGGTCGTGCAGGTCCCGCGCGATGCGCTCGCGCTCGGCCAGGGTGGCCAGGCGTTCGGCGCGGGCGTGGCGCAGCCGCAGGTCGGCCGACTCGCGCCGTCGGCACGCCTCCCCGATCTGGACCACGCCGATGATCCAGATGAACAGCACGGTGGGCGCCAGTGCCCACAGCCGCCACGGCATCGGGGTCTGCGTCACCGGCGTCAGCAGCACCACCAGCAGGGTCAGCCCGGCGAAACAGCGCAGCGCGGTCCGGCGGGACTCCGCCAGGCCCACCGCCGCCGCCACGTAGACGAACAGGATGGACGCGCCGGCGAGGAACGGGGTGAGCAAGGTGCCCAGCACGGTCGCCGGAATGGCGCACAGCCAGCGCGTGCGTGCCGGGTACAGCGCGGAGAGCGCCCACATCGGCAGGAATCCGCCGATCGTCACGATGGCCAGCACCCAGTCCCTGGTCGCGCCGGAGAACACCGGCTGGAACAACGGCGTCGCCAGGTAGACCAGGTGGATCCAGCTCTCCGGGCGCCGCAGGTTCGCGGCGCCTTTCGCGGAGTGCTGATAAGTCGTCATGGCCGGCTATGACGATAGGACACCGCGGCCAGTGCGGCGGCGAGCACGGTCATGCCGAGCAGCACCAGCAGATGCCCGCCGACCGCGCCGCCGCGGACCTGCGCCAGCGCGACCTGGGCCAGGTGGTAGGTGGGCAGGTACGGCGCGATGTGCGCGAAGGCATCGGGCAGGACCTCCAGCGGCATCCAGAGCCCGGACACCACCGCGGACGGCATCAGGAAGGCGTTCAGGATGGCGGCCGCCGCGTTGGGCCCGGCCTGGAAGCCGACCGCGAGACCGAGCAGCGCGAACGGCAGCGCGCCGGGCAGCAGCACCAGGTCCAGCCGGAGCAGCTGGACCGGCGTGACCCCCATGGACCCGGTCAGCGCGGCCGCGCCGGTCATCGCCAGCAGCACCCCGACCGCGTAGCAGAGCGCGGCGGTCACCTTCGCCGCCAGCGTCACGCCGATCGGCACCGCGGACACCTGTTTGGCCCGCAGCCAGCCGCGTTCCCGGTCCTGCGCCACGGTGATGCCGGGGTTCATCAGGGTCACCGACAGCACGCCGAAGGTGCCGAAGGTGGCCAGCATGCTGGTCGCGGCCGGAATGCCGCCGGTGCTGTCGCCGCTGAACATCGTGCTGAAAAGGGCGAAGAAACCAACCGGCATGAGCACCGAGAAGAACAGCGCGGTGGGCTCCCGGACGATGCCCTTCAGCTCGTCCGCCACCTCCGCCCGGAACACCCGCGCGAGATAGCCGGTGCCCGCCGCGGACCGGGTGAGGCTGATTTCTCCGGTGTTTTCCTTGGTGTGCGCGGGTGCGGTCATGCCGCTACTCCTTCCTCGATCAGGCTGACCACGGCCTCTTCGAGCCCGGCGTCCTCCACCCGGAGCCCGGTCAGCTCCGGGTCCGCGGTGAGCAGGTCACGCAGCAGCGCTTCCGGTTCGCGGGTGCGCAGGCGGACCAGCCGCCCGGCGGCGTGCACCGACAGCACTCCGGTCAGCCTGGCCAGCCGGTCCGGCCCGAGCCGGGTTTCGGCGACCACGGTGCGGTCCGGCAGCCGGGCGATCAGCTCGTCGGGCCGTCCTGCCGCCAGCACCCGGCCGCGGTCGAGCACCACCACGCGGTCTGCGACCGCCGCCGACTCCTCGATCAGATGGGTGGTCACCAGCACTCCGGCGCCACGGGCGCGGCGCTGCGCGAGCGTCTGCCAGAGCCGGCGCCGGGCCGGCACGTCCAGCCCGGCGGTCGGCTCGTCCAGCACCAGCAGCGCCGGTTCGGTGACCAGCGCCATGGCCAGCTGCAGGCGCTGTTTCTGGCCGCCGGAGAGCTTGGTGGCGCGGCGTTTCGCCAACCCGGCCAGCTCGAGCTCGGTCAGCACCGGCCCGGCCGCGGCCCGCTCCCGGCCGCCGCGCACCGCGGCCCCGGCGACCAGTTCGCCCACCTTCAGGGTGTTCGGGAAACCGAGCGACTGCTGCACCACGCCGATCGCGTGGCGGGTCGCGGCGACCCGCGGATCACCGCCGGCCACCCTGATTTCCCCCTGCTGGGTGCCGAGCAGGCCGATCGACAGGTTCACCAGTGTGGTCTTGCCCGCGCCGTTCGGCCCGAGCAGGACCACGCATTCGCCCGCCCCCACCGTCAGGTCCACCCCGTCCAGCGCCACGGTCTCCCCGTAGCTGTGCCTGGCGGAGCGGATGTCCAGCACCGTGTTCACGATGACCCCTCTCGTCGCTGCGACAACGTTCGCCGATCGGGGTCACCGCCGGTAGTGAATGGCCGTCACCTCCGTGAAGTGACGAATGTCAGCTCCCTCCAGCTCCGGTCGCTGCCGTGTTTGCCGTCCACGGCACCGTGTTGGCCGTTCGCGACGCCGAGTTGGGCCAACTCGGTGACGGGAAGGGCCAACACGCGGACGGGAACGGCCAACACGCGGACGGGAGCGGCGGAACCAGCGGGCGGTCAGGGTTTGAGGAGGCCGGGTTTGAGGACGTCGAAGCCGGCGTCGACCTGGAGGACCACGCCGCTGACGCCGCGGAAGGCGTCGTCGACCAAGAGTGCGATCGTGTTGGCGAGGTCTTCGGGTTCGAGGACCCGGCCCAGCACGGAACGTCCGGTCAGCCGTTCGGACACCGCGTCGTCGATCACGTCGCTGGTGGCGTCCGTGCGGACCGCGCCGGGTGCCACGATGTTGACGTTGATCCCGTACGGTCCTGCGTCGGAGGCGATGTGCTTGCCGAACGCGTTCAGCGCCGCTTTCGCCGAGGAATGCGCGATACTGGTGCCGACGTGGTCCGCGGCGATGCTGGACAGGTAGACGATCCGGCCGCCGCGCTGTTCCTTCATGATCTTCAGTACCTCCTGCGTCAGGAAGTAGCTGCCGGCCAGCTCCCGGTCCACCTTGCCGATGAAGGTCTCCCATGGCAGCGTGGCGAACGGCTCCCACGGCGGCTGTTCGGTGTTGGCGTTGCACACCAGCGCGTCCACCCGCCCGTGCTCCCGGCGCACCCCGGCGACGAGTTCGGCGACCTGGCCGGGATCGCAGACGTCCGCCTTCGTCCGCTGCGCGGTGCCGCCCTCGGCCTCGATCGCGGAGACCACGGCCGCGGCGGCGTCCGCGCTGCGGTGGTAGTTGACGATCACGTGGTGGCCGCGCCGGCCCAGCTCCCGCGCGGTCGCCGCGCCGATACCCCGGCTGGCCCCGCTGACCAGTGCGATTTTCCGCTGTTCGGTCACTTTTCCGCTCCCTGCCCCAGACGTCGATGATCAGATGGCCAGGCTAGCGCTTCGGCTAACCATTGGTAAGGACGTACCTTGAGGTAAGCTCGGGTTCGTGAAGGACGACATCAGGCTGGGCGGGCACGACCTGTTCGATCGCGACTGCCCTGGCCGCGCGATCCTGGACCACGTCAGCGCCCGCTGGGCCACGCTGGTGCTCACCGCACTGCGGAACGGGCCGCTGCGCTTCTACCAGCTGCGCGACAAGATCGGGGGGATCAGCGAGAAGATGCTCGCGCAGAACCTCCGGGTGCTGGCCAGGGACGGGCTGATCGAGCGCACCGTGGAGCCGACCACCCCGCCGCAGGTCAGCTACGAGCTCACCGCGCTCGGCCACGGCCTTACCGACGCCTACCGGCAGCTGGTCGACTGGATCGGCGAGCACGCCCCGCAGATCTTTGCCGCACAACAGAAACACGACGAGTTGGCTCAGCGGAGCCCGTCGGTGAAACCGGCCCGCCAGCTCGGGTAGCGCGGAGTCCAGCCGAGCACTTCGCGGGCCAGGTGGTTGTCCGCGCCGCGCGCCCAGTCCGCCCGCCCGCCGGTGTCGGTGGTTTCTCCGGGAGCGGGCGCGCCGACGGCCGTGCAGAAGGCCGGCATCCATTCGCGGGCCGGTGCCGGCTCGTCGTCGGTTATGTTCACGATCCCCGGTGCCCAGTCCAGCGCGGCCACCGCCGCGTCGGCGGCGTCTTCGATGTGCACGAAGCTGGTGATGTCGTCGCAGACGGTCAGCCGTCCGGCGCGGGCATCCTCGGCGCGCAGCCCGTCCGGCTCGAACCAGGTACCGGGCCCGTAGAACAGGCCGTACCGCAGCACCACTGGCTCGGCCACCTCCAGCACCGCCGATTCCAGCGCCGCCACCCCGGAAACGGTGGTCTGCCGCGGTTCCGGCGCGGTCAGGTCGAGCGGGGTCTGCTCGTCGGCCGGTGCGTAGCCGCCGGCGTAGGCCCACGAGATGCTCTGCGCGATCATCCGCCGGACCCCGGCCGCGTGCGCCGCGTCGACCAGGTTGCGGGTGCCGTCCCGGCGCAGCGCGGCGTTGCCGGCCAGGTCGCCCGCGCCGAGGTCGGTCAGCTGGTGCAGCAGCACGTCCGGGGCGGCCAGCCGGACCGCCGCGATCAGCGCGTCCCGGTCGTAAACGTCCGCCACCACGGGTTCGGCGCCGAGGGCGCGCAGCCCGGGCGCCTTGGCCGTCCTGCGGGTGAGGGCGGTGACCCGGTGACCGCCGCCGGTCAGCGTGCGCACGAGCCGTTCACCGATGACGCCGGTGGACCCGGCCAGGAACAGATGCATGGCCCGACCCTATGCGGAACTGGCCCAGCCGGATGGACCAGTCAGGAGGAGGTTCGGTGGTCCAGCTGCGGGCTGGGCGACGGGACCAGATCCAGCAGGTTCCGGCGGCGCAGCCACGGGCGCCAGGCGAACATGCCAAGGTGCAGCGCGATCAGGTGGCCGGCGAAGGTGACCACTCCCGGCAGCGTGCCGGGGCCGTCGGTCAGGTACACCAGCACGATCAGGCCCTCCACCAGCAGCACGGTCCAGGTCCGCCACGGGCGTCGCAACGTGGGCAGCAGGGCGCCGCAGGTGGCGAAGAAGCCGTAGCTGACGCCGATGTCCAGCCAGTGGGAGTCCTGCGGGGACAGCAGTTGCGCGTTGATCGCCCAGAGCACCGGCAGCTCGGTGGCGAGCGTGGCCAGCAGATGACCGCTGACGAAGATCGTGGCCGTCCACCACGGGCCGATCCGGCGCTCCAGCGGCGCGATGGTCAGCGCGAAGATCACCAGGTACGGGATCCACTTGGCGTCTTCGAGCCAGAGCGCGCTGGTGAGCAGCGACAGCAACGGCCGCTGCGCCAGGTTGTGCGCGTCGGTGCTGGACAGCGCGAGCAGCCGGTCGGTCACCTGCCGGGGGACCAGGTGCAGCACCGCCGTGGTGGCCAGCAGCACCGCGAGATACCAGAAGGTGAACGGCGTGTTCGACGGCCGTGGCAGCAGCCTGACCAGGCGCGGGACCCGGCCATCGGGTGCCGGTCGCGGGTCGCCGTGGCGCATGGCGCTGATTATCACCGGCCGAACCTGAGGACGGTCCCAGCAAGACTCCCGGTAGCGCTCGAGGTAGAGCCAGGTGGAGCACTGTCGCGGCAGCATAGAGTTACCCGCATGTCAGCGCCCCGAGAATCGAACGGTGGACGTGCCACCCGCACCGGTCGCACCCAGGAGGAACGCAGCGCGGCGATGCGCCAGCGGCTGCTGGACGCGACCATCGAGTGCCTGGTCGAGTACGGCTACGCGGGCACCACGACCACCAGGGTCGCCGACCGCGCCGGGGTGACCAGGGGCGCGCAGGTGCACCACTTCCCGACCAAGGCGGACCTGGTGACCTCCGCGATCCGGCACCTGGCCGCCAAGCGCACCGAGGTCGCGCTGGGCGAGCTGGACCGGCTCAAGGCGTCCGCGGACCCGGTCGGCGACGCGCTCCAGCTGCTCTGGGAAATGCACCAGGGGCCGGTGTTCTCCGCGACCGTGGAGCTGTGGGTGGCCGCCCGCACCGATCCGGACCTGCGCCGTCAGATGGCCGTGGTGGAGCCGATCGCCACCACCAGCCTGGTCGAGTTCGGCAAGGTGCTGCTGCCCGCCTACGCCGGCCACCCGGAGTTCCTGCACGCGGTCTACACCGCGATGGACGTGGTCCGCGGCATCCTGATCGCCAGCTGGGCCACCCGCGACGCCAAGGAGCTGGAAGCCCGCTGGGGCAGGGCGCGCGGTCACCTTCGCGTGCTCTTCGCGTCCCTCATGAGCTCCGTGGACGCCAGCGCGCGAAGCTGATCAGTGGGTGACCAGGCCGGCCTCGTGCGCGAGCAGCCCGGCCTGGGTGCGGTTCGAGCAGTCCAGCTTGACCAGCATCCGGGAGACGTAGCTCTTCACGGTCGCCTCGGACAGGTGCAGCCGGCCCGCTATGTCCGCATTGGACAGTCCCTCGCCGAGGCAGGTGAGCACGTCGATCTCCCGCTCGGTCAGTTCCGCGGTGCGGTGCCGGGCGTGCTCGGAGCGCCGCTTGCCGTCGCTGGACGCGGCGACCAGCCGCCGGGCGGCCTCGGGGGAGAGCACGGTGTGCCCGTCCGCGGCGACCCGGACGAGGCCGATCAGGTCCTCCGGCGGGGTCGACTTGACCAGGAACCCGGAGGCCCCCGCGCGCAACGCCCGCATCACGTAGGTGTCCGCGTCGAAGGTGGTCAGCGCGACCACCGCGGGCGGGTCCGGCAGCCGCATGATCCGCTCGATCGCGGTCAGCCCGTCCACCCCCGGCATCCGCAGGTCCATCAGCACCACGTCCGGCCGGTGCCGCACCACGGCCTCCACCGCTTCGGCCCCGTCCTGCGCCTGTGCGACCACGTCGATGTCTTCGGCCGAGCCGAGGATGGTGTGCAGATGCGCGCACACCATGGGCTCGTCATCGACGACGGCTACCCGGATCATGTCGTGCACTCTCTGCCGTGGGGACGTACGCGGGCAGTATCGCACCGAGCTCGAAGCCGCCGCCGGGTGTGCGGCCGGTGTGCAGGCTGCCGCCGATCAGCTCGACCCGCTGCCGCAGCCCGAGCAGGCCGGCCCCGGACCCGCTGGCGGCCAGCACCGGATCGGGGGCGCTGGTGCCGGCCGAGTTGCGCACGCTGACCCGCACCCCGTCCGGCCGGTAGTCCAGCTCGACCCGGACCTTTCCGCCAGGCGCGTGCTTGCGCGCGTTGGTCAGCGCCTCCTGCACCAGCCGGTAGGCGGTGCGGGCCACGGTCGGCGAGAGCTCGTCGGCGGCGCCGTGCACGACCAACTCGACCGGCATGCCGACCGAGGCCGATTCGGCGACCAGCACCGCCGGGTCCGGCCGGTCCTCCTGGTCGGACCCGGAGCGGCTGGCCACCTCGCCCTCGACCGTCTCGTCCCGCAGCACGCCGACCAGGTCGCGCAGTTCGTCCAGCGCCTGGGTGCCGGCCACCCGGATCCGTTCCGCGGCGGTCTGCACCGGCTCCTCCTTCGAGACCACGCCGAGCGCACCGGCCTGCAGCACCATCAGGCTCAGCCGGTGGGTGACCACGTCGTGCATCTCGGCCGCCAGCCGTCGGCGCTCCGCCGCCCTGGCCTGTTCGGCGAGCAGCTGCTGTTCCCGTTCGGCCCGTTCCGCCCGGTCGCGCAGCGACTTGAGCAGCTGCTTGCGCGCCTCGACGTACATCGTGATGACCGCCGGCAGCGCGGTGCTGAGCAGCCCGAACGGGGTGACGGCCCAGCTCGGGTCCCACGGCCTGCTGGCCAGCACGGTGAGCACCCCGAGCACGGCCAGCGCCGTCCGGCGGTCGAAAACCCGCATCAGCGGACCGCAGATCACCGGGGTGATGGTGGGCACGGTGGACAGGCTGAGCGGATCGGTCGGCGCGAACAGGCCGGGTTCCACCTGTGCGGAGTAGAGCAGGGCCAGCGCGCCCGCGACGAGCAGCGCGGCGACCGTCTTCGGGAAGCGGAAGATCCCGATCAGCGAAAGGTCGAGGGCGACCTGCAGGACGAGCGCCGCGTGCGGACCAGCCCAGCCGGTGGTCGGCGGGCCGAACGTGTTCATCAGGACGTCGAGTGCGACGAAGGCCAGTGCGACCGCCACCACGATGACGCCTTCGACGCGGCTCGGCCACAGCGCGAACCGCCGGGGCACCCGAGGGCACGTGCTGGTCACCCGGTCACGGTAACCAGTGCCGCCGGGCGCCGCCCGGAGAACACCACCTTCGCTCACCCGGTGATCCACGAAAGTTGCGGGTGCCCGCGAACCGGGCAACTTTCGGCACCGGACCCGCCTCCTCTTCCGCTCCCGCCGCGCTCCGCCGCTGCGCTGGACTGTGCGCAGCACGCCGGGGAGAGCGGAAAGGAGTGACCACAGTGGACACAGCGGGCGAGGTGGGCGCGAGGGGGACGGCCGACGCGGGGGTGCCGGCGGCCGGGGCGCCGAGGTTCGCGGCCGCGCCGGTCCTGCTGATAGCCGGTCTCGCCGGCGTGCTCCTGCTGGTCACCAGCGGGCGGTACGGGCACGGGTTCGACGAGCTGTACTTCCTGATGGCCGGTCGAGATCACCTGGACTGGGGGTATTTCGACCAGCCGCCACTGGTGCCGGCGCTGGCCGGCGCGCTGGACACGCTGTTCCCCGGCTCGCTGGTCGCGCTGCGGCTGCCCTACACCCTGGCCGCCGCGGCCGGCATCGTGGTCACCGCGCTGATCGCCCGCGAGCTCGGCGGGCGGCGGACGGCCCAGGTGCTGGCCGCGGCGTTCAGCGCCACCTCCGGGCTGATGGTGCTCAACCACTGGATCGGCACCTACGTGCTCGACCCGTTCTTCTGGACGCTGCTCACCTGGCTGCTGGTGCGCTGGGTCCGGCTGCGCGACGACCGGCTGTTGCTGCTGGCCGGCCTGGTCACCGCGGTCTCGCTGCAGACCAAGTTCCTGATCCCGGCGTACTGGGCGCTGATCGCGCTCAGCGCGCTGGTGCTCGGCCCGCGCGAGCTGCTGCGGCGGCCGAAGCTCTGGGCCGGGGCGGCGTTCGCGGCGCTGGCCACGGTACCCACGTTGATCTGGCAGGCCACGCACGACTGGCCGTACACCCGGATGGGCGAGGTGGTGCGGGCCGAGTTCCCCGGTGCGGGAGTGTTCCTGCGGGACGGACTGCTCAGCGCCGGGGTCGGGGTCGGGGTGCTCGGTTTCCTCTACGGCCTCTGGCGGCTGCTGCGCGCGCCCGCGCTGCGGCCGTTCCGGTTCCTCGGGGTGGCCGTGCTCGCCACCTTCCTCGCCTTCCTGTTCTCCGGCGGCCGTTCCTACTACGCGCTCAGCCTGCTCGCGCTGCCGTTCGCGGCGGCCGCGGTGGAGCTGTCGCGGCGGAACCTGGTGCGCTGGTGGAAGGCGGTGGCCTGGCCCGCGTTCGTGCTGTCCGCGGTGGTCACCGTGGCCGCGCTGCCGGTCTACCCGCCGGCGCTGGCGGAGCGGATGCCCGCGGCGGTCGGCCCGTTCACCCTGGGCTCGACCTTCGCGAAGGCGGAGGGTCAGCAGGAACAGCTCGCGGACCTGGTCGGCGGGATCTACGCGGCGCTGCCGCCGGAGGAGCGGGCGCGCACCACGGTCTTCTCCGAGATCTACCCGTTCGCCTCCGCCGTGGAGTACTTCGGGCCGCGGTACGGAATCGAGGGTGTCTACAGTGGACATCGCGGGTACTGGTACTTCGGCGCACCACCGGAGTCGGCGGAGAACGTGCTGTTTCTCGGCTTCGATCCGGGACTGCTCCGGCCGTACTTCACCGGCAGTGCGACGGTCGTGGACGGTCTGGTGTGGACATTCCACGACCGGATCCGGCCGTGGGCCGAGATCTGGCCGGAGCTGCGGCGGCAGTGACTGGGAACAATGACTGTGGACACTGAGGAAGGTACCGGCATGACCGAACTCGCCCTGCCAACGCAGGCCTACCTGCTGGCTTGCGACCTGGACCGGCAGCGGGTGCGCGACCGGCAGCGCACCGGCTACCTGGTGCGCGCGGCCGGGCTCACCGAGCTGCTGATCCGCGGCCGGCTGGCCGACGACGGCGGCTCGCCGCGCCCGGCCGGGCGCGGCTCCACCGGGGACGACGTGCTCGACGAACTGCTCGGGCAGATCGTCGAAGACAGGGCAGACCGGCCGAGGAAGTGGAAACACTGGGTGCGCAAGGACTTCCGGTCCGCGCTGCGCTCGGTGGAGGACCAGCTCTCGGCCGCAGCGTTGATCGAGGTGCGGCGCTCGAGGGTGCTCGGCCTGTTCCCCCGCAGCCGGGTCCGGGTCACCGATCCGGCCGTGGTGCGGCGGCTGCGGTCCCAGGTGGACGACGCGCTGCGCGGCGGGCAGCCCCCGGCACGGCTGGAGCGCGGGATCGCCGCGTTGACCGCGCTGGTCGCCGCCGCCGAGGTGAAATCGGTGGTGTCCGGCCGGGACCGGCGCCGGTACGCGGACCGGCTCCGGGCGCTGGAGGAACGCGGCGGCGGCGCCGTGCCCGCGCTGCGGAAGGTGCTCAAGGAACTGCGGGCCGCCCGCAACGCCGCCATCGCCGCCAACAACGGCCACGGCGGCTCCTGACCCAAAGGCAAATAGCCGGCTTTTTGCCCTTCGGCGCCAGGGCGAAAAGCCGGCTATTTGCCGGGTGGGGAGCGTGAAGGCGGGAAACCGCCAGAAGGTGGGGGAAGGAGCGGGAAGGCTGGGCGCATGACTTCTTTCCGGGTGAACCCGATTCCCGCCGCCACGCTCGACCTCGTCCGGCGCACCGGCCTGGACGCGTCCGCCAACCCCGTGCAGCGGATGACCGTGCCCGACGGCGAGACCGGCTGGCCGCTGCGCTGCTGCCTTCGCGACGCCGCGCCGGGCGAGGAGCTCATCCTGTTCGGTTACGAGCAGGAGATCGGCGGCCCCAGCCCGTACCGGCAGATCGGCGCGGTGTTCGCGCACGAGCGGGACTGCGGCGGCGCGGTGGGCGACGGCTATCCGGCCGGCTGGCTCGGCCGCCCGCAGGCGGTCCGTTCCTACGACGAGCGCGGCTGGATCCTGGAGTCCGAAGTGCACGACGGGGTGGAGCCGGCGAAGGTGATCGAGGCGCTGCTCGCCGATCCGGGGGCGGTCCGGGTGCACAGCCACAACCTCGGGCACGGCTGCTTCATGTTCGAGGCGGTCCGGGACTGAACAGCCTGTCCAGGTAATAGTCCACTGTGGACACAGACTCCGCTGGAGGCAGCTGGCCGAGCAGGATGGAGGTGCCCAGCGCGTCGGACAGGGCCCACAGGATGGCCGCCTCCCGCTCCGGGTCGGCGCCGGGGTCGGCGTCCCCGGCTCGCTGGGCGATGCGGATCTGGTCGGCGAAGAAACCGATCACTTCCGGCAAGCCGTTGGTGTAGCTCTCGCGCATCGAAGGCTCGGCCAGCGCCCGGATGAAGTAGGCGACCCCGACCAGGTACTCCTGGGTGCTCTGCTCGTCGGTGGGCAGGACCTCCACCAGGCAGGCCCGCAGCACCGTCCTCGGGCTCGGGTCGGCGCTGACCGCGAGCACCCGCTCCCTGATCCGGCTTTCCCGTCGTTCGGCCTGGTGCTGCAGGGCGAACAGCAGCATTTCGTCCTTGGTCCGGAAGTAGTGCTGCACCGAGCCCATCGACACGCCCGCCTCGGCGGCCACGTGCCGCAGGCTGACCGCTTCCAGCCCCTTGGTGGCGGTCAGCCGCAGCAGCGCCTCGGCCAGCTGCCGCCGCCGTTCGTCGTGGTCGACCTGTTTCGGCACCAGCACCTCCTCGTCTGCCGTGCGGTTTGCCAGTTCTGGCCAGCCCCGTTTACGATGCGTTCGCATTGTAAACGAAACCAGGGGGTCCAGGTGTCGGGGCAAGTATCGGAACGGCCGCAGGTGCGGCTGCGGCCGCCGCGGAACGAGCTGAACGATCGGGTCAGGAACTGGTGGCGGGTCCAGCTGCTGATCCTGTTCGCGGTGCCGGTGCTGCCGTTGCTCGTGCTGGGTCTGTTCATCGCGCCGGCCCGCGCCTGGCTGCTCGGGCCCGCCGCGGTGCTGGCCGTGCTGGGGCTGCTCGTGGTGGCGCTGATGCCGGTCTGGTGGTTCCGGGTGCACCGCTGGGAGGTCACCGACACCGCCGTGTACACCAGGACCGGCTACTTCTTCCAGGAGTGGCGGGTGGCGCCGATGTCGCGGATCCAGACCGTGGACACCAAACGCGGCCCGCTCGAACAGGCCTTCAAGCTCGCCACGGTCACCGTGACCACGGCGTCCTCGCGGGGCGCGGTCAAGATCGAAGGGCTCGACCACGAACTGGCTGCCGCGCTGGCCGAGCAGCTCACCGAGACCACCCAGGCCACCCCCGGTGATGCCACGTGAGCGAGCAGGACGCGCTCGAAGCGCCGGAAACCGAGCCGTGGCAACGACTCGACAAGCGGATCGTCACGGTCGGCGCGATCACCATGGCCGGGGTGTCCGTCGGCGCCGGGGTGCCCATCGCGATCGGTATCGCGGACGGCAAGTCCTTCGGCGTCGCGCTGGCCTGGGTGCTGCCGTTCGCCGTGCTGCTCACCGCGGGCAGCGCGCTGGCCGAGCTGCTGCGCTGGCGCGCGACCCGCTACCGGGTCACCGGCCGGCGGTTCGAGCTGCGCTTCCAGCTGGTCGTCCGGTCGCGGCGGTCGCTGCCGAGGGAGCGCATCCGCAGCGTGGACGTCACCGCCAACCCGTTGCAACGGCTGTTCGGGCTGGCCGTGCTCGACGTGGGCACCGGGCAGCACGAAAAGACCGAGAACTCCAGGGTGAAGCTGAACCTGCTGCCAAGGGCGGAGGCCGAGCGCCTGCGGATCGAGCTGCTCGAACGCACGGTGTCCGCTCCCGCCGGGCCCGGCGACCGTGACCCGGACGCGCCGCTGGCCAGGCTGGACTGGAGTTGGATCCGGTACGCGCCGGTCTCCTTCGTGGCCCCGCTGATCGGTCTCGCGGCCGGCGGCGCGCTGATGCGGGTGGCCGAGTGGTTCGGCGCGGAGCGCGGCGTGATCGACTGGGCGCTCGACCTGTTCCGGGGTGTCCCGCTGGTGGTCGCGATCCTGATCCTGGTGGTGGTCGCGCTGGGCGTCGGGGTGATCGGCTCGCTGGGCCTGTTCGTGGAGATGTGGTGGAACTACCGGCTGGAGCGCGAGCCCGGCGGCACCCTGCGGGTCCGCCGCGGCCTGCTTACCACCCGGTCGATCTCGGTGGAGGAGCGGCGGCTGCGCGGGGTGGACGTGGTGGAGCCGATCGGCAACCGGCTGGTCGGCGCGGCCAGGGTGGACGCGGTGGCCACCGGGATGCGCCAGCAGAAGGACTCCGAGAAGACCGACTACCACACGCTGCTGCCCGCCGTCCCGCTCGCGGTGGCGAACCAGGTGGCCGCCGACGTGCTGTCCGAACCGGTCTCGCCGACCGTCGCGGTGCGGCTGTCCGGGCATCCGGTCGCCGCCCGCGGCAGGCGGCTGCGCTGGTGGCTGGTGGGGGTGCTGGTACCGGTGGTGGCGTTGGCTGTGCTCGGCCTGCTGCTCACCGACGTGCTGCTGACCCTGGCCTGGATACTCGCGGTGCCGCTGCTACCGATCGGCGTGCTGCTCGCGTTGGACGCCTACCGCAACCTCGGGCACGGCATCACCGGCGGCTATCTGGTGTCGCGGCACGGCACGGTGCGGCGCAGCACGGTCGCATTGGAGCGGGCCGGGGTGATCGGCTGGACGGTCAAGCAGTCGTTCTTCCAGCGCCGCGCCGGGCTGATCACGCTGACCGCGACCACGGCCGCGGGCATCGGCGCGTATTCGGTGTACGACGTGGGGGAGAGCGACGGCCTGGCCTTCGCCGAGGAGGCCGTGCCCGAGCTGCTGGCGCCGTTCCTGGAACGTTCCTAGCTCGCTCAACCTTTCGCGGCCCTCACCCGTAGGTCCAGGTGTCTCGGCTACGGCGGAAAGGGATTCCATGGCGAACGGTGGTGCGGGAAAACGGTGGAGCACGGTGTTCATTGCGGTCTTGACGGCCGGGGTGCTCCTGGTGCCGGTTGGCGGGCAGGCGGCCGGTTCGCCGGCCGACTCCGAATGGAAACTGGGGCAGGCACTGGGAGACACGGCTTCGCGGCTGTTCTACGACGTGTCCGCGACCGGGCCGCGGGATGCCTGGACGGTCGGCCGCAAGGCCGCCGCGGGCGGTACCGGTTTCGAGGCCGCGATCGAGCACTGGAACGGCACGGAGTGGTCCGACGTCCCGGCGGCGGACACCGGCGGCCGGCCGGTGCAGCTCCAGTTGGTCAGCGCGCACGCACCGGACGGCGCGTTGGCGGCGGGGGTCTACCTGGATGCCAAACCGCAATCCCCGCCGGCCGGGGTGGAACGGCTGCGGCCCGGTGCCGCGGTGGCCGCCGCCGGGACGCCGATCGTGCTGGAACACTGGGACGGCAAGGCATGGAGCACGGTCGCCAGGCCGGCCCCGCCGGAGGGCTGGCTGCAGTTTCCCGGCGACCTGAAGTCCTTCGCTGCGGACTCGGCCTGGCTGACCACAATGGACTGGAACCCGTCGGCCAACGAGTACCGGTACCAGCTGGAGCACTGGGACGGTGCGCAGTGGCGGACGGTGCCGCTGCCCGCGGCTCCCGGCGGCGGGCCGGTCGAGCCGTGGGGCATCGACGGCACCGGTCCCGGCGATGTCTGGGTCACGGCCGGCACGCGGGACGCCGGTGGCAAGCCCGCCCCCTTGCTGTACCACTGGAACGGCACCGAATGGCAGCAGACCGCGCCTCCGGTCCCGTCGGAACACCCGGCGGGCTGGCTGGTCAACCGGGTGGTCGCGGCCGGCCCGGGCTCGGTGTACGCCTTCGGCAAGACCGATGAGGACTTTCCGTCCGCGACGATGGCGGTGCGCTGGGACGGTGCACGGTGGCAGCCGATGCCGGCCGTGCCGGTCGGCGAGGTCAACGCCGCCGGGGCCGACGGTGCGGGCGCGCTGTGGGTCGGCGGCTGGCCGCAGGGCGGGCGGCACTCGGTGCTCGCGCGGTGGTCCGGGTCGGCCTGGGTGACCGGGCCGCTGCCCCCGGAGGTGGCCGCGCAGGCCGGGGAAAACGGCCAGAGCTCGATCCTGGGCCTGGAGCGGGTGCCCGGCACCGCCGGCATCATCGCGTCCGGCCTGGTGGCCGACGAGGAGTGGACCAAGGACTGGGGCCTGCTCGTCACCAGGCTCATTGATGTCCATAGTGGACAGACGGCGGCCGGTGGCTAGCCTGGCGGTATGCGCAACGCTTTCGGAGCCGGGTTCGACGTTCCCGACGGATACCTGAACACGCCGAGCATCGGTGTGCCCACCACCGAGGTCGCGGACGCGGTCGCCGAGGCGGTGCGGAACTGGCGTACCGGGGCGGCAAGGCCGGCGGACTTCGACGAGGTGGTCGCCGCGTCCAGGGAGGGGTTCGCGCGGCTGATCGGGGTGCCGCCGGACCGGGTCGCCATCGGCAGCACGGTGTCGCAGCTGGTTTCGCTGGTCGCGGCCGGGTTGCCGGACGGTGCCAGTGTCCTGGTCGCCGAGGGCGAGTTCACCAGCCTGACCTTCCCGTTCGCGGCGCAGGCCGGCCGCGGGGTGACGGTGACCGAGGCCGGTCTCGCCGAACTGCCCGCCGCCGCGCCGGATCACGACCTGGTGGCGGTCAGCGTGGTGCAGTCCGCGAACGGGGCGCAGGTGGACCTGGATGCGCTGCGGGCGGCCGGGGTGCCGGTGCTGCTGGACGCCACCCAGGCCGCCGGCTGGACCCCGCTGCGGCTGGACTGGGCCGACTGGGTGGTGGCCGCCGGCTACAAGTGGCTGCTCGCGCCCCGCGGGGCGGCCTGGCTCGCGATGCACCCGCGGGCCACCCAACGCACCGTGCCGGTGGCCGCGAACTGGTATGCCGGAGCGGACCCGTGGCAGTCCGTCTACGGGCTGCCGCTGCGGCTGGCCGAAGGGGCCCGCGGTTTCGATCTGTCACCGGTCTGGCTCTCGCATGTCGGCGCCGCCGCCTCGCTGCGGTACCTGTCCTGGCTGGACATGGCGGCCGTGCGGGCGCACTGCGTGCACCTGGCCGACACGCTGCTGACCAGCCTCGGCCTGCCGGAACGGGGGTCCGCGATCGTGGCCTTCCCCGGTGACCCGGAGCGGCTGAAGGCGGCCGGGGTGGCGGTCGGCGTGCGGGCCGGGAAGGTCAGGGCCGGGTTCCACCTCTACAACACGCTCAGTGACGTCGAGCAGGTTTTGTCCGCGTTCCGGTGAGTCCGCGGCGGGCGTGAACTACCGTATGTGCCCGTGGTTGGTGGTGCGCAGTTCTCCCCGGGTGTCGGTGACACCGCGCCGCTGCGGCGTGTCCAGGCCGGCCCGCCGCCGGGCGGTGGCCCGCAGCGCAGGCCGCAGAGCAGGCGCCTGATCCAGGGCGCCGGGCTGCTGGCGGTGGCCGTGGTCTCCGGGCTGATCTGGACGCTGGTCCGCCAGGAGGACCCGACCTCGCCGGTGGCGGGCGGGCAGACCCAGCCGGCGGGGGAGTTCACCTTCACCGCGGCCGAGGGCCCGGTGGCGGCGACCGACTGCGCGGCCAACTCCTACGGCGAGACCAAGCGGTGGTTCGCCGGGCATCCGTGCCAGCGTCTTTCCAGGGCGCTCTACGTGGTCACCTCGGGCGGGGCCAGGGCACTGGTGTCGGTGGCGCTGGTGACCATGCCGACGCCGCAGCTGGCGGTGGACCTCAAGGCGCTCACCGACACCGACGACACCGGCAACGTGAACGACCTGATCCGGGACAACACCGCCAAGATCCCGGACGCGCCCAAGATCTCCGGCGGCCAGTACGACTCGCGGGTGTCCGGCAGCGAGGTGACCATCGTGGAGGCCGAGTTCTTCCAGGGCCACCAGGACGACGCCCTGCTCCAGCGAATCAGCGCCGAGGCCCTGCAACTCAACAACCGCCTCCGCTAACCCTCCCGCTCCTCTCCCCGGATGCAGCGAAGGCCACCTTGCCTGCGTTCAATGCAGCGAAGGTGGCCTTCGCTGCATCGGCAAGGAGCCGCGCTAGGGGGAGCCGGGGAGGGGGAGGGCGGCGGGCTCGTCACCGGCGGCTATCCGCCAGCGCGTGCCGCGCCGCGCGGAACCGGTCAGCGCGCCGGCCGCCACCGTGCGCAGCTCCTTGGCGTCGGTGTGCTCGAGCACCCCTCGCCACGCGGCCGCCGCGTCCCCTTCGGCGAGGCCGACCACGCTCATCGCGGACTTGCCGTCGGTGACCGGCTTCGGCGGCACGTAGGCGGCTTCGGCCGGAGCCGGGGTGGCGCCGGCCGAAGCGAGCATCCGGATGCAGGCGTCCCGGCGGTCGCGGTGCTCGGTGGCGCCCTCCCCGGTAGCGGCCGTGTAGTTGGCCGGCAGGAACGCGCTGACCAGCCCGTACACCCAGATGGCGGCATGCTCGGCGGCCAGCGCCTGCTGCATCGCGTCGACCGCTTCGGCCGGGATGGCGCCGGCCTTGCCCGCCTCGACCGGCTGCGGATCCTCACCGGGCCCGAGCTGGTCGGAGAGCCGCTGCAGGGCGGCGCAGCCGGCGGCCACCGCGGCCACCAGCCCGGCCCGGTACCGGGGCAGGTCCGGCACCAGCGCCTCGGCATGGCGCCGGGACTGGGCGAGTCGCTGCTTGAGCCCGTTCATCCCTTCACCGCCACCGGTGTCGGCGGGGTCGCCCGCCTTCGGCGAGTTCTGCCTGTCCACTTCGGACTGAAGGGCCGCGGCCTGCGCGGTGCGGGCCGCGGCGACCTGCTCGGCAAGCTTGGCCTGCTCCCCGCCGGCGCCCGCCAGCGCGGTTGCCGCCGCCGCGTCCGCCCTGGCCTGCGCGGCGAGCGCGGCCAGCGGATCCGGTCCGTCCTGGTAGCCGGTGGTGCAGGCGGCGGCCAGTGGCAGCGCCAGCGCGGCCAGCGCACCCGCGCGCAGCACGGTGCGCCGGGACGGGGCGAAAGGGGCCGGGGCGGGTCCGGTGTGGTCGGTGCGGGGCTTCACGTGCGCCCATCCTGCCAGGTGAGCCTCGACCATCGGCGGTACCCGGCGGGTAGGAGATAAGCTGAACCACCACCGACCGGCGCCGCACGCGGCGGCCGGCCACGGCGGAGCAGCCAACGCAGCACGAACCAGACATTTGAATCAGATACAGGAGAGCGCCAAGGTGCCAGGAGAACTCGCCGGCAGGCTCGAGCCGATCGTGGCCGACGCCGTCGGAACCGCGGGTTTCGACCTCGACGCGCTCGATGTCCAGCAGGCGGGTCGCCGCAAGCTGGTCAAGGTGGTCGTGGACGGGGACGACGGGGTCGGGCTCGACGAGGTCGCGAAGATCAGCCGCGCGGTTTCGGCCGTGCTGGACGCCAACGAGGAGCTGATCAAGGGCGCCTACACGCTCGAGGTCACCTCGCCAGGGGTGGACCGCCCGTTGCGCAGACCCCGGCACTGGCGGCGGGCCAGGTTCCGGCTGGTCCGGATCACCCCCACCGAGGGCGCGCCCTTCGCCGGCCGGGTCGGGCACGCCGGCGAAGAGTCCGCCAGGGTGCTCGTGGCCGGTTCGATCCGCGACGTCGCCTACCGGGACGTGGCCAAGGCCGTGATCGAGATCGAGTTCAAGCAGCCGCCGACGGACGAGCTCAAGCTGCTGGAAGAGGACTCCTGCGGCATGATCGACGCCGCCCGGACATCCCCGAAGGAGGAGTCGAAGTGAACGTCGACATCGCGGCTCTGCGCGCGATCGAACGGGACAAGGACATCCCCTTCGAAACGGTGCTCGAGGCCATCGAAAGCGCGCTGCTCACCGCCTACAAGCACACCGAGGGCCACCAGCCGCACGCCAAGATCGACATCGACCGCAAGAACGGCTACGTGCGGGTGCTCGCGCACACCCTGGACGAGACCGGCGCGGTCGCCGAGGAGTGGGACGACACGCCCGAGGGCTTCGGCCGGATCGCCGCCACCACCGCGCGCCAGGTCATCCTGCAGCGGCTGCGCGACGCCGAGCACGAGAAGACCTACGGCGAGTTCTCCGCCAAGGAGGGCGAGATCGTCGCCGGGGTGATCCAGCGCGACGCCCGCGCCAACGCCAGGGGCATGGTGGTGGTGCAGGTCGGCGACACCGAGGGCGTGCTGCCACTGGCCGAGCAGGTGCCCGGTGAGTCCTACGAGCACGGCAGCCGGATCAAGGCGTTCGTGGTGGGCGTTTCGCGGGGCAACCGCGGCCCGCAGATCACCCTGTCCCGGACGCACCCGAACCTCGTGCGCAAGCTGTTCGCGCTGGAGGTCCCGGAGATCGCCGACGGCACCGTGGAGATCGCCGCGGTGGCGCGTGAGGCCGGTCACCGGTCCAAGATCGCGGTGCGCTCCACCGTCGCCGGGGTGAACGCCAAGGGCGCGTGCATCGGCCCGGTCGGGGCCAGGGTGCGCAACGTGATGAGCGAGCTGGCCGGCGAGAAGATCGACATCATCGACTACTCCGAGGAACCGGCCAGGTTCGTCGGGAATGCGCTGTCCCCGGCGAAGGTTGTATCGGTCCGGGTGGTGGACGAGCGCGCCAAGACAGCCAGGGTCGTGGTGCCGGACTTCCAGTTGTCGCTGGCCATCGGCAAGGAAGGGCAGAACGCGCGGCTCGCCGCGCGGCTGACCGGATGGCGGATCGACATCCGCAGCGACGCGGCGGTCGAGCCCGACGAGGCCGAGGGGGAACACCAGCGGCCCGCCGCGACAACCGGTTCGGCTGAGTGAGGGGCGACGAGCTAGACTCTGATCGAAGCTCGCAACCGGGTACCGCGCCCGCGGAGCACCGGGTCCGCCCGGTGCGCATGTGTGTGGGGTGCCGGCGGCGAGCTTCGATCAGCGAGTTGCTGCGAGTGGTCGCGGTGGACGGGCGGCTGGTCGTCGACGAACGTCGGCGGCTGCCGGGTCGGGGAGCGTGGTTGCACCCCGAGCCGGAATGCCTGTCCGTCGCCGAGCGGCGGAGGGCGTTTCCCAGGGCGTTACGGGTTTCTGGAATGCTCGACGCGCACGGCGTGCGTGATCATCTCGAACGGTGAGCCGAGGGTGTGAGCCCGAGGCTCGTGGAACAGGGGCCGGGAGTTTCCCCGGCCAGTCGGAATCAAGGAAGCAGGTCGACCCGTCATGAGTCAGCCGTGAAGCTGAAGCCATGAACGCGCGACAATAGGACGAGGTCTGCGGGTCTGCCGCCGGCCTCCCCAGAATAGGAGTGCTGTGCCAGGCAAGGCCCGCGTACACGAGCTCGCCAAGGAGCTCGGAGTTACCAGCAAAGAAGTTCTCGCCAAGCTGAAAGAGCAGGGCGAGTTCGTGAAGTCCGCGTCTTCCACCGTCGAGGCCCCGGTCGCCCGTCGGCTGCGTGACGCGTACCCCAAGAAGGAGTCCGGCCGGTCCGGTTCGAAGCGGCCGGCCCCGGCGCCCCCGGCGGCCAAGTCCCCGGCCCCCGCGCCGGCCCCGTCCGCCCCGAAGCCGGCTACCGAGCAGGCTCCGCCGGCGGAGAAGCCGGCCGAGCGGCCGGCCGCCAAGCCGTCCGCGGTGCCCGGCCCGAGGCCGGGCCCGAAGCCGCCGGCTCCCGCGCCTTCCCCGGCTCCGGCCGAGAAGCCGGCCCCGGTGGAAAAGCCGGCTGCGGCCGAGCAACCGGCCGCACCGCAGAAGCCGCAGAAGCCGGAGCCCGCTCCCGCCCAGGAGAACCCGGCCGCGGCCGCGGCCCAGGGTGGATCGGTGGTTCCGCCGAAGCCGCAGGGCCCCAAGCCCGGCGGCCCGAAGCCCGGTCCGCGTACCCCGCGGGTCGGCAACAACCCGTTCGGCGTCGGCTCCGGTTCGCCGGCCCCGCGTCCGGCCTCACCGCGTCCCGGCGGCGGCCAGCAGGGCGGCGACCGTCCCGACCGGTCCCAGCGTCCCGGCGGTGACCGGCCCGGTGGCGACCGTCCGGCCCCGCGTCCCGGCAGCGGTGCGCCCGGCGGCAACCGGCCGAGTCCCGGCAACATGCCGCCTCGCCCGAACCCGGGCATGATGCCCGGTCGTCCGGCCGCCCGCCCCGGCGGCGGTCCCGGTGGCCGTGGTGGTCCCGGTGCCGGTCGAGGTGGCCCCGGTGGCGGACCCGGCGCCGGTCGTGGCGGTCCCGGTGGCGGCGGCGGTCGTCCCGGTGGTGGCGGCGGCGGTTTCCGCGGCGGTCCCGGCGGCGGCAGCGGTCCCGGTGGGGGCGGTGGCGGCGGCGGTTTCCGTCCCGGTGGCGGCGCGCCAGCCGGCGGTGGCGGCTTCCGCGGTGGCGGCGGTCGTGGTGGTCCCGGTGGCCGCGGCGGTACCGCCGGTGCCTTCGGCCGTCCCGGTGGCCCCTCGCGCAAGGGCCGCAAGTCGAAGCGGCAGAAGCGCCAGGAGTACATGGACAACATGCAGGCGCCCAGCGTCGGCGGCGTCCGCCTGCCCAAGGGCAGCGGCGAGACGATCCGGCTGCCGCGCGGTGCCTCGCTAACCGACTTCGCGGAGAAGATCGACGCGAACCCGGCTTCGCTGGTGCAGGTGCTGTTCCACCTCGGTGAGATGGTCACCGCCACGCAGTCGGTGTCGGACGAGGTGCTCGAGCTGCTCGGCTCGGAGATGAACTACACCGTCCAGGTGGTCTCCCCCGAGGAGGAGGACCGCGAGCTGCTGGAGACCTTCGACATCACCTACGGCGAGGACGCCGGTGATGAGGAGGACCTGCAGGTCCGGCCGCCGGTGGTGACCGTGATGGGTCACGTCGACCACGGTAAGACCCGGCTGCTCGACACCATCCGCAAGGCGAAGGTGCGCGAGGGCGAGGCCGGTGGCATCACCCAGCACATCGGTGCCTACCAGGTCGAGACCGAGCTCGAGGGCACCGCGCGCCTGATCACCTTCATCGACACCCCCGGTCACGAGGCGTTCACCGCCATGCGTGCCCGTGGTGCGAACTCCACCGACATCGCGGTGATCGTGGTCGCCGCCGACGACGGGGTGATGCCGCAGACGGTGGAGGCGATCAACCACGCCCAGGCGGCGAAGGCGCCGATCGTGGTGGCGGTGAACAAGATCGACAAGGAGGGGGCGAACCCCGACAAGATCCGCCAGCAGCTCACCGAGTACAACCTGGTCGCCGAGGAGTACGGCGGCGACACGATGTTCGTGGAGATCTCGGCCCGCGAGAACATCAACATCGACGGCCTGCTGGAGGCGATCCTGCTGACCGCGGACGCCACGCTGGACCTCCGGGCCAACCCGGACATGGAGGCCCAGGGTGTCGCGATCGAGGCACACCTCGACCGCGGCCGCGGTCCGGTGGCCACGGTGCTGGTGCAGCGCGGCACGCTGCGGGTCGGCGACTCGGTGGTGGCGGGCGACGCCTACGGCCGGGTGCGCCGGATGGTCGACGAGCACAACGCGGACGTCACCGAAGCGACCCCGTCGCAGCCGGTGCAGGTCATCGGGTTCACCTCGGTGCCCGGCGCCGGTGACACCTTCCTCGTCGTGGACGAGGACAGGGTGGCGCGGCAGATCGCCGAACGCCGGTCGGCCCGTACCAGGAACGCGCTCAACGCCTCGCGGCGCAAGCGGGTCAGCCTGGAGGACCTGGACTCCGCGCTGAAGGAGACCAACAGCCTCAACCTGATCATCAAGGGTGACAACTCGGGTACCGTCGAGGCGCTCGAAGCATCCCTGATGCAGCTGGATGTCGGCGACGAGGTGGACCTCAACGTGGTGCACCGCGGCGTCGGTGGGGTCACCGAGAGCGACATCGATCTGGCCACCGCCTCCGACGCGATCGTGCTGGGCTTCAACGTCCGGGCGCAGGGCAAGGCCACCGAGCGTGCGACGCGTGAAGGCGTGGACGTCCGCTACTACACGGTGATCTACCAGGCGATCGACGAGATCGAAGCCGCGCTCAAGGGCATGCTCAAGCCGGAGTACGAAGAGGTCGAGCTCGGCAAGGCGGAGATCCGCGAGGTCTTCAAGTCCTCGAAGATCGGCACCATCGCCGGTTGCCTGGTCACCTCGGGCGAGATCCGTCGCAACGCGCGGGCACGGTTGCTCCGGGACAGCAATGTGGTCGCGGAGAACCTGCCGATCAGCTCGCTGCGCCGGTTCAAGGACGACGCGGTCGAGGTCCGCGAGGGCTTCGAGTGCGGTCTGACCCTGGGGTCCTACAGCGACCTCAAGGTGGGCGACGTCATCGAGACGTACGAGCAGCGCGAGAAGCCTCGCGCCTGATCACGACCGGGCGGGGCCGGTGGCTGTTCGCCACCGGCCCCGCACCGGACTCGTGCCCGTCCACCCCGAACCAGGCGCCGCGCGCCCTTTACGAGACTGATGCCGATGTTCGTTGGTGCGCTCGAGCTGGACGTTCTGCTCGGCGATGTTCACTCACTCAAGCAGAAACGTTCGGTGGTCCGGCCGGTGCTGGCCGAGCTGCGCAAGCGGTTCGAGGTGTCGGTGGCCGAGGCGGGCCATCTCGACCTGCACCGCCGGGCGCTGATCGGGGCCGCCGTGGTTGCCGCCGACGGTGAGCACGTCCGGGACGTGCTGGACGCGGTCGAGCGGTTCGTCGCGGGCAGGCCGGAGCTGGAGTTCCTCTCCGCCCACCGCCGGCTGCTCGGACCTGAAGACTAAGGAAGAAGAGGAAATCCCATGGCCGACCCGGCTCGCGCACGCAAGCTGGCCAAGCGGATCTCGCAGATCGTGGCCTCCGCGATCGAGCACGAGATCAAGGACCCGCGGCTGAACTACGTGACGATCACGGACACCAAGATCACCGCGGACCTGCACGACGCCACCGTGTACTACACCGTGCTCGGCGAGAAGCTGGACGCGGAGCCCGACCTCAACGCGGCCGCGGCCGCGCTGGAGTCCGCGCGCGGGGTGCTGCGCAGCAAGGTGGGACAGGGCACCGGGGTCCGGTACACGCCGACCCTGACCTTCGTTGCGGACAACATCCCCGAGGACGCCAAGCGGATCGAAGATCTGC
Organism: Amycolatopsis nigrescens CSC17Ta-90; assembly: GCF_000384315.1. GTDB lineage: Bacteria > Actinomycetota > Actinomycetes > Mycobacteriales > Pseudonocardiaceae > Amycolatopsis > Amycolatopsis nigrescens. Next base: position 33,423 of record NZ_ARVW01000001.1, on the reverse strand, counting down.
TGGCCAAGGCGAGGGAGGCGGACGCCGAGGTGGCGCGCCGCGCCAGCGGCGCACAGCCGGCCGGCGACCCGGACCCGTATCGGGCACCTCGCGAAGAGGTGGACGAGGACTCGCTCGCCGAGCCCGAGTCACGCGGATAGCACCGGTGGTCTCCCGGCGCGGGCTCCTGCTCGGCGGTGCAGCGGTGGCGCTGTCCGCGGGCGGCTGCGCGCGCGAACCCGAGCCGGAGCGGCAGCCGGGGCCTCCGGCGGGCCCGCCGCCACCGGCCAGGGTCCGGCTGACCGAGCCGGTCACCGTCGAACGGGTGCACTCGGCGGCCCGCGGTGCGGACCTGGACCTGGTGCTGGTCGCTCCGGAAGGAGTGCCGACGGCCGGTCTGCCGGTGTGCGTCGCGTTGCACGGTCGGGGTTCGAACGCCCGGATGTTCCTCGAACTCGGCCTGCCGGCGGCGCTGACCGAGGCGGTGCGGGCCGGGATGCCGCCGTTCGCGGTGGCCGCCGTGGACGGCGCGCACTACTGGGTTACCGACTCCGCCGGTGACGATCCGCAGCGGATGCTGAACACCGAATTGCCCGGCTGGTTGGCGCGCCGCGATCTGAGGCCGGATCCGGTGGCCGCCTTCGGCATCTCGATGGGCGGGTTCGGCGCGCTGCGCTACGCCCGCGACCACGACGGCCTGCGCGCGGTCGCGGTGTGCAGCCCGGCGCTGTTCGTCAGCTGGAACGACGCGAAGGCGCGCAAGGTTTTCATCGACCGTCCGCACTGGGAGCGCGACGAGCCGCTGCTGCACATCGACGAGCTGAAGCCGGTGCCGGTCGGGGTCTGGTGCGGCACCTTCGACCCGTTCATCAAGGCCACCCGCAAGTTCGTGCAGACCGCGCACCCCGCCGAGACGGGGCTTTCGCCGGGTGCGCACAACGAGAAGTACTGGAAGCGCGTGCTGCCCGACATCGTGCGCTTCGTCGGCGGCGAAATCGCCACCCTGCCCTGAGCGGCGGTATGCAGCGAAGGCCACCTTGCCTGCGTTCAACGCAGGCAAGGTGGCCTTCGCTGCGTCAGGGCAGGGGATGGGCGTTCTCCGCGCGGAAGCCGTCGAGCAGGAAGGCCAGATGGCGCCGCCACGCCTCCGGTTCGACGCCGTAGGTCGCGGTGCCCGTGGTGCCGGTGAAGGCGAGTGCGGCATCCTCCAGCCGGAAGTCGGCCCGTAGCCGCCCGGCCTCCTTGGCCCTGTCGATGATCCCGGACAGCACCTGCACGCTGCGGGTCTTGCCGGCCTCCAGCAGGGGAGCGTCCGGCAGGGGACGGGTGCAGAGCTCGGCGTAACCCCGGTCCATCGCCTGCAGCTCGCAGGTCCGTTCCAGGAAGAACACGAACGCCTGCCATGGATCCTCGATCGCGGCGGCTTCCTCGGCGATCGCCGCCGCCTGGTCGAACAGGTCGCTGAAGGCGGCTTCGACCAGTTCGATCCTGGTCGGGAACCGGTTGTACAGGGTGCCGATGGCCACCCCGGCCCGCCGGGCCACCTCGTCCAGCGGCGCGTCCAGGCCCTTGCTGCCGAAGATCTCCCTGGCGGCCGCGATCAGCAGCTCGCGGTTGCGCCGCGCGTCCCGGCGCAGGGGACGCGGTTCGGTGGGCATGGACCGATTATAGATAAGTTGAAGGTGTCCTCAAGTTCGGGTAGGTTGAGAAACATGAGGGGTTCCTCAACTTATCTGGAAGGCTGGCAGATGAAAACACTCGCGATTTTCGGCACCGGTCCCGGCGCCGGGATCTCCACCGCGCGGCGGTTCGGCAGGCAGGGGTACGCGGTCGCCATGGTCTCCCGCAGCGAGGACCGGCTGAAGTCCTATGTGGATGAACTTGCGGCGGACGGGGTGACCGCGGTCGCCGTGCCGGCCGACCTGTCCGACCGCGACGGCCATCCGGAGGTGCTCGCCGAGATCACCGCGCGACTCGGCCCGATCGAGGTGGCCGTGCTGAACGGCTTCCTCGACCAGGCGGCGATCCGGCCGATCCTGGACGTGGACCTGGACAACCTGAACACCACTTTGGACGGCGGGCTGCGGACCCCGCTCGCGCTGGCGCTGCGGCTGCTGCCCGGCATGGTCGAGCGCGGCAACGGCGGGCTGCTGTTCGGCCTCGGCGCCTCGGCGAAGATCCCGATCCCGATGCTGGGCGGCTACGGCGTCGCCGGCGCGGGCCTGCGCAACTACGTCCTCGCCGCGCACGGCGAGCTCGCGGCCAAGGGGGTCTACGCCGGCATGCTGACCATCGGCGCGCTGGTCGAGCGCAGCGACGCGCAGAAGCTCTTCGACACCGATGCCGGGGCGACCCGCGGGCTCGAACCGGAGCTGGTGGACCCGGACGAGCTGGCCGAGCGGTACTGGCGGCTCTACACCGAGCGGGACCGGCCGGAGGAGACGGTCGGCTTCTAGCGCGGCGGGGTGCTAGCGCGGTTTCGCGGCGACCACGAGATCGCGCACGATCGCCTGGTCCACCCGGTGCTGGAAGTCTTCGTAGGCACCGCCTTCGCGGACTTCCAGCCCGGCGCCGGAAAGCAGGCCGGCCAGCTCGTCGCGGCCAATCACGTGCGTGTTCCAGGAGATGCCGATCGCGCCGCCGGGGCGCAGCACCCTGTTCCACCCCGGGATCGCGGCGGCCAGCAGGTCGGCGGGGCTGCGGGAGAGGCTGGCGTCCTGCGTGCGGTGGCTGCCGTGCTGCACCCCGTAGGGCGCGTCGGTGACGATCACGTCCGCCGAGTTCGGCCGGAGCAGCTCGTCGGTGGTCAGCGTGTCGCAGTTGAGGTAGGTCAGCTTCCTGACCTCGCCCGCCTTGTACTGCTCCTTGCTCAGGCCGAACTCGATGTCCAGCCGCTTGCCGAGGCGGACCTTGTTGCGGCGCACCGCGATCGACTCCGCGGTGTGCTTGACCCGCTTGGTGCGCAGCCAGGTCTTGATGAACTGGCCGTAGGCCTCGAAGTCCTTGCCGTCCACGTCGAGCCCGGTCGCGTCGAACCCGTACATCATCGCCTGGTTCAGCGTGGTGCCCCGGCCGCACAGCGGGTCGAGCACGTGCAGCCGGCCGCCGAGCAGCGCCGAGCCGGCGTCGCTGGCGAGCACGGTGACGTTCAGCAGCAGCTTGGTGAACAGCTCGTTGGTCTTGCCCGAGTACTTCTGGATGGTCAGCAGGTCCGAGTCGAACCTGGCCAGCGCGCTGAGCTCGACCGGTTTCAGCAGCCCGTCCCCGGTCTCGAACAGGGCGTACAGCGCGGACAGGTTGGACAGCAGCGCGATGTCCTCTTCGGACAGTGGCTCGCCGGTGGTGAAGGTGACATAGCCGACGCCGCCGAGGGTTTCCTCGGCCAGTTCCCGAAGCGGCGTGCTGAGCGCGTCACCGAAGACGGCCAGCTCGGCACGGAGCAGGCGGCGGGAGGCGTCGGCGTACACCCGGTTGGCGGCCGGGTACACCAGGATCGCGTAGTGAGGCATGGCCGGTGAGCGTAACGTGCGGTCACTCACGACGTCGGCTGGTGGCGCGTCGTCTCCCACCAGCTCCGCCACCGCTGTTCGAGCTCGGCGAACCGGTTCTCGGCGACGTCGTAGGCGGTGAGCACGATCAGCCCGGCCGGCATCGGCCGGTGCTCGGCGATGGGCTGGTGCGCCACCACGAGCAGGCCATCGCCCAGCCCGTCCACGGTGAAGATCCGCTGGTGCTCGCTGCTGAAGTACAGCTCGCCCTGGAACTCGTCGCCGGTCGGCAGCGCGACGCGGTAGCGGGTGCCCACCGGCTGTTCGCCCGCCTCGGCGAGACCGAGGTGGTCGACGAGCTTCCGGCCGGGGGCCGCCAGCGCGTCGTTGAGGAACAGCGTGCGGCGCTCGGCCATGGCGTGCCGTTCGAGGCCGAATCGCAGCTGCAGCAGGAAGGTCCGCCAGCCCTCGGTGATGTCGTCGTAGTACGCGTCCCAATCGGGATCGGTGCCGCGCGGGCCACGGGTGATCCGGACCGTGGTGCCCCCGCTGCCGGCGGGGTGCAGGCTGAACCGGTCGTTGCCCCCGGCGACGAAGGTCCGTGCCTCGGGGTCTTCGGTGACGCCGTCCACGAAGATCTGGCGCACCTCTTCGTCGAGCCCGTCGTAGTGCCAGCCGTGCCAGCGCCGGATGAGCTCCGGCTCGCGCAGGGCGCGCCAGATCTCCTCGGGTGGGGCGGAAATCGTGACCTCGATCGGGGGTGGGTCAGCTGCTTCGGTCATCAGACGCTCCTGTCCGTGGCGCGGGATGCCCCGCGCCGATCAGCCGGTAGGGCTTGCCCTCCGGGGTGTCGAAAGCGGCCACCACACCGGCAATGGCGTCGGCCAGCGCTTCGGTGAAGGTGTGCACGTCGGCCGGGGCGCCGAAGCGGACCTCGGTCTCCAGCGTGAAGGTGAGCAGCCTGGTGTCCTGCCGCTCGGCCGCGGCCTGCATCCGGGCCAGGTCGCGGACGGTGCGCGAGGCGACGTCGATCAGGTGCTCGGCCGCGTGCCGGTCGTCGGAGCGCCGCTCGGTGTGCCGGTCGAGCACCGCCGGATCAACCACGAACGCGTCCGCGGTCGCGCGCAGCACGCGTTCCACGCATCCGCGCCGCTGCCGCTGCTCGACCAGCTCGACCAGGCCGGCGTCCTCCAGTTGGCGCAGGTGGTAGCCCACCCGCTGGCGCGGCATCTCCAGCTCGGCCGCCAGCTCGGGGGCAGAGGCCGGAGTGCGCAGCCGGGTCAGCAGCCGGCGGCGCAGCGGGGAGAGCGCGTGGCGCAGGCGCTCGGGCTCTTCGAGCAGATCATGTGACGGCACGCACTCAGCATCCATTGGACAGCTTTTCCTGTCAAATGGTTCGTCGAGACCGTCGGGGGTGCTGGTTAGGGTGCGACCGTGGTGAATTCCGTCGACGAACGCGTGCCGCCCCGCAAGGTGCTCGGCCTCGCGGTGCCCGCGCTGGGCGTGCTGGCCGCGGAGCCGCTGTACGTGCTGGTGGACACCGCCGTCGTCGGGCATCTCGGCGCGCTGCCGCTGGCCGGGCTGGCGCTCGGCGGGGTGCTGCTGTCGCAGATCTCCAGCCAGCTGACCTTCCTGTCCTACGGCACCACCTCGCGCACCGCGCGGCTGCACGGGGCCGGGCGGCGAGCGGAGGCGGTCAGCGAGGGCGTGCAGGCGACCTGGCTGGCGATGGCGGTGGGGCTGATCCTGCTGGTGGCCGGGCAGCTGCTGGCCGGCCCGCTGGCACGGATGCTCTCCGGTGACGACGAGATCACCGGGGCCGCGGTGTCCTGGTTGCGCATCGCGCTGTTCGGCGCCCCGCTGATCCTGATCACGATGGCGGGCAACGGCTGGATGCGCGGGGTGCAGGACGCGTCCCGGCCGTTGCGCTATGTGCTGGCGGGCAACGGGATCTCCGCGGTGCTGTGCCCGGTGCTGGTGTACGCGGCCGGCTGGGGGCTGGAGGGCTCGGCGGTGGCCAACGTGGTCGCGCAGGTGATCTCGGCGGCGCTGTTCGTGCGCGCGCTGGTCCGCGAACGGGTGCCGCTGCGGCCGCGGCCAGCGGTCATGCGCGCGCAGCTCGGCCTCGGCCGCGACCTGGTGCTGCGCAGCCTGGCATTCCAGGCCTGTTTCGTGTCCGCGGCCGCGGTCGCCGCGCGCACCTCCACCGAGGCGGTCGGCGCGCACCAGATCGTGCTGCAGCTGTGGACCCTGCTCGCGCTGGTGCTGGACTCGGTCGCGATCGCCGCGCAGTCACTGGTCGGTGCCGCGCTGGGCGCGGGCTCGGCTCGGCGGGCGCTCGGGGTCGCCGGGCAGATCACCCGGTACGGGCTGGTGTTCGGCTGCGTGCTGTGCGCCCTGTTCGCGGCGGTGTCCCAGGTGCTGCCGCACGCGTTCACCTCGGATCCCGGGGTGCTGGGGGAGATACCGCACGCCTGGTGGTTCTTCGTCGCGCTGCAGCCGATCGCCGGGGTGGTGTTCGCGCTGGACGGGGTGCTGCTCGGCGCCGGTGACGCGGCCTTCCTGCGCACCGCGACGCTGGCCAGCGCCGCGATCGGCTTCCTGCCGCTGATCTGGGCGTCGCTCGGCTTCGGCTGGGGACTGGCCGGGATCTGGACCGGGCTGTCGCTGTTCATGGTGCTGCGGCTGGCCGCGGTGCTGGTGCGCTGGCGCTCCGGCAAATGGGCCGTGGTCGGTGCCGTCCGGGCCTGATCGCGGGGCGGTGTGGGGACGTGGTGTGGGGAATTGCACGGGATAACAACTAGGTTTCGGGCTTGCTTACGCGTTACAACTGTCTGGGCGGCAGCGCGGGCGTCCGCGTCGGACCCGAACCCCGAACCCACCCTCGAACACCGGGAGGAACACCCGTGTCGCCTCAAGCGGCCACCGCGCGAGCCACCGGCCGGTCCTGGCTGATCTGGCTGGCCGCCGCGACCGTGTACCTGCTGGCCGTGTTCCACCGCACCTCGTTCGGGGTGGCCGGGCTGCAGGCCGCGGACCGGTTCGGGGTCGGGGTGGCCGCGCTCGGCACGTTCACCGTGCTGCAGGTCGGGGTGTACGCGGCGATGCAGATCCCGGCCGGGGTGCTGGTGGACCGCTTCGGCTCGCGCCGGGTGCTCACCGCCGCCCTGCTGTTCCTCGGCCTCGGCCAGGTGCTGCTGTCGGTCTCCTGGTCCTATCCGCTCGGCCTGCTCGCCCGCGCGACGCTCGGCTTCGGCGACGCTCTCACCTTCGTCAGCGTGCTCCGGTTGGTCGCCGCGCACTTCCCCGGCCGTCAGTACGCCGTGGTCACCTCGTTCACCACCGCGATCGGGTACATCGGCAACCTCGGCGCGACGGTCCCGCTGGCCCTGCTGCTCGCCGGGCCGGGCTGGACGCCGACCTTCCTGGCGGCCGGGCTGCTGACCGCGGGCTACGCGGCGTTCGTGCTCCGGCGGGTGGAGGACGCGCCCGGCCGGGTGCGCACCGTCTCCGGCGAACCGGTGTCCGCGCGCTTGCTCAGCAGGCGGATCGTCGAGGCATGGCGGGTGCCCGGCACCCGCCTCGGTTTCTGGGTGCACTTCACCACCATGTTCGCGCCGAACGTGCTGACCCTGCTCTGGGGCGTGCCGTTCCTGGTGCAGGGCCAGCGGCTGCCGGTGGCCACGGCGAGCGCGATGCTGACCGTGTTCGTGTTCGGCTCGATGATCGGCGGCCCGCTGCTGGGCAACGTGATCGCCAGGTGGCCCGCGCTGCGGATGCCGCTGGTCGCCGGGTACCTGGCCGGCGCCGCCGTGGTATGGGCGATGCTGCTCGGCTGGCCGGGGCTGGTGCCGGTGGCGGTGCTGCTGCCCGGGTTCGCCTTCCTGTCCCTCGGCGGGCCGGCGTCGATGATCGGTTTCGCGCTGGCCAGGGACTACAACCCGATGCACCGGGTCGGCACCGCGACCGGGGTGGTCAACGTCGGCGGCTTCTGCGCCACCACGATCTCCGCGCTCAGCGTCGGCCTGCTGCTCGGTTGGACCGGCGGCGACTTCCGGATCGCGCTGCTGTCCGTGGTCGTGGTGCTCGCGCTCGGCACGTTCCGGGTACTGGTCTGGTGGCGCCGCGCCCGAGCCGAGCTCTTCGCCGCGGAGGCTCGTGGCGAAGAGGTCCCGGTGCGGATCCGGCGCCGGATCTGGGACTCCCGCCACCGGCCGGTCCCGGTCGCCGCCTGAAGACGTCGTGAGTGGAAAGTGTTCCTGGAACAACACTTTTCACTCACGACCTCGAGGCGGGTGCCGGCCGGGGCGTCGCTACAGTGCGATCGTGTCTCCCCAGCAGCAGTCCCGTCGTCCCCCGCCCCCGCCCGGCCTGCTGGTGGTGGACAAGCCGGCCGGTATGACTTCGCACGACGTGGTGGCCAGGGTCCGGCGGATCATGGGCACCCGCAAGGTCGGCCACGCCGGCACGCTCGACCCGATGGCCACCGGAGTGCTGGTGCTCGGCATCGAGCGGGCCACCAAGCTGCTCGGGCACCTGGCGCTGGACCGCAAGACCTATCTCGCCACCATCGTGCTCGGCGCGTCGACCACCACCGACGACGCGGAGGGGGAGCGGCTGTCGGCGGCCACCGGTGAGCAGCTGGCAGCCGTGCCGGACCAGGCCGTCACCACCGGGATCGCGGCGCTGACCGGCGACATCCAGCAGGTGCCCAGTTCGGTCAGCGCGGTGAAGGTGGCTGGCAAACGCGCCTACGCCATGGTGCGCGCCGGGGAAGAGGTCGAGCTGCCGCCCCGGCCGGTCACGGTGTACCGGTTCGACCTGCTCGGCCTGCGGCGCGAGGCGGACCGGATCGAGCTGGACGCGGTGGTCGAGTGCTCTTCGGGCACCTACGTCCGCGCGCTCGCCCGCGACCTCGGTGCCGCACTCGGCGTCGGCGGTCATCTCGGCGCGCTGCGCCGGACCACGGTCGGCCCGTTCGCGCTCGCCGCGGCCCGCACCCTGGACCGGCTGGAACAGGACCCGGTGCTGTCCTACGACCTGGACGCGGCCGTCGCGCTCGCCTTCCCCCGCCGGGAAGTGGACGCGGCCACCGCCAGGGCGGTCCAATATGGACAGCGGGTGCCGGCCGGCGGGATCGAGGGCACCTACGGCCTGTTCTCCCCGGAGGGCAGGGCGCTCGCGCTCGCGGTGGACACCGAGGGCGTGGCCCGCTCGGTGGTCGTGCTGCTGCCCGCATAGGGTGGGCTCGTGCAGCGTTGGCGTGGACTTTCCGATCTCCCCAGCGGCTGGGGCCGCTGTGTCATCACCATCGGCGTGTTCGACGGGGTGCACCGAGGGCACCAGGCGCTGATCGCCAGTACCGTGGCGGCCGCCCGGTCCCGCGGCCTGCCCAGCGTGGTGCTCACCTTCGACCCGCATCCGTCCGAAGTGCTCCGGCCAGGCAGCCACCCGGCCCAGCTGACCACGCTGCGCCGCAAGGCGGAGCTGGTCGAGCAGCTCGGCGTGGACGTGTTCGCGGTGCTGCCGTTCACCCTGGAGCTGTCCCGGCTCTCGCCGCACGAGTTCGTGCACGAGGTGCTGGTGGACCGGTTGCACGTGGCGGCCGTGGTGGTGGGGGAGAACTTCACCTTCGGGCACAAGGCGGCCGGCGACGTCGCCCTGTTGCGCACGCTGGGCCGCCGGTTCGGCTTCGCCGCGTACGGAGCCGAGCTTCAAGTCGGTGCCCTGCCGACGGGGGCCGACGAGCCCGGATCCGCCGAAGCCCAGCCGGCGGGGGAGATCACCTTCTCCTCCACCTACGTCCGGTCCTGCATCGACGCGGGCGACGTGGTGGCCGCCGCGGAGGCGCTCGGCCGCCCGCACCGGCTGGAGGGCATCGTGGTGCGCGGCGCCGGCCGCGGGCACGGGCTCGGCTTCCCCACCGCCAACCTGTCGACCGCGCGGTTCGCGGCGGTCCCCGCGGACGGGATCTACAGCTGCTGGTTCACTCGTTCGAGCGAACCTGGTCGCCGGCTGCCGGCGGCGGTGTCGGTGGGCACGAACCCGACCTTCTCCGGCCGTGAGCGCACCGTCGAGGCGTTCGTGCTGGACGTGGAGGAGGACTTCTACGGCCAGCACGTGGCACTGGACTTCGTGCAGCGGCTGCGGGACCAGATCCGCTTCGACGAGCCAGCCGGACTTGTCGCCCAGATGGATGACGATGTGGTCCGCACCAGGCAGACGCTGGGCCTGCCGACCTGAACCGGGCCGGGGGTCCGGACGGGTGCAAATGCGAAGCACTCGGCCATTTCGCCACGGCCACCCGGTGCCACCTGGCAAGATACCCAGGACCGGGCGCGTAGCACAGAGCTGTTAGGGGAGCAGGCAACAGTGGAGGACCACAAGATCGTCCAGCGCAACATCGCCCTGCAGAAACAATGGTACGGCGAGCCGCTCGGAGACAGGGTCCGCCGGCTCGTGGTGGCTTTCGACGTCTCACAGGCCTTCCTCGCCGAGGTGCTCGGCATCAGCGCCCCGATGCTCAGCCAGGTGATGAGCGGCCGCCGGGCCAAGATCGGCAACCCGGTCGTGCTGGCCAAGATGATCATGCTCGAGCGCAAGTGCCTCACCCCGGCGGTGGCCGCCGGGCACAAGGAGGCCCTGCTGGCCGCGCTGGAGGACGTGCGCGACGCCCGGCCGACGGTGGGCCGCGACAACTTCCCGGTGGCTGATGGCCACACCGACCAGGCCGACCAGGCCGTGCTGGCCACCCTGCGCGAGATCGCCGAAGAGGAAGATCTCGGTGCGGCCGCCAAGCGGCTGGAGGACGACTTCCCGGTGGTCGCCGACCTGCTTCGCCGGGCGGCCACGGCGTCCTGAACATGCGGCTGTTCAGCGCGCTGCTGCCGCCGGCCGGGGCGGTCGGCGAACTGCGCGACGAGCTGGTCCGGCTCGGCGCCGGCGGGGACGGCCTGCGCTGGGAGCCCGCCGCGCGCTGGCACCTCACGCTCGGTTTCTACGGCGAGGACGACCTCGGCGAACGACTGGACTGGCTGGGTGCGCGACTGGCCGGCTGCGCGGCACCGACCGTCCGGCTGGCCGGGGCCGGCACCTTTCCCGGCGTACTCTGGGCAGGGGTGGACGCCGAGGGCCTTGCCGCGTTGGCAGGGCGCGTCGCACCGGTCGGAATGGACCGGCCGTATCGGCCGCATCTGACCCTCGCCAGGGCGAGCGCCGGAGTGCCCGAGCACTGGCCGGAGCGGCTTGCCGGGTTCCGCGGCGGTCCGTGGACCGCCACCGAAGCGGTGCTGATGTCCAGCGAGCGAGGCGCCGGCGGGGTCGAATACACCGTGGTCGGGCGTTGGTCACTGGGCGTCGAACACGGCAGGTGAAAGGGCGGCTGCTAGGCTGGCCAACCGGGTCCGGCTGCAGTCCGTGGCGGCCGTGACCGACTCACCCGGCACGTGGCGTGTCCGGGCCGCACGGCACAGTGAACAAGGAGATTGATAGTGGCACTGTCCACTGACGAGAAGAAGTCGATCCTGACCGAGTACGGCGTGCACGACTCGGACACCGGATCCCCCGAGGCCCAGGTCGCCCTGCTGACCAAGCGGATCGTGGGCCTCACCGAGCACCTCAAGGTGCACAAGCACGACCACCACTCCCGTCGCGGTCTGTTGCTGCTGGTCGGCCGTCGCCGCCGGTTGCTCAACTACGTGATGAAGGTGGACATCGAGCGGTACCGGTCGCTGATCCAGCGACTCGGCCTGCGCCGATGACCTGAGCCCGAGGGGGAGTGGCCGCACGGCCGCTCCCCCTCGGCGCAGAAACGCAAACCACACAAGAGGTCAGCGCGAAGCGCGCGAGAGCTAGTGCCGAAGCACTTTTCCGCTGAGGCGCCGTAAACGCAGCGCCGGTCCTCGGTAGTGGTCTCCGGGAACGTCCCGGGGGCTTCGATCGAAGACCGGCCTCGCTTCTCGGGTGTGGGACACCAAGGGTTGGTTTCCCGCCGCGCTGCCTGAGGAACAAAGAGGAGATACACCATATGACCGACTCCAACGGAGTCACCGTGCACGAAACCGAAGCCGTGCTCGACAACGGCCGGTTCGGCACCCGTACGGTCCGGTTCGAGACCGGCAGGCTGGCCAAGCAGGCCGCCGGCTCGGTCGTCGCCTACCTGGACGAAGAGACCATGCTGCTTTCGGCGACCACCGCGTCGAAGCACCCGAAGGAGCACTTCGACTTCTTCCCGCTGACCGTGGACGTCGAGGAGCGGATGTACGCCGCCGGGCGCATCCCGGGCGCGTTCTTCCGCCGCGAGGGCCGCCCCTCCACCGACGCGATCCTGACCTGCCGGCTGATCGACCGGCCGCTGCGCCCGTCGTTCGCCGACGGCCTGCGCAACGAGATCCAGGTCGTCATCACGGTGCAGAGCCTGAACCCGGAAGACCCCTACGACGTGCTGGCCATCAACGCGGCCTCCGCGTCCACGCAGATCTCCGGCCTGCCGTTCTCCGGCCCGATCGGCGGCGTCCGCGTCGCGCTGATCGAGGACCAGTGGGTGGCGTTCCCGACCTGGAAGCAGCTGGAGAGCGCGACCTTCAACATGGTCGTGGCCGGGCGGATCGTCGGGGATGACGTCGCCATCATGATGGTCGAGGCCGAGGGCACCGAGAACACCCTGGACCTGATCGCCGCCGGTTCGAAGGCGCCGGACGAGCAGGCCGTCGCCGACGGTCTCGAGGCCGCCAAGCCGTTCATCAAGGTGCTCTGCGAGGCCCAGCGCGAGCTGGCCGACGTGGCCGCCAAGCCGACCGCCGAGTTCCCGGTGTTCCTGGCCTACCAGCCGGACGCCTTCGACGCGGTGGCCGCGATCGCGACCGACGACCTGGCCAAGGCGCTGGCCATCGCCGGCAAGCAGGACCGCGACAACGCCACCGACGAGGTCAAGGCCTCGGTGCTGGCGAAGGTCGGCGTCGGTGAGGGCGAAGCCTTCGAAGGCCGGGAGAAGGAGATCGGTGCCGCGTTCAAGGCGCTGAGCAAGAAGGTCATGCGTGAGCGCGTCCTGCGCGACAAGATCCGCATGGACGGCCGGGGCCTGACCGACATCCGCTCCCTCGGCGCCGAGGTCTCGGTGATCCCGCGGGCGCACGGCTCCGCGCTGTTCGAGCGCGGCGAGACCCAGATCCTTGGCGTCACCACGCTGAACATGCTGCGGATGGAGCAGCAGATCGACTCGCTGTCCCCGGAGACCACGAAGCGGTACCTGCACCACTACAACTTCCCGCCCTTCTCCACCGGTGAGACCGGCCGCGTCGGTTCGCCGAAGCGGCGGGAGATCGGCCACGGCATGCTCGCCGAGCGCGCGCTGGTGCCGGTGCTGCCGAAGCGGGACGAGTTCCCCTACGCCATCCGTCAGGTGTCGGAGGCGCTGGGCTCCAACGGTTCCACGTCGATGGGCTCGGTCTGCGCGTCCACCATGGCGCTGCTCAACGCCGGCGTGCCGCTGAAGGCGCCGGTGGCCGGCATCGCGATGGGCCTGATCTCCGACGAGGTCGACGGTGAGACGCGCTACGTCGCGCTGACCGACATCCTCGGTGCCGAGGACGCCATGGGCGACATGGACTTCAAGGTCGCCGGTACCAAGAACGTGGTCACCGCGCTGCAGCTGGACACCAAGCTGGACGGGATCCCGTCCGAGGTGCTGGCCGCCGCGCTGAAGCAGGCGAAGGACGCCCGGCTGACCATTCTGGACGTGATCTCCGAGGCGATCGACGAGCCGGACGAGATGAGCCCGTTCGCGCCGCGCGTCACCAGCGTGAAGATCCCGGTCGACAAGATCGGCGAGGTGATCGGGCCGAAGGGCAAGATGATCAACTCGATCACCGAGGAGACCGGCGCCGACATCTCCATCGAGGACGACGGCACGATCTACGTCGGTGCCGCGGACGGCCCGTCCGCGGAGGCCGCGATCGACAAGATCAACGCGATCGCGAACCCGCAGCTGCCCAAGGTCGGCGAGCGGTTCCTCGGCACCGTGGTGAAGACGGCCGCGTTCGGCGCGTTCGTTTCGCTGCTGCCGGGCAAGGACGGCCTGGTGCACATCTCCAAGCTGGGCAACGGCAAGCGCATCGGCAAGGTCGAGGACGTGGTGAACGTCGGCGACAAGCTGCGCGTGGAGATCGCGGACATCGACAACCGGGGCAAGATCAGCCTGATCGTCGTCCAGGACGACGAGGAGAAGGCCGCCGAGCCGGCGGCCGCCGCCGAGAAGGCCGACGCCTGACCCGAGAAGTGAGCTGAGGACGCCTTCAGTGCCTCATGCACTGGAGGCGTCCTTCGCTGTATCTGAAGCAGTTTCCGCGTGGAAAAGGACTCATGGCGAGCAAGGTTCCGGGATACGAGCAACCCGTAGGCAGCACCAGGACGCTGGAGTCCACTTCGGACGGTGCGGTGGTCAAGCGCAGCGTGCTGGCGGGCGGGCTGCGGGTGATCACCGAGCACGTGCCGGCGTCCAGGTCCGCGACGATCGGGCTGTGGGTAGGCGTCGGCTCCCGTGACGAGCCGTCCACAGTGGCCGGTGCCGCGCACTACCTGGAGCACCTGCTGTTCAAGGGCACCGCGAACCGCGGCGCCACCCAGATCGCGCAGGAGATCGACGCGGTCGGCGGCGAGTTCAACGCCTTCACCGCGAAGGAGCACACCTGCTACTACGCGCAGGTGATCGACCAGGACCTGCCGCTGGCGGTGGACCTGGTGACCGACGTGGTGTTCGAGGCGCTCTGCACGGACTCCGATGTGGACACCGAGCGCAGCGTGGTGCTGGAAGAGATCGCGATGCGCGACGACGACCCGGAGGACCTGCTGCACGAGACCTTCGTCAGCGCGATCCTCGGCAAGCACCCGCTCGGCCTGCCGGTGCTGGGCACCGAGGAGTCCATCGTGGGCATGTCCGCGACCGCGCTGCGCGGGTTCTACAAGCGCCGCTACACGCTGCCCCGGATGGTGCTCGCGGTGGCCGGCAACATCGAGCACGCCCAGGTGCTTCGCTTGGTGCGCAAGGCTTTGCGCGACCGGCTGAGCGGATCGGCGGTGCCGGTGCCGCCGCGGCGCGGCCGGGCAAGGATTCCGCTGGACCGCAAGCTGGTGCTGCACACCGACGACACCGAGCAGGCGCACGTGATGCTCGGCCTGCGGGCGCTGTCCCGGCACGACGAACGCCGCTACACCCTCAGCGTGCTCAACGCCGCGCTCGGCGGCGGGATGAGCTCACGGCTGTTCCAGGAGGTCCGCGAGCGCCGCGGGCTGGCCTACCAGGTGTACTCGTCCACGGCAAGCTACGCCGACACCGGGCACATGGCGGTGTACGCCGGCTGCCAGCCGGAGCGGCTCGGCGAGGTGGCCGGGGTGCTGCGCGAGGTGCTCGGCCAGGTCGCCGAGGACGGCCTCACCGACGCCGAGGTGGCCAGGGCCAAGGGGCAGCTGCGCGGCGGCCTGGTGCTCGGCATGGAGGACAGCGCGTCCCGGATGTCCCGGATCGGCAAGCAGGAGCTGAACTACGGCGACTACCGGGGCATCGAGGACACCGTGGCGCGGATCGACGCGGTCACCACCGAGGAGGTCTGCCTGCTCGCCCGCGGACTGCTGCGGGGTTCCGGCGGGGTCTCCGCGGCCGCCGTCGTCGGCCCGTACGCTCACGACGACGATCTGCCGGACGACCTGCACAGGGTCATCGAAGAACAGGGGTGAGCGCGGCATGAGCGAGTCCAGCGCGCGTGGTGAGGACAACCCGATCCGGGTCGGCGTGCTCGGTGCCCGCGGCCGGATGGGCGCCCAGGTGGTGAAGGCGGTGGAGGCCAGCTCCGACATGGAGGTGGTGGCCATGGTGGACGCCGGCGACTGGATGTTCGAGATCGCCGACGCGCAGGCCGAGGTGATCGTCGACTTCACCCACCCGGACGTGGTGATGGACAACCTGCGGTTCGCGGTGGACCAGAACATGCACGCCGTGGTGGGCACCACCGGGTTCGCGCAGAGCCGGCTCGACACCCTGCGCGAGTGGCTCGAGCCGAAGCCCGAGCTCGGTGTGCTGGTGGCGCCCAACTTCGCCCTCGGCGCGGTGCTCGCGATGCGCTTCGCCCAGCAGGCGGCCAAGTTCTACCAGTCGGCCGAGATCATCGAGCTGCACCACAACCGCAAGGCGGACGCACCGTCTGGCACCGCCGCGCACACCGCGAAGCTGATCGCGCAGGCCCGTGCCGAGGCCGGGGTCAGCCCGGGCACGGACGCGACCACCTCGGAGCTCGACGGTGCCCGCGGCGCGCTGGTCGACGGCGTTCCGGTGCACTCGGTCCGGTTGCCCGGCTTGGTCGCACACGAGGAGATCCTGTTCGGCGCCGAGGGCGAGACGCTGACCATCCGGCACGACTCGATGGACCGCACCTCGTTCATGCCGGGCGTGCTGCTCGGGGTCCGCTCGGTGCTGCGGCAGCCGGGGCTGACCGTCGGCCTGGAGAACGTGCTGCGGTTATGAGGTCCCGCAACGTCGCGCTGGTGCTGACCGCCGCACTCGGGGTCTACCTGGTGCTGCTCGCCGGTCGCGCGATTGCGTTGCTGAGCACCGGTGAACCGTTCCCGGTCCTGCTCGGGGTCGGGGTGCTGCTGCTGCCGCTGCTCGGCGTGTGGATCGTGGTGACCACCTGGCGCTCGGGCGCCAGGATCCAGCGGCTGGCCCGCCGGCTCGACGAGGAGGGCGGGCTGCCGGACACCGCGGACCTGCCGCGGATGCCGTCGGGCCGGGTGGACCGCAAGGCCGCCGACTCCTGGTTCGACGCCCGGCGCGCCGAGCTCGACGAGCATCCGGACGACTGGCGGTACTGGTACCGCCTGGCCTACGCCTACGACATCGCCGGTGACCGGCGCCGGGCCAGGGAGACCATGCGCAAGGCCGTCGAGCTGGCCGAAACCGGCTAAATCGCCATGACCGGTGCCGCGGTGACCCTGGCCGGCGGCGGGCGGTAGTCCTGCCAGGCCCCGGCGAGCCGGCTCACCGCCGTGGTCAGTTCCTCCTGCGGCAGCAGGAAAGGCAGGCGCAGGTAGGCCGTGCTGCCGCCGGTGACGTCGAGGCCGGTGCCCGGCAGCACGGCGACCCGGTGGCGCAGTGCTGCCTGCGCGAACGAGGTGCCGTCGCCGTGCGGCAGCCGCACCCACAGGGTCTGCCCACCGGGCACCGGCGGCACCTCCCAGTCCGGCAGCAGCCTGGCCAGCTCTGCGCGCAAGTGGTCGTGCCCGGCCTGCCGCCGCACCGCGCGCCTCTCCAGCAGTTCCGCCAGCCGTGGCAGCAGTTCGGCCGCGACCAGCTGGGCGGGCAGGTCACCGCCGAGGTCGTGCACCGCGCGCAACCGGGCGAGCCTGGCCACGACCGGCACCGGTGCCCGCACCCAGCCGACCCGGAGCCCGCCCCAGACGAGCTTGCTCAGCGAGCCGACCGAGAGCACCGAGTCCCCGTAGACCGCCAGCGGAGGCGGGGTCTCCTGGCCCGGGAAACCCAGCCCGGCCAGGACTTCGTCGTCGATCAGCGGGACACCGGCGGCGGTCGCCGCCGCTGCCAGCCGCCGCCGCAGCAGTGCCGGCAGCACCGAGCCGGTCGGGTTCTGGAAGCTCGGTATCAGGTAGGCGAGCGCGGGCCGGTGCTCGCGCAGCGCCGCCTCGAACCCGGTGAGCCCGACCGGCAGCCCGCGCAGGACGGCCGCCTCCTCCCGGAAGGCCTCCAGCGCGCCGGGGTAGGTCGGCGCCTCCACCAGCACCTGGTCACCGGGCCGGACGAAGGCGCGGGCCAGCAGGGAAAGCGCCTGCTGGGCACCGTTGGTGACCAGTATCTGCGCCGGTTCGGTGGGCACGCCCCGCGCCGCGTAGTGCTCGGCGACGGCAAGCCGAAGCCGGTGCGTGCCCGAAGGGTGATAACCGATGTCGTCCCCGGTCGCGGCCAGTTCGGGCAGCACGCGCGAGTATGCCTCGGCCACTTCCGGCGGGCAGCGGGGTGCCGCGCAGGCGAGCACGAGCACGTCGTCCGGTGGCTCCAGCAGGTGCAGGAACACCGGTGTGGAGGGGGAGTCCGAGGTGTCCGGCCCGGTGGCCGCTGCTCCGGCGACCCTGGTGCCGCTGCCCTGGCGCCGGACGATCCGCGACTCCTGGCTCAGCAGGTCGTAGGCGGCGACGACCGTGCCGCGGCCCACCGCGAGCGCGGCGGCGAGCACCCGGTCGGGCGGCAGGGCGGTCCCCGGCGGCAGCTCGCCGTCGTCGATCAGCCGCCGCAGCCTGGCCGCGAGCAGCAGGTACAGCGGCCCGCGGCCGGAGGACCAGCGACCGAGCCGCTCGGTCAGCGCAAATGGTTCCATCTCCGGTCCAATTCTGCCGGATTGGCTCTGGGCCGGCGACCCCGTCCCGCGCAGGATGGCTCGCATGACGAACGAACCCGTCTCGGTCGACGAGATCATCGCCGGTCTGCCCGGCCCCTTCCAGCAGCGCGAGCTGGCGGTGGTGAACGACGCCGTGCTGCGGGTCGCGAGGCTGGAGGGCGAGTTCCCGTGGCACTGGCACGACGAGGACGAGCTTTTCCTCTGCTGGGACGGCAGCTTCCGGCTCGACCTCGCGGGGCAGCGGCCGGTCACGCTCAACGCGGGGGAGATTTTCGTGGTGCGCAAGGGAATCGAGCACCGCCCGGTGGCCGAGGAGCCCTCGCACGTGGTGCTGGTCGAGCGTCCGGAGACGAGCCAGTACGGGAACTAGAGGTGCATCCAGCCGGCGAAGACCGCGGGAGCCGCGGCGAGCAGGCTGTAGCGCACCCAGCGGCCGAGCAGGCCGGCGGTGAGGAAAGTGGACAGCCGCATCCGCACCAGACCGGCCAGCACGGTGGTGGCCATGAACGGTGGCAGCCCGACTACCGCGCTGACCCAGTAGGTGCCGTTCATCCAATGTGGATGCCGGTGGCAGCGTTCACGCAACGCCTCCAGCTTCGCCCGCAGCCATTTCGTCTTGGCCCGCCAGCGATCCCGCCGTGCCGACGGCTGGTGCTCGCGGTGCAGCCGGTCGTGCAGCACGGCCGGCAACCTGATCGAACCGCGCGCGGCGAGGTAGAAGAGCAGCTTCCCGGCCACCTGGCCGACCGCGACCGCGGCGCCGACCGCCAGCCAGTGCACCCCCGGCTGGTTGGACACCAGGCCGAGCACCCAGACCTCGACGCTGATCAGGGGGAGCAGTGCCGAGCCGAACGCGACACCGAGCGTCACGCACAGCCAGCCGAACATGGGACCTCCAGGGGAACTCTTGCCAAGCTAGCAGCCGTGCGATCGGCAGTCGGTGGGGTAAACCCCCGGGTTTGCTCCCGTAGGGGAGACACCGTGCACACCGGAAGATCACCTGGTGGTCGGCTCCCGGTCACCTGGCGATGGCATTCTCGACGCCGTGGCCGAGGATCTAGCCCTGCGCACCGGGCCGGCTTCGGCCGAGAAGTTCGCCGGATTCTGCGCGGCCGTGGTGGCGCGGCTGCCGTTCGGGCTGAGCCGGTGGGTGGCCCCCAGTTTCCTCGGCTTCGCGCTGATCAACGGCTTCACCTTCGGGGTCGATCTCGCCCTGCTGACCGTGCTGCACGGCTGGTGGGGACTCCCGGTGGCGGTCAGCGTCACGCTCGCGTACGTCTGCGCCTTCGGGCTGAGCTTCGTGCTCAACCGGAAGATGAACTTCCGCTCGCACGCGCCGGTCGGCGGACAGGCATGGCGCTACGCGGTGGCCGTGGTGATCAACTACCTGGCGTTCATCCTCGGCGTCGGCAGCGGGCTGGCCGCGCTGGGCGTGCAGTACCACCTGTCCAGGATCATCGCGGGCGCCTGCGAGGGCGCGTTCATGTACTCGGTGATGCGCTGGGTCGTGTTCACCGACCGGGCTACTCCGCGAGCTTGAGCTCCAGGCCGCCGGTCAGCCGCAGTTCGCGGACGGTCCGCTCGCCGGTGTCCAGGGTGCGCACGGTGCCGTCCGGTTTCCAGCCGGCCCGGCGGAACAGGCCCAGTGACGCCGCGTCGGACTGCGCCACCCAGGCGATGCCGCGCTCGGCCCCCTGCACGCGCAGGCCCTCGGCCGCGGTGGCGAGCAGCCGCCCGCCGTGTCCCCGGCGGCCCCAGCGGGGTTCGACCAGCAGTGAGGCGATCAGCCCGAGCCGGTCCGCGTCCGGGGGCAGGCTGCCGTCCGCCGCGGCCGCTTCCGGCTCCGGTGCCGGGCCTGCCACGCAGAAGCCGACCGTGAAGCTGCCTTCGGTGGCCACGTAGACCAGGGTGCCGGGGTGCTCGATCGCGCCGGTCCACTGCGCTTCCGCGTCCGCCGCTTCCAGCGCTGTGAGTGCGTGCTCGCCGAGCAGGTCGGCATAGGCCGCGCGCCAGGTGACCCGCTGGATCCTGGCGATCTCGGCGGCCTGGTCGGCCTGTGCCCGGTGGACGTCCGCGGTGCTCATTCCGGCAACCTATCGGCCGGCGGCGATGGCGGTGGCTAGGCCGTGGCGAATAACCACTGTTCTTCTGTCGGTGGTTCGTGCGACAGTCGGCCCATGGGTAGTAGATCTTGGCTTCCGGTGGCCGCTCTCGGCATCGTGTACGTGGTTTGGGGTTCCACCTACCTGGCCATCCGGTACCTGGTCGAGTCGATTCCACCGCTGCTCGGCGCGGCGCTGCGGTTCGGCGTTGCCGGCCCGGTGCTGCTGCTGGTCGTCCTGGTCGCCAGCGGCCGCGGCGCGCTGCGGATGAGCCGCGCGCAGTTCGGCTCGGCGGCACTGGCCGGGCTGCTGATGGCGGGCTGCGGGCAGGGCCTGCTGACCGTGGCGGAGACCAAGATCTCCTCCGGCCTCGCCGCCCTGCTGGTCGCGTCGGTGCCGCTGTTCGTGCTGATGATGCGCCGGGTGCTGGGGCACCGTCCGCCCGCGGTGACGCTGATCGGCGTGCTGCTCGGCCTGGCCGGGATCGCGCTGCTGGTGCTGCTCGGCGGGCCGGCCGAAGGCGCGCATGGCACCGCCGCCTGGGCGCCTTGGGTGATGCTGCTCGCCGCGTTCAGCTGGGCCGCCGGCACGGTGGCCAGCACCAGGCTGCCGATGCCGGCCAACCCGTTCGCCGCGGCCGCCGTCGAGCTGTGCGTGGCGGGTGCGGCGCTCGGTGCGGTCGGGCTCGCCACCGGGCAGCGGCTGGACCCCGGCGCGGCGAGCGGGGCGTCCTGGCTCGGCCTCGGCTACCTGATCGTGGCCGGTTCGCTGATCGGCTACAGCTCCTACGTCTTCGTGCTGTCCCGGCTGCCGGTGTCCACGGTGGCCACCTACGCCTACGTGAACCCGGTGATCGCGGTCCTGCTCGGGGTGCTCTTCGCCGGTGAGCGGTTCGGGCCGGCGCAGCTGGCCGGCGGGGTGCTGGTGATCGCCGCGGTGGTGGTCGTGGTGCGCGCCGAACGGGCACCGGCGGGAGCGAAGGCGGAAATGTCGGTGCCCGCTGGCAGGATGGACTGATCATGCAGACGATCAGTTCGGCGGTGGCGCGGCGGATGGCGCTGGCCGCACAGGGTTTCGCGGATCCGAGGCCGGCGGGTGAGCCGACGAGGCGGCACCTGCGGCGGGTGCTGTCCAGGGTGCAGCTGATCCAGCTCGACTCGGTGAACGTGGCGGTGCGAGCGCACTACGCCCCGCTGTTCGCCCGGCTGGGCGGCTACGACCAGGCGCTGGTCGACGATGCCGCCTGGACGCACAGCAGCAAGCGGCCGCGGCTGCTGGTGGAGAACTGGGCGCACGAGGCCAGCCTGGTGCCGGTGGAGGACTGGCCGCTGCTGCACTCCGGGGCCAAGCGCCCCGGCTGGTGGCGCCGCTACGAGCAGATCCTGGACCATTCCCCGTCGCTGGCCGAGGACGTGCTGCGGGTGGTCAAGGAGCTGGGCCCGATCGGTGCCGGCGGCATCGAACGCGAGCTCACCGGCCCGGCCAAGCGCGCCCCAGGGGCCTGGTGGGACCGGTCCGAGGTGAAGCGGATCTGCGAGTGGCTGTTCGGCACCGGACGGCTGACCACCGGTACCCGCCGCGGTTTCGAGCGGCTATACGACCTGACCGAGCGGGTGGTGCCGCCGGAGGTGCTGGCCCGCCGGGTCGACCAGGACGAGGGCGCGCGTGCGCTGATCACCCGCGCTGCCACCGCGCTCGGGGTGGCCACCGAACCGGATCTGCGCGACTACTACCGGATCGGGCCGGAGGTGAGCCGCAAGGCGGTCGCCGAGCTCGTCGAGGACGGGGTGCTGGAACCGGTGCTGGTGCGCGACTGGCCGGCGCAGGCCTACCGCCGCACCGGCACCGGCGCGCCGAGGTCGATCACCGGCAGGGCGCTGCTCTGCCCGTTCGACCCGCTGATCTGGGAGCGGGCCAGGACCGAGCGGCTGTTCGGTTTCCACTACCGCATCGAGATCTACGTCCCGGAGCCGAAGCGGGTGCACGGCTACTACGTTTTCCCGTTCCTGCTCGACGGTGAGCTGGTCGGCAGGGTGGACCTGAAGGCCGACCGCGCGGCCGGGCTGCTGCGGGTGCCGGGCGCGTTCGCCGAGCCGGGTGCCGAGCGCGGCCGGGTCGCCGCCGAGTTGGCCGCGGAACTGCGGGCGATGGCGGAATGGCTCGGCCTGGACGGGGTCGCGGTCGGTGGCCGCGGCGACCTGGCACCCGTCCTGCGCAAGCAGCTCTGAACGGCCTGCGTCCGACGGAAAGCAGAAGGGGCTCCGGCGCGGGTCGCCCCGTGCCGAAGCCCCTTCATCCCCTGGGCGATGGCCCTCAGAATCTTGCGGGACACCCGCACCCGATCAATGGGGGCATGCGCCCCCAGCTCAGAGCGCGGAGCGGGTCACCACCGCGTTGCCGAGGCCGGTCCTGGCCTGCACTCGCAGCGGGACCTCGCCCTCCGGCTTCTGGTCGGCCATTTCGAGCTCACTGGACACCCGGCCCGCGCTGGAGGACAGGGTGATTTCGGCGGCCACCCCGGAGTGCACGCCGACCCGGATCTCACCGGAACCGGTCTGCAGCTCGAGGGTGCCGGAGGACGCGTCGGCGATCGCCACGTCCCCGCTGCCGCTGCGCACCATCACGTCCCCGGACACCGCGCCGAGCCAGACGTCCCCGGTGCCGGTCACCATCGATCCGGAGCCGGTCAGCTCCGAGGCCTCCACGTTGCCGCCGCCGGTCTTCACCTGGAGCCCGGCGAGCGCGCCGCCGACCCGGATGTCGCCGGAACCGGTGCGCACGGAGGCCGGGCCGTCGACCTTGTCCAGCGCGACATCGCCGGAGCCGCTGACCACGTCGGCCCGGCCCGCAGTCCCGGTCGAGGTCACCTCGGCGGCGCCGGCCCGCACCTTGAGCTGAGAACCCGAAGGCGCGTACACCCGCACGGCGAGCGGAATCTTGTGCAGCGGCAAGGCATCCGGGGCGCGCACCACGATCCGTGCGCCGGTCTTCTCGATCCGGCTCTGCTGCACCGCGTCGGTGGCCGAGCCGCGGAGGTCGGCGCCGAACCGGTCGCTCACCCAGCTCAGCAGGTTCGTCACGCCTTCGGCCCAGGGCACCTGTTCGGACGCGTCGTGCCGTAGCTCCACGACGGCCTCGGTGCGCTCGGTCAGCCGGATGTCGATCTTGCCGAGGGTGATGCCCAGATCCAGTTCCACCGGGCCTTCGACCGGGAACGACTCGCTGCGCACCAGCTCGTTCTCGGTACCTGAAGGTTCAGCGGTGTCAGGTGTCTCGGTCATTCCGGTCATCCCCTTACCCAGCCGTGCAGCTGCGATTCGGTCTGGTTGCCCTGCTGTGCGGTGTTTTCCGGCCGGTGGAACTGGGACTTGGCGTGCAGCGCGCCCTGGACGGCCTGGGAGATGAAGGTGTTCAGCGACACCCCCTGCGACGCGGCGGCCTGCTCGGCCTGTCCCTTGATCTGCTCCACCAGGCGCAGCGTCAGCCGGCTGATGTCGCCGTCGATCGGCGGTGGGGTCCGCGGGCGTTCCGGTTCACGCGGCGGTTCCGGCTGCCGGTCCCCGGTGACCACGACCCGGACGTCCCTGCCGTCCAGCCGCACCTCGACCACCTGACCGGGCAGCCCGGCGGTGACCTCCGCGGCCAGGTCGGCCAGCGCGTTCATCAGGGTGAGCCGCACCGCGGGCTCCAGCGCCCCGGCCAGCACGGCCGCCGCGCGCTGGGTCTGTTCGTCGCCGGCGGAGGCCGTGGCGGCCAGATCCTCCCGGAGGCTGGTGATGTAGGGCGTCAGGTCCATGACACCACTATGACGTCACTTCTGACATCGGTCAAGGAGACCGTGGTGTCATCGCGGTGTCGTGCGGGAATGGTCGTGGTGGCCGGTTACGCTGCCCGTGTTCAGCGCAGGTGCGGGGAGAAGGAGTGCGAGCGTGGCCGAAACGGTGTCGCCCAAGGTTCAGTTGATCGCGAAGACCGAGTTCTTCCCGCCGGAGGACGTGCCATGGTCCACCGACGCCGACGGGGGACAGGCGCTGGCGGAGTTCGCCGGCCGGGCCTGCTACCAGTCCTGGAAGAAGCCGAACCCGAAGACGGCCACCAATGCCGGGTACGTGGACCACATCATCGAGGTCGGCCACCTGTCCGTGCTCGAGCACGGTTCGGTCAGCTTCTACATCACCGGGATCTCCCGCTCGCTGACCCACGAGCTGATCCGGCACCGGCACTTCTCCTACTCGCAGCTGTCCCAGCGCTACGTGCCCGAGCGCAACGCGGCCTTCGTCGAGCCCGAGGTGATCGCGCAGGATCCCGAGCTGCACGAGAAGTTCGTGGCCGCTGCGCAGGCCAGTGTGGACGCCTACACCGACCTGCTGGCCGGGCTGGAGGACAAGTTCGCGGACGCGCCGAGCGCCACGCTGCGCCGCAAGCAGGCCAGGCAGGCGGCCCGCGCGGTGCTGCCGAACGCCACCGAGACCAGGATCGTGGTCACCGGGAACTACCGCGCCTGGCGGCACTTCGTGGCCATGCGCGCGACCGAGCACGCTGACGTGGAGATCCGCGCGCTGGCCGTGGAATGCCTGCGGCAGCTGCAAAAGGCGGCGGAGAACGTGTTCGCCGACTTCACCATCTCCACGCTGCCGGACGGCACCGAGGTCGCCTCGAGCCCGAAGGTGCTGGAAGGTTGATGCGCCGTCTCGCCGTCGACGTCCAGCCGGGCGAGTACGTGGTCGCCCGGCTGGCGCCGGACGCGCCGACCCCGGCCGGTCTGCTCGACCCACGGGAGCCGGCGCTGGTCTCGGTCACCAGGACGCCGCAGGAGCTGTCCGTGATCTGCCCGGCGGAGCTGACCCCGGCGGGGGCGAAGGTGGAGTCCGGCTGGCGGCTGCTGACCGTGCGCGGCCCGCTGGCCTTCACCCTCACCGGGATCATCGCCGCGCTGTCCGGCGAGCTCGCCGCGGCCGGGGTCGCGCTGTTCTCGCTGTCCACCTTCGAGACCGACCATCTGCTGGTGAAGGCCGAGGAGCTGGCCCGCGCGGTGGACACCCTGCGCGCGTCCGGGCACGAGGTAGCGCTGGACGCCTGAGGTTCGCGGTTCGTGGCGCATTCGTTGCCGACTAGTGCCACATGTCACCTTGTCCGGCAAAGTTCGGCGCACCTAAACTTCGAGTTGGCCATGGCGACAACGCCGAGCGCTGGCAGCGTTGGCCTTGCTGACGAGAGGTGGGCCGCAATGGCACTGGCGGAGACTGTCCGGCCCAAGCTCGCCAAGGTGCGGGCCGGCTCCCTGCTGCTCGGCCCGGCCTTCGTCGCGGCGATCGCGTACGTCGATCCCGGGAACGTCGCCTCGAACATCAGCGCCGGGGCCCAGTTTGGTTACCTGCTGGTCTGGGTGATCGTGGCGGCCAACCTGATGGCCGGGCTGGTGCAGTACCTGTCGGCGAAGCTCGCGCTGGTCAGCGGCCTGTCGCTGCCGGAGGCGGTGCGGGAGCGGACTTCGCGGCCGGTCCGGCTGGGCTACTGGGTGCAGGCCGAGGCGGTGGCCATCGCCACCGACCTGGCCGAGGTGGTCGGCGGGGCGATCGCGCTGTACCTGCTGTTCGACCTGCCGCTGGTGCTGGGCGGGCTGATCACCGGCGCGGTGTCCATGCTGTTGCTGCTGGTGCAGGACAAACGCGGGCAGCGCCCGTTCGAGCGGGTGATCACCGGTCTGCTCGCGGTGATCGCGGTCGGCTTCCTGGCCAGCGTGGTGGTGGAACCGCCGTCGGCTTCGGCGACCTTCGGGGGACTGGTGCCGCGCTTCGACGGCGCGGAAAGCGTGCTGATCGCCGCCGCCATGCTCGGCGCCACCGTGATGCCGCACGCCGTCTACCTGCACTCCGGCCTGGCCCGTGACCGCCACGGGCACCCGGGCGCGGGGGAGGGCCGTCGCCGGCTGCTCAAGGCGACCCGGTTCGACGTCGGGCTGGCCATGCTGCTGGCCGGAGCGGTGAACCTGGCCATGGTGCTGCTGGCCGCGACCAACCTGCAGGGCAAGGAGGGCGTCGACTCGATCGAGGGGGCGCACGCGGCGGTTGGCGAGGCGCTCGGCCCCGGGCTGGCGCTGCTGTTCGCGATCGGCCTGCTCGCCTCCGGGCTGGCGTCCACTTCGGTCGGCGCCTACGCCGGTGCGATGATCATGCAGGGCCTGCTGCGCAAGCGGGTCCCGCTGCTGCTGCGGCGGCTGGTCACGCTGACCCCGGCCATCCTGGTGCTCGCGCTCGGCGCCGACCCGAGCCGCGCGCTGGTGGTGTCCCAGGTGGTGCTCTCCTTCGGCATCCCGTTCGCGCTCGTCCCGCTGGTGCGGCTGACCAGCGACCGCGGCCTGATGGGTGAGGACGCCAACCACCGGGTGACGACCACACTGGCCTGGCTGATCGCCGGGGTGATCATTTCGCTGAACGTGGCGCTGATCTATCTCACGTTCGCCGGCTGACCGGGCGGGAACCGCACGCCCACCGAAGCGGTCGGACTACCATCCTGGCCAACTTCGATGGGGAGGCACCGGAAACCGTGACCGAGGAACAGGCCCAGTACGCGCAGCAGACCCAGCCCACCCAGCCCGCCGCCGGGCCACGGGTGATCGCCGGGCGCTACGTCCTGCTGGGCGAGATCGGCCGCGGTGGCATGGGCATCGTCTGGCGCGCCGAGGACAAGGTGATCGGGCGGCACGTCGCGATCAAGGAGTTGCGGGAGGCCGAGGGGGTCTTCCAGGAGCGGGTGCTGCGCGAGGTGCGGACCGGCGGCAGGCTGAACGACCCGGCGGTGGTCACCGTGTACGACGTGGTGTCCGAACAGGACACCAGCACGGACGGCACCGCCCGGACCTACATCGTGATGGAGCTGGTGGAGGCGCCCACGCTGTCCGACCTGGTGCGGCAGCACGGCCCGCTGCCCGCCGAGCAGGTCGCCTCGATCGGTGAGCAGGTGCTCAGCGCGCTGCAGGCCGCGCACGAGGCCGGCATCGTGCACCGGGACGTCAAGCCGGGCAACATCATGGTCGCGCCGAACGGGCGGGTGAAGCTGACCGACTTCGGGATCGCGCACGCGGTGGACGATCCGAGGCTGACCACCAGCGGGATGATCGTCGGCTCACCCGCGTTCATGGCGCC
The DNA here is from genome assembly GCF_000384315.1 of Amycolatopsis nigrescens CSC17Ta-90. Classification (GTDB taxonomy): domain Bacteria; phylum Actinomycetota; class Actinomycetes; order Mycobacteriales; family Pseudonocardiaceae; genus Amycolatopsis; species Amycolatopsis nigrescens. Next base: position 6,310 of record NZ_ARVW01000001.1, on the reverse strand, counting down.
CGAGCGGGTCGAAGGCCGCGAGGCGATGCCGGCCTCGGACCTGTGGTCCCTCGGCGTCACGCTGTTCTTCGCGGTGGAGGGCGTGGTCGCCTTCGAGCGGACCAGCACCGCGGCCACCCTGCACGCGATCATGACCGAGGTGCCCTACCTGACCCGCGGCCAAGGGCCGCTCGCGTCGGCGATCATGGGCTTGCTGATCAGCAGTCCGGAGGCCAGGATCTCGCCGGCGCAGGCGCGCGGGCTGCTCACCATGGCCAGGTCGCCGTCCGGGCAGCAGACCCCGCCCGGCGGCCAGCGGACCGCGATGTACCACGGCCAGGCCCCGACCTCTGTCGCTTATGGACAGCAGCCGCAGCCGGTGCAGCCCAAGGGAAACCGCAAGGGGTTGCTGATCGGCGGCGGCGCGGTGCTCGGGGTGCTGCTGCTGGTCGGCGGGTTCTTCCTCGGCAACTGGTGGGGCAGCACGCCGGTGGACGACGCGATGCTGCCTTCGCTGTCCTACGGCGACGGTGGTGACATCCCGGCGCTGAACGAGAGCAGCAGCGACTACTGCCTCAACACGCCACTGGTCAAGGGCAGGACGCTGACCAAGAACAACTGGGTGGAGTGCGACGAGCGGCACGACGCGGAGTGGTACGAGGCCGCGGTGGTGGTCGGCGCTTCGAACGACAGCGACGCGGTGGCCGCGAGCTATCCCGGCCAGGACCGGGCGCGGCAGTTCGGCGAGAGCAAGTGCCTGGCGAGCTTCTACTCGAACAAGATCGACGCCGGCAAGCGGCCGCAGCTGAAGTTCCTGGCCCTCTATCCCACCGAGAAGGAGTGGGCGAAGCCGCCGGCAACCGCCTCGGGCGACCAGATCCGGAAGGTGATCTGCCTGGTGGTGGACAAGGCCGGCGGCCAGCGCACCGACCAGGCCGTGAAGCCGGTCAAGTAGCGGAGAAGTTCCGGCGACGCGCCCGTCGCGCGGGCGATCCTGCGGCCCGGTGGCGGCGCGTGCGACGATCATGACGTTCTGCCAGGTCGTCGCCGGGATCATGGGGGTAAGGAGGTAACGTCAGGAGCATGTCCACTCCTCCTTCCGCCGCGCCGGGCAGACCCTTCGGGCGCGTGCTTACCGCCATGGTCACTCCCTTCGACGCGAATGGCGCGCTGGACCTGGACAAGGCCCAGGAGCTCGCCGCGCACCTGGTCGACCTCGGCAACGACGGCCTGGTGGTCAACGGCACCACCGGCGAAAGCCCGACCACCAGCGACGCCGAGAAGTCCGACCTGATCCGCGCCGTGGTGGAGGCCGTCGGCGACCGGGTCACCGTGGTCAGCGGTGCCGGCACCTACGACACCGCGCACAGCGTCGAACTGGTCCGCCTTGCCGAGAAGGCCGGCGCGCACGGCGTGCTGCTGGTGACCCCGTACTACTCGCGGCCGAGTCAGGCCGGGGTGTACGCGCACTTCACCACCGTCGCCGACGCGACCGGGCTGCCGGTGATGCTCTACGACATCCCGCCGCGCTCGATCGTGCCGATCGAGGTGGACACCCTGCGCCGGCTCGCCGAGCACCCGCGGATCGTGGCGGTCAAGGACGCCAAGGGCGACCTGCTGGCCGGCAGCGAGGTCATCGCCAACACCCACCTCGCCTACTACTCCGGCGACGACGGGCTGAACCTGCCGTGGCTGTCGGTCGGCGCGGCCGGGGTGGTCAGCGTGGTCGGGCACGTGGTCGCGGGCCGGATAAAGGCCATGATCGAGGCATACGAGGACGGCGACACCTCCACCGCCAGGACCAACCATCGCGGCATGCTCCCGGTGTACCGCGCCTTCTCCCGGGTGGGCGGAGTGGTGTTCGGTAAGACGGCGCTGCGCATGCGGGGCTACGATGTCGGCGAGCCGCGCCTGCCGATCGTGCCCGCCACCGAGGAGCAGATCCAGGCGATCGCGGCCGACCTGACCCAGGCCGGCGTGCCGCTCGACGATTCGCCGTCGACCGACTGGCACAGCTCCAGGGTCGCCCAGACCGACTCGGCGGCGGCTTACGTCGCCCCGACCACCCATACCAGCGTAGGGACCATTCATAGGTGAACCCCGTTCCCACCGGCCCAGGACCGACCAACGCACCACCCCCACTGCCGGAAGGCGGCCTGCGCGTAGTCGCGCTCGGCGGCATCGGCGAGGTGGGCCGCAACATGACCGTGTTCGAGCACGCCGGCCGCTTCCTGATCGTCGACTGCGGGGTGCTCTTCCCCGAGGACGACCAGCCCGGTGTCGACCTGATCCTGCCCGACTTCCGGGCGATCGAGAACCGGCTCGACGACATCGACGCGCTGGTGCTCACGCACGGGCACGAGGACCACATCGGTGCGGTCCCGTTCCTCCTGCGGATGCGGCCCGACCTGCCGATCTACGGCTCCCGGTTTACCTTGGCGCTGCTCGCGGCCAAGTGCAAGGAGCACAAGCAGCGGCCCAAGCTGATCGAGGTGCGCGAAGCCGAGCGCCTGACCGTCGGCACCTTCGACCTCGAATTCTTCGCGGTCAACCACTCCATCCCGGACGCGCTCGCGGTGGCCATCCGCACCCCGGCCGGGGTGGTGCTGCACACCGGGGACATCAAGCTGGACCAGCTGCCCTTGGACGGCAGGCTGACCGACCTGGCCGGGTTCTCTCGGCTCGGCGACGAGGGCGTGGACCTGTTCTGCGTGGACTCGACCAACGCCGAGGTGCCCGGGTTCGTGATGCCCGAGCGCGACATCGGGCCGGTGCTCGACGACGTGATCCGGCGGGTGAACCAGCGGGTGATCGTGGCCTGCTTCGCCAGCCACGTGCACCGCGTGCAGCAGGTGCTGGACGTGGCCGTGCGGCACGGCAGGCGGGTGGCCTTCGTCGGCCGCTCGATGGTCCGCAACATGGGCATCGCGGCCGAGCTCGGCCTGCTCGTGGTGCCGGACGGGCTGCTGGTCGACCTGGACCAGGCGAGCAACCTGCCGGAGAGCAAGGTGCTGTTCGTCTCCACCGGCTCGCAGGGCGAACCGCTGTCCGCGCTGTCCAGGATGGCGCGCGGTGAGCACCGGCAGATCTCCATCCGGGCCGGCGACACCGTGGTGCTGGCCAGCTCGATGATCCCCGGCAACGAGACCGCGGTGTTCGGTGTGGTCAACGGCCTGGTCCGGCTCGGCGCGCAGGTGGTGCACCAGGGCAACGCGAAGGTGCACGTCTCCGGGCACGCCTCGGCCGGCGAGCTGCTCTACCTGTACAACGCGGTGCGGCCGAGCAACGTGATGCCGGTGCACGGCGAGTGGAAGCACCTGATGGCCAACGGCGCGCTCGCGGTGCGCACCGGGGTCGCGCCGGAGAACGTGGTGATCGCCGAGGACGGCGTGGTGGTCGACCTCGTCGACGGCCGCGCCCGCCGGACCGGCCGGGTGGAGGTCGGGCACGTCTACGTGGACGGCCTCTCGGTCGGCGATGTCGGCGAGTCGACCCTGTCCGACCGGCTGGTGCTCGGCGAGGGCGGGTTCATCGCGATCAGCGTCGCGGTGGACTCGAAGACCGGTCGCGCGGTGACCCCGCCGAAGGTCTCCGGTCGCGGCTTCTCCGACGACCCGAAGGCGCTGGACGCCGTGGTGCCGCTGGTGGAGATGGAGCTGTCCCGGACCGAGTCCGAGGGCATCACGGACATGCACCGGATCGCCCAGTCGGTGCGCCGCGTGGTCGGCCGCTGGGTCGCGGACACCTACCGGCGCAAACCGATGATCGTGCCCACCGTCATTCCGGTCTGATTCGCCGACAACGGCCGTCGCTTTCCCCACCCTCAGTGCGGAGAAAGCGACGGCCGTTTTTCATGATCATTGTTGGTGTATTCCGGTGACCGGCTCTTGTTTCCCTTTCACTGGCAGTTCCTTTGGTATGGCCGAGTTTTTCGTGTCGGGGGTCACGCCGTCCTCCCGCTGCGGTCTTGTCCGCCTCCACCTGGGGATGGAAGGCGAGAGGACGAGAAAAACGGCACACGGGCTAGATCGGGCTGCTCCGAACGCAGTAAAAGGGATGCTGATTTACGTCTAGCCTGAAGGCTGCGAAAACGTGGCCCTTCCGCAGCGGGCCACTTCGATCGGCAGGAGGCGGCACGGGTGGGGCGGCATTCCCCGAGTGCGAAAAAGAAGCGCTCTCGCAAGCCTTTGGCGGCCCTCGTGGCGGTGGTCGTACTGGCCGGCGCGGGCTGGGCAACCGTGGAACTGGTCAGCGCCAACACCGGCGACGGGGACTGCGTGACCCCGACCGTGGTCCGGGTCGCGGCGGCGCCGGACATCGCGCCGGTGGTCACCCAGCTGGGGCGGGCACTGGCCGAGGACGGCTGCTACCGGATCGAGGTGCGGGACCGCGAGTCGGCAACGGTGGCCGAGTCGCTGGCGGTCTCCGACGGTTCCGAGCGCCCGCACGTGTGGCTGCCGGACTCCACGCTGAACCTGCGCCGCGCCCGGGACGCGGGCGCGACCGATGTGCCCGAGTCCGGCACGTCGGTGGCCAGCTCGCCGGTCGTGCTCGCGCTGGCCAAGGACACCGCCACCACGCTCGGCTGGCCGGACAGCTCGCCGGGCTGGGCCGAGGTGCTGGGCCAGAGCGACGTGGTCTTCGGCATCCCGGACCCGGCCCGCGACCCGGTCGGGGTCTCCGCGCTGCTCGGCGTGCGGGAGGCCACCAAGACCGCGGGCGACCCCGCCGCGGCCTACGCCGCCGCGCTGCGCCGGTTCACGCCGAACGCGACTGACGGCTCGGCCGCGCTCTTCGGCAGGCTGCCGGGTTCGGCCACCCAGGAACGCCCGGTCACCGCGTTCCCGGCTTCGGAGAACTCCGTGCTGCGCCACAACGCGAAGCAGAGCGAAGCCGGGCTGATCGCGGCCTACTCGGCCGCCGCGATCCCGGCGCTGGACTACCCGTTCGCCGTGCTCGACGGCATCGGCGGCAGCGAAAAGGCCGGCGCGGAACGGTTGCTGCGCGCGCTGGCCGGCCAGGAGGGGGCCACCGCGCTGGGCGACGCGGGTTTCCGCACCCCGGACGGCCGGATGCTCCGCGACCGCTCGGTGGACCAGCGGATCTCCGCGCAGTACAAGCCGGCCGTCCCGCTGCCGCCGGGCACCGCGGTGGACGAGGTGCTCAACCAGTGGGCCGGGGTGAACCTGAGCTCGCGGGCCAGGGTGCTGGTGGACGTCTCGGGATCGATGAACGCCGCCGTGCCGGGGTCGGGAAAGACCAGGATGGGCATCACCCTGGAGGCCGCCGAGCGCGGGCTGCGGCTGTTCAAGGCCACGTCGAAGATCGGTATCTGGACCTTCTCCACCGAGCTGGACGGGGACAAGGACTACCGCGAGATCGTGCCGATGGCGCCGATCGGCGAGCACCTCGACGAAGTGTCCGCGAAGCTCCGCGCGGTCAAGGCCACCGCCGAGGGGCGCACCGGCCTGTACGACAGCGTGCTCGCCGCCTACCGGCAGGCCAGGCAGGAATGGGAGCCGGGACGGCTGAACGTGGTGGTGGTGCTGACCGACGGCCGCAACGAGGACCCCGGCGGGATCAGCCGGGAAGGGCTGCTGGCCGAGCTGGCCGGGCTGCACGACCCGCGGCGCCCGGTGTCGATCATCGGCATCGGCATCGGGCCGGACATCGACCCGGCCGAGCTGGACGCGATCACCACGCCCACCGGCGGCAAGGCCTTCACCACCCCGGACCCCACCAAGATCGGGGACGTGTTCTACGCGGCGCTGGGCAAGCTTGCCTGTCAACCCCCGTCCTGCTAACTCGACGTCGTGAGTGAAAAGTGTTGCTGGAGCCAAGGTGCAATTGGTTACCTACTTGTGACCTGCGCGATCCCTCGTAGGCCACGCTTGGCCGGTCTCACCGTGGATAGCACGGTGAGACCGGTGGACTGAGTACAACGCGCCATCTAGTGCGTCAGGCGTTGAGGAAGATCGGCGCGTGCAGTTCGCCGCTGAGGAGGTCGGCCAGCAGGGCCGGGAGATTCGGCGGCAGGAACTTAGCCGAACTGCTCTCCAGTTCCGCCAGAGACCACCAGCGGGTCTCGATGAGGTTCGCTTGCTCGTTGGCCGTGTGCGACGGCGTACGGGACGGACTGATGTTCGACACCCGCGCGAAAAAGACGCGGTCGCGGCGGTGGTGCCACCGGTCTCGGAAGCGGAAGCGGACCTCCCGATCCCACAGGTGCGGGCCGAGCGCGTCAATGACCATGCCTGTCTCTTCGGCCAACTCTCGGCGCGCGGTGTCGGTGAGATCTTCTCCGGGGTTCGCTCCGCCGCCGGGAAGGTCC